>UCIT01000096.1:935-4265 GCA_900472625.1 Hyphomicrobiales bacterium | reverse complement strand
CATCCGCGTCAACGCGATCTCGGCCGGCCCGATCAAGACGCTTGCAGCCTCCGGTATCGGCGACTTCCGCTATATCCTCAAGTGGAACGAGTACAACGCGCCGCTGCGCCGCACCGTTACCATCGAGGAAGTCGGCGATGTCGGCCTCTACATGCTGTCGGATCTATCGCGCTCGGTGACCGGCGAAGTGCACCATGCGGACAGCGGCTACCACGTCATCGGCATGAAGGCGGTGGACGCACCTGATATTTCCGTCATAAAAGACTAACCGCAGTCTTTTATGCGTCGTGCTCGCGGCCCCTTCGCTTCGCGCAAGCGATTCAGGGGCCGTGCGCAATACGGAGCCGTTCATTGCTTATCTACGTCATCCGCCACGGTCAGACCGACTGGAACGCCGAGCGTCGCCTTCAAGGGCAAAAAGACATTCCGCTCAATGCCATCGGCCGCGAACAGGCGCGCCAGAACGGCATCAATCTCGCGGAAATCCTCAAGGTCGAGAATATCCCCTTCGATTTCATCGCCAGTCCTCTGGGGCGCACGCGCGCGACGATGGAAATCGCCCGCGAGGCGATGAACCTTCCGCCCAAGGATTACGGCACCGACGAGCGCTTGGTCGAAGTCTCCTTCGGTGACTGGGAAGGGCATACGATCAAGGAACTGAAGGCGACCGCCAAGGACCGTATCGTCGAACGCAATCTCAACAAGTGGGATTTCATTCCACCGGGTCCGGATGCGGAAAGCTACGAGATCATGTCGTGGCGGGTGGCATCCTGGCTGAATGCGGTGGAACGACCGACGGTCTGCGTGACCCATGGCGGTGTCATCCGCAGCCTGTTCCGCACGATTGCCAATGTCCCGAAGGACGAAGCGGCGGAAGGCGAGATCCCGCAGGATCGTATTCTGAAAATCGTCAGGGATTCGAAACAGATCGCCTGGATCTGAGCGGGGCCTGACAGACCCCTGCGCTGCCGGCCGGAATTACTGTACGATATCGAGATCGTTGATGACGCGCTTGCCATCGACTTCTGTGTAGAAGACGATGACCTTCACGCCAGCCTTCAGCCCTTCGAAGTTGAATTCCTCGGATGCCTGATAGGTCTTGCCGTCATCAAGCGTCAGGCTGAGATTGCTCATGTCGATGGTCTTTATCGTCGCCTCGACATCGGCGCTTTCAGCAAAGCCGCTGATCGGCGCCAGGAAACTTGCTGTGGCCAGAAGTGTAGCAACTACGAAGCGCATACGGGCATTCCTTCGAAAACGCGATTCAAACATCCAATTGCGCACAGATAGCCCTCCGAATATGGCGAAATTTGCCCTGAACCGTGACCATTCCCGCCCAATTGATGAAGCGCATTTTAACGACAATCAATAGATTCCGTTAAGTCACGCATAACTTAAGTTCCGGCTAAAATACCACCTGTAAGAAATCGTAAATTAACCCCCTCTACTTACAGTGTGTGGAAACGGGGGAGACGGGGTTTGCTATTCCGCCAGACAGACAGACAAGCATCGCGGAAGGCCCCCAGAAACACCCCTATCGCGTTTCTGGTATCCTGCCTCGTCGCCGTGGTCGTCATCATCGTCGGCTTCAGCCTGGATCGCGCCAATACGGCCGCGAACCTGCGTGAACTGACGATCCGCACGGAAAACGAAATCAGCCTGATCCGCACACGGGTGAACGCCCAGATCAACATGGACATTACCATTGTCCGCGACCTCTCCAACATGGTGGCAATCAGCACCAACGTCGATGAAGAGGAGATGGAGCGCCAGATCACCTGGCTGCTGATCCAGAACCCGCATTTCGTGCACATCGCGGTAGCCCCAGACTTCATCGTCCGCTCGGTGTTTCCGCCTACGGAAGGCCAACAGCGGATCGGCCAGGACGTCCGCGAGTTCATGAGCGACCGCCAATCCGTCTCTCGCACCACGGGCAACCAGCAGGCGCGCTTCTACGGCCCGATCCGTTCGGCCAACGGCAAGGACACGTTCGCTATCTTCTTTCCCGTCTACGTCAAGGACAAGGGACTGCGGCGCATGTGGGGCGCTGTCGAAGTGGTCATCGATGCCGAGATGTTTTACCAGAGCACTGGCCTGGAACCGGCACGTGACAGCGAGAACCAGGAAAAGTATCCGCATCTCGACCATCTCTCGATCGCGCTCCGCGACCTCGGCTTGACGGGCGGCGCGCAGGCACCATTCTTCGGCTCGCCTGAGGTGCTTCAGCAGAGGCCGATGACGCGCAACATCACTTTTGCCGGGGGACGCTGGGAAATCGCCGCCGCGCCGAAAAGCGGCTGGGATGCCGCTCCCGAAAACCAGCACATGCTGCGCCTGATCATTCTCGCCGCCGCCTGCCTGACGATCATCCCCGTGTTCTTCGCCGGCCTTCTGCTGGGCGAGCGAACGAGGAATATCAATCAGCTGGAAAAGCGTGAGGAAACGCTGCTGGAACTGTCGCAGCGGCTCGATCTGGCGCTGGAATCGTCGAATATCGGCATCTGGGAACTCAAGGATTCAGGCCGCAGCCTATTCTGGGACGAACGCGCCGCGGCCCTGCATGGCCGGCCGGCTGTCGAGGGCAGCTACGCGCTGGAAGACTGGCTGGACAGCATCGCAGCCGAGGACCGACGCGTCGCCAAGGTCCATCTGCGCAACGAAGGCAAATCGGGTTCGACCTATACCACGCAATACCGTGTCGAGCTTGCCGACGGCAACATCCGGCACCTGCGGTCGGTGGGCTCGGTCTACAGCGATGGCGGCGGGACCAGCAAGACGATCGGCATCGTCTGGGATGTCACAGCCGATGCCGTTGCCGCCGAAACGCTGCGCAAGGCCAAGGACCTGAGCGACATCAAGAACGCCGAGCTGGAACTTGCGCTCGACGAACTCTCGCACCGCGAGGCCGAACTGGTGGAACTGTCGGGCAAGCTCGATCTGGCGCTCGATTCCTACCAGTGCGGCATCTGGGAGGCCTCTCTCAGCGACGAAGGCGGCTCCTACTGGGACGACCGCATGCATGAGCTCTATGGTCTGGAACCGAAGCCTGGCTTCATGGATGAGGCAACATGGCTGTCGCGCATCTACGAAGAGGACCGAGCGCAGGCCATAGAAAGCGCGCGGCATTTCAAAACCGTCGGCGACACCCATACGGTGGTCTGCCGGGTGCCGACGGAAGACGGCAGCATGCGTTACGTCCGCTCGACGGGCAAGGTTCATGAAACGTCGAGTGGCCAGCTGAAGGTCATCGGCGTGGCCTTCGACATTACCGAAGACGCGCTGATGACGGCGCAGTTGAAGGCTGCCAAGGACGAGGCGATCGGCAAGAAC
>UCIT01000096.1:0-907 GCA_900472625.1 Hyphomicrobiales bacterium | reverse complement strand
GACCCGCTGACCGGGCTTGCCAACCGTCGCAAGCTCGACTTTGCGCTGGAGCGGCTGACGCAGGACGGGCGAGAGACACGGCAGAAGTTCGCCATCCTTCATATCGATCTCGATCGTTTCAAGGAAATCAACGACACGCTGGGCCATGCGGCGGGCGACGCCATGCTCGTGCACGCCTCCGAGGTCCTGTCACGCAGTATCCGGCTCGGCGATATCGTTGCGCGCATCGGCGGCGACGAGTTCGTGATCCTGGCGTTGCACGCCAACGATGCAGAGATGTCGGCGCTGGCCGGACGGATCGTGGAAGAGATGCGCCAGCCCATCGATTTCCAGGGTTTTTCCTGCCGGTGTGGCGTCTCGATCGGCATTGCGCTTGCAAGCGGCCTGCGCGTCGATGCCCGAAAAGTGCTCATCAACGCCGATATCGCCCTCTATCGCGCAAAAAGCCAGGGCCGCAACCGCTACCAGTTCTTCAATCAGAACCTGCAGGCCGACATCATCAACAACAAGCGGCTGGCGGACGAAATCCTCACGGGCCTCGAGAACGGCCAGTTCACCGCCTGGTATCAGCCGCAGTTCAGCGCGCGCACGATGCAGCTCACCGGGGTGGAGGCACTTGTGCGCTGGCAGCATCCGTCGCGCGGGCTGCTGACACCAGACAAGTTCCTGAAGATTGCCGAAGAGATCAACGTCGTGCAGATGCTGGACCGGATCGTGCTGGAGACGGCGCTGAAGGACAAGATGCGCTGGGCGGCACTCGGCGTCAGCGTTCCGAAGGTTTCGGTCAACGTATCCGCGCGGCGCCTGCACGACGACACGCTGGCGGAATCGCTGAGCAACCTGCAGATCAGGCCGGGCGAAATCTCGTTCGAGCTGGTAGAATCGATCTTCCTCGACGAGAGCGAGG
>UCIT01000093.1 GCA_900472625.1 Hyphomicrobiales bacterium | reverse complement strand
TGCACACCGATGCCGATATAGAGCGCCTAGTTGGTGCGCTTCATTCGCTCTGGTCGCGCTGTGCGCTTACGCGGTGTGCTGCATGACGTTAAATCGCGTTTGCCATGGAGCATGTCTCATCGAGCAGGCAGAGCCCGGTACCTGATAACCGAGTCAGGAACGGCAGATACAAGGATCAAGCTGTGGCCGCGATCCGAAGAACACGCTTTTGCGTTGCTCAGGCCGGATGTTAATACACCGTTAACCATTCACCCGCATAAGTGGGATACGTTATTCCACAATTGAGGCGAAGATGCCCGTTAGCGCTTTGTCCGTCCTGGCACCCGATGCGTTGGATCCTTACGTTGACCTTCGATCTGTACCGAAACACCGGTACTTTGGTAAAAACGAACTCATCGATCGATTCCGGCAAGGCGTACCATTCGATTACATCTCCATCTCCGGGCTGGACGTCGACCACTATCGGTTTGGCGACGGTTTTTCGATCGATACAGATCTACCTCCAGGGTTTGTGGAAGCCTACATGGAAGACAAGCTGTCCACGGTCGATCCGTTTATTATAGCGACAAAGGCGTCCAAAACGGTAATGGTCGAAAGCGAAGTCTACCAGGATGCGGATGTCCCACAGCGTTTACTGTATTTGCAGCGCACATTCGGGGTCCACAACAGGACCATGGTACCTATATTGCGCGAGGATACGGTTTACGGCGCCGTCGGCTTCGCGCGGACATCGCCATTCACCGAAAGTGAGCTTACCTTTCTCACGCTCATTGCAGAACCCATCCACACCGCCGTAACCAAGCCCCTGATGGAACGGTTCGCCGCGCAGCATCTACGTTTGTCAAAAGGCGAGATGGCGTGTCTTTCTCAGGCGAGCCTTGGCCTGACGAGTGAAGGGATAGGCAAGGCAACTGGCTACCAGGTTGACACCGTCAACAGTTACATCAAGTCGGCGGTGAAGAAGCTTGGTGCATCAAACAGAACGCAAGCAATCGCAGAGGCCATACGCCGCCGGCTGATTTCCTGAACGAAATTTGCGCTCCGGTTTTTGTCTCCTGCGAGACTTTCACTTCTTGGTCTCACCATGGCCGACATTTAAACGCAGGGAATGATTATGATCTGTTCCTATCGTGTTGGCCTCCGAACATGAGCCGAGGCGCCCGCCACGCAGTTTCGACACCCTAAGTAACGGAAGACGCGGCGATTCTAGCGGCGTCAAAAGTTCAGCTCTCATCAAGGCGCTCACATAGGCCCTCGCCATATCATTTCTTTGACACGGCTTTTGACTTCGGTTGATACAGGCGCCGCTTGACATTGGAGCGCAGGGCATTGCGGAGATCCTTGTCCGCGATTGAAAGGTCGAACCATTCCGAATCAAAATGCCCACCGCACCACCGAATGTTATCGGAATATTCGGGATCTTCCCGGTTGGCAACGATCTCCAGGAACCACTCATAACCCGACACGCCACCAACATCTTCGGGTGGCCGCGCTCTTTTGCCGGTGACGCAGGTCCCGTGGTTGGGTGTAGCTGCAAGCGTCAAGAACTCCTCCACCACGACACTATGCCGCCAGCCATCCCCGAAATCATAGTGGTAGCTGAAAACAGCACCGTGCTCGAAGTCCAGCAAGCGAACTTCCCTCTGATCGAAGACGCGGGGATCGTCATCTGTGGCATCCTCCGTCAGGATCTCGACTTCCCCGTATCGCAAACCACCGATGCGGAACTCATAGAGATGATAGTTCCACCAGTTGAACGCGGCCTGAATTCCGAGATGCACGTTCTCGAAGTTCCAATGCGCTGGCAGAAGGACAACAAGACGCCGCAACGCTCGATCGCCGGGTCGATCGGCCTATCAGCGCCTGCCGTCCAGAGGCGGATCAAGCGTATGGAGGAGGGTACAATCGCCGCGAACGTAGCGATCATTGAGCCGACTCATGTGCGGCAGGAGATCATTGTGTTCGTAGAGGTGGAGATGCAAAGCGAGTTCGGAGCGACCCACGACGCCACGAAGAAATCCTTCGCCGAGGCGCCTGAGGTCCAGCAGTGCTACTATGTGACCGGGGAAGTGGACTTCATCCTTCTCGTCGTTGTCCGCACGATGGCGGACTATGAAGCCATGACCCGTCGGCTCTTCTTTGGGAACAACAACGTCAAGCGTTTCCGGAGTTTTGTTGCAATGGATAGGGTTAAAGTCGGCCTCAACTTATCACTCGACGCAAAGCGCTAGGCGCTCTCCCGCATCACCTCGATGAAATGCTCTATCGCATAGAGATCGTTGTAAGAGCGGCAAAACTCGCAGCACGTCGGGAAGAATTCTCCGAACGATCTCTGGGGACAATTATGACGCCCTCAAACTGGATCAGGATGCTTCAACGACGCCGAGATTATCGGGGTCGGCCGCGATCCATTCCTGATTGCCTATGCCCTGACACATCGCGCCGACCGCATCGTCGTGATGGTCGAGGCGTCCAAGCCGAGTACCAAACGGTCAAACCGCAGGATACCGGATGTTGCAACGATCTCGAAGTGCGCTGGTGCAACAGCTTCCAAATGCTGGCAGATTTGAATTTCGGGACTGACTGGCGATGCAGCTCTGATCGCAATTAGCCGGGATATTCGGCCCTTGGCGGTAAGTGTCGGATCTCCACGAAATTATCGTGGATTCACCTGTTGACCATCTGAGGCATGGTGGCCGTGAGGTCGATTCCCTTCAAGAGCGCGATGCAGCGACATGGCAGTGTCCAATTCCTGCCTGGTTTTATGTCCCTCACGATAAAGGTCTATAATGATCGCCGCGGCGAGCTCAGCCTCTGCGCTGTTCTTGGTCACATGGTGAGCTTCCAGCCAGTCGTTGAATGATTGGTCGACAACCGAGAATTCGTTCGGACCAAATGACGTTTCTAAAAATGCGCACATATGCCTTACCCTTCTCGCGGCGCCCATATGGGAAATCAGCCGGGAGGGGTCAAGTCTGATGCTCTGGTGAGCGACAAATTCGTGGAGGTCTGTTTGATCTGAAACTGAAATCGTTGGGAAAAGATCTTGCTGCAACCATCTCACACTATACATTAGCACTGGGGCAAACGTTTGCGACGTCGCAACGATTTGGAGTGGGCGCCGATGCAAAACGAAACAGGGACAACTTTCTCAGGGCAGGACGAAATTTCCCGAATGCTTGAGCGGGGAGACTGGGACCAGTCCATGCTTGGCCCGCCTTCGGTTTGGCCTGCCTGCCTGAGATCCGCTGTCGACATTATGCTGCCTTCCATGGCGCAGATCGTTTTGTTCTGGGGGTCGGACTTCGTCGCCCTGTACAACGCACCCTATGCACCGTCGATCGGACAACGGCACCCGAAGGCTTTTGGTCGCCCGGCACGAGAGAACTGGAGCGAGCTATGGGACGATCTCGAACCACTCCTGCGTCAAGTCCTGGACAAAGGCGAGACGGTCGCCGCCAAGGACCGCCCATTTTATATCGAGCGGCACGGCTACCCGGAAACTGTCTATTTTGATATTTCTTATTCCCCGATCCGCGATGAAAACGGGACGGTTTGCGGCGTCTTCTGCATTGTCAACGAGACAACAGATCGCGTCCGCACCCATCGGGCGCTCCAGGCAAGCGAAGAACGGCTGCGGGCGATAATATCGCAGTCGGCGGCCGGGATTGGCCAAGGGAGCCTCAATGGTGAGATCCTGCACGTCAACAAGCGATTTTGCGAGATTGTTGGCTACGACGAACAGGAGCTGCTCGGCAAGAACATCCGCGACATCACCTATGCCGCCGATATGCCCGAGCAAACCCGATTGTATCAGCGGCTTGCACAGACCGGAGAGAGCTTCGATCTCGAAAAGCGCTACGTCCGAAAAGATGGCAGTCTCGTCTGGGTGAACAACACCGTCTCACCGCTTCGAGACGATAGCGGCAGGATTCGCCAGGTTGCGGTCGTCTCGATCGATATAAGCGAACGCAAAAAAGGGCAGGAGGTCGAGCGCCAGCTGGCGTCCATAATCGCATCTTCCAATGATGCCATCCTAGGCATCGATCTCGATATGACTATCACGTCCTGGAACGCCTCGGCGGAGAGGCTCTACGGTTACAAGGCGGACGAGATCATCGGTCAGTCTGTACTGGTCCTTGTGCCTGCTGATCGGATCGACGAGGAGCCGACGCTGTTGAACCGTGTCAGGGCCGGATCGACGGTGGAGCCTTACGAAACCAGACGCCGTCACAAAGATGGCCATCTCGTCGATGTTCTCCTCAGCGTCTCGCCAATCTACGACAGTGCCGGCCGGATTATCGGCGCATCCAAGATCGCTCACGATATTTCTGCGAAGAAGGAAGCGGATCGGCTTCAGGCGGTGCTGATCGGCGAGTTGCACCACCGGGTGAAGAATGTCTTTGCTACGGTCATGGCGATTGCCCGTCAGACCCTGGCAAAAGATGCTGAGGCCAGCGGTGCGGTGACCGCTTTCGAGGCTCGCCTTTCGGCCATGGCGCATGCCCACGACCTTCTTGCCGAGGGGCATTGGCAGAGTGCCGATCTCAAGGCTGTGGTAGAGCAGGCTATCGCTCCATATCCTTCAGAGCGGTTTGATGTTTCTGGCGATCCGGTCTTGCTGCCGCAAAAAATCGTTGCGTCACTCTCGCTTGCTCTCCATGAACTCGGCACAAATGCTGCCAAATATGGTGCACTCTCCAATGCGACAGGCAGAATTGCCATCAGCTGGAGCTTCGCTAAAGAGACCGGAGATCTTCGCCTCGTTTGGAGGGAGATGGACGGACCGGAGGTTCTCCCCCCGACCCGCAAGGGCTTCGGGTCCCGCCTCGTCGAACGCTTGTTGGCCGCGGAGCTGAACGGCAAATCGACAATCGCCTATGATCCGTCCGGTGTGATTTGCGAGATCGAGGCGACGATAACGTCTTTGCCCTGACAAAAACCGGAACCAATTCCCCAGCCGCGGCATTTGTTGCGGACAATACGATTAGGACCCCCATGCAAGAAAAGGATCAATATCGGACCGATGCCCGCAACGCCGGTGACCGTCTCGTCGCCGGACATGTAAGCGAGGATCCATTTGCGGCCGCGTTCAAGGCGACCCGGATGCCAATGATCGTCACCGATCCGAACCAGTCCGACAATCCGATCATCTTCTGCAACGAAGCCTTCCGAAGGCTCACGGGCTACAGAGACGACGAGATAATCGGGCGCAATTGCCGTTTCCTGCAGGGTCCAGAGACTGACAATGCAACGATCGCGAAGATCCGGGAAGGCATCGCGGCCGGCCACGATGTTGCTGTCGATATTCTTAATTACCGAAAAGACGGCACTACATTTTGGAATGCGGTATTCATCAGCCCCGTCCGGGACGAGGCAGGGACAATTATCTATTTCTTTGCGTCCCAGCTCGATTTCACGACGGTCAAGAGCCGGGAGGCAGATCTCGCGGCTGCGCGCCATGAGGCGGAGGCGGAGGTGGCAAAAAACACCGCCACCCTTAAGGCGGCACTGGAGGCGCGCACGCTGCTGGTCCACGAGGTGGACCATCGGGTGAAAAACAACCTGCTGACGATGGCTTCCATCGTAAAAATGCAGGCACGCATCACCGCCGATTATCGGCAAAGGCAGACACTCATGTCGGTCCTCAACCGAATCGAGGCCCTCAGCACGGTTCAGCGAAAGCTGTTCACGCTCGACGACGTGTCGAAGTTTGATATCTCAGAGTTCACAAAGGAATTGGTGACAGACCTCGTCAATGCCACTGGCCGCAACGACATCCGTCTGTCTTTGGATCTTTCGCCGCTGCTCGTCCCCGCTGTCAAAGCCACGCCTTTGTCGCTGATCGTCAATGAGTTGGTCGGCGATGCAGTTCGACGCGGCCTCATGGACGGCGGCGGCGACATCCACGTGGTGGTCAAACGCCTCAACGGTCATTTTCTGATCCGTGTCGAGGACACATCCGAACCAGTTGAGCCGGATATTGAAAGCACCGAGCTTGGACGCATGTTGATCGAGGCGTCTGCTCTGCAGCTCGGCGCTGAAATCGAACGTACACAGGATGGCCGAAAGACGGTTGTCGATGTGGTGCTGCTTGTCGGCGACCATCAGGAGAATACACATTGAAAGTTATGATCGTCGAAGACGAAATGCTGCTCGCCATGGAGCTCGAGGCTGAGGTGGAGATGGCGGGCCATCAGGTCACAGGCCTAGCCATGAGCAGCAGCCAGGCGCTCGAGCAGATTAACGCGTCGAAGCCGGATTTCGCATTCGTCGATATCCATCTCATGGATGGCCCGACCGGGATCGACGTGGGTCGCGAACTAGCAGCTGCGGGCATCCCCTATGTCTTCGTGAGCGGCAATATCAAGAAGATCCCGGAAGGGTTTGCCGGCGCACTCGGTGCAATCGAAAAGCCCTATACCATGAACGGAATGAAAAATGCCCTGACTTACATTTCCGCAATTGTCGGAGGCGACGAGAGTGGCTCGCCGCCCGCAAGTCTGGTTTTGGCGGATGACGCGAATGCGGGGAAGCGGTTTGGCTAAGACCCAAGGAGGGGCGTCGGTCAACACAGAGCAACTGGGAGGAGTTGATGAGTGACAACCAAAATATTTTGAAAGAGGTCAAACCGAGGCTGCACGCGTTGATCGATGAGCTCGTCGCTAAAGGTGCCGAGAGATCTGCGGTGATCTACATGATCGAGAAAGAATCTGCCCAGCTTCGTGATACGATGGACGAGATCCCAGATCATCAGATCGACGAGCCCTCAAACGATCGGCCGTGGGCGACCAAAGCCCACTAAGTCTTGTCTTGCTTGCCTTCAAGGTAATGATCGCATCGGGCATCATGGTGGGCGGTTGCAATTGCGGAGTTTCGAGCATCCTCGGCTTGACGGTCTGGCTCAGCGTAGGACGTCATCGTATTAGATCATTTCGCGTATCGCGTGAAGCACGCGTGACGGGTCATAGTGCTTACTGAAAAAGCGGCCGACGATCGGAAGGGTATCATCGCTCATGTGGCGATGACCCGATGTCACGATGATCTTGACTGGTGGCCATCGATCTCGAACCGCGGCCGCAAGTTTCAGGCCATCCATGCTGCCAGGCATATCGATATCGGTGAACATCAGACGAACCTCCGGATGTGCGTCGAGCAGGCTGATGGCGTCGTCGGCGTTCGATGCTTCCAGCACTAGAAACCTTCGTCCTCAAGAGATAGCGCAATATCCATCCGAACGAGAGCCTCGTCCTCCACGACCAGGACCGTCGTACCGTTGCCGCCCATCCCCAACGCTCCCTCATGATTTACAGGCAGATAAATGGTCCAAGAGCATGACAACGTCTCTCGTACGAATATGATCCGCCAGGTTCGGCAATGTCTCCCGGATTGCCATGTCGTGATAACCATCGGCAACGGGGACGCCGCGCATCTTGGAAACTTCGACGCGACGTCGCACGGCGCCGTACTCCTCCAGTGACTTGTCGAAACGGATGACCCCATGAGCCAATCCCTCAACTTCTTCGCCACTGCGGTGATAGCCAGGGGTCTGGGTGTCAAGAAAAAGTGCGACGACGTTGCGCTTGGCAAGAAAGGACTTGAAACCGATCAGTTCGCGACGAAACCTTGGGGAGTCACCGGTGATCAGGCGGATTTCGAGGAGGGGGTCGTAAACAAGGCGCCGCGGCGTGTGTTCTTCGATCGCTGCCTCGATCGCCTTTCGCGTCTCGTCGAGCCTGAGGTCTGCGGTCAAAAATATGCTCTGGTCATCAGCTTCGCTGACCGAGCCGGATGTCGACAGTTCTTCGACCCGAATGCCATCGAGTGTCCAGCCGTGTGAAACAGCAATGGCTTCGAGCTCTGCCGCTGTCTGCGACAGTGTCACGTAGATGCAACTCTCTCCCGCTTCCACCCGGCGCGAAGGAACTGCAGCGCTGCTGTCGTCTTTCCGGAGCCCGGTGCGCCTTGCAGCATATAGAGATTGGACGCTGGGAGACCACCACGCAGGATTTCGTTCAACCCGATGATGCCTGTGCTGACAACCGCTGGCGCTTTTCGTTTCGGCATAACTCATCTTTCAAAACTGTTAGCGTGATCCGGGTCGGAGCGCGCGCACCATCGTCGTTGAGAGATGCCTTCCCCTTATATTTGGGTTTCTCAAAACATCAATGACACGCTGGAGGTGTTGAAGCCGCAAGCCTGCCCTGAGGGAGTCCTACGGCTTTACGGCGGGATCGGTCCCATCGCCAGAGAGTTCCGTATCAGCAGCACGGTGTGCTTCAGCTAAAAGAAACTGCCGGTCGCGAAGGCCCTTGTTAAATAGCTTCGCGACCGTCATGGTCAGCGTCGCAATCGCTTGGTGATTGCCCCTCAGCTGTCGCTGTTCGACGATCTCCCTGATCACGCTTGCGCACAGGCGCGCATCTTCTTTCGACGGCAAGCTCATAGTTTTCCTCAAGAAAGGCTCGCCTCTGGCGGTGAGGCGAGCCCATATGATCAATTAGAAGTCCATCCCGGCGCTGGCAGGAAGGGCGGGGGCGGCGTCCTTCCTGGGCTTCTCGGCGATCATGGCTTCCGTGGTGACCAGGAGGCCGGCAACAGATGCCGCATCCTGCAGGGCGGTGCGAACCACCTTGGCCGGGTCGATGACGCCCTGTGCGTAGAGATCGCCGTACTCGCCGGTCTGCGCGTTCCATCCGAACGACAGATCGGTCTTTTCGCGAAGCTTGCCGACGATGATCGAACCTTCTGCGCCGGCATTCTCAGCGATCTGACGCACAGGTGCCTCGATCGCCCGGCGGACGATTTCGATGCCGACCCGCTGATCGTCATTTGCAGTCGGGAGACCGTCCAACGCCTTGACGGCGCGCAACAACGCAACACCACCGCCCGGCAGAATGCCCTCTTCGACGGCTGCGCGCGTTGCGTGAAGGGCGTCATCGACGCGGTCCTTCTTCTCTTTCACCTCGACTTCGGTGGAGCCGCCGACGCGGATGACGGCGACACCGCCCGCGAGTTTGGCAAGGCGTTCCTGCAGCTTCTCGCGGTCATAATCGGAGGCGGTTTCCTCGATTTGCGCGCGGATCTGGGCCACACGTCCGTCAATCTCGGCCTTGGAACCCGCGCCGTCGATGATCGTCGTGTTCTCCTTCTCGATCGCCACCTTCTTGGCGCGGCCGAGCATGTTCAGCGTGACGTTCTCCAGCTTGATGCCGACGTCTTCGGAGATGACAGTTCCACCCGTCAGGATGGCGATGTCTTCGAGCATTGCCTTGCGACGATCGCCGAAGCCCGGGGCCTTCACGGCAGCAATTTTCAAGCCGCCACGCAGCTTGTTGACGACGAGTGTTGCAAGGGCCTCACCTTCAACGTCTTCAGCAATGATCAACAGAGGCTTGCCCGACTTCACCACGGCTTCCAGCACCGGCAGCAAAGACTGAAGGTTGGAGAGCTTCTTCTCATGGATGAGGACATAAGGCTCTTCGAGTTCGACCCGCATCTTGTCCTGATTGGTCACGAAGTAGGGCGACAGATAACCGCGGTCGAACTGCATGCCTTCGACGACTTCCAGCTCGGTCTCGGCGGTCTTGGCTTCTTCGACGGTGATCACGCCTTCGTTGCCGACCTTTTCCATCGCTTCGGCCAGATACTTGCCGATCTCCTCGTCTCCATTGGCCGAGATCGTTCCGACCTGGGCGATCTCCGAATTGCTGGTGATCTTGCGGGCGTTCGCCTTCAGTTCCTTGACGACTGCATCCACGGCAATATCGATGCCGCGCTTCAGGTCCATCGGGTTCATGCCAGACGCAACCGCCTTGGCGCCTTCCTTGACGATTGCCTGGGCGAGGACAGTTGCGGTGGTGGTGCCGTCGCCGGCGAGATCATTGGTCTTCGATGCCACTTCGCGCAGCATCTGCGCGCCCATGTTTTCGAACTTGTCTTCCAGTTCGATCTCCTTGGCGACCGAAACGCCGTCTTTGGTGATGCGCGGCGCGCCGAACGACTTGTCGATGACGACGTTGCGGCCCTTCGGACCAAGCGTCACCTTTACCGCATTGGCGAGCACGTCGACACCACGCAGCATGCGTTCGCGCGCATCGGTGTTGAATTTGACTTCTTTCGCAGCCATTTGTTCACTCCTTCAATAGGCAGCTTTTGACTGATGGGCGGCAGTGCGTGATTACGCAGCCTGCTTCTGCTCGGCCTGGGTTTCGATAATGCCCAGGACGTCGCTTTCCTTCATGATCAACAGGTCTTCGCCGTTGATCTTGATTTCGGTGCCTGACCATTTGCCAAACAGGATGCGATCGCCCGCCTTGACGTCGAGCGCCTGGACCTGACCGGCTTCGTTGCGCGCGCCAGGACCGACGGCGACGACCTCGCCCTCAGAAGGCTTTTCCTTGGCGGTATCCGGAATAATGATGCCGCCCTTGGTCTTTTCCTGGGATTCGACCCGGCGGACGAGAATGCGATCGTGAAGTGGTCGGAACGACATGTTTTCCTCCATTGGACAAAAAAGATGACGCAAAAATCCCCTGCCGGACCGGGTGACCAATCCGGACGGGTGCAAACCTCACTCGAGCGTTTGCGGGCAAAATCTATTTTCGGTATTTTTCGATTTCAAGAGGGTGCCCTAAAAAAATTAGCACTCAGTCACAGCGGCTGCTAACATGCTGCAATCACTTGGTAATTCGAACGAATAATAAGGAATCGCCTTGAAGCTGATTGGAATTTGGGTCACCTTCGGCTTGTCACGAAACGGAGATGAAGTATGCAATTCTCATCTGACCTGGAGCGACAGCTCAATGGCTACGGACTGACGACTGTCCACATCCTCTATCGCATCCCAGACTTTGAATCTGTGCTACAAACCTATGTTTGGCAGCATTACGATCTCGCGCCCGATTTCCCCGAAATGCACAAGTTCCTGCATTTCTGGCAGGCATCACTCCACGGACCACTGCACTCGGTTCGTTACAGCCATCAGCGCCTGATCGGGCCCAACGAATGGCGACGGGTCGATGGCGAAATCAAGCTGCAGTAAGGCTTGAAACTGACTTTTTCGCTTCCTAGCTCACCCGGCGATCGGGGCTTGATCAACCCGGTCGCTTTCCACGTCTGTATGGAGTGAGACCACATGGAAGAAAACATTAGAGTCATCAAAGATGCCAGTATCCCGGAGAGGGAGGAAATCATCACCGACTTTGCTCGTTGGCTTGACACCGCCTCGCAAGATGCACTTATCTACGGTGAGGGGCGTTTTGCTGTGATGTCGGCGAATATGGCGCAAGCGATCCGCACGAACGCCGACGAACTTGCGCGCGATAATCCCGAAACGACCGAACGCGTATTGCAGCAAGCCTGCGCGATGATCTCGCAGTTCAAGGCGGCGTACCCGCATCGTGTTCTCAGTCGGTCAGTCCATTGACTATGGAGCAAATTGGCTCGAATAATTTTTTGGCAGCGGACCTTGAATCAGAAAATTGTCAAAACCAAATCGTTTGCCGCCAGCCGCTGAGACAAGGGCTGGCTTCGCCGGGATCGCCGCTTTTGGCAATCCCCTACCCATGTTGCTTCAAGGAGGATATGGCTATGGCAACATCTTACGACTACGCACCCCTCTACCGCTCGAGCGTTGGCTTCGACCGGATCTTCAATCTTCTCGAAAACGCCCAGCGCGCCCGGTCAACCAACGACTGGCCGCCTTATGACATCGTCAAAACAGATGACGACACCTACCGTATCTCGATCGCGGTCGCGGGCTTCGCCCAAGACGACCTCGACATTACCTTCCAGTCCAATCTGCTGACGGTGACCGGTAAGAAGCAAGAGGCCGCCAATGAGGGCTACCTGCATCGCGGCATCGCCGGACGTACGTTCGAACACCAGTTCGAGCTTGCCGACCATGTCCGGGTCAACGGAGCGGAGTTGAACAACGGTCTTCTGTCGATCGAGCTTGTTCGTGAGATCCCCGAGGCATTAAAGCCCAGAAAGATCTCGATCCAGAGCACGTCTACACTGACATCGGTTGCTCCGGCGCAGATCGAAGCGCAAAAGGCGGCTTGATCTTCAAGTTCCTGCGCTGAGTCAGGGCGCCATGGGGGTGGCGCCCGTCAACATTTTGGGTTGGGAAGGAGAGAGCAATGAAACCCGATATGTTTAGAAAACCTGTCACAATTCTCGTCGGCTTGGGATTCCCCGCCGAAATCCGCAGCGTGATAGATGCCTACCGACATCTTGTCGAATGGCCGGTGTCGTTCAGAGACGCGGCACATTCGGTTGTTCTGAAAGCCTGCCAGGCGGCGCTGCGTGGAGAAATCGAAGCAGAGACGGCGCGCGGTCTGTTCTCGGCATTTGCGGAGAAGCACAAGCTTTTAGCCCCAGAAAGATCCGCCATTGCGCCGTTTCGCTTGGGTAGCGACGGCAATCCCCACGTGCAGTAAGTGGCTTACCGCCTCCGACATGCCTGAGCATCTGCACAACGATTTGATAAGAATTTCCGCTCATAGTCAAAAAAGACGGGCTCTCCAAAACGTTCCCGGTCAGCACTCTCTGCCGTCGAGCCGGACAGGTTTCGCGTTGCTCGGCGGTATTTTGCTCATCCGTCAGAAAAGGCTGCTGTCCGGGTAGTGTGCGGGAGGTT
>UCIT01000065.1 GCA_900472625.1 Hyphomicrobiales bacterium | reverse complement strand
GCATCGTCTTGGCGAAGTTGTCCGCCGAGGTGTCGACGTAACGGCCGGTGAGCTCGTCCTTGTCGGAAAAGCCGATCGCATGCACGATGAAGTCGATCTTGCCCCAGGTCTTCTCGATATTGTCGAAAACCTCGTCGATCGATGCTTCATCGCTGACATCACAGTGTCCGGCAAGAATGCCGCCGAGTTCGGCCGCCAGCGGCTCGACCCGCTTCTTCAGCGCATCGCCCTGATAAGTAAAGGCGATCTCGCCGCCCTGTGCATGAATAGCTTTGGCAATGCCCCACGCAATCGAACGATTGTTGGCAACGCCCATAATGACGCCGCGCTTGCCTGACATGAGGCCTTGTGCCTGAGCCATGTTTCGCCCCCTAAGGAAATTGATCGGTCCTGCCTATGGCATAGCCGGACAGCCGGTTCAAGATTGCCAGCAATCATCAACTGTTAGGGAACGTAACAAAGGGTGCTATTGTCGTGGAAATCTCACAAAAACAGCCCGTTCTTCATAATCCGCATCAAATCCGTGACCTTATCGTCCGGCTTTTCCCACAGAATAATGCGCAGTTCGACCACCAGGTCGCCCTTTCCACCCTCGCCGTTGGGCAAACCCTGGCCCGCGAAGCGGATCGATTTGTCGGATCCGGACCAAGCGGGCACGGTCACTGTCAGCGGTCCATTCGGACCGTCGATGCGCGCGTCGGTGCCCAGCACCGCGTTTTCGATCGTCACCGGCAACACCGTATGAAGATCGAAGCCATCGACGGTGAAATCCTCGTGCGGCGCAATGTGGATGTTGATGACTGCGTCGCCGCGCTGCATGCCGGTGAGTTTGTGTCCCTGGCCCTTTAGCCGGACGCAATGGCCTTCGGTCGTTCCGGGCGTCAGCGCAAAGCCAGCCTCGCGACCGTCACCGAGGTCGACGTTCACCCAGCTGCCCTTCAGAATATCGTCGATCGTCACGGTGGCGATCGCCAGCTGGTCCGGCGCCTTTTCCGGCGCCGGTGCGGTGCCGGTGAAACGTCGTACCAGCGACGTCAGCAGGCTGAGCGGCTGCAGAACCGCGCTCGTCGCTGCGGCTGCTTCTTCGGCCGTCTGTTCGCCATCGCCTGTCCGATCAGCCTCGGCAGCCTTGGCGGTGTCGCCACTCTTGTCGGCGCCCGCGCTCTCCGCTTGCGGACGCCTTGCGGCACCGGCTGAAAACCCTTGTGAGCGACCGCCGCCGCCACTGGCGGTTCGGGCCTGTGCGCCAAAGATCCGTTCTATCATCTCTTCGGCAGGCTCGGCGGCGCCGGCCTGTTGCTGCTGCTGTTGTTGCGGCTGCCTGGCGGCTTCAGCGGCGGCCTTCTGGGCTGCTGCGCGGGCGAGCTCTTCCATCACGCGCTCGGCATTTTCTTGCGCCTGCTTGGCCTTGATCGCCGCTTCGCGCGCCGCCTGGCGCTGCTGCATGATGGTGTTTTCGTTCTGCTTGGTTTCGGCCATACGCGCCGCGTTGTCGAAAAGACTGCGCTTCTTCGGATCCTTCAGCGTATCGTAGGCGCGGCCGATCTCAGCAAAGCGTGCGCCGGCCAGCGGGTCGCCCTGGTTGTGATCGGGATGCACGACCTTGGCCATGTTGCGCCAAGCCGCCTTGATTTCGTCCTGCCCTGCGTCGCGCTTGACGCCTAAGATCTTATAAGGATCGCGCATGTTCCAAACCGCCGGTGTCCAAATGCGGAGTGCCTTTTATTGTCCGGCACTCCGACGCCCCCATACAACTCATTTGGTGCGTTGAAGTTCGCTTCGCGAGAAGAAAAATCAGCGCACATATGGGAAACCACAGTCCGGGAAAGTTGCTAATCAGTCCTTATCCTGCAGGGGAACACGCCACGGTTTCACGCGGAATGGTTATCGTTTTGCTAAATATTGAGGGAAAGCGGGATCAGCCGTTAAGGCTTGACCAATGGCAAGTCTCAGCTTTCGGGCTGAAAGCTCAGAAGCTGCCAGTTGCCGCCGCCGACGAGGCAGGTCTTGCCGTAAAATTTGGCGATGCCGACATAGGAATGGCGTGTCGTCTTGAACTGGCGGCAGACCTGGCCGGTGTCGTTGTTCTCGACGATGGTGTCGATGACGCCCGCGCTGCCGGTGGAGGCGTTGGCCCAGGGAAGCGGCCGGCCTTCCAGCCCATTGATGTCAGCCGAGGTCACCGCATTGCCGACGGTCATTTCGTCCGAGATGGAATCGCTTGTCGGCGCCGGTTGCGGCACGGTGCCGGTGGCGACCGAACGGTCGACCTTGGCGCTTGAGAACATGTCGAGCCCGCCGGCGACGCAGCCGGAGAGGGTAAGCACGGCCAGGCCGACAATGCATAAGGCCGCGCACTGGCGCAACTGACCCTTTGTATGACGATCTGACTTTGCTATGACTTCCACCCTGCGTCCTGTCCAGTAGCTTTAGGCTGGGCAATTATCGAATAAACCCGGGGCATTTGAGCTAATATGTCGGAACATGAGTTAACAACCAGTGACTTCACCGAGCAAAACGAGCCGTTCCAGCTTTTTGCGGATTGGCTGAAGGAAGCCGAGGCCTCCGAGATCAATGACCCGAACGCGGTAGCGCTTGCGACGGTCGATGAAGACGGCCTTCCCAATGTCCGCATGGTTCTCCTTAAGGGATTCGATCAAGACGGCTTTGTCTTCTACACGAATTTTGAAAGTCAGAAAGGCCGGGAAGTTCTCGGGCAGAAGAAAGCCGCCATGTGCTTCCACTGGAAGACGCTGCGCCGGCAGGTGAGATTGCGCGGCCCGGTTGAAGTCGTCAGCGATGAGGAAGCCGACGCCTATTACAAGACGCGCGCCCGCGGCAGCCGCATCGGCGCCTGGGCATCCAAGCAATCCCGCCCACTGGAAAGCCGCTTCGCGCTCGAAAAGGCGGTTGCCGAATACACGGCCCGCTATGCCATCGGCGAAATCCCGCGCCCGGCCCACTGGTCCGGTTTCCGCATCCGCCCGACATCGATCGAATTCTGGAAGGACCAGAAGTTCCGTCTTCACGACCGCATCGAGTTCCGGCGATCAACGCCTGAAGGCGGCTGGGACAAGGTGCGGATGTACCCTTGAACGATTGCGCCGGCTCAAGGCAGGGTTAAAACAGCAGCCGTGATGCGCCGCCGGATGGGCGGCGCCTTCAAAACAATGTGAATAGTACTTGATCAGCCGCTCTACGGCTTCGTCTCAACCCCGGTTTCCCATCAGCTTCAGCGGAATGCCCGAGGCGAGGCCGGAGACGTAACGCGTTTTCTGATAGAGGCCGTTGATCGACAGTCGCGGCA
Source organism: Hyphomicrobiales bacterium (assembly GCA_900472625.1). Taxonomy (GTDB): domain Bacteria; phylum Pseudomonadota; class Alphaproteobacteria; order Rhizobiales; family Rhizobiaceae; genus Rhizobium. The sequence continues at coordinate 9,299 of UCIT01000065.1, read as the reverse complement.
GATAGGTGGCGTTATCAAGTGCCCGTTCCCCGACGACACCGGGCTGCGTCGTCACCGCGATGGCGAAGCCGAAGTCACGGGCGATCGCCGCCTGCTGTTGCGTCACCGCCTCGCGTGTGCCGTAGGGATAGGCAAATGTCCGGGGCCGCCGGCCGCTGATCGCCTCGACATAGTCGGACGAGACGGACATCTCGTCGCGAACCTCCGCGTCGGACAGCCGTGCGACGGCGCGGTGGCTGACCGTATGGGCGCCAAGGGCGGCCAGAGGGCTGGCATCCAGCAGATTGAGCTCGGGTGCACCCATGACGAGGTCTTCGACGATCTCGACCGGATCAATCCCATGCGCCCGCGCCAGTGCGTCGATCTCGAGCACGGCCGCCGTCTCGTCCTTGCTGTGGATATGGGCGGCGAACCGGGCGAACGCTCGGTGCTTCTCGGCCGGCGTGGCAACGCTGATCNNCCTCGATGCCGTCGCCGAAATCGAAGGTCAGCCTGTCCTCTTTGCGCAGCAGCGTCGCCAGCGTCTCCCACCAGATCGTGTGGGTGCGCTCCACCAGCCCCTTGGCCACGAAGATCGTGAATGGCGCCTCGTGGCGGTCGAAGACCGGCATGGCGTAGACGAGATTGTTGCGATAGCCGTCATCGAGCGTGAAGGCGGCGAAGGGCTGCTTTGCCGCCGGTTCCGCCAGCAGGGCAGGGACCTCGGCAAGAGAAACGAAGCGGTAGCCGTCGCTTTTCAACTGCGTCAGCACCGCGTCGAGAAATTCCGGCGTGATCTCCAGATGCGCATTCGGCGAAAACGCCGAGGCCTCGTGCGGGCGAACGTGGTGCAGGGTGAAGATTGCGCCGCGTCCACGCGCGCCGCGCATCAGTCCCGTAGCCCGCAGAAGGTTGGCGACCTCTAGTCCGGCGGTAATGGCGATCCGCTTGGCCAGCATTTTGGCGCTCGTCATGTCCGCTCCGTCTGCGGTTTCTCAACAGGCCGAAACTACCAAGGCCGGGGTTAAGTCTTGCTGAATGCCAAAGATTCTCACACGGGCTTTACGGTTTTTTCACCATGAAGGGTAAAATTTGACAAAAATGGTATGCGTTGCCGCAAAGTCGCGCCACATTGTGTCCTTCTGTAGCGGAACGGGACAAATTCCGGGTGACGATGGTCGTCCGTTCATCGAGGGGAAGTGCATGAGAAAGCTGTTGGCCGCGATTATCACCGCGACATTGGTCGTTGCGGCGCCGTTGTCGGCTATGGCTGGCAGCGCCTCGCTCATTCTCGATGCCAGAACCGGCAAGGTTCTCTCGTCCGAAAATGCCGACGTCCTCAATCATCCCGCGTCGCTGACCAAGATGATGACCATCTACATGGCATTCGAGGCACTGAACCGCGGCAAGATCAATTGGGACACTCCGATCGTCATGTCGAAGTGGGCCGCCTCGCGTCCGCCGACCAAGCTCGGCGCCCGCGCCGGCACGTCGATCACCGTTCGCGAAGCGATCCTCGGCATGATCACCAAATCTGCCAACGACGCCGCCGCCGCCATGGGCGAGAAGCTCGGCGGTTCGGAAAGCAATTTCGCCAGCATGATGACGCAGAAGGCGCGCCAGCTTGGCATGAGCCGCACCACCTTCGTCAATGCCTCCGGCCTGCCGGATGGTCGCCAGATCACCACAGCGCGCGACATGTCGACGCTCGCCGTCGCGCTCATGAAGAACTATCCGCGCGAATATCGCCTGTTCTCCACCGCCAGCTTCAATTTCCGCGGCCGCCAGATTCGTGGCCACAACAACCTCATGTACCGCTATCAGGGCATGGACGGCATCAAGACCGGCTACACCAACGCCTCGGGCTTCAACCTCGTCAGCGCCGTCAGGGACGGCAACCGCCGTGTCGTCGGTGTCGTGCTCGGCGGCCGCACCGCCCGCAGCCGCGACGACAAGATGGCTGGCCTGCTCGACAAGGCGATGGGCCGCGCGTCCTCTTGGGGCGGCGCGCGTCTGGTTGCCAGCGTCAATTCCCGCGAGCCGGTCGAAGTTGCTTCGGCCGCCGACGCCACCGATCTGCCGATCCCGGAAACCGCCCCTCGCGTCGAAGATATTGCCCCCGTTGCCCCCACACGCGGCAACAAGATTGCCCGCAACAATGATCTGGCACCGAAGGCGCTCGGTTACCTGAGCGACACCGTGCCGATGGAGCGCCCCTCGGCGATGGATGAAATCGCCCAGGTTTCGCCGACCGGCAAGCTGGCGCCATCCGTCAAGCCGCTCGGCGCCATCGCCTCGACCGGTGACTGGCAGATCCAGATCTCGGCGGCTCCAAGCGACGAGGCCGCCCGCGCGCTCCTCGCCCAGGCGAAGTCTGAAGGCGGCGTTGCGCTGAAGTCGGCGAGCCCTGTCACCGAAGCGGTCGNNGTCGGCAAGGGTTCCAACAAGGTCTACCGCGCCCGCTTCACCGGCTTCCAGAGCCGCGATGCAGCGACCACGGCCTGCGACGCGCTGAAGAAGCGCTCCTACGACTGCATGCTGCTTCCCGACCACGGCTGATCCCGCTGGACATTGCCGATGAATCACGGTTCTCCTTCATAAACAAAAGGAGAACGTGATGCTCGACGATCTTGCTCGTAAATTCGAGAATGCGTCGCAAGCCTATGCCGGCGAGAACGGTATCGAGCGCGACGCCGACTGGTTTCTGTTGAAGTTGCAGGAGGAAATGGGCGAACTCACCCAGGCTTGGAATCGCGTGAGCGGGCGAGGACGCCGCAAGGGACGCTCCGACGCGGACATGGCCCGCGACCTCGCCGACGAGACCGCCGACGTGCTCGGCCACATCCTGCTGTTCGCGCACAGGAACGAGCTCGATCTCGCGGCGGCGATCAGGCGCAAGTGGCTGTTTTCGCTGGATGATGATTAAAAAGAACGGAAGTGTCGCTCTATTTAGGCAGGCCGGCGTCGACACGGCACCGAAAGCGATTGGCGATCCACCAGTCGCACTCATCCTTGCTGTAACCGAATAATCTGCCTTGTTCACGTTCGTCCGCTTCCGTCCAGCCGACTTTCCTATCTATCAGCGACATGAACGGCTCAATCCTCCACTCCTCACCGGGCAGCACGTAGAACAGGTCGAAAATCTGTAGTGTCCGCGTTCTGCCGCTCGTCGTCGGATAGGTAAAGCTGCGCTCGATGATCCTCTCGATGATCAGGCCGGAGGCGACATAGGGGATGAATGGCGACTGCACCTCTCTCAGCCATTCGTGGCTCTCAAGGCAGAAATAGGCGAGCGGTTTTCGGCCGTCGAGCATCAGCGGCAGCTCGAAATTGGTATGAACTAGATAGGGCACCGAGTCGATTGAATGTGGGCTCTCGAGGCGCACGTGTTCCACGCCTTTTGGCAGCAGTAGGCCGAAGCTCTCCGACAATGCCAGCAGATCTACCCGCTCCAGATCGAAACGACCATGTTTCAGATCACTCTCTTCGGCATTGATAGCGTTCGCGACGGCAGACGGTTCCGCCGAGAAACGCAGTTCATGGGCGGAACACGAGGTCTCCGGCGACAGAAATTTCAGGATGAATGTTTCCGTCGCCATAGAGTTCACTCGGCTTTACGCCTGCGTCCCGCCGACCGTCACCTGATCCATCCGCAGATGCGGCTGGCCGACGCCGACGGGCACCCACTGGCCGGCCTTGCCGCAATTGCCGATGCCGGTGTCGAGCTTCATGTCGTTACCGACCATTGAGATCCGCTTCATCGCATCCGGGCCGTTGCCGATCAGCATGGCGCCCTTGACGGCGGGGCCGATCTTTCCGTTCTCGATCAGATAGGCCTCGGTGCAGCCGAACACGAACTTGCCCGAGGTGATGTCCACCTGTCCGCCGCCGAAGGAGACGGCATAAATGCCCTTCTTGACCGACGATATGATCTCCTCGGGCGTCTTGTCGCCGCCGAGCATGTAGGTGTTGGTCATGCGCGGCATCGGAACGTGGGCATAGCCCTGGCGGCGGCCGTTGCCGGTGGCCTTCATGCCCATTAGCCGGGCGTTCTGCCGGTCCTGCATGTAGCCGACAAGCTTGCCGTCCTCGATCAGCACGTTGTAGGCCGAGGGCGTTCCTTCGTCGTCGATGGTGATCGAGCCACGACGATTGTCGATCGTGCCGTCGTCGACGACGGTGACGCCGGGTGCCGCGACCATCTGGCCGAGCAGACCGGCAAACGCCGATGTCTTCTTGCGATTGAAATCGCCTTCCAGCCCGTGGCCGACGGCCTCGTGCAGCATCACGCCCGGCCAGCCGGAGGAGAGCACCACGTCCATCGTGCCGGCAGGGGCCTCGATCGCCTCGAGATTGACCAGCGCCTGGCGCAGCGCCTCGTCGGCGCCGTACTGCCAGTTGCCCTCGGCGATGAAGTCGCCGAAGCCGATGCGGCCGCCGCTGCCGTAGGATCCGCTTTCTTGCCGCTCGCCCTGGCCGACCATGACGGAAATATTGATGCGCGTCATCGGCCTGATGTCACGGACGCGATGCCCATCGGCGCGCAGAATGTCTACCACCTGCCAGGAGGCGGCGACCGAAGCCGTCACCTGCCGCACCTTGTCGTCCTTCCCGCGCAGATAGGCGTCGATGTCCTGCAGCACCTTGACCTTCTCCTCGAAGGTCGGCGAGCCGATCGGGTTCTCGTCGCTGTAGAGCTTCTTGTTGGTGCCTTGCGGCGCGGCGGCATAGCTGCCGGTATAGCCGCGCGTCACGGCGGTCACGGCATCCGCCGCGCGCTTCAGCGCCGAAACCGAAAGATCGCCCGCATGCGCATAGCCCACCGCTTCGCCCGCCACCGCGCGCAGGCCAAAACCCTGCTCGGTGTTGAAGCTGCCGCCCTTGAGGCGGCCGTTGTCGAACATCAGCGATTCGGCCTGTGCATGTTCGATGAACAACTCGCCGTCGTCGGCGCCGGAGAGCGCTTCGGCGACGAGCGCGCGCATCTTCGCTTCGTCGGCGTCGAATAGCGTCAGGAGATCGGTGTTCATGTCATTATGCTCCGCTGCGGCAGGAAAGGCTTCCAGCCGATGTAGGTCCCGGGGACGGTTCGAGCAAGGGTGGAAATCGACGGGTCGTCGCCGAAATCATCGCGACGATCAGGGAAGCGCGTCGTAGCCTTCGGCGAAGCCCTTGAGATCGACGGGGATGCCGATGCCCTCTTCAGGCGTCTGGAAGACGATGAAGGTGGCGCTGGCGCCACTGCGGAAAGTCTTCAGCAGTTCGTCCTCGAGCACGACTTCGGCGTAGCAGCCGTCGGCGAAGCAGCGCACGAAATAGGCGCGGCCGATATCCTTGCCGTCGACATTGAGGCCGAGACCGTTCGGCAACAGCACGCCCAGCGGTGCCAGTACGCGCAGAATCTTCGACTTGCGGTCGGCGGTCTTCAGCACCACCACCGAGAGGCCGACTTCAGGCCGGTCCTCGGCGATCACGTTCTGCATCAGCGCGCACTGCTCGGCGGAAGCGCCGGCCGGCTTGTCGCAGACGACGGACCATGCGCCATGGTTGGAGCGGACGGTGCCGGGTGCCTGGGGTTGCGTCTGTCCGGGCGTCGCCTGGGCCGCAGGGGCGCCCGGAGCGGGCTGTGCCGGCGCGGCGGGGGCGGGAGCCGGGGTCGGCTGCTGTGCGAAAGCGGGAGCGATCGCTGCGGCCGCGACGCAGGCTGACAGCACAAATGGCCGCGCTAGGGAACGGAAACCCATGAAAACCTCTGCAGTTCGAATCAGTGCCGCTAAGTTGGGGCGGGGCGTCCGAAATGAAAAGCCCCACCCGCTGAAAAGCCGGGGACTACGGCGGAAATGGGACGTTTCTTGATTATTCTTGGTCGGGGTGGCTGGCCCGCGTGGACATTTCCCGTATCATGGCGCAAATCATGGTTTGTTTCGATGCGCCCGGAGGACGGCGCAAAGGAGCGAAAATGCCGCACGGCCAAACGCTTTGGATTGTTGCGGCAACTGCTAAACTGTGGTTTGAAGCGCATGAGGATGGCAAGGATTCCGCGTGGCATTTTATGCGGGTCAGCGCTCGAGGGAGATGAAAACGTGATTAAGAAGGCCTATGCAGGCATGACCGCGATGGTCTGTCTGCTCTTTGCTTCCGGCAGTTATGCCGATCAACCGATGCCGTGGCAGGCAACCTTACAGCCCGCCGCGACGCCGATCATGCGCGATATTCACTGGTTCGAGCAGTATACCCTGTGGTTTATTGTTCCTGTGACACTGTTCGTGCTCGCTCTTCTTATCATCGTCTGTCTTCGCTTCCGGGCCAGTGCGAACCCGGTGCCCTCAAAGACCAGCCACAACACGCTGATCGAAATCGCATGGACGGTTGGACCGGTTCTGGTGCTTCTGTTTCTCGCCGTTCCGTCGTTCAACCTCTTGACTGCGCAGCTGACGCTTCCAGAAAACCCTGATGTGACGATCAAGGCAACGGCGACGCAGTGGCAGTGGAACTACGAGTACGAAGGCTCCGGCGACAATCCATTGGCTTTCGACAGCTATCTCCTGAAGGATCAGGACCGCGCCGCCGCCGGCAAGGAAGACAAGGCCCGGTATCCGCGCCTTCTCGCCGTCGATAACGAGCTGGTTCTGCCGGTCAACAAGACGGTTCGCGTGCTCGTCACCGCGGCGCCGACCGATGTCATTCACGCCTTCGCGATGCCGTCCTTCGGCGTCAAGATCGATGCCGTTCCCGGCCGTCTCAACGAAACATGGTTCCGCGCCGAGCGTGAGGGCCTGTTTTACGGCCAGTGTTCCGAGCTCTGCGGCAAGGACCACGCGTTCATGCCGATCGCAATTCGCGTTGTTTCCGAGGACAAGTACAAGCAGTGGATGGCGTCTGCCGCCTCCGACCTGCCCGGTGCTTACAAGAACCTCATGGCTGAAACCGATGGTCCCGCAAAGACCGTCGATGTCGCCGACAACGTCGCTCAATAAGGAAAGAGGAACGGGACATGGCTGGACCTTCCGCCCACGATCATTCGCATGATCACGACCATGGCGCACACGAACCCCATGATCATTCGCATGACGATCACCATCACGACCACTCGCACAAGCCGAGCTTCGTCAATCGCTGGCTGTTTTCGACCAACCACAAGGACATCGGCACGCTCTACCTGATCTTCGCGATCATCGCCGGCATCATCGGCGGCGCGCTCTCCGTTGCCATGCGCATGGAGCTGCAGGAGCCGGGCATCCAGATTTTCCATGGCCTCGCCGCCATGGTCTATGGCTACGAGGGCGACGCCGCCATCGACGGTGCCAAGCAGATGTTCAACATGTTCACGACCGCGCACGCGCTGATCATGATCTTCTTCATGGTCATGCCGGCGATGATCGGCGGTTTCGCCAACTGGATGGTGCCGATCATGATCGGCGCGCCTGATATGGCTTTCCCGCGCCTGAACAACATCTCCTTCTGGCTCATCGTCCCGGCCTTCCTGCTGCTGATCATGTCGATGTTCGTCGAAGGCCCGGCTGGTGCTTACGGTGCGGGCGGCGGCTGGACGATGTATCCGCCGCTATCGAGCACTGGTACGCCGGGACCTGCGGTCGATCTGGCGATCTTCGCGCTCCACATCGCCGGCGCGTCCTCGATCCTCGGTGCAATCAATTTCATCACCACGATCCTCAACATGCGCGCGCCGGGCATGACCCTGCACAAGATGCCGCTGTTTGCTTGGTCGGTGCTGATCACCGCCTTCCTGCTCCTGCTGTCGCTCCCGGTTCTCGCCGGCGCCATCACCATGATGCTGACCGACCGCAACTTCGGCACGGCCTTCTTCTCGCCTGAAGGCGGCGGCGATCCGATCCTCTACCAGCACCTGTTCTGGTTCTTCGGTCACCCCGAGGTCTACATCCTCATCCTGCCGGGCTTCGGCATCGTCAGCCACATCATCTCGACCTTCTCGAAGAAGCCGATCTTCGGCTATCTCGGCATGGCATACGCCATGGTCGCGATCGGCGCCGTCGGCTTCGTCGTCTGGGCTCACCACATGTACACGGTCGGCCTGTCGCTCGACGCGCAGCGCTATTTCGTCTTCGCGACGATGGTCATCGCCGTACCCACGGGCGTGAAGATCTTCTCCTGGATCGCAACGATGTGGGGTGGCTCGATCACCTTCTCGACGCCGATGGTCTGGGCGATCGGCTTCATCTTCCTGTTCACGGTCGGTGGCGTCACCGGCGTCCAGCTGGCAAACGCCGGCCTCGACCGTTCGCTGCACGACACCTACTACGTCGTGGCCCACTTCCACTACGTTCTGTCGCTCGGCGCTGTCTTCGCCATCTTCGCGGGCTGGTACTACTGGTTCCCGAAGATGTCCGGCTACATGTACAACGAGTTCGTCGGCAAGCTGCACTTCTGGGTCATGTTCATCGGCGTCAACCTGGTGTTCTTCCCGCAGCATTTCCTCGGTCTCGCCGGCATGCCGCGCCGCTATATCGACTATCCGGATGCCTTCGCTGGCTGGAACTACGTGTCGTCGGTCGGCTCGTATATCTCGGCGGTCGGTGTTCTGATCTTCCTCTTCGGCGTCTTCGAAGCCTTCGCCAAGAAGCGCGTCGCCGGAGACAATCCGTGGGGCGAGGGTGCTACGACCCTCGAATGGCAGCTTTCCTCGCCACCCCCCTATCACCAATGGGAACAGCTCCCGCGCATCAAGTAAGGATGCGAGACATCGTGACCGCCGCCGGAGGAGCGCGGCGGTCGCCTTTCAGCTTTCAGGACAATCGTAATGACAGTCATCGACGATCGCAGCAGCCTTGGACACGACAGCGAATTCCGCATGTCGGAGGCCAACGCACGCGATTATTTTGAGCTCCTCAAGCCGCGCGTCATGTCGCTCGTGGTGTTCACGGCATTTGCCGGCCTCGTGGTCGCCCCTGGCGACATCAATCCCGTCATTGGTATCATCGCCATCCTCTGCATCGCCGTCGGCGCGGGTGCGTCCGGCGCGCTCAACATGTGGTATGACGCAGACATCGATGCGATCATGACCCGCACCGCCAAGCGCCCGATCCCGGCCGGCCGCATTGCGCCGAACGAGGCGCTGGCCTTCGGCCTCGTGCTCTCTTGCTTTTCCGTGTCGATCCTCGGGCTCGCCGTCAATTGGCTCGCAGCCTCGATCCTCGCCTTCACCATCTTCTTCTACGCCGTCGTCTACACGATGTGGCTGAAGCGCTCGACACCGCAGAACATCGTCATTGGAGGTGCTGCCGGTGCATTCCCGCCGATGATCGGCTGGGCCTGCGTCACCGACAGCGTCACCATCGAAA
>UCIT01000087.1 GCA_900472625.1 Hyphomicrobiales bacterium | reverse complement strand
GGCCACTCTCGTCCTGCACGATGAACTTGTTGCCGAAGATCTCGGCGACCTTCCCCTTCACGGTGATCGTGCTTCGATCATCTTTCAGCGATGAGATGGCAACCGGCGTCAGGGGGGCGAGCTCGATGCTTGGGCGGGTGTATTTCATAGCGAATGCGCCACCGCCCGCGCCGATCACGAGCGCTGTAAATGCGGCCACGCCAAATGCGGCGAAATGGGTCGAGCGACGTGCCGGACGTCCGTGGCTGTGGTTATGTTTGGTGTCCTCGTCGGTGATTTCGGTGCCATTTGACATTGTCGTGCTCCAATAATTGTTTTGATGGAACAGTTTTAGCACCGCGGTACCGCACATGGCCTGAACCTTCCGGTTCAGTTTCCGTTAAGCTAGTGCCCGATACGTCGTGCAAGAAACAACCATCAGGAAGGCAGCCATGCGCGTGCTTTTGGTCGAGGATGATGCCGATCTCTCCAAGCGGATCGCAGCGAGCCTGCGGGCCGAGAATTTCGTTGTCGATATCGCCCGAAACGGCGAGGACGCGGAGCACGCCGGCCTGACCGAAACCTTCGACGCGGCCGTCCTTGATCTCGGACTGCCTAAAGTCGACGGCGTCACGGTTTTAAAGTCCTGGCGTGCACATGAGCGAACGACGCCTGTTCTGGTTCTTACCGCTCGCGACGGATGGCCGGATAAGGTCGCGGCCTTCAAGGCCGGAGCGGACGATTTCCTGACCAAGCCGTTCAAGGTCGAGGAGCTCATTCTCCGATTGCGGGCGCTGGTCCGACGCGCCAACGGGCATGCATCATCGGTGGTTAAGTTGGGCGGTCTGACATTCGACGCCCAGCTCGGCAGCTTCGAACTGGATGGGCTGCCCCTGAAGTTGACGGCATTCGAATGGCGAGTGCTTTCATGCCTCATGCTGCGCAAGGAAACGACGGTCGACCGCCGCGAACTGATCGAGCGTGTCTACGACGGCGACGCCGAGGTCGACTCCAATTCGATCGAAGTGATCATCGGTCGTCTGCGTCGGAAAATCGGCCCAGATTTCATCAAGACAACACGCGGTCTCGGCTACATGCTGACGGCGCTGCCATGATGCTTCGGCCGTTCGTTCCCAGGCAGACAATTTCCGGGCGCCTGATCTGGTTTTCCGTCCTCTTCGCCACAGGGTCGCTGGTGGCGGCTTCGATCATCTTGTGGCTGATCGTCGCCAGCGTCGTGCGTGAACAGGTTGACCAACGCCTCGACTTGCAGGTCGAGGGACTACGCGATGCTCTTGTCACTCAATCCGACGGGACGATCAAGCTGACAGGGAGCTTTGATGCTCCCCCATTCGACCGCATCGGCTCGGGCTGGTATTGGCAAGTGTCGGGCAGCGGCGTTCGTCTGTCGTCGAGGTCTCTCGACGCGGCGGCGATTGAAAGTCCGCCAGTCCCCTTTGACTGGCGGCGGGCGCTGACCGGCAGTCCACAGCTCGCCGAGGGAAAATCGGCAACCGGGCAGTCGCTCCATGTTCGCGTCGCCAAGGCTTTCGTGGGTGACAAGGCTGTCGAAATCCTCGTCACAGCACCGCAGACAGCCTTATCGGGCCCCGCGTTCCGCGCGCTTCTGTGGCTGGTTCCGGCAATGCTTCTGTTGGGAGCCATCCTTGTCACGGGTATTCTCTACCAAGTCAGGTATGGCCTCAGGCCGCTTCGCAGGCTGACATCGGAAATTCCCATGATCGGGTCAGGCCGGCTCTATGAACTGCCGCCATCGGAGGTAGGAGAGTTGCAGCCGGTGACTGTCGAGATCAACCGGCTCGTATCGCAGAACCGCAAGCGTCTGGCGGATACGCGGCTGCATTTTGCCAATCTGGCGCACGGCCTGAAGACACCTGTCGCAAGTCTTACGCTTGCGCTGAACGACGACAATGACCGAACCGGTGAAATGCGCGCCTTGGTCGCTCGCGTGGAAGGGCGAATACGCCATCATCTTGGGCGGGCGAGGGGGATGCTGTCGGATGCAGGCGTCGGCGCGACCGCTCAAATCGAGCCGCATATCGACGACATAATCCACATGATGTCACGACTTCATGCCGATCGGACCCTGACGATATCGCGGCAACCGACTGCCGACCTGTCGGTCGGCTGCGCGCCTGAAGACGTCGATGAGATCCTCGGCGCCATTATCGACAACGCGTTCAAATGGGCGCGGGCGAGTGTGAGCGTGATGACGGCGACTGAGCAGACCATGGCGCTGATCACTGTCGATGACGACGGCCCTGGAATTAAAGACGATCGCATTGCCGACGCCGTGCGCCCTGGGGTCAGGCTGGACGAGACCGTTCCCGGCGACGGTTTCGGCCTTTCGATCGCCAAGGAGTTGACTGAGATTTACGGCGGTAGCCTGGCGTTCGGGAAAGCGCCGACAGGCGGTCTCAGAGTCTCGATCCGGTTGCCAAGGGCGTCGGCATAGCCCGACATTGAGCGGTATCGAAGCGCGATACGATAATCTTGCCGCCACTATTCGACGAGATTTGAACGTGCGTACAAACCCATCTTCCCGCCTTCAAGATTGATAAATTCAGCTCCACCATTCTCGAGCGCTATGCGAAGCTGCGATTCAGTCGCCCGGTGGGCGTCATGTCGGCAGCCCTCATAGTCTTTGACCGTGCTGCGCGACACGCCGGCGCGCTCCGCGAGCTGGCTTTGTGTCCAGTCTAGGAGGCCTCGCGCTGCGCGGCACATGGCGGGCGTTAAAATCGTGACGTCACTTGCTTGACCCATGGACGGGAGTCACCCATATTGGTTGATATAAACCATTTATCGTAATAATGTTTTGATTGCTAGATACGGCGAACACCCGTGTCTGAGCTGGTGAGCAAAAGCCTTGGGGGATAGTGTCGTTGGGATAACAGCCGGACCATATTTGCTCGTCGTTCTGCTGCTGCTGCCGTTCGCGGGAAGTCTCTCGTCGATCTTCCTGCTCAATACGACGTCGCGGCGTCTTCCGGCCGGGCTTGCTGCTGGCGTCATCTTCATCTCGTTGCTTCTGACCGCAGGCCTTTATCCCTCTATGACCAATGGCGGGGTCGTCAAATTCACCGCGGAGTGGCTTCCGCAACTCGGCTTGAATTTCACGTTGCGAATGGACGGGTTGGCATGGATCTTCACCATGCTGATCACCGCCATCGGTTTTCTCGTCGTGCTTTACGCTCGCTATTACATGTCGGAAGGGGATCCCGTACCGCGGTTCTTCTCGTTCCTGCTGGCCTTCATGGGAGCGATGCTCGGCATCGTCATCTCGGGCAATGTAATCCTGCTCTCGGTGTTCTGGGAGCTGACGAGCATCTTCTCGTTCCTGCTGATCAGCTATTGGCACAACAACCCGAATGCCCGCGACGGCGCCCGCATGGCGTTGACGGTGACTGGTATCGGCGGCTTCTGCCTGCTGATCGGGCTGATCCTGCTCGGTAACATCGTCGGCAGCTATGATCTCGATAAGATTCTGGCGTCCGGCGACGTCATTCGCGGTCACTCACTCTACCTGCCTGCGCTTGTCTTCATCCTACTCGGCGCACTGACGAAAAGTGCCCAGTTTCCTTTCCACTTCTGGCTTCCGAATGCCATGGCAGCACCGACGCCGGTGTCGGCATTTCTGCATTCGGCCACCATGGTGAAGGCCGGTGTCTTCCTGCTGGTACGTTTCTGGCCGGTGCTATCAGGCACATACGAATGGTTTTGGATCGTCGGCGCGGCGGGTATCATCACGCTCCTGCTCGGCGCCTATTTCGCGATGTTTCAACAGGACCTCAAGGGGCTGCTTGCCTATTCGACCATCAGCCATCTCGGGCTGATCACCACATTGCTCAGCCTCGGAAGTCCGCTGGCCACCGCGGCGGCGATTTTCCACATGCTGAACCATGCGACGTTCAAAGCCTCTCTTTTCATGGCAGCCGGGATCATCGATCACGAGACCGGTACCCGCGACATGCGGCGCCTCAGCGGCCTCTTCCGCTTCATGCCGTACACCGCGACGCTGGCAATCGTCGCCAGCGCCGCGATGGCCGGCGTGCCGCTTTTGAACGGGTTCCTGTCCAAGGAGATGTTCTTCGCCGAGGCGGTCGAAACCCACGCGGACTCCATCCTCGACCGCATCCTACCCTACGTCGCAACGCTTGCCGGAGCGTTCAGCGTCGCCTATTCGTTGCGGTTCATCCATACGGTCTTCTTCGGTCCGCCGCCGACGGATCTGCCGATCAAGACGCCACATGAGCCGCCGCGCTGGATGCGTTTCCCGATCGAGTTCCTTGTCATCGTCTGCCTTGTCGTCGGTATCGTTCCGGCTCTGTCGATCGGACCATTTCTGCACACAGCCGTCGTCAGCGTGCTCGGCCCAGATGCACCCGAATACAGTCTCTCGATCTGGCACGGCTTCAACCTGCCGCTTGCCATGAGCGCCGCTGCGCTGGTCGGGGGGGTGCTTATCTATTTCCTGCTCAAGGACTATTTTGCTCGCTGTGACGACGGACCCCCGTTCTTTCGCAAGTTGAAGGGCCAGCGCATCTTCGAGCGCGTCATCGTCGAGGTGTCCTGGCGTTGGGCGCGTGTCGGCGAGCGCCGGCTTGGTACTCGAAAGCTGCAGCCGCAGCTTCGCTGGCTGGTGGTGGCCGGCTTCGCAGCCGGCGCTCTTCCGCTATACGCACGAGGTTTCGAAAGCCATGCACTGGCATATGCCGGCTTCGATCCCTTTTTCGCCCTGATCTGGGCCGTAGGGATCTGCCTTGCCCTGGGCACGGCTTATACGGCCAAGTATCACCGGCTAGCGGCACTTGTGATGCTCGGCGGCGTCGGGCTCGTCGTTTGCATCACCTTTGTCTGGCTGTCGGCGCCAGATCTTGCGATCACCCAGTTGCTGGTCGAGATTGTCACGACGGTACTTATTTTGCTTGGCCTGCGCTGGCTGCCGAAGCGGTCGGAGGGGCTGGGTGACTCGATGACGCTGAGGGCGCGGTTCCGACGCTTCCGGGACTTCGCGCTCGCCGTCCTCTGCGGCACAGCCATGTCTTTCATCGCCTATGCGGTCATGACCATGCCGGTGCCTGATACCATCGCCAACTATTTCCTCGACAATGCCTATACCCAGGGCGGCGGCACCAATGTCGTCAACGTGATCCTGGTCGATTTCCGCGGGTTCGACACGCTGGGCGAGATCGCGGTTCTCGGCGTTGTGGCGCTGACGGTCTACGGCCTGCTGCGCCGCTTCCGTCCTGCCGAAGATAGCATGCGCATGCCGGAGCAGCAGCAGGCGCAGAACCGCTTCGATGACGAGCGGCCCGAGCGGTCGGCGGGCGATACTGTACGCGACTATATGCTGGTGCCGTCGGTCATCATGCAGTGGCTATTCCCCGTCATTATCACCTTCTCGGTCTACCTGTTCATGCGTGGCCACGATCTGCCGGGTGGTGGCTTCTCCGCAGGCCTGACGTTGTCGATCGCGTTCCTGTTGCAGTATCTTGCCGGAGGAACACGCTGGGCGGAAGACCGCATCCGCATCCTGCCGCTTCGCTGGATGGGGGCGGGATTGCTGGTGGCAGTGTCGACCGGCATCGGCTCCTGGTTCCTCGGCTATCCATTCCTGACGTCATATTCGCGCTATATCGACCTGCCGCTGATCGGCAAGATCCCGGCCGCGACCGCCTTGTTGTTCGACCTCGGTGTGTTCGCGCTGGTCGTCGGATCGACAGTGCTCATTCTGGTCGCCCTCGCGCACCAGTCATTACGTGTCAACCGACTGCGTACGATCGAAGCAGCCAAAGCGGAGGAGGGGTGATGGAGCTTGTCCTCGCCATTGCGATCGGCGTCATGACCAGTTGCGGCGTCTGGCTCATCCTTCGTCCGAGAACCTATCAGGTGATCGTGGGCCTCTCGCTGCTGTCCTACGCGGTCAATCTGTTCATCTTCGGCGTCGGCGGCGTAAAGGCAAACGTGCCGCCGATCCTGACCGGTGACGGCACTGCCCATCTGGCCGACCCGGTGCCGCAGGCGCTGGTGCTGACGGCGATCGTCATCGGTTTTGCAACCACAGCCCTGTTTCTTGTGGTTCTCCTTGCCTCGCGAGGCCTCACCGGCAGCGACCATGTCGATGGAAGGAACGAGCCGAAATGAATGGCTGGTCCCACCATCTGATCGTTGCGCCGATCCTCGTCCCGCTCGTCGCAAGCGCGGTGCTGCTGTTCGTCGATGAGCGCCG
The DNA here is from genome assembly GCA_900472625.1 of Hyphomicrobiales bacterium. Lineage (GTDB taxonomy): Bacteria > Pseudomonadota > Alphaproteobacteria > Rhizobiales > Rhizobiaceae > Rhizobium. The sequence goes on along the minus strand of UCIT01000087.1, from coordinate 13,555 downwards.
TCGCGTGATCAAGGCGATGATCAGCCTTCTATCGACGCTGGCGCTGACCGCCATTGCCATTGTGCTGTTCAAGATCGAAAGCGGACCGAACGGTTTCGAGGGCGTCTATCTGGTTGGCAACTGGTCCGCGCCGTTTGGCATCGCATTGGTGCTCGACGGCTTGTCGGCGCTGATGTTGCTTCTAACCGCCCTTCTGGCGGTGCCGGCGTTGATCTTCTCGCTGGCGCGATGGCACGCCGTCGGCGCGCATTTCCACAGTATGGTCCAGTTGCTGCTGATGGGCGTGAATGGCGCCTTTCTGACCGGTGACCTTTTCAACCTCTTCGTATTCTTCGAAGTCATGCTAGCGGCGTCCTATGGTCTCCTCTTGCACGGCACCGGCCCTTTGCGCGTCAAGGCCGGCCTGCACTATATCGCGGTCAATCTGGTCGCCGCGCTGCTGTTCCTGATAGGCGTAAGCTTGATCTACGGCACAACAGGCACGCTGAACATGGCCGACCTTGCCGCACGCATTCCCGAGATGGAGCCGGACCGGCGCATGCTCATGGAGGCTGGTGCCGGCATTCTGGGTGTCGTGTTCTTGATCAAGGCGGGCATGTGGCCGCTCTGCTTCTGGCTTCCGACCGCCTACAGTGCCGCATCCGCGCCGGTGGCCGGGCTTTTCGCGATTATGAGCAAGCTCGGTATCTACGTCATTCTGAGACTGACAATGCTGCTTTTTGCAGAGGGTCCATCAGCCGGCTTCGGCGCCGTCGTGTTGCTCTATGGCGGCATGGCGACGTTGATCTTCGGCATCATCGGCGTGCTCGCATCGCAGGCGCTCGGTCGCGTCGCCGGGTTTTCGGTGCTTGTATCGTCGGGCACCTTGCTGATGGTGCTCGGGATCAATGACGGTGCCGTCTCATCTGGAGCGCTGCTGTATCTGGTCAGCTCAACGCTGACGATCAGCGCGTTCTTCCTGTTGATCGAGCTCGTGGAGCGTGGCCAGGATGCCGGCGCCAACGTGCTTGCGGTGACGATGGAAGCCTATGGTGACGCGGACGAGCAGATTCTGGACCAGGAAGAGGGCGTGACCATGCCGCGGACGATGGCCGTGCTCGGAATCTGCTTTGCCGCCTGTGGCATACTGCTGTCGGGCTTGCCCCCGCTTTCCGGCTTCATTGCCAAGTTCGCGATGCTGTCGGCGATGATGGGGACGGGTGCGATCGGCGTCCCACCGACGGCTGCCGTCTGGACGCTGATCGTGCTGATGATCCTATCCGGTATCGCCGCGTTGGTTTCGATGACCCGCGCAGGAATCCGCACCTTCTGGAGCTCGATCGAGGGGACGGTGCCGCGCGTTCTTGTCATCGAGATCGTCCCGGTCCTGTTTCTGCTGAGCCTGACGCTCGCGCTGACGATCCAGGCCGGTCCGGCAATGCAGTACATGGATACCACCATTCGCACGCTCAGCAAGCCGTCCAACTACATCAACGCGGTCCGTGATGCGGTGCGCGTACCGGGTTACAAGACGGCACCTGCCAATAGCGCGGAGGGCATGTGATGCTGCCGTATCCGTTTCTAACGTTCTCACTGGTTCTGATGTGGCTGCTGCTCAACAGCTTCACCTTGGGGCATGTCATTCTAGGCTCCGTGGTCGCCGTGTTTGCCGGCTGGGCGATGGCCTCCTTGCGACCGGAAAAGCCGCGACTGGGGAAGTGGTATCTCTTGCCCAAGCTGTTTGTGGTGGTTTTCGTCGATATCGTGAAGTCGAACATCGCGGTCGCCGGCATCATTCTTAGAAGCGGTGCGCGGCGCCACAATCCAGGCTTCATCACTGTCCATCTGGACATAAGGAGCCAGTTTGCACTTGCCGTGCTCGCCGTGATCCTGACGAGCACACCCGGATCGGCTTGGCTTGAATATGATTCCAACGACAACACCGTACTTCTTCACGTCCTCGACATTCAGAACGAGGCAGTGTGGCGTGAGACGATCAAGAACCGCTATGAAAAACTGCTGATGGAGATTTTCGTATGAGCGCAATCATCATCCTCAGCGCGGTCTCGATTGCCCAGTTGATGCTGGTGGCGGCGATGGCGATCGTGTCTGTGCGCATGTTCGTGGGCCCACGCGCCCAGGACCGGATCATCGGGCTCGACACGTTTTACATCAACGCCATGTTGCTGTTGGTAACCTTCGGGATCGGCACCGGCCGCGTGATCTACTTCGAGGCAGCGCTTGTCATCGGCATGCTGGGCTTCGTCGCCTCGTTGGCGCTTGCGAAGTTTCTGATGCGCGGCGAGGTAATCGAATGATCTACTCCGCCATCGACATTCCGCTGTGGGCTGCCATCTGCATCGCCTTCTTCCTGCTGGTCGGCGCAGGGCTGGCGCTGATCGGTGCGATTGGTTTCCTCCGCCTGCCGTCCTTTTACGAGCGGATCCATGCGCCGACTTTGGGGACGAGCTGGGGGATCGGCGGCATTATGGCCGCCTCTATGCTTTTCTTCTCGCTCGGCTCGTCGCGCCTGGCGATCCATGAAATCTTGATTGGTCTTCTCGTAACAGTCACAACGCCCGTAACGTTGATGCTTCTTGCGCGCGCCACGCTTCACCGTGATCGCGTCGAAAACAACAACCAAGCGCCTGATAAAAAATCGACTCGAAACGAATAGAAGACCACCGCCCGAACCAGCATCTCTTGCCAGCGGCACCAGTTCCCCTGACCGCCGGCTATTCAAGGTACGTCAACCGGCTGGCAGCCACACGCGACCACGTCGCGCCGATCAAAAGGCCGGTTGACGACGACGTCATCGCAAGGGCTGCGTCGACCAATCGGTCGAGATCATCCGCAAGGACGACCACCCTTGCTTTTGCAGCCGCCACCGATTGATCAGCGGGTTGTCTTCAGAAGACCCGCAATGTTTTGCCTGTCGCTGCATCGAAAATATGCACTTTCGCAATATCGGGAACAATCGAAATTGGGTCGCCCGATTGCAGTGCAAGGCGATCGCGAACCGTCGCGATAACCTGTGCGGTTCCCAAAGTGGCCGTTATCTGTGTCTCCGCACCAGTCGGCTCGATGAGCGTGACACGCGCCGAGGAACCAGGCGGCCTGACGACCAAATGCTCAGGACGGATGCCATAGATGGCATCTTGGCCCCGCTCGAGTGAAACGTCATCAGGCAGCGGAAGCCTTACGCCGCCGTCGATCTCGAATTCCAGCGGTCCGTCGCTGCTCACCTTTCCCTTGATGAAATTCATGCCCGGCGATCCGATGAAACCGGCGACAAACAGGTTGGCTGGCCGATCGTAGAGATCGAGCGGAGTTCCGATCTGCTCAACATAACCGTCGCGCATGACGACGATCCGGTCCGCCATCGTCATCGCTTCGATCTGATCGTGGGTAACATAGATGGTCGTCGTTTTCAGGCGCTGGTGTAGTTGCTTGATCTCTGAGCGCATTTGGACACGCAGCTTGGCATCAAGATTGGAAAGCGGCTCATCGAACAGAAATACCTGAGGCTGGCGAACGATGGCCCGACCCATCGCGACGCGTTGACGTTGGCCACCGGATAGGTTTCGGGGATATCGGTCGAGAAGATGTTCCAGCCCGAGGATTTGCGCTGCCTCCTGGACGCGAGCCTTGATTTCTTCCTTGGGGGCTTTTGCTAGCCGCAAGGAAAACCCCATATTCGCCTCGACGGTCATGTGGGGATAAAGCGCGTAGGATTGGAACACCATCGCGATATCCCGCTCCTTCGGGGCTACATTGTTGACGACCCTTCCGCCAATCGAAATGTCTCCGCCGGACACTTCCTCCAAGCCCGCTATCATCCGCAGCAATGTGGATTTCCCACATCCCGATGGGCCGACGAGGATGACGAACTCACCGTCCTGGATGTCGATGTCGACGCCGTGAAGGATTTCCAGGTGACCATAATTCTTACGTGCTTTCGCGACGCTGACTGACGCCATGACTCTCTCCGGCTGAAAACTCTGCAGTGGGTGGTCGATACGAAGTTGAATGACTACGTTCGAATGCTATGGACGCGGCGCCGTCGCGGCCGAATAAGGTGCGAGAGCTGTGTCGATTGCCGCTAGGCAAAGATCACGCGCGCGGGGTGCCACGCGGCCGGCCACCACATCAGGGTAGACACGGGCAAGATGCTGGCTGATCAGCGTTTCCGGGATCGTATCTGGCAGTGCTGCAATCAACGCCTCGACGGCGCCAGAGGCGCGTTTGTCCGGCCAATAGTAGCGGATCCGATCGCTATAGCTGAAGTGTCGCTGCAAACGCTGTTCGTCGGCCGAACCTCCATAGTGACCTGCCCAATGTTTCGGCTCGGCCAGCATGATCGCCTCCATATCTGCGTGGAGGCTCTCAGCCCTCTGTTCGCCAGCGAGCACGCTCCTTATGCTGTCCAAGCCATAAAGCGCCTCGCGCAGCGCGAAGGTCAATCCGGGGCCGACCTTCAGGATTGCGAACCCGTCATCGACCAGGGCGGACAGCTCGGAAGCGGTCTGGTAGTCGGTTGAATGGGCCTCGAAGAGAAGGTCGGGCATGCTGTGGAGCGCCGACGATAGCTCTTGGGCGCTGGCCGGCTTGTAGAGAACGACATTGGCGTTCCCGAATTCAACACCCGGCTGGACGACGATGCCGATGACGCGACCCAGTGCCGCCTCGGCGCCGGCTTGTTTGAATGCCGCGGCATGAATGTCGAGTGTCGTCAGCGCAGCGGTGGCGTCCGTCACCTCAAGCACCTCTATTGCATGGGTTGCGCCACCGGGAGGCGGAACCTCGGTTCCGATGATGTAGACTGGCGGACGCTGCCCGGTGCGCTGCGCGGTATCTTCCGCGACCTTCGCCAGACGCGCGGCCCGTTCTGCGGTCAACGCATCGGCCAGCGCCGGCGGCTCTCCGGCACAACCCATCGAGGTGTCGAGATGCAGCTTCTCGAAGCCGGCCTCGACGTAGGCCACGACCATTGCCTCGGCGCGTGCCATGGCCTCGGTTGCCGTCAGGCTTTTCCATGGATTGGGGCCAAGATGGTCGCCGCCTAGGATGATATCCTGTGTGGGGAAGCCGACCTGCGCGGCAATGCGCTCGATGAACCGCCGGAAATCCGCCGGCATCATCCCGGTATAGCCGCCTTCCTGGTTGACCTGATTGCAGGTCGCCTCGATCAGGACCACCTGATTGTCCCGCGCGGCGCGGCGCAAGGTCGCTTCGATGACGAGCGGATGGGCCGAGCAGACCGACGTGATGCCGCGCGGCAGCGGTTTTGTGCGCGCACCAAAGAGCTTGGAAAACGCGTGCTCGCGATTTCTGTCCAGAGCGGCGGTCATACGAGGGTAACTACCTTCGTCAGGTGACGCGGCGATACCGTGTCGATACCCCGCGACTGCGCCACGCGCTCACCGAGGATCTGCAGGGCAGGAAGAACGACAAGCGCCGAAACTGACATATCGGCATCGACCGAAAGCTCGATATCGCCGGGGCCGCCAAGTCCGATGACGACGGCACCCTTTTCGCGCAGTTCCTCGACAAGCTTGGCCTCGGCATCCCGTTGATCCGTGCTGTAGAGCACCACAGCTGCGGTCTTCTCGTCGACGAGACTGATCGGGCCATGGCGGTATTCGTAGGGATGAAACGGCTGGGTCAGCATCTGGCTCATTTCCATGAGCTTCAGCGCGCCTTCCGATGCGATGCCGAAGAGCGGGCCGCCGCCGAGGAAGACGAAATGGCTGCGATCCAGCACGGGTTTGCTGAGCGAGGCGTCAAGCGCTTCGGCGAGCTTTCTTGCCGAGGCGACGGCCGCCGCGGGGATCACTTGACCGATCATCTGCATGCCAAGCAGCAGCATGAGGCTGGCCGAGACGGTCATCACGATCCCTTCCTCGGCATGGGTCTGCGAGGCGACGACCTGATCGCTGTGCTTGGCTAGCGAGCTGTCGGCTTCCACGGTCAAGCACGTGACGAAGGCACCGTTCTCGCGGCTTTTCCGTGCAGCCGCAACCGTCTCGGTGGTCTCGCCACTGCGCGAGATCGCAACCACGTGGGTCTTTTTCCAGTCGGGCCAGAAGAAGGACGGGCGGTTGAGCCACTCCGCGCCTGGGACGGCTATCGCCTGGCGTCCGGCGTTGTTTGCGTAGGCGGCCAGCGACATCGCAAGATAGTAGGACGTGCCGCAACCGACGTAGACGAGCAGCTCTTCGCGGGTCGTCGCGGTGTTCTTGCCGAGCGCCTTTTCCCAGAATGGAAATTGTTCGCGGATGACTTTTTCGGTGGTGTTCATATTGACTCCGATTACTTGACCGAGCCGGCCAGCAGTCCGCTGACGAGGTATCGGTTCAGAAAGATGACGACGAGGGCAGGGATGACGATCGCGATTGACCCGCTGGCCGTGATCAGCCCGTAGTCGATGAAGTTCTTCGTGACGAACTCGGGAATGAGAACCGTCAATGGCTTGGTTGCCTGTGGCGAGAAGATCAGGGGGACCAGATACTGTCCCCATGCACCGAGAAAGGTCAGGATCGCCGCTGCGGTCAGGCCGGGACCGGCGAGCGGCAGCACGATCTTGAAGAAGATGAAGAGGCGACCTGCGCCGTCGAGCTGTGCAGCTTCCTCAAGGGACAGTGGCAATGCGTCGAAAACGCTGCGCAGCAGCCAGAGCGAAAGCGGCAGATAGGCCGAGACGTAGATCAGGGCGACCCCGACATAGGTGTCGACGAGATGCATCTTGATCATGATCTGATAGAGCGGGATCAACACGGCATAGGCAGGAATGGCCAGCGTTGCGACGACGAGACCGAACAGCGCGTTGCGACCGGGAAAGCGCATGCGGGTGAAGGCATAGGCACCCAAAGCGGAGATCGCGACACACAGCAGCGTAGCCGCCACCGATGTGATGACGCTGTTCAGGAGCGCAGCGCGAAACTGTCTCCACACTTCCACCCCGCCGATGCGGTTGACATTGATGCCGAGAAGGCGGGAGTAGTGCTCGAACGTGAAATGCTGCGGGAAGAAATGGATCGGCCGAACGGAGAAGTCGTCCGACGGCGTCACAGAACTGGCAATCGTCCAATAGATGGGGCCGAGTGACCAGACCAGCAGCACGACGACGCCAATCCATATCTGCAGGCGATAGAGAAGGGTGGGTTTCATCAGTCGAACCGTGTGTTGCGATAGACCCGAAGGACGTAGACCAGCGAGACAAGAAGCGAGACGAAGGTGATCACGACCGAGAGCGCCATGCCGTAGGAGAACCGGAGATTCTGGAACGTCTCGAGGTAGATCTGGACAAGAATTGGCCGCGTCTCCAGGCTCGAACCCGCGAGCACCCAAGCCTCGTCGAAGAGATTGAAGGCGTTCACGGTGGCATTGGTCATCGCGACTGCGATGGCGCTGCGCACCAATGGGAGTGTCACCAGAGCAAACATCTGCGGACGCGTCGCGCCATCGATGCGAGCAGCCTCATAGAGATGAGACGGGATGCCTTGCATGGCGGCGAGAACGATGACGATCGTCAGCGGCATCATTCGCCACACATGTACGACGGTGACGGCGATGATCGCGCTTGTCCGATCGTTGAACCAGACGTGGTTTTCGAAGGGAAGGCCGAGCGACGACAGGATGCCGTTCAGCAATCCGGCGCCCGGCTGATAAATCCACAACCAGATGACGGAATTCACGACGCCCGGCAGCGCCCAGGGCAGGATGACTGCAGCCAGGACCCACTGCCGGCCAACCTTGAGCTGGTTGATCAACGAGGCGGCGAGCACGCCAAATATGGTTTCCGCGAGCACCGCCAGAACGACGTAGATCAGGGTGTTTATCCATGTCGTGCCGAGCTGGCCGTCCGACAGCATGCGGGTATAGTTTTCGAGCCCGACGAAGGGCGTGCCCGCCTGCATCGGGTTGACCCTGTGCAGGCTGTCCCAAAGCGTCCGCGCCATAGGATAGAAGACGAGGGCCGACATGGTGATGAGGATTGGGGAGACCAGGAGAACGCCGAGGGTGGTGTCGGCGTTTAAGCCGACACCCTTCCTTGTTGCTGTCTCCTTGTAGGCGACAACGGTCATTGTGCCATCGCCTGCTTGGCGGCGTAGGCTATGCTTTCGACGGCCTGATCAACCGTCATCTGCCCCTTGGCGGCGCTGTTGATTGCCGTGTTCACGCCGCTGGAAAACTGCGGATACCACGGAGGTGTTCCCTGCGGGAACAGCGCCTCGACCGTCTTCGACTGTGCGACGAGGGCATCACCGCTGTTGAGCTTTCCTTCCGAATTGAGCTCGGCAAGCGCCGATGTGCGGGTCGGCAGGAAGCCGTTTGCCATGTTCTTCTTCTGGAATTCGCGGCTCGTGAACCACTTCACGAAAGCGACGGCAGCGTCCTTGTTCGGCGAGACGTTCGGAATTGCCAAAGCTTCTGGCAGGCCGAAGCTGCGGGTTTCACCGCTTTCGGTCGGGACCAAGATCGCTTCCACCTGACCTGCGACCTTCGACTGCTTTGGGTCGTTCATCTGGCCGAGGCGGCCGGGCTCGCCCGAGATCATGATGCTGGTCAGCCCTTGGGAGAACATGCCTTCGTTGATCTGGCTGTCCTTGAGGCCGGTCGATGCGGGATCGACAAGGCCCTCCTTCAGAAGCATCAGCTCGAATGCGAGTGCCTTGTAGCCCGCGGAATCCGGCTTGGTGAACAGCGGATTGAAGTCCTTGTCGAACAGTTCGCCACCGAACGCCTTGGTCAGAAGATACCAGCTTGTCGAAGCGCCCTCGGTCGCCGAGACGGGCAGGCCGATCGGATAGGTGGAAATGCCCTTTTCCTTGATCTGCTTGGCGGCTGCGACCAGCTTGTCGAGCGTCTTCGGCATTTCGGTGATGCCGGCATCGGCGAAATGCTTCTTGTTGACAAGCATGACGCGGAAGTCGTTCGTATACGGGATGCCCAAAAGCTTTCCGTCGACGGTGAAGATCTTGGCAACGCCGATATCGCTCACCGTATCCGCGTCGATCACGTCATTCAAAGACATGTACCAGTCGGCAGCCGCGAACTGACCCGTCCACGACCAGTCGAACTCGGTGACATCAGCCGGCGCGGTGCCAGCAACCAGCGCGGTCACCAGCTTCGGACGGATGTCGTCCCAAGAGAGCGTTTGGAGGTCGACATGGATGCCGGTCTCGGCTTCGAAGTCGGCCGCGATCGTCGCTCCCTGCGGCGATGGCATCAGGACTGTGATGGACTGGCCGGCCAGTGGCTTGGCGTCCTGTGCGACGGCCGGTAGAGCCACAGCCATCGCGGCTGAGGCAAGCAGTGACAAGATAGTTTTACGCATGTTCCCATCCTTCTTTGTTATCAAAGCTTTACGTTATTCTATTGCGCAAACGCCGCTTTTGCCGATGCGGCGACATGCCCGATCCAGCCGTCGTCTATTGGCCAGTCGAGAAGCTGGGCGGCCGCGAAAATCGCGCCGCCGATGGGTGATAGGGTTGGAGACGTCGCGGCGCTGCCGATGCGGTGCTCCAGGGCCTTGAGCAGCACAGCGCTACGAAAGGTGCCGCCGGCGAATGTCCAGCCGGTTCCAGGCTCACAACGGCCGGCAACCGCGCGATGATGCTTTGCAAGTTCGTCTGCAGCCTGCTCAAGCAATGCGATGGCAGCTCCATCGCCAGCCTCCGCGGTGCGATCGACCACTGCGGCGAGGGCGGCGATGCTTGACCGGGTCGCATCAGACGTCGCCCAGGCACCAAGGCTGTTCATCGGGTCAGTTGGATCCAGTTGGAGATGATCGAATAGCGCCTCGACCAAAGCCGTCTTTGGTCGCCGCCCGTCGATGCTTTGGCTCGCGAGATTGAGTGCCAGGCGCCCGATCCAGTAGCTGCTGCCTTCATCACCGATAATGTCGCCCCAACCGCCCGTCCGCGCCGAATTGCCGTGGGCGTCCCTTGCCCAGGCCATCGAACCCGTTCCCGAAAGAACGAGGATGCCCGGTTTACCGGCGAGCGCACCGAGGTGGGCAGCATCTACGTCGTTCAGAACGCGTGTTTTCGCATTCGGAAAAGCGTGCTCTATCGTTTCTTCCAGCAGGTGTGAGAGGTGAGCAACTTCGCCATAGACAGGCAGGGCGGCAGCAACAGCGGTCAATCGCTTTTCGTTTTGGAACGGCTCGATGTGCCTTACCAGTTCCGTTCTCCAGCCTGGATTGTCCATGGCGTTGACACCGCCACCCAGTCCGGTTCGCAGGATACGCCCGCTCCGGTCGGCAAGCGCCACCATCATCTTGGTCCCACCCCCATCGATGCCGAGGATCAGGTCGTCGCTCACAGCTTCGCTCCCTGGTCGGCAAAGATGGTCTCCACCCCGAACTCCGTCAGTTCAGCGCGCCAATCCTTCGACAAATCGGTGTCCGTGATCAGTTTTGCACTGCTCAGCGGAGCCACCTTGTATGTGGCGGTCGTTCCGAATTTCGATGAGTCGGCGAGCACAAAGCGATGGGAGGAGCGGGTGAGCATTTTACGATTGAGGCTCGCTTCCGCGCTATCGACGCTGTAGATCGCGCCATCCCCGCTGACGGCGCTGGCGCCGAGAAAAAGCTGGTCGAACCATATCGTTTCAAGCATCGCTTCGGCCTGCGGTCCAACCAGTGAAGCGTTCTCGCTACGAAGCTGGCCGCCGAGAAGAACGACGTCGAGATTTGGGACGTTCATGAACTCCTGCGCGACGATCAGACCGTTGGTGAAAACGCGCAGCGGCATCGCGTTCATGCGGATTAGCTTTGCGAGCTGGAGGACGGTGGTGCCCGCATCCAGGAAAATCGCGGTCCTTGGGGATATCCGTTCGTATGCGGCGTTCGCGATCGCACGCTTCGCGGAAAGCTGGCGTTTTTCGCGCTCCTGAAATGCGAGCTCCACCGACGACCCTTCCGCGATGCGGGCGCCTCCATGCACACGATCAATCGCGCCGGCTTCCTGAAGGACCTGCAGATCACGTCGAACGGTCGCAAGCGATGCACCGACTGCGTCCGCAATGTCCTGGATGGTCGAGAAGCCGTTCGCATAAAGATGGCTGCGAATGAGATCCAGCCGATCCGTCTTGAGGCCGCCGCTTTGGTTCAAGGCTCGTTCCCTTATGTGCATTTTTAATTTAAGTCAGGTTTTCACTTAAAAAGATCAATGTCAATCACGATTATGATTTTTATTGATCGTTTTTTTCTGCTGGCCAAAGCAAAAACGGCGCCTTCGGATGAAGGCGCCGCATTGCGGAAAGCTGGAAACGGTTCTATCGATACTTCGGCAACAGGTTCCCGTGCGCTTCGATAAGGTCATCGACCAAGTGCCAGATCTCGTCGGGCGACAGTTCCGCCGACGTGTGCGGATCCATCAGCGCGGCTTGGTAGATGCGTTCGCGCTTTCCCGTCAGGGCTGCCTCCACGGTCAGTTCCTGGACGGATGTGCTGAGCCGCATGACGGCGGCGAGCTGCGATGGAATCCTGCCGATCCGAGTCGGCTGGATCCCGTTCCGATCGACGTGGCAGGGCACTTCGACGATGCACTCCGGAGGAAGGTTTTCGATCAGTCCGTTGTTGGGAACGTTGCCATAGATCAGCGCCGGTTTTCCCGTGACGGCGGCGTGGATGATCCCGGCGGCGTATTCGTTGCTGCGGCAGACCTCAATCGGCTTGTCGCCTTCGAGCTCGCTGCGCAGAGCATGCCAGTCGGCGATCTGCACCTCGCATCGGCGGATGTACTCATCGAGTGGAATATTGAGCGCGTCCACGAGGTCCCGGCGCCGATCCTTGATGTACCACGACGTATATTCCGAGAAGTGCTCGCTGGACTCGGTCACGAAATGGCCGAGCCTCTTCAGCACGTCGAACCGGACGCGATCGTCTCCTGGTACCTTGCCTTCTGCGGCCAGGGCTTTCAGCTTGGGATAAAGGTCCTCGCGGCTGCCATCGGCATGAATTTTCTCGTACTTCAGGAAGAATGCGATGTGGTTGATGCCGGCCGAGTGGTAGTTGATGTTGGCAACATCTTCGCCGAGACAATTCGCCAGATGACCGGCGGTGTGCTGAACGCTGTGGCAGAGACCGACATTGCGGATGCTTGGCGCGATCAACTTGATGGCCCAGCAGTTGATCGCCATCGGGTTGACGTACTGCATCAGCAGCGCGTTTGGGCACACCTCTTCCATGTCGCGGCAGATCGCTTCAAGCACGGGGATGGTACGAAGGCCGCGAAAGATGCCGCCGATGCCGAGCGTGTCCGCAATCGTCTGTCGCAGGCCGTATTTCTTGGGTATGTCGAAATCCGTGACGGTTGCCGGCTTGTAGCCGCCCACCTGCATCATCAGGATGACGAAGTCCGAGCCCTTCATGGCCTCGCGACGATCAAGCGTCGCCTCGATGTGGACTTTCTTCAGCGTCAGCGCATCGCAGATCCGTCGTGCGACGATCTCCGACGTCCTCAACCGCTCCGGGTCGATGTCGAACAGGCTGATGACGTAGTCCTGTTCGGACGGCGTGGATAGAACGTCGCCTAAGATGTTTTGGGCAAAAACGGTGCTGCCGGCTCCGACAAGGCAAATTTTCGGCATGTGGCTCTCCTCTGATTGGCGAACGTAGTCATGCCTATTCCAACCGCGATTTTCTTCCTGCTATAGATGAATTTATTCTCGGATCGGAGCGATCGTCTATGGAAGAGGAAACAAGCGTTTCGGGCAAGTGGGTTGCGTCGCCCCGAAGTTTTCTGATCGAACAGCATGTGGCAGACACGATGACGTCGGCGCATTGGCACGATCACATCGAAATCAATCTGCTTCTTGAGGGAGCAATGACCTACCTGTTCAATGGGAAGCAGGAGCACGTAGGGACTGGCCGACTCGTGCTGTTTTGGGCCGCAATCCCACATCAGACGATCCTTGTGACACCGGATTCTCCCTTGATTTGCGTTTACCTGCCGTTGGTCGATTTCCTCGCCTTGCCCATCGACGTCACTGCACGGCAGGATGTCTTGCAAGGAGCATTCGTTCATCAAGCGGGACCCTCCGAAGGCATTTCCGCTTCAGGTGCGCGGTGGGTCCGTGAATGGAGCGGCGGCGATCCGGCGCGTCGGCAGCTGGTTATCGATGAGGTGGCGCTTGCCGTGCGGCGGCTGATTCTCGATCATGCCGATGGTGAAGCCCGCCGCAGTGTTGCGGCGGCTTCGACGAGCCCGAGCATCCGGCACGCTCAGGCGCTTACCGAACTCATCGGCAGACAGTATTCCGAGGCGTTGACGCTGCACTCGATCGCGAAACTTGCTCGCATTCATCCAACGACGGCAAACAGGGCCTTCCGAGACGTGTTCGGCATTTCGGTGATGGAATATCTTACCCGCTTCCGGCTTTCCCGATCGATGCAGCGGCTGGCTGAAACAGACGATCCGATCGTGCAGATCGCGCATGGTAGCGGTTTTGGCTCTACCGCACGTTTCTACCATGTATTCAAGGAACGTACCGGCAGTACGCCACGGCAGTTTCGCATGGCTGCGCGGATAAGGTAGCAGGACAACGTCTGATCGTGTCCCATGAG
>UCIT01000092.1 GCA_900472625.1 Hyphomicrobiales bacterium | reverse complement strand
CTGCCGACGGTCGGCAGCGTCAGCCAGCTTTTGCGGTCGCCGAAGGTGGGCACGATCAGGTGACCGCGATCGATGCGGGGATCGAAGGGGATCGCCAGCGCGCCGATGCCGCCACCGAAGCTGCCACCGATATAGCCGATGGCGCCGGCAAGCCAGGGATAGAGCGCCAGCAGCGTCGAGACGGCAAGCCACAGGTCCTCGACGCAGCCGCCGATGACGTAGTCGTCGGGCTTGTCGATGTTATGAAGCACATGGCCCGGCGCATCCGGCGGGATCGGCGGGTGGGCGCTTTTCGACATGCCGCGGAAGCAGGGGAAGAGAATGGCGGTCTCTTCCACCGGCAGGTCGAAATCCGACGCATCGCGACCGCCGTAACCGTGGCCGACGACAAGGCCGCGACGCACCGGCCCATCGCGCGGCAGGAGCAGCCAGCCGCCGATCTCGATGCCGCCGGTCGAGACGTAGGTGATGTCGAGCACCTGCCATTGCGGGTGGGTGAGTTTGCTCTCGCTGAGGGCCGGCTTCGGGTCGATGGCGAGGGCGCGTTTGTAGCGCTTTTGCCAGAAGGCGTCGAAACCGGCGGGGGCGTCTGGCGGGACAATGGCGCGCAAGTCGTCCAGCGTCATGCCGTAGGTCGGGTCGAAGGAGAAGGGGTGCGTCTTGGGGATGCTCATGGACAAGTTGTTTCGTGGAAATAGGGGGATTGCAAGGCAGGGNNTGTGGGGGAGATGCCCGGCAGGGCAGAGGGGGGTGCCGCACGGCAGGTCGTCCAATAAAGTCGCCGCCAGCGCCGATCCATCCTCCGCCTGAAACGTTGCAGTCCTGTCATTTCCACCCTGTACAACACCAGTCCGCTTGGCTAAACCGCCCTCGACACCACCAGAACGGGATTTCCAGATGATCGATGCGAAGACCCTTGATGCCAAGGCCCTGGCCGCGCGCTTTCCCGGCGATTTCACCTTCGGCGTCGCTACCGCCGCCTTCCAGATCGAAGGCGCGACCAAGGCCGATGGCCGCAAGGCGTCGATCTGGGACGCCTTCTGCAACATGCCGGGCCGGGTCTTCAATCGCGACAATGGCGACGTTGCCTGCGATCATTATAACCGCCTCGATGAGGATCTCGATCTCATCAAGTCGCTCGGCGTCGAGGCCTATCGCTTCTCGATCGCCTGGCCGCGCATCATCCCCGACGGCACCGGCCCGGTGAACGAGGCCGGGCTCGATTTCTATGATCGCCTGGTCGACGGCTGCAAGGCGCGCGGGATCAAGACTTTTGCCACGCTTTACCACTGGGACCTGCCGCTGTTGCTCGCCGGTGACGGCGGTTGGACGGCGCGGTCGACGGCCTATGCGTTCCAGCGCTACGCCAAGACTGTCATGTCGCGTCTCGGCGACCGGCTCGACAGCATCGCCACCTTCAACGAGCCGTGGTGCATCGTCTGGCTCAGCCATCTCTACGGCATCCACGCGCCGGGCGAGCGCGACATGCAGGCGGCGCTCTACGCCATGCACCACATGAACCTTGCGCACGGCCTCGGCGTCGAGGCAATCCGCGCCGAAGCGCCCAACGTGCCTGTTGGTCTCGTGCTCAACGCGATGTCGGTGATGCCAGGATCAAACAGCGATGCCGATCAGGCGGCCGGTGAGCGCGCGCATCAGTTCCACAACGGCGCCTTCTTCGATCCGGTCTTCAAGGGCGAATATCCCGCCCAGTTCGTCGAGGCGCTCGGCGATCGCATGCCTGTTGTCGAGGACGGCGATCTTAAGATCATCAGCCAGAAGCTCGACTGGTGGGGGCTCAATTATTACACGCCGCTGCGCGTCGCCGACGATCCGGCGAAGACAGGCGATTTCCCGTGGACGGTCGAGGCGCCGCGCGTCAGCGACGTCAAGACCGATATCGGCTGGGAGGTCTATGCGCCGGGGCTGAAGAACGTCGTCGAGGATCTCTATCGCCGCTACCAACTGCCGGAATGCTACATCACCGAGAACGGCGCTTGCGACAATACCGGGATCGAAGAGGGCGCGGTCAACGACACGATGCGGCTCGATTACTACAGCGAGCACCTGGCCGTCGTTGCCGACCTGATCAAGGACGGCTATCCGATGCGAGGTTACTTTGCCTGGAGCCTGATGGACAATTTCGAGTGGGCGGAGGGATACCGCATGCGCTTCGGCCTCGTGCATGTCGACTACGACACGCAGGTGCGCACCGTGAAGACCAGCGGCAAGTGGTACGCTGAGTTGGCCGCGCAGTTTCCGAAGGGAAACCACACATCGGGCTGATGGAAGCGCGGGGCAGGAATATTTTTTCTGCTGCAGCGCACAAACGGAAAATCATCCCTGTGCATCCGCAACCGCAAGCGGCATAAGCGACACGAACAGGAGAGGCGGACAGCCTCTCGCCGTCTTCATCCACGAAAGCCGCATCGCATGTCTTTCCTCCCCGTTTGTCTTCGAATGTGCTGCCCGATTGGCTAATCGGCGCATCGGCGGTATAGAACCGCCAGTTTCTGAAGACCAACGCCTGAGAGTATAGCATGACGATCGAACAAGCGGGCCAGCAAGCGGGTGCCCGCGCCGCACCGGCCAGTCACCCCGCGCCCGATCCCTCCGCCGCAACGCCAGCCGTGCCGATGGTTGCCTTTCAGGCTGCCGGCAAGCGCTATGGACCGGCAGGCGAGGGCGGCTTCACGGCCGTCGAGCATGTCGATCTCACCGTCGCGCGCGGCGCCATCACCGGCATCATCGGGCGTTCCGGCGCCGGCAAATCGACGCTGATCCGCATGGTCAACGGGCTGGAAACGGCCACCTCGGGCAAGGTGCTTGTCGATGGCGTCGATGTCGGCGCGCTTGGCGAGGACGGCTTGCGCGGCCTGCGCCGGCAGATCGGCATGATCTTCCAGCACTTCAATCTTCTATCGTCGCGCACCGCCTTCGACAATGTGGCGCTGCCGCTGGAGATCGCAGGCGTCGACAGGCAAGCCATTCGCGCCAAGGTCGGGCCGCTGCTCGATCTCGTCGGTCTCGGTGACAAGGCCGGCAGTTACCCGTCGGAACTTTCCGGCGGCCAGAAGCAGCGCGTCGGCATCGCGCGGGCGCTGGCGACGGATCCGAAGCTGCTGCTCTCCGACGAGGCGACCTCGGCGCTCGACCCGGAAACCACGCAGTCGATCCTCGAACTGCTGAAGCGCATCAACGCGGACCTCGGCCTGACCGTTCTGTTGATCACCCACGAGATGGAGGTGGTGAAGACCATCGCCAGCCATGTGGCGGTCATCGACGCCGGCCGGATCGTCGAGGCCGGCCGCACATTCGACGTCTATACCAACCCGCAGCACGAGACGACGCGGACGCTGCTCGCCGCGTCGTTGAAGCTGCCGCAATGGCTGCGCTCGACAATCAAGCCGCAGCCTGTAGCCGGCGATCGGGTGCTGGTGCGGCTGGTGTTTTACGGCGACACCGCCTTCAAGCCGCTGACCGGGCGGCTGGTCGCCGAACTCGGCTCCGACGTCAACATCCTTGCTGGCGCGATCGAGGAGATCGCCGGCGAACCCTTCGGCTCGCTCGTCGTCTCCTATTCGGCCGATCCCGAGGTCGTGGCGCGTGCCAGCCGCTTCTATGCCGAAACCGGCCTGACCACGGAGGTGCTCGGCTATGTCGCCTGAGATGATCTACAACCTGCTTTCCAAGGCGATGATGCAGACGCTGCAGATGGTGCTGGTCGCCGGCATCATCGGCTCGATCATCGGCCTGCCGATCGGCGTGTTTCTCGCCACCTCGGGCAAGGGCGAGCTGTTTCCGGCGCCGAAGACCAACCGGGTGCTGGGGTTGATCGTCAATGCGGCGCGCTCGACGCCGTTCATCATTCTTGTTGTCGCCATCGTGCCGCTGACGCGGTTCATCACCGGCACCTCGATCGGAACGTCGGCGGCGATCGTGCCGCTCACCATCGCCACCATTCCGTTCTTCGCGCGGCTGGTCGAATCCGCGATCCGCGAGATCGACAAGGGGTTGATCGAGGCGGCCCGCGCCATGGGTGCGACGCCTGTACAGATCGTCTTCAAGGTACTGCTCGCCGAAGCGCGCCCCAGCATCCTGATGGCGCTGACAATGACCATCGTCAGCCTGATCGGCTACTCCGCCATGGTGGGCGCGGTCGGCGGCGGCGGGCTCGGCGATCTCGGCATCCGCTACGGCTACCAGCGCTTCAATCCGGAGATGATGGTCATCGTGGTGCTGGTGCTGATCGTGCTGGTGCAACTGGTGCAGAGCGCCGGCGACGGGCTTGCCCGGCGCTTCGACAAGCGCAACCGCAAAAGCTGAATTCAAGAACAAACCGATAAACGCAAAGGAGACACCCATGAAGAAGTTCATCATCGCAGCCGCGCTCGCGGCCTTCGCTGCCGGATCGGCGCTCGCCGAGGACATCAAGGTCGGCGTGACGCCGGGCGAACACGCGCAGATCATGGAAAAGGTCGCCGAGATCGCCAAGACCAAGGGTCTCAATATCGAGATCGTCGAGTTCTCCGACTATGTCGTGCCGAACCAGGCGTTGAACGACGGCGACATCCAGGCCAACTCGTTCCAGCACCAGCCCTACCTCGACAACCAGATCGCCGACCGCAAGTTCGATCTCGTCAGCATCGGCACGACGATCACCACCCCGATGGGCGTCTATTCCAAGAAGGTGAAGAGCCTTGACGAGCTGAAGGAAGGCGCCACCGTCGCCATCCCGAACGATCCGACCAATGGCGGCCGCGCGCTTCTGGTGCTCGCCTCGAAGGGCCTGATCAAGTTCAAGGACAATCCGGGCGTCAAGGTGACGGTTGCCGACATCGTCGAGAACCCGAAGAAGATCGAATTCGCCGAAATCGACGCCGCGCAGCTGCCGCGTTCGCTCGAAGACGTCGATGCCGCCGTCATCAACACCAACTACGCCATGGAAGCCGGCCTGCATCCGAAGACGGATGCGATCGCCATCGAAGGCGAGAAGTCGCCTTACGCCAACGTCATCGTCGTGCGCACCGCCGACAAGGATAAGCCATGGGCGAAGACGCTGGTCGAATCCTACCACGACGACAGCATCCGCAAGTTTATCAACGAGCAGTTCAAGGGCGCGCTCATCCCGTCCTGGTAAGCGCTTCTCAACTGACATGCGACAGCGAACGGTCCGGCTCTGCCGGGCCGTTTTTGGTTGAAGGCGCCGGTTTTGCACGCGCGGGCAAGAAATCTGCATCCACCGCAGAGAAATCAGGCCTTCCCGATCGGATCATTGGTGAAATAAGAGGCTGAAACATATAGGTTTTCACCATTCAATTTCAGGTTTCGGCAGTTGCGAATGCTTAATCGTTCAACCGTGTTTTTAACCGTTTCTTGAAGGCTTACGGGCACTATTTCCTCTACTGGGGAGAATGCATGCCGTCGAGTTTCAAGCCGAGAACCGCTATACTGGGGGCCGGCCGCCACGCCACCGTGGCGGCAGTGCTGTTTTCGTTTGCCGTGGTGGTGGCCGTCGTCACGATGATGGTGCTGAGCGCGCTCGACCACGTGGCGCAGAAATCCAATATCCTGGACGATGAGCGATCGCGCGAAACGGTGTCCGGCGCGCTGCAGAACTTTGTCTCGCAGCTTGGCGCGACGCTCAACGACTATGCCGCCTGGGACGACGCCGCGACCAATGTCTATGCCACCGACGGCATGGACTGGACCGTGTCGAACTACGGCGAGATGTCGGTCAACAGCGCCCTGTTCGACATGGCCGTCGTCATCGACGACGACAAGAAGCCGATCATGGTCTACCGCGATGGCAAGCCGATGGACGGCTCGCTGCAGGCGTTCTTCTCGCCGGCGCTGTGGACGCTGTTCGACAAGGCGAAGACCGCCGGTCCGCAGGACGTGCCCGAAGCCTCCGGCTTCATCAGCACGCAGGCGGGCATCGCCGTTGCCGGCGTGGCGCTGGTGCGCGAGAAGTCTGGGGCCCTGGTCGCCGCTCCGGGCAAGCATCGCTACCTCATCTTCATCCGCCATCTCGATGCCCGCAAGATCGACGAGATCGGCGCGACCTATGTCATCGGTGGACTGAAACTCGTTCCTGCCGATTACGCCGCGACCTATTCCGTGCCGATCGCCGATGCGCTGGGCACGTCGCTCGGTAAGCTGATCTGGACCTCGCGGGCGCCCGGCGATATCGGCTACGCCGACGTGCGGCGCCAGGTGGTGCAGGCGATCTGTCTCGTCGGGTTGTTCTTCGTGGTGCTGCTGATCATCGGCTGGATGACCGGCCGCAGGCTGAAGACCGAGGAAACCAACGCCCGAGAGGAGGCGCATCGCGACCGGCTCAGCGGGCTCTTGAACCGTGATGGCCTGCGCGTCTCGGTCGATGCGCTGGTGGCCGCTGCGAAGCAGACGCAGGACAACGTGCTGCTGCTCTACCTCGATCTCGACGGGTTCAAGGAAGTCAACGATTCCTACGGTCACGGAACCGGCGACCAGCTGATCCGCGCCGTTGCCGCAGGGCTGAAGGTGCTGATCCCCGATGGCGCGGTACTGGCCCGCATCGGCGGCGACGAGTTCGCGATAGCCTTCACGTCGCGCGATGGCGACGCTTCGGCGCTGCAGCTGTCCGAGCATATTCTCGATTTTCTTGCCGAACCGCTGGAGATCGGCCGCCGGGTGGTAGTCATCGGCGCCAGCATCGGCATTGCCGTTTCCGCCGGCGGTGGCGTCGATCGCGAGGAACTGGTGCGGCGCGCGGATCTCGCCATGTACAAGGCCAAGGAAGCCGGCCGCGCCCGCATGACACTCTACGATCCGGCCATGGATGCCGATCGCGAGGAACGCAATGCGCTCGAACTCGATCTGCGCATGGCGATCGAGGGCGGGCAGCTGACGCTGGCCTACCAGCCGCTGGTCGATGCTGTGACCAGCGACATGGTCGGGGTCGAGGCGCTGGTGCGCTGGAACCGCCCGGGTCATGGGCCGGTCTCGCCTGAGGTCTTCATACCGGTCGCCGAAACGAGTGGGCTGATCGAGGCGCTCGGCTTGTTCGTGCTGCGCAAGGCCTGCGAGACGGCCAAGGAGTGGCCGGAGCTGCGTGTTGCCGTCAACGTCTCGCCCGGCCAGTTCCGCAATCCTGCCTTCACCGATTATGTGCGCCATGTGCTCAGGCATACGGAGATCGAGGCCAAGCGGGTGACGCTTGAAGTGACCGAAGGCTACATGATCCAGAATCCGAAGCGGACGCGGCAGGCGATCGAGCAGCTGAAGACGCTCGGCGTCAGGATCGCGCTCGACGATTTCGGCTCGGGCTTCTCGTCGATCGGCTATCTCCGACAGTTCGGTTTCGACCGCATCAAGATAGATCGGTCGCTGGTCAAGGATATCGAGGAGAGCGACAGCCAGCGCGAGATGCTGAAGGCAACCGTGGCGCTGGCGCGGTCGCTCGACATTCCCGTGACCGCCGAGGGCATCGAAACGCCGGAACAGGCGTCCGCCGTAAGGCAGTTCGGTTGCGACACGCTGCAGGGCTTCTTCTTCGGCAGGCCGATGCCGGCCGAAGACATTACTGAGCTTTTGCTGGACGCACGCGCCCGTCAATCAGGCGGACGGCGGGTGAGCGCGGCCTGATCTCCGGTCGATGATCAGGTACCGATGTGCTTCTGGCCACGCTTCCTGGCAAGCGCGATCTGCAGCTGGCGCTGGCGGTAGCGCAGGCGGTCTTCCTCGGTGCGGCTGTCGTAGCAGTGGCTGCAGGACACGCCTTCCTCGTATTTCTCCGAGGTGATCTCTTCCGCGGTGATCGGGTTGCGGCAGGCATGGCAGAGCTTGTGCTCGCCTTCCTTCAGCCCATGCTCGACCGAGACGCGCTCGTCGAAGACGAAACAGGCGCCTTCCCAAAGGCTCTCTTCCTCGGGCACTTCCTCGAGATATTTCAGGATGCCGCCCTTGAGGTGGTAGACCTCGTCGAAGCCCTGATCCTTCATGAAGGCGGTCGCCTTTTCGCAGCGGATGCCGCCGGTGCAGTACATGGCGATCTTCGGCTTGTTGTGCAGGCCGGTGTTGTTCTTCACCCAGTCCGGAAACTCGCGGAAGGTCTTGGTGTTCGGGTCGACCGCGCCCTTGAAGATGCCGATCGCCGTCTCGTAGTCGTTGCGGGTGTCGATCAGGATGGTGTCGGGATCGGAGATCAGCGCATTCCAGTCCTTCGGCGCCACATAGGTGCCGACGATCTTGTTGGGGTCGATATTCTCGACGCCCATCGTCACGATCTCTTTCTTCAGCTTCACCTTCATGCGCACGAAGGGCATCTTCGAGGCGCGGCTTTCCTTGTGCTCGAGCCGGGCGAATTCCGGCATGGCGCGCAGATAGGCCAGCACCGTGGCAATGCCGGCGTCGGGGCCGGCGATGGTGCCGTTGATTCCTTCGTGGGCAAGGAGCAGCGTGCCCTTGACGCCGTTGTCCTCGCACAGCTGCTGCAGCGGTGCGCGCAGGCTCTCGAAGTGCGGCACGGAAACGAAATGGTAAAGCGCCGCGACGAGAAAAGAGCTCGCCGCCTGTTGGGTCGATGTGTCGGTCATGGCGGTGGAAATACAGCTTTCGAGGGCCAAGCGCAATCGTCCGGAGTAGCCCCTAATGTTCAGCCGCCAAAGGCGATCCACAGCAGCTCGATGCGGGTGGCTTCATCGTCGGCATCGACACCGAAAATGTCTTCGGCGCGCAGCAGGGCGTCGTGCCTGTCGTGCTGCTGGTGGAAGATGATGGCGTAGAGCAGATGCGCGAGGTCGTCGGCATTTTCGAAATGGTGGTGCTCGGTCTCGACGAGATCGCAAAGCAGCTCCAGATCGCAGACCCTGCCAAGCAGCTCGATCAGGCCGCTCGCGGCATTGTATTTGGCCGTCATTGCCGCGGGCCAGAGCGGATGGAGGAGCAGATGGCAGGCGCGGTAATCCTGGGTCCGCTTGCGCAGCGTGTGAAAGGCCTCGGCCGAGGCCTTGCCCTCGCAGGCGGTCAACGCCCTGCGCGCCCTGCGGATCGTGTCGTCCCAGCCCTTGGCAAGCATCTTGCCGTGCCGGCGGTGCCCGCCCTTGAAGCTGATGTCATCGAGGGCCTTGCCTGCCTTGCGCAGGGCGGCCACCGCGTCCGTGGCCGTCTCTGCGGGGTCTGTCCGCGTGGACGAGATCTGGTCGCGCCGCGCCGTCAGCGCGGCCACGATGCGATCGATCGACGCCGCCTCTTCGTTGTCGCGGGCACGTTCATGCAGGTAGCGGGCGGTTTCGACCAGGGCGGCGGCATCGCGGAGCGAGGACAGCGACCGGGCGATCTTGCGCAGACGGGCATTTTCACGAACGAAGAATTTCGGCTTTTCCCGCGAGACGAGGCGGTAGAGCGAGCGGACGCGTTTCAGCCGCTTGCGGGCCTCGTGGATCGCCTCGTCCAGGCCCGATGGCTGCTGCTCGAGCACGTCGATCGCATGGCGCAGCTGTCGCTTGGCGACCTTGTGAAATTCGGATTTGAAGGATCGCTCAGGCCGTATGCTGAAGGGCATGGCGGTCGTGCTCAAATTCCGTTGCCAGTGCCTGATTGGAATATCTGAAGTCGCCGGTGACCTCGCGACCAAGCCATGTCGGCAGCGCCGGCTTCTCGGTTTCGGCACCCATTTCGACCTCGGCAATCACAAGACCGCGGTGCTGGCCGGCAAAAACGTCCACCTCCCAGATGTAGCCTTCATAGGGAACGCGATACCGCGTTTTCTCGATCACCACGCCGATGGCCGCTCCCAACATCTCTTCTGCGTCGGCGACCGGGATCTCGTATTCGAATTCGTCGCGGGTCATTGTGCTGCGGCCGATCTTGGTCGTCAGCCGTGCGGTTTTGCGATCGATGATGCGCACGCGGACGGAGCGATCCTCCATCGACGCGATGTAGCCTTGCCTCAGGACGGACTTCGTTTCCGCCCCGGAACGCCAGCCGTCGCTGCGCACCAGGAACTTCCGCTCGATCTCTTTCGCCATGACTGGAAGACCTTTTTCTGTGACCGTGCCAAGCTAACGCATATTGTTTCGGGTTGGTACCCACCCTGTACCAAAGATGGTGATGGGCTCGACAAAGTCGACCCTTAGGGTTATTCCGGGGCGGAATTTCAATCGTTTCAAAGAGGAACCACAGCCATGGGCGAGAAGACCGAAAAGCTCCTTTCCATTCTGAAACTCCAGCCTGTCGTTCCGGTCCTGATCGTCGACGACGTCAAATCGGGCGTGCTCCTGGCGCGCGCCCTTGTTGCCGGCGGTCTGAAGGCGATCGAGATCACCATGCGTACGCCGGCCGCGCTCGATACCGTGCGCGCCGTGGCCGACGAGGTCGAGGGCGCCGAGGTCGGCACCGGCACCATTCTCAACGTCGCGCATTGGGAGGCGGCGGTTGCGGCCGGCTCGAAGTTCATCGTCAGCCCGGGCACGACGCAGGAACTGCTCGACGTGGCGCGCGATTCCGCCGTACCACTTTTGCCGGGTGCCGCCACCGCCAGCGAAGTCATGGCGCTGCGAGAAGAGGGCTACCAGGTGCTGAAGTTCTTCCCGGCCGAGCAGGCTGGCGGTGCCGCCATGCTCAAGGCATTCTCCTCGCCGCTGGCCGGCACGTTGTTCTGCCCGACCGGCGGCATCTCGCTGAAGAACGCCAACGACTACCTGTCGCTGCCGAACGTCATCTGCGTCGGCGGCTCCTGGGTGGCGCCGAAGGAACTGGTTGCCGCCGGCGACTGGGCAGGCATCACCAAGCTGGCGGCGGAAGCCGCGGCGCTGAAGGCCTGACCAGAGGATTGTCGGCTGCTGTTTGAAGATCCGCGGCCGATCACGTCTTTCTGACAATCGCGTGAGCGGGCGTGATGATTGCGCCCGCGCCTTTGGCATTGCCGATCGCGCACCCTATCTCCGTGCCAGGTTCCAATCACAGGGAGATATCGATGTTCGATGCCAAGAAGCTTCTCGAGCAATTCCTCGGTTCGCAGGTGCCCGGTCTTTCCGGCAGCGTGCGCGACAAGGCAGGCCAGTTCGGCGATATCGCCAAGAACAATCCGCTGAAGACCGCCGGCATCGCGGCCGCCATTCTCGGCACCAAGACCGGCCGCAACATTGCCGGCAACGTGGCGACGATCGGCGGCATCGCGGCGGTGGCCGGCCTCGGCTACCTCGCCTACAAGAACTACCAGTCGGGCCAGTCGCCGCAAGCCGCACCGCAGCCGGCGCCGGCCGCCAGCCAGCCGATCGCGCTGCCGCCACCGGATTCGGCCTTCAGCCTGGACTCCAACGACTTCGCCCTGACGCTGATCCGCGCGATGATCGCCGCCGCCAAGGCCGATGGCCATATCGACGATGCCGAGCGCGCCAACATCATGGAAAAGGTGCAGGCGGTCGATCTCGGTTCGGAGGCCGAAGCCTTCCTGCGCAACGAGCTCGCCAACCCGGTCGATATCGACGAGCTGGTGGCTGCTGCCCGCACCGAGGAGCAGAAGGTCGAGCTCTACACCGCGACGCGCCTGACCATCGACCCGGATACCCGCGCCGAACGCGGTTATCTCGACCTGCTCGCCGGCCGCCTCGGTCTGCCGGACGCGCTGCTCGACCATATCGATGCGACGGTGACATCGGCCAAGACGGCGGCCACCACGACGGTGTGAGCCGAAGCTTGTTCGCCGCCCGGCCGTAGCGGGGCGTGACATTGCGGCCGGTTGCCTTTCGCGGGCGGCTGGCCTAAGGCCTGTCTTCTCATCCGCAGGAGATTTTCGCATGGCCGATCCAAAATCCGACCGCCGCTCGCCGGCGATTGCCGCGGCGATCATCCTCGTCTGCGCCGGCCTGGTGATCTACCTGCTGCCGTCGATCGTGCTGTGGATCGGCAAGTATTCGCCGGTGCTGGCGATCATCGTCGGGGTGTGTCTGCTGATGGCATTCTTCGGGGTGTTCTGGCTCAGGGCGCGGTATCAGCGGCGGCGGGGTGTGTAGCTGAAGGCTACCCCTGCAGCGATGCCCCGAGCAGCAGCGCGCCCATGGTAATCACCAGCAGCGCCCCCAGAATCTCGATCCCGTTGCCCACCCAGGCCGATGCCCGCGAGCCGCGGCCGGCAAGCCGCATGGCGGTGCTCTTTGCGGTGACGGCGAGGGTTGCGAGGATGGCGACGGTGATCGCGGTGCCGAGCGACATGGCGAAGACCGACAGGACGCCGCCGAGATACAGCCCGTTCAAGAGCGAGAAGGTCATCACCAGTAGGGCCCCGGAGCACGGGCGCAGGCCGACGGCGATGATTGCCGACCAAGCCTCGCGGATGCTGAATTTCTCGGCGCCAAGCATAGACGGGTCCGGCATATGCGACTGGCCGCACGTCTCGCAGGCCATGCCCGATATGAACTTGTGGCCGGCTTTAGCGGCCTGCGCCTCGCCGAAGCTGTAGCTGCTGTCGTCGGTGCGGGCATTGTCCTGCCAGTCGAGCATCATCGAGACCGGGCCGGAAGCCAGCGCTTCCCGGCGCGGCTGGAAAGCGGGGATGAGCGTGCGCAGCTTGCGAAACAGCAGCCACAGCCCGAACAGGATGACCATGACGAAGCTTGCGATCTCCATCGCCTGCGTTGCCATGGTGAGCGTGATGCCGGAGCCGCGCAGCACCAGCCATGCGCCGCCGACCAGCAGGATGGCGACGATGCCCTGGACCATGGCCGAGATGAAGGAGATGACGACGCCGCGTTTCAGCTCGACCTCGTTGGCGATCATGTAGGAGGAGATCACGGCCTTGCCGTGTCCGGGGCCGGCGGCGTGGAAGACGCCGTAGGCGAATGACAGGGTGACCAGCGTGCCGAGATGCCAGGGATCCTCGCGCATCGCCTTCAGCGCTCCGGTGAGCGCGCGATAGAAGGCCTGCTGCTGGTAGTTCACATAGAGAAACAGCGGGGCCAGCGGCCCGCCGGTCGGCTGGAAGCTCGGCTCCGCCGTGCCGATGCCGAGCGGCGATTGCGCGTGCGCCACCGCCAGGCCTGTGATCAGCAGCAGGCCGGCGCTCCACAGAGCCAGCGATGCGCGTCTGCTCAGCATGTCACATCCAGCTTGGTGGCAAACAGCTTCGACATGTTGGTGCCGGTGGGATCGTTGAAGAAGGCGTCGGTCAGCGACTGCTTGTTCTGCGAGATCACCTGGTCGGCATCCGGCCTGACGACCTGATGCTTGCAGGCCTTGAAGGCGTCGCCCACCAGGATCATCTCGTTGTCGGTCGGGAAGTCGATCGAGGTGTAGAGCGAGGGATCGTAGACGCCGAAGGTGAGGTTGCCCTTGAGCGGCATCTTCTCGACCGGCTTGACGGCGAAGAACATCAGGAGCTGGCCGTCACGGTAATCGACATGGATGATGTCGGGCTTCTGAACGGTGACGGTCTTCCCGTTCATCGTCAGGTTCATGTAGTAATCGTAGTCGACGAGCGAATCCCTGACCGTCTTGCCGACCTCGGCAAGTTCGTTCGGCTCCAGCTTCAAATCGGTGTTCTTGTCGAAGTCCATGACGACCGAGGAGGTGAAGACCTCGTCGAAACGCCAGACGTTGCGGAATTCGGCGACATTGCCGTCGTCATCGGCAACCACCTCGAGGCGCGCCTCCACGAAGATATGCGGATGCGCGAAAGCGGCTGCGGGAACGAGCGAGAGAAATCCGGCCGTCAGGAAAGTCGATATCTTCATGCGTCCGATGACTTCATCTCTACGAGGGCTGGCCGAGGGGCGAATTGCCCAAATCAGTTGTTGCGATCTTGCCAGTAAATGGGACCGAATTGGGACCGGCCACCACGTGCTTTCGCCTAAGGATGCTTCTTGAACCAATTGTGAAGGTAATCGACGAAGATGCGCACCTTGGCTGGCAGATAGCGGCGGTGAGGATAGACGGCGTAGATGCCGCGGTCGGTGGCGATGTAATCGTTGAACAGCGTCACTAGCGCGCCGCTGTCGATCGGCTTGCGGGCGATGAAATCAGGTATGAAGGCGACGCCGATGCCGGACAGCGCTGCGCGCAGCGTCGCGTGCGGGCTGTTGACCTCGAGCGGACCGGAGACGGCGACGGCGAAGGTGGTGCCATCGGGGTTCTGGAAGCGGATGCTTCCCTGGTTGCGGGCGTTGGTGTCGATCACGAAGGGCACGTTGGAAAGGTCGGCCGGGTTCTGCAGCTGCGGATAGCGCTCGAGAAATTCGGGCGTGGCGCAGAGATGGATGCGGAAATCCGAGATCTTGCGGGCGATCATGCCTGAATCCTCGAGCTTGGTGACGCGGATCGCCACATCGAAGCCCTCCTCGATCAGATCGACGAAGCGGTCGTCGGCGGAAATCTCCAGCGTCAGGTCGGGGTTCTCGGCGGCGAAATCGATCAGCGACTGGCCGACCTCGGCATCGACGAAGGTGCGCGGCACGGAGATCTTCAGCTTGCCCTTCAGCTGCGCGTTGTTCTCGCGCACGAGGTCGGCGAGATTGTCGATCTCCTTCAGGATATCGGAGGCGGTGCGATAATAGGTGTGGCCGGCCTCTGTCATCGAGAACTGCCGGGTGGTGCGGTTCAGGAGCAGGGCGCCGAGTTCATCCTCGAGCTCGCGGACGTATTTGGAAAGCAGCGCCTTCGAGCGGCCGGTCTTGCGCGCGGCGGCGGAAAACCCCTCGGCTTCGACGACGTCGATGAAGGCGCGGATGCGGGTGAGGGTGTCCATATTGGCTCCGGAAGGTTGTTAGTCCTGCAGACCGAGCGCAAAAACAAGCGCCTTGTCCAGCCTTTGGAGATCCGCTTCTTCCAGCCGACCAATCACCGAACCGATTCGCCGGCGCGGGACTGAGATGGGTTTATCCGCCATGATATCGGAGCGCAATTTCAATCCGTTATGGACGGTCGGCTCGATGACAACCCGGAAGAGCGCCAGATCGTTGGTGGTCGAGGTCAATTGACACAGCGCTATCGCGTCATGTCCGGCATCGAGAATAATGTTGGAGGTGACCACCACAGCGGGGCGTGGCTTGCCATAGTCGCCAGTGATAGCAACGGTGACCATATCGCCACGCTTCATTCGACGTCGCTGTCTTCGTGATCAGGGGCCGTGACGGCTTCGATCCAGAGCATGGATTCCAGCTCATCTTCGGGGTCGAGTGCCGCGATCGCAGCCTTGGTGCGCGCAATTACGTCAGGGTGGCGTACATCCGGAACGAGCAGCCGAACCTCGCGCATCGGAAGGCCGGTGCGCGCGTCTCTGACAGCGTCCTGCATCGCATTTTTCTTGCCTGCCGTCGACATGGTCAACCCCAAGAATATCCATCGCGGGCTGCGATAGCCACAATGTAATTGGTCAGCCTCCCTTATGCAAATTCTGCCTTGGGTTGCGGAATGGGTTTTTTTGCCCCACGTCAAAAAAACTCTTGATTATGACGGCGAATATTCTTATCTCGACGTCAGCCCAAAGTCGCACGTGCCCATGGGAGTCCGCCGAACCCTCGAATTGGTGAGGAAATCGGTAAGGTACCTGGAATTAACCCCTCCAGTCGCTATTCCGGCCAACCGGAAAATGCGAGGACGCCTAAGCAACGACGGTGCGGGCCTTTTTGTTCTCTCCCTGCTTTCCATCAGCGGGGGTTACTGAAGAGGCACACCTTCATTGCCGGAAGTGCGGTAGGGATACCCCTCCAATCCATGGCAGACAAAGCCGGATCCATGTCGCTCACGCGGCGTTGATTCATCATCTGCGCAATCGAGCGCTTGCTAAGGTTCCGGGGTCTCCACCGGCTGGTTCCTATGCGAGTGAGCGGCTGCCCTTTGTCCTCCGGTTTTTCCCGGAGCTCTGGAATTGGAAAAGGGATTGACATGACCACTCAGCGCATCCGCGACTTTCTCGCAACCCGACGTCCCGATGGTCCCTGCCTCGTGGTCGACCTCGACGTCGTGCGCGACAACTTCTCCGCCTTCCGTCACGCCATGCCTGACAGCGCGATCTACTATGCCGTCAAGGCAAACCCGGCTCCAGAAGTCCTGAAGCTTCTCGCCGACATGGGCTCCAACTTCGATTGCGCGTCCGTCGCCGAAATCGAAATGGCGCTCAACGCCGGTGCAACGGCTGCCCGCATCTCCTTCGGCAACACCATCAAGAAGGAACGCGACATCGGCCGTGCGCATGCGCTCGGCGTCAGCCTGTTCGCCGTCGACAGCCACGAGGAAGTCGAGAAGATCGGCCGTGCCGCTCCCGGCGCCCGCGTGTTCTGCCGCGTGCTGACGGATGGCGAAGGCGCCGAATGGCCGCTGTCGCGCAAGTTCGGCTGCGTGCCGCAGATGGCCGTCGACGTTCTCGTCTACGCGCATCAGCTGGGTCTGGAGTCCTACGGCGTCTCGTTCCATGTCGGTTCGCAGATGACCAAGGTCGATGCCTGGGATTCGGCACTTGCCGATGCCAAGCGCGTCTTCGTTCAGCTGGCCAAGCAGGGCATCCACCTGCAGATGGTCAACATGGGCGGCGGCTTCCCGACCAAGTACCTGCGTGACGTTCCGTCGGCGGAAGCCTACGGCCGTTCGATCTACCAGAGCCTGCGC
This sequence comes from Hyphomicrobiales bacterium, assembly GCA_900472625.1. Classification (GTDB taxonomy): domain Bacteria; phylum Pseudomonadota; class Alphaproteobacteria; order Rhizobiales; family Rhizobiaceae; genus Rhizobium. The sequence goes on along the minus strand of UCIT01000092.1, from coordinate 15,073 downwards.
GATCACTTCGGCAACCAGATTCCGAAGACGATCATCGAGCCGGGCCGCGGCATGGTCGGCAATGCCGGCGTCATCAAGACGGAAGTCGTGCTGATCTCGAAGAAGTCGGACAACGACACGGCGCGCTGGGTGTTCCTCGACATCGGCAAGTTCGGCGGTCTGGCCGAGACGATGGACGAAGCCATCCGTTACCCGATCCGCACCGAGCGCGATCAGGACGAGATGGAGCCCTGCATCATTGCCGGTCCGACCTGCGATTCGGCCGACGTGCTTTACGAAAAGAATCTCTACCCGCTGCCGATCACCCTTTCGATCGGCGACGAGATCCTGATCGAAGGCACCGGCGCCTACACGACCACCTATTCGGCGGTCGCGTTCAACGGCTTCGACCCGCTGAAGGCCTATATTATCTGATTTCGCCAGCCCCGTAGCCAGCCGGGGCGGCACCCTCACAATGATCTGACGATACCGTTTGAAACGGTTTTGAGTACGGGAGGCCAAGATGGCCGCTGTTCTTGATTCTGTCCGCGCATTCTTTGCGCATTCCGTTTTCACCATCGACGCCGAAAATGCCGGCGATGTCGTGGCGCGCGAAAACCTGCTCGATCGGGCCATGGGTCCGAACCGTCGCCGCAAGTCATCGGAAAAGATTCGTCGTGGCCGCGTGCCGGCCGAAGGCCTGGCGCTGGTGGCGCGCGACCGCGATGGCCACGTGATCGGCACGGTTCGCCTGTGGAACATCGAAGCCGGCGTCAATGCCGACGGCACGCCGATCAACGCGCTGTTGCTCGGACCGCTGGCGGTCGACGCTTCGTTCGAAGGCAAGGGTGTGGGTTCGGCGCTGATGCGTGCGGCCATGCTGGAAGCCAAGACCCGTGGTCACGGCGCCATCCTGCTGGTCGGCGATGCGGCTTACTACGAGCGCTTCGGTTTCTTTGCCACCAAGGCGCAGCATCTCGTGATGCCCGGCCCGTTCGAACGCGCGCGCTTTCTGGCGCTCGAGCTTGTCGACGGCTGGCTTGACGGCGCGGCCGGCATGATCGTCCCATCGGGACGGGTGCTCGCCAGCGCGCCAATCCGCAGGGCTGCCTGACGGCCAAGGCCTCTCCAGCAGAGCCTCTCCCCGACGGGGAGGGGCTTTTTCATTGTTGCTGTTTTAAAACAATCGGATTTAAAGGGCGCCGGAAGAGCCGGCGGACTGTGTCCCTCGTATTCCCCTCATGCTACCGTTTACGTAACGGTGCTCACTTTACGACTGATGCTTCGACCAACTGCGTCCCGGCAGTCTGAACGATCGTCTCTGGTATGGCAGCGATGAAAAACATCGTGAAAGCATAGACGGCGAATATGGTCGCTGCGGCTGTGGCCTTAAGAATCATTCATGCACTCCTAGTTCTCTGGAGTTCAATGTGGGCGCAAAAGATGGCTTTCCCAAGAGTTTTCTGAACGCTAGATGAACAAAAATCTGTGACGGTAAATTTTAACGATATTTTAGCAACAGTGCAGCTTGGCCTTTTTGGGGAAGAAATTCACGCTTCGTTCCACCAAAATGCAGAGAAAACAATCATTTGGATGAAAATATAGGCGAGAATCATCCCCTCCCCTTTGGCTTGGCTCTATGCTGTTCATGTCATCGGGCAGGGAACCGGGTTCATGAACCGGCCGTCCTCCGTTCATAAACCGGCGCCCGATGACGGTCGCAAAGGGCGAATCGTCTGTCGTCAGGGCAGCTGATTCGGCCGGGGACGCCAGATCGGGAGACGCTCCTGCCGATCCGGACCCACCGGAAAGCCCCAAGTGATCGGGCAGGCGGCACCGCCTGACATCACTTATACCCGATACCAGCCGTCTGCCCGCTCCCGCATTCGCAGACCGTCGCGGACATTGTCCGCGCGGCGTTTCGTGCTGCCTTGCGCCCTCTTGCCGAAGATCGCGTTCTGTAGGATTGTATTTAAGGGATTTCTAAAAAATGGGAGTGGGAAATGACACGGTTCATGATCGTCTGCCTTTCTGTTGCCAGCCTGCTGTCTTTCACCACCATGTCGGAGGCAGCAGGTGAAATCCCTGTCGTCACTTCGCAGCCGACGATGAGCTCGCTCAAACCCGGACAATCGGTCTTCTACGATGACAAGAAGTGCCCGGCTGGGCAGGTCGCGAAATACAGCAAGGGGCAGAGGCGCGCTCAGATCACGCGGAAATGCATGCGGCCGTAAGGCTGCATCTGCAGCGACCACGACAATGCTAAAATTTGAATGGCACGCCCAATCAAATCGAAAGTCTTCCGACATATAGTGAAATCTATCTGTTTCGGGGGATGTCATGGTTCTGGATCTGCGGACGATCTATGTGGTCTCCGCCTTGACCCTTCTGGTGCTGGGCAGCGTGCATCTGGCAACCTTCGCTACCGGGCGCTTCGGCCGCTGGCCGGCTTGGTGGGGCGCCAGCTATATCGTGCTTGGCACAGGCACCGTCCTGGTTTGCCTGCGCGATATCGTTCCTTATTCGGTGTCGATCCAGGCAGGCAACGTGCTGACCATCGCCGGCTACCTGCTTTCGTTCTTTGCCATCCGCGTCCTTGCCGATCGGCCGGTGTCTTACCGATCCTGCCTGCTCACCATCGTCTGCCTCAGCCTGCCGGTGCTGGTCCTGCCCACCGGTGCCGTGGCGGTGTCGGCGCGGCTGTTTTATATCTCGGCGGTCTGCTGTCTCTGCGATCTTGCCGTCTTGCGAGAAGGCATCGGCATCTATCGGCGCGAGAGGCTGTTTTCGGCCGGCTTGCTGGCGTGGCTCTATCTGCCCACCGCGGCACTGTTCCTGGTGCGCGCCGTGATGGCGGCCACGGGCGAGATCGGCGGTCCCGATCCCTACGGCACGACCATGGTTCACAGCTGGATGGCATCGACCGGGGTGATTTTCCTGGCGATCCGCAGCATGCTCATTGTGCTGATGGCGGCGGAACGCAGCAGGGGCGAACTGGTCGCGCAGGCGCATCACGATCCGCTGACCGGCGCGCTTAACCGTGGCGGCCTGGCGCAGCGCCTGCCGTTGCGCGACGCGCAATCGGTGGCGCTCCTGATTGTGGATATCGACCACTTCAAGCAGTTAAACGACCAGTTCGGCCATGCCGCCGGTGACGTGGTCTTGAAGCTGTTCGCCACCGCCGCGCGCGGCGTGCTGCGGCCGGACGACCTGCTGTCCCGGCACGGGGGCGACGAATTCATCGTGCTGTTGAAGGATGTGAGCGAGGACGGCGCCATTGCGGTGGCCGAGCGAATGCGGGCGGCCTTTGCCGACATCGTCTCCCGTCATCAGGGACCGGATGTGGCCCCGACGCTCAGCATCGGTGTGGCAATCGGCGGCAGCGCCAGCGCCGACTTCGAAACGTTGCTGGCGCGGGCCGATGCGGCGCTCTACGCGTCCAAGCGAATGGGCCGCGACCGCGTCGAGGCATCGGCCGATCGCGAGCAGGCGGCCTGAGGTTTCAGATGTTCTGGTCCATGGTCTCGGCCGGAATCTCGTCGGCCGGGTGAATGCGCACGACCGTGGCCGGAACACCGGCGACGGTGCAGTGAGCCGGAACCGGCTTGACCACGACGCTGCCGGCCGCGACCTTGCTGAAGGCGCCGATCTCGATATTACCCAGGATCTTGGCGCCGGCACCGATCATGACGCCGCGGCGGATCTTCGGATGGCGGTCGCCGCTTTGCTTGCCGGTACCGCCAAGCGTGACGTTCTGCAGGATGGAGACCTCGTCTTCGATGACGGCGGTTTCGCCGATGACGATGCCGGAGCCGTGGTCGAGCATGATGCCGGCGCCGATCCTGGCTGCCGGGTGAATGTCAGGGCCAAAGACCAGCGAGGCAAGGTTGGCGAGCCAGCTGGCGATCTCGATGCGGCCGTCGTTCCACAGCGCGTGCGCAATGCGGTGCATCTGCAGGGCATGAAAGCCCTTAAGGTTCATCAGCGCGTGCAGATAGGTCGTGCAGGCCGGATCGCGCTGGCGCACCGCCATCAGGTCGGCCTCGACGCTCGCGAGGATGTCGGTAGTCAGCGCGCCGGAGAGAAGCTCGACAAGGCCCGATGGATCGACCTCGGCCAGCGACAGGCGGGCGGTCAGCACGCGGGCGATGATCGCGGCATTGCTATCGGCGTCGATGACCTGAGAGCGCAGCAACGGCCTCAGCACCGGTTCGCGCTCGGCCAGCGCTACGGCCTCGGCGCGGATCACCAGCCATGCGGAGGCATCGTTGGCAGCTTGGGTCTCGGACATGGCATTAGCTAGGGATGATGACATGCTGTTCCTTTATCCCGGTCGGGCGGCGCTGGCAATGTCGCTGAAGATCCGGCGTGCCGGTGGGTCGATCTTGGCTCAGCGGGCGGAGAGATAGGCGGTCCAGCCCCTGGGGCGCTCCCAATAGTAGAGCATGTCGGGTTCTCGCTCCTCGTTGCGGGCGCCGTCCGTCTGCCGCTCGGCCATGAAGCCGTGCCGCTCATAAAAGCGGCGGGCCGGCATGTTGCGCTGGAAGGTCCACAGCCTGATCTCGTCCATCGCTTCCTGGGCGCGGTAGATGAAGAGCGAGCCGATGCCGCGCGACTGATGGTCGGGAAGCACGTAGAGCTGCTCGATCCAGCCCTTGCGGTAGGCGATGACGCCGACCAGCTCATCGCCTGCAAGTGCGCCGAGAATGGTGCAGGTCGACAGCAGCTGCATGCGCCAGTAGGTCTCGTCCTCCCACAGCGAATGCACGTCGCGCAGGCCGGGCAACCGATGCCACAGCGCGATGCGCCGCAGCTTGGCTGCATCCAGCATGTGGCCGGCTTCAAGCGATATGGTCGTGATCGATCCCATACCGCTCGTTCTCCGATCAGGCGGCGATGTCGACGACGCCGCAGTCGCCGGCTTCGGAGGCGAAGGCCAGCAGCTTGCCGTTCTTGCTCCAGCTCATGGCCGATATGGCGCCCTTGCCGGGACGACGCAGCAGCGCCTCCTTGTTGTCGGCAAGGCGTACGGCAAGGATCATGCCGTCGATGAAGCCGATGGCGAGGATGTCCTCGGCCGGGTGGAACTTGACCGAGGTGGCCATGATATTGGCGCGGGTGCCGAGCTCGAGCGGCGCCTTGCCCATCGGGCCGTCCTTGCCGGAGAAGGGCCAGACGATCGCCGCAGGCGCGCCTGACGATGCCAGCCACTTGCCCTTGGCGGACCAGGAGAGCGACTTGACCTTGGCGGGGTAGCCGGTCATGCGCATGTGGCGGGCTTCGGAGCCGGGCTTGATGTCGAGCTTCCAGCCGTGCAGGGCATTTTCCTGCATCATGGTGACGAGGAAGTTGCCGTCGGGCGAGAAGGTCACGCCGGTGTGGGCGCCCTTCCATTCGAGATCGACGGGCTTGGCGTCGCCTGCAACCCAATGCAGCGATACGCCGTTGTAGCGGGCGGCGGCAACGCGCATGCCCTTCGGCGCGAAGGCGAGGCCCTCGACGGTGCGCTCCTCGGTGAATTCGCGGGTGGTGCCGTCGGCGAGACGGACGATGGCGCTCTTGCCGTAGGAATAGGCGACGGCGCCCTGCGGGCCGGCGGCCAGCTGGGCGATCCACTTGCGCGGCGCATGCGCCAGTTCGGCGACGCTGCCGTCGGCCGATATGCGCAACACCTTGCCGTCCTCGCCGCCGGAGATCAGGCTCTCGCTATAGGGATCGCGGATGCAGGTCAGCATGCCCTGATGGGCTTCCGTGACCTTTTCGGCGCCATCCAGTCGATGAAAGGTGCCGGTGGCGCTGGCGAAGAAGGGGACGTCACCTAAAAATTCGACGGCCAGGATATGGCCGTCGAGGTCGAACGGGGCAACAGTCGGCATCAGGCAGAGGCCTCGCATGCCTTGAAGGAGGCTTCGAGCTTTTCGCGGTCGAGCTCGCGACCGATGAAGACCAGACGGGTCTCGTGCTTCTCGCCATCCTTCCAGGCGCGCTGGTGATCGCCCTCGATGATCATGTGGACGCCTTGGACGACATAACGCTCGGGATCGTCCTTGAAGGCGATGATGCCCTTGAGGCGCAGGATGTTCGGGCCCTGGGTCTGGGTAATCTTCTGGATCCAGGGGAAGAAGCGGTCGGCGATCATCTCGCCGCCGCGCAGCGAAACCGACTGCACCGTCACGTCATGGATCGGCGAAACGACGCCGTGGTGATGGTGGTCGTGCCCATGGTCGTGATCATGGTGCTCATGATCGTGGTGGTGATGGTCATGGTGCTCATGGTCATGCGCATGATGGTCGTGGCTGTGATCATGGCCGCAATCGGGACCGCAGACGTGGTCGTCGTGGTCGTCGTGGTCGAGGAAGTGCGGATCGTTCTCCAGCGCGCGCTCGAGATTGAAGGCGCCCTGATCGAGCACCCGGGCGAGATCGATGCCGGAGCGGCTGGTCTTGTAGACGCGGGCCGACGGGTTGATGGCGCGCACGACATCCTCGATCACGGCCAGTTCTTCGGGGGTGACGAGGTCGGTCTTGTTGATCAGCACGACGTCGGCAAAGGCGATCTGGTCTTCGGCTTCGCGGCTGTCCTTGAGGCGCAGCGGCAGATGCTTGGCATCAACAAGCGCGATGACGGCATCGAGCTCGGTCTTGGCACGGACGTCGTCATCCATGAAGAAGGTCTGGGCGACGGGAACCGGATCGGCAAGGCCTGTCGTTTCGACGATGATGCCGTCGAAGCGGCCGGGGCGGCGCATCAGGCCCTCGACGACACGGATCAGGTCGCCGCGCACCGTGCAGCAGACGCAGCCGTTGTTCATCTCATAGATTTCCTCGTCGGATTCGACGATAAGGTCGTTGTCGATGCCGATCTCGCCGAACTCGTTGACGATGACCGCGTATTTCTTGCCGTGCGCTTCCGTCAGGATGCGATTGAGCAGCGTCGTCTTACCCGCGCCGAGATAGCCGGTAAGAACGGTGACGGGGATGGGCTTCGGCTGGGTCTGGAGTGCGTCGGTCATGAGAACCTCGATAGATGGGGGCTTGCCCGCGGACGTGCGCCCCGGGCCTTGAAATTCGTCGTCTCATATAAGGGGTGCGGCGCGGCAGTTCAAAGGGTTTCGTATGTTATAAGATCACATTAGGGCGCGGGGGTGGGAATTGCCGATTGGATGTCGGTCCGGGAGAAGTCGTTGCCGATGAAAAGCAGCGGGCAGTCGAACTCGCGGGCGGTGGCGTAGGCGAAGCAATCGCCGAAGTTTAGGGAGGCTGCGTGGAAGTTCTTGCCCCAGCGGGTATAGGCTTCGGCGGCGAGTTGGGCGCGGGCCGGCGTAACGTCAATAATCTGGACGGCGGCCGAGCCGAGAAGCATTTTCATCTCCTCCGAAAATCCTCTCCGCGCAGCAACGATCGATGCTTCCACCACCGTGCCAGCCGAAATGAAGACGAGCTCTTCGCTTTCGAATACGTCGCGGCAAGATGGCCCAAGCGGTTCCTCTGCCAGGATTGCAATCAACGCCGAGGTGTCGATGGCAATCACTTTGGCAAGCCGTCTTCGTCGTAGAGGAAATCCTGGCTATGAGCGGCGTCCGGGCCGGGCGGCAGGTTCTTCCGCCTTACCTCTTCCTGCAGTCTGTCGATCAGTCGGGATTTCTCCTCGCGGCTGAGCGGCGGCCGCGCGGTGTTATTCCGCAGGCTCTGAATGAATTCTTCCCGTTTGATTGGATCATCGATAAACGTGGTGGCAGGCTCAAGGCGAGCGGTGGGCAGGCCATCCTGCGTCAACACAATCTCCTCCCCCTGATTGGCGAGCCGTACGAGTTCGGTCAGCTGGCCTTCAGCCTCTTTAATAGAAATGCGCATGCGGGCCTCCTGTCTGAGCCACTGCGATTGCCACCAATATGATCAAAACACCGTGCCGATACAAGCAGCCCGCTACCGCAGCGTGTCCACGTCGAACGCGTCGATATCCTCCAGCAATTCCACCAGTCCGGTCACCGCATGCGCGATCAGCGCCTCGCCCTTTTCCGCAGTCGCCTTTGCCGCGTTGCCGGCGACGCCCTGATCGTTCAGGTCCGACATCTTCCAGCCGAAGGCGTGCGGGCCGTAAGCGCGCAGGTGCTTGAAGCGGGCGGCGAAGTCGGATTGGCGGGAGGGAAAGTTTGTGGCCTTGGTCATATCAACCTTGTCCGGGTGCAGCGCCAACATTACCGATGTCTCGATATCGCCGCCGTGAATGTCGATGGCCTTCTCCTCCGGCGAGATGACGCCATCAGGCAGACCAAACCGGGTCCAGCTGGTGGCGACGACCAGCATGCCGAAACGGACGCGAGCCTCGGTGGCGACGATGGTCAGCAGTGGCGAATTGCCGCCATGGGCGTTGAGCAGCACCAGCTTGCGGATGCCTTGGCGCGACAGGTCCTCGGCAATGCCGAGCCAGCGCTCGATCGCCTCGCCATAGCTCAGCGTTTGCGTGCCTGTCACATCCATGTGCTCGATTGAGTAGCCGACCGATTCGATGGCCATGAAGGTCACCGGCAGCGTCTTCGGCATTTGCGTCCTGAGCCTGCTAACGATGCCTTCGGCGATCAGCGTATCGGTGTCGAAGGGCAGATGCGGGCCGTGCTGTTCGTGGGCGCCGAGCGGCAGGACGGCGATCCAGTGGCGGCGCTCAGTGGGCGAAAGCGCGGGATCGTTGGCCGCGAAGTCGGTGGCAGGGGCAATCATCCGGTCAACGCCTCTTGTTTATGACGAGATCATGCGCAATGTCATAACGCAATGTTCTCAATGCTTAACGCATAAGCCCTTAAACCGAAACGGATTTGAGGGCCGGCTTGGGCGCCGACGACACTGATGCCGTGCTTCGGGTCTCTCCCGGTGGCGCGGCGCGGCAAGATCAAGGGGATGGCGATGGGTAAGAAGCACAAGGACGGCAAGAAGCAGAAGTCGAAGAAGAAGGACCAGACCGAATATACGGTGGTCGATCTTTCGCCGGCTTTGACGCAGGCCGCCCGCTCGATGCGCACCGTTCTCTCGCGCAACCTCTTGGAGAGCGGGCTCTATGCGGGCCAGGACGGCGTCATCACCTCGCTGGCCGAGACCGACGGCATGACTGCCGGCGCGCTGGCGCAGAAGCTCGGCGTCAAGGCGCCAACGATGACCCGCACCATCGGCCGCATGGAAGCGCAGGGGTTCCTCGAGCGCAAGGCCGATGCCGATGACGCACGGCTGACAAAGGTCTATCTCACCGATCTCGGCCGCGGCAGCGTTGAAGCCATCGAGCAGGCGGCGTCCGCCTGCGACCGGCTGGCGACGCTCGATTTTTCCGAGAAGGAAATCCGCAACCTCGTACGGCTGCTGAAGGCGATCGACGGCAACCTGCAGGCGGAGGCCATCCCGCTCGATGAGCCGGATGAAATCTGACAGTTTTGTGAATTTAGAAATTGCCTGCTCTGGTTTAATCTTTTAATTAAATATTTTAACGACGCCTGGTCCACGACGGCCGGGCGCAAAAAATCGTCGCGCGTTGCGTTGGCCCGCGCGTTGCCGGGGAGAAGACGTGGCTCAGAAGATCAAGCTGTCGACCATTGCCGAAACGCTCGGCATTTCCACCGCCACCGTATCGCTTGCGCTCCGCGACAGCCCGCTCGTCGCCGGCGCCACCCGCGACAAGATCAAGGAACAGGCCCGGGCGCTCGGCTATATCTACAACCGCCGCGCCGCCAGCCTGCGGACCTCGCGCTCCGGCATTATCGGTGTCGTGGTGCATGACATCATGAACCCGTTCTACGGGGAAATCCTGAAGGCGATCGAAACCGAGCTCGACCGCAGCCGTCACACCTTCATCCTGTCGAACCATTACGATTCGGTCGAGAAGCAGCGCACCTTCATCGAGACGCTGCTGCAGCTTGGCGGCGACGGCGTCATCATGTCGCCGGCCATCGGCACGCCGCCCGAAGACATGCAGCTCGCCGAAGACAACGGCATGCCGGCCATTCTCGTTGCCCGCTCGATTGACGGCTCCGACCTGCCGACCTTCCGCGGCGACGACAGCTACGGCATTTCGCTGGCCACCAATCACCTGATCGGCCTCGGCCACCGCTCGATCGCGATGATCGGCGGCACCGACCAGACGTCGACCGGCCGCGATCGCTACCAGGGTTATGTCAACGCGTTGCGCAAGGCCGAGATCGAGGTCGATCCGGGCCTGCGCATTCCGGGCCCACGCTCGATGCAAGGCGGCTTCGAGGCGGCCGTGCACTTTCTGTCGCTGCCGCAGAAGCCGACTGCCGCCGTCTGCTGGAACGACCTCGTCGCCATCGGCCTGATGAACGGCATAGCCCGGGCCGGTCTGGTACCTGGCGCCGATATCTCGGTCACCGGCTACGACGATCTCGAGGAAGCGTCCATCTCGATGCCGGCGCTGACGACGGTGTGGAACGGCCAGGCCGAAGTCGGCCGGCTGGCGGCCCGCGCGCTGCTCGATCGTCTGGCCGGCAGCCACGAACCCGACGGCATCCATCTCATCAAGCCCGAGATGCGCATCCGTCAATCGACCAGCCCGTATCGGCCCCGGTCATAACCAGAGCCCTCCGGGCACGCTGCAATCAAAGAGGAAATCCCATGTCCCGCATCGCTGTTCTCGTTCCGGGGAAAATGCACGAGCGCGTTCTGGCGCGGCTCAAGGACGGCTTCGATGTGATCGAGGCCGACGCGACGACGCTCGACACAGAGACCGCGCAACGCATCCGTGGCGTCGCCGTCTCCGGCACCTTCAATGCGGCCGCGATCGACGCGCTGCCGAAGCTGGAGGTTATCGCCAGCTTCGGCGTCGGCTATGACAATGTCGATGCGAAGCACGCTGCGACCAAAGGCGTCGTCGTTACCAATACGCCCGATGTGCTGAACGACGAGGTTGCCGATACGGCGATCGGCCTGCTGCTCAACACCATCCGCGAATTTCCGCGCGCTGAAAACTGGCTGCGCGACGGCAACTGGAAGCCGGGAACAGGCTATCCCCTGTCGCGCTTCTCGCTGAAGGGCCGGCATGTCGGCTTCTACGGCCTCGGCCGCATCGGTCAGGAGATCGCCAGGCGGCTGGAGCCGTTCAAGGTGAAGATCAGCTACCACACGCGTTCGCGCAACGACGCGCTGGCCTACGACTACTATCCGACGCTGGAGGGTCTTGCCGATGCCGTCGACACGATGATCGCCATTGTCCCGAAGACGCCGCAGACCCACAAGACCGTTAATGCCGATATCCTGAAGGCGCTCGGGCCGGATGGCGTGTTCGTGAATGTTGGGCGTGGCTGGACGGTTGACGAGGAGGCGCTGGCGGCAGCGCTGTCATCGGGCGCGCTGGGCGCTGCCGGTCTCGACGTCTTCTACGACGAGCCGAATGTGCCGGCCGCGCTGATGGCGCTGCCGAACGCCGTCCTGACACCGCATCTCGCCTCCGGCTCTGTGCCGACACGCAACGCCATGGCGGATCTCGTGGTCGACAATCTGTTGGGCTGGTTCGAAAGCGGCAAGCCGCTGACGCCGGTGGCGGAGACGCCGGTCAAGGGGTGATAGGGACACTCTGAAGGGATGGCTTGCTTGGGGGGGCCTCTCCTTCTCCACTCTCATGCCTGCGCTCGTCACAGGCATCCAGCCACGGCGCGTCTGCGCCGTGAATGACTTTTCTCTCATCACGTTCTGGCGAACAGAGTCTTTCGCCGCGCGGACGCGCGTCGGCTGGATGCCCGCCACGAGGGCGCGGATGAGGGCGTGTGTGATTGCCTCGTGCAGGACAGCGGCGCTTTTTACTCGCTTCCACCGTGCGAAGAATGGGGAAGTGGGGGCTGGTCTCCGTCGCCTCACGAGATGTAGGATGCAACCGTGCATTACGGGCGATCGGTGTTGTCAGGCAAGGCGAGGGGACTGAGGTGGCGGGGATCACGAGCGAGACGCAACGCAAGCTGACGACAATCTTTTCCGCCGATGTGCAGGACTATACCCGGCTGATGGGCGTCGACGAGGAGGGGACGCTCGAGACGCTGAAGCGGTATCGCGACCGGATGTCACGGCTGATCGAGGCGCATGGCGGGCGGGTGATCAACACCTGGGGTGATGGGCTGATCGCCGAGTTTTCAAGCGTGGTCGAGGCGGTGCGCGCCGCCGTCGATGTGCAGAACGAGCTCGCCGGCCTGAACGCTGCGTGTCCCGACGACAGCCGCATGCTGTTTCGCATCGGCATCAATCTCGGCGACGTCATTGTCGATGGCGACGATATCTACGGCGACGGCGTCAACATCGCGGCGCGGCTGCAGGCGCAGGCGACCGCCGGCGGGGTGGTGATATCGAGCACCGTCTATGACCAGGTGCGCAACAAGATCGCCGTCGGCTTCGAGTTTCTCGGGCCGCTGACGGTGAAGAACGTCGCGGAAGCGGTGCCGAGCTATGCCGTCCGGATCGGCGAAAACAGGCGCGAGCCGCCGCAGAAAACCGCCGAGGCCGCGCCTACCGCGCCAGATGCCACGCAACCGGCCTGGCAACCATTCGCGCGTCGGCGCCGTCCGCCGGCCGTGCTTGCGGTCATCGCCATTGCGCTGGTGGCGATCAATCTCTTGTCGTGGCGGGGCGAGTTCTGGGTGGCGTGGCCGTTGCTGGCGCTGGCCTTCCTGGCGGCGGCCCACTGGGCGCGCAGCCAGACCCTGTTCGATACGCGGCTGGCCTATCTCGCTGTGGTCGGGGGCGGTCTCATCGCGATCAACCTGCTCTCCTGGCACGGCCATTTCTGGGCCGTCTGGCCGTTGCTCGGCGTCGCCGTGGCTGCCGGGTTGCACTGGGCCAGACAGCGCTAGAGTTTCGCCCGCCGCTCCTGACGCAGGCCTCAGGCGCGGGCCTTGTGCTGCTGCGCCGGCAGTTTGCCTGCCGCATAGTCGCGGACAGCATCGCCGAAAGCTTCGAACAGCTGGTTGGAGGGCTTGTCGGTCTCGGCCCAGTATTCCGGATGCCATTGCACGCCGACGGCAAACGCCTTGGCGTCGATGACCGAGACGGCCTCAACCGTGCCATCCTCGGCGACCGCCTCCACCTGCAACCGCGGCGCGGTTTCGGCGATCGCCTGGCGGTGCAGCGAGTTCACCTGGATGTCGCCGGCGCCGATGATGCCCGCGATGCAGGAGCCTTCCTTGACGATCACGTTCTGGCGGATGGCGTACATGCTGTCGCGGTCGACATTCGGCGGCTTGCGGTGGTCCCAGATGCCGGGCTTATCCTGGATTTCGCTGGCGAGCGTGCCGCCGAGCGCGACGTTCAATTCCTGGATGCCGCGGCAGATGGCGAGCAGCGGGATGGCGCGGTCGATGGCGCGGCGGATCAGCGGCAGCGAGGTGGCGTCGCGGGCGGGGTCGAACGGGCCGTCGGCGTCGGTCGCCTCTTTGCCGTAGAGCGAGGGGTGGACGTTGCTGGCCGAGCCGGAGACAAGAACGCCATCGACGCGGTCGAGAATGGCGTCGATGTCATAGCCCTCCTCGAAGGCCGGGATGATGAAGGCCATGACGCCTGACGCGTTGAGCGCGGCGCGGACATACTGATGCTGGACCGCGTGCCAGGTGGCGCCGTCCAGCGTGCGGATATCGGCGGGAACGGCAACGATGGGCTTGGTCATGATCAACCCTGATAAGAATGCAATCGCTCATGTGTGAGCCAGGAATGGCCGGGAAGTCAACGTTTCCCAGCAATGGTTGGCGCAATTGCGGCAACGGTGCCGGGCGCGAACGGATAAATTTCGCCTAAGCCGCTGGTTTCGATCGAATTGCGCCGCTCGCCATATTGGTGTCGTGATCCCAAAGACTAATGACGCATCGCTTGTAACCCCTGCGTCCGCATGCTTAGCTTCTCGTCGTTCTGCGAGTGGGGAGAGTTTGGCCTCGCAGCACCAACCAAAACGGGAGGTTTTTGATGGATCGTCGTTCATTCTTCAAGAAGGCAGGAACAACAGGCGTCGGCGCCGTTGCTGCCTCGGCTCTGGCGGCACCCGCCATCGCGCAGGAAAATCCGAAGATTGCCTGGCGCATGACGTCGTCGTTTCCGAAGAGCCTGGACACGATCTATGGCGCGGCAGACGATATCGCCAAGCATTTGTCGGCAGCGACCGACGGCAACTTCACCATCCAGCCGTTCGCGGCCGGCGAGATCATCCCCGGCCTGCAGGCGGCCGATGCCGTCAGCGCCGGAACGGTGGAAGCGGCGCACACCTGCTCCTACTACTTCGTCGGCAAGGACCCGACCTACGCGATCGGCACCGCCATTCCCTTCGGCCTCAACGGCCGGTTGACCAATGCCTGGTTCTACGAAGGCAACGGCAACAAGCTGATGAACGAATTCTACGCCACGCAGGGCATCTACGGCCTGCCGGCGGGCAATACCGGTGCCCAGATGGGCGGCTGGTTCCGCAAGGAAATCAACACGCTGGACGATCTCAAGGGCGTCAAGATGCGCATCGCCGGCCTCGCGGGTCAGGTGATCAGCAAGCTCGGCGTCATCCCGCAGCAGATCGCCGGCGGCGACATCTATCCGGCGCTGGAAAAGGGCACGATCGACGCGTCCGAATTCGTCGGCCCTTATGACGACCTGAAGCTCGGCCTGCACAAGGTCGCCAAGTACTACTACTATCCCGGCTGGTGGGAGGGTGGCCCGACGGTGCACGCCTTCTTCAACCTGGAAAAGTGGAACAGCCTGCCGAAACACTATCAGGCGGCGCTGACCGATGCCTGCGCCTTTGCCAATACCAACATGATGGCAAAGTACGACATGAAGAACCCGCCGGCGCTTAAGCAGTTGGTGTCGGAGGGCGCGACGCTCAGGCCGTTCAGCCAGGAGATCATGGAGGCCTGCTTCCAGGCGTCGCTCGGCATCTATGCCGAGATTTCGGCGGCCAATCCGTACTTCAAGAAGATCTACGAGGACCAGACGGCGTTCAAGCGCGATGCCTATCTGTGGATGCAGCTGTCGGAGTACACGTTCGACACGTTCATGATGATCCAGCAGCGGGCCGGGAAGATCTGATTTTCCGAGGAATGAAGGCCCCGCCCCAAACCCCTCCCCACAAGGGGGAG
>UCIT01000055.1 GCA_900472625.1 Hyphomicrobiales bacterium | reverse complement strand
ATGCGCGCACGATGGTCGTTCCGGCCTGGCCCGAGCGTGTCCACGTCGAGCGCTGAACCGATGGATGCCGACAAGCCTCCGATCCTGGAAGTCCATGGCGTGACCAAGCGCCTGGGCGGCGTGGACATCCTCAAGGGCATCAACTTCAAGGTGAAGGCCGGCAGCGTGCTGGCCATCATCGGCGCGTCCGGCTCCGGCAAGAGCACGCTGCTGCGATGCCTGAACATGCTCGTGCAGCCCGATGACGGCCAGATCGTCTGGCAGGGCCGCGACATCGGCTGGGTGACGGTCAACGGCAGACCGCGCCGCGCCACCGAACGCGAGTTGCTGCGTTACCGGCTTGAGGTCGGGATGGTCTTCCAGAGCTTCAACCTGTTCCCGCACATGACGGCGCTGCAGAATATCGTCGAAGCGCCCGTCATGGTGCAACGACGTCCGCGGCCGCAGGTGGTTCTCGAGGCCGAGGCACTTCTCGCCAAGGTGCAGCTATCGCATCGCGCCCATGCCTTTCCGCACCAGATGTCCGGCGGCGAACAGCAGCGCGTCGCCATCGCGCGGGCGCTTGCGATGAAGCCCAACGCACTGCTGTTCGACGAGGTCACATCGGCGCTCGACCCGGAACTCAAGGGTGAGGTGCTGGCAGTCATGCGCCAGCTCGCCGGCGAGGGGATGACGATGATCTCCGTCAGCCACGAAATGGGCTTTGTCCGTCAGGTCGCCGACCACGTGATCTTCATGCACAAGGGCCGGGTCTGCGAGGAGGGTGATCCGAAGATCGTGCTCGAGCAGCCGCAGACGCCGGAGCTGAAAAGCTTCCTGCAGAAGGTGACGGACTGAAGCATGGACGTCATCGTCGCACAGTTTCCAAGGTTCCTGCAGGCGTCATGGCTGACGCTGTGGATGTTTGTCGTCGTTTCCATCCTGTCCACCGTGCTCGGCGCATGCCTCGCCATTGCCGCGGATGCGGCCGGACGCTGGCTGAACCTGCCGATGACGATCTTCAGCTGGGTGTTTCGCGGGCTGCCGGAACTCATCGTACTCCTCGCCTGCTATCTCGCGCTGCCGATGATCGGTATCGACCTTGGCTCGATCGGGGCTGCGCTGCTCGCCTTCACGCTGATCGGCACCGCCTTCCAGTACGAGATCGCCCGTGCCGGCCTGGCGGCCATCGATCGCCGGTTGCTGGAGGCCGCCCGCTCGCTTGGCATGGGCTGGGGCCTCGCCATGCGCCGCATCGTGCTACCGCAGGCGGTCCGCGTCGTCATTGCCCCCTGGGCGACCTTCCTGGCCGGCAACGTCAAGTCCTTTGCACTCGCCTCGGCGATCTCAGTCGGAGAGGTGATGATGATCACCCGGCAAACCATGTCGATCTCGACGCAGCCCTTGTCCCTGATCCTGGTCGCCGGCGGCATCTATGCGGCGATGGCCAGTGCGCTGATGGTGCTGGAATGGCTGCTGAAGCGCGGCATGGATCGTCGCTACGGCACGACGGGAAGGGGCTGAGCCATGGATTGGACCGTCGTCACAAGCAATCTGCGCCTGTTCTGGGAGGCGACACTGATGACCGTCGTCATCTCGGCGGCAACGATCGTGCTGTCCGTCATTCTGGCCTTTCCGCTGGCGATCCTGCGCGACAGCCGCCTGGCGCCCCTGCGCTGGCTGACCGCCTTCTACAGCTGGATGACGCGCGCCTTCCCCGCGCTCACCCTGCTGTTCCTCGTCTATTACGGCCTGCCGCAAGTCGGCATCTATTTCGATCCGCTACCAGCCGCCATCATCGGACTGACGGTCTCGGCGGCCGGCTACAACATGGAATATATTCGTGCCGGCCTGCGCTCGGTCCCGGCCACGCAGTTCGAGGCGGCGCGTGCGCTCGGCATGCCGGTCGGCATGACGCTGCGGCGGCTGATCATCCCGCAGGCGATGCGGGTCATCCTGCCGCCACTGACGTCCAACCTGACGCTGCTCCTGAAAGGCAGTTCGCTGGCAAGCCTGGTCGCCGTCACCGAACTGACCGGGCAGGCCATGGCGCTGATCTCCTACACCTACAAGCCGATCGAGATCCTGGTGGTGGTGGGCACCGTCTACCTGCTCTTGAACGGCGTGGTCATCGCCATCCAGAAGCTCGTCGAACGCCGCTTCGCTCTGCCGGCCTGATAACGACAAGGGACCGCCGGCAGAATGGCTCTGCCGGCGGTTTTTCTGTTTCGACCAGGCGATGGCGGCAGAAAAGGTGATCAGAGGCCGCTGCGGATCGCTTCCGTCAGCTTGGCCCGCAGCAGGCGGGCGGTCGGCTCGATCCGCTCCGGCGTGATGCGGTTGACATCGATGTCGAACAGCGCGCGCATCATCGCGGCACAGGTCTCAGTCGCCACCAGCGTGCCGTCGGCCTCGATCTCGGCAATACCACCCTTGCGCTGGCCGGCCAGCGCGATCTCCTCGGCCTTGGTTTCATCAAGGCCGGGCACGTCGACGAGTTCGAGGCGATCGGCCCACAGCCTTGCCGGCCAGCCGCCCGCGCGGCCAAGCGGGCCGGCAGAATGCAGGAAGGTACCATCGTCGCGCAACACGGCGAGGACCGCCTTGACGCCGGAGGCCGCCGTGCGCTGCTCCTGCGCGACGCCGCGGATGCGCATGGCACTTTCGGCCATCAGCGCATCCATGTCGAACTCTGACGAGCGATCGACACCATTGACCGAAACCCTGGCAAACCAGGGTGCCTGGCCGGCCGAACCGGAGCGCTGGAACCATTCGGCAACGCTGTGGTGGGCAACGATCAGCGGCGTGACGTCGAGCGCCGAAATCCCCAGCCTTTGAGCAACGATCGCCTGCACCTCGCAGGCGATGTTGTCGACATTGCCGATGCCGGTGATCGGACCGACACCGAACTTGCCGAGCACCTGGTTGGTGAAGTCAGGGAACGACGCCATGATCAGGGGGACATATCGGCCGAGCCCTGCCAATGCCGTCTGGACCTTCATGCCAAGAACGACATGCGCCGACAGGAAGCCCGCCATGCCATCCTCGCGGATCCGGGCGAAGGTCTCGGCCGTCAGCCCGCGTGCCATCTCCGGAACGGTCAGCAAGGTTGCGGCATGGAACACCACGCGCGGATCGATGCTTGATACAAGGGCATTGGTCGCGTCCTGGTCGAGCAGGTCGCAACCGAAACCGTCGATGACGACATGCTTGCCTTCCTGCAGCGCGCCCAGCGTCGCCCGCCAGGCGATGCCCTTGGCCGTGGCGGCATTGACGTCGACAAGGGCGATGGAACGCACTTCCGGGCGCCGGGCGAGGAACTCGACGGCATGGCCGCCGACCGCGCCGGCGCCGCACACGAGAACGTCGTACTGTCTTGGCATCATTGTTCTCCGTAAAGGGGCGCGGACACGGACGGCTTGGCAGGATCACGGGAAACCCCGAGCCGCAGCGGCGTTGCCGCAAAGGCGGTGAGAAAGTCGGCAAGCGCCGCAACGATGGTTTCGAGGATGGCCTTGCCATTGTCTTGCGTGGCCGCCGCCGGATCGCCGTAATAGCCGCCATCGTCGGCCTGGAAGATCGGCGGCCAGCCGGCACCCGCATCGGTCAGCGGATCGCCGGCATGGCCGGGCGCAATCCATGGCTGGATCAGGCGTGGCAGCATCGGCCGGGCAGCGGCAAGAATACGCTCTGCCTCGTTGTGATCGTCGCCCCGCAGCGCCAGCATCAGCGCCGTCTCCTGTTCGCAGGCGTGCCCCCCGCGTTTCAATTGCCCGGCAAGCTGTTCGATCCAGATCCGCTCGCCCGGCGCCCAGTAGTCGATCATGCCGACAGGATGGCCATCCGTGACCATCTCGCCGACCTTGGCGCGCAGCGGGGCCGAGTTGCCGCCGTGGCCGTTGACGAAGAGCACGCGCTTGAAACCGGAGCGCAGGATCGAGCCGGCGACATCGCCGAGCACGCCAAGATAGGTGTCGAGCCTCAGGCTGATGGTGCCGGCATGGCTGATGTGGTGTGGCGAAAAGCCGAAGGGGAGAGCCGGCGCGACCAGCACCGGGAGCGCCTCGACCCGTTCGGCGGCCAGCCGCGCAACGCTGGCACTCAGGAAAGTGTCGCAGTCTACGGAGAGATGCGCGGCATGCTGCTCGGTGGCGCCGGTCGGGATCAGCACCAGCGCGTTGCGGTTGCGGGCCGCCGCGATCTCGTCGCTGGTCAGGTCCGCCCAGGCGCGGCTACGGGGAAAGCTGTGGGACATGGTCGCTCCTTCAGAGATAGGCACGGTCGTCGAGCGCGGGGCCGATCAGGTTGCGCAGATGCAGCACGGTGACCCGGTGCGGCAGGATCAGCGGTGCGCCGATCGCCTTTTCGAGATTGGGGATTTCGTCGATCGGGTCGAAGGGGGCCAGTCCGACGCCGTAACCGAAGAAGAAGGCAACGTCGACGCCCTCCTGCCCGAGCGTTTCGGCGGCGGCAAGCCAGGTGGTGGTGATCGGTGCCATGACCAGCTCGATCCGCTCGAAGTATGGTTTGGATGCCCAGTCGGCATAGTCGTGGTCGGCGTGTTCGGCGTCGACGAGGGCACCGATCTTGATCCTGCGGCGCGAGCCGTGGGCAAGGCTCTCGGCAATCTGGAACATCAGGTCGCGCGGGTGGATCAGCAAGGTGGCGGCCGACAATGCGCCTTGCGGGAACTCGGCGGCGCAGGCAAGCAGCACCATGTCGACGCCGTCCTCGGTCTCCAGCCGGTCGATCGTCTGCTGGACGCGGCCGGTCGCAAAATCAAGCGCGAAGAAGCGGTGTTCCCAACCGTCGCCCATGTGGTTGCCGACGGCACCGGGAACATGGACATGGGCGCCAAGGTTCGGCGTTTCCTTGCCGACCTGATACGGCAGCAGTGCATCCAGCGTCAGGTCTTCGTAGATGTGGCGGATCACCACCTCGACATTGGCACCCAGTGCCCGCAGGACGTTCTGGTGGTAGTGGATATATTCGTCGCGGGGGCCATGGCCGGTCGTGACGACCCCGAGTTTCACAGTCCTGGTCATCTTGTCTCTTTCGACGCCTCGTTGGTGTTGACGGTCATCGGCTCCGGGGCCGGCAGATTGCCGGCGGCAAAGCGCGACGGATGGAACGGATTGGGGGTGCTGGCGTCGTTGCCGGCGACCATGTCGGCCAGGCGACGGCTGCCTTCGGGGCTCATCATGATGCCGTGGCCGCCATAGGCGCCATTGACATAAAGGCCGGGCATTGCATCGATCGGGCCGATCAGCGGCGCGCCGTCGCCGCTGACGGCAAAGCTGCCATGTCGTGCGTGGCTGTCGGCGATCGACGGGGCAATGTCTGCCCAGCGGGGTACCAGCGGCGAGACCGTGGCGATGGCATGCGCGAGGTAGTCGGGGTCGGGCGCCGGATCGTCGGTGAACCGGTCGAGGAAGAGCGTGTTGCGAAACGATGCCGTCATCCTCGCGCCACCGGCATCCGGCCGCCAGAAGGAGCCGAGATCGACGTCGATTGTCGCCGGATGATCGAACGGAATGCCATCCGCCTTGACATGCAGGATCGACGAGCGCGCCAGCCGAAGCGGCAGCACGATGCCGAGCGATTGCAGCATGGCCGGCAGGCGGGCGCCATCCGCAAGGATGACGCTTGCGCTGCTGATCGTGCCACGGCTGGTCTCGATCGAAAAATCATTGCCCTCACGAGCGATCCGGCCGACCTCGGCGCCAAGCATAATGTCGGCATTCATTGCGGCGAGGTAACCGGCGACAATGTCGGAGACGACGACCACGCCATCGCCGGCGCGAAACACCGCACCGGTGACCGTCTCGCTCAAGAGCGCAAACCGGTCGCGCACCTCGGACGGATCAAGGTACTCCAGGTCGTCAAGACCGGCAGCCACCTGCATGTCGAAGCGCGCCTTCAGGCGCCGGGCACCATCCTCGGAGCGGCTGGCATAAAGGTAGCCGACCGGCCGATAGCCAGCGTCGCGCTCCGGTATTGCGATACGCGCGCCGAACGCGGCATAGAATGCGATCGAGGCGCGGGCGATCTCGATATTGTGCCGCAGGCCCCACTGGGCCCTGACACCTTCGCCGGAGCGACGGCTGGTCAGCGAGGCCGGGGTCGGCAGCCGTTCGATGACCAGCGGACGGATGCCCAGCCGGCTGAGAAAAAAGGCAGTCGCCAGGCCAACGATACCGCCGCCGACAATCGTGACATCGGGCTCTGTGGTGATGGACTGACGCTCGGTGTGAAAGTTCGCGCTCATGGGCTGCCCGCTGTCCTGCGACGATCGCTTGTACCAGCGATGCCGAAATCGGACCGGCACCGTCTGATATCGTCTTATTGGCACATCACAAGATATATTACAACATATTCCGAGTGACGAGATCGTCCAGTCCGGACCCGCGTCTGGCGCTTCGTGTCATCGTCCGGCCAACCGCTCCGGTCCGTGGTTGCCTTGCCCTTCCATCGCGTTCCCGATGCTCCCCGTTGCGTCGCCTCGGCCGGCCGGTCTTCGCCTGTCAGGCGCGGCGTACCGGGACGCCGTGTGACCGATCCGCCAGCGCGGTCCCGACGCGCCACCCGGGTCCGTCAAGGTTGCATTGGCGGCAGGCGACGGCACCGGCCTTGTTGCATCGCGGAAGAATTTGCGCAAACGCAATATTTTTGATTGGACATCTGTGAAATATCTGAAAGTATTTCAGTTGTGAATTCCTCTTTCTCCCAAGGGTGCCGCAATGGTCTCACTTCGCATTGGAAATACAGTCACGGCTGCAATCGTTTCACTGCTGCTTGGCTCTGCCGGCACGGCAATTGCGGCAGATTGCACGCCGCAGGTGCCGGCCGATGCGCTCCTGTCGCCGGGAGAGGTCGGCGTGTCGATCAACCCGGTGTCGCCTCCGATGCAGTATGTCGATACCGCCACGGGCGCGCTGAAGGGCATGCGCGTCGAGATGGGCGACGCCGTGCTCGAAAGGCTCTGCCTGACGTCGAACCATATCCGCGTCGACGACTTTGGCACGATGATCCCCGGGCTGCAGGCCGGACGTTGGGACATGATCAACACCGGCGTCTTCTTCACCGAGGAACGGGCAAAGATCATTTATCTCGTCCGCTACGAAAACCAGGCGATCGTCGTCTCCACCCGGCCCGGAGAGGCATCGACGATCAAATCCGTCGACGACCTGGCCGGCAAGACGGTCGGTGTGGATATCGGCGGCTACGAGGAAAACAAGCTGAAGGAACTCGACAAGACGTTGCAGGCAAAGGGCCTGGCGCCGATCAAGATCAGCATCTTCAACGACACCAATATCGACTACCAGGCGCTGAAATCCGGGCAGGTGGATGCCAATTTCACCATCGAAGCCGTGTCGAAGGAATATGCCGACCGCGGGATTTCCGAAATCGCCTTGAGGGGCCTTTATCCGGCGCCCGTCGCCATGGCCTTCCGCAACAGGGAGCTGGCAGAGGCCGTCGCCGGCACGCTGACCAAAATGCGCGACGATGGGAGCTACAAGGCGATCTTCGACAAATACGGGAAGGACGTCTGGACCGGCCCCTTCGACGTCAAGGGACCGGGTCTCTGATCGATGTCGCGCGGCGCTTTGCGGCGCCGCTTCCTTCAATGCATCGGAGGGTGTTTCGATGACGATGTGGAACTGGTCGGCCTTCTTCGGCTATCTGTTCAGTCCCTTCCTGCTCTATGGTGCCTGGACCACCATCTGGCTGACGATCGTGTCGGCTGTGTTCGGGCTGGCGCTGGGCGCGCTGGTGGCGGCCGCGCGCATGAGCGGCATCGGCTGGCTGGAAAAGATCGCGATCTTCTACGTCTGGCTTCTGCGCGGCACGCCCTTGCTCGTGCAGCTGGTCATCATCTTTACCGGCCTGCCGCAACTCGGGCTCAAGCTGTCGGTGGTAACCTCGGCGCTGCTGGGTCTGGCCCTCAACGAGGCGGCCTACCTCTCCGAGATCATCCGGGGCGCGATCCAGTCGATCGGCGCCGGCCAGCGAAATGCCGGCATGGCGCTCGGATTGACCAGGGCGCAGACCATGCGCGACATCATCCTGCCGCAGGCGACCCGCGTCATGCTGCCGATGCTCGGCAACAGCGTCAACGGGCTGCTGAAGACAACCTCCCTGACCTCGGCGATTTCGATGGAAGAGCTGCTGCGCCGGACCAACCTGTTGATCCAGGAACGCTTCCTGACGCTCGAGCTCTTCGTCGTCGCCTCGATTTACTATCTTGTCATGACCTCGGCATGGTCGCTGGTCCAGAGCGCGCTGGAACGCCGCTTCGGCCGCGGCTTCGAGGAAGCGAGGTTGGACAATGCCGAACAGCGCTGAACCCATCATCGTCGCCGAGGCCGTCGGCAAGCGCTACGGCCACTTCCAGGTTCTCGACGACTGCAGCTTCAAGGTCGCAAACGGCGAGGTCGTGGTGATTTGCGGGCCGTCTGGCTCGGGAAAATCCACTCTGGTCAAATGTCTGAACGGCCTGGAGCGCTTCGACCGGGGCCGGATTACCGTGGACGGCGTCCGCGTCGGTGATCCCGGCGTCGACCTGACACGATTGCGCTCGCGCGTCGGCATGGTGTTCCAGCAGTTCGAGCTGTTTCCCCACCTGACAGCCGAGGAAAACATCATGCTGGCGCAACGCCGCGTGCTCGGTCGCAGCGTCCGGGATGCACGCGAACGGGCGCGCGCGCTTCTGGATCGCGTCGGCCTGCTTGCGCATGCGCAGAAATATCCGAAAGCCCTGTCCGGCGGCCAGCAGCAGCGCGTGGCGATTGCCCGCGGGCTTGCCATGGATCCCGCCGTCATGCTGTTCGACGAGCCGACCTCGGCGCTCGATCCCGAGATGATCGGCGAAGTGCTGAACGTCATGGTCGACCTCGCCAGGGATGGCATGACCATGGTCTGCGTGACCCACGAAATGGGTTTTGCCCGCCATGTCGGCAACAAGATTCTGTTCATGGACGCCGGCACCATCGTCGAGACCGCGACGCCGGAGGACTTCTTCGGCCACACCCGGTCCGAGCGGGCGCAGCGGTTCCTGAAAAACATTCTCCACCCGATGGGGCTCTGAAGGCTCAGAAAGGCACTACCAGATGCAGAAAATTCAATGGGTCAAGCCCGAGGACGTCGAAAAGACCTGGCTCTATCCCGACAAGGAATACAGCTACCGGATGATCACCGAGGCGAAAAACGCCGCGCCGCTCTCCTTCCACGTCACAACCTACCTTCCCGATCTCGATTCGGTCGTCGAGGGCGATGGCGGCCATGACACGGTCCTCTACTGCCTCAGCGGCTGGGCCCGCCACGTCGACCTGCTCGAGGAGCGCGAATGGGAATTCCGCCCGGGTCAGGCCGTCTATCTGCCGCGGACCTACAAATACCGCCGGATCGTCGGATCCGCCGGCATGACGGTTGCCGTCGCCTGCACGCCGTCGCGTTGATCGCTTGTCCGCAGCGCAAACGTGGACGGCCGGATGGTCACCCCGCGGCACCGCTGCTTTTATCCTGTTGCATCGTCAAGGAACGTACATGATTGCTGGAATTCAGATGAACGTCGACGCCTGCTTCTCGCAGGACTACCGCACCGCCCGTGCGCTGTTTCGCGAGCGCGCCACGGCCGCCGGTGGCAGGCTGTCCTCTTACGAGAACGCCAACAAGGGGCCATACGGTGAGGACCTCGCCACCGATCTTGCCTGGTTCGGCGCGCAGGATGCCCGCAAGGTCATGGTGCTGGTGTCGGCAACGCATGGCGTCGAGGGCTTTTGTGGCTCCGGTGCGCAGCTGGACTGGATCGATACTGGCCTCTCCGCCCTCAGCGGCGACACGGCGGTGCTGCTCGTTCACGCGATCAACCCGTACGGTTTCGCCTGGCTGCGGCGCACCACCGAAGAAGGCGTCGATCTCAACCGCAACTGCATTGCCTTCGAAGACGGCCTGCCTGGCAATCCGGGGTATTCCGAACTCGCCGATGCCTTCCTGCCAAAGACCCGCGATGACGAAACCGTCAGGGCCGCACAGGCGAGGCTCGATGCCTACAAGGCCGAGCATGGTGCAAAGGCTTTTTCGATTGCCCGCAGCAGCGGCCAGTACACCCATTCGGAAGGTTATTTCTACGGTGGCACCGGGCCGACCTGGGCGTTGCAGACGATCGGCCGGATCTGCGACGATTTCCGCCTCTCGGAACGCGACAGCGTCGCCATGATCGACTACCACACCGGCCTCGGCTCGTTCGGATATGGGGAGCCGATCTGCGGCCACAGGCCGGGCAGCGCCGGCCAGGCGCGATGCCGTGCCTGGTATGGCACCAGCCTCGGCGAACCGATGCTCGGCAAGTCGTCGTCGGTGGTCATCGCCGGCCTGACGCAGTATGCCTGGGCGCGCAAGATCGGCGACGAGACGATGACCTTCATCGCCCTCGAATATGGCACGCTGGACGCCGAAACCGGGGCGGAGGCGCTGCGCGACGATCACTGGCTGCACACCTATGGAACGGTGGACTGGCCATCCGACGAAACCCGGACGATCAAGGCTGCGATCCGCCGGTTCTACCATCCCGATACGCAGGACTGGAAGGAACTGGTGCTGATGCGCAGCCGCCAGGTGATCGCCCAGACACTGGACGGCCTGTCACAGCTCTGACGGATGGACCGCCTGTCAGATTAGCCTGTCGCCTTAGCCGTCGCGCTTCTGTGCGACCGGACGCCAGACATCCCGCTCCCCTTTTTCAGGGGAGCGGCAAGCCCCGGATGCCGGCGGCGGCCGCAGCCTCGAGGACAAGCGACGCGGCAACCAGGTCCTCGATCGAGCGGCCGTCGGACAGGAACACGCGAAGGCCGGTCTTGGCGACGGTCGCGCGCCCGGCAATCACCGCCTGCATGTCCGCCAGTCGATGGTTATTTTCGCCGAGCGCCGTCGGGTGCGCCGTCCACTGGTCGGCAAGGCGACCCGGCATGTCCGACAGAACGGCGCTCGCTGACCGGATGACGGCCGGATCGATTTCCGTGCTGCCGGGATGGAACGGACCGACGGACGCGATGACGGCATCGGCCTTGGTATCTCCCGGCCTCAGCACTGGATCGTCCGAGATCGTCGAAAGCACGATGGTGTCTGCCTCGGCAAGCGCCTGCCCGCGGGGGACGGCCACGGCGGGACGACCAAGGCGATCGCACACCAGATCGGCCGACGCCCGCGCCCGTGCGAGATTGTCGCCCGCAGACGCAATCAGGATCGTGCCGGCCTCCGCCCCCGATGTCATGGTCTCGGCATGCGCCAGCAATTGGACGCCGGTTCCGACCAGTGCAAGGACGCCGTCCCGCTTCATGCCGAGTGCGCGGCAGGCGAGCGCTGTCGTGGCCGCGGTCCTGAGCGCGGTGATGCGGCGTCCGTCCATTATGGCGCGGATCCGGCCGGTCATCGCATCCATGACGACGATCACCGCATCGATCTTGGGGAGCCCGCGTCCGGGATTGCCGATCACGCCAGACAGGACCTTGGTGGTTGCCAGCCTGTGGGCGGGCCAGTACGCCGAAAAGGCGACATAGTTGGCGCCATGTGCGTCGGCATCGATGCGCAGCGGCCGTGGTTCGGTAAGCCGCCCGGCATCGGCATCGCGAAAGGCCGCCTCCAGTCTTTCGATCAGCGCCGAGGCAGACAGCAGTCTCGTGACGTCAGCCTCGCTGAACCACACCGGACCCTGCACAGCTGTCTCCCTCGACGGTTTCATTGCCATCGCGCTCCGACGACTACATGTCGCCCGCTTCCTTGCTCGGATTGGCGCAGACGGCGATGACGAGGCCGGCTTCGCCGATGATGTGGCGGTAGCGATAGTTGACGGGCAGGTACATCGCATCGCCCGGCCGGAAGGTCCGCTCCTCGCCCGTCTCCTCGACGATCTGCGTCGACCAGCCGTGCAGGCAGTAGAGGATCACTTCGTGGACGCCGTCGCCTTCCACCACCACGTCGAAATGCGGCATGTAGGTGGTGATGTGGAAGGACATCGAGGAGCCGTGCAGCTTCTTGGTAATCAGCCGGTGGCTGAATTCCTGGTCCTGGTGCACCCAGGTCTTCTGTACATCTTCCTGTCTCGACCAGCGGATGGCGTCGCCCATGTCCTGTTCCTTTCTCTGTTGCAATTGGGTCAGGCGGCCGCCCCGGCCTCGAAGCCGTCGAGGATGGCCGCCTCGATGTCGCGGGCCGAATAGGCGTCGCCGATCACCTTTGTCCGGATGCCGGCGGCCTTCAGCTCGTCTGCCAGTCCGGCGCGGGGAACCCCGGGTGCCGCGACCACGATGGTATCGTAGCTGTCGGTGCGACAGTTCTGTCGCGTGAAGATATTGCGGAAGGTCACCGTGCCGCCGTCGAAACGGATCGGCACCACGGTCGGCGTGAAGATCACGCCGGATGCCAGCGCCTTGGCGTAGAAATAGGTGATGTTCTGGATTTCCAGTTTCTGGCCGACATGGAAGGACGCCGTTGCCATCTCGACCGCATGGCCCATCTCGGCGAGCATGATCGCGGTCACCATGGCCGGTTGCCGGTCGAGATAATCAACCACGAGCACGCGCTTGCCGATCCGGGTCGGATCGGCGACAGCCTCGTCGACCGTCAGGATCGGTGCCGACGCCGCGCCCTCGACGTCGAGCGGCATGAACGAGGTTCCTGTCGCCAGAATGACCTCATCGGGTACGAGCGCCGTTATCGCATCGACCGTTGCCGCTGCACCGATGCGGATGTCGACCCCATGGCGGCAGAGCAGCTTTTCCTTGTGGGCAAGCAGCTTTGCCCATTCGTCGCGCCCCTTTGGCTTCATCGCCAGCTTCATGCGGCCGCCCAGCGTCTCGGACCGTTCGATCAAGGTGACACGGTGACCGCGCCCGGCGGCAACGCCGGCGGCCTCGATGCCAGCCGGGCCGGCGCCGACGACGACGATGTGCTTGTGCTTTTCGGCCGGCGCCAGCGATGCGTAGCTGAGCTCCCTTCCGGTCACGGGATTGCCGATGCAACTGATGTGGCGGCCGCGATAGAGACGTCCAAAACAGGCCTGCTCGCAGCCGATGCAGGGGGTGATGTCGCCGGCCAGGCCGGTGCGGGCTTTCTTTGGCAGGAAGGGGTCGGCAATCAGCGCCCGGCACATGCCGGCCATGTCGGCATCGCCCGCGGCGATCATCTCGTCGGCAAGTTCGGGCGTGTGGATGCGGGTGCCGTGGATGACCGGCACGTCGATCACGTCCTTGATCCGGCGGGAGATGGATTTGAACGGCGCCGGTTCGAGACCCATCGGTGGCTCGTGCAGCATGTTGCTGACCAGGTCGCCGTCGGTGCCGGCGCTGACATCGACGTAATCCAGGCTCCCGGCGGCAACCAGCAGTGGGACGATCCCGGCCATGTCCGCGGCTGTGAGGCCGCCATCGACGAGTTCGTCGCCGGAGCAGCGGATGCCGACCGGGATGTCGGGGCCGACGCGTTTTCGCACCGCCGCCAGCACCGCCTGCGGGAAGCGGACGCGGTTTTCCAGCGCGCCGCCATAGCAATCGGTGCGCTTGTTGGTGAGCGGTGACAGGAACTGCTGGATCAGCAGGCCATGGCCGCAATGGACCTCGATCCCGTCCATGCCTGCCTCGATGCAGCGGGCAGCGGCATCGGCATGGGCCTCAACCAGTTCCTCGATCTCGTCCACCGTCATCGGGTGAGCGACCTCGCCATACTTCTGCTCGTAGGTGGCCGACGCCGACCAGAGTGGTGTCGGGCGGGCAGAGGTGGCAAGCCCCATATGCGAGAGATAGCCGAAGATCTTCGTTCCATGCCGATGCACGGCGTCGGCGACGGCTTTCAGGCCGGGAATGATCCTGTCATCGTAGTTGCAGAGCAGGCCGGTGATGCCGGGTGACGACGGGTGCACCTGCTGCGAGCCGAGCATGATCAGCCCGACCTCGCCCTTCGCACGCTGTTCGTAATAGGCAATCATCTGCTCGTTCGGCGTGCCGTCCTTCGGCATGCCGGTGCCGTGCCCGGTCAGCACGACGCGGTTGCGGATCTCGACCTTGCCGAGCGTGATCGGTGCCAGAAGATGCTGGAATTCACTCATCGCTGCGGCGCTCAGCAATCGATCGGTTCGGACAGGAAGGCGGCGATCGTCTCCGCTGCAGCGCCGCGGTGGCGATGCGGGTCGAAGGGAGCGAGCAGCGGCTGCCGTTCACCGAGGATATCAGAGGCGACGAGGGCGCCGATCTGCGGCGAGATCTGGAAACCGTGATTGGAAAAGCCGGTCGCCAGGTAGAGGCCGGCGATATCAGTGCGGCCGATGAAGGGCAGGCTGTCGATCGACTGTGCCTCGACACCCGACCAGGCCTGGGCAAGGCGGCGGGCGCGCAGTGCCGGCAGGATGGCGGCGGCGCCGCTCCATTGCCGGGCGACATGGGCGTCGATGCAGGTGCTGTCGATGCCCCTGGGCGCCGGTGCGGCGATCCAGCGGCCGCCGATCATGAATTCGCCCGACGGCGTCTGCTTCAGCGACAGGTTGCGCCCGACGGCAGTCACCGTCGGCGCCAGCTGTTGTTCGGCGACGTCGGATAGAAGCATCTGCAGTCCGCGCCAGCGCAGCGGCAGGGCGATGCCGAGCGAAGCGAGAAGATCGATGCTCCATGCGCCTGTCGCCATGACCACGGTACCGGCCGACAGGCTGCTGCCATCCGCCAGTATGATTTTACCGATTTCATCGCCGCAAGCCTCGATCGTCGCGTCCTGGCCGAACACGATCCTGGCGCCGAGCCGCTCGGCCGCCCTGGCGAAGGCACGCGCCGTGCGGCCGGGATGCGCCTGGCCATCGCCATGGGTATAGGCGCCAACAAGGGCGTTTTCAGTGATCGTCGAGACAATCTCGCGCAGGCGTGCGCCGGTCACCCGCTCGATCGGCAGGCCGGCATCCGTGTCGGAGGCGATGCGGCTTTCGACCACCGCGACGTCGCTGTCCGTTTCCGCGATGTGGAGGTGGCCGCCGAACGAGGCTTCGAGATTGGCGTCCAGTTCGTCGGAGAGCGTCTTCCAGCGCTGCGCGGCGACCTTGGTGATCGGCTGGTCTTGACTGTGGCGACCTTGCGAGCGCAGCCCGCCGGCGCTGGCCCAGCTGGCTGCCGGCTTGCTTGCGGCCGCGTGTGCGGTATCGACGAGGGTGACGCTGGCGCCGTCCCTTGCCAGGTGATAGGCGATCGCGCTGCCGATGACGCCGGCGCCGAGAACGATGACGTCGCTCATGCCCTTGCTCCCCTGCCGGACCGGTTCGCCTTGCTCGACTGGCCGATGATGTTGTCGGCGGCGCGCAGCGCCAGCGCCAGGATCGTCAATGCCGGATTGACCGGCGGCAGCGACACGAAACTCGATCCGCCGAGGACGACGAGACCGGGCGTATCGTGGACTTCGCCGAAGCCGTTGGTGACGGACGATTGCGGGTCGTTGCCCATGCGGGTCCCGCCGACATCATGCGTGCTGATCGGGCCGGTCAGGAACTGGCGGCGCCAGGTGCGGGTGGCGCCCATGCCGATCGCGATCCTTTCGGCGCGGTCCTGCAGGAACTGCATCAGCTTGCGTTCATTGTCGCCGATGTCGAAGGTGATGCGGATCACCGGGCGGCCCAGCCTGTCCTTCACGTTAGGATCGAGATCGAGCCGGTTGTTTTCGTAGGGCAGGATTTCGGGGTCGATGAACAGCATCGAGGTGCTGTTGTAGGACGACAGGAAGAAATCCCGCCACGCCTTGCCCCAGCGCGGCACGTCGGGCGGCAGCACGCCCGACGCTTCCGTCGGCAGATACTGATTGAAGGCGGCAATGCGGCCGCCGCGGATGAAGTCGAGGTCGCTATGGTCGAAATGATCGCCAGAGAGATCGCCGATCGCCATGGCCTGCGCCGTCGGGCCGATGAAGCGGTTGAGCGTCCGGCCCTCGAAGATGGCATAGACCGATGGCTGCTGGCGGGTCATGTAGTGGGCGCCGACCTGGCCGGTCTCGTTGCCCAGGCCGCGGCGATGGCGCTTGTCCCTGGACAGGAGCAACAGCCGGCTGTTTTCGAAGGCGTAGGCCGCGACGATGACGGTGCCACCGGGCTGAAATTGCGTTTGCCCGTCTTCATCGAGATAGCGGATGCCAACGGCACGGCCACTCTCGTCGGTGACGATCTCCATCGCCCGGGCGGAGGTGAGGATGTGCAGGCGACCGCTCTCCAGCGCCGCCGGCAGCACGGTGTTCTGCGCCGACGCCTTCGCATCGACATGACAGCCGAAACGCGAGCAGAAGCTGCAATAGGTACAGGCGTGGCGGCCCTTCCAGGCGGTGGTGGCGATCGCGGCCGGCAGCGGGAACGGATGATAGCCCTCGGCGCGCGCACTGTCGGCAAAGAGCTGGCCAAGGCCGCTGGTGCGCAGGGCCGGCATCGGGTAGGGGTTGGAACGCGGTGCCTCGAACGGGTTGCCGCGCGAGCGTTCGGGATGCTCGCGGTTGCCGGCATGGCCGGACACGCCGAGCAGGTCCTCGGCCTCCTCGTAAAACGGTTCGAGATCGCCGTAGCTCATTGGCCAGTCGGCCAGGGTCGAGCCGGCCGGAATGCGGCTCTCGCCATATTTCTCGACAGTGGCGCTACGGATACGGAAGTCGTCCTCGTAGAAGCGCATGGCGACCGCACCCCAGGCAACGGAATTGCCGCCGAGCGCCGTTTCCAGGCCCTGGGACATGACGGCGCGCCTGGCCCTGTCGTTCGGGCCGGTGCGCCAGGTCGGGACCTCGTCGTTGAACTTGGAGACGCCGCCTTCGTTGCGGAAGGCGGTGGCCAGCAGTTCGTCCATGCTGCGCTCGCGGCCGGTCCGGGACGGGCCTGCCTCGAGGATGACGACCTCCAGGCCGGCCGCGACAAATTTTGCCGCCATGAAATTGCCCACGGCACCGCCGCCGACGATCAGGATATCCGGATGGGCGGGGATCTTCGCGCGCGGGGTCGTCTTTGGAAGTCCGGGCAGGCGGGCGTCCTGCGACAGGCCGGCGAGGCTCTGCGGCGCCCGATCGACCCTGTGGTCGACCTGCTGTTCTTCTTCCCGGTACCCGAACTGGGCGCCAGGAAAGCCGACGGCCTTCCAGCCGGCAAAATCCCTGTTGCCGCCATGTACGGGATCCGAAAACAGACCCTCGCGCAGGTGACGGATCAAAAGATCGAAGCTTGATCGGTCGGGATTGGACAGGAGGCCGGGCAGGGTGTTGCGCTCCAGTGCGTCGACCAGTGGCAACTGGCTGTCGCCGCCGGTGAAGCGGCCACCGGCGGCGACGTCAAGACAGTGCAGCACTGTGCGGTATTCCTCGAGAAAACCGCCATAGGGACCGGCAAGGGCTTGGTCGATATATGCCGAAGCGCCTATGGCGACGGCGCCCGGGGTTGCCTCGCCCGGCGGAAACAGGCAGTCGCAGAGCGCGTCGAGGGTTGCGCGCTCGCCCGGTGTCAGGGCGGCGGCGTGTGGGATGCTTGTGATCGTCATTGGCCTCGCCTCAGGATTCGTTGCATGAAGGCCTGCGTGCGCTGATGCGAGGGCGCGCGCAGAACCTCGGCAGGCTTGCCCTGCTCGATGATCTTGCCCTTGTCGAAGAACACCAGCCGGTCGGCGACATCCTCGGCGAAGCTCATTTCGTGGGTGACAACCAGCATCGTCATCGAGTCTTGCGCCAACTGGCGCATGACCCGCAGCACTTCGTCGACCAGCTCCGGATCGAGCGCCGAGGTCGGTTCATCGAACAGCATCACGCGCGGGCGCATTGCAAGCGCGCGTGCAATGGCCACGCGCTGCTGCTGTCCGCCGGAGAGTTCGGCGGGAAAGGCATCCTGTTTGTCGGCCAGTCCGACCGAGGCAAGCAGCTCGCGCGCCGCCTCGATCGCCTCGCCGCGTGCCATCGCGCGCACGGCGATCGGCGCCTCGATGATGTTCTGCATCACCGTCATATGCGGGAAAAGATTGAAGTGCTGGAAGACCATGCCGATGTCGGCCCGGTGGCGGCGGATCTCGCGTTCACTGGCCTTGCGGACGCCATTGACGGTCTCGACCGCGCCCATCAGATGACCATTGATCCAGACATCGCCTTCATTGGGCGGGTCCAGATAGTTCAGACAGCGCAGCAGAGTGCTCTTTCCGGAGCCGGACGCGCCAACGATGGCGACGACTTCGCCGGTTTCAACGCGAAAGTCGACCGTATCAAGGGCCCTGACATGTCCGTAGGCCTTCACCAGTCCCCTGGCTTCGACCATGGAGCGTGATGGGCCGTCAAGGGTTTGTGCCGAATCTGCCATGTTATCCCTGTCGTGGTGCAAGTCGGTAGCGGCGCGCGATCGACGCTTCTGCCCATGCCTGGAAAAGGACCAGCAGGCCGCTGATGAGGAGGTAACCAACGCCGGCGACGACGATGAAGAAGAACGGCTCGTAGGTGATCGAGGTGGCGCGGGAGGCCTGGGCGGTCAGGTCGCCGACCGCCACCATCGAGGCGAGCGAGGTGCCCTTGACCATGATGATGGCCCGGGTGATGAAGGGCGGGATCGCCAGCGGGATGGCCTGCGGGATGATGATCCGTCGCAGGGAATGGAGATGCGACAGGCCGAGCGCCTTGGCGGCGCGGTACTGGCCGGGGTCGATCGCCGCGATGGCGCCGCGGAAGTCTTCACTCATATAGGCAGCGCCCATCACCGTCAGGCCGACCATGGCCGCCGTCATCGGCGTGAAGCGATGGCCAAGCTGCGGCATGGCATAGAACACGAAAAACAACACCAGCAGCGCTGGCAGCAGCCTGACCGCGTTCACCAGCACCGCCAGCGGCAGGGAGATCCAGCGGCTGCCCGTCTCCCGCAACAGGGCGATGGCAATGGCCAGCGGCGTCGCGATCACCAGCGTCACCACCGAGAGCATCACCGTCGTCGACAGGCCCCGAAGCAGCTCCGGATAGTATTGGAGAAAGAGCTCGATATAGCGCATGATTATCGTGTCGCCCTGCGTCGGGCGGCCCAACGCTCGCCTTGGATCTGGAGAACAAGCAGCACGGCATCGAGTACGGCATAGATGGCGCCGGCCGCGATCAGGATCTCGAACGGGCGATAGGTCACCACGAAAACCTGCTTGGCGGCATTGGTCAATTCGGGAACGGCAACGGCGGCGGCCAGTGCCGTGCCTTTCAGGACCTCGGTCGCGTGCGAGATATACGGTGGCAGCGCCGCCGGCACGGTCTGCGGCAGGATCACCCGAAACAGCGTCCTGGCCGGCGAAAGACCCAGTGCCGCGCAGGCCTGCCATTGGCCGTTGGGAACGCTCTGCAGGCCGGAATGAAAGATTTCGCCGAAATAGAACGACATGTAGACCGTCATGGCGATCACAGCCGAGGGCATCGGTGGCAGGACGATGCCGATGCCCGGCAGGCCGAAGAAGGCGAGGAAGAGCAACAGCAGCGGCGGAACACCGCGAAAGATCCAGCTTGCCGCCCGCAACGCGGCACGGACGGCCCGCGACGGGGTCGAGCGCAGAAGGGCAACGGCGATGCCGCCAGGCGTTGCGCAGACGAGCACGATCGATGTCAGCTCCACCGTGACCAGGGTCCCTCTAAGGAGAGCCGGCCAGACCGTGCCGATGATGCTGAAGTCGAGTGTCACCTGCGCATTCCGTCCTGGTCAGTAGCCGATGCGGCCGAGCATGTCGACCTCGGCGGCCGAGCCGCCATACTTGGTGACGAACGTCTTCAGCGTACCGTCGGCGCGATAGTTGCCAAGCAGCGTGTTGATGGCGACCAAGAGGTCCGATTCCTTCGGATTGACGCACAGGCCTTGCGGGAACACCTGCAGGGCAGGGCCGACAAGCGCCAGCTCGTCCTTGTTCGGCGCGCTGTCGAGGACGGTCAGCGCGTTCGACAGGTTCATGGCGACCAGCTTGACCTGATCGTTCTGCAGGCCCATCAGCGATTCCTGCATGCCCGGGAACTCGGTCGCAGGCGCATCCGGCAACGCCTTCTTGGCGCCCTCGAAGTAGTTCTCGCCGCGAACGCCGCCCAGTTCGGCGGTCTTGGCATCGGCGAAGCTCTTGATCCCGGTGTCCTTGCGGGTGATGGCGACCGTGGCATTGACCGCGGTCGGCGCGGTCAGCAGGAACTGGTCGGAGGAAAGACGCTCGGGTGTCCAGGAGGCGCCGTCGCAGGCGAGATCGAAGCGATTGGCGGCCAGGCCCGGGAGAATGCCGGCCCATTCGAGCTGCACGAACTCGACCTTGAGGCCGAGATCCTCGCCGAGCTTCGAAAACAGGTCGACATAGCTGCCGGTGAGCTTGGATGTCGCCGGGTCGATGAAGGTGCGTGGCGGCGACGAACCTGTCGTGCCGATCGTCAGGGTGCCGTCCTTGATCAGGTTGCGGAATTTCCACGGCTTGGGAAGCGACATGAAGCCCTTGGTCTCGCCCATGGCGGCGGCAAAGGCGCCGCTGTCCTGAGCGGCAGCCGGCGTGTGTGCGATCGACAGTGCCAGAGCGGCAGCGGCAACCGTTGCCTGCAAAGTGTTCGTGATGCTCATGCTTGTTCCCTTTGTCGTTGTTGGATCTGCCTGCAATTCTTATGCCGGGAGGAGGCCGGCCATCCCGAGATGCCTCTCGTACCAATCCCATTCGCCGTCGAGGAAGTCGCGGAACGCCTGGCCGGGAAGGAAGGCATCCGCCTGGCCGTTTCGCGCAAGATAGGCCTGCCAGGCCTCGGACTGGCGCATGGTATCGATGATGGCGTGCCACCGCGCCTGGTCGTCTTGGGCAAGATCCGGCGGGCCCATCAATCCGCGCCACAGGTGGAAGGTCACCGGGACGCCGGCTTCCGCCAGCGTCGGAATGTCGGGAAACGCCTCGGACCGCCGCGCGCTGAGGGCGGCGATCACCCGCAACGTGCCGGCCTCGACATGGGGAAGGATTTCCGCCGCCACGCCACAGCCCCAGTCGATGCGACCCTCGATCATCGCCGTCCAGACCGCCGGTTCGCTCGGCACGACGACGAATTCGACGTCGGCCCTTGCACCATCGGCGATCGACAGTCCCAGCAGATGGTTGATGCCGCCCTTGAAGTAGCCGCCCGTCCTGGTGGTGCGCCCGGCAATGCCCGCGACGAAGTCGGCGGCCGTCTGAAACGCACTGTCGGCACGCACGACCAGAAAAAAGCTGTCGGAGACGAGGCGGGCGAGCGGGGTGAGCTGGCGGTGTGTCAGCGTCATGCCACGCAGCAGCGGCGCCTGGATGAAGACGGGCGTGCAGGTCGACAGGCAGTTCGGATCGCCCGCCCTTGTGATGAGCAGGTTCATCGCGTCGACGCCAGGGTCGTCGCCCTTGGGAATGGTCGACCACGTCCGCGGGTCGGCATGCGACTGCGTGACGGCCTTAAGGAGCGCCTGCGCAAGCACCGGCGGGGCGCTGCCCGGCGGCCCATGAATGACGAAGTCGACCGTGTCCGATAAAGTCAGCAAGCTTAATTCCACTTCGTAAGATGCCTGCTGATATTATGTCTGATATTTTACAAGTCAACGAGAAAAGCGCTGAAAATACGTGGTTTTTTGGCGCGGAAGCGGCGCGGTCATGCACTTATTTTGAGCATGGCGAGCAAACTGGCCAGGCTTGGCGCGCCGATCGCGATCGCCGTATTGCCGGGCGATCCGATCGCCGTGAGACGGGGATTGGAAGGGGCCGGCCGGCGTCTGATTATTTTTGCATCAGGCCGAAGACCGGCATTGCCTGTTTTCGCGCCGGTTGGTCAGGCCCGCGCACTCTCGCGGGCGTCGCGAAATTCGCTAAACGGCAGCCAGAGGCTTGGCGCAAGCGCGGCAAGGCGGCGCATGGGAATGGCCTTCGGCTTTTCCTGGGGCAGGACGAAGTTCTCGCCGGTGCCGGCATAGTGGCGCGCCAGTTCGCGTCCCAGCGCCGTGGTCAGCGCCACGCCCCTGCCATTGCAGCCGATGATCGCGTCCATGTTGGGCGCGACCGACATGAACCGCGGATAGGAATCGATCGTCACCGCGATCGTGCCCGTCCAGGCATGGGCGGCCTGCGGTTTTTCAAGCCCGGGGAAGAAGCGGGCCAGGCGTTCGGAAAACTTTGCCTGCGCTCTCTGCACGGCGCGCGGACCGGCCACCACCAGGCCGCCGGTCATCAGCCGGCCGTCCGGAGACCAGCGGACGGCAAATGTGTGGCGTCGCGTGTCGGCGACCGGCATCCGGTTCGGAAGAATCTGGGATTGCGTGGCGCAATCGTAGCGCTGCGTTGCGATCTGGAATACCCGGGCCGGGATGATGCTGGCGTCGACCTCGGGCACCAGGGCGCCAACAAGGCCATTGGTGGCCAGCAGCACGCGCTTCGCCCGCACGGACCCCTGCGAGGCAAGGGCGCGCCAGCCGTTTCCCGTGCGTTCGAAGCCCGAAATCGGTGTGTCCTCGAAGAGGTGCACGCCGGCGGCAATGCAGGCGTCGGCGAGGCCGCGGGCATAGGCCAGCGGATTGATCTGGCCGCCGGAGCGGACAAACAGGGCGCCATGGTAGACGTCGGCGCCGACCTGCTGTGCCGTCGCCGCCCGATCGAGCATGACCACATCCGTGCCGCGACGCTGCCACTCGCGCGCGCGCCGATCCACAACGGCAAGCATCGCCCGTGAGTGTGCCGGCTGCAGCCATCCGGATTGCTCGGCATCGCAGTCGAGTGACAGGTCCCGAACGAGGTCGAAGACGATGTCGCCGGATTGGCCGACAAGCGACACCAGGCGCTCCGCGAAGATCGGCCCCATGCGGTCGATGACATCCTCGGGCCCGATGGCCGTCTTCAGGCTCGGGACGACGAAGCCGGTGTTGCGCCCGGAGGCCCCGAAGCCGACTTCCTTGCCCTCGGCAACCGCGACCGTCACGCCGGCGCGTGCCAGGTGGAGCGCAGTCGACAGGCCCATGAAGCCGCCGCCGCAGATCAGGATGTCAACGTCGACATCCGTCGCAAGGGCAGGCCGTGGGATGCGCGGCCGCGCAAGCGCCGACCACAGGGACTGGGCGAAGGTATCCATGGTGACTCCGGTTCAAAGCTGCGCAACACCGCCGCCGTCGCGCACCACGACCCTTCCGGCCGCCCGCTTGCGATCAAAGAGCGATATTGCCCATGTTGCGCGACGAGGCCAGTGCCTGAAACAGGCCCTGGCGGGTGACTTCGTTGTGGCGGATCATGATCTCGCGGGCCGCACCGGGATCGCGTTTGCGCAACGCCTCGACGATCGCGTGGTGATCGCTCTGCGTTTCGTTGCTGACATCGCGAAGGCGCGCCCCGAGAAAAAAGAACCGTTCCAGCTCGTCGATCTGACGCGACAGCAGCTGGTAGAGGCGCTCGTTGCCCGACGCCTTGGCGATGGCAATGTGAAAATCCCTGTTGGCCTGGACGAAACGCTTCAGGCTCGGCTGTTCGGACCGGTCATAGACGACATCGGCAAGCCGGTTCAGATTGTCGATCTCGGCGTCGGTGATGCGCTGGCACGCCAGCTCGGCAGCGCCAGCCTCGAGGATCGTGCGCAGGTCGAACAGCTCGTTCATATCGCCGAAGGTAACAGGAACAACCTGGTAACCGCGCCGCGGGAACGTGCGGACCAGTCCTTCCGAGCGCAGGTGTGCCAGCGCCTCGCGAACCGGCGTCTTGCTGACGTCGAAGCGTTCGGCAAGCTCGGCTTCCGATACTTCGCGCCCGGGCTCGAGGACGCAGGTCAGGATTTCGGTTCGCAACATGGCATAGACACGCTCGGTCAGCGATTCTGTCTTCTTGCGCCGCTTTGCCGGCGCCTCTGCCTTCGTCGGTGTCGCCGTCATCTTCGCTGTCGCGCTGCTCATCGTTCGTTCCCCCCGGACCATAAGCCGATCCATTCCGTGGTCCATCGGCTGTCACCGAAGCTCAAAATACCGCATGGCATTTGATTCGTATATCTCGAGGCATGTCGGCAAATCACCCGCGAACCACGGTGGGTCTTGGCTGCCTGGTCGCCCTGGTGGTGCCGCATTGCAATTGGCATACTGCGTGATATATCGCAGGGAATGCCAGTGCAACCATAATTTCGCGCTGCCGGGAGCCGTGGAAAATCCACAGGCACGCAAAAGCCATTTTGACATCCGTATTTTCGTAGTATATCACAAAAAATATCTAAGTAGATGTTTTATGCGAATCTGCGGTTCGCGAGGAGGCGATTTGGCTCGAATTCTTGTTATCAATCCAAACAGTTCAGTGTCCGTGACGCAGTCGATGGAGGCATGTCTGGCCCCGGTACGCGAGGCAACGCGGCATTCGATCGAATGTACCGAACTCAGCCGATCGCCGCCCGGCATCGAGACAGATGACCATGTCGCCGAGGTTGTGCCCCATGTCGTCGAAAGGGTCAGTGACAGTGATGCCGACTCGATCGTCCTTGCCTGCTTTTCCGATCCGGGGATTTCGATGGTGCGGGCCGCCGCAAAGGTGCCGGTCGTGGGCATCGCCGAGGCTGCCTACCTCGCCGCGCTCGGGCTCGGCGAAAAATTCGGTATCGTTTCGCTCGGGCCCTCGTCGATCGCCCGGCATCTGCGCTACCTGAAGGAGCTGAAGATCGATGCCAGACTGGCCGGCGACCGGTCGATCGACATGACCGTCGTCGAGCTCATGGCTGGCGACGTCGTCGAGACGATCGTCAGGACGGGAAAGGTGCTGCGCGATGTCGACTGTGCCGATGTCATCATCCTCGGTTGCGCGGGACTAGGCGGCTATCGCGCCGCACTCGAAGCAGAACTGGGGATACCCGTTGTCGATCCGGTCCAGGCTGGCGTCGCGCTCGCCTGCGCCAACGTTGATCTTCGCTACCGCAAAAAGGCATAGGCAATGACCGCAGATCTTCTCATACGGGGAACCATCGTCACGCCTGACGGTCCGATCAGGGACGGTTGGCTGACAATCGAGGGCGGCACCATCGGTGCGATCGGAACCGGCGAAGCGCCGGCCGCAGCCGACGTGTTCGATGCCGGGACGGCGCTCGTCATGCCCGGTGTAATCGATGGACAGACTCATGCCGGCAGCTATGGCGGCTTGAAGGGCATCGGTTCGACCACACGGTCTGCCGTGGCCGGGGGCATCACCACCATCGTCGACATGCCGTATGACAATCCGGCGCCGCTGAACGACATGGCGACGCTCGAGGCCAAGATTGCTGCCGTGCGGCAATACGCGCATGCCAATGTCGCACTCTATGCCACCATCATGCCGGGACAGTCGACCGACGACGTCAAGGCGCTGATCGATGCCGGCGTCGTCGCCTTCAAGATCTCGGGCTTCGAAAGCAGCCCGACGCGCTTTCCGCGCGTCCCCGCCGACCTGGTGCTCGATCTGTTCGAGGTTCTTGCCGATACTGCCGTTCCACTCGGGATTCACAATGAGGATCAGGAAATCGTCCGCTCGCGGATTGCCAGGGCAAGAGCGGCCGGTCGCGACGGTATCGAGGCGCATTCGGAAAGCCGCCCCCCGGCAGCCGAACTCGCTTCCACTGCGCACTTTCTCGAGATCGGGGCAGCGTCCGGTGCGCATGCCCACATCGTGCACCTGACCTCGGCACGCGGCTTCCAGCTCGTCGAGAACTACGTTCGCGACGGCTATCGCGCCACCGGCGAACTGTGCGTCCATTATCTCTGGTTCGATCCCGCCGAGGACGGCCCCGAACTCGGTGCCAAGATGAAGGTCAATCCGCCGATCCGCCCGGGACAGGTCGAGAAGCTTTGGCAAGAGGTCGTCGCCGGTCGTGTCGCCTTCGTCAGTTCCGATCACTCGAGCTGGCCGATCGACAACAAGTTTACCCCGTCGATTTTCGAGGCGGGCGCGGGCGTGCCGGGCCTGGAAACCTTGCTCCCGGCTTTCTTTTCCGGCGCCGACCAGCGCGGTTTCAATGCGGTCCGCCTGACGGCCGAACAGCTCAGCGAGAATCCGGCGCGCTTCTTCGGTCTCTGGCCGCAAAAGGGCGCGCTCGTGCCGGGTGCCGACGCCGACATCACCATCATGACCGAGACCCCCAACGTCTGGGACGCCAGCAGCGCGCATGACGAGCTGAACTGGTCGCCCTTCGACGGACGTGAATTCAGCGTCAAGGTGACGCGCACCTATGTGAACGGGGCCCTGGCATGGGATGGCACCGCGGTGACCAATGCCGGCGGTGACGGCGCGTATGTGCCCCGCGGCGATAAGCATTGGTTTTCCTGAAGATGTGGACGGTAACATGAGCCTGATATCAAACCAGACAAAGGGCGTGTTCGTCATCGGCGTCACGCCGTTCAACGACGACATGTCGATCGATGTCGAGAGCCTCGATCGCGTCATCGACTTCTATTACGAAAAAGGCGCGGACGGTCTGACGGTCCTTGGAATGATGGGCGAAGCGCCGAAACTG
This sequence comes from Hyphomicrobiales bacterium, assembly GCA_900472625.1. Classification (GTDB taxonomy): domain Bacteria; phylum Pseudomonadota; class Alphaproteobacteria; order Rhizobiales; family Rhizobiaceae; genus Rhizobium. Next base: position 46,672 of record UCIT01000055.1, on the reverse strand, counting down.
ACGCAGAACGAAGCCCTGGCCGTCGCCAGGCAGTCGATCAGGCGTTCGGCGGGAAAGCCCGTTGTTGTCGGGGTTTCGGCACCGGGACTTGCGGCCCTTGGAGAATTGACGAAGTCGGTGATGGATGCGGGCGCCGCCGGCGTCATGGTGGCTCCGCCGTCGACACTGAAGACCGATGAGCAGATCATTGCCTACTACCAGAACGTCGTTGCGACGGTCGGCGATGACGTGCCGCTGGTACTGCAGGACTTCCCGCTCTCGACCAACGTGACGATCTCGACGAAAACCCTCGGGGCGATCATCGAGGCGCATCAAAGCATTGTCATGCTCAAGCACGAGGACTGGCCAGGGCTGCAGAAGATCACCGAACTGCGCCAGGCCGAAGACAGTGGCCGCCGGCGCATTTCAATCCTGTGTGGCAACGGCGGCGTCTTCCTGCCCGAAGAAATGAACCGGGGCGCCGATGGTGCCATGACCGGTTTTGGCTTCCCCGAGATGATGGTCGATGTCTGCCGCCTGTCGGCAAAGGGTGACGTCGAAAAGGCCATGGACGTGTTCGAAGCCTATCTGCCGCTCGTACGCTATGAGCAGCAGCCTGGCATCGGCCTTGCCGTGCGCAAGTATGTGCTGGCCAGTCGCGGAGCGATCGCCCATGCGACACAGCGCCGTCCTGGCGCCGCTCTCAACGCTGCGGCGATCGCCGAAGTGAATGCAATGATCGCGCGCCAGGCGCGCAAGCTCGAACAGGTGACCTGATGGATCTCGGACTTTTCGGAAAGCGGGCGCTGGTCCTTGGCGCAAGCCGTGGCCTTGGCGCGGCGATTGTCCATGCACTGGCGGAAGAGGGTGTCACGGTCTTCGCCGCTGCACGCAGCATCGATGTCATGCAGGCGACCGATGCGATCAAGCCGATACAGGTGGATCTGGCCGACACAGGCTCCGTCACGGCGCTGATTGCCACCGTCCAGGCCGCCGGCGGCGTGGACATCCTGGTCAACAATGGCGGCGGACCGGCCGCGGGACCGGCGAACGGCCAGGACGCGTCCGCATGGGCTAATGCATTCGATGTCATGGCACTGCCGCTGTTTGCCATCACCGACGCATTGATCGGCCGGATGATCACCCAGAAATGGGGCCGCATCATCACGGTCGGCTCGTCCGGCATTCTCCAGCCGATCGCAAATCTCGGCCTTTCCAACGGCATCCGCGGCGCGATTGCCGGCTGGTCGAAGACGCTGGCGGCGGAGGTGGCCGCGCAGGGCGTGACCGTCAACATGATCATCCCTGGCCGTATCGACACCGACCGGGTCCGCGAACTGGACGCGGGACGCGCCAAGCGCACGGGCGCCAGCGTTGCCGATGTCCAGTCGTCCTCGCGGGCGGAAATCCCCGCTGGCCGCTATGGTCGGCCAGAGGAGTTCGGCGCCGTCGCGGCGTTTCTAGCGAGCACACAGGCAAGCTATGTCACCGGCTCGATGGTTCGCGTCGACGGCGGGTTGATCAAGTCCCTCTGATCCTGCGTCAAGGTCTGGGATGATCGCCACCGGCGCGGCGATGGACGTCCCGCCATCCGAGCGCCCGGTCACACAAGAATTCGGCCGTGTCACGCCTCGGTGGATCGACGGTGGCGTCGCCGGCCCGCCTGGACAGGTCGTCGTGCGCGCGTCGGAAGCGCCAGCAAACTGCCATGGGCGCGAGGGGGTGGGAATACCGTGCTTGCCGGGCGCAGTCATCCGGGAAACCGGCCGCGCAGCCGTCCGTGACGGCGGGTCCGGCTAGTCATCGGTGGCGTCGTCGTCCCCGATCTTGCGCAGCAGGTAGAGCAGGGCATGCGTTCGGCAGGATTGAGCCGCGCGACGGTCTGTTCGCTGATGAGATAAAGGCCTGGGGATACATGCCCTGCAACAGGGCCTCGCCCTTGGGCAGCAGCGAGATCACCACCTTGCGGCCGTCGGGCTTGTCCTTGGACAGATCGACCAGTCCTCGCGCCTTCAGGCGCTCGACGATGGCTCAGATTGGGCCTGGTCGACCAAAGTTCCATAAAAGGTACTACACTACAAAGTTTGGAATTTCAGACACTAAACAGCGCAATTCATAGGCGTCTGGTTCGATTCCCTTCACGGCGAAGGCATACCACATCCGCGTTTGGTGGGCCCGTTGTGCGGTCTTGGAGGTATATCCCGACGTCATGACTCTATGTCTTCGTCACAAAATTAAACTTAAATCTGCTCTGGAACCTAACCCTTAACGCATTGCGTGTAGGTTTTCGGAAAAGGAACCTTTCTCATGTCCATCCAATGCAACGGCTGTCGCGACGGTGCCGAGTTCAGAATTCCCTTTTCGATGGCATTCCAGCCTATTGTCGATATTCGCAACGGAAGTGTCTATGCCCATGAGGCATTGGCGCGGGGGCCAAATGGGGAGGGCGCAGGCTCTGTGCTGGCTCAGGTAAAGGATGACAACCGGTACGCCTTTGATCAACGGTGCCGGGTGAGAGCTATCGAACTTGCTTCTGAGCTCTACAATCCTGGCGACGATGTGAAGCTGTCGATCAATTTCATGCCGAACGCCGTCTATGAACCGCGAGCCTGTATCCGCCTTACCCTCGAAACCGCGATGAAGAGCGGATTTCCGATCGATCGCATCATATTCGAGTTTACCGAGAACGAGCGAATTGACGCAAAGCACATCCTCCACATTCTGCGTACCTATCGCGACATGGGCTTTAAAACCGCGATCGACGATTTTGGCGCTGGCCATTCCGGATTGGGCCTTCTCACGCATTTCCAGCCGGACATCGTCAAACTGGATATGGATATGATCCGAGGAATAGACAGAGATCCAGTGAGGCGAACAATCGTCAAGCACACATTAAGCATGCTAAGCGACCTATCGATCATGCCGATTTGCGAAGGCGTCGAAACGGTGGATGAATTGTCCGTACTTTGTGATCTGGGCGTAAATTTTATGCAGGGATATCTCCTGGCGAAGCCACTTTTTGAAAAGCTTGCCGTTCCGATTTCTCCAGTAACACTGCGCCGTCGATCCGTCCCTGCCGAGGCGGTTAATTTTCCATAAGGTCAAGAGGCTTGCGCTAGCCAGCCAGTCTCAGCGGCATCTTGGAATCTTCCGCAAACAGGCTCTCGAGCATAGTCAACACTGCTGCAACATTCGGCGACTTCACCGAGTAGAAGACGGTTTGTGCGTCCCTACGCGTTTGGACGAGATTGCTGGCGCGCAGCTTTGCGAGATGCTGAGACAGCGCTGACTGGCTTATCTGCAATCTTTCTGCGAGTGGTCCGACAGACATTTCGCCATTCAAAAGGATGGTCAATGCGCGCAGCCGTTGCGCGTTTGCCATGACGCTCAACAAATCGGCTTTATCTGTAAACCTGCCCATCAAATCGCTTCCCTCGTGATTTGCTGCAAATTTATCAACAGGCCGCTAATTAAACATTAACTTCTCGATAAGGTTTGACACTGGGAGAATGGAGAGGTTACGCCATGACCACGTGGCTTCACCTCTGTGTGCCGCATAAAATTACCCGCTCCGGGATTATAGATGATATCGCTGCACATCCCGAGCCGCTGTCCGACACCCGCAAATTCAAAAGGGGGATGGATTTTAGACGCATCTGGCCTAGTCTTATGCAGTTGAAATCCGGACGTTGAAAGGGCTCCGGTCGACGGGAGCAAATGATCGAATGCAGGCGCCGGATCAACTTGGTTACTACAATATTCTAATGCAGCTCTTTCCCCGAGCGTTCACGGAGTCACTCGCCAGCCAGATGCGCCGCGTCGATCTTCCCGTCAAACGCAACTTGGTGGTCCCGGACGAAGCGACGGAGGAAGTATTTTTCCTCGAGGCCGGACTTGCCTCCGTCGTCGCGCAGAGCGCCGATGATCAGGTCGTTGAGATTGCTCATGTTGGCTATGAGGGCATGACCGGTGCACACATCGTTTTGATGAACGACCGCACGCCCAACAAGACGTTCATGCAGATTGAGGGACACGGTTATGCGATAGCCAGCCGTTTCTTCGTGAACGCCCTGGTGAACTCCGATGCCGCATACGATATCATGCGCCGCTACGTTTACAGCTGTGAACTACAGGTTGCACAGTCGGCGCTTGCCAATGCGCGATATCGGATGCACGAACGATTGGCGAGATGGTTGCTGATGTGCCATGATCGGGTCGAGGGTGACGAACTCCCACTCACGCATGAACTGTTGGCGACCATGCTCGGCGTGCGTCGGTCGGGTGTTACCGACGAGCTTCACATCCTTGAGGACAAGCAGACGATTACGACAACCCGGGGTAAGGTTGTGGTTGTGGACAGGGCAGGTCTCGAAGCAATCGCACGCGGGTGCTATGGCCTGCCCGAACGGGAATACGCCAGGCTGCTCGGACGCGATTTTCGGCGCGGGTGACCGAAACCTTGAACAGCGTAACCTTCAACCTTCCCGCAGTGCGTCCGTGAACGGCACGGTCATTAGGATACGTCCGTCGCTGTCGCAAATTTGTATTGCCCTTTTGGATATATCGATGCCCGACTTGACCGCGTCGCTCATGAGCGCCCTGGCATCCAGCAGCGCCTCGGATTGGGCCTCTTCGAGGGAACTTAGATCCGTGCCCTCGTCATCCAGAATGACTGCGCCGCGCGCGACAACATTGAAATAAAACCGTGGCATCTGCGTTGTCTTCCAATGGCCTTCCTATTTTGCATCAAATCAACAGCGGGAGGAAGACGCAGGGCTGACGGATACGTTGGCTGACATCATGCCATGAGCTTGTGAATTGACGCCACTATGGCGTCCGGACGGTACGGCTTGGGCACAAATTGGCCCACCGCGAAAAGTTTTGCCTCCGCCAATTCAAGATGGCCTGAGGTCACGATAATCTTTGTCGTCGGCCATCGTTCGCTGACAAGGGCCGCAAACATCAAACCATTGAACCGGCCCGGCATGTCCACATCAGCGAACAAAACATCGATCCTCCGGGTCGCGTGCAGTACCTTTAGCGCCTCGGCTGCACTTGCCGTTTCATAGGTCTCGAAACCGGCGTCGTCCAGTTCGTCGACGATATTCAGGCGGAGGAGGGGGTCGTCTTCGGCGACCAGAACGGCAATTTGCGCTTCATGCATGGCCGTCTCGTTTCTTTGTCTGCCTTGGCCAACGGACAATGTGAATGCCGGCAACGCGGCAAAGTGTACGATAGCGTACATAACTAGCGTCGAGCAAGTCTTCGACCAGGCCTGCGGGGCTTTATTCGTCTCTAACGTCTGAGATGGGTGCGCCGATAACGCGAGCGTATTCACGTTCCGGCAGGCCATAGCTTCCCCCGGCGAGTTCCAGCAGCTTCGCCCGATCCCGGACTTCGACATTGCCCCTGGATGCGCGGATGGCGTGGACGCCTTCCAGAACGTGGAGTTCGTTGGTGACCCCGGAGCGGCGTACGCCGATCATCAGCGCTAGAAACTCGTGTGTAAGAGGTAGGTGATCACCGTCCACGCGGTCATGCACCATCAGCAGGCAGCGGGCGAGGCGTTCGGGAATATTGTAGCGTGCATTCGCCAGTGCCGAATGGGACAGCTGTATTTCGCAGCAATGTACATAGCGCAGCATCAAGTCCCGTGCCTGAGGAATCATCTCTAGAACTGGCGTCAAGGCGGATACTGGCAATAAAAAGCCATCACCCTCGACTTGCATGAACGTCCTGCTCGGCGTGCGGTCGGTTTGGAGCAAGACATGGTGTCCCGTCAAACCCTCACGGCCGATATGCCCGACTTCCACTTTCTCATCATCACTGCTGCTGGCGATCAGTGAAGCCAAGCCATTCTCGATGAAGCATACACTCTTCGAGGGCACGTTCGGCTCCACAAGCACATGCGTGCGGGGTAGCTCAACGGCTTGCAGCTGCGGCAGTAGCGCATCAAAGGCTTCCTGCGGCAAGGCGGACAACAGCTTGTTGCGAATCTTTGCTTTATCAGCAGGCACGAGGGTCTCCGTGTCGGGAGCGAGCCCGCACTCATACCAGCGCCGTTTCTTCGGTGGTAATCGATCGTTTATGCTGCAGGATGGCGGTATTCGCCAAGGTGCAGGCGAGTTCTGTACGGTTTTGACAAAACTTGCAGCGGTAAGCCGAGGTTGAACGCCTCGCTCTTCACCATCGACCATGCGCTTCTCAACCGCGCATAGATAGCCCCAATGTACGATTCCGTACAAAATGGCTTGCGCACGTGACGTATTCGCCCTTTAATTGAGTTAGCGACTTCTGATTCTCAAAATAAGTCAGGGCGGACAAACAGCATGAAGGCCAAGCTCAGCAATCTGATGGCGGTGGCACTGGCAGCAACCCGCTCTGGAACGTTTTTATGGACCATCGGAACAAATGTGGTTTCGGTCGATGCGGATGCCGCAGATTTTTTTGGATTTTCTCCCGACGTGGCGTCCAGCGGACTGCCTATAGAGCAGTTTTTGGAGCGCATTCATCATGACGATTTGGCCAGGGTCGCGAAATCACTGCATGACGCCATCGCGGATGGGCGACCCTATCAAGAGTGCTATCGCGTCATACAGGAAGATGGATCCATGCACCATCTGTTCGCACGCGGACATTGTTTCAGGGGCTCTGATGGCGTTCCCGCGGAATATACTGGTGTGATTTTTGATATGACAATTTATGACGACGATGACATTTCCCAGACCATAGTGAACCTGTGTGAAGCTGCACAGTGTTTCGCTCGAGAATCCCAATACATTTCCACAAGCCACTTTCTCGATGAGGTGCTCGTGCATCTTCGGTCGGACACGACGAAAGGGTTGCGCGCGCGCCATTAAACGCGCCAGGCACTCTTTACAGGCGATTCCCTGCGTCGGACCTTGATGCGGCTGCCGACATCGACATCCACTGATTCAGGGATTTGGAGCCCATGAGACATAAGATGGCCCAATCCATGTCGGCCTTCCCCATGTGATCCATTAGGCAGGCGGTTCCATATACAGCGCACGTTCACCATGCGTTGCGGCATCGATCTAGCTCTGGCTAAAACAGCTGCGGAGATTATCTACTCAATCTCAAGATTGATCGCTTTTGGTCCTTTGCCATTGCGATCAGGTTCCGTGTCAAAAGAGACCTTCTGACCTTCGCTGATCGACTGGGGGCCGGTAGCTTGCAGAGCGGATACATGAACAAATATGTCCTTGCTGCCAATGTCGGGTTTGATGAAGCCAAATCCCTTCTCCGCATTAAAAAACTTCACGATGCCTGTTGCCATATCCCTGCCTTCAAAGCCTGGCGGACGAACTCAAGCCCGTTCGTTCAACGAACGATGAGTCCAGCTGGACAGCAGGGTGATAGTTGACAAGCGGCGTTGAGTGCGGGAACGCTGCTTTCGCTGCCCAACCGGAGAAGCAATCAAGCTACCAAATTTAGCAAATAGCAATATTGCAATATTTGGGGTACGGTTTCGTACATTGCATTGGTTTCCGCACAGTACTCTGGAGCGGTCGCCCAGCCGCGCTTTCCGCCACTGGATTTTTTGGGGAGATTTTTCGTATTAATCGCTCAGCTCAAAAGTCACTGACAGTGTTTGTGCGTTTGAAAATAGCCCCAAAAAACCGAGAATGACGCGATACCGTCAGGATGGCAGCTGAACGCGAAGCCGTGATGTATCTTTATAGACGTCACGGCGGCATGTTTAGGCTTAGATCGGGCGTTGCAGAAAAACTCCAGCTTCTACCGCGGCAAGTCTGCGAAAGCTGCTAAGCCACCATGTCAAACATCGCCGCCGAGACAGCGTTCGGCTGATGGGGTTTCCCCATGAACCGACTCCCTGGGGGAATCTCGTCTGATCTCACGCTGTGCAGACCTGATGTCACGATGATCTTCACTGCCGGCCATCGAATATTTGTTTCTGCCGCAAGCATGAGCCCGTTCATTTTCCCCGGCATGTCGATATCAGTGAACAGCAACGCGATGTCTGAGTGGCTCTCCAAGAGCAGCATCGCCTCGTGCGCATTCGGCGCTTCGAGTACGTGAAACCCCTTCTCGGATAGGTCGTCGGCGATTTCCATACGAATCAAGGCTTCGTCTTCAACGATCAAGATAATGATGGGGATGTTCATCAGTCGCCTTCAGCATGTGCGAGGCCAGTTACAACGACTGACAAGATCGAAATGGCGTGGGAGAACAATTGTTCCTTCCACCTTGAAATAAATGTCGAGACCTGATTGCCTTTCGGGCGTCAGGCTGATGAAGTCCCAGAAATTGTCATGCGCCCTCTGTGCCTGCGGGAAAGCCCGGTCCGGCTCCTGCTTTGCGGCGTGGATCAGGTCCGGAAAGTTGATGGCATCCTGGATGAAGAACACCGGGATATTGTTGCCGACGAGATCCCAGTTTCCCTCCTGGGTGTAGAGCTTGACCGCGAAGCCGCGGACGTCACGGCCAAGGTCGGCGGAGCCCTTGTTGCCGGCAACCGTCGAAGCGGACGAAGGCTTCCGTGCGTTCTCCAGGCCGCTGGAAGAGGTCGGCCTTTGTGTAGGCGGCAAGGGATTCATAGGTCTCGAAATAGCCATGCGCGCCATAGCTGCGGGCATGAACCACCCGCTCGGGAATGCGCTCGTGATCGAAGTGGAATATCTTCTCACGAAAATGGAAGTCGTCGACGAGAAGCGGACCACGTGGACCAACCCGCAGCGAGTTCTGGTCGTCGGAAACGGGGCCGCCCTGTGCCGTCGTCAGCAGAGGCGCATCGCCCTCGGCGATCTGATGCAGTTCGCCACCTTCGCCGCGCTGCATTTTCTGGTCGTGAATCGTCGCGGTCACGGTCTTGGGTGCAACTGACCCACCGGTAGATGTCTTGGCCATTGGTTCGCTCTTGGAGCACGTGCTCGATTGGGTGTTGAAGTCCTGATTGTGAGCATCCGGATCTGTCGTTCAGGAGGAAACGGAACTTAAGCCGGAATTTTCACTGAGCCTGCAATCTACGACGCGACTAGCCTGCCCGAATTTCTTGGTCAGGCGGTCACGCAGCACCTGCGTCAAAGCACGCTGACGTTCTCGGCCTTCGACTTCCCGCTCTTGCGGTCCTGGCCTACCTCGAAGCTGACCTTGTCACCTTCTCTCAGCGAGCCGCCTCGCTGCAAAGCAGACATGTGAACGAATACGTCCGTTCCACCATTGTCCGGCGTGACGAAGCCAAATGCCTTATCATCGTTGAAAAATTTAACCGTACCGGTTGCCATCTCAGTTGCTCTTCAGTCTTTGCGGCATGTTCACGCGCGAAATAAACGCTATAGCGCGAGCAATTGCCAATCAACGGATGAACCTCGACCTCGTCCATGAGAAGGCGCGATCTCTTTTGCCGCAAGCCGGAGCTTGCACAGCGGTTTTCGTTCGTTTGCTGTGCAGTACATATAGACGTTTTCGCGGATATGTGGCATAAAGGTTATATTTGCTGCGCAGGGAATATCTATGGAAGAGCCCATAGCTTTCGACATGTTGAGTCGGTTGACGGCCAGCCTCACGGAGGCAGGCGGGGAAATCACGTCCGAGCCTATGTTTGAGGCGCAGGTCGGAAAATCTTACGCAGATTTCCTTATAGACGCGCGATTTTCCGACACACCTTTCAAGCTTGTTGTCGAAGCCAAGAGATCAGCTTTTCCAAGAGACGTCAGGGAAGCAATCTGGCAGCTAAAAAGATACATTGCAGCGATGCCGCCGGGCAATGCCAGAGTACTCCCGCTATTAATGGCCGATACCATTTCCCCTGGTGCCCGTGCGCTTCTGCGCGAGGAGAAAATCGGTTATTTCGATCGTAGCGGCAGTCTGTATCTTTCGGCCGACAATCTCTTTGTTCTCGTCGAAAAGCCAGCCTCGAAGCAGCAGGCTCGATCGCTCAACAATCTGTTCGTTGGAAGTCGCGCGCAGGCCCTCCATGCCGTTTGGACATTTAAGGACCAATGGTTCGGTGTCCATGAACTGGCCGAGCGGGCATCCGTATCTCCGACAACTGCATCCCAGGTTCTTATCGAACTAGAGCGCCGCGAATGGGTGAACTCCAAGGGGGCCGGTCCATCGAAGGAAAGGATGCTCTCCAATCCCCGCGCGCTGCTTGACGAGTGGTCTTCCTATGCCGCTTCGATCAAGCCGAAGCCGCTCCGCTCGTACTATATGCGGATGGCCAATATCGATGAGGCAATCCATGAGATTGACCGCATCTGCGATGAGACGGGAGTTCGCTACGAAATCTCCGGGCTCATGGCCGGCCAGATCCATGCACCGCACCTCTCGAAAATATCACAGATCCATTGCCGCATCGATCACGGCGGCGAAAGCCTTCTCCGAAAACTGGGAGCAAAGGCTGTCAAAGAGGGCTGGAATCTGGGAGTGATAGACTCTGATCCACGCCACGACTTTCTGTTTCGCCAACGGGTCGGCCATGTGTGGGTCACAGATCCACTTCAAACCTATCTCGACCTCCTGCAGCTTGGCAGTGGTCGCTCAAAGGAACTGGCCGAACATCTTCGGCTGACAAAGCTCGCGGTAACCGAATGACAAAGCCCCAGATACTCACCGAATACAGTGCCGATGTTACCCGCGACTGCGAGCGCGTCCTGGTTACGCTCTTCAGCGGCCTCGGCCCCTGGCGTGATTCCGTCTTTCTGGTCGGTGGGCTGGCACCGCGCTACATCGTCACCAAACGGCCGCCTGACGTCCCGCCTCATGCAGGAACCGGCGATATCGATGTCGTCGTCGATCTGTCGATCCTCGCCGACACAGAGGCATACCGGACGCTCGAACAGAACCTCAAAAAAATGGGTTTCGAGCGTGCGCAAAATGACAAGGGCAATAAGGTCAACTGGCGTTGGCAGACCCTAACCGAGCACGGTATTCTCGTCATCCTGGAGTTCTTGGCAGACGATCCGAAGCTCCGGGGTGGCGCATTGCAGGAACTGCCGACGGAAGGAAATGTTTCTGCGGTGAATATTCCTCACGCGTCGCTCGTGTTCGGGCATCACGATCGGATGGAAGTCACCGCTGATCTGTTGGGTGAAAAAGGCCGCTCGACAGAATCCATCCCCTACGCCGATATCGTGGCATTCACATGCCTCAAGGCGTTTGCCTTTGATCACCGGCGTGAGCGCAAAGACGCGCACGATCTCGTCTACTGCCTCGAACACGGAGAAAGCGGGCTCGCCGGTGCAATCGCCAAATTCCAAGAGGCTCTGAAAGGCAACGATCGGGAGGTCATCGAACGTGCCCTGACGCTATTGCTCACCCGATTTTGTGATCCGGAGCCAAACGAAGGCTACCTGCGCGAAGGCAATGTTGCCGTGGCGCAGTTCGAAATTGAAGGCGCTGCAGACGACACGGAAATCAGAGAAGCCCGGATTTTGCGCCAGCGTGACGTCAATGACATCATGCGAGAGTTTTTAGGCGCGCTAAGTATTGCGATTAAGTGATGCTCGGAGCGCGGAAGCGGATAGATAATGAAGCGACTTGATCGATATCACATTCTGATGCCATTGTTTTTTATACATATTTTCGGAAGAGAATTGGGGTTGCGGGTTCGTACCCTTCAAGGCGGTCGATCTCGAGTTTTGTTGCAGTCCTCCTCGAATGTCTCGAAACCTCTGATCCCGCATCTTTTTCCAAGCCGCGAAACCTCAGCGATGCCAGCATCCCAATCGCACCGATCGCGATGAAGGCCCATCGGAAATCGACCAGCGACACTGAGATGCCGCGGCGCAAGGTTTGGAATACACTAAGGACTGCCGCGGCGACGGCGACGCCGAGCACCATGGAGAGCTGCTGCAGCATGCTCGACAGCGTCGATGCAGAACTGCGTTGCGCCGCCGGGCTGATGTCGGCAAAGCCTACCGTATTCAGCGCTGTGAACTGCATCGACCGGGAAAGCCCCGCAAGGAACAGCAGGGCATAGATTGCCGGTTGTGGTGTTGTCGGAGACAGGACGGCGCAGGCTGCTATGGATGCTGAAGCGATCACCCCGTTTACGACTAGGATCGTCGGAAATCCGAACCGGCGCAGAAGCGGCGTTGTGACCGTTTTCATTGCCAGGTTTCCGGCAAAATAAACCAGGATATAGGTTCCCGTCGCAATCGCATCGATCCCGAAGCCGACCTGGAAAAGCAGCGGGATGAAAAACGGCGTGGCGTTGATTGGAAGCCGGGAGCCGTTCCCGCCGATAAGGTCGAGAATGCAAATGTTGGGATGGAAAAAGCCGAGAGTCGAGAAGCGGATTCTCGGTCTTGTAGAAGTGGCGGACGGCCCAGTCCGACAGGATAAGTCCGGCAGCGAGCAGGACGATGACGCCTTCTGTTGAAACTGTACCATGAACGAAGCTTTCCAGCCCGGCCAGCAAAAGCGTAAGGCCCAGCGCCGACAGCGCGAAGCCGATGACATCCAGCCTGCCGCCGTCCTGCGTAACCGGTGTTCCACTCGCACGTTGTCTTGATCGCCCTGATCTGTGATCGCCTATCCATGGACGAGCAACGGGAGTTTCTCCATGGAGAGTACATTGGAGTTTCTCACGACCAGGAAGTCTGGGCGTGAGCCGCAGCGGCATTGGCCGGACGAGGTGAAGGCGCAGATCGTTTCGGAGAGCCTCCGGCCCGGAGCGTTGGTGAATGAAGTTGCAGAGCGACATGGCCTGAAGCCGAACCACCTATCCACTTGGCGGACGATGGCACGGCAGAGCAAGCTGGTTCTACCGGCACCCGACGATGCGGTGGAGTTTGCAGCGGTGATCGTCGATCCACCAGTTGCGGAGCCGCCCATCAAGAAAGCCAGTCGTCCCGAGATCATCGCCGGCGCTGTCACCATCCGTCTGGAAGAAGGCGCGTCCGCCTCCCGGATCGCCGCTGTCGCGCGGGCATGCGCGGTTCCGGCATGATGTTTCCCTCGAACCGGGTTCGGATCATGGTGGCGACCAAGCCTGTCGATTTCCGCAAGGGTCACGACGGGTTGGCAGCGCTGGTTAAGAACGAACTGCACAAGGACCCGTTCACGGGGACGGTCTTCGTATTCCGGTCACGCAAGGCGGATCGCCTGAAGCTGATCTACTGGGATGGCAGTGGTCTGGTGATGGCCTACAACGATTTGAATTCATACTGCATCACTCTTCTGGCTTCAGTTGAAGGTTTTGGCTTGGCTTTCGCACTGGTTAAGCGCGGCGACGCGATTAACGAGTTGGTTCCATCGACTGCATTGCTTTTGCGGTAGATCTGTCTTCGGAAGCTCGTACAGGTAATAGTGTCCGTTGTAGGCATGGCTGGTGACGAGGCCATGTTCAGCCCATCTGGCGAGGGTGTGCTCATGGATATTGAGGTGTGCAGCCGCCTCCTTTTTTGTTAACATCCCACGATCCCGGAGCCGGTCATAGCGTGATCTCAGTTTGTACTCGCGAACGAGATAGGTGACGCGTTTGGTTGTGAAGCGGGCGTTGCGCTGGTCGCGGCGCGTTACCGAGCCGGGACGGTATCCCTGATTGTTGAGAATCTCTGCGATCTCAGAAAAGATATGATCATCGAGGAGTTTATCGATCAACACTATGATGTCGGGGTTCGTCTTGACCTGCTGGCTGGGAGATCTTGGGCTCATGGTGACGAGCGTCTCGGTTTTGCCGCCCTTGAAGCGAATATGAGCCTTGGTGGTGCCTCTCTTGGGTAGTTTGAGGAGGGTGACGTCCTCAATGATGTGGGCAAGCAGCCGCTTTCGTTCGCGGTTGGGGGTCTCAGGGTTGGTCCAGAGCTGTTTGAAGTCCGCCGTCATTGCGATCAACCGCTCATGTACGGCCTTATCGAGGATGAATTGATCGTGCTCCCGGCCGCGCTCGCGCTCTTCGCGGGCGTTAGCCAAGATGCGAAGCTTTCCGTTCCATTCGCCTTCGAGCGTGTCGGCGACAAGACGGTTATTGGGGTCGACGAGCATGAAACGGCGCTGGGCGAGATCGGCTTCCGTTTGGGCCCGCTCGATCGCGCGACAGCGTAGCCGGTCGGCTTCTTCATGTCGCGCTTCGATCTCCTTGCGGACTTCGATTGCCAGTTCGACGGCCGCCGGCGTCATTTGCTCGGCGATCAGTATGCCGATGGCTTCGTCGACGGGAGGTGCCGCGATTGCCTGGCATAGGGGTTCACCGCGATTGGTACGGGCGCGATCACAAACGTACCAGGCTTCCTGCCGGCCACGCCGCGCAGCATAGCGCATGTGAAAATGTCTGCCGCATTGCCCGCACACGGCTCGCCCCTGCAGCAGCGCCGGGCCTTCGCGCGGAGGTGATGCGACCGCCGCGTTCCATTTATGACAGATGTTCGACTTCAAAACCCTCAGGTTCTCCTGATGCTGCTCCCAACTGATGTAGCCGGGATGGGCATCTGGAATACATGCCGTCCAGTCGTCACTACCTTGTTTGCGCACGAGCTTTTTGCCATCGATGGTTCGCCGATAGCGACGGCGGCCATAGGCATAAGCTCCGGCGTAACGTGGATTGTGCAGCACGCGCATCGCCGTCGACGGCGTCAGTGGCCGGAAAACCGTCTGGCTGTCGTGCAAGCGGGAGGGAAAGAGAATGCCTTCCTGACGAAAGGTCTTGACGGTCTGGGAGGCGGATCCGACGCGAGAGAACGTCTCGAAGAAATGAGCGATCGTCTCTCTGACCTGGATGTCTGGATCAAGCGTCACATTGCCGGAATGATCGTAGACCATGCCAGTTGGCAGCGGGCAACGAAACTCGCCACGGCGGGCCTTATTGAGGATGCCGCCGCGCAGCCGTGCCTTGATCACATGGAGTTCGGCCTCACTCATTGTTCCCTTCAGGCCGAGCAGGAGTCGGTCGTTGAAACTTGCCGGGTCATAGACACCGTCCTCGTCGAGGATCAGGGTGTCAGCAAGGGCGCAGATCTCGAGCAGACGCTGCCAGTCGGCATTGTTGCGCGCCAGACGGGAGACCTCCAGGCCCATGACGATCCCGGCATGCCCCATGCCGACATCGCTGACCAGCCGCTGAAATCCTTCGCGCCAGACCGCCGATGCGCCGGATTCACCCTGATCGTTATCGATGACGATAATCTGCTCCTCGCGCCAACCAAGGGCGATAGCGCGCCCGCGAAGCGCATATTGCCGCATGGCGCTCTCGGTATTGTCGACGACTTGCCGCATCGAAGACTGGCGGACGTAGAGGTATGCGCTGCGTTCACGGTGATGGGGCTGGACTTTGAGGTGTACATTCATGGTGCTCTCCGTTGATGGATGCTCATGGCAATGGTCGCCAGGACATGAACGACGGCGCTGAGTTCTCCGTGCGCCGGTCGGGTGGCCGATGATGGGTAAAACTGCTTCTGGTCAGGGCTTGCCGCTGCAGTCAGTGTGCGGGCCCATCCCCACATGCCGCGGCGCAGAAAAAGCATGAGCCCGCTACGAGCTTTGAGCGGCAGAACTTCACCGAGAGCTGAGCTGCGCAGCACCTCGTACTGGTCCGCGAGGTCGGGCAATGAACATGCCGGTCCCACGGTAACGTCTAGCGGATCGTTTTTTTTAACACCCGCTCGATCGTCCGGGGATGTAGTGCGATATCGAGTTCGTTGCGGACCAGCTTGGCGAGATCGCGGGCATGAACGGGTTCGCCCGGGACAAGTCTCGCCTGCAGAAATGCCAGGACTTCCTCGTCGACCTTGTGGGGTCCACGGGGTCCCGGCTTTGCCGGCACCAGTCCGGCAATCCCCGTCGCGTCGAAGTTTGACCTGGCCTGGTAGTAGGTCGGTCTGGAAACCCCATACTCGTCGGAAGCGTCTGTTACCGAAACGTTGTCGACGGCGACGCGTCGCAGCATCTCGTACTTGACCTGGACCGCGTCGTGCGGATCGAAGAACTCGCTGCCGCGAAACTTTGGGTCGCGCACCTTCTCGGAATTTGGATTGAAGGTGCCCTCGTCGATGAGGGCGTCCATCTTTGATCGCTTGCCGCCGTACTTCGCGGGCATTGCAGGCTCCGGATATGAGATCGCGTAATAATGTAATTGAAATTATACCGCATATCTCGGTTATATCAAGGATGAGATCACACATGAAGGTCGTATTTAAGCCGATAAAACAGCGATAATTGCTCATTCTCGATCCTCATGCGGCATAATCCCCTTTACATTTGCGGCATAATTATCCTTACACTCCGTGCGCGGCCGCGTTGCCAACCTGCCGCAAAGGTGTTCCACCGTGCTGGCTAGATCCATCAAGTTCGAAACGAGCAAGAGCGCGCGCCCGTTGCTCACGACAACTTCTGGATCGATGCTCACAAGATCAGTCCATTGAGGGGGAAGCGGCCATATGGCGCCATCGTCGGTCTGCAGCAGCAGCCGGTCGCCTTGCAAGTTACTTCGCTTGCCAACGCAGCGCAGCTGCCGTCCGAAAAGAGGATGAAACTGATGCGTAACCAGCACTAGCTGCTGATCTGCGCGGGTCGTGGCTGCATTCCGGGATAAGGTACAAGCGGCTGGAGGAGCACACGTTCACCTGGCCAGATATCCGGGACGGTCTGATGACCTTGGGCCATGCCCAGTTCGAGGCGCTATTTGCGGGGCTCGATTGGCGTCGGGTCCGGTCCGTAGAGGCGCGAGCGCCAACAGCAATCGAGTAGGTGCGTCACGATGACTCGGTTCGTAAATTCCGACAGCGAGACGACGCCCAATTTGATAGACTTTCTGCATGTTGGATGCGGTCGATCTTCCAGACGATATTGCTGCCCTGAAGGCGATGCTGATCGCGTCGCAGCTTCGTGAAGTCCGCAAGGATGATCGGATCGAGTGGCTTGAGAAACTGGTCGCCGCTTTCAAACAGGCAGCCTTCGGCCGCAAATCCGAGAAGGTCGATCCTGAGCAATTCGATCTTGCCCTGGAAGACTTGGAGACGGCCATTGCGGCGATCCATGCCGAAGACGAGGCCGACAGCGCTCCGGGTAAGCCGCAGGCCAAACCACGCGCCGCCAATCGGGGCTCTCTTCCCGCCCATCTTCCTCGTGTCGAAGAGATCATCGAGCCGGAGAGCCTGATCTGTAACTGTGGCGGCGGCCTGCATTGCATCGGCGAGGACATGTCAGAGCGGCTGGATATCATCCCGGCGCAGTTCCGAGGCTGGTCGTTCGGTTACCGTTGCCGCGCAATCGGGCGACATAACCGGTCGTGGCGTGCAGATCGCAGCGGGCTCGGCAGAATTTCCGCAAGACGGAAACGTGCTTTTGTCCGCCGCCGGCAACATCGATCTGAGAAGCGCAGAGGCTACGAACAGTTCCTCAGCGAGCAGCCAATCGACAAGTGACGCTATCGGCGTGGATCTCGCCAGTGGTGGCCTTACCGGCAACGCCAGCTATGGCAAAGGCACGGAACAGGCAAACGGCGTCACCCAGATCAACAGTCACGTCGTTGGCAGCGGCAACGTCACGACCGCTTCGGGCGGTGACACGACCCTCGCCGGCGCGGTGATCTCAGGCAACCGGGTGACGACCGTGGCCGGTGGCGATCTGAATATCATCATCCAGCAGGACACTGCTACTTATGGAGAGAAGAACGTTGGGGGCGGCATCGCGTTCTCGCCCGATCGAGGCCTTTCCGGTGGTGCCCAAAATGGGCGAGCAGACGGTGAGTACGCCAACGTCTCCGAACAGAGCGGCATCATCGCCGGCTCCGGCGGGTATCATGTCACGGTCGGCGACAATGTCGCCCTGATCGGTGGCGTTATCGCATCGACGGCCGATCCGGCAACCAATGAGCTCAAGGCGAACTCGCTCACCTGGTCAAACATCGAGAACCGATCCGAGGCCTCCACTTCGAGCTACGGTGTAGCGCTGTCGCCGAGCGGCCTCCCAGTTCCCGTCGTTGGTCAGCCAGCGTAAGAGGATGATCGCGGGGTTGCGCGCGCCACGCTCTCTCCTGGCCAACTGACGCTCAACAACCAGTCCCAGGACCTTGCGGCCCTCAACACGGACCTCTCCAAGGCCAACACCACGGTCGATCCTTTCGATATTGATCAGCTCAGAGCCAAGCAGGAAAGTGCTGCAGCCCTCTCGGCGCTCCTAAACATCGCCGTCGGCGATATCTCTTCCAAGCTGGGCTTTGATGAAGGCAGCGCGGAGAAGGTTGCCTTGCATGCGGCCGTGGGCGCGCTCGTGTCAAAGCTCGCCGGCGGCAACATCGGTGCGGGCGCTCTTGCTGGCGCTGTCAGCGAAATTGCCAATGGCGTCTTGCAGGACGTGCTCAAGGCCAACCCTAACCTTAACGACGAGCAGAAGAACGTGATTACCCAGTGGGTGGCCGCCATCGTAGGTGTCGCCGCTGGGGGGCAGACAGGCGCAGCAACAGCGCTGGACAACATCAACTTCAACTATCTCAATCACGCAGACAATGACGCTCTGAATGAAGCCAAATCTGCGTGCGCCAAGGGGGACCAAGCAGCCTGCTAGGAAAAAGCTCGGCTTGAGGCGAAGGATGAACAGCAACAGGACGAGTACGTCGTTTGCCGAAATAGCGGGTATTCTGGCGCCGGCTGTGGAGCGGTTCTTGCCGATGTCGCTGCCGCCCTTTCAAGCTATGCAGGAACTGCTTCGGCTTGGTCTTCGGCAAGCGATCAGGCCGCCAACTTCGCGCGTCTGGACAAGTCCGGCGGCCTCGCACAAATCGTGCAGATCCTTGCTCCAGGTGGGTTCAACAACCTCAGTCCTGAAAAGCAAGATGAGCTAATCAAGACTGTTTCCTTCCTCGTCAGCGACCCATTCATGATTCTGGGACTGCCAGACGTCATTAAGAAAGCCAGCGATGGCGATCCTATGGCTCTGGCGCAGATACTTACCTTGGCAACTCGACTGAAGCTATTCGGATCGAGCGCAGCAAACGTCGTGGGGGAAAACGTTGGAGCACCAACACCAGCCACAAATAAAACACAGCTCATCGATGAACTGATGGCAGGCGGCAAGAAGATTACTCCTGAGAACGTAGTCGATATCCGCAGATTGCCGGATGGTAAAATAGTTTGGCTTGAGACTGGAACTGTTACTGGACCGCGCCCAGCTGGCTTGAACCACATTATTGCGGATCACGGGACGGATTTTGCGAATAAAGGGATTGCCGAAGCCGATATTCCAGATGCCCTGTTCACTGTCTTGAGGGATGGAAAAATTGTCGACTATCAGGGCACAGGAACTGGACGCCCAATCTACAAATATTACTACAAAGGCGAAACCCAATACACGGCAATAACAGTTGGAGACAACGGCTTTATTGTTGGCGCAAACCCCACTTCCGGGCCGTAGGTGAGATTATGCAAAATCCAGACCGTAAAATAAAGTTGATGCCAGATTACCAGTGCTGGTGCCTTTGGGATATGATAGATCCCAAGAATGTAAATCCTGACACTTTACAGATTTCTGAACCATTGAGAGAGTGGCTGCACGCATGGGAGGCAGCCTTCGATAAAACTCTCGATTTAGCTGATCCCACGCGCATCGGGTTCGAAGATGAACAAGAATATAACGCTTTCTATGAGATGGGTTGGGAGTTGTTCGATTCACTGCAGTCAGAGTTGCCAGCGATTGAATGGTGGTATCGCGACCGAAGATATGCCGATCTTTTAAATACGAAGCCGTCGAATGTTTAATGCGGTTGACCTGCGACGATGCCCACGGCGGCGCGTACTCTTTGGGCGGCCGCGCAGTCCGCCGAAACCAACGGCTTCACTGCAATGTGGATCATTGCCGTGTTCGCTGGATTGGTTCTGGATCACATCGGTCGCGCATATACGCCACCATTGTCCTCCCTCGAAATCAGGCTCTGCATTCTGCGCATAGCTGCACTGCAGCAAAGTCTATTTCGTGTGCAGCGAAAATTGGTATTTTGGTTCTCATCGAAGCAATGCATCTCCTCCCGCAGAGCTTCGATTTCAGACGGCCCACTCCTCCTCCCAAGGGGCGTCTGTCAGAACTGCGGCACTCCTCCTCCCAGCCGTTGTTCGGTTCTTTTCGAAAGCCTGCCGCACCTCCTCCCGCGGCAGGCTTTTTCGTCTTGGGGACTGGCTGATGAGAACCCGGGATCGAGCTGCTGTCCTTGCCCTTTTTTCGCTGTTGAGCGACGAAAGGTGATCTTGAGCCGCACCGGCCGTCTGAACGGTAGACCGAGGCGAGCAGGGTCTCTGCAATTTCCAAGATCGACGTAGTCAACCGGCGACCGGATCCTTGTTGAGGAAACGCTCCAGATCCTCGATGCTTTTCATGACAGCCTCGAAATCAGGCGGTGTCGCAAAGATCATCGCCGACATTCTGTCGTAGTCGGTCGCCAGTTTCTTGCGCATATCGGCGGTCGGCAACAGCCGGAAACTGCCGGGTACTGCCCGATCATAGCGATGGTCCGGTGCACGGAACATCAGTTCCTTGTGCTGCCGGCACGCTTCGGCAAGATCGAGCATGGATGCCGTCGCCTTTCCGTAGTCTGGATGCGTCCAGATCTGATGAACATCGTAATAGTGGCGCGAGTATCGATTGAGGTCGGGGACCTTTCTTTCCGCATTCTGGTCCGCGTTTCGTTTCTCGGTCATTTCCGTCATGGCATGAAGGATGAGGACCTTTTCCCAGAACGTCCGCTCGGGCTTGACGGTTATCACATTGGAGATCGTGAGATCCGAACTGGCCGGCATTTCGGATGCTATGTAGGGGACGATTTCTCGCGTTTCGGCTGGCACCGGATCCGGGCGTGCGCCGCCTTCGATGCGCACCGCCGCCTCGACGTAGCCGCCGCTGGTATCAAAGACGCTTCTGTATCCCAGCACCAAAATGTCGAGCGCTTCCTTCTTCCGGTAGGGATCGTACCCGAAGCCGAGCGAAAAATGTCCCGTTTGTCCGATCTCTTCTTCGACCACGGCGATTTCCTCCTCAAGCAAACGCTTGAGTGGCCCGGAGATATAATGCCGTGCTGCCTCGTCCACCTGCTCGGCCAGAGCCTTCTGTTGTTGATTGACAGAGGGGAGAGCGGCGATATCGGCCTCAAGCGGAACTTTCAGGTCCCCCTTGTAGATGCCGATGTCGATGTCCTCGGAAAAACGCTGGATCAGGCTGTAGGCCTTGCTGAGGCTGGTACCGCCCTTAAAATAGAGGCCGATTGAATCGTCCTTCCGTCGGTTGAACAGGAAGTCGAGCACCCAGCAGACGTAGAGATCCTTCTCGATATTCTCGGCCCGCGTCTCCAGATCGGACGCCGCGGCGGAAAACAATGCTCTGCGCTCGTCAGCGCTTGAGCGAAGGACATCAACGAAGCTCTGGCGCATGTTCAGCCTTCCCATCCTGGCCTGTTGGAGTGTCTTCATCCACCGGAGTACGCGGGTCGCGTGTTATCGTTTCTATCGCCTGGTACATCCAGCCAGGGATGGCGTGGATGTTTTCGCGCAGATCCTCGACGATCGGTTGCCTGTGCGGGCTTCGTTTGAGGTAACGGACGATACCACCGACAACGGCCTCCAGATTGGATCGCTCATCGCGAAACCAATGGAGTGCCTGGATCACCCGCATCGCCGGCCGGCCCGCCCAAAACGCGGTCTTTGCCGAAATGCGCTTGAAGTCCAAGATATAGATGACCGGTTTTTTGGCCTGCGGATCACCGGCATTGGCCTCGATCTCGATGGTTCGGGGATAGGTATCCGCATAGATAGTGGACCGGGCCGGAACGGCCGTCGTCAGGCCAAGATCATTGGCAGCCGTCATGCCGTCGACGCACACACGAAGTTTGTCGCGCCGTGCAATCGCATCGATGAATGAAGCACGTGGCGGAAACACCATCTTGCCGGTCAGCTGGCTGATACCCGGCTTGTCGTATAGGCCGCGATGAGGCCGGCGGATGTCGCCGCGGATGGTTAGCCTCTGCAACGCCTTTTCGACGGCGTTCGGTGTCGCGATATCGAGGAAGTCGGCACGCGACCAAACGCCCGAAGGTGCCGCGCCGGCAATCCGTTGGTGAATACGTTCGAGAGTGTCCGATGTGGGATCCGGCATAGCTGTCCTACCTTCTGACCGAAGATTGTATACAAACTTTGGTCAGTGGCAATCAATATACTCATACTGACCAATTTTTATATCTAAAAATTGGTCAGTGATATGACTGGTCAGGCTTTCATGTAGTGCTTTTGAAAGGCGGTGGTCAGCCCCTTGTCGTTCGTCTGCTTGCACATGACAAGGATAGCCGGAGCGAGTTTCAAGCCGAGCGTATATCGGCTCGGTTTGACCGTTTTCTTTGCGACGTCGAACATTAGCGATGGAAGCCCGCTCCTTCCGCATGCTGCGCCAGTTTTACGGTTGCGGTAAAGGCGTCGTTCGGAAGAAGACCTTCGTCTACCGGTGAGTAATCAAGAATGCTCAGTCGCATAATAATTTCCTTGTCTATTGTGCTGTGGCGAGGTGCGGTCCGCTACTCGGGCCTGTCGCCCTTGCCGGAAAGGGTCAGTTCCAAAAGTTCGTCGATGTCCATGTCACTGCTCGAAAACCACCCGGCCCGGTATTCAAACCAGACGATCCGCCAGAGCGCGCCGTCTCGCCTGAGGCGCAACGGGTAGTAGGCTCCGAATATATCGGCATCCTTTCCGGCTTGGGGAATAACGCGTCCGACGATCATCGCGGCCATATCTCCGTCAACCCGACTACCGAGGACTTCGCCGTAATGCTGCATCCAGGGCCAGGCTCGCCTGAAATCTTTCTGGACGCCGACGATGGCATGGCGACCATTGAGAGGTCCCATAGGGCTGAACGTCCCCGCGGCGTCTTCGGCATAGGAGCTGACCAGCAGGCCGAAATCCGCCTGGTCGATACCCCAGCTGTATCGGGCGTAAGTGTCCTCGACGTCGCGGGTTACGTCCGACCGCAGAAGATTGTCCGGATAAAGGTGCCAAGGGGCGTCGAGTTCGCTGACGATGACATGCAGCGGATCGCCGATCTCCCAGACTTTCTCGTGAACCGGGTAAGTCCAGTCCGGCCGCAAAGACCTGTTCCCTTCGATCCAGGTGAGCTGAACCTTGACCCATGCTATCTTCCAGTCAGCGCTATCATCCTGTCGCATAAGGTCGACGACGAATGTCGCCCCGAAGGACAGGCGAGATCCGGCGTCGATATGCCCGGTGAGATATCCGCTGGCCCGCGCGGCCGTGAGACTGCCGGCAAGGTAGATGTTACTGGTAAAGAGCCCGAATTGCTGGCTATCGGAAAACGGGCCAAACATGCCGCCGACAGCTTCGGGTCCGGACAACAGGCCGGAGTGGCTGGTCGTCGCAATCACCGCGCTGTCGGCGAGCATGCCCATGCTGACCGCACCGTTGTGCCGCAAGGCCGCCACCATGCGCTCGATCGTCACGATCCCCGCCTTGTGGGCGAGCGCGTATTTGGAAGCGGACTGGTCCGCGAGGGCTGGTGCGGTCATGGGAATTGATCCTGCAGTTATTGTTATGCCGGGAAGGTCATGGCGTTGGCGGGGTCGAAGCTGGAGACAGTCTCGCCACGCTCCGGCCAGACGGTTTCGAGCCGCGAGCGGCTAATCCGCCATTGGCCGTCGACGCGGCGGTACTGGTCGGAATAAAGTCCAAGGAGCAGAAGCGGATTGGGATCGGGCTTGGAGGCGGTCTCAAAATCGATGAGGTAGCAACGACCTTCGGCAACATCCGGTCCGGTAATCTTGATCCAGTGGTTGGTGACCGCGTGCAAGAACGGGTAGTTGCCGCGCTTGCCCCGGTCGAACAGGGTCACGGCGCCGCCAAGGCCTTTGCGGATTTCGTCCAACCCGCGCATGCTGCCGACCGTCACCTCGACGACGGCGTCCTGCGTGAAGACGTTTTCGAGGCCATCGACATTGGCGCTGTCGAGATAGTGGCTGTAAAGCGTACGGAGATTGCGGATCTCCTCGATGTCGAGGAGTTTCTGGATGCGGTCGTCGGTCATGGTAAATTTTCCGAATGGTAAGATTGGAGAGCTCGACGGAGGTCGAAGTTCTAGGATCGCTGAGCGAAGTTGCCCGGCTGGTAGGTCGGATAGTCTGTGTAGCCCTTCTCGCCCCACTGGCCGTAGAAGGTGGCGCGATCGGGTTCGGCCAAGGGCCAGCCGTTCTTCATCCGCTCGATCAGGTCTGGGTTGGATATAAAATCTTTCCCGATCGCGATTAGAGACAGGTGGCCTTCTGCGATGGCTTTTTCGCCCTTTTCGCGGTCGAAGCCGCCGGCCGCGATCAATGTGCCGCGGAAGCCGCTGCAGAAAGAGGCCGCAAATCCTTCCGGGCTTCCCGGCAATCCCATGGTGAGCTGATCGCTCAGATGCACATAGGCGAGCTTGCGGAAGTTAAGCTCCTCGGCAAGCTGCAGCCAGGTTTCGGCCTCGTCATCGAATGGCCGCATATCGTAGAGGCGGCCGAACGGCGAGATGCGGACACCAACACGGTTTCCACCGACCGCGTCTGACACCGCGTCCAGTGTCTCCAGCAGGAACCGCAGCCGGTTGCCGATCGACCCGCCATACTTGTCGGTGCGATCGTTAACTGCGCCATTGATAAACTGATCGAACAGATAGCCATTCGCGCCGTGCAGCTCGACGCCGTCGAACCCGGCGTCGATTGCCATCCGCGCCCCCCTGACGAAATCCTGGGTGACCCGCGCCACCTCAGCAGTCTCAAGTGCTCTCGGTGTGCTGGCGGGCACGTTGGCGGGGTTGCCGTTCGCATCATAGGTATAGGCGTTGCTGTTTTCGGCCCGAGCAGATGTCGAGGAAGCGGGCGCGGCGCCGTCTTTCTGCAGCGAGGTATGCGACACCCGGCCCACATGCCAGAGCTGCGCGAAGATCCGGCCGCCGGCGGCATGAACGGCGTCGGTGACCTTCCGCCAACCTTCGGCCTGCTCACGCGTGTGGAGGCCGGGATTGAACAGGTATCCGCGCCCTTCGACCGAGATTGGCGCGCCTTCACTAACGATCAGACCTGCCCCCGCACGCTGACTGTAATAGAGAGCGGTCAGTTCATCGGGAGTGTCATTCATTGCACGTGCGCGGGTCATCGGCGCCATCAGGATCCGGTTCGACAGGCGAAGTCCGGCGAGATCATAGGGTTCGAACAGGGAGGTCATGATGTTTCTTTCGAATTCGGGACGATGGAAGGGAAATGCGGCAGGACATTTTCGGCGAGGTCTGCCATCAGTTCGTCGTAGGGCCTGCGGCTGACCTTCGGATTGAGCGCGGCGTGATTCACGCCCGCAGCCCGCGCCATTTCCAGGAATTCGGCGAGCGCGACGGATCCCGTTCGGAAACCTGCCCGCATTCGCTCGAAAGGGTGGTGCCGGTCATCGACGAGATCGAGATAACCCGCCATGCCAATTGGCTTGAAGGTCTGCTCCCCAACGACGGACTGCACGAGGTTCGCCCATTCTCCTGCGAAGATGGACAGGTTCTCGACCGCGGGCGCAGGTGCGATGAAGCCGTTCATATATTCGGCGATCCATTCGATAGACTGCTGCGCGCGACCGATGGCGATCGAGGGTGTCCGGTCGAAGGGTGGCTTCGGAAGCAGATCGGCGTGACCATACGACATGCCAAATCGTTCGGACCGGAAGGCCGGGAAATCTTCATCGGTAATGGCCCGATAGACTTCGT
This sequence comes from Hyphomicrobiales bacterium, assembly GCA_900472625.1. Taxonomy (GTDB): domain Bacteria; phylum Pseudomonadota; class Alphaproteobacteria; order Rhizobiales; family Rhizobiaceae; genus Rhizobium. The sequence continues at coordinate 21,013 of UCIT01000055.1, read as the reverse complement.
AGGCGTCCCGAAAGCGCTCACCCCGGCTGGCGAAATCGATACCGAAAAGCGGGTATTCTGCAGGGCGATCGCCGGAAGACAGGCCAAGCAGCATGCGGCCGCCTGACAGATGGTCGAGTGAGGTTACCTGCTTTGCCAGGATCTTGGGTTCTCGCAGTGGTAGGACGATCCCCGCGGTACCCAGCGCGATCGACTTCGTGGCAGCTGCGAGCGTCGCTATATAGATCAGCGGTTCGAAGATTTGGCCAGTGTCGCCGTAGGCCGGATCGTAGAACGGTACGTCGCGCATCCACAGCGCGCCAATCCCGTACTCGTCCGCCTTCTGCGCCATCTGGATATGGTTGTGCATGGTTGGGGCAGGGGTGTCGGGATGCGTTTCCAGCGGCATGATCAGACCGACGGTCAGGCGGTTCCTGGCAAAGAGGCGACGGTTGCCCGGATGTTGGATCGGCGATGCAACGGTCACGCCGACTTCGGTCTCCGGCTTCCAGTTCACTGTCATGACGAAACTCCTTGGTGTCGCAGACAGATATAGTCCGATCTCGTAGTCAGTATAATTCACTTCACATTCCATTCATTTGATCGTATAATTCCGGAATGAGCATCGGAAACAAATTTGACGGTCTGGCGGAATTTGCCGAGACCGTACGGGCGGGAAGTTTTTCGGCGGCCGCTCTAGCCCTTGGAATCACGGCGTCTGCGGTTGGGAAGAGCGTCTCTCGCCTCGAGGCACGACTTGGAACGAAGCTCCTGCACCGGACGACGCGAAGCCTGACACTGACGAACGAAGGCGAGGCGTATCTCGCGGCCTGCGTGAACGTTCTCGACGAGCTCGAAAGCGTAGAGGGCACGATCGCCGTCGGCCGCACTGTTCCTGTCGGCCGTGTGCGTATCGACCTTCCGGGCGCATTCGGCAGGCAACATGTCCTGCCGGCGTTGCTCGATCTTTCACGGCTCCATCCGAGGCTGAATCTGTCCGTCACCTTCTCGGAACGGCTGGTGGACATCTTTGCCGAGGGAACCGACGTCGCGGTCAGGATCGGCGAGTTACGAGATGACAACGGGCTGGCGGCACGTCGCCTTGGATCTCAGCGCTTGGTGATCTGCGCCGCGCCAAGCTACCTCGCGCAGAACGGCATTCCCCTCGAGGCGTCGGAGCTACTTCAAAGAGACTGCATCGGCGGGATGCGCCGGGATCAACGCATGGCCTGGTTACTGAAGTCTCCGGATGGCGTAACGTTCCCGCAGGAAGTCAGAGGCCGACACGAGTTCAGCGACGGGCAGGCGATGGTCGACGCCGTTCTGGCGGGCTGCGGATTATCGCAACTTCCAACATGGCTCGTCGGCGAGCACCTCAAGAACGGCACGCTGGTCCCCGTCCTTGAGCACTGCGCCGGAGCCGAAATGCCGATCCATGCGGTCTGGCCGCAGTCGCGATACATGAAGCCGAAGCTCAGGGTGCTGATCGACGCTTTGGTGCAGCTATCGCGACAGGACGGATCAGGATTTCAAGGCTGACCATGGGAGCCCATTGAAATTTGCGTAAAATTTCCGCTCGAGCTGCGTGTCACAGGTTCCACCCCGTCTAGAACAGGTGCAAGGTTTCCGGTCGCGGAGGCCGACGTTCAGGGATTTCTGAGTTGGCCTCACCTGCGCAGGTGTTTTTATCTTCAGGTCGGTACGATGCTCGGTTATCGCCACATCAAATTTTTCTCGTCGACGTTCCACGCCTTTGAATCTCTGCAATCGAGCTGTGGAAGATCGCGCTCATATCATTCCCACATTCACCCATGCGGCCGGCGACGACTTCATCGGCGTGCTTGCAGCTCAAAGTGCATCAGGCTGGTGTTGTCACGTTAACCGGCTCGCGGTTGCCTGCGTGTAGGGTTGGGCGTAAATTTCGGCAATGCAGACAGCAGATATCAGCTTCAAGCGTCACCGCTTTCCACGGCAGATCGTTGCTCACGCAGTTTGGCTTTACCTACGTTTTAACCTGAGCCTGCGTGAAGTCGAGGAAATGCTGCTGGAGCGGTGGGATCGCCGTTTCCTATGAGACGGTCCGTCGTTGGATAGCCAAGTTCGGACCCCAGATCGCTCGCAATCTGAGGCGGCGACGGTCGCGCCCCGGCGATATTTGGTATCTGGATGAAGTCGTGGTGAAATGCGCTGGAACCAAGTTCTGGCTCTGGCGCGCGGTTGATCAGCATGGCACCGTTCTCGAAGAAATCTTGCAGAAGCACCGCGACAAAAGGGCGGCCAAGCGCCTGCTGGTCTCGTTGATGAAGCGATATGGCTTTGCTCCCAAACGGATAATTGCCGATAGGCTTCGCTCATATGGCGCGGCAAAGGAGGAAGTGGCACCCGGCCTCGACCATTGGTCGCACAAGGGCCTCAACAATCGGGCCGAGAACAGCCATCTACCGTTTCGAAAACGGGAACGAACCATGCAAGGCCACCGATCGCCAGGAGCGTTGCAACGGTTCGTCTCCATGCACTCCGCTACCCGCAATTGCTTTTCAGTTCCATCCCGCCGCCGCGCCGCACAAACAATTCGCTATCATCGGCTCGAAGCTTTCGATGCATGGGAAATTGCGGCCTGCCTCGCCTGAAAATCCAGCAACCTCAAGCCATTATCGGCCTCGCCAACTTAACGTGACAACACCGCCGCCGTTGTTTCCCTTGGCTGCGGCGATCTCTGACCTTTTGCAACCGCTTGACCTCAGTGATCGGGAACGTCAAGCGCTGTTGGCGTTCCTCGACACGCTCTAGGTGGCTTCGCCTTGAGTAGATTCGAACCGTTGTCTGTTAGTCGGGCCGCCCAAGGCGCTAATAAAATTTGGCTTTGCGGCATAAGGGTTGTTTATGGAACTAAGTAATTGATAATAAACGAGTATATTAGAAATTGACGCTCGCTAGACAAACAAAAGCGCTTCCAAAAGCCTGCTCAGCCCAGGCTCTACCGCGCGTGCCCGGCGAACGTGAGCGTCATCCAGAGTCGAACTTAGTTTGGACGCTGGCATTGCTTTTACAAACGTCGGCCACCGGGCATGAAGCGTCGAAATTGCAAGCGCGGTGGTCGGCGGACGCATCTGATCGCAGTTGGGAAGGTGGCGCAATATTATCGCCTCGTGGCAAGGTTCCTGCCAGATGAGATCGAGGCCGGCCTCAACCGCGAGCGCTTCCGCTTGCTGATCTCGCGCCGGTACTATTCCCTTCTTGTCGGAATCGAGAAGAACGAAAGCCGCAGCAAAGCTGCCGCTCTTCTTTTCCGCTTCCCTTTTCTTCCGCTCCGCCAATTGCACCAGCCCGAGCGGGTCGCCGCCACCGGGCCGCAGGAGCACCGTGTTTAGAAATATCCGCTGGTGCTGACGTTCAACTAGTCGCGCAAGCAGTACGCCGTAGCTCTGCTCGCTTTCGCCTTCGCAGCCAAGGAAAATGCGCGTCCGTTGCGGGATAGGGTTGCGGCGTTTCATCCGATCTGTGGCACAGCCCCGAAGCTGCCTCCCAGATACTTGCGATAATAGTTGTCCGAACGCCGGACGGACTGGATATCACGAAGGCTGTATACGCTGGTTTTCCCGTCAAAATCCTTGGTACAGAAGAGGACTTCTTCCTTCAGGAGGTCCTCAAGAAGGGATGGCGTATGACATGTCATCCAGAGCTGCGCGTTATGGGGGTTGCGATCACTGTCATAAAACCAGCGAAGGATTTCAGGCAGCAGCAAAGGATGAATCGTCGCGTCCAGCTCATCGATGACCGCGATACCGCCGGTCTCCAAAGCCTCAAGAATAAACGGATAGAGTTTGATGAACTGCCGCGTTCCGTGGCTCTCGTAGACGATCGGCATCGGTCCGGCCAAGCCTTCGTGCTCGAACAGCGCGAGTGGACCATTGGGCCCCTGGAGGATCTTCATCTCCCGAATTCCCACGTCGATACGCTGGATTTCGCGGTTGAAACGCTCGACCACACCCGGATTGGCGGCGTAGTGCCGGATCGCGCTATCGTCCGTGTGCTCGAACTTCCCGATCAGGATATTTGAAAAGAATTGCGATGCGGCCTGCCAGATGACCTTTGAATAGGGATGCTCGAGTTGGGCAAGCGTCGATATGACGCTGGCGTCCGGTCGCAATACCTTGTCGAGCGCCTGGCGAAACCCGGTGGTCCCGAAAACCTTGGCAGCAGAGACCTCTCCGGCGCCATTGCGTTCAAATAGCTTCACCTTGCGGCTTGCCGTCGACGGCCAGTAGTAGAGAGCCTCATGTTCGACATGCTGCTGTCTGCCGCCACCAATAATGAGTTCATAGGCATAACGGCACTGACGCGCGTGTGGATCGGAAACCTGTGCGATGTCCTCTATCCCCGATAGCTGAACGGCCAGTCGGGTCGGAGCGATCAACATGTCCTCGCTGTTGAAACGATCGAAGGGCATGCGGCTTCCACGCGATGCGCCGAAGCTATCGCGGACAAACCACCGGATGAACGACAGCGCTCGCAAGACTGTCGATTTGCCCGAGGCGTTTGGTCCAAAGAGGGCTACAACCTTCGGCGCCTTTTCAGTGGCATCAAGCCACAAGGGTGCGAAACGCCCGGGCTCTTCGGGAGCATTGCCTGCCACGGTCAGATCGATGATCTGTCGATCATGAATCGAGTAGAAATTCTCGATTTCGAGGCGGTGTAGCATGTCGGGTAACTGCCTTTGTCAGCGCGATTTGTGACGTGAACATGGTGTTTCGACATAAAAATGTCAAACTCTTTCCTTCGTTGCCAATAAACCGACGAGATGCGGTGCGCCAAGCCACCTCGCGGGTTGTGTTGCCCCGCAAAGAGCAGGCGCATGGTTGCTGCCAGTGACTGGCTCGGCGAAGTCCGAAGCAATCGGAACGCGTTCACAACCATACCTGCTCGTCTCACCAGTGAGAGACAATCCGGATCGCCGGGGGGGGAAGCCTGCCGCTGGGGTGCGCGACAGGCTTCGGAAATGGCGACTGCCGTAAGGCTCGCCGCCGAAAGCAGTCGTGTAGAAAACTGCTTAGGTCGACGCGATGCGATTGGGCGACAAAACGACGACCTCCGTTCTATAGGCCCATTTCTGTGCCAAATATTCAGCAAAGTCCGCACGTCTGCCATGCAATCACCGAAGATCGATGCAACCTTGGTAGAGTCGAACAAAAGGAACCACGCTTAGCGTCCCGATCGCACTGAATGGCATCAGCGTCTGATCGGAGCTCTGTTTCTATGGCGCTGCCCAACGGCTGGCCACAAAAAAGGTTTCTCGGGGCATTCAACGCCCTCAAGCCGGACCGATAGGCTTCGTCGTGATGACACGGGATTATGGGTGTGCAACAGCCACTTGTCGACGCGTTCCGACCTACGGTGCCATTTGCATTCATTGCGTCACGACATCTGGGCGCACCTGACGCGGTCTCGATGGAGTATGTCTGACCGAAGAACGGCTTCGCCTCGATCGTCCTCCCGCAACGGCCGGTCTCAATTTTCTTACCCCTGCGGCAGGCCGCCATTCCTCGCCAACTAACAAAAATGCGACTTGCCGTCCTCCATTGCATTTCGGCCCTATGGGTGCGGTCCGATCGTCTGCGGTCCGGGCGACATTCATCGAGGCCGCGAGAGGCGCGGCCCGAACAACAGCAAAGGAATGCAACAATGGCAACGATCGGCTCCTTCACCGCTTCCAGCAACGGCTTCTCAGGCGTCATCAAGACCCTCAACCTCAACGTCAAAGCGCCCATCCGCGCGGTCGAGCGCGCCTCCGAAAAAGGCCCCGACTATCGCATCCTGGCCGGCAACGTCGATTATGCTGAGACTGTGATTATGCGGAGTGCCGGTCGCTGAAGGCTGTATTTGCCGATGATTTCGGCGGATCCTACTCCGCATAATCCCGGAGGCGGTGATGGATAGTGCGTCTTAAAATAGGGACGCGTTTGGCCTATGCTGATACCCACGATCAGTTAGGCGAAAGCTGCAAAGTTGGCGGAAAAGAATGATGCTTGGGAGAACATTGCTCGCATTCGACGGCGGTTAGCCGAACTGAGTGACGAGCAGATGGCGCTTGAGCGTGAGCTGGAAGCATTTAAGCAGCAGCTGATTTCCGATAGCCAGGCCCACGCAGATAAGCCGGTCTTCGCAGACGCTCCTGTGACAAACAGCTCACCGTCAGTGGAAAAGGTGCAGTTGTTCCGGCAGCTGTTTGCCGGACGTCCCGACGTCTTTCCGGTTCGCTGGAACAACAAGAAGGACGGACGCTCCGGCTATTCACCGGCCTGTTCTAATGAGTGGGCGAAAGGAATCTGCGGCAAGCCGAAGGTGAAATGTGGGGACTGCCCGCATCAGGCGTTCATCCCATATTCCGAGGATATCATCGAAAAGCACCTTCGTGGCGGAGATGCCCGTTCAAGCGACTTTGTTGCCGGCGTATATCCATTGCTGCAGGACGAGACATGCTGGTTCCTTGCTGCTGACTTCGACAAGAAAAGCTGGGTAGACGACACCAGAGCTCTGCTGGCCACTTGCCGTGCAAAAGGAATTTCCGCTGCCCTCGAACGGTCGAGGTCTGGAAACGGTGGCCATGTCTGGATATTCTTTTTCGAACCCGTTCCCGCAAAGATCGCACGACAACTTGGTGCCGCGCTAATAACGGAGACGATGGAAAACCGTCCTGAGATCGGCTTCACGTCTTACGACCGTTTCTTCCCCAACCAGGACACGATGCCACTTGGCGGCTTCGGCAATCTGATCGCGCTTCCTCTGCAAAGGAAAGCCCGTGAAAATGGCAACAGCGTTTTTGTCGATGGCGACCTACGACCTTACGATGACCAGTGGGCATACCTGTCGTCTTTGCCCAGGTTATCGGCGGACGAAGTCTTCAGGATTGCCGACGAAGCCGAATTGTCGGGGCGGGTCTTGGGCGTCCGTATGCCAGTCGATGACGAACATGCCGATGAGCCGTGGAAGATGTTGCCGTCACGTCGTAGCGAGCCGCGGCGAATAGAGGCTGCGATCCCGCAAAGCATCAAGGTCGTGATCGCTGATCAGGTTTACATTGATAGGACCGAGCTTCCGTCCGCGCTGATTGCGCAGTTCGTGCGCCTGGCAGCATTCCAGAACCCGGAATTCTATCGTGCGCAAGCAATGCGATTGCCGACATTCGGCAAGCCACGGATCATCTCCTGTGCCGAGCTTCATCCACGCCATGTCGCGCTGCCACGAGGCTGCTTCGACGAAGCAATTGAGCTCATTAAGAGCCATGGCACGACGGCCATTCTGGAGGATCACCGCGAGGACGGAGACGCGCTACCCGTCGGCGTCTCGTTCCTAGGGGAACTGAGACGGCCACAATCGCGGGCCTTTGATGCTCTTGTCGTCAACGATAACGGCGTGCTCGCCGCCACGACCGCCTTCGGCAAAACAGTTGTCGCAGCTGCACTCATTGCACATCGAAGCCGCAACACGCTTGTTCTTGTTCACCGCAGGGAGCTTCTCACCCAGTGGGTTGAGCGTCTGAGTTCCTTCTTGAGCATCGACCCAAAGCAGATCGGTACTATCGGTGGCGGGAAAAGGAAGCCGACAGGGATCATTGATTTAGCGGTGATCCAAAGCCTGGTTAGGAATGGCGAGGTCGATGACATCGTCGGCAATTACGGTCATCTGATTGTCGACGAGTGCCACCATCTGTCCGCTGCAAGTTTTGAACTTGTCGCTCGCAGATCGAAGGCGCGATATGTCGTCGGGCTGTCAGCGACGGTCGCCCGAAAAGACGGACATCATCCGATTATCTTCATGCAATGCGGCCCCGTTCGCCATCGGGTCGATGCGAGAGTTCAAGCTGCCGAGCGTGGCATTCGCCACCGTGCCCGCGACCGTTCGACGAAGTTTGAGTTGCCAGCGTCGCTCGTCTCGGCAGAGCGCCCGTCAATGCCAGCGATCTATGCGGCCCTTGCGCAGGACCAAGGCCGAAATGACCTGATATTCGATGACGTGCTGAAATCCCTCGAGGCAAAACGTTCGCCCATCCTTCTTACGGAGCGGAACGATCACCTCGATTATCTGCAGCAGAAGTTCTCGCCGTTCGTGAAAAATCTGGTGGTGCTGCGCGGTGGCATGTCGGCGAAGGATCGCAAGCAAGCCAACACGGCGTTGAATGTCGCAGACGATGATGAGCGTCTGATACTTGCGATAGGGCGCTATATCGGGGAAGGCTTCGATGACGCCCGGCTCGACACGTTGTTCCTGACCATGCCGATCGCCTGGAAGGGAACTCTGGCGCAGTATGTCGGCCGTCTGCATCGCCAGCATGATGGCAAGCGGGACGTCCTGGTCGTCGATTATGTCGACAGCACCGTTCCGGTGCTGGCCCGGATGGCCGCAAAGCGACGATTGGGTTATCGCGCGCTGGGCTATGTGATCGAATGAGGGCGCCCCGCTTTGAGCGGAGCGCCGTGGTTCTGGTCAGCGAGACCAGATGAGCTTGTGCTCGCCCTTGTCGCCCTGGACGAGGGAGGCATAGACCGGCGCCGTAAAGGACGGATCGTCGAGCTTGAGCGAGAGGTATTCGGCGTCCGTTTCGCGGGCGGTCCGGCTCCAGCCTGCTCCGAACTCGACACCCGTTGCTGTGATCCGGAAGTCCGGGGCGCGATCGTTGTCGCGGTCGCAGGGCTTGATGGATGCCTTGACGTTGAGGGTGAGGGTCTTGATGGTCCCTGCATAGGTGCCGGTTTCGTCGCGGGTGAAGGTGCCGATCTGAGCCATTGTCGTATCTCCTGAGGTTGTTCGAAGCCGCCCGATGCGGCCTCGATGGCGGTCGAGAGGCGACGGATTGGACGGACTGCATCCGCAGGACCGCAGCATCAGCGAAGGACGGCGGCAGCCGAGCTTGTTGGCTCGCGAGGAATGACCGCTTGCGGTCAGGGGAAGAAGGTCGGCGGAGCCGTTGCAGGCCAGGCCTGTCCGGTGCCAGACCAGCCCCAAAGAGAGGCCGTATGGGGGCTTTCGCGCCGTCAGCAGAATGACGTGATTGATCGGCGCCGTCTCATCCGCATGATTAGCCGCCGCCTGGGCCATCATCCCTCCCGTCGACCCGGCCGCCATCTCCCTGGCGCAGACAACATGCCAACCTTTGCCTTGTTGGCTCTCGGGGAGTTTAAGGAACGGGAATGTCGCTCGCCTAGCGCTGGAATGGATTTGAAACCTCCGATTTGTTCGACACGCCGGACTTCACCGGCACCAACGATCAAATCGAGGAAAAAAGCGTGACAAAGCGAAAGTACAGACATCGCCGAAGCGTCAATGTTCGCATCAATTGGCTGCAACCACATGTCGACGGCTTCAAGCACTGGCTTGTCCAGCGGAATCACTCGGCCGCGACGATAACGGAGGTGGTGCGCCTTCTGGCATTGTGGGGCGATTGGATACGTGCCGCCGGCCACAACGTTGACACACTTACCGCGGGCTTGAGCGCTTCTGCATCAGTGTTCCACGGCAACAGAACTGCCCGTGCGCCACAGGGTGCTGCCAAGCTGTTCGTCGAATACCTTCGCGAGCTGGACATCCTGCCGCCGAAGCAACGCCCCTCATTGGACGAAACCTGGCCTGAATTGGCTACTTTCCGTCGGTGGATGCGAGAACAACGCGGTGTCAAGGCTTCCACTCTTGATACCTATCAAGCCGTCCTCGTGAAATTTATGATGTCCTTGGGTGCAGATCCAGCTGCTTGTACAGCTTCAGCAATCTGCATGTTCGTGCTCGAGTCCGCCAAGCCGCGCGGACGCCATTGGGCACAGAGTATTACCGTCGCCACGCGCGCCTACCTAAAACATCTCGTCGCGATGGGAAAATGTCCCGCTGGCGGGAGCACGCGGTTCCGAACTTCGCAAGTTGGCAATTGGCGACGACGCCGCGCTTTCTTGCGCAAAGTGACATCGACCGCCTCCTTGCCACATGTGACGGCGAAAGCCGGTTACGCGATCGCTCGTGGCTTTCCTCGCACACATTGAACAGGATCGCGGCAACAGCGCATCGACGCGCAATGTGCGGCTCGCCGCCATCAAGGCGTTCATGCGCTGTCGTTTGGCATTTAACTGTAAGAATGCGCCCGTTCAGACTGGTGATGGCACCTAATTTGAGATTAGTCGGTGTGAGTTTCCGTGCCAAACGCCTTTCGGGTCGGCGATAACCATATGTAATATAAGTCATTTTCTCAGGGAAGCGTGGCCGGAAGCGGCCATCTTTCCGTGGCGGCGAATCTCACGTTAAGTGCCAAAAAGCGAAGCCAGAATCTCAAATTAATTGCCAAGTCTCAATTTAGGTGCCGGGCTATCTTACTGAAATTGTTAGGACTGGAATCTCACGATTAAATGCAAAACGACAGCTGATCGATGATCTGCGCGAGGAACTGAGTTCCCGGCCCTATGAACTGTTGTCGGTCGCAGGCGGCTGGCAGCATCGGACGCGTCCGCGGTTCGCCGACACCATCCGCGCGTCTTCGGCGCCGACGAGAGGAGGGGCGGCGGCGTTGTCGGAGTTCGAGACGATGGTGCTGATGGCGGTGGGATATTTTCAACCGATCACGCGTGTTGACCTGTCGAAGATTTTTGGCAAGGAAGTCAGCCGCGACACCATCGGCAATCTGCGTGGCGCGGGTTTTATCGGCTCCGGGCCGCGCAGCCCGACGCCGGGGGCGCCGTATACCTACGTGACCACGCAGCATGGAGACTTTGCGCGACTTGCCAAATATTGAAGCGCTGGAGGACGCCGGCTTGCTGAGCAGAGGATATTGGGGAAGGCAGTATAGGCTTGTCCGTTCTGCCGCGCATTGCGGATCAGGACCCACCAGTCCATTCGGCCAAAGCGTTCCTCCAGATAGTCTGCGAGCACCGAGCGTAAGGCATTCTCGACACCGAACACAAATGGGTAGATCGAGGAAAACTCCTTTACCTTGCGGGTATAGATGCGGTGGATCGCCAGCCTCTGCTCATGTATGGGTATCTGTTGCAGGGCCTGGACCTGAACCCCTTCACGAATGCTGTCGCGTAGCAGCGTAGGGTTCAGAGTACGCATATCCGCTTTGAAGTGGTCCACCTGTTGCGGGGTGGGGACAAAGGTGAGATACTCGCCAAGCAATTGGGATGTCGGCACATGCCGCTTAGTAACGCTAGACACTTGTGCCCCCTTGCAATTCCTGACTCGTAGCTCTATAACATACTCACTCGCTGAGTGGTGGCACAATGGTGTTGCGAGCCCGTGGCCTTACCTCGGCACTTGGAGAGTCTAAACGAATTATGGCTAGGCGTGGTCTCGCAGACCGCGCCTTTTAGTATTTTTAGCCCTGTGATATTTCGAACTTTCTCTCGATCGCCTTGCTTCCGCCTTACCATAAGGGGGTAAGGCCTAGCTCGTTGTCGAAAACGATGCTCACTACGTCATTCCGAACATGAAAGTCTCGATAGCAATGATCGTCGAGGCATGAGCACGGCCTTGCAATAGCGACGGCGTTGAACGGGAAGAGATCGTCAAGAAGACCGCTTGATTGTGGCACTGTTTTCGAATTGGATCGTGCCTGAAGGCAATTTCCGCCGGCTTTGCGCAGCCGTCGAGGCTTCCTATCTCTGGTGTAAACCAAACTGGAGCATCGCCATGGATCGAAGCGCGGACGATACCCTGTCGGAATTCTACATTGAGATTCTTCCGCCGGACCGCAAAGAGATGTGCGCGTCGGATACAATGACCTGCCCGTGTTGTCGAGAGTTACGGCCGGCATCGAGCATGGATGACGATGGCTGCGGGATCTGCGACGAATGCCTGGTACCATGACCGCCGTCCGCAATGGACCTCCATGGGTTCAGGCCACTTTCGAAGACGCGCTTGCGAAGTTGCCGGACGGTTATGTCGACGGAAATTTCGGTAATCGATCATGGGGCGGATGCCGCCGCCGTCGACGATGCCGTCAAGCGTGCAGCCATCGAGATCGGCCCGATCAATGCACTGATCAAACTGCCGGCGTGAATGTCTTTCATGAGCCGTTGGAACCAGCGATGAGGAATGGCAGCGCTGTTTCGACATCAATCTCAAGGGTGCCTGGAATTGTACCAAAGCCGCCCTGCCCGGCATCATCGCGGCCGGCGGCGGCGTGGTGCTCAACATCGCGTCTACCCACGCGTTCACGATCATCCCCCGTACCTTTCAATATCCCCTTGCCAAGCACGCGCCGCTCGGCATGACCCGGTCGCTCGGTCTCGAATATGCGGGCAAGGGCGTGAGGGTGAACGCGCTGGCGCCTGGCTATGTCTCCACGCAAAAGGTCATCGATTACTGGAACAGTTTTCCCGATCCTGTTGCGGCAAAGGCCGAGACGATGAAACTGCATCCCGGCGGCCGCATCGCTTCACCGGAAGAGATCGCATTTGCCGCCGTGTTCATGATTTCCGACGAGTGTCCTTTCATGAACGCCACTTGCCTGACCATTGATGGCGGTCTGAGTGTTCAGCAACATGGCACGTGATTGCGCTGGTTGAGAAAGCGGACGCTCAATCTGCTGAGGCTGCCCATATCGTGGCCCCGGCGGAGGCCAGAGGACCCAGTGTTAAAGAGACTTGGCAGGCAAGCCAATCGACTTACGAACGTCAGAAATCAACTCGGTCCGTCGCCCAGTGGGATCGGCTGGCGTCACGCTGTCATCAGTGCGGATGATACCGCTTTGCGAGCCCGCTCCGCTTAAAGCATTGCCTCGGCTATATATTACTTATCCGGTCTCCGACACACGCATTCCGCTGTTATCGAACAAACGCAGCTGCGCGGTCTCCCAAGACAAATAGACAGTGTCGCCCGAATTGACGGGCATATGAGAGCGCTGTTCCGCAACGATCGGCTGCCCCTGTTCTGTTTGGCAGTAAAGGAACTGGGTGCCGCCAAGATATTCGAAGAAATCCACTCTGGCCTTAACAAGGCCTTCGCTCGCTGACACAACCAGGTGTTCAGGCCGGATACCGAGTGTGATCGTATCGCCCGGTACTAGTTTGGCGGTCTTCACGGACGCCTGTATTTTGGTGGCTCCAAGCTGCACGCATCCATCGCCCGCCCAGTGAGCCGTAAGCAGGTTCATTCGGGGAGACCCGATGAAGCCGGCGACGAAGATGTTGGCTGGATTTTCGTAGACCTCGCGTGGAGTGCCGATTTGTTCGATGCGACCGTCACGCAGCACGACGATCACGTCAGCCAGCGTCATCGCTTCCGTCTGGTCATGGGTGACATAGATCATCGTGTTGCGCAGTTCGCGGTGTAACCTTGCGATCTCGATCCGCATCGACACGCGCAGTTCCGCGTCGAGATTGGAAAGCGGTTCGTCGAACAGGAACACGTCCGGTTTGCGAACGATGGCCCGCCCGATCGCCACGCGCTGGCGCTGACCGCCGGAGAGCTGCCCGGGCCGGCGATCCAACAGCGGATCGATCTTAAGGATCGCCGAAGCTGCCCTGACCCGACTGTCGATTTCGGCATCTGGCGTCCTGGCCATTTTCAAGCCGAAGGCGAGATTATCGCGAACACTCATATGCGGATAGAGTGCATAGGACTGGAAGACCATGGCGATACCGCGATCGGATGGATCGAGATCGGTAACATCGCGCCCCTTGATCTCAATGTAGCCGTCGGTCACCTCTTCAAGCCCGGCGATCATGCGCAGCAGCGTCGATTTCCCGCAGCCGGAGGGCCCAACGAAAACGACGAATGAGCCTTCTGCAATCTCAAGGTTGATGCCGTGAATGACCTCCAGACTGCCGAAATTCTTGCGGATATCGGTGAGTACGACACCGGTTCTGTTGGGATCACGCATCGTTACGTACACCCGTTCTGACCCAGACCAGCATTTCGCCTGGAGACCTATTGTCCCAGAAAGGATAGGGCACGAACCTTACAGTCGCCTGTTCCTCATCCGGTGGGCTGGTACGGTAGAGGGCTGCACCCCAATCAGCCTTGTCGCGTCTTGCGGGGACATCAAGCGCGACGGCGCCGCCGAGGTCTTCCATCTGCACCGTCTTCGCTTGCAAGACACCACCCGGGAGGCTAATGCCGTTCAAGCCGGCACCATTGTCGGTCTCCTCGACGCAGTAGACAATCGGGCCGTGCATCAGCGCCGTGCGCCCGGCATCGTGCCGCACGTGCGGATTGGCAAACAATGCGCGTGGTGCCAGCGGAATGTCGAGATCGATATGATCGCCGCTTGCCCACTCCCGATCGATGCGGGCGTAGCCGTCGATGGTGACCGTGGCAAGATCGATCGTTTTGCCATTGACCTTTAGCGTCGCGCCATCCGCCCATTCCGGAATACGCAGTGCGATGGCAAAGCGTGCCGTTCTATCTGTTGTGACGTCGAACCTGATAGCACCGTCCCAAGGGTAGAGCGTTTTCTGACCCAACTCTACCTTGGCACCATCAATATCGAAACGGGCCTGGCTCTCGCCATAGAGATGGACAGCGATCTCGTCGTCCGAGATGGCGTACATATACGAGCCGATCGAGGCAAGCAGACGGGCGATATTAGGCGGGCAGCAGGGGCAGGGGTGCCAGATCCAGCGATGATGCTTGCCGGCACTCTCCAGAGGATTTTCGTAAAAGAACGTCTTGCCGTCGAGTGACAGCCCCGACATGGCGCCGTTGTAGAGCGCCTGCTCCATAATGTCGGCATAACGCCGGTTCGGGCCGCGCCCGAGCATGCGGCTGGCCCAGAAGACAAGACCGACGGATGCGCAGGTCTCGGCATAGGCACTTTCATTCGGCAGATCGTAATAGTCGGTAAAGCCCTCATTGGAGACGGCAGGTCCGATACCGCCGGTGATGTACATCTGCTTGGTGACCAGATCGTCCCAAAGGATATCGAGCGCATTCGTCAGGCTGTCGTCATTGTATTCGGTGGCGATATCGGCCATGCCGCAATAGAGATACATGGCGCGCACCGCATGGCCCACGACTTTTTTCTGGTCGCGTACCGGCGCATGCGACTGGCTGTATTCGTAGGTCTTTTGGATGAAATTGGTGGGATCGCGGCCGTCGCGGATCGCCTCCTCGGTGAAGAAATGCGGCTCTGTGCCGCGCTCGTCGATGAAGAACTTGCAGAGGTCGAGATATTTCTTTTCCCCCGTGACGCGGGCAAGCTTCACGAGCGCCAGTTCGATTTCCTCGTGGCCGCAATAACCGCGCAACTGGCCTTCGCTACGGCCGAATGTCTCGATCAGGTAGTCGGCAAAGCGGCACATGATATCGAGCAGCTTGCGCTTGCCGGTTGCCTGGAAATAGGCGACAGCACCCTCGATCAGATGTCCGGCGCAATAGAGTTCGTGATGGTCGCGCAGGTTGGTCCAGCGGCGATCCGGCTGGACACGCTGGAACCAGGCATTCAGGTAGCCGTCCTCGTCCTGCATCTTACCGTACATGTCGATGATGTCATCGACGCGGGCTTCGAGCTTCGGATTTTTCCGCCGATAGAGCGAGTAGGCCACTGTCTCGATCGACTTGCCGAGATCCGAATCCCAGAACATCTGCGTCGAGCCACCCCAGGGCTGGATAGGAATGACGATGCCCGGGCCCGGCTTGCTGGTGTCGATGGCATCGAGCATACCGGCCTTGACACAGCGGTCGAGCAGCGTTTCGGCTGTCGTGTCACAGATCGCGTCCTGGCGGTCGCCGAACAGGCCGTGAATATCAACACTGGGAACGGGGAGGGGGCGGAATTGGCGGTCTTTTTTCATAGTGGTCATGGCTTCATCCGTTTCTTTAAGATCATTTCACCGCGCCGGCCATCAGCCCGCGCATGTAGTAGCGTTGCAAAAGCAGGAAGACGATTAGGCAGGGGATCGTCATGACCGCGACGCCGGCCTGAACCGCACCCCAGTTGACCGCCCCGAGACGACCGGCGCGAACCGCCATCATCAGAACAGGCAGGGTGTATTTGTCGTTGCTGGACAAAAGGATCAGTGCGGCTAGAAATTCGTTCCAGGCATTAAGGAAGGCGAAGATCGCGACGGTCGCGACACCCGGCAGCACCAGCGGCAAAAGCACCCGCACCAGAAGCCTCAGATCGCGCGCGCCATCGATACGCGCCGCTTCCTCGATCTCCTTGGGCACCGCGTCGAAGGCGTTGCGCATCATGAAGACCGAAAAGGGCAGTTGCAGCGTCACGTAGATCAACGTCAGACCGAACAGCGAATTGTTCAGCCCAAGCTTTGCCAGAATGATAAACAGCGGCGTCAGGATGGACTGAAACGGGATCATCAGTGTAGCGATGATCAAAACGAACAGCACGTTCTTCAGCGGAAACCGGTAGCGAGAGAAGCCGTAGCCAGCCAGCAGGCTGACGATGACGGTCAAGACCACGGTGGCAATAGACACCAGCAGTGAATTGATCGTGTGCTGCCATATCCCGGCACCGAAGCCGTCCAGCGATCCATATGCATCGAGGCTGAAACCGTCCGTCGGCCATGGCGGAAGAGGTGGCAGACTGGCTTCCGTGCCATGACGGAAGGAGGAGAGAAAAGCGATGGCGAAGGGCGCCAGGAAGAATAGCGCGATTGCGATGCCGGTGGCATGATAGGCGCCGTTCGACCAGGCTGCCTTGCGGGCGCGGCGTTGTTTGGCGGATGTCTTATTCACAGGTGTCACGCGTTTTCCTCCCCGGCGCGAAGCAGCCAGAGCTGGACGATGCTGATGGCAACAAGAATGGCGAGAAGAGCAATCGACAATGCTGCGCCATAGCCGAGATTGAACGACACGAAGGACTGGTTGAAGATGTAGTAGACGACCGAGATCATCCGATTCTGTGGCCCTCCCGACGTCATGATGTAGAACTGGTCGAAGGCGAGGATCGAGCCGGTAATGGAGATGATCAGCGCCAGAGCAATCGTCTTGCGCATCAGGGGCAGCGTCAGGTGGCGGAAGCGCTGCCAGCGGCCTGCGCCATCGATCCGGGCAGCCTCGCTCAGTTCGGCCGGAATCGCCTGCAGGCCGGTCAGAAGAATGATCATCGTAAAGCCGGCGATCTTCCAGACGACCATAACGATAATTGTGAGAAAAGCGCTGTCGAAAGTGGCGAGCAGGTTTGGGCTCTTATCTACCAGTCCGAGCGCCTTCAAGGCCGGGCCGATGAAGCCGCTGTCGACATTGGCAAGCCACACCCAGAGCAGGGAGGCAGTCGCCAGACCGACGACAACGGGCAGAAAAATGATCGTTCGATAGGCGCTGACGAACTGCCGTTGCTTTTCGACGAAGATCGCCAGCGGGAAGGCCACCGCAAAGATCGCGATGGTGACGACAACCGTGTAATAGGCGGTGAACTGCAGTGCCGACATGAAGCGCGCGTCGTAGAACATGCGGACATAGTTGTTCAGTCCGATCCAGCGCGTGCCGCCCATCAGCGGCCAGTTGTGAAGGCTCATCCAGCCGGTGAAGATCACCGGGATGATGAAGAAGGCGACGACGAGCGCCATGGCCGGCGCGATGTAAACCAGTCCGCGCAAGCCCGTCCTGCGGGATCGCTTGCGTCTGGGCAACAAGGTATTCGAACCGGAAACTGTCATCCAGGTGCTCCGAAGAGGTTTGTGAAGGGGTGACCGGAAGGCGGGCTTTGCCTCCCGGTCACAGCGGCACCAGTCGGGAGAGTTACTGACCGCTGTCTATGATCGACTGCATTTCGCTCTGCGCACTGGTAAAGGCACCATCCACATCGTCCCCGAAAATCGCAGCGCTGGTAAAGGTCGCCCAGGGGCCATTGGCGCTGTTGATCAGATCATTGAATTGCAGCGTATAGGGCGTCTTGGCGACCGCGATCGCGTCGATGCCAACCTGAAGCCTGGGGTCAAGACCCTCCAGCACCTTGCCAGCGATATCGCCGCGTGTCGGCAGGCTGCCATATTTGGCCATGATCTTCTGGCCATCCTCTGAATAGATATATTCGAGGAATTCTTTGACCGCGGCAATTTTCGGTGTGCCCTTGGTAACGACGAAATTGTCGCCGCCGGCAAAGGACGATGTGCCGCCCGTGGCGCCAGGAATGAGCGTCACCCCGAAATTGATATCCGGATGCTCGGTGACCAGAGAACCGATGGCAAAGGCGCCAAGGCTCTGCTGGCCGATCTTGCCGTTGGTGAACGACAGGAAGTTCGCACCATTGTCGCTGGCGGCACCCGCCGGTACTAGGTCCTTCTTGACCATGTTGCGGTAAATATCGATGGCCTTGCGCATTGGCGGCGTATCGAGCGTCGCGGTTTTGCCGTCGGCTGAGAGAATGTCGGCGCCCGATCCCCAGACCAGTGGCGTGAAGGTGAAGATCATGCAGCCGCCGCAGCCGCCACCGGAGAAATAAAAGCCGTAGGTATCGTCACCCAACGCCCGGATTTTTTCCGCATTGGCGGTGATTTCGTCCCAGGTCGTCGGGGCTTTTTCCGGGTCAAGACCGGCTTTTTTGTAGAGATCCTTGTTCCAGGCAAAGACCGAGGTCTCTACCGACAATGGCAGGCCATAGATCCGATCCTTGTAGGTGCCGAGTTTGACATGAGACGGTGACAGCGAGTTGAAATAGGGCAGGGACTTGGCCCAGTCGGTCAGATCCTCGAGCTGGCCTGCGGCGGCAAAGGCCGGATTGTAGATCAGATCCATCGACAGGGCGTCGGGTGCCTGGCCGCCGGCAATCGCCGTTGCGTATTTCTGCACCAGCTCCGAGAATGGCACCTCGGTCATCGCGACCTGGTTCTCGTGGCTGGAGTTATAGGCTTCGACGGTTTTTTTGAAGGCGTCGCCGACGCCGGTGCGAACCCACATCTCGACCTTTTCGGCCGCAGATGCCGACGATGCGAGGCACAGAACAGCGATACTGGTCGCCGTCAAAAGACGCTTGATCATGGCACTCCTCCCAAACGGACGCTCTCCTTAGCGCCCTTGCTCAGTCTTCCGAGGGCTTCCCCCCGCACGATTGCCGGACAACCAGCCGGCATGGCAATTTCCGCACACCCGGCTTAACCGGGCGTCCCTCCGCGAGCGCCAGAACGGTCAAGCCAGCCTGCCGCCCGAGTTCCTTCAATTCCATGTCCACCGTCGTCAGCGGCGGCCGGGTCTGGGCCGCGACAATCTCCCAATTGTCAAAGCCGACAACCGCGACTTCTTCGGGCACCTTGATGCCCCGCTCGCGCAGCGCATCGACCGCCCCGCGTGCGATCTGGTCGTTGCCGCAAAATAATGCGTCCGGCCTGTCGCCAGAACGCTTCCAAAGACGGTCGATCGCATCGTGGCCCCAGCTTTCCGACCACACCCCGTAAAGTACAGGCTCCGTGTCACCGGTCGCCGTGCAGTAAGCATCGGCTCGTTCCCGCACCGAAAAGAAGTCCTTCGGCCCGGTGATATGCACGATCCGCCGCCGTCCAATTTGCTGAAGCCACTCGACGGCGAGCGTCGCACCATGAGCATCGTCGGAACGGAAAGTGACGCTGTCGCGCGTCCCTTCGGTAAAAGCGTAGACCACTGGGACCGGCAAATTCGACAGATCCACCGGCAAGCTGCGATCGATACGTTTTCCTGTCGCGATGATCCCGTCCACCTGTTTATCGAGCATCGCCTCGACATGGTTCTGTCCGAGCGCTGGATCGTCTTCGATGGCGCACAGGAAAACCGACACGCCGTGATCGACCAGCGCTTCCGATACGCCTGCCATAACAGGTAGCGTGAAACGGCCGTAGGTGTCGTTGGTCAGAAGTCCGATGGTGAAGCTGCGCTTGCTCAGCAGGCCACGTGCCAAGGCATTTGGCCGGAAACCTATGTCACTTGCAACGCGCTTGACCCGTTCTCGCGTCTCGTCCCCCATACGGCCATTGTTGTTCAACGCCTTTGATGCGGTCGAAATGCTGACGCCAGCCGCAGCTGCAACGTCGTGGATCGTAATGCGTTTTCGAGATCCTAAATCAACCAAACCATTCTCCTCCGGGCAATGAGAAAACCTTTTCTCTCAGATTTTGTCAAATGAGAAAACGTTTTCTCTGAATTTTTCTTCTAAATCCTTCCGTCGGTCGACGGAGACGAGGAAGTCGTCCAAAAACTATCTCAGTTTGCGGATGACGCACATAGGTGCGTTCAGCTCTCTCCCAACGCGCTTAGTGGCGCAAGTTATGTATGGACCCGCCTTTGAGAGAGACCTTGAGCTCGAAAGAGATGATCTAAACAAATGGTCGCTCTTGCACGAGTTGGCGGTTTCCTATGCGATTGGCGGTCATGACGGAGATGACAGAAACGGACCAGACGGCCGCGCTTGATGTTTATGCAGCCTCGCTGCCGCGGCGGATGATTAGGGGAGAAATGACCAGCTGAAAACTCAGCAATATTTTCCAGTCGCCATTATCACTTGGCGCGGCCCGCGGGTTATCTCATCGGAACAGTCTGGGAGCGCTTCTGCCAATTGAGGAAGTCAGTAACCGCCCGATTGCTACCGCGTAGATTTCGCTTTGATGCGAGCGACGAGCAGCTCGTTGTCAACAAAGCTGTCGAGGAAGTCGTTCCATTCTTGGGGTGAGCGGCGGGCGTCTTTGAGCATCTGCTCCAATTCGTCCATGCCGTCATCTGTCAGTGCGGTGACGGATTCGTCGTCCCCGGTGTAGACGGAGATGATGCTGCCATAGCTCAGATTATCATTGTTGGAGACGATTGCCTGAAGAAGCTCTGGGTCCTCTTTCAGCCCAGTGGCGGAATGCTTCAGCCTTGGGCTTGCTCTGCATCTGACGTGCGGCAAGCCGGATCTCAGGAGGTTGGCCGTTGATGCCTCGCTCGATGTCGTAAAGCGCTCCGATACGATCGAGCGCCTCTCGTGCGATCTCGGACTTGTTCGATGTCCAGATATCGTGGAAGTCGCGTCGCCAGTGGGCCCAGCAGGCCGCCTCTTTGAACCGAGGAAGCCCATGCCATATCCTTTGTAGCCGTCAGCCTGAAGGATGCCGCTTGATTGCTTGAGGTGGTGGTGGACGTGCTCTTCTTT
>UCIT01000041.1 GCA_900472625.1 Hyphomicrobiales bacterium | reverse complement strand
GAACCTCCCGCACACTACCGGAATTCAAAGGCGAATTAGCTAACCATTTGAAATAATGTGAGAATCCTAGATCCCCAGGCAAGCGATTTTGGAATATATTTTTGCTGTTTAGAAGCTGCCATTCCCCACTGAAAAAATGATGTCTTTACAGCTACTTGGTACTGTTTTGAGTCAGAAACTATGTGAAGTTCTCCAGATCCCGAGAACGTCCAGAGCTCAGCAAAAGATGGCTGGGGGATCCTGTTCGAGTGCTTCAAACAGTTTGTGACTAACGGGCTTAGGGACCGGCGGCTGACAGTCAGCTTGGGAAGGCATTATCGAATGCGGCCGTTCGAGCGGCGCTCTATCCTGCGTCGCACTCGAAAAAGATAGCGTGGTGCTGGCTTATAGAGGGATACGTTCAGGTTCCCGTCAGCATTGCAGTGCAACCGTCACTGACCTAAAATCTCAGAGGTGACAACCTATGCATTCCATCCGAAACACAATTGCTGTTCTCGCTGTCGCTTGCCTCGCCACGCCTGCTTTCGCCGCGACCACGGTCAAAGTCACCGAGGGTGGTGAAGGTGGTGGCCCGATGACTCTGACGCTGGATCAGTCGACAATTAAAGCTGGCGAGACAACCTTCCTGGTGCACAACGACGCAATGACCGAAGAGCACGAAATGGTGCTTGTGAAGCTGAAAACGGCCGACCAGAAAATTGGCGTCGATGCCGCCAAGGATCTGGTCAATGAAACGAAGCTGAACAGCATGGGAGAAGTGGCGGAGCTGAAGCCCGGCGCCGACGGTGAGCTGAAAGCCAAGCTTGTGCCCGGCTCCTATGTCCTTCTCTGCAATATCAAGGGTCATTTCCAGGCGGGCATGCATGCCATGCTGACAGTCACCAAGTAAGCGCGCGTCGTTGGTATTGTTGGTAATCTCGAGGGCCGCGGTAAGTCGCCCCCGAGATCACGCCTATTTTAAGCAGAAAGTACATATCTCACTTGAACACACCCGTCGCATTTTCCCTGCCACAGCGCGTCCTGCACTGGCTGACAGCCGGCCTCGTTTTCTTCAATCTGCTGATTCCCGATGGGATGGAAGAATGGAACCGCAGCATCAAACGGACGGGGTCGGCAACAGCGGACCAGGTCGGCAGCGCCAATATCCATGCCTATGTCGGCATCACCATCCTGATCCTCGTCGTCCTCCGTCTGGTCCTGCGGTTTATCCAGGGCGTTCCGCCGTCATCGCCACTTGAACCCGCTATCTTCAGAGCGGTGGCCAAGATAGCCCATGTGCTCCTGTACGGTCTTCTAATCGCCATGCCGGTCACGGGAATGGCCGCTTACTATCTGGGCTATGATGGAGCTGGCGACGTGCACGCCGATATCCTCAAGGTCGCGCTGTGGGCGCTGATCGCCGGCCATGTGCTGGGCGCTCTCACGCACCAGTTTTACTGGAAAACGAATGTCCTTCGCCGGATGACGGCGGGATGATCCCTTCCTGCCGATCAGTCGGCAGGAGCAACGCGTCTGGCGAATGGCAGGCACAGGATGGCGCAGGCGGTCAGACCAGCAATAACCAGCCATGCCTCGTTGAGAGCCTGCACTGTCGCTGCTGTTTGCAGCAACGGGTCGATCATCGCCATCGTCGCTTCGTCCAGGCCGCCTTTATGCTCGGCCAACGTCTGAAGCGGTACGCCGATGAATGTCGCCGCATCGGTATCCCCCGCTTGCAGGCGTTCCAACAAAGACCGGCCAAGCGGTTCCGAGCGCGTGTAAATGATCGTGTCGATCAGCGCGATACCGATGGCACCACCCAAATTACGCATCAGGTTGAATAGCCCACTGGCATCCGGAATCTTGTCTGGCGAAAGGGTGCCCAGTGCCAAACGCGTTGGCGGCAACAGGCAGAACATGATGGCGACGCCGCGGACGATCTGCGGCCAGAACATCGCCTCATAGTCGGATTGTGGGTCCTGAAACGCGCTCATCGCGATGCCGACGGCAAACAACGCAAAGCCGGCGGCAGACAACAACCGGGCGTCGATGCGCTTTTCCAATGCGACGGCAATGGGTGCGGTCACGAGCTGCGCCAAGCCGGTCACAAGCATTGTCATGCCGATCTCAAGCGCGTTGTGCCCTCTGACAAAAGCCAGAAAGACGGGCATGAGGTAGACCGAGCCGAACAGGCCAATACCCAATACGAAGCTGAAGATCGATCCAATTAGAAAGTTTCGATCACGGAAAGTGCGGAGTTCGACGAGCGGACGCGTCCGGATTAGCGAACGCCAGACGAAGATGCTTCCGGAGAGGACCGAAAGGCAAAGCAAACCGGCGATATAAACCGATGTCCAGCCATTGGTCGGCGCCTCCTTCAACGCAAGCTCCAGTGAGGCCAGGCTGACCGCCATCAGCAAAAGCGAAAGGACATCCAGGCTCCGAAGTTCGGTGGTGTCGAGACGTTCGCGCGGCAAAGATCGCACAGCGACAAGAGCAGCGAGAATCCCCGGAATGATATTGATGAGAAACAGCCAATGCCAGGAATAGGTTTCCGTCAACCAGCCGCCAACGATTGGTCCAACGGTTGGGGCGAGCACGGCCAGCACGCCGGCAATCGTTGTGGCGATAGCCTGCCGTTCTTTCGGAAACAGGATGAAGACGGCCGAAAAGACTGACGGGATCAACGTGCCGCCGGAAAAGCCCTGGAGAACGCGCCACGACACCAGGTCACCGAATGTGCCGCTGCTCGCGCAGCCGGCGGATGCAAGGACGAATACCGTCAGTGAGGTGACGAACAGCCAACGCATTGTCAGCAACCGGGTCAGGAAACCGGTCAGTGGGATCGCGACGACCTCGGCGATGAGATAAGCGGTCTGTATCCAGCTCATCTGGTCTGGATTGATATTGAGTGCCGATTGGATGGTCGGCAGCGAGGTCGCCACGACCTGAACGTCGAGAATGGCCATGAACATACCGGCGCACATCGCCATGAACCCAGTCCAGACCAGGAGCGGGTTCACGGCGATATGTGAAGGGTCAGGCCTGTTCGGCATGGGATCATCCTGAAAGGGCTGCGTTCTCGGCCCTGATCCGTATCCTCAGGATAACAGCGTTGGCGACCGAGAACATAAGCGCGTATAGCGGCATATCAAAGCACAAGGGAAGGACGGCGATCTCGCCGATCACGACGACGTAGTTCGGATGACGCAGCAATCGATAGGGGCCGGCTGTCACAAGCCTCTCGCCGGAAACGACGATGATCCGTGTCGTCCAACGCCGGCCAAGGGTGGACAAAGTCCAGAGCCTCAAGATCTGAAGCCCGGCAAACACCGCAACCCAACCCAAGTGAAGCTCCGAATTCCTGGCAAGCAACCACAGCCCAACCAGCCATGCCGCATGCAAGACAACGATAGCCGGATAGTGGCCGGCCGCAACCTCGATCGCTCCTCTTGCCATCAGCGCTTGGGTGTTGCTTTTTGCCAGCCAAAGCTCGCCTAACCTCTCAAGCGTAACAGCCGTGAGGAGCAGGATGGACCAAATCATGCTGCAGCCTTTAGGGACACGCAGCTCAACGTAAAGCCTGGCCCCATAGCCGTCAGCAGTGTACGTCGAGGCAGGCCGGCGGTGATCAAACGATCCAATACAAACAATGCCGTCGGCGAGGACATGTTGCCATAATCCGACAAGACATCCCGTTCGTGGTTCAGGCTGCCCTGGCCAAGCGATAGCGCCGTCTCCAGTGCGTCGATCACCTTCGCACCTCCGGGGTGGCACGCAAATCGGTCGATGTCGTTAACGGTCAGATTCGATCGTCCTAAAATAGACGTTACGGCGGGCTGAATATTCGCCGTTGCAAACGGCGGTATAGCCCGGTCGAAGATCACGCCAAGGCCCTCCGGATCGACGCTCCAGCCCATAATGTCGAGCGTGTCAGGCCAGGTATGCTGACCGCTCATCTCGACTTCCGCAATGCCTTCATCGGACGCCTGTAAAACACATGCTGCCGCGCCGTCACCGAACAAGGCTGTAGCGATAATGTTGGCCTTCGTCAGTTTGTCGATCCGGAACGCCAGAGTGCAGGTTTCCACGGCGACCAGCAGAACGACCGATCCGGGCCGGGAAGCCGCCAGGCGAGACGCAATGGAAAATCCCGAGACGCCGCCGGCGCATCCGAGCCCGAAAACCGGGACACGCTCGACGTCCGCACGAAAGCCCATCTGTGTGCTAACGCGTGCCTCAAGGCTCGGCGTGGCGATGCCAGTGGAGGTCACGGTCACGATCGTATCGACATCGCCAGCGGACAGACCCGCTGACTGCAATGCCTTATTGGCAGCAGATACGAACAGGGCACCCGCACCCTCGATAAAGGCGTCGTTCCTGTGTGGCCAGCCCGACGTCTGGACATACCATTCGAGTGGACGGACGCCATAACGCCGCCGGATGCCTGAGCTTTCGAAGACCTTCGCCAGGCGTTCGAAGTCTGAATATCGAGATGAAAAGGCCTGATGAGATGCCAATGCCGCTTCACGTTGATCAATGGCATGCGGAGGGACTGCCGTCCCGATGGAAACAAGCTTTACGGATTCCGGCATGAAAATTCCCACTGAGGCGCTTGAAGGTTTGGGGCGGCTACGCCACAGCGCCGCCGAAATATGAACGTGCCGTTTTGGGAAAGGTTTCTTATAGACGCAAATATATTTAGAAGCATTCTAAACTGTGGCGCTCATGTTTCGGCTGTTGTTCTGGACAAAGTTCAAAGCCCTGTTCCGACAAGTGCGCCGATGCCTGCAGTCAGCGCCATTGCGAAAGCGCCCCAGAATGTGACGCGCAGGGTCGCGCGCACAATGTCAGCGCCACCAGCCTTTGCACCGATCGCGCCCAAAAGTGCCAGAAACAAAAGGGAGGCGATCGAGACCGTCATCACAAGCATGAACGATGGTGCTACCAGAACCATGAGCAGCGGCATTGCCGCGCCAACCGAGAAGGTTGCAGCGGACGTGAGTGCGGCCTGAATGGGTCTAGCCGTGGTCATATCCGAGATACCGAGCTCATCGTGGGCATGGGCGGCCAGAGCATCTTTAGCCATCAGTTGATCTGCGACCTGACCGGCAAGCGTGGCGTCCAGCCCTCTGAGGACATAGATTTGTGTCAGTTCCTCGCGCTCTTGTTCCGGCTGCGTGGCGAGCTCGAGACGCTCACGATCGAGGTCTGCTCTTTCGGTATCGGACTGGGAACTCACGGACACATATTCTCCGGCCGCCATGGACATCGCCCCTGCAACGAGACCGGCGACACCTGCGACCAAAATCTGCGAACTGGCGGCAGACGCAGAAGCAACACCGACGATGAGGCTCGCCGTCGAGACGATGCCATCATTGGCACCCAGAACTGCTGCCCGCAGCCATCCGACCCGGGAAACAAGATGATTTTCTCTGTGCAACCGGCTCATTGTTGTATCCTTGAATTGTCGAGGAAACGCACCAAGTTGCCACAGCGCTGATTGCTGCACAATGGGCTGCCCGAGCCGCCAAGACCGCTAAACTTCGTGCGCTTCGGTTGGCTAGCGAAGCGGAAGCGGCAGAAGCGCACGCCCGTCAAAAGGAAGCTTCACGAAAGCCCCGTTTGGAAGAGCTGAGGGATTGATCAATCGCTCACGTTTTTTGCCGACGCGACGAAGGACGGCGTGGCAAACCTACCAAACGTTTACCTTATTGTCTCAGGGTAACAGTCTGGTCCTGTTCAGCACACGGCCAACAGGCGAAGGGCCACTTTCCCCTCAATATCGAGGCCCTTCGCCACTCTTCATGCCGGCAGTGCAAACGAGATAAGGGCGGCAATGAGCGACCTCGACAGACCACGACAGATAACATCGAGCCATCCAGAGCACTATTGCGACTACAAGGATGCCGCTGGCGTTCGATGCAAGGCATGGGGCAGCTATGGGTTCGAGGAAAGCAGCGCCATCACCCTCTGGTACTGCAAACACCATCAGCCAAAAGCATATCGCGGCTTGAGGGCGCATGGGTCGACAAAGCAATGACGGCGGGAACCTAGCAGTTGGAGCGGAGTTATTGCCGAGGTCGCCATGCCCCAACTCGTGGTGACTAGGCGAAGAGCTTATCGAGCCCCCATGCTACGGGGCTCTTCGCCGCTCACTCTCCCGCGAAGCTCTTGACCCCGCAGACTGGTTCACTACCATTCACGAGGGAATTCGTCTCTGACCTTTGACCACGGATTTACTGGCATCGATCATCGAGACGATTGAATGAAGGTCGGCACCGGGAGGTACCGGCCTTTTTCTTCTCCCGGAACATCGTGAACGGATCGAGGTTAGCGTTGCTCAGGCTCATGGAGCCGGGCCTGAATCTCCTGGCGGTAGCTGCCGCCCAATTGCCCCGCCACCCGGCGGGGCTTTCTTTTGGCAATCAGACTTAAGGCTACCTTGGACGGGCGGTGGCATTGCAGTATATTTGCCAATGCATTCTACGAGTGTCGCCAAGATGAAAACTGAAATCGACCACGTCGCCCATGGCTGGGCGCTACTGGCGTTACGAAATCCCGAAATACGGGCGCTGTCGGAGCACCGCCAGTCGATCGGCGAGATGTGTGAAGCCTACAGCATCGCTGTCCTGCACCTGCGCGAGTTGAGAAACCTTGGCCCCGACACCGAGCACGAAACGTCGTATTACTTGACGATGCGCGCCCGACTTTCGGCCTAGCCCTGCCGGAGCGATCAGTTGTCCCTACCGGCGGCTGGCTTTGTGTTCATTTGATCGATCGTGCTTGGCGTCAACGTGAGATCGACCCTATATGGGGGTATCACCTGGGCGCCTCGTAACGCATTTGGCTTCAAACGGGTGGTGAGTTTGTTGGAAGCGAGAGGCCTTTTGTCGGTTCGTCTATTGAGAGACAGCGGAGGCATTTTTGTTCGCCTTCTTCAGCTGTGTCTAAGGGCAACCACGAGACTATGTATGTCCCGCCCTCATCCCCAACCATAGGCCTCAGAATCTCGATCTCGGCCATGAGCGTCGGCTGAAACCAGAGTTGCGGCGGCCAGCGTAGGCGACGGCCGGTGCCTTCGTCTGCAGCTTGTCGAGCATTGACCGCAGCGCGAATCGCCTCCCTCTCCTTGAGTCCGGTACCGACTCCTGCCCCACTTAGGGTCCATCAGGGCATCTAGGGATCTCCCGGTGCTGCAAGTTGCATTTTTTTGATGCGGACAAATCCGAAGTGCCGCCTTGCGCGTGTAAATTATCAGT
The DNA here is from genome assembly GCA_900472625.1 of Hyphomicrobiales bacterium. Taxonomy (GTDB): domain Bacteria; phylum Pseudomonadota; class Alphaproteobacteria; order Rhizobiales; family Rhizobiaceae; genus Rhizobium. Next base: position 143,034 of record UCIT01000041.1, on the reverse strand, counting down.
TGCCATAGTTATCGATATGGAAGGACTGATGAAACCGATGGACGGGAAGCAACAAGAACCCGATATCAACTACACATTGGGAAAGCGGATCAGGACTGCTCGCAAATCTCTTGGGTTGAGCCAGACCCACATTGCGAAAGCCCTTGGAGTATCATTTCAGCAGGTCGGAAAGTATGAAAGCGGCGCTAACACGATGTCCGTTCCAACCTTCTTGGTGATGTGTCGAGCTTTAAATATCAAGCCCTCGGTCCTGCTGGATGAGTATGCGCGACTGTGAGCCCGGAACATTATCACGCCAAAACGGTTGGTGCTTTGATTGTCGGTGGCGGGGCTGGCACTGACAATTCGGCGAAGAGCCCATTTCTCCCCAAAGCAATCGGGCTCCTCGCCGCTCGCCTCAGACATTTGCTCGCTCAACGGGTGAGGAATAGCAAAGACTGGTTGAACGATTACGGAGCTACGATGTCGAAACAAAGGTTCTCGGTGACGATGACTGTGTCAGTCGAGGCGGAAACACCTCAAGAGGCTGCAGAGGCGGCGTCCGCCGAACTTACAAAATCTCCTCCAACAAAGTTTGACGTCGTGGATGAGAGTGGATCGACTTTCCACGTCATCCGTGAGCATCCGCAGAGGTCCGTAGACACGATCGAGAGCGAGGTCGTGCAGTATCCGGAGTTCATGGAGAATGACGCTCCTCCAGGTGCCGGCGGTTGACGGGAGGGTCTCGTCACTGACAAAATCGTGGCTATTGAACTTAACGTGGTGCTTTACGCACAATTAATGCAGTGCTGTGGTGGTAAGTTCAATATCGGCACGGAAGAGAGAGACGAGTGAAAGCAAAATCGCGACCTATAGAGTTCGCCCTGCGCTTGGCCATTCAAGCGGTCAAACCGTCTTCGCTAACGCTACATATCGGCGCGGAATCGATCCAGCCGCGATGGCGGCAGTGCTGCTCACCAGCGTGAATCGCCTCCCAGCGATCAGCAAATGGTCCGACCAAGATCACGGCACAGTACCCGAACCTCCCTGTCGTTCTGACCACTCGTTATGCCGATATCGAAAGCATCAGTGCGACGTCTCGATTCAGCCCGCTTGAAAGCTCTATACCCGACGGTAGGTTCTGAAGCTTTGCGGGAAGCCATTGGCACTTCGCGCGACAATCGACGAGTTCTTGCGCTACCCACAAGCCAAAAAGTGAGACCGCTTCAATTCGATTGCCGAAGTGCACCCAACGTGGGGGCGACTTCCGTTTACCACGCCCAGAAGCAGTCGGGCCCGAAGACAGCCCGTCGGTCGCCTGACAAACTGCCGACATGGCCGTTTAATGGCGCTGTCGACGAGGTGGTTGCCAAGACGATGCGAGCTCGAGGCAGGCGCGAGATCGGAGCGCGCGTCATGGCCGTTGGAGGGCTAACCCGCAGTCAAACTGCGAATTATTTCCGCTGCCGCCCTCCAGTTTACTGCTAACCAAAGCCAGAGAACAAAGGCGGCATCCACGGTCACTCACGACAGGAAAATATAGGGAACTTCACGGCACTTCCACCTAGGTCATTGAAATCACGTGAGATTGTCCCGCGCGATGAACATGACGGCATCCTGATCTTTCTCTCCGACATGCCTGATGTTACGACGGACAATCTGGATCGACTTATCGAAGCTACGAGGCATCGGAAGTGCATTTGATCTTCCGCGCTTGCCATGCCGACGTTCCGGGCAATCCCGTCATCCTTCCCGGCGCGTTCTACAACAAGCTTTGCGGGCGGACCGTGGCGAAAAAAGACTGATAGAAGCCCGCGGACTTTGGAAACTTTCGGCTTTAGAAGAAGATGATCCTCCCAGTGTTTGAACGGAGGACACCATGACAAGCGAAGCGGCGATTACGGACTTCAAGCCGGCCTCGCAATGGGCGCGTCATCCATGATATCCATTGGACCAAATAACCTGATGTTGCTACGCGAGCGGCTGATGAGCGGAAGACGCTGCCTGGGGTAAGCCTCGTTCTCTGTCGCCACAGCCTGTTGGTCTCTCTCGCATTGGCCATGGCATCAATGCCATTCTCGCTTGGGCAGGAATGGCAGACAGCCTTGCGCTGAGGTGGTCTGGCGGCGCTGTCCTGGTTCGCTTACCGGTCATTTCAGGCAGCTTTCCGAACGTTGTCGAAGGACACAAGGGCTAAACAGACGGAAACTGCGCCTGCCTGTGCACGGGTTCTGACGATCGTCTGGTGCAATCTACTTACCTACGTCGAACTGCGACTGATCCCGTGCGCTTGCCCGGACAATGTCGGGCAACGAAGATCGGAGCAAGGTTGCAGTCGCCCTTCTACTAGCTGGTGCGGACATGAGCCGGCTGCGCCGCGGCAGGTTTGATCTCGGAACGAGTGCTTGGCGGAGGTTTCAAATCACCCCCATTTAATTTAGAAGCGCTCTTATGGCGGAATTAACGCATCACGCTAGGCGGTCGGTTCGCTTTGGTGTTCCCTCGTTGTTTAGTGGGCTTTGGTCCTACACTCCTTCCGACTTCAGGACGATGGAGCTGTTAGCCGCTGCTCCTATATGGAGGTGGCAACAGTTGGAGCTAACACATGATAAAGATTATTGCCGTAGCGATCCCCTTAACCCTCGTTGCATTTTGGGGCGGCATCGGCGTCGTCATCTACTCCCTGCTTTAGAAATATTCGAATATCTGGCATCCGAGGCGCCAATATAACGCTTCGTTGATAGCGTTGGGGAAGACACTCCTGTGCAGTCCCCGTGAGGCAGACCAGGATGTGCGAGCAAACGGGGCGGGGCGGCGCTTTTTCAGTTTGTGAGCGAAAGTGTCCTGATCACGTCCTGCTCGATCTCAATGCACAAGGCCTCATACCCTTGCGGATCATTATTGATCTCGTCGCGCCTCAACGCCTCCGTTGCCATCACTGCCAAAGGGTAGGTGTCGAAGAGCGCAAGCTGCGAAGCTGTTTACGCTCATGGAGCGTTTTCTCATGGTGGGAGGTCGCATGGCGAGCCGTTTTCGGCCCGCTTCCTGTCGATAGAATTCGTTCATCCGCGCCCGCCTTCCCGCCTCACTTTATGCCAGTCCGACCATCTTCAAAGACACTCAGACTTAGGTCTTAGCTCACGCCGACCGAGGTCTGATGCCGGAACTACCAACAAATACAGGAGTTTGATTGGCAGCGACGAGGCGTCGCAACAAAGGAGAAAAAGATGTCGTTCAAATTAACTGTTACAGCATTCGCAGCCGCTGCAATCATGTCTGGTGTTGCGATGGCCCAGTCAGGAACGGTCAACGGCGCGGCTGGCGGTGCGGTGACCGGTGCGATTGTAGGCGGCCCAGTAGGCGCAGCGGTCGGCGGCGTGACTGGGGCCGTGGTTGGAACGATCATCGATCCGCCACCAGAAAAGGTGGTTACATACGTGCGGGAAGCTCCCGCGCCTTCTGCGCCGGTCGTGGTCCAGGAGAGGGTCGTGGTCGGTCACGCATTGCCCGAAACGGTGGTCGTCACGCCGATCCCCGAAAACCCAAAGTATGGATATGCCATCGTGAACAACGAGCGTGTCATCATTGAACCTTCATCGCGCAAGGTCATCCAAGTCATCAACTGATCTCGTGAGCGGCGCGGTGAAAACCGCGTCGCTTCCGTCCGCTAGTCGAACACTTGGTTGACGAGCAGGCATTTGTACGACCTGCAAACTGGAGGGTTGCCCATGATCGATATTGAGCAAAAGTCAGGTGGCACTGCGTTATTCCTCTTTGTCCTTTTATTGACGATGTCTGCCATGGCTGTTGGCTTGCTTTTTGTCGGCGCTGGACACGGTCGAACGGAGACACGCGTCTGGATGCCCCCAGTAACAGAGTGGGAGGCGAAATGAGCAGCGTCGCCAGCCTTGCATTCGGAATTGTAACATCGATGGGCGCCTGCGTGGCAGTAGCATCGGTGACCTCGATGGTGGTTCCGCAGCCGGAGGGTGAGAAAAGGCTAAAAATGGACAGCAGCACTCTTTGGACGAGCGTGCCGGTTCGCGTCGATAGCAAGCATCAAAGCTTGGAGAGGCTGGCGCCGATCCTCTCAACGTATGCAACCGAAAGGCAGCTGCGGCCTCTCGAACCCAGGGAACTCGCTGGATCTGCGACCGTACAAGACCCTTCGGGGCTCTCCGCGGTCGGACTGTCGCCGGAGCGAACAGCAGAACACGCGAGTTGGTGCACATCCCACTATCGATCCTATGAGCCCTCAAGCGACACATATCGTTCTTACAGCGGAGAACGCCGGACATGTACGTCGCCCTTTACCGCCCTGCCAAAGAATGACGCGGCAGATCGGCAAACTGTATCCAGTGCGACCTTATGGTGCGCAAGCCACTACAAATCTTACCGTTTAGAAGACAATACCTTTCAGCCGTATGACGGCCCCCGCCAAATTTGCTCCAGGCACAACAGTTCGAAGGATATGGCGTCGATCGATTGATGCTGTCTTTTAGGAAACCGATCGATCAGAATTTATGTGCGTGTGCGTAAGACCAAAGCCCGTGTCGCAGGCGTGGCGGTTGTGATTAGCTCAACGCATTGAACGTGTGGAGATCATATGTCCGTGAAAACTGAGATCCATCGAGCCCTCTGCCAAGTGTCTTTCCTCGACAGGATTGATAGGCCGGGACTGATCTTACGGATTGTGGGCGAGCTTCAGAAGCGAAGGGACGAAATTCTTAGCGGCCTGCAGCCTGAGAGATGCTTTTGGATAGACACGCTGATTGCCGCGGCGTCCTCAGCGCTATTAGAGATCGCCGCAATGGACGAGATCGAATATCTACGCCTGCTAGCCGAATTCGATCGGCTGCTGGAAACACTCGATGCCCTGGAGAGAAATCTTGATCGTCCAACGATCCACTAGGAGGATCCATGCGGGTTTTAATTGTCGAAGACGAGCCAGCAATCGCTCAAGACATTGAAGATATCGCTCTCTCGGAGGGTTTTGCGATTGCCGGCATAGCAACAAACGCTCGAGAAGCAATGGAGCTGGCACCTGAAGCAGACGTCGCGATTCTCGATGTACGGCTCACGGATGGCCTCACCGGACCAGAGATAGCCAAGGAGCTGGTTTATCGTTTCAGGATCGGCGTCGTTTACTTGACTGGGAACCCGGATCTGCTGGCAGATCAGAACTTCGTGAACGTCGTAGCCAAGCCGCCAGATAAGCAGAAAGTCATCCGGGGGCTCAGGATGGCTGCCGCCTGGCGACGTGAACAGACATCTCGAGGCGCTAGACCCACTTGATAAGATTAATGCAAAGTATCGACCAGCAGGAAGAGGAGTGCCCTATGACCAAAATTCGAGTGAAGGGCTTCATCAGGAAGCTCGAACTTGGCGAAGAGTTGGCTGAACTGGAGCAGGTCCATAACCTGCATATCTCGCCTGAGCCTGTATCTGAGCACCCCGACGATGACGATGATTTGCGAGAGGTGGCCTGGCTACGGAAGGAGGTTGCAGACATGCGAGAGGGCTTGTCTACCGTTGCCCACGCGAAGGCCAGAGAAGTACCCCAACGTGCTGGTTGGTCGGTCATGCAGTTCGCCGCGGTAATCGGTGCCCCACTGTTATTCGGCGTCGCATTCAAAAAGACCCGTCTCAAGGATAGCGTTTTCCCCCGGAAGTGGACGATATGAAGAACAAGGCAGAAGACCCGGAAAGCAGGGCCTTCGACCTGCAATTGATACTGGAAGAAATAGATGTCTTGGCTGAAGACCTTACTAGGTTGGAGCCCTCGATGGACAGGACCGCACTGGAACTTCGGTTGGCACAGATGCGTCAGATTGTTGAGCTGGTATACACGCGCCAAGGTCAGGCGGTAGACGGACTAGCTGCGACGCATGGAGTGTAGATGCTCGACAAAAAGACAGTCCTCGTGATTGGTGGCAGCTCGGGCATTGGCCTCGGAGTGGCGAGCCTTGTAGCGCGAGAAGGCGGCCGACTCGTGTTGATCGGGCGCGACGAAGAAAAGCTCGCCGCTGTCACACAGAACTTTGCGACGCATCGGCGAGATGTTCGTTCCTTTTCCCTAGATGCCACCAACGTCGACGCGCTGCAAGCGGTGTTGATTCAATTGGGAGAGGTCGACCATATCGCATGCATGGTTGGTGGCGGGCTGGAAGGCCAATTCGATACTTTGCATCGTGAGGTAGCCAGTCTTGAACGCAGAAGCGTTGCGGCGCTTCGTATCGCCAATGCGGTCTTACCCCACTTGAACCCTGGGGGCAGTCTGACCCTGACCTCGGGCCCGCGCGCGAAAGCGCCGGCATCTTCAGGCATCGCAATTGGAAATAGGGCCATTGAGCTTGAAGTGCAGGCACTCGCGGTCACATCGGCACCACGGATCAGGGTCAACGCCGTCGCACCAAGCTGGATGGACACGCCGAGGTGGGACGATATCCCCGAAGACCAGCGCGAAGCACAAAGAGCGATCATCGCACATAGGACCCCTCTCGGCCGGACAGCAGCGTTAGCTGAAGTGGCTGCGGCTTACCTCTTCGCGATGGAGAACAGATTTTTGACCGGGCAGACACTCGTCATTGATGGGGGTCTGGGGTTGGTCACCTGATGGGAACACAGGCCGGCTTTGCGTGATCTCTTATAAGGGTCGTCTAACCCCGCATCGATGTGGATCGCCGTTCCCTATCATACACGCGCGAGAGATCCTTTTAGGGTGGTCGTGCGTAGTGAATGCCAATGAAACATTGGGTATGAATGGCGATGACGATTTCGAAACGTGACCTGCTAAGGTTGGGCTGGGGCGCAGCCAGCGCCTCCGTTGCCCTTATATCGCCCATGACCTTTGACCTTGGCCGATCCCTGCCACTGCTCGTTTTAAATTCGGCGGAAGCAAAGAGCGGCAACAACGGGAACGGTGCCAATGGCAATGACAACGGAAGCGGCGGCAGCAGCGCCGGCGGAAATGGGAATGGGAATGGGAATGGGAGATCGTCGAGTGGGGGTCGTTCAGTCAACGGTACCGGATCACCTTCATCGTCGAATAACGGTGCCTCAGGCCAGGGGGGAGCGGCAAGTGGCGGCGACGCCAGAATCGGCATACGTCACGACAACGGCATTACCGAGACGATCAGCCACGGTCGCTTTGTCATGAGAGATTCCCGAGGCAGGACCATCGTCGATCGAGAGGCCACTTCTGCTGATTACCGTCGTTTGAGCAACCGGGCGGACTAGCGCAGCTCGTGCCAACGCAGCGCTGCTTCGGTTCGATTGGTCACGCCGAGTTTGGTCAGGATCTGCGTCATGTGATGTTTAACAGTTTTTTCCTGCAGCTCCAAACGAAGGCCGATGTGCTTGTTCGACAAGCCCTGGCCAACGAGCTCCATCACCTCTCGTTCTCGCGGTGTAAGGCTACTTTTTGAGCCTTCGCCCTGCAGGGAAATATCTACTACCTTTGCTGACATCGCAGGCGAAACATATCGCGTCCCATTCATGATAGTTCTGATTGCGTCCGCCAAGCCACGGGATCCCACGCCTTTCAGAACGTATCCCATCGCGCCGCGTTGGAGTGCGTCTAAAAGGGTGTCCACCTCCTCAGACGCCGTAAGCATCAGCACTTTCGTCGATGGACTACGTGCAAGAACCTCTTCAACCGCTCGCAAACCGCCGCCTGGCATGGACACATCCAACAACATGACGTCAGGATGCTTGTCAGAGGCCATCACCGCCGCGTCATCGCTGCTGGATCCCTCACCGACAACCAGGAAATCTCGGAGCTCGGACAAGCTCCGTGTAACTCCCTCCCGAAAAAGTGGGTGATCATCCACGACACCGACAGTGATCGCACACATCGCTATTCTCCCACTTCCATTGGCTCGAACATCATGGTCAAAGTCGTCCCCTCGTTGCCCGATTTCACCTCGAAGGTTCCACCAAGACTATCCACGCGTTCTCGCAGTCCCACAAGACCAAGGCTTGCAGGCCTTACTGTCTCAGGGTCGAACCCTTCTCCGCGATCGCTGACTTCAATTTTAACATATCCGTCGTGAGAAACGGCCTTCACCGATTGCTGATTGCCGCCGCCATGCCGATACGCATTGTTCAGCGCCTCCTGTATGAACCGGTAGATGCAACTCTTGACGGCGGGCACGAGATCAGGTCGATCGTCATCGATCAGCACGACAACAAGAGTGCCCGTCTTTTGCTGATGAGCCTCGACGACACGCGTGACGATCTCTGGAAACGACGCCTTGTCGATTTCCGGCAGCATCAGGCCCGTGCAGATATTTCTGATCTCACGCATGGCTTCGGCAAGACTAGATCGGATCCAAGTCAATTCCTTCTCCCGCTCTTCAGGGAGCGTCTCGGCACTGATCAGCAACTCGCTGTCCAGCCGTAGTGAGGCATACCCGATGTGCTGAGCTGGCCCATCGTGAAGGTCGGCTCCGATGCTACGCAGGTATCTCTCGTTGAGAGATGCGGCGCGCTGCGACGCGCGCTGAAGTCGCCGTTGTAGCGTTTTATTTTCTGTCAGCAGGGTTGAAAGATCCTCAACTCTTGCTGCTAGATCCCGGCGTTGACGCTCAATGGTTTGACTTCCCCGAAACACCAGTGCCGAGAGCGCAAAAAAGAAGATGCCAGTGAAACCTATCACCACCAGCCAGCTCGAAAGCCGCGCGGCGTCCAAGGTTTCACCGAGGCCGTCGGCTGTCTCGTAGAATTCGAGAACGGCGACAGCCTCCCCCGACCAAGGTTGAAGCACCGGATTGTAGATTTCCATCAGGGGCTTACCGAGGGCACGCTCGTCTTCGCTTTCAGGATCGTCAGCAATCTCATAGCGCGCTATCAACGAACCTTCAAACGCTTGACGAAGCTTACTGCTCGCGGGAAACGTTTTACCGACAAGGTCCTTGTCGTTGGCGTAAAGAATAGTCCCGTCACGACGCCACAGCTTGAAGGAGACAAGCCGGCGGCCGAGCGCGCCCTGCCCAAGCGTCTCATCGAGCGCAAGGGCACTCGCCTCGTCGAGTAACGCTTGCTTTTGCATGTCCGGAAGCAGCGGCGCGATCACGCTATCGACGTAGAGCGCGGTTGCAGCCCCGGAATTATGGATGACGGCGCTTTCGATGAGTCTTGTAATTAAAACTCCTGCTACGAACATCGCAGCCAGACAGACCAGTCCGCCAGCGATCGAGAATTGCGCGGCAAGCGAGCGCGGTGTCCATCGGGAATGCCAATTCATGTTCATCCATGTGTGAGACGATGCCCAATAAGTATGGCCGTTTTAGAAATCTTCCAGACAGCAGGCCCAGGAATCAATGACAGCTTCTGGGTAGGCACCTGTTTATAGGATTTCGATCTGTGGCAGACGCCGCCAGACAATTTCGAACGCTCCGAAGTCCAAGCCCATGCGGCCTTAGAGAAAGTCTGGATGCCAAATTATGGCCTATCTGGTCGAATGCTTGCCGCGTGACTGTTAGCGAGAGACCGCTAGGTGGTACGGTCGATTGACGGCAAAAAGCTCAGACGCCATTTGCGGTTTTCCAAACAGATAGCCTTGACAGGTCTCGCATCCAAGAACACGTAGCGTATCGACTTCAGCCTCGTTCTCTACGCCCTCGGCCACGACACCAAGCTTCAAACCGTGCGCAAGGACAACCACCGCTTTTACGATTTCCATCACCCCGATGTCGCTGCACATGGCTCGAACAAAGGATTGGTCGATCTTGAGTTTATCCAACGGCAGGCCGGCGAGATAGCTGAGTGACGAGTAGCCGGTACCGAAGTCGTCCAGCGCGATGGTTATGCCGGCAAGCCGCAGCCTGTTCATCAGTTCAACGATAGGCCCTCCCTGCTCAAGGAAGCTTGACTCAGTCAGCTCCAGGCACAGGCGCGAAGGCAGTAGTCCAGAAAGTTCGATAGCCTCGTAGACCTCAGCTTCGATGTTTGAGCGTTCGAATTGGATGGGGGAAACATTGACCGCGATGGAAATATCTCTTGGCCAACTTGCGGCCTGAGCACAGGCGTCGTTAATCGCCCATCGTCCCATCTCGCATATCAGGCCTGTCGATTCGGCGATGGGAATGAACTCGACGGGGGAAACGAGACCGAACTCCGGGTGCTCCCATCGAATGAGGGCTTCAGCGCCAACCAGCTGTCCACTGGCGATGTCAATTTGAGGCTGAAACAGCAGGAAAAACTGGCCATCTTTCAACCCGCCCCTCATGTCCATCTCAAGTCGCCGCGACCGGGCCTGGCGAATGGCTGAGGTCGGATCATACTCGGACCAAAGCCGACCGACTGTGGTCTTCGCCTGGCCGAGCGCGGCCTCCGCCGCTCTCAGCCAATTTTCGGCAGCTCCCGTCTCTGCTCGCACGAGGCCAATGCGAATAGCGATGGGCAGGTCCGTCGCGCCGACATCAACTGGTTCCTGGAACAAACCTAAGAGCCTGGTCGCAAGCATTTCAGGCCCCCGTCCATCTATCGACCGCGTCGCCACAGCGAAAACGTCACCATCCAAACGCGCGCACAAGTCACTACCGATCGAAAAAGAAAGGCGCCGAGCGACAGCCGTGAGCATGTCGTCCCCAGCATCGCGTCCCAAGGTGGCGCAGATCGCGGAGAACCGCTCTAGGTCGAAGACTGCGACATCGTGGGGCACGCTTAAAGTGCCGAGCCGTGCGGCAAATTCTCGTCTATTTAGAAGCCCAGTGAGGTCATCTCGTTCAGCGAGGTAACGAATACGGTTGTCATAAAGACGACGCGTCGTCACATCCCTCAATATCAGACAGCCAGCATAGCTGTGGGCTCGACGGGCGCCATCTACTTTTTCAATCGGCGACATGGTCAACGTTGCTTCAATATGGGTTACCTCTTTGCCACCGTATTTAACCAAGTCGAAGCTCGAGGAATGGACGACAGAGGGATCTTCCGCGTGGCGATCGATTAGCTCCGCCACATGTCTCATCAGGTCGTCATCAGCACAATCGGATAAAGGCGCGCCAGCAACGCCGCCAATGAGGAGTGCGCCGGATTTGCTCAATTCGACGATTTTCAACTCGCTGTCGAAGGCTATTACACCGTCCGAGCTGTCCGAAATAATTCGCTGCATCAGGCGACGTGTGTTTCGCTGCTCCATATTCGCGACCACTACAAGCATTTGCCCGACGTCCACCCGCTCATTCAGGAACAACAAAGTTGTCACCAGAAGTATGAGCCAAAAAACGGCTGTTTCCACGACATAGCCGTACTGTGCTTGCAGAACGAACGCACCAGCCTCGCCAAGCAGACCGAAGATGCCGAAAACAGCGAAAGCCCCCAAAATCCCGAGATTGCGCCAACACAGGACGCCCACGATCAAGACGGCAGCGAACAGCAGTTCAACTGGCGTTTGATCGGCTACATGTAGTTCCCGGTCCTGTAGCAGCGTCTCTGCAGCAAGAACATGTATGAGCGGCCCCGCCAAGGCACTGTAGACTGGGACCGGGAAGATATCCTTCAATTCAGTCGCGGACGCCCCGATGACGACAGAGCGGCCTCGAACTGCATCTGCTCCTATCGTCCCAGCTAGAATATCTGAAAGGGAGTAGGTTGGAACAGTTTCCGGACGTATCGAATAATCAATCAGAAGGTTGCCATCGCTCCGGTTCGCTTTTGCAAGAGCGGCTGCTGCGGATTGAGTTGCGACACCGTCGAACATATCACCGAGTTCGAAGCGTCGGACGTTTCCATCTGGATCCAGCGCAACATTTGCAAATACGGGCCACGCGTTTTGCAAAAGAGCATCGATAGGTCTTGTAATTGTGTTTTGGGACGAGCTTGCTGCGACTTGCTGCCTGAAAACAGGAAGTAGCACACTTCCACCTGCTCTACTCAGCGCCTCGGCGAGACGCACGTCCTGAACCGGACTGGAGGCGCTGCTGAAATCAACGTCGACGAAAATGTCACCCGCACCGTCGGTCGATAGCCGTTCAATCAGATCTGCATAAATGCTGCGAGGCCATGGCCACGCGCCAACGGCGTCTAGGCTCTTTTTGTCGATCGCTATGAAAATCACCGCTTGGGAAGCATTCCGTGGCGCCATTTGAAAGCGCTTCGCCACGAGCTTGTCGTTCCATCCTTGAATGACGAACACCCCTGGTGCCGCAAGCGGGATCGCCAGCATTACGGCGATCAGCACTATTCGCAGAACGATCGAGCCAGACCTGTTACCGAGAAAGCCCCAAGCCGCTCGGGTTCGTTCGATCACTTGTTGTTACCCTTGCCATTTCCGTTGTTTCCATTGCCGTTCCCATTTCCGCTATTACCGCTGCCGCTGGCGCCCCCATTGCCATTACCATTTCCATTATTGCCGTTTCCGTTCCCCCCGCCGTTTCCATTTCCGTTCCCACTGTTGCCATTGCCGCTGCCGCCCCCGTTGCCGTTTCCATTCCCGCTGCTGTTGTTCCCATTGCCGCTTCCGCCGCCATTGTTTCCGTTCCCAGAATTCGACTTTGCGCTGTTTCCCGAGCTTCCAACACCGACACCCGGCTTGTCATCTGCTGTGGGGGTAGCCTTTGCGGCCTTTGGCTCATCTATTGCCGGAAGGCGTGGAAGCGACTTTGCGACTGTGACGATCGATGGCATGACGGCGCCCATCACAGTCAGCCCAAGTTTCCGATCGACCGTCGCACTCTGGTTCGGCCCCACGTCTGAACGTTGACCGCTGGAGAAAGAAGTGACCTGGACAAGGCCCCGATCGACAGTAACCGATGCTTTTCTTTTGCCGACAGTGACGTGAAAAATCGTGCCCTTTACCACAGCCGCAAGAAAGGGGGTCTGTACAGTGGTGTGGGGTTGGCTGCGCTTCTCGATCTCGAGATCCAACGCTCCGGCCTGCTGTAAAATCTCGGTCTTTCTGGTAAAGAAGCCAGAGGTCGTGATGGAAGCTAGCGTATTTGGTTGTAGGGAAATGGTTTCGACGCCCCTCGTCAACTGCAAGCGACCGCGAGGCCCGGTGGATAGCCAAGCCTTGTTCGGGATCACCTCGCCGACATGAACATCGGACCAGACATCAAGGTCGAGCGAATACGTGACTTGGGTTGTAGACTTAGCCACCCGCCAATCATCATCCGAGGCTCTCGCTGCACTGGAGAAGGCTAGAAAGGCTAAAAGTATGACCGTCAGATATTTCGACATGCACTGCTCCCTGGAATGATAGGGGCATATGAGCAGCCTTCAGTTAAGAATCATTATAAGAAATGTTGCGGAAAGATCGGCGCCCGTGCAGTTTTCGTGAAAATTCCCAAAAAATCTCGTGCGTAAATGCCGGAAAGGTCGTCCAGCCACTGCACGGTTCCATGCAGCGCCGCGCGGCTTTGCAGGGCAAACCAAATGACGATGATCCTGTTTGAGAAGTTTGGCCACCCACATCGATCTGCGGGTTTGGCTGACCGGTGTAATCGCCCGCATCGCTGCCAGCAAAACCTGAAACGCGAACAGGTTTGACAGGCGCGCGTCTCGATCTCCTTTAGCTCAGATTTCACTTCAACGCGGCAAATCTCCCTTTGAGCATTGATCAAACGGATCAATTCAACCCAGACGTTGATTTGCCTCAGTGACCGCTCATGTTGGCGAATGCCACAGCAAACTCGGGCAAAGCTCCTAATGAAGTTTGGGTAGAAGTCCGTCACGCTGGTGCCGTACAGCAAGACTCACAGGGACATGAATGCCTGAAAGCGCGCTTTAGATCCGGCCGCCCTCCGTCCACCCACTCTCACTGATGCCGAACTGCCGGCAGGACCCGGCTCGATCTGGGCGGGAGAGGCTCTAAGAAGAGACCAGACATTGTGCGTGGCGCTCGGTCCCGGGATCAATGAGGCGAATCGTGTCATCCTAGGCTACATTGGGCAACCCATGGATGAGCTTATCGAGCGTGACGGGATAGTCTCTCACGCGAATTCCCGTCGCGTGGTAGACCGCATTGGCAATTGCGGCTGAGACCCCACACAGACCAAGCTCGCCTACACCCTTGGCTTTCATCGGCGAGGAGATTGGATCTGTCTCGTCCATGAAAATCACCTCCTGATGTGGGATGTCGGCATGAACTGGGACCTCATATCCCGCAAGGTCGTGGTTGACAAAGAAGCCGCGGCGCTTGTCGATGGACAGCTCTTCCGACAGGGCCAGCCCCGCTCCCATCGTCATCGCGCCGATCACCTGGCTTCGTGCAGTGATCGGATTGAGAATCCTACCGGCAGCACAGACGGCGAGCATCCGCCTCAGACGGACTTCGCCGGTCGCGACATCGACGCCGACTTCGACGAAATGCGCGCCGAAGGTCGATTGCTGATAAGTCTTTTCGAGATCGCCCCACTCGATCGTGTCCTCACCGACAAGACCTTCAGACCCTGCAGCCTGCGCGAGCGGTACGGCACGGTTTCCCGATCGCACCTCGCCATTAGCAAATTCGATATCCTGCGAATTAAATCCGAGCTTCTGTGCGATGGCTTCGCGCAGCTTGACACAAGCCGCATAGACGCCGGAGGTCGAAGAGTTGGCGCCGAACTGCCCGCCGGAGCCCGCTGAAATGGGAAAGCGGGAATCGCCGAGATGGACACCGACCTTTTCCATGGGCACGCCCATCATCTCGGCCGCGGTCTGCGCAAGGATCGTATAGCTGCCTGTGCCAATATCGGTCATGTCCGTCTCGACGGTAATGATCCCTTTTGCATCGAGCTTGACTCGGGCGCCGGACGGCATGACGAGATTGTTGCGGAAGGCCGCAGCCACGCCAAGACCAATGAGTTGCCCGCCCTCGCGTCTGGATGTCGGTTTGCCTCGGGCGTGCCAACCGAATTTCTCTGCTCCGACTTTAAGACAACCGATCAGATTGCGATGCGAGAATGTGCGCTCCGGTTTTTCAGGATCGACCTGGGTATCGTTGAGGACGCGGAATTCGACTGGGTCCATGCCAAGCTTGACCGCCATTTCGTCAATCGCGATCTCAAGCGCCATAAGGCCGGGTGCTTCGCCTGGGGCGCGCATCGAGTTACCCTCAGGGAGGTCAAGCGTCGCAAGTCGCATCGCCGTCATCCGGTTTTCGCCGGCGTAAAGAAGCCGTGTCTGCATCACGGCCGTTTCAGGTCCACCGCCGGGCAGGTCGCCTGACCAGCTCTCGTGGCCGATGGCGCTGATCTTGCCGTCGCGCCCGGCACCGATGCGGATGCGCTGGTTTGTCGCCGGCCTGTGGGTCGCATTGTTGACCAGAAAGGGACGCGGCAGCGCTACCTTGACCGGCCTTCCGGCAGCCTTTGCAGCAAGTGCTGCCATTACGGCATCGGACCGCAGGAACAGCTTGCCACCGAAGCCGCCGCCTATGAAGGGCGACATGAGATGGATCTTGTCCTTGTCCATGCCCAGCGTCGTGGCAAGGTCGGTCCGCCACCAGTCGATCATCTGGCTTGACGTCCACACCGTCAGCTCGTCGCCGCTCCAGGCAGCGATTGATGCGAAAGGCTCCATCATTGCGTGCGACTGATCTGGTGTCGTGTAGGTCGCATCGAGCTTGACCGCGGCCTGTGCGAATGCGCCTTTGAAATCGCCGACGCTGCTATCGGGCTCCGTCCCGGCTTCCGCTTTAGGCTTTATGGCATCCTTGATCGCCTCGCTCAGATCATAGACGCCCTTAGCCACGGCATATTCGACCGAAATCAGAGCAGCAGCGGCACGTGCCTGCTCGAATGTCGTCGCGACGATGATAGCGATCGCCTGATGATAGTGCTGCACCTCATCGCCACCGAAGAGGTTTGCCGTATTTTTCGAGCCGAGATCACGCTTGCCGACATCAAGCGCGGTCACAACGGAGATGACGCCCGGCGCCTTTTTCGCGGCGGCGGTGTCCATCGATCTGATCCGTCCTTTGGCGATCGATGAACCAAGTGGATAGCCGTAGGCATACTCGATGTCCGGATCGTGCCACTCATAGGCATATTTTGCACGGCCGGTGGTCTTCACTTCGCCATCAATGCGATGGATGGGCTTTCCGACCACGGTCAGATTGTCTATCGGGTTGGTGGTGGCTGGCTTTTCGAACTTCATGGCTTATCCCCTCGCTTCTTCGATGACGGCGGCAAGTGTTCGCTCGACAAGCGTGACCTTGAAGCGGTTGTCGTCGGTCGGCCTGGCATCGGCCATCAGTTGGGTCCATGCTGCCTTCGCACCGTCGGGCAGGGCAGCGTCGGCGGCATCGACGCGCCATGGCTTCGGCGCGACGCCGCCGACGGCGACCCTGCCTGTGCCATCCGCCTGGATAACCAAACCAACGGAGACCAAAGCAAACGCATAGGAGGCACGGTCACGCACTTTGCGATAGATGTGCTTACCGCCAATGGGCTTGGGCAAGATGACAGCCGTCACCATCTCGCCCTTTTCTAAAGCGGTTTCGATGTGAGGCACGTCACCGGGCAGATGGTGAAACTCGGCGATCGGAATGCTGCGGCTTGTCCCGTCGGGCCGGGTCGTCTCGATAACGGCATCCAGCGCCCGCATGGCAACCGCCATATCGCTTGGATGGGTTGCGATACAGGCCTCGCTGGTGCCAATTACGCCAAGCTGACGCGTCACCCCGCCGATCGCTGAACATCCGCTGCCAGGTGTCCGTTTGTTGCAAGGTTGAGCGGTGTCATAAAAGTAGGGGCAACGGGTACGCTGTAGAAGATTGCCCGCCGTCGTCGCCTTGTTGCGAAGTTGCCCCGACGCGCCGGCCACAAGGGCACGCGAGAGCAATCCGTAGTGGCGCCGGACGACGTCATTTGCGGCAAGGTCTGTATTGCGGACTAGAGCGCCGATGCGTAGGCCACCGTCAGAGGTGGCTTCGATCTTGTCGAGACCCAAGCCATTAACGTCGATCAGATGAGTCGGCACCTCGATTTCGAGCTTCATCAGATCCAGCAGGTTTGTTCCACCGGCGATGAACTTGGAGCCAGGATTGTTCGAAGCAGACTCAGCCGCGGAACGGATCGATCGCGCACGTTCAAACGTAAAGGCTCTCATGCTCTGCTCCTCGCGGCTTCCGTAATGGCTTCCACGATGTTCGAATAGGCGCCACATCGACAGATATTGCCGCTCATACGTTCGCGAATTTCGGCCTCGGTGAATTCGGCTTTTTTGGTTAGATCGCCAGTGACGTGGCTCGGAATATTGGCCTTGATCTCCTGAAGGACGGCGATGGAGGAACAGATCTGTCCGGGGGTGCAATAGCCGCACTGAAACCCATCATGTTTAACGAAAGCAGCCTGCATCGGATGCAGGTTTCCTGGACGACCATAACCTTCGATGGTGGTTATCTCGTCACCTTCATGCATCACGGCAAGCGTCAGACAGGAATTGATCCGCCGCCCATCGACCATGACAGTGCAGGCACCGCATTGTCCATGATCACAACCTTTCTTCGTACCGGTCAAATGCAGATGTTCGCGCAGCGCGTCGAGCAAGGTGGTGCGATTGTCCAACTCCAGCGCATGCTCCGTGCCATTGACGTTGAGCGATACATTCGAACTTTGTTGCATGGCTTTTCCTGATGTTTGCGCTTGCGCGTTGCCTGCGACTGAAGCGTAGACGGCAGTCGCGGCCGACGACAAAAGCAGGTCGCGGCGCGAGATTTCAGATAAGGAAACTTCCAACATGAACGGCTCCGTTGGCGGTAGAAGGACGGCAACCTATCGAAGGCTGGCATGGGACGGTGACGATTGGATGAGGCAGCCGCTGAGGCGCTCTCAGATCATTCTCTCACCGTTGAGACGTCCGCTTCACCGGATAAGAGTTTAAACCCGACTCCGGGATGGTTGTTCCGCTGTCTCTAGAGCAAAAAAACAAATTTGTGATCGGCATGGCGACAGTCCGTCCGTTGAACGGGTGCGGTCCTCAAGACGGAAAGCAGCAGACCCTCGTGCCTTACCCTGACTGGGTACGCACCGGGGCGACCGGCACGGCATGCCCGGTGCCGTCGATCATCAGCTTGGCACCGGGGATTTGTGTACTTGAATGATACCGGCCAAGATCGACAAGGCCAGCGGTCTCGATGAATCGAGCGACGGGCAACATCGTTGCGGCTGAGACTGGATCAGGGGTCGATGAACGCCATCTTGAAGCAACGGGCGGATGCCTGGGCAAAGGCGCGTGGCGCTCTCTGCGCCGGGAATGAGGTCAGCCTACCTGATCGGCGCAGTCGATCGTAACATCATCGAGCGATGGCCACGTCACCCCTCACCCGTTCGAAACAACCTCACGCGAGCGCGGCGCGCAACCGACAGTGACACCAACCTGCTACAAACCATGAAAACACAACTTTCAGGGCAAAATTGTAGGAGTTCAAGGGTCTACGAATGCCGAACTGTTTTTCCGCGAGTTCTAGGTGGCTCCGTTGACATCCGGACATATGACACCGAGGACAATCTTAATCCTGATCTTGCCACCGGGCGGATTGACGCTGGTCTTGCGGACTATTCAGTGTGGCAAGGTTTTCTAGAAAGTGATGGTCGCACTGTCGACTCTATGGGGCCCAAGTGTCCGGCGGTCTTTTCGGACCTGGCGTTGGAATAGGTGGGCGAAAGGACAATCTTAGCCTCGTCAAACGGTTCGATGACGCCCTCGTTTCCATGAAGGGGGATGGTACGCTGAAGGCCATAAGTAACCGCCGGTTCAACGCGGATCTTTCTGCGGATTGAAGCCAGGGTATTGACTGTTTTTTCAAGAGGCTAGTGACGTCTCCGCTAGTGCAAGCGAACGACATGTCAAGCCGCAGCCGCGCCCACTCACGGCTGCCTTTCCCGAACTTCAATTTGGCCGTTCTGCTCCTTGTACACCTTGTTCCAACGAGCTGAATGCTAGCCAGACCGCTCTGACGCTCCAGGACTGAACTCGGACGAATCGATGGTCCGAGACACGTTACGACCTTTTCGACAGGTCAAAGGGCAGCGTGTCGGCGACAAGCGATCTCGCTCATGCAACCGATCAACTTCTAGCTTGTGATGAAACACCCAAGGTGTCTGCGACGTACGCACCGCGCCTGCCCATGGGACGCGGCGAGCCGGTGGTGGTATCTTTCGCCGTCTGGTGCTCGAGCTCGGCATTCAGTTCGCCGCCCACAATCAGGATCAGAATGGACAGCCAAATCCACACCAGGAAGCCGATCAGCGCTCCCAGCGTCCCGTAGGTGGCGTCGTAATTGGCGAAATGCTTCAGGTAGAACGAGAAGCCAAGTGACATCAAGAACCACGACACTGTCACAAGAACAGAGCCCCAAGTCAGCCAGTGCAGCTTCGCCGGCTGACGACTGGGGCCAAAGCGATAGACGGCCGTCGTCGCAATCGCGACGATCAGAAACAGGATCGGCCAGCGCACGATGAGCGCCATTTGCTCTTCAAATCGGTCCAACCAGATGTAAGTGAGCACGAGCGGGATAATGGCAACAAGACCGATGATGAGCGCGGCCGATACCATGGCACATATCGTAAAACCCAGACCAACAAGGTTCAGCCGAACCAGCCCGCGCTTCTCCGTCTCGTCGTAGGCGACATTCATGGCATCAAAGATTGCCAGTGTGGCGCTGTGTGTGCTCCACAATGCGATGCTCAAGCTTGCAAAGAAAGTCAGACCAAGCGTTGAATTGCGGCTCGCTGACAAACTGCTGATCCGCTCGGCGATGAGGTCGAACCCACCCGCAGGCAGCATGCCGGATAATTCCCTTAGATGCTCGGTCATCGTCGAGGTGTCGGCGACCAGTCCGTATAGCGCAACAAGCGCAGAAATCGCCGGAAACAAGCCCAATAACAGGTAGAAGGTCACGCCGGCGGCAATCAGCGTCACTCGGTCCTCGGACAGTTGATGAACCACGCGCCATAGGACATCCTTCAAACCTCGTAGAGGAATGGCTTCTGGAATGTCGGCGTCTCTGCCACGGCCCGGTTCTGAAATTCCGCCATGACGGGCAATCGCTATGGGGCGCCGAATGACAATAGCGGCAGCGGTTGCCGCGCCCAAAATTGTGGCAAGTATCGCAACTTTTCTATTCATCTCTTTACCCCACGCGGTCACTCGCGAGCGATTGGAGGGCCTTACATTCGATGCCGCAGCGTCCCAACGGATTGAGCGCTGCAGACGGCTGGCTGGCGATGCCTCCCATCAAGCGTATGGCCAATGACGTTAGAGCTGTCGCGTGCGCGACACCACGATACATAGCTCTGGTCGAAGTCGTCAGCGACAGATTGCTCGGATTGCTTAGATTGCGTCATTGCATGCGATAAAACCAGCGCGCTTTCGCATGGTCGCCGCGGTCCATCATCGAAAGGCTGATACGTGTTGTCTTCAGCTCTGTAGGATTGATATTTCGACTTGCACTCATCGCCATTGGCCATCGCTACGTCCCCCGAAATCGCAGCGTCAGCACCCTTTGATAGGGGGTCTTCTGTCGTCGCCCTGAGCGAACCGAGAATGAGTGAGACTTTTGAAAGGTTCGTCTTGGGTGCTTCAGCAACTGCCAAAGCCGTGAACCGTTCCAACGCGTGGCGCCAGCGATCGATTAGGGTTGGACCGCTTGTCCAAAGGATTGATTGCATGTTTGCGAGCGCGTTATGTTCGTGGGCGCCTTTCAACTCAACCGCAGCAACAGCCCCGTATTTTGAAAATGTTAGCACTGATGCTGTAGTCAGAAGTCGTGCAATCAACGATTTCATCGCGGTCTCCAACCAATTTGCCCGTTAATGCTGCGCTGCTGAAATGGTTCCGGGTGAAATCGCGGGTGAACTACCGTCGTGTTATCCAGGATGCTCCGCTCGTCCGGGCGGTCCTTAGAAAAACAAGAAAGTCTCGACAAAGGCATGCCAGAGCCATCTATTTGGTGGAACCTAAGAGGCGCGCGCTCATGAGGGCGGGGCTGTGCCGTCTAGGCAATCAACGTCAGGGTTGGCGAAACTCAAGAAACCTCAGCCGGTTCAGCTTGTGCTCACTCGTCAAAATCGACAGTGACCCCCGGTTTCACCATGCTGCTCAATTCTTCCACGTCCCAATTGGTCAGCCGAACACACCCATGGGAGCCAGCCTTGTCGATAAGTGAAGGCTCAGGTGTGCCGTGAATTCCGTACGTCGGCTCGGAAAGATCGATCCAGACGGTTCCTACAGGGTTGTTTGGGCCGCTTGGAAGCGTGAGCTTGGTTTTGTTCTTGCCTTGTTGGAAGTTAATTTTCGGATTGTAAACATATGGAGGATTGCGGGCGACACCGTTGACCTTGTGTTTGCCAGATGGAGACGGGTTGTCCTCACTGCCGATTGTGGCGGGATAAACGGCCAGGACACCGCCGTCTTCGCTGAAAGCAACAAGTTGGCCTTCCTTTCGGTGCGCCTCGATCCGTTTGACGTTTCCGGTCCGCGGAGCGCCGATGATTGCAACGGAAAGCGTTTCCCCTGGCAGGAACTGCGCCGTTGGATTAAGCTTCCGCAAGAGGTCGATGTCCATGTGAAACCGTTCGGCCAGTTTTTCCGAAACGCTGGTATAGCCGAGGTGGTCCATCCCTGCCTGAAGAGCATAGTCTTTGGGAATTTCGACAACGATATCCGCTTTGTCATCCGGCGCGATTATGTAAGGCCCGATAACGGGCTGGTTGTCGTTCACCCGGGACACAACGTCAGCATCGATCTTCCCATCGATTGGGAGAGCATGCATAAGCTCGAAGCCCGCAATAGCTTTAGTGACGTTGCTGCCAGCCAACCCATCAATTACGCCAGGTGAAGCTCCAGCGCGATCAAGCAGAACCTGCAGGCGAATGAGCGCAGGATCCGGGCGCCCGCTGACTTGCTTCACGGTTTGCTGAGTCACCGCTGATGTTAGATCGACGGTATTGATCAAGTCGGGAGACAAATCTTGAGAATGGGCGAGCCCACCCCAAGTCAGTGAAATAACCGCGCAAAGCCCTGCTAGTTTCGTCATGAATTTGAAGCGTCCCTTCACTACCAATGTTCCGCGGTGGCTCGACGATCTGGCATCGGTATGGGTGCAATGAGAAGGTGTTGCCACGTGTCCAGTTCTCACATCAAGCACCATGGACACCGGCCAAAGCATACAGCGCAACGGCAGCGATGACGGCCACAGACAAGAGTTGAACCCAGAGACTATTGGGTCGGGTGTACTGCCGCGGGGTGCTTCGCAGGTCAGCGGGCCTTCCACTTTGAAACTTCATCTCGATCTCCAATCTCGGAGGAAAGTCACTCACGCACAATTGGTTCCGAAGTGACTGATATCATCAGCAGCAAGTCCGGCCGGCGACGCGGATCTTTGTAGGGGAGTTGCCTCTTGGGGCAGCAGGTGCACACACTGATCGATGTGGGTTTGGGCGGAGTCAAGTCCGCAGGGCAAGATTGCATTGCCACTTTGGGTCATGCGCAAAAAACCCGCCGCATGAGGGCACGGACGGGTCTTGTCTGCGTGGCTTCAGGTCGGCATCTACGGAACTGCCACCGCAATATAAGCACGTGGTGATTTATCGTGACATGCCATCAAAAGGCGTATGGGCCTCCAGATTCTTCCGGACCGTGCCAGTCGGTTCCAACATATTGCCGTGCCATATTGCCCCGCTTCAGACAGCTTTACCGCTGTCTTCCTCCTCAAATGCAACGGCGACGTCAGCATTGGCCGAAAGACGGATCGTCTCACCTTCAACCTCAGCAACCAAGCTCAGATCAAGATAGTGATGATGGCCCTCATGTTTTCCTTCCCCGCTATCCTTCTTTGTCAGCTTGATCCGATTGCCTTCGACGCGGTCGACAGTGCCAACATGAACACCGTCCGCACCGATGATTTCGGCATGCTCTTTGATTTTCGAGTGGTCAATCATTTCGGGCTCCTCTGATCTTCGGAATTGGGCCGGGATAAGACAAGGCCCGCCGGGTAGCACTGGCAGGCCTTGTTCGGTCGACTGGCATTAAGCCTTGTCGACAACCTTCTTCACGGCTTCCTTTGCCTGGCCCTTCGCCTGCTGAGCGTCGCCCTTGGCTTCCTGGGCAAGGCCCTTTGCCTGCATTTCCTTGTCGTCTACCGCTTTGCCGACGCCCTGGCGTGCTTTGCCCGCGAGCTCGTTTGCCTTGCCACTTACCCTGTCAGCTGTGCTGCCCATCGAAAAACTCCTCTGCGAAACTTGATTGCTTCGATGACAACAAAACTTCCATCAATCCACTTCGTTCCATGCGGCTAAGCGTAAGAATCGGAAATAGCACGACACGAAAGCGAGACAACCAAAAGTTTTAATTCAGTATCAAGCCTCGGTCGACATACGGTTCGTCCGCACTAACTTACTGTTCGGACTGGGAATGTTCTCAGGACGCAACCAGAAGTGAGAAAATCATGGGAACTATTCTGATCATTGTCATTCTTGTCCTGCTGCTTGGCGGCGGCGGCGGATACTACGCACACGGTCGATATGGCGGACGCGGTCTGGGCGGCGTACTTGGTTTGTTGGTCGTAATCCTGATCGTGTTGTGGCTTCTCGGTGCCCTGCATGGCGGCGCTGCACCTCCAATCTGAGCCGCGTCAAACCAAAGGGCGACGGCCTAACCGCCGCCCTTTAGGCGTCCACCGCGCTCAGCCGCCCCCTCGGTCTCAGGGTCTCCTTGAGACTTACCCCTTCGCCTCGTACATCTGGGTCTGTTCAATCATCCTAGAGCGGCAATCTGAACCATCATCCCCCCGCGCGGAGAATGGAGTTCTGTTTGTAAGCGGCTTGGTCCACGGCCATGCGAACCGCGATCAGTTCGTTTCCCTCTCCGTGGAACTCGGCCGTCACGG
The DNA here is from genome assembly GCA_900472625.1 of Hyphomicrobiales bacterium. Classification (GTDB taxonomy): domain Bacteria; phylum Pseudomonadota; class Alphaproteobacteria; order Rhizobiales; family Rhizobiaceae; genus Rhizobium. The sequence continues at coordinate 119,237 of UCIT01000041.1, read as the reverse complement.
TCTCTTCCGTCGTACTGGCGATATTCGTGTTTTTCAGCTGCATCTGTTCCTCCCGATTGATCGAGGACGAATTTTTTTGTTAAGAAGGCGCACGGCTTACGTTTTGGTTGGCTTGCGGTTTCACAGGTGTTTGACGCCGAAGCAGCGCTGCAGCCAATTCGTCCGCGCCCAAATCGTGACAGGAAACTACAATGGGAGGAAGCCAACGAGAGGTTTACGAGTAGTTTGAGGGTCTGCGGGTCGCAGACTCCGCCAACCAGCTGGTCGATTACCTGAAGGAAGGTCCAGCCGTTCTTGGCGAATAAGGCCATTGATGATCGAAGTTTCATGTCATCACGCGACCCAAAAAACTTGGTGGCTCCAACGTCCTTGATCGCGAGGACCGCTTACACAACGAGCAACCCGGGCCTAACCACCGGGTGCTAGAGATAATCGGTCGCTTCATCGGTCGAGCGTATAGAGGAACCTCCCGCACGCTCCGATCTCCCTAGCCCGGCCAACTGAGGGAAGATGTACCACTAGCAGTGTGTTTCCCCTCGACCGGCTTTCAGTTCTGCAGGTGCATTTTCGAATGTGTCAGCTTGCGCTGCGCAGGCTTGGTGATTTCGGACTGGTACGACGCTCCGCAGCAAGAACACAACGAGCAGGACGAGGCTCGACATCAACGAATCGGATTACAATACCCACCATTGACTCGATCGTGAGACGATCGGCGATCCGATCGCCAACCCTCTTGCAGAACATTCTTTCGCTGCCATCGACGCTTTTCGACCTACGATTTCGCGCGGGCCCGCAAACGCTGGCCTCTGATCGAGCCGGACGTGATGTTGAGCTACTTACGCGTGAAGCAACCCCGGTTGGGTTGGAAGCTTTCGCGCTCCGCGCTCATCCATAAATAGTGCCTGCCGCGCTCAATGCTTGTCCTGATCACGCTTTCCCGGCTCTGTCTCGCGGAACTTGGCGAGAACGATTGGAACAAGCAATGACGCAAGTGCGCCAAACGGAAGTCGCCTCAAAACCTTTCCAGCAACGAAGGTGGCTGCGACTACTGCAGCTCCACCTATCCAAGCGCTGTCTCCAAGGCGTCCTCGCGGTCGCTGGTCTACCATTATTTTTCTCCTGATTATCCTGAGTGATGCAGGTGATCAAAACAAAAGATAAGACCGCCGACACGAAGCGCGCGGGCGGTCTCCTGATCAATCTGGGGCGACAGTCGATGGCGGCCTGTCGGTCGGCGAACCCTTTGGCTTTCCTTTGCCGTTGAACTTATCCGATGCGCGTTGATTGACTTCCGTGACCTCGGCGGCCTCATGATCTGCCTGCTCGTGCTGTTCTTCAGCTCGTCGCCAATGCTCGTCGTGCTTACCGTGCGGTCGGCCCTCGTCCTCCCAAATCTTATAGGCGCGGTCGCGTTGATCTTGATCTCTTTCCATTTGATGTTCCTCCTTGTGGCATTTGATAATCTCGAAGCATCACGAATGTTCCGCTCTACGTGTCGCCAAGCTGCCATCCAAGCGAAACTTTACGTGAAGAGCTGCGTTCGTCATCAATCCATTTGAACCAGGCCAGGAGAACCTTCATGACGAATGCCGACAATATCGATCGCGAGAAGGTATGGGCGGATTTCACTGATGCCGTGAACATGTCGCCGTCCGACCTTGAAGAATGGCTACGCACCGACGACAGTCGCAAAAACGGTTGGAAGGAGGATGGCAGCCAGGAAACAATAGGCCACCATTCTGGTCGTCGCATCGTTGATATAAAACACACGAAAAAAATCGACCTGACTGATGAGGACTATGCCCACATAAGAAAGGTTGTCGGATATGTGCACCGTCATTTTGCGCAAGGTGGGCCCGAGAAGGACAAGGAGCATTCTGCCTGGCGCTACTCGTCAATGAACTGGGGGCATGATCCCTTAAAAAAGCAGTAAGCGCTCGGGTTGGCAAGCTCGACGTCTGGGCGCAGCGACGAGATGTTTTCAATTGGAGGCGCCTGCAATGATCGTATTTCTCGACTTCGAAGCTTCTTCCCTCACCAAACAAAGTTATCCAATCGAGGTTGCGTGGGTCTTCGAAGACGGTCGCTCACAGTCACTGCTGATCAAGCCAAACCCAGACTGGACAGATTGGTCAGACGAGGCAGCGCTCATACACGGAATTACGCGCGATCAGCTCGAAGACGAAGGAACCGAGGTCAGAGACGTCGTCGCGGTCATGATGGAGGCCCTTTCCGGAAACGAACTTCATGCGAGCTCACCATCATGGGATGGCAAGTGGCTGAGCGTCCTGCTTCGTGGCGCAGGCGTGCCAAGGCATGCCTTGAGGCTAAGGAAATCCGACGATCTCTTCGCCGAAGCGGCGCAGGATATTTTGAAGAATCAGAGCATGGATATTGATATACGGGCGATGGTTGCCGCCGTTGTCGCAAAGACGGAGCCAACCGATCCACCGCACCGCGCTCTACCCGATGCAAAGCTCGAACTGACAAGACTGCGTCTTGTGCAAGATGCTGCACGAAGCATTGCAGTTCCCTGACTGTCGCCGGCCGAAACTACGAACCAGACTGATTGGATCTCAATGCACTCTCTAGTGGCGCGCAGGCTTTTTTCGGATGAGGCGTGAAAGCACATTTCGCTTTCTTCCTCGATTGACAAGATCCACGTCGCTCACGAGCCGGGCGCCACCCTCGTGCCGCTCCAAAGTGATCTTGCGGGTATGGAAAGCCTCCAGCTCGGCGCGGTGACCAACACTTATGATCGTGACTTTCGGCAATTCATGAACCAGCATTTCCATGATGGCGTTCTGGCTCTTTTCGTCGAGAGCTGACGTCGCCTCGTCCAGTACGACGATATCAGGATCATGCAGCAGCAGGCGCGCAAATGCGAGGCGCTGCTTCTCACCACCCGACAGTGTGTGATCCCACGGCGCTTCCTCTTCGAGCTTTTCGATGAGATGACCGAGACCCACCTTGTCGAGCGCCGTTCCGATCTCCCCGGGCGTAAAGCTATCCGCGGCTCGGGGGTATGCGACGGTACGGCGCAGCGTGCCAGACGGGATATAAGGCCGTTGCGGCAGCATGAACAACTGCCTGTCGGGATGGAAGTTCACACTGCCGCTCCCCCATGGCCAAAGACCGGCGATCGCGCGCACCAGCGTGCTTTTGCCCGATCCAGATTCGCCGGCGACCAGCACCCATTCCCCCGGTTCGATCTCGACTTGCGTTTCCTTGACCACGGCCGTCCCGTCGCCAAGCGATACGGAAAGATCCTTTAGGCTGAGCATCGCATCGCCCTCGGTCTTGCCGTGCTGGATGCGCCCCAGCGTTTCGCTCACCTCCGCGCGTTCGAGCCCATCGAGCGACATCATCAGCGATGCAACGCGGCGCGCCGATGCGTTCCAGTCGGCAAGACGCGGATAATTGTCGACCAGCCATCCGAAGGCGCTTTGGACGATGGTAAACGCGGAAGCCGCCTGCATGACCTGGCCGAGCGTCATACTTCCATCCAGAAATTTGGGTGCGCAAAGCAATACGGGCACAACGGGAGCAATCAGCATCGACCCGTGCGACACCAGCGTCGTTCGCATGTACTGTCGCGCCAGCAGCCGCCATTGCCGGCGCACATTTGCAAACGTTTTTCCGAGATCGCTGCGCTCTTCTTCTTCGCCGCCAAGCAAGGCGATACTTTCGCCGTTCTCGCGGACCCGGGTCAGCGTATATCGAAACTCGGCCTCCACCTGGTTCTTTGCTTCCGACACCCGCACGAAGTTGCGACCGATAACGGCGATCGAGCCGGAGGTGATGATGGCGTAAAGCACGGCGGTGACAACCAGAAACCCGGGAATGGTGACCGTTGCGCCGCCAAGGTTGAGCGTCAAGGCGCCACCGATTGTCCAGAGCACAACAATGAAGGTTGATGCCGAGACGAATGCGGAAATGACGCCGGCGATGAAGTCGACAGGCGATTCCGTTGCGATGCGCAGGTCCTCCGACATACGCGCTTCGGGGTTCTGGTGGTCGCCGCCAATGAGGTTCAACTGGTAGTATCGGCCATTTGCCAGCCAGCGCGAGATCAGGCCCGTTGTCAGCCAGGAACGCCAGCCCCGCTGAATCTTCATTCGAACATAGACTTGGATCGTGACGAGAGCGACGCTTCCGAGCACAAGCGGCGGGAAAAGAGCACCGAGCCAATAGACGCTCGGACCGTTACGCTGCTCGATGGCGTCGAAAATCTCCCTGTTCCAGACGTTGATCCCATACTGGAATCCGACGTTGACGCCGATGAGCGCCAATAACGTGACTGAGAATGCCCACGCGAGCCAGTTCGCACGACGCGGCGCCCAAAAGCCGCGAGCACTGATCCAGAAGCGTTTCAGCAGATACCGCCTGCGTGCCTGCTCCGCCTCCTCGGGCGTCATCCCCGCGTCGGGCTCGATGGCGTCCGGTGGAGGGCCGGCGTCTTCCGGTGGCTGTTCCAGACTCTCGGACGTGATAACCTTTTCCCGCCCCGAACGTGATGTCATGTCACTCATAAACGTGATAACGACCTGAAAATCAAAAGGTTTCAAGCGAGAGGCGCTCGACGGGCTCGATAACCGAATTACTTGGCGGTGAAGAAAGTTAGGAGCACCTTGCCCTTTTCGCCCAGAAGACAGACGAACCGGTCCGGCTTGCCAGTCTGGCCTTTCCTGGCGATGTAGGCTTCTCCAAGTACCACTGCCTTGACTGGAACGTCTTCGACTTTCGTGTCGGCAGCACTGAGTGCGACGCTTTCCAGATCGATCACCAGATCGGTGATATCCGGCGATTTTTCCTGCAGCGCCAGGAGACCCGTGGATTTGCAGGCAGCCACGTCAGGATCGGTGGCGGACTGAGCGAGCGCACTGGAATAGGAAACACTGGATACCAACAGCGCAGTTACAACAAGTGTTTTGATCATGCGTCGATCCTTTGAATCTCTTTGAGATGATTGTTGCTGCACGTCGTTCAATCGATGCGGTCAAAAATGCCGGCGTATATGCCGCGCAATTCGATACCACCGTCGTAGGCGACGGTGATGCGCTCAAGGCGTGTTCCATCGTCGACAAGCTCGGTGATCGTGCCAAGTGCGCCATTGAGGTCATCCCGGGAGCTGCAAAGCATGGTGCCTTTGGCTAGACGCACGCGGTCTCCTATTTTAAAGTGAGGCATCTTGATCCGATCGATTGTTGGCAGTGAGGAAGCTACGGCTGACGGTATGTCGCCGTCATGATGGAGAATGCGCTCAATGCGCCCCAGCGTTGGGCGCTGGTTCCTCGGTTGAGATTGCGTCGGTCGTCCGTCCGGGAAGCTCGGGCGAACCATCCGCATGCTCAATGGTGATCTTAACCGGCCCCGCCTCCATCTCGCCGAAGGGCGAGGCAAACGCTATCTCGGCCGCGTCGCGGCCGACGCCGATGCGAACGAGACCGTCGAGGTTGGCCTGGCGGGTCGCATCGAACAACCACCATCGACCGTCAAGATACGCCTCGAACACGGCATGGAAATCGCGCGGCTCCAGACCATAGGCATAGCAGGAAACGAAGCGCGCGGGGATGTTGAGTGCGCGGCAGAACGCGATGCCTATGTGCGAGAAATCACGGCAGACGCCCGCGCGCTTTATCAGGCTTTCGCTTGCGGTGGTGGTCTCGTTGGATGAGCCACGCTGGTAGTCGATATTGTCGTAGATCCAGTTGCACACCGCCGTAACGCGACGATGGCCTTGCGGGAGCGCGCCGAACTCCTTTTGCGCGAAAGCAGCAAGCCGGTCCGACGGGACAAAGCGGGATGGAAGCAGAAAGGGCATGATGTCGAGCGGGATGGCATTCAGCGGCGTCTCGTCGATTGTGCATGGATCAGCCCGGTAAACGTCCAACGTCACCTCAGCCTCATAGCGAACATTCAAAGGACCGGGTTTGGCATCCAGGCTGAAGTAGCGGTTTCGTATGTCAGGCACGATGTAAATCCTGGTGTCGTGCCGAGGTGTGACCGACAGCCGTTCAACAAGATCGTGGTGACGCACGAGCTTGGCGACTTCCAAATTAAATATAAACACCGTCGGCGACTTCACGTCGTAGGACAAATCACATCCGAGGCTGTAGCGTATGGTCATAGAATGGCCCCCGGATCACATTGGTCTGCACTTGCACATATTGTCGTCGAAAGGGCGCTGCAGTGACTGGCTCGGTGACTGCGAGCGAGCGCCGCCGTGCGTTCACAACGCTTTCGTGTCCGGGAAACCCATAACGGCACGATTGGTTCCATGTTCAATGGGTAGGTCGAATGGCCGCTGCGGTTTGACGACATGACGGGTCCCACAGGCTCGCGAGCGGTGTACGTTTCGGTCAACGGCATTTTCACCAGCAGATTGGAACCGGATCTGTCGTTGGCAGCGGTTGGTTGTCTTGGAACGAAGGAGGAAAAGGCTTTCTCGAGGTTTGCAACAATCCCATGATCACGTCCTTCGGGCGGCTCACCGACGTCGGGGGTGGCGCCACGGATTCGGCTGCCAGAATATCGCCATTCGAAAGCGTGTAGACCGAGTGGGGGTGTTTCAGACCAGAAGCGAGGGCTTTGATCTGAAGACCGGTTGCCACGGAGGGAGTTTCGCCGTCCTCCCAGCCAACAACAGTACAATCCGCATTGGAACGAGATGTCGCGTCTGCTCCGGGTTAACCGGCCGAGGTCCGAAATCCTCGTCGCCGTTGGATGCGTCATCGTTGCTGCAGCCAGACAGGATGATGGCGCAGGTGCAAAGCAGGGAGGCGCGAAGCCGAACTGGTTGCTCGGCAAATTCGTTGCGCCCAATCATGTCATTTCTCCTTCAGTACGCGCGCGAGCGGTTAATGAGGCTTGTTGCCACCATCGGGGCCACCACGGCAGCCGACAGGCCAAAACCACCGGCACAACGGATGTCCAGGCATCGCGGCTGTGAACCAGGCGTTAAAGAAAGAGAATGCGAGAATGATGACTTTGCCGACAAGATAGCCCAATGTTGGTCGATGCATTCCCACCAAGCGGCCATCGACCGGTCTAAGACGCTCACCAACGCTGCGGCCCATCGACCAGTCCTGCGGCATGGGGTCGGGCAGAGAATTGGCCCAGGTCATCTCGGCGCTCTTCCAATAAGTAAGATCGGTCATGAACCCGCCCAGAAACATGCCATTGCAAAGTGCTAGAACCCAGTGTGCATAGGGTAATTGCGAAGGGCTCTGGCGTGTAGGTCTGGTCGGTCATCTGGCAATTGCATCGTGGCACGGCGCAGGCAAACGCTTCTTTCAAACGAATGTCGCGCACGGCACCCTCGCGCGGACCCGCTCCGGCGGCTTTGCTCTTAGCGGAACTCTCTTGAACGCGGCGGGTTTCTTGTAACCAAGGTAAGGAGTGCCGGCATGAACAAGGACACGAAAGCGCAGCAGGAGATCGAAGAGACGAACAAGAAGCCTGTTGAGGGGCGAGGCCATCCGCCCGCAGGTCCGCATGACAAAGCGCATCTTCAGGACCAGAGCAAGACACCTGGTGCTGGATCGCTGCCGGATAAGGGTGACGACAGCGTATCGCCGGGGAGTGGCTAGCGACTTGATTTGCGTAAACGTCTCAATCCGTGGGAACCGTGGCGGCGGCCTGTCGGTCTTGACGCCTTTTCTGTCCTTCGCAGTTGGATCCATTGAAGGTGTGCTGGTTGGCCGCGGCAACGTCGGCGGCGTCTCGTTTGCTCCTGCCATGCTGCTCTTGCGCCCGACGCCACTTCGCCATGCCGACTGTTCGGGAGGGGCCGGAAACGAGGACAAGGAGCATTCGGCGTTGCGCTATTCGCTTATGAGCGGGGCTACGTTCCCCTTAAGAAGCCGTCAGAGGCGAGGCCGGGAGCTGGCGCGGAACTTTCGACCATGCTCGCGGTTAATTCCCAAAACCAAAGGATCGACCATGACCTACGTTGCGTCCCCAAGCCACCCCCTCGGCGATCTCGCTCGCATTGAAGATTTGAAGCAATGTCTGGACACCGCGCGCAAGCATATGAATGAAACGTCGAAATCATCCGACGCCGAGAAGCAAGCCGAACTGATCGTGTCGGCTGTCGATGCCGGGTGGGAAGAAGGGGAGGTCAGGTTAGCGATTGCTGCTGCAACAAACGATCGCACCGATGGCGATGTCTTTCTAACGCCTACACTCGGGGTCGTCCCGTCGTCGTCGATGTGATGGCTTCAGATGCCATCGTGATGGAGCTCAACATTCGCGCCCCCTCTGCAAATCGATACGTTGGTACCGTTCAGCAACTCTGGCGGTACCCGGTCAGTTCACTAGGCGGTGAGCGATTGTCGCGCCTCGCTATAACGGGCGGTGGCGTTCGTAGCGATCGGGAATACGTGCTGGTAGACGTTGCAACGGGCGAAGTCGCCGCTCCGGAGACGACGCTACGATGGCGGCGTTGCGTACTTCTTGCAGCGCGATCTCTACAATCCCGTCAAGTGCTGGTGTCGTCGGCGGACTGGGAGTTTGAAGTCGGCGACGCCGCACTTGATCACGCTCTTTCCGAATTCATGGGTTTTCCCTGCGGCATTCGGCGTGTCGGAGATTCGGACGATTCAATTTCTTCAACGGGTCACTACGCTCCGCGCTACAAGGTCAGCCCACTGCATATTCTCACAACTCCCAACCTTGCCAACCTTCAAGCAGCGGTGCCGGGTTCAGTCATCGACGTCCGGCGCTTTCGCCCCAACCTCGTCATCGACGGCATCGAGCTTGAAGATACATGGGTGGGCGATGAGCTTGAAGCCGGCTCCTACAGCGGCACCGTCGTCGAAGTCACCAAACGCTGCGGCATGACCATGCTCGCGCAACCAGGCGTCTCCGAAGATGCTGACATATTGCGTTCCATAGTGAGAGGGCGTGGCCGCCGGTTCGGTGTCTATGCGGGCGTGACCCGTGAGGGAGAGGTGTGTGTCGGTGACGCCGTCTACGTGGCTGCCTCGAAACCCTCATAACTAAAACAGACGCTCGCCCCTGCCAAGTGAGGCTAGGATGGCGCGCGCTAGTCGCGTCCCTATTTCATTCCTGCTAATAATCCCCAGCACGACGGACGCATGCGAAGGAGCAACGGCACGGGCACGCAGTGGCGATAAATGGTCAGTCATGGTTAGACGCGCGGTCGGAAGTCGTCATCGATGTCGATGCCTCGAACCGCGCGCCGGCAGGCCATGGAGGGAGAAATATACTGGCGCAACCTCGGTACTTTCAGACCAGTGATGGGTATTGGCGGCCATCATGACATGATCGGAGTTGGCGTCTTCAACCGCGCTGCCGCGAGCTGCCAACGACAGGGCGATGTTGTCCTTTTCTAAGCTTAATATCGAGCATCTTGTGTCTAGCTTTAACGTCGATTGAGTGGCCGGCAGCACCCCCGCACTTCACTAACATTCAGAACTGGTCATAGAACTAGTCTGCGAGCACGACGCGCAGGTAGAAATCGAGGACATCAATCGCCTGCCGTTCGGCGCTTAGCTCGTGGAGCTTTTCATCAAATTCTGCAACGACGCCATCCGAACAGACTTTTGGATCGGCGGGAGTTCGATGCTGGCGACATTGGCGAGCATCGCGCTGTCGTTCACCGCCCGAAAGTACGGTGTGCCCTTTCCGGCTTCCGGCGTCCCCTTGGGGACGGTGATCGTTAGCGGACGAGATGCGTCGATAAGCCCTCGAAGCGTGTATATTCCTGTCGTTTCGGAGCCGATGATTGGAACGCGTGTCGTGAAAGCCTTCGATTGCGCGACCGTTGTCGCGAAGGAGGTGTTAGGTCCTTGAGAGTCCGCCGGGCCTATGTGCCGCACGCTTGCCGGATTTTTCGCTCTCAACGATGTATTCGGGGTTGGACTTCAACGCCTTGACCTCGTGGCCTTTAATCTTCGTCGGCGTGGTCTGTTTCTTCACGACTTGCCTCTGGTCTTCCCTTGGCTGGTCTCCCACACCACGCTTTCACCTTTCTTGAACTCGCTCATTGGTCATCTCCTGTTGGGTTGCGGACTGCAACGTAGCGAACCGCAGAAGTTCCGTTCTGCGGTGGGCGGGTGCCGGGGAACAATCACGCGCGATAGACGCTTCTGTCTAGCACCTCACATCAGGGAGACGACCATGTCCACAATGACGCTTGACGAACTCTCGTCCCATCTCAAGAAGATCGACTTTTGCATGTTTTCGACGAACGCCGGTTCCGGTCGGATTTCTAGCCGGCCAATGAGCAACAATGGTGACGTCGAATACGACGGTGACTCCTGGTTTTTCTCGTACGACGATACGAAGAAAGTCGGACAGCTGGACGCCATTGACGTCGTCCTGCTGACTTTCACTGCGGGCTCAAGCTTATTTGGCAAGCCGGGTATTTTTATTGCAGTAGAAGGCGCCGCCACTCTCATTCGCGATAAGGCGTCGTTCGAAGTGCATTGGGTTTCGGGTCTGGATCGCTGGTTCCCCGATGGCGTTGATACGCCCGGCATTGTACTCATCAAGGTTACGGCGAAATCCATTCAATACTGGGACGGTGAAGACCAGGGCGAAGTTCCCGTTCGAATGAGCTAGCCGGACTGGCCCTATTCCGTATTCGAAACGCTCAGCCGTGGTGAATGCCATATCATGTTGATCGGCGCGTTCATTTCCTCGGTTGCGGCCGCACTGGGCGGAAACATCGCGGCGAAGAAGAACCTGCTCGCTGTCGGCGTTCGGAAATTTTAAATTCGGAGATCGGTTTCCACGGCCTGGTGGGTCGACATTATTGTCGATGCGCCGGGCCTTTTCGTTTCTATTTTCCGATTGCGTGAGACCGGAGCAAATCTCCTACATGTAGGCTAACTTTTGTTTCCTATGTGCCGTAAGCTTGCGCTCGCGATAAGCGTTCACCTCTCATGAATGGCAACACGTCAACGGAGGACATAACGGCAACCATCTAGACTGTGGACGCTCGCCGCGCTCAGAGACATTGGATTACGCGGAGAAACAGGTTTTGAAGGTTCTGCCCAAGACAGCGCGTGCGGCCCAGTCGGAAGACGGCAAGGCTGGATGTCTTCAGAATCTCGACGACACAAAGCGCAGATCGAGCGCCTTGAACAGGTCTTGAACTGATCGGAAAACCTGTCCGCGGCAAAACCTGCGAGGCGGTGAGGGATCCTCGCTTAAGGCGAGGAAATCATGGAAGACTTCAAGGGATCGCCCGCCCTCGATGCCTGATTTTCGTCGGCTTAGGCTGTCGAACATTATGCAATCGCCCGCTATAGCACGCTTAGCGCCTGCAGGAGCTCAGGTTCAAAGAAGCAGTACCACTTCTCCAATTTAACCCTGGCCGAGGAGCAAGCGACCGAAAAGAAGCTCACCCACCTCGCTTAAACTCAAGCAAATGCGAGCGTCAGAGCCCGAACGCGGCCTGAGCGGCCCCCTATCTGGGTCCCCCGTGTAGCGGCCCTTTGCGTTTCCTGAGTACCAACAACAGGGGACGATAGATTTATTCCCTTCAAACGACGATGCGCTCTTCCCGGAACCTCGAAATGTGAACTTTCGAAATTCGAGATTGCCATGTGACGGGAGGATCATTCGATTACTGCGTTTTCGCGGCTCCCGAAGGCGTCGTGACCTGCGTCGAGCTACTACCACTGCCGCTTGGGGTTGGAGACTGGTCGGTTGCTGTAGGCGGGCGACTGCTGCCGTCGGCTGCGTTGTTGTCGAACGTGCCGGCGCCCGATGGCTGCGCATTGATGGGATCGGTTTTCGTCGACGCTGACGGAACCGCATCCCGATCGATGCTCTCACCCCAGATTTCGACGCCGCCCCAGGCAAGCAGCGCCAGCAGCAACCCGCAGACGAGAACCATGAACACGGGTTTGCCGTAGCTGCCCTGCCGGCCCTCGGTGGCAGTCTCCGTAACTTTCGGCGATCCGGTGTCGTTGCTGTTCGTGACCATGATCGGTCTCCTCAGAAGTTGGACTTGCGGTACAAGACGGCGTTTTGTGTATTTCCTCGAGAACGAGCCGCAACCGACCGGCCGATGCCGGAGTCACCGCCGGTAATGAGGGCCACCCTGTCCTTGAGCTTTCCAGAGCCCGAGAACGGCGCATCGTACATCCGCGCAAGCGGACGATCGGCCTCTGATCCGGGCTTGTCCTGGTGTACTTACGGAAGCGGTGGTTAACGATACATCCGTGCCTCCGCCTGCATAGCTCCGCTCGGCTTGTTCTTCGGCTTCTCGTCCGATCTCGCGACCTGCCACTGAATATCGCGCTGTTTTGCGACGGTTGCTTTTGATGACATTCTCAATCTTACGAAGACAACGTCGAAACCGACAATAGGTGCCGGTGATAACATCAAAAGGCCTCGCATAGATGCGAGGCCTTCCGATGGTTACGAGATCCGGCGGCTTACAGCCGGTTGACGCGGTAGCGGTCCCGCTCGGCGTTGATCTGATCGGGCGTGTAAGGATCTGCTGCTTCGTCGAAGCGCGTCCAACCCTGCTCGGCATAGCTCGCACGGCGAGCAGCGACGTCGACGCGCGGCGAACTGTTGAGGATTGCGTCCGCGGATGCGCGGTGGCCATCCTCCACACGCGCCGTCACGACAGAACCGCCGCGACGGATGCTCTCAGCGTAGAAGTGGGCGTCTTCCTCCGGTACACCGGATTCGACCATGGCACCGACAATCCCGCCAACCGCACCGCCGGCAACAGCACCTGCCACCGCACCAGCCGCAGTCGCGGCGAGCCAGCCAGCGGCAACGACCGGGCCGACGCCGGGGATCGCAAGCAGACCTAGGCCAGTCAGGAGACCGCCTGCACCGCCTGCGAGGGCACCGATGCCAGCACCGGTCCCGGCACCTTCACCTGCCATGTTACCCTGCCCTTCGACATCGACGTCGCCATTGGCCTTGTTGGTGACAATGCTGATGTCGTCCGACGACACGCCCGCATTTTCAAGCGCCTTTACCGCCGCCTTGGCATCATCGTAGCTGTCATAAAGTCCTGTGATCGTGGTTTTCATGGGAATTCCTCCGTTAAGTTTTTTACTTTGCGAGCGTAATGTTGCCCTGGAAATCCAAGGAAACATTGCCGGGCTTACCGTCCTTGGAAGCGGTGGCGCGCCATACGCCCTGATCATCGAGCTTCAGGCCGGCAACGTCGGTGTAACCTGCCTCTTCGATACGGGACTTCGCCTGAGCCTCGGTGAAGCTATTCTTTCCAGCGACCGGAGCGCCGGGATTTTGCTCGGTATTGACCGCCGGAGTCGTCTGCGAGGTGCTTGGAGTCTCGCTCTGAGCGAATGCGCCAGTGGCAACAAGGAGCAGACCGGCGGTGGCAAGTGTGATTTTCTTCATTGATGTTTCCTCCTGTTGGATGCAACGGAAACACCCACAAAACGTATAGGTTCCAATGATTTATTTATCGACGCGGGTATTGTAACCGACTGTTTCCGTACCATGAAGCAGCGCCAGACTCTTGGTCGGAAACCCTCTTATTCGCGCTCCGCCTACACAGCCGATCCGGTTCGGCTTACATATCGCCATTGAACGGGTGGACTTTTATCAACGTGCCAGATGTACCGTGTTTCCGCGAAGGCGTGTCGACGGCAACTGCCACAATGTCAGGGTTTGTTTCAAGATCATGACGTTGGTGTTAACAATAGCCTCACCACAGTCACCGACTGCATTGGAACGGGGCGCAGGACCGACGTCGTTCAAAGCTTGATAGGGCTCGGCCACACACGTGATGAGCGCCTTCTTGTTTGCGGACAACCGAGGCGGCTGCGACGCGACCATACGACATCAACCGTCCGTGTCCGTCGGCTCTCCCAAAACGCGTGCATGCGCTCAGGTGCGCTTGCTCACCTGAATCCGGGCGCAATACAAGTCCGCATGCCGAGTATTACGATGTCTGTGGTCAATATTTCTTGCGAATTGCCGGCCACTCGTCACAAATGCTCTCATCTGACGTTGTACCGGTTATGATATCGAAGTCCGCGAGCATGGGTGTCTCGCTTTAGACGCCTTCCGGGGCCATAAGGACGCGGACGTTGTCCAGCTCACTGAAACTGACAATCGCCTCGCCCGTCGGGGTTTTGGCTGCCTAGCCTTTGGACGTTTTGTGCAGATAAATAGACATCCCGGCCGCCCACTTCGGAAGTTCTCGGCTTGATGCGCGAGGGGTCGGACGCGGCAACCAGGACGCTTGCTGATACGTGACGGATGCGAGTTCGATTTCATTGCCGCCTCTACAGAAACGACGTCGCTACCGCGTCATCGGTGTCGAATTCGGTGAAGCACTTTGGGGGCGGGATGTCTGACTTCCCTGCCCTGCGGTTGGCGACGTACTGTATCGCCTCTATGAGCTCCAGATCGAGGACCGGCTTCTGAATGACGCCGAGAGCGCCCGCAACGCCGCCTCTGATAGCACCGGGATCGCTCGTCATGAACAGGACAGATACGTCCGCTTCGGCGAGCGAGCGACCGATGATCGGACCCGTTGGCCCGTCTTCGAGGTTGACGTCGACAAGCGCAATGTCGGCTCCGCTGGAAAGCAGAAGCGCCTGATACATATTGCTGGCGATGCCAATCGTATTGTGACCAAGCTCCTCCACGGTGTCCTGGAGGTTCAAAGCAATCAAAGGCTGGTCTTCGACAATCAAAACGTTGAACGACATATGTCTTCTCCGTGGTTGTCCCTCACTGGACTAACCCATGCGGGCGCAAGCGGTTCCATGCAACGGCGCTCCTCAAAGAAATGCGCATTTTTGGTCGATTGAAACTTATGCGCCAAGCGTTCGGTATCTTCGATCGCGATCGAAAGGTCGTGGCCGCTGCACCCCGATCAGTCGTCCTGGCGGCACGCAGCGGCCTCCGTTCAATTGGCTGTCAGACGATAATTGTGGAAGGAACTTCCGTAACGGATGTTCCAGCATCCCGCAGCGACGCCGGGAACGACTGTTCTAACCAGCCTGCGATAAACGTCGCGACCTCTTCCCAACCGGGCTCGTTGCAGATGTAGTGACTTCGGTTGGCAAACTCCTTGAAAGCCGTCACGCTTCCTTCGTCTTCGTACGCCCTAAAGTTCCTCTCGCTCAAATGGGCCGGGATGATTTCGTCCTTTTCCCCGGCGATCAAGAGCAGCGGTGCATGCGGACGTGAAAGGTCTATCTTGCCAGAGGCACCCATGCAGTCGCGGAGGACGTTGCGGCTGTCGTGTGTCGCGGTCTCGACGAAGGCGGCCGCGGCCTGTTCTTCGGTCAGCGTGTTTGCGAAGGTGTCGTGGAAGGTTTCGGCGTCCATGAAGACCGGTTCGTCGCCCTTCAATGGATTGGCGATGATGGCGCTATTCTTGATGAAGCCCCAGTCGAAATCGAGCATCGCGTTCGGGGCGACTGACGAGATAGCCACCGCGCCGGACACCAGATCCGCTGCCAGAAGCTTCTGGGCGATCAATCCGCCAACTGAGTGGCCGACGACGATCGGTCGATCAAGGTTGGCCACCACACCGACGATTTTCGCATAGACTTCGTCGAGGCTGAGTTCACCGAGACTTGAGGGCGGGTTCTGGCGAAGCGCTGCAGGCTCACCGTCATGAAGCGGCCAAGCGGGCGCGAGGCATTCGTATCCCTTGTCTGTCAACAAACGGACCCAATGGTCCCAGCTTTTCGGGTTCTGGAACATGCCGTGCACGAATACGATCTGAGTCATCTCTGAACCTTAAGTTTGGTCTGGAGACGATCAAACCCGAAACGGCGGCTCTTGTTCCGTCGACGATTCAGCGAGCAAAGCGTCGCTTGTTGATCGATGTCATCTCGCCGACCAACGCGGTGATGACGCCCATGCGATATGGTTTCGGCAAGAAAACCGCATCACCTGGCAGGTCTTCCGGCCGTAGCTGACGACCGCCAGAAGCAATGATGACTGGAATATCCGTGTGAGTGGACGTCATCATTCGCGCGAGATCTAAGCCGCTCAAGCCGCCTGGCATGTCGACATCGGTGATGACAGCGTCGATCTTTCGCTGCCCGAGGACCGCTACGGCTTCGAGGACATTTTCCGCTTCAAGTACGTCGTACCCCGCGTCAGAAAGGGTATCCGCGAGCACCATTCGGATCAGGAACTCGTCCTCGACGATAAGTACGGTACGCTGGTACATGGCCGTCTCCGCTCCGTGGATACGAGATTAACTCGTCTGCCCAGATTTAGATCGCCCCTCGAAGCGCAGTATTTGCCAACATATTTAATAAAATGCCAATTGATGACGAGGCTATCGCCCGCGTCTGCCAACGCTCCCGTGACTCGATCGCCTTCGTTCGGCCCTGCCGATCAGTAGAATTGACTTCACCCCACTAATCCGAACACGTCCTCGGTGATAAATCATTGTCACAGACCCCGGCATCGAGGTCATTTTTAACAACGCAACGGAGTGCATCATGTCCAGGCTTGCAAACAAAACCGCTCTCATCACCGGGGCATCAGCGGCATCGGCCTTGAAACGGCCCGTCAGTACATAGAAGAAGGCGCGCGGGTCGCCGTGACCGGCGTAGCGTGGCCAGCGTCGAGAAAGCTCGCAAGGAACTCGGCGACGACGTCATCGTCTTCCAGTCCGACGCCGGCGACGTCGCCGGGCAGAAGGCGGTCGTCGATCAGATCACGAAATCCTTCGGTCGCCTCGACATCCTGTTCGTGAATGCCGGCGTCACCAAATTCGGCCCGGTCGAGAGCTGGTCGGAAGCGGACTTTGATAAGTCGTTCGCGACGAATGTGAAAGGCCCATACTTCCTGATCCAAGCTCATCTGCCGATCTTTGCGAAGGGCGCGTCGATCGTGTTGAATACGTCGATTAACGCGCATACCGGTATGCCGAACTCGAGCGTCTATTCGCTTACCAAGGGCGCACTGCTGACACTGGCGAAGACGCTATCTGGCGAACTGGTCGGCAGAGGCATTCGCGTCAATGCTATCAGCCGCGGTCCTATAGCCACCCCGCTATATATAGTAGGCTCGGCATGTCGCAAGCAGGCATGAAGGCGATGGCCGAGGGCGTGCAGAACCCAATTCCCGTCGGCCGGTTCGACGACGTTTCGGAAGTGGCGAAAACGTTGGTCTTCTTCGCATCGGACGAGGCCTCCTATATCGTCGGCAGCGTGCTCGTCATCGATGGCGGGATGAGCAATCTTTAATCCTCATCTTATTTCACAGGAGCAGAACATGCACATTGATCTTAAAGGAAAGTCCGCCCTCGTGACGGGTTCCACGGAAGGCATCGGCTATGCCATAGCCCGTCAGCTCGCCAGATCCGGCGCGGACGTCGTCATCAACGGCAGGTCCGAAGACAAGACCGCGAAAGCCGCGGAACGGCTGGAGAACGAAGGCGCTATGGGCAGCGTCACCGCGGTGGCTGCCGATCTCGCCACCGCCGAGGGATGCGCGCAGCTCGTCGCAAAGCTGCCGCATGTGGACATTTTGATCAACAACACCGGGATCTTTCAGCCCAGCGACTTTTTCGACACAACGGACGAGGTCTGGGACCGTCACTGGCAGGTGAATGTCATGTCGGCCGTTCGACTGTCGCGCGCCTATCTTCCAGCAATGGAGAAGGCCAACTGGGGTCGCGTGATCTTCATTGCGTCGGAATCGGGCTTCAACATTCCGGTCGAAATGATCCACTACGGCGTCAGCAAGACAGCCGACATCGCCGTGGCCCGCGGACTTGCCAAACGGATGGCGGGCACCGGAGTCACCGTGAATTCGGTCCTCCCCGGTCCCACTCTGTCAGAGGGTGTCGAGGCGATGCTCGCCGATGAGCGCGAGAGAACCGGAAAGTCGATCGAGGAGGTCGCTGCCGATTTCGTCAAGCAGCACCGTAGCAGCTCCCTTATCCAGCGCGCGGCTAGCGTGGAGGAAATCGCAAATATCGTCACGTATCTGGCGTCACCACTGGCGTCGGCCACGACTGGTGCTTCGATGCGGGTGGACGGCGGCCTGATCGATACGCTTTGACGCCAACTGAGAGTGAAAACGATGCCCGCCAAAAAAGGGGCGTCGTTTTCGTGCGACGGCGAGGTCCTTGCCGTGGAACTCATCGCGAAAGGCCCTTGCGCCTTTCCTGTTAGGCACCGTGATGACCACGAACCGGCGACCATCGGTCGGCGTTTCCTGATTGGCGAGATCGATCATCCAGACGGTGATAGCCAAGCCGCGCGTCATGTCGATAAGCTTTTCCATCGCGTGATCGTCTTCGGCGCCAACCGGGAATACGAGTTCGTAGGCGAAGGTCTCCTGCTCGGGCTGGCCTCGGAGCTCTGCCTGAACCAGGTCCAGACAGTCTGAAAATCCACCGGGCACGGCGACAGGTCAATATTCACCTGGACGACTTCGCCGTCGAACAGGGCGTGCATGCCCAAGAAGTATTTGGAAAGCTCCATGTGACTAGAAAGGGCTTCGCGGAGGGTTTTGAGGGTAGAGGCATTCTGAAGCAAGGAGGTCTCTGTGGGGCGGGTCAATGCACAGCAGCCGACGTCGGCGCGTTCACCCGCGTGGCATGGATGCCGACGTACGTGCCGATGAGCGCGGTCGCGATATCGCCGGGTGTCGGATGTCCTGCATGGTAGAAGTCGATAGCCGCCTGGCAGAGCACGTTCGAAAGGCCGTCTTTCGGGTCCAGCTCATAGAAACGGTACCAAGCTCGGACAGCATCAGACAACGTCGTGAAATCCGGCTCGTCACGGTCTGTCTCCATCCGGGTCTACTTTCGTCTTACAACATCTGGGACGAAAGCTAACACCTAGTACGAAAGCATCGGGATTCAAGCGGCCGTATAAGTTGAGGTTGGCCCATCGTTTCGTTGCCCTAGATACATCTGTCCAATGGAGGAAGTTGCATGACGAAACTCACGTACCATGTCGGCGAGCACGACGGGGGTTACGGCTACAGGCTCGGCGACGTCTGGTCGGAAACGTTTCCCGATCATGACGCTGCGCTCTCTGCAGCGAAATCAGCAGCCCAGCGACAGCACCTCGAAGGCCGCGACGCCGAGATATCCTATCAGCTTCCCGATGGCCGCTGGCAGAGCGAACACGCCGATGGTGGAGATCGACCTCATACCGAAGTGGTGGACGATGGCGCGGGAGCGTCGAAGTGACGACGCTGATCGGATCCTGTAAGTGTGGAAAGGTCCGGGTCGCCGTTCGCGGCCGTCCGGCGCGAATCGGCCTTTGTCACTGTACCGACTGCCGACAGGAGAGTGGTTCCGCTTTCACTTTTTTTGGAGTGTGGCCGGCGTCGCAATTCGAATCCAAGGGGGATACGAAGGAGTTCGAGGGAAGGCAGTTTTGTCCAAGCTGCGGCTCCAGGCTTTTTTCGGCTGACGAGAGCGAGGCCGAGATCAAGCTAGGCGTCCTCAACGAAGCACCCACGCCACTCACACCCACTTACGAACTATGGACAAAGCGCCGGGAGAGTTGGCTCCAGCCAGTCGAAGGCGCGGTGCAATTTCTCGAGGACCGCACGTGAGTTCGCGATAAACCATCAGAACGTAGGTCACTTACCACAGCGCGAAGATTCGGAATCCATAGCGCGTGAGCTACTGTATTCCTTGACGGCTAAGGCCCGCCGCTCGCGGAACTTTTCCTCTGTGTGCTCATTCATCTACAGCACCCGGAGAGATCACATGTTCGCGCTACTGACCATCCTGACATTCCTCATCGCATCTATGTTCGTGGGCCTCGTCGCTACCACAATGAGAGAGATTAGACAGGAGACTGTCGAAATGAAGGTGACCGCGTTCCGCAGAAATGGTCGCTAGGCGATGCCGAACCATTCCGACGCAATCTCAGTCCCCCAGCGCTTTCATTTCAACGTCCGTAACGGCAAAGACATTCTGGTTGATCGGAATGGTGTGTTGTTGGCCGATATCGGTGACGCGATCGCGCAAGCCCTTATATGTGCTCAGATGCAACGCACGCCCGCTGACGGCATGGTACCCGGCCGCAAAAATTTCGAAATCATGGACGCCAGAGGCAAGCTTCTAGCAACCGTGCCGATCGATTGAACGCTCAGCAGGAAGCCTCGGGTTGCCGCTTGTTTTGAAACGCTCGTCGGTCAATGGGAAACGCGCTGGGGCTTTACCTTGGGTTTCGTTGAGGACATTTCGTCGAGCTCTTTCTCGCTCATAGAATCTACCATCTGTTTCGAAGCGCCCTTGAGCTTGTTTTCGGCATGTGGCCGCGCTCAGCCGACAGGGCTGCCCCTGCGGCTTTTTGCTGTGCTTTCGATTTGGCTGGCGTCAGAGTTCTCATTCCGGGCGATGGCGTTTGGAGCCAGCGTGAAACCGACATCGTTCAACCCCTAGTGGATCTGGGCGGAAAAATGATGGGCGCCGTAGTGGGCCAACCACATCGCCTCGGTTTCGACACCGTTCCTCAACCCAGGACAAGGTCTTCGTCAGCGACGCGGATGCCCATGCGCGACTTCAACAGCAGCAAGACTTAATTGAAGAGCGTGGCGGCACGGGAAAATCCGGAAAATGAGACATAGTCATTTTCCGGATTTTTGCTATGTTTGGCTCCTTAGGGTGGAGTTTGCGTTATGAGCATCGCGCGTTTAGTTCCAGGCGGATTCTATTGGGCCCGATCAGGAAACCACTTCGACGGGCGACCGACGGTTGTCCAGATCTCCGACGTCTTCGGTGACGAACCGGAGTTTTGGACCTTGGCGCTTCTGGGGTCCGATCAACACGCGATGCTCGGTGAATTCGAGATCATCAAGCAGATCCACGGCCTCCATCTGTCGTTGGTTCGTGTAGCGGCCGAGTAGCTTCGACCTTCCAGCAGCTAGATGAAAAAAGGTCGCTCGACCCGATTGGAGCGCCCGAACCATCCCGGCTACGATTGCGGCGGAGGTGGAATAGTGGTTGATCAAATGTCGACCGAGTCGGGGTGCCTACAAGCATGCCGTGAACGGAGATGGAACACCGGTCCCTATCTGCGCCTTTTCCACACAGGTTATCCACAGCCCGCCCACAGCCTAACTCTTAGAATTCCATGAGCTTTTGTTGGATTACGCGAACGTTCGGGTGCGATCTTAAAGCAACCCGTCAATAAAGTTTCACCCACTCCATACCCTGATGTGCCTGTGAGGCTTATTTTCCCCCTCCTTGAGCGCCGGGCAGCGGACCGCTCGGAGTCGGGAAGCGGCCGGCGGACCTCGAAAGTCGCTTCTCGAAAAGGCCTGCAGCGGGCGCGTTTCCAAGGCAATGCTGGAGGATTGCGCCTCTGATCGCCCGGTCCAGTCAGCCAGACCGCTCGGCGCTTTTCCCGCTCATTGAGGTGACCGGAATCCTGCGCGTTCGTCCTTAGGCTGCATTCTCGTGCTTCAAGAGACCATGCGTCGCCGGCATCAGATCGCCAGCTCTCTCCTCAACGACCACGCATGGTGCTATCGTGTTTCCGGTGGTGATCCGCGGCATCAAAGAAGAGTCCGCGATGTGGAGGTCCTCGATCCCGTATACCTTCAGCTCGTTGTCGACGACCGACATGTTGTCGCGCCTTATTTAGGCAGTGCAGGATTCCCCTGCCCGACACAACAGTTCCACGGTGATTGATATGAAGTCTTGGGGCGCGAACCGAACGTGCGCTCCGGTCGGGACGGCTACGTTCCGTCCCGACATGTCGAGGCGATCATCATTTCGTTTTTGCTGAAACTGCTTTCGCAGCCTGATCGATGGTGTCGGCAACGACCGCCGGCTGTGTCATGAACAGGGCGTGGCTGGCCGATACCTTAGTGATCTTGGCGTTGATGCGTTTTGCCATGTGGATCAACATGGCTTGGTCGAAGGCCTTGTCTTCGGTGGCGATAACAGCCCAGCTCGGCTTGGTGTGCCAGGCAGCGTTCTGGAGCTTGGTGCCGAAGGCTGACATGTTGATCGAAACCTGCGAGTCGCGCATGAAAGCGACGTCGCCATCGCTTGCGTCGTGTGCAAAGCCTGCCTTGAACTTCGCAGGACTTACGAAACCAAAACCGTCCTTCGAAGATTCGATGACGAATTCCTTGGCCGGGGCAAAGCCTTCGTACTGCTGTCCGGTCGTCTCACCGGCATCGGGCGACAGTGCGGAGACGTAGACCAGCCCGGCAACCTTT
This sequence comes from Hyphomicrobiales bacterium, assembly GCA_900472625.1. GTDB lineage: Bacteria > Pseudomonadota > Alphaproteobacteria > Rhizobiales > Rhizobiaceae > Rhizobium. The sequence goes on along the minus strand of UCIT01000041.1, from coordinate 97,085 downwards.
TCGTCGACGCCGGCCTCCGTGATTACAGTGCCTCCCCACGAATGACCAACGAGAATAGCCGGGCCATCCTGACGTTCAAGCGCGCGCTTGGTGGCAGCGACGTCGTCTGCCAGGGACGTAAGTGGGTTCTGGACGATGGTGACGTGATAGCCGCGCTTGGTGAGGTTCTCGTAGACGCCCCTCCATCCAGATCCGTCGGCGAAGGCGCCGTGAACGAGCACGACGTTCCTAACGGCCTGATCTGCAGGGATGGCTTCGGCGGCAGTTGCCGGGACCACACCAGCGAAAACAGCGGCGGTTGCTGCGGCCGCAGCGATTACATTCTTCGTTTTTACAGTCATGTCATTTCCTCCGTTCAATCACGATAACCGTTATCGCGATATATGGTGTGTCTCAGATGTGGCTTTTGCCGTCAAGATCTTTTTATATTGCGATATTGGTTATCGCGATATCATGAACTATATTGTGATCAGAAAGGAGCCTGTGATGACCGACCAGACAAACAATCCACCACCACCGCTGCACGATCAGCTCTGCTACGCGATCTACAGTGCGGGCATCGCCATTCAGCGTGCCTACAAGCCTTTCCTGGACGAACTGGGGCTCACATATCCGCAGTATCTCGTGCTTAATGTCCTATGGCAGGAAGACCAGCAGACTGTTGGTTCGATCGCAGGGCATCTTGCCCTGGAGTCGAGTACCCTGACGCCACTTTTGAAGCGCCTTGAGACCGGCGGCCTGGTGCACAGAGCCCGTGACGTCACGAATGAAAGGCACGTATTAATCGGGTTGACCGACGATGGACGGGCACTTCAAGCGAGGGCTGGTTGCCTTAGCGACGCCCTGCTGGCCGCTTCGACGCAAAGCTCGAAGGCACTTGCTGCCTTGAACGGCGACGTCAGGCACCTGCGCGATGCGATCTATTCACAGATCGGCGGGTGGAACGCACCCGCCTGACTTGGCGAGACCTACGCCGTGGGTACCGTACCACCATCAACGATGTGTTCGGTGCCCGTGATCGATGAGGCACGATCCGAGGCGAGGAACGCGATAAGATCGGCGACTTCTTCGGGTGCGGCCGGTCGTCCGAGTGGTATCCCCCCGAGCGACTTCATAATGACGTTCACCGCGTCGTCGTAGCTGATACCGGCTTCGTCGGCTATGCGAAGGGCCAGACCATTCGCCCCCGGCGCGGCGATCCAGCCGGGAGAAACCCGTACCACTCGCACGCCCTTCGGAGAGACCTCCTTCGAGATGCTCTTGCTGTAGGTGTTGAGCGCGCCCTTGGCCGAAGCGTAGCCCGTCGTTGCCTCGGGCAGAGGCAAGCGGTTCTGGATCGATGTCACGTGGATAACGACGCCGCGCCCCTGGGCGATCATGCCGGGGATGAGAGCACGGTCCAACCTGACCGCCGGGAAGAAGTTGAGGGCGAGCTCCTTCTCCCACTCCTCGTCCGTCAGCGCAGCGAAGCCGCCAGACGGAGCGGACGAACCGCCCAGCATGTTCACAAGGATATCGAGCCCACCGAGCTCCTCCTGCACCGCGTCAACGACGGTTTGCACTCCCGTCGCGGTGGTCAGATCAGCTTCGACGAATGCCGCGCCTGAGACGTCCGCAGGCTTAGAGCGAGCGGTGGTCAGAACACGGGCGCCGAGTTCCTGGAAGAGCGCCACGGTCGCGGCGCCGGCACCAGAGGTGCCTCCGGTGATAAGGGCACGACGGCCCTGCAAGGTCAGGAACTGTGTCATACCGTGATCTCCAGTTCGGCGACCTTGTCGCCCGCGAGGACGAAGAAGAACCGCAAATCGATGGGACTTCCGGGGAAGTCACCGACGGCGTGGGCCGTCACCAACGTCTTGCCGTTTTCGATGGCGATCAAGAACGGCTCGACCGTGTAGCTGTACTGCTGGCTCTCGTCAGCCATCCACGCACGAACGGCATCCCGGCCCTTATGGGCCTTGCCCTTATCCTTGACGATACCGTCTTCGCTAAAGGCGGCGGCGACATCCTCGGGTCCTCCGTCTCGGTCTGCAGCGAAATAGGCTTCGATGGCCTTAGGCAGTTTGATGCTCATCTGATTGCTCCGATTTTCCAGCCTTACCTGGCTGCGGCCCCGACCCTTAGATGGTCGACAGGAGCAATCTAAGTTCGGATGATTGACTTGATAATTTGGACAAAGCAGGATGAGGAATTACGAAAAGAGGGATAATGACCCGATCTGTTCTCGCTGACCTTGATGCTGTTCTCAGCATCGCCCGCTTAGGCTCGTTTCGTGCTGCCGCGCTAGACCTCGGCATCTCGACGACAGCATTGAGCAATGCCGTTGCCAAGCTTGAAAAGCGCCTGGCCATTCGCTTGTTCAATCGAACCACGCGAAGCGTTTCGCTTACCGACGCGGGTAGGACGTTCGTTGAACGGATTGGACCGGCAATGACCGACATCCACGATGCCATGCTGACAGCTCAGTCGCTTCAGGAAATCCCCACCGGGACATTGCGTATCAACGCATTTGCGTCGGCGGCCCGCGAAGTAATGGAACCGCTCATCCTCTCTTTCCTGCAGCGCTACCCGCAGGTGCATGTCGATCTGGTCACCGAGGGCAAGCTCGTCGACATCGTGGCGGCGGGCTACGACCTGGGCCTGAGGACGATGGACTTGGTCCCGAACGACATGATCGCCCTGCCACTCGGATTGGATCGCAGCAATGCCGTCGTCGCATCACCGGAATTTCTGCGCACTCACGGTACTCCCACCGTACCCGCTGACTTATACCGATTCCGCTGCATTCGTGCCCGTCTTCCTAACCACGCGTTGTTGCGGTGGAAATTTGAAAAGGACGGCAACACCATCCAGATCGATGTCCAAGGCTCCATCACACTTGACGAGTCAAGCCTCGTAGGAATAGCGGCTCGGAAGGGCGTCGGACTTGGATACGTCATGGAAGCAGACGTCCGCGAAGACATTGCAGCCGGACGGCTGGTGCGCGTTCTTGAAGACTGGACGCCCTCCCTCGCTCCACTGGCGCTATATTACCCTGGTCGGAAAAACCCGCCGGCTGCCTTCAGTGCATTCATTCAGGCGGCGCGCGACTTTGCGAAAGCCGGCGCGTAGGCTTTTTCTACTCAGAAGATACGGCGCCCCCAGCATCGGCCTTACGACGCTCTCGGGACTTGGCCGTTCGTCTAGCCTCCCGCAGCTCGTCTAGTGTCGGTTTCCACCAGCCTCGGATCTTCTCGTATTCGCCCGGCGCTTCGCGTGACGGCCAGGTGTGGACGAGTTCCTCCAACGTAGCCGCGCGCCATTCGGACCACACGTGTTCGTCACTCGCATCCGGGTGGTGCTCGGCGACCTCTTGCGGATCGACGATCTCGCCAGTGATTTCAGTGATGACGACGATCCCGTAAACAGCGGTCGCCACCGGCCTGCCAATCGGAGGAAGGTCGTCGCTCGACACTGGAAGCCTGCGCTTCTTTCGCTCCGTCGTTCGACGTTTCGCCTTCGCTTCATCTTCGGTGCCCCTGCGGGCCTCGGCGCGTTTTCGTCGCTCCTCCGGTTCCGCTCTCTTCGCCGCCGCCTCGATATCTTCCCATCGGGTCTGCAGGTCGTCGTAGGACGCGAACGGGATCTCCCAGACCTTGTCGTCGCCGTTCCAGCGCGCGAAGGGTATCTGCCGGAGCTCGTCGACAACAGTCCGGGAGAACGGCGTCCTGATCCGGAAACCGCGGTCGTAGACGTGCAGGTAGGGACTGAGGATCGGTTCGAACTGGTAGGCGTCGCGGCCGCGCTCGTCTTCGTATGGCGAACGTCGCGCGTTCTCGGAGGCCAGCCACCGGTCGATGCGGCGGCGCGCCGTCCTGCCTGGTACGCTCCAGGCGTGGAGAGCGTCGCTCCAGCGGGCGTTGGGGAAGACCTCCCTGAACCTGGCAACGGTCATCCGATCAAACGCAAAGGACACCGTTGCCTGTCCGGGTTCGTCTTCTTCGGGTTGCTGGGCCTGCTCGTCTATCATGGAAGGGAAACGATCAACCTGGCGCGCGGTTTCTCTCAACGAAAGTTCTTCTTCAAGAAGGATAGCGCTTTCTGCGCGCCGGCGCTGGAGATCGTGTGGCCTGTTGCGCGCTCGATGTCCAGCTCGACTTTAAAGCCTGCTGTCCCGAGCTGAGCGGCAGCCAGTCTGGACGCCATTGCCGGAATGGTCGCATCGCTCTCGCCATGAATAAGCAGGACCGGCGTACTTTTGCTTGCGGAAGAAATGGGCTGCGGTGGAAGAAGACCAGAGAACGCGACGAGCGCGCCGACATGCCAGCGACCTGAGGCGACGGCGTCGAGTGCGACGATAGCACCTTGGGAAACGCCGACGAATGCGATCTTGCCATGGGCGTCGGCGAACCCTTCCGTGCGGACGGTGTCGTCCATCAGCGCATCGAAGGCCTCGCGCGCGGCGCGGATGCGGACGGGGTCGAGAGGATTGCCTTCCGTCGAAAACCACTGGTGCCCGTAGCGGTGATGCAATGGTGCGTCTGGAGCGACGAACCGGCTATTCGGAAGCTGCGCGCGCCAGGAGGACGCCAAAGGCATGAGCTGCGCACCGGACGCCCCAATGCCGTGCAGGAAGATAACGAGGTTATCGCGGGAGGCCATGGTTTTCCGTAGGTTGCCAAAACAGTCATAGGCCGCTCAGCTGAAGATTCTCAAAGAGCACTATATCGCCACGAAGCGCGTGATTGCGTCTGCAAGATCGCCTGGATTTTCCTCCGCCACGTGATGACCGCTATTAATCCCGTAGCCTGTAACGTTGGTCGCCCAATTTCGCCAGATCGTGACCGGGTCGCCATAGATCTGCTCAAGGTCGTCTCGCAGCGACCATAAACACAGCATCGGACAACGGATCTTGCGCCCGGCGTCGCGATCCGCCCTGTCATGAAGGTGGTCGATGCGCATGCCCGCGCGGTAATCTTCGATCATGCCGTGGACGGTCTTCGGGCGGTGGATCGCCTCGAGAATGTCCGCGTAGGCTTCATCCCCCATGCGGTCGGGCGAGAGCTTGTCGTACCAACCTTCCGGGTCGGCGGATATCACGCGTTCGGGCTTTTCGGGCTGCGCAAAGAAGAACCAGTGATACCAGTCCCGTGCAAACTTCCAGTCAGCCCGCTCAAGGTGTTCCAGGACTGGGAGGCCATCAACGAGGACCAGCTTCGTCACCGCCTCAGGGTAGTCCATCGCCATGCGGAATGCCGTCAGGCTGCCGCGATCGTGGCCGACGAGGACGAACTCGTCATGCCCCAATCGGTTCATCAGTTCGACCAGAGCTTCAGCCTTCGCTTGCTTGGACGAGTGGCGACTGTCGGGCGCGTCCGCCGGCACGTAGGAACGACCGAAGCCGGGAAGATCCGGGCAGACGACGGTGAACAATGGAGCCAGCAATTCGGCCACGTTGCCCCAAGTCATGTGCGTCCGCGGATGACCATGCAGCAGCAGCACGGGTGGTCCGCTGCCTCCGACGCGAAGCCGAATTGTCCCGGCATCGACATTCAACGTTCGCAATTCGAAGCCCTTGAACGCCATTTCGTTTCCATTGTTGTCACCGTCGGCGGCCGCAATCGATCGCCAACGGGATAGGAGCGATTTCTTAGCCGTTTGGACGAATGACCACCTTCACACAGCCGTCGGCCTTATCGCGGAATGTCTTGTACGCGTCAGGCCCTTCTTCGAGGCCAATACGATGGGTGATCAGGAAGGACGGGTCGATCTTGCCCTCGAGGATCAGGTTCATCAGCGGTTCAAGATAGCGCTGCACGTGCGTCTGCCCAGTCTTCAGCGTCAGACCCTTGCCAACAAATGCGCCGAGCGGTGCTGGTACTGCCGGTCCGACGAAAACGCCCGGAAGCGAGACCGTACCACCCGGACGGCAGGCGAGGATCGCCTGATTCAAGGCGTAAGGCCGTTCCGTCGACGTGAGCTTCGTCTGCATTGTTTCCATCATGCCGCCAGCTCCATGGCTTTCCATGCCGACGGCCTCGATGACCGCGTCGGGACCATTCCCGCCGGTCATCTCGACGATCTTCTTCTGCAGATCCGCGTCGGTATAGTCGAGCGTTTCAGCACCGGCAGCCTGGGCGAGTGCAAGACGCTCGGGGACGGTGTCGATGGCAATGACGCGCTCGGCGCCCAGCAGGAAGGCGGACTTGATCGCGAACAGACCCACGGGGCCGCAGCCGAACACCGCCACGGTCTGTCCTTGCTTGATGTCGCAGTTCTCCGCGGCCATGTAGCCTGTCGGAAAGATGTCGGAAAGGAAAAGCACTTGCTCGTCGCTCAAGCCATCAGGAACCTTGATAGGCCCGACATCTGCGAATGGTACGCGCAGGTATTGTGCCTGACCGCCAGGGAAGCGACCGTACATGTCGGAGTACCCGAAGAGGCCAGCTGTCGGATAACCGATCTGCTCGGCCTGTTTCGCCCCCGAGGGATTCGACCGTTGGCACAAAGAAAACAGGCTGCGCTGGCACATCGAGCACTCGCCACAGGAGATCGTGAAGGGCACTACGACGCGGTCGCCGATCTTCAGATTGGAGACGCCGCGCCCCAGTTCGACGACCTCGCCCATAGTTTCGTGACCCATGACATCGCCGGCATGCATGCCGGGAACGAAACCACCGTAGAGGTGCAGGTCTGAGCCGCAAATCGCACAGCTCGTCACCTTGATGATCGCGTCGCGATCGTGCTCGATGATTGGATCGTCTACTTCTTCGCAACGGATGTCGCCGCTACCATGCCAGGTGAGTGCTTTCATGTCGTTTTCCTCTTGGAATTGTCAGATTTGAAAATAGCGTTTGTTACGGCTGACCGCCGCCGCCCGCGGCGCCGTAAACCTGGCCGGTCGAGTTCCTCGCTCCGTTGTCCGCAAGCTGGACGTAGATGGACCCCAGCTCTGCCGGCTGACCGGGACGCCCCATCGGCGTGACGCCGCCGAACGTCGCCAGCTTTTCCATCGTCGCGCCGCCGCTGACCTGAAGCGGCGTCCAGATCGGGCCGGGGGCGACGCCGTTGACGCGAATACCCGAGACCGCCAAGGGCCTTTATCGCGTCATCGACCAGCTTCTCACAGAAGGCCTGATTGCGCAGGTCGCCGGGCAATGCAACGCCCTTGCGTCCTTCCTTTTCGATCAGCGCGATCACCTCCTTGGCGTCTGGCTCCTCGTCGGGAAGATAGTTGATGGCAACGTCCGCGCCTTCGCGGGCATTTGCGATCGCCGCCGCCCGGCCCATTCCGGAATCGCCGCCGGTGATCAACGCCTTGCGCCCGGCGAGCCTGCCGGAGCCTTTATAACTTGTCTCGCCGTGATCCGGTTTTGGGTCCATCTTACCCGCACGGCCCGGGAACGGTTGCGACTGACGCTGGAAAGGCGGCTTTGGATAGTTCGTGGTCGGATCTTCCATTGATGCGGGTTCCTTCGATTGGCTTTGCGAGAACGCCGGAAGCGCGGTGGCGGCAAAAGTTGCCGTCGTCGATGCGAGAACTGACGGGCGTGTCAAATGGAGGGCGCTCTTCATTGTTTTACCCGTGCGGACCTCGGACGACGCATCGCCGCCAGCGGTCCGGAAAGTTCAGTGCGCGGCCACGAGCTTCATGACGTGCATTTTGTGCATCTCGAGCTTCGGCAGCGTTTCTGCCGCGAAGGCCTTGACGGCGGCATCGTCTCCGCCCTTCGCGTAAGTCGCAAACAGCGTTACCGCCTCCGTGTGCGCCACGGTCTGCATTTCGATGTAAAGCGCCTGGAAGTCCTGTTCTGATGCCCCTTTCAGGGTCTCGAGCATGGCGGCATGTTTCGGCGCGAGCATTGGCGGCTCGACGCCGAGCTTGGCGGCCTTTTTCAGGCCTTCTGTCGCCTTGGTATGATCGGCGATCATCTGCTTGGCAAAATCCTTGATATCGGCATCCTTTGCCTTCTCCTCGGCGAGCTTGCCGGATTCGATCTCGAAGGCGTTGGCGCTGGTGACGACCTTGACGAACGAAGCCTTGTCGACGTTCATCGGGGCGGCCGCCGTATCGGCGCTTTTCGGCATCGCGGCCATTGCCATGGCGGGCGTCAGCAGTGAGATCGACAGGAGCGTTGCGAAAATCAGTCTGTTCATGTCGATGTCCTCACTTCGCTTTGTTGAACGCGGCGGTCAGATCCGATACCGCAAGATCGAGAGCTTCCTTGGCTTGAGGGACAACCTTGCCCATACCAAAGAACTCGTGTGTTACGCCGTCGTAGGTCTTCAGATCGACGGTGACCCCGGCGTCTTTGAGCTTGGCAGCGTACGTCTCGCCGTCCGACCGCAACGGATCAATCTGCGCAAGGATGACGGTCGCGGGCGCCACGCCGGCAAGGTCCGAACGACCGTTGAGGTTGATGCGTGGATCGTTGGCATCATCCATCGATGCGACGGTGTTCTTGACGAACCACTCCATGTCGGCCTTGCCGAGCGGCTTGGCATCGGCGTTTTCCTTGTAGGACGCCGTGTTCATGTCGATGCCGGCGACCGGATAGACGAGAAGCTGATGGACGGGCTGCTTCGTCTTCATCTCCTTCGCCATCAGCGCCACGTTGGCTGCGAGATTGCCGCCGGCGCTTTCGCCGGCAACGGCGATTTTGTCAGCGTTGCCGTTCAGTTCATGAATGTTTTCGACCACCCATTTGTAGGCAGTCCAGGCATCCTCGTGCGCGGCTGGAAACTTGTGTTCAGGAGCATGGCGATATTCTACCGAGACAACAATCGCGTGGGCGCCGAGCGAAATTGCACGCGGCGCGCCATCATAGACGTTGACGTCGGCGACGACCCAGCCGCCACCATGGTAATAGACGATAACGGGGAACGGCCCTTCCCCGCCTGGAAGGTAGACGCGCGCGGCCAGCCCGCCTTCCTTCGACGGGATCGCGATGTCCCTGGTGGCCACCTGAGCTTCGGGATTGGACGAAACGCGCTTGTCCCACTGGACGGCGTGCGCGGCGTCGGCGGGGCTCGCCTGCGTACGCGCTTCCGGAACCGTCAGGGTGGAAAACGGCTTCGATCCAAGTGCGGCCAGCTTGTCGAGGACAGCCTGCATTTCCGGAGCGGGTTTTGGTGCGTTTTGAGCATAAAGAGGTACGGCAGCCGATAAGAGCGCGCTGGACAGCAGCGCCGCTTTGGCGAAGTTCTGGAGGGTCATCGGACATTTCCCGTTGGAAGACGCAGGGCAAACCAGCGTCGATGCTCGTTGTTCCCAATGGACCGAAACAAAGGCAGGCGGCGCCCTCGTCCCGTTATCTGCTGGAGAGCACTACTCTTTCTCAATCGATGAAAGGTTGTCGGCGGAACTTCCGCTGCCGATGGACCTTTAACTGTCTACTGCAGCGAGGAGCGCCACATGTTAAACCCTCCAATCCCCTACACCCCTCAGGTCGAACGCTTCGAAGACGACGAGCAGACGACCGTTGCGGAACTGAACGACACCTTCGACGTCATTCTAAAGAAGACAGCGGAGGACTATGGCCACGCGGTACGCTCGGTACACGCCAAGGCCCACGGAATCCTTGAAGGAACCTTGACCGTGAAGGGCGGCCTGCCGCCGGAACTTGCCCAGGGTCTCTTCGCGGAGCCTGGCGAATACAACACCTACATGCGCATTTCGACCAATGCCGGTGACATTCTTCCGGACGCGATATCGCTACCGCGCGGGCTGGCGATCAAGGTTGTCGGTGTGAATGGAGACCGGCTGCCTGGCGCGGCGGGTGATACGCAAGACTTCGTGATGGTCAACGGGCCGGTCTTCCAGGCGAAGACCTCGAAGAAGTTTCTCGGCAGCCTGAAGATGTTGGCAAAGACGACGGACCGGATGGAAGGCACGAAGGAGGTTCTGTCCGACGTGCTGCAGGGGGTGAATACCGTCTTACAAGCGGTCGGCATTTCAAGCTCAACGGTGGAATCGATAGGGGGCGCGCCGGATTCCGATCCTTTGGGCGAGACCTATTACAGCGTGACGCCTTTCCGCTACGGCGACTACATCGCCAAGTTCAGCGTCCGCCCGTTCTCCAAAGACCTGACGGAACTAACTGGCAAGGAGATCGACACCAAGGATCAACCTGACGCGATCCGCGAAGCCGTGCAGGCGGAGATGCGGCACCGGACAGGCGCGTGGGAATTCTGCGTCCAGCTCTGTCGCGATATCGAAAAGCAGCCTGTCGAGGATCCAACAACGCAGTGGGACGAGGAAGACGCACCGTTCGTGCCCGTCGCGATCCTGCGCGCAGGACCACAGGATAGCTGGTCGGCGGACAAGGTCCAGAAAGTCGACGAACAAATGCGTTTCAGCGTGTGGACGGGCATCACAGCCCACGAGCCGCTCGGCAATATCAACCGCGCCCGCAAGGCGACATACGAACACTCTGCCCGATTCCGAGAGGGCTTCAACCGCTGTCCGATCCACGAACCCGCTTCATGAAGCTCGAAACGTTCTCGGGGCCGCGCGGTGATCGCGCCCCCCTTTCTGATCGATCTATCAAGGATGACGGCGATGGCAGACACAATTTCAAATCCAGAAGCCGAAGGTCCGTCCGGTGGCTGGGGTTCGCTCAAGGGCATCGCCAGCATCTTCGGCGAGAGCTGGCCGACACCGGCGGCGCTTGGCACCCTCGCCCACCAGAACAAGCCGGGCGGGTTCATGTGCGTCTCCTGCGCCTGGCCAAAGCCGGTCAACTATCACCCGTTCGAGTTCTGCGAGAACGGCGCGAAAGCGACCTTATGGGAGCTGACGTCGCATCGTTGCACGCCGGATTTCTGGAACGAGCACACTGTATCGGAGCTTCGCGACTGGAAAGATCACGATCTTGAAATGACCGGGAGGCTTACCCACCCGCTTCGCTATGACGCCGGCACCGACCGCTACGTCGAGGTCACATGGGACGAAGCCTTCGCAGGTATCGCCGAGATTTTGCAACGACTGGAGAAGGAAAGTGTCGTCTTCTATGCCTCGGGCCACGCGGGACTTGAAGCCTCCTATCTGTACGCACTGCTCGCCCGGCTCTATGGCAACAACAATCTCCCTCAGAGCTCCAACATGTGCCACGAGACTACCTCGGTCGGCCTTATGAAGGTCATCGGTTCGCCGGTGGGCACGGTCGTATGGGAAGACTTGGAAAAGGCCGACGCCTTTTTCTTCTTCGGCCAGAATCCCGGCTCAAACAGCCCTCGTTTTCTCCATCCTCTTCAAGAGGCCAAGAAGCGCGGCGCTCGGATCGTCACGTTCAACCCGATCCTCGAGCAGGGGCTGATCTCCTTCGTCAACCCGCAGAGCCCGGTGGACATGCTCACGGGCCACGAGACGCAGATTTCCGACCAGTATCATCAGGTGAAGGCCGGCGGCGACATCGCCGCCATCCTCGGCATCTGCAAACATGTTGTCGAGGCCGACGATCTTGCCACCGCCGATGGTCGAAAACGCGTTCTCGACGTCGACTTCATCGCCGAGCACACGGCTGGGTTCGACGCGTTTATCGACATGGTTCGCGCTACATCGTGGACCGACATCGAGCGGGAGAGCGGATTGAAGGAAGCCGACCTGCGTCGATCCGGCGACGTTTATATCGGCGCGGAGAACGTCATTGGCGTCTACGGCATGGGCCTCACGCAGCATAGCCAGGGCGCTCTCAACGTCGCCATGGTGGTCAACCTCTTGCTGCTTCGAGGCAATATCGGGCGCGAGGGAGCAGGCTGCTGTCCAGTTCGCGGCCACTCCAACGTACAGGGGCAAAGAACCGTCGGGATCGCGGAAAAGGCCAAGCTCATTCCGATGGACAAGTTGAAGCAACTCTTCGATTTCGACCCACCGACGAAGGACGGCACGACGATCGTCGACGCCGTCAAAGGGCTGATGAATGGAAGTGTTAAGGCCTTCATCAGCCTTGGTGGTAACTTGGTCCGGGCGGTGCCCGATCAAAAGGAGATGGAACGTGTCTGGGCCGCGCAGGAGCTCACGGTGATGGTTTCCACAAAGCTCAACCGCAGCCACCTGTTCCCAGCCAAGGTCGCGTACATACTGCCGTGCCTGTCGAGAACCGAGATCGACATGCAGGCAACCGGCAACCAGGCGGTCACTACCGAAGACAGCTTTTCCCACATCAGCGGCTCCGTCGGAAAGCGCACGCCGGCATCAAAGGCGCTGAAGAGCGAGCTGGCGATTGTGACGGGTATCGCCAAGATGACGCTTGCCCCGCATCCGAAGTTGAAATGGGACGAATGGACTGGAGACTACGGCCTTGTGCGCGCGCTGATCGAGTACAGCTATCCAAAGGACTTCAAGGACTACAATTCCCGCCTGTTTCAGCCCGGAGGCTTCTATCGTGGCAACGGAGCGCACGAGCGCGAGTGGCAGACGCCAGAGAAGAAAGCGTTGTTCACGACGCCCGGCCAGCTCAACGCCCTTTCCTTTGCCGACGCGAAAGGACGTTACCGGCTAGTCACCATTCGATCCAACGATCAGTTCAACACAACGATCTACGGGTACTCCGATCGGTTCCGGGGGATCGAAGGTACTCGCGACGTCGTTTTGATGTGCGAGGCCGATATCGCGTCGGCGGGGCTTGTGCAGGGACAGCGTGTCGCGCTGGTGAGCGATTTCGAAGACGGCAAGCGACGCGAAGTCGCAGGCCTCGAGGTTCGGAGACACGATCTTCCCAGTGGCACGATCGCCGCATACTATCCAGAGTGCAACGTGCTGAATGCGATCGACCACCATGACGAGCTTTCAAAGACGCCGGCGTCAAAGGCGATCCCGGTCAGGATCGAAGCGGGAGGCGCTTCAACCCGAGGCGCGATCTGAGCACTTGTTCCGTTTTACTGCAGCCACCCGCGTGTCACCCTCCATTGCGGGTGGCCGCGTGGCATACAACCGTATTTGTGGAAAGGCCGGCGTCTCAACAACCCGTCGGCGGTTGATCGATTAAGTGCAGCTAGCGGTGATCCTCGATGGCCCGACCGGTGCGTTGCCGCTCCGGGGACGATGGCGCAGATGCGGATGGCTCACCATCGTTTTCCATGCGGCATTCGGCGCGTCGGATATCTCTGTGGTGGCGCAGCGGGCGCGCGTTATGCCACGCGCTACAACGTAAGCCCACTGCCCATCCTGACCACTAGAAGCATTTCCAATGTTCTCAGGTTCCGTCCTAGTTTTGTCGTGCGTAGCAGCGAGTTTGAGGATTGTTGGATTGGCGATCCATTGGAAGCCGGTCGGTTAAAAAGCGTCATTAACCAAAGGAACGAAGCGCGGCATCGACGAAGTCTCCAGCATACTTCGAACCGTCGCCCGGCACCGCGGCCGTCGGCTGAGAGTCTACGTTGGCGTGACCTGCGCGGGTTCAATCGCCGTTGGCGAAGATATTTTGGTTGCCTCTTCAGACCTATCAAACTGAAATAGCCGCCCGTCCCGTTCCACCGAAGAGAGGATAGCTCGCGCGACACGCGCGCCCATCTCGTGCGAACTTGTAATCCCTTGGACAAAGGGCAGCTTATGCAGCAGAAACGGCACCGAGACGCAGTAGAGGTGATTGGTGAGGTTCGGGCCTACGCGAGGACGGAAGTCATCATCGATGTCTATTCCCCCAGTCCTTCGGGTTAAAAGCATCCTTCCGTCGAGGTCCCCGGTTCTTGTCTCCGCCGCCTTTAGTCCATCTGAGCGGCGAAGGCTCGGGAATGGCAGGTCCGCCGCCGACAACGCATGTTGACCCGTGGCATCGATAAAAGCAGCGAACCTCACCGTTTCGCTTCCCCTGGTCACGGTAGCCCCGGAGTCCTCGCCGTCATGCTGAATGTTGTACTCTTCACCTAGCGCACGGACTTGCAGCGTCCCCGCGTTATGCAGGGCTAGCAGGCGCTCCACCGATTGATGAGGAACTGTCGCGTAGTCGTCGACGAAAACAGTCTTGAAATGCGCGTGAAAGCACTTGAGGTCACTTTCATTGAAGTGCGGCACCGCCAGTGCGATGACCTCATGCATGCGCAAAATAGCATAGCGCCATTGAACGGTGGTGCGGGTCGTCTTGTGGGCCTTGGCCTCCGAAAGATTTCTTGCTGCCCACACGAACGGATCGGCTTGCTCTCGCTCACGGAAATACCTCTCCGCAATATCCTCCAGCGTTGCCAGCCCCAGTCCGATTTTTGCGGCGTAGTCGGGATCGGCCAGGACGATCTCCTGCTTGAACAGATTGAAGACCTCGTCCAGCAGCCGATCGGGCGCGTCCGATATCAGCCGCTCTACCGCATCCTTGGTGCAGACGACCAGCGGCTCATAGGGCATCGGACAATAGAAGTCGGCCTCGGGGAGCAGCCCTTTGCGTGACATCATCGTGATGCGGAAACCCTCGGTGCCACGTGCGGGTTGATAACCAAGCGTACCATTCTCGTCGCGAAGAAACATGCCGTGAGCCGTCGCAACAGAGACGACTGCGTCGATGCCGCTCAACGAGGTTCCGAGTACCCCCACTTCCACCGGCCCGATCCGCTTGATCGCGGATGCAGGCCATGGAGATGAAAAATAACCTGGCGAAACTTCGGTATCATCAGGCCAGTCGTGGCCTGTGGCCATTACGACGTGATCGAAGTTCGCTTCGCCATCCTCGCCCCCAGCCCGGCGTGTGTATTTCAAGGCAACGTCCGCATGTCCGAGTATTATGTCTCGGATCTTGTGGCTGGCCTTCACGTCAATGGTGTGTCCGCCGGCGATGCCGCGCTTCACAAGGGCCCAGAACTGGTCTGCAAAATAGTCTCCAAGGACGACGCGGGGGTAGAATTCCCGGTCGCCGATAGCTTCGCGTGCTACATCGAGAGCTTCAAGTTCGGCGTCAGATTTTGAACGGAGCCATTCGACTAGGCTTTGGTTGATCGGGGGTAGCTCGATACTCGCGATATTGGCGAGCATCGCTCGATCGTTTACTGCTGGATGATAGGGCGTTCCTTTTCCCGCATCCGGCGTTTCCTCGAACACGGTGATGTATAGCGGTTGAGTAGAAGCGATGAGCCCCTGCAGGGTATAGATGCCGGTGGGACCGGAGCCGATGATTGCAACGCGGATCATGTACACTTTCAGTGGGGGCAGGTGTGAAAAAGGGCGGGTTACACCGCGAATGCACCTCAGCCGTGAGCCAAAGCCGATGGGTGCGTGGGAACAGTCTTGTCGATTTCCTCGAGAATAAGCCTTATCTCCCGAACTGGCCTACGTTGATGATCGAAGACCTCCACTGACAGCATGTGATAATCGCCAAGTGGCAGCCCGTCTGCCGCCATCTCCGCGAGGGCAGTTCGGCCCTCCTCTATTGCGGCCTCTGGAGTGTCAAACTCGTATGACATCTCAGTCGGCTGCACCCCGTCATGATCGACCAACTGAAAAAAGTACGTCGCCATTTCAAGCTCCTCGAATGTGCTCAGCGAATTCGTTGCCAGCCAATGGCTCAACCTCGATAAGCTCGCTATGTTCCATATGAGTTGTTCATGCAGAAGCCCATCGGCACCCAAAATTTCAATACCTTCCCGCCGCAGATCCGGTTGAGGGGTTTTCCCGGTTGAAAGGTGGAGTGCGGCGGCGAGCGCCTGAACAAAAGGTTCCTCACGCGAAACGCGAGAATTCGCGCTCGATGGTGGCGGCAAACTTCTCGTCAGAAACGGATCTGAAGTTCGAACTGACAGAAGAACCCAGTAAACCGTTTTGACAGTCACGGTCGTCATCCCAGCCTGGATGGTTCAAAACGGGGTATAGGCACACGCCTTCCAATGGCACGCCGGCCGCAATCGCCGCTGAAGCTTCGCCGGCGACGTAAGCAATCCATGGTGCTCGTCGATCTCCCTCGATGCCTGTTTCGGCTATCAGCAGTGGACGACCGTAGCGCGCATACGTCTCACTAATGATATTTCGAAGCGGCTTGTACTGCCGATGTCCGACATCGATCGGAGACCCGCCGTGGATCCACTGATTGTTGAAGTAGTAATTTATGCCGATAATATCGAGGTAATGGGGCTGCCCCCCAATCTGCGGCCAGATCCTGCCTTCTATCAGATCCCAACCTTGAAATTGCGCAAGCCGGTGGCCCTCCGCGGCGCCTGCGTCCCAGGGGCGGGCGGGATCAGCGACAACGTTGATAACCGGGTCGCAGTGGACGAAACGGGCGCGGACATCCACGTCGCGGATCGCGTCCATGGCCGCTATTGCTGCTCTTGCCAACTGTACTTTCAGTTCGAAACCACGTCGGCGCGCAAACGGGTTCAAGTACGCCGCATCTCCCCCGCCCCATGCAAAAAACGAGATTTCGTTTACGGGGCAGTAGAACGGGACAACGTCGGTTTCATCTTGCACGACCGCTGCACATGCTCCGGCGAATTTTGCGAAACGGTCGACAAACTTCGGCGACCAGATGTCCAGATCGTCGGGCCAGCCATAGTGGAGCAGGTCCCAAATTACCTGCGTGCCGGAGATTGACGCCGCTCTGAGCATCGAGCGCACGCTGGACCAATCATAGCCGCCAGCCCTATCGATCAGATGCCATCGAAACCCATCGCGGACTGTTCTTATGCCGAAATCCTGCAGCCGAAGATAATCCTGGTACGTGTGGTTGTCGTGATGGGTCGACTGAATGAGGTCGAGGCGACGTCCCTGCGGTTCGCCGTCCCGTCGGCGCAGACGGTGTGTCGAGCACTCGAAGCCACCCTGTAGAAAAGACTTGAAAATCCTTTTGGGTTGACCGGCCTTTCGCTCCCGCAGCACGTCGAAAAAAAGCTTCTCCCACAGCGGTACGACTGCCGAGACACTGTAACTTGTCTCGACTTTTGATCGAAGTTGCAGCCCTAGGGAATGACGCGCGCTCGGAGCGTCAATCAGTCGCTGGATAGCCGCCGCCGCAGCCTCGGGATTTCCATGGGGAACCAGGATCCCGGAAACTCCGTCTTGAATTTGTTGTAGGACGCCATTATCCGGCGTTGCGATCACTGGAAGAGATGCAGCGCCAGCTTCCGCGATCACGTGAGGCATCCCCTCACCCCTGGCAAGCCAGACAAAGATGTCCATTGCTGACAGCAGGTCGGGAATGTCTGCTCGGTCACCCAAAAAAGACAACGTCTCGCCCAAGCCCAGCGCGTTCGCAAGTTGACGGAGCGCCACAGCATACTCTGGATGGAAAGCATCGGGGCCGCCGATGACGACGAACCTGGCTTCAGGACAGCGCTGTTGGACGAAAGCCGCCGCATTGATGAAGTCTTCAACGTTCTTCTTGGGGTCGAGCCTACCCACCCAACCGATCAGGACATCGCTTTCATCAATTCCCAAGGATGACCGAACGGCGTCCCGTTGGCCCCCACCGAACTCGCTTAGATCCACCATGGAGGGTATTTCGACAGCTTGGTGTTGGCGCCCAGGCATCCTGGCTGCAGCGGCCTCCGTAATGGTGCGGCAAACGCCCACGTACCGCGACGTAAAGTGTTTGGGTCCTGCCTCAGCTTCGGATACCAGTCCACCGTGCTCGATGAGAGGCGGGCGCAGTTTCAACCGTTCCAGAGCGGGGTAGATGTCCGCAACGTTCTGGCATGAGACGACAAGGTCATACCCTGCCACCTTGTCTGCGAGATACGAGACTGTGTCGTCAAAGGAAAGATCGTACGGCGCCGTGTCAACATGGACACCAAGAGCCTTGAGTTGCTGATGCGTCTGGTCCGGCATGCCAGCCTTTCGGAAGCAGGCAACAACATCGATCTTGAACCGTTGAGGATCAAGATTCGCCGCGAGGAGCCGGACCTCTGTTTCCTCGCCGCCGACCACAAGCCAAGCGAAGACGAACAGAATGCGCACCGGTGACAAATCTTCCTCCCCTGTCATCGATTGGCCTCGAACACGACTTGAATAAAATCAGGCCGGTTGTCGATCAGATTTCGTAGGAATGCGGGACCATCCGACATCGCGACGACCTGCGTAATCAGGTGCTTGCGAATCGCCGGTCCATCGCAACGAAGGAGTTCGATTGTTTCTGCCGCCAGCCTGCGTCTATCCCAACTTGTAGCGAGGGATCGTGGCACCCTGTTGATCTGAGCGCATCGGATGCTCAAACCGTTGTGGTGGAATTCCTCCCCGAGTCTAAGTTCGGGCGAACCACCTTGATAGAATGCGAGGTCTATGACAGTTCCTTGGGGACGCAAGGCTTTCATCGCGAAGTGCAGACTTTCTGGGTTCGCTCTGGTCTGAAACACGATGTCAGCGCCGCGCCCCAGAGTGCTGTCATGCCATCTTGCCTTGGCGTGCTGCCACGCATCATCCTCGGTCATCGCGATCAGTCCCATAGCGCTGGCCTTTCCACGGCGGAACTGCGACGGATCGGTTATGACGACTTCGGCTGCCCCCGCCTTTCGAGCAAACAACGCTGTCATGAACCCGACCGGCCCTGCCCCAGCGACGATCACGGGCCTCCCGGCGATACCAGATCCAAGTGATGTGACCTGGTTTCCGAACATCTCCGCGTCGGCGTGGAGGATCCCGTTGGCAGCGATTGGACCCATCTGAGCTGCCAAGATTCCCAAGATCGGATCAATGTCATCGGGAAAGGCGATGAGTGTCTCGTGGTAGGGATCAGCCGTATGGCCGCTTTTATGGCCAAAAGTCCCAGCGACAATCTGCCCCTCGAAAAACCCGGCGGCTTTGGATTCGGCGACCCTTGCCACTTCCATATACCCTAGGAAAGGGACCGGGTATTGAAGATCGGGCTCATTTCGAACAAAGACCCCTCGTCCACTGTCAAATCGGGAGTAGAAGTAGGGGTTGGTATTCTTGAGGAAAGTCAGCTCTGTGCCGGCTGACAGTCCCGTGTAGAGCGTCTCCAGCCTGACGTGGCCGTCCGGCGTCGGTCCCTCCTCGTAGTCGAACAGATAGGCTTCCGACGGGCCTTTCACACCAAGGGATCGAACTATCCGATGACCATTTGGCAAGTTCGCGACATGATCTCTCGCTTGCTGAAATTGAAGCGGCGACAGGGTGTTTCGATCGAAACTCGCCGGCGGGAGCTTTATCGCTTCACCACTCTTCGCCGACGCCATTACCGCGAGAGCAAGGCGGTGCGTCACAAGCGCATCGCCGTAAGGACAACGGATATTATTGCGACCGCCTCGGACCGCATCTATGAAATCCCTATCCTCTCTCCAGACCGGGTCGCCGTCCGCCGCTCGTACCGGGCGACCACGACCGACGTCAACCATGATCTCATGGTCGTTGAGTTCGATCGCGAGTTTGTCCGCGAAAATGTGAAGCCCGACACGATGGCTCCAGCCCAGCAGACAGGTTGAGGACATGTTGGCTAGCACGCCAGTGTCGAAGGTCAGGTTGGCGGTCGTTACCGTCGGGACATCAAGGCCAGGGTAGTCCCCCCGGTCGATATGG
This sequence comes from Hyphomicrobiales bacterium, assembly GCA_900472625.1. Classification (GTDB taxonomy): domain Bacteria; phylum Pseudomonadota; class Alphaproteobacteria; order Rhizobiales; family Rhizobiaceae; genus Rhizobium. Next base: position 77,659 of record UCIT01000041.1, on the reverse strand, counting down.
CCTGTCCGCCCATAAACCTCCGTGACCTCGCCGATCAGAAAACGGGCGAGGTCGAGGAGATGGGTTGCCTGCTCGACCATCTGTCCTCCAGACTGCTCTTCGTTCCACCACCATTGGGGCGGAGGCGTTGAGTCGAGCCAATATCCAGAAAGGAGTTGAGCTGGGTTATCGTGAAGCAACCCGCGCGCTTCATCAACAGTATCAAGATAGCGCCAATGATATCCCACACCAGTGATGAGGCCTGCCTCGTTCACCTTATCGGCGATTTCCTCCGCTAGCTTGATATCTCTCGTCAGCGGCTTCTCAACGAAAAACGGAATGCGCTTCTCGATCAAGTCAAACTCCACGGTGCCATGCGCAAACGGGGGGATGCAGATATAGACAGCATCCAATTGCTCGGCATCGAGCATCTCCCGGTGCTGACTATAGGATCTGGCGCCAAAGCGGGATGCGGCCGCATCCGCCCGGTCGAGGTCCGGATCGGCAAACGCGACGAGGTCAATGTCGCCAAAGTCTGCAAGGATGTTCAAGTGACGTTGGGCGATTCCGCCTACACCGATAAACCCGAGGCGCGTTTTCGTCATCGTGTGATCCTTTGAAAATTGATTGCTGACAATATGACGAGCGTAGACATCGGTTGTCTCCTGCACCATTCGAGAGGCGGTGAACTGGCGCTCGAACCGGTCCAGCCCGGCCTCTCCGGCAGCTTTGCGGCCGTCAGCGTCTGTGAGCGCGCGAATGACGACGTCGGCGATCGACCGTGCGCTTCCAGGCTCTGCCAGATAGACGTGATCGTCGCCCAACGCCTCGACGCTACCACCAATGCGGGTCGCAACGACTGGCAATCCGGCTGACATGGCCTCCAGGACCGCCAATGGAAGGCCCTCGAACTGCGACGGAAGAATGAAAACGTCGGCTGCATGCATCAGATCAGCGACGTCGGTTCTCGCTCCTAAAAACAGCACGCTCGACGTCAAATTTAGACCTGCGACGAGAGCTTCAAGATTTGCTTGTTCCTCTCCGGCACCCACGAGCAGCAAAATGGCAGTTGGGACCGCTGCCTGGATCTCTGGGAACGCTCTGATAAGAGAAGCGTGATCCTTTTGAAGCGTAAACCGGGCAACTGTCAGCAGGACAATCTTCCCCACGATCCCGAGTTCCCCAGCTATCGAACCCGATTCTCTTGTCGGCCTCAAAGCCTGGACGCCGTTCCTGACGACGGTTATGCGCTCGCTGGGGACGCCCTCTGACAGATAGCTCGCCTTCGATGCTTCAGAGACGGCAATGTGATGGGATATCGATTTCGTCGCTGAGCGATAGCGCTGTTTTTGCGCCGAGTCCGTCAAGAGGTATGGGAGATGCTCGGTTCGGATAACCGGAATATTGCAAGCTATACCAGCCGCTGCAATTTCATGTCCCTCCCAGCCTATTCCTGCGTGGACATGCAAAAGGTCAGCGCCAGCGCGCTGCAGCCAGTTTTGGAACGCCTCGTCGTCCTCTGCCACCTTCACCTTCATGCCACGCCTGGCTGCCCGGCGGAGCAAGCCCGTGCGATCGGTCCCTATGATTGCGAACGTGACATCAAAGACCCGTTGTAGACCCTGCCCGAGCTCCAGCATATGCTCACCCAGACCCGACGGTTCCCGGCTGTCGGTCGCGATGACCACGCGTTTGGCGTCAACCATGAAGTTCTCGGGTAACAGCGTGTTCCACCAAGGCTCTCATCTTCGCAAAAGTGTCATCCCACGACGACTGCGAAAGCTTTTCATCAATGACCGCACGCCATGTCGTGTCGGTTGGATCCATCCGACAGGCCTCATCGCAAGCTTCTGCAAACTGTTTCGCGCCATCTACGAGAAAGACGCCCGGTGTTTGGCCATAGCCTGACACGACATCCGCTATACGCGTGCTAACGACTGGAATACCGGCTGCGAGATATTCAGGTGTCTTGGTCGGACTGATATACCGGGTGGCGTCGTTGTGGGCGAAGGGCATCAGAGCTGCGTGCCAGCCGCTCAGATAGGCTGGAAGCTCCAGATAGCTTTTTCGGCCGAGATAGTGAAGATTGGCCGCTTGAGGCAGGGCTGCAGGCGAAATTTTCACGACCGGGCCGACAAAGACAAATGAATAATCTGGCCTCATTCGCGCGACGCTGGCCACGAGTTCCAGGTCGATCCGCTCGTCGATAACACCGATATAGCCAAATCGCGGTGACCCTATCGACGCCTGATCTGCAGGGGCAGCAGCGCAGGCCCTGGCTGCGCTGAAATGCGTAACATCGACGCTGGAGGGAAAACAGTGGACGTTGGCGTGGCGATCATTTTTGGCTTCGAAAAGGCTTTTGCCTCCAGTGAAAACCACGTTAGCGCGGTTCAAGAGCTCGCCCTCGGCATGCTTGAGCTCAGGTGGCGCAAACTTGAAATTCGCGAGTTCATCCATACAGTCGTAGACAACCGCTTCCGCGTCGACGTGACGCGCCAAGCTGTACATCAACGGGGTATAGAACCACAGAACCGGCTTGCTCCAGCAAAACAAGGAGAGAACCTCGTCGAGCAACCGCGATAGCGCTGTCTGACGTTCCGCATCCGACCACCAGTGGGGCACGCGAGGCCTTATCGCTCTTACGGCTGTTCCCTCGAAGCAATGGACCTCGAAATACGCCAGATGGTGGTCAGTCGGGATGAATTCTTCGAAGAAGATTACCGGCCGATCGCGGGAAAATCTCTCCATTAAATGCTGAGGGCGCTGAACGACAAAATCCCAGCGTAGATGCGAGAAGCAAACTATTGGTGACCGATGATCAAGCGTCTTGAAAGATGTTAGAAGATTCATGCGAGGACCCCACGCTATGTTGCGTTGGTGAACCTGCATTTGTCACTATAGTTCCTCGTTGGGGAAAATAAGGTGTCCCCTGGCGGTTGACTGGATCGCGCGCACCAGCTTCTCCATCGAAGACGGCCAGAGCCAATTTTCGCATACAGTCTTGCGCGGAGAAAATGTTTCCAGTCTGCTCAGCATTTCCACAATGCCCAGATCAAATTGGGCTCCGTCGACAGCCATGCCAGTATCACTAGTGATATATTGAAGGCCGCATGCGAGTTTCCTGTTTGCGAGTACTGGAATTCCCGCGAGCATGTACTCCGTGAGAATGGCCGGCGCCCCATCGTTCACACCACAGACGACCCCAATTTTCGATTGGTTCATGTAACGATTGACGTCCTCGTAGCCCACGCCTGGCGGACCGATGAACGCGACGTCAACACCGAGCTCCGCTGTCCGAGACTTGAAAGCGTCGACCATTTCTCCATAGCCGCAAATACACAGGGCCTTCAGCGGCACAGGGATTTTCGCCAGCGCCTCGAAGAGAACCTCATGGCATTTATACGGCTGGGCGGCGGCCACATAGATAACGTCGTAGATCTTCTCCAGGCCCAGGGGCCTGAACATGGTCTCGGAGGCGAACTCAGGACCAAGCGGCAGCACCAGCGTTGCTAATCCGGGATGGACACGCTGCACCTCCATGGACTGCCAGTCCGCACCCGTCAGAACGAGGTCGAAGTGTCGACCGACGTCAGGGGGTATCCGCAACGCGGGCGCGTCGATCGAATTGTAGATTTTGAAGCTGTCGCCGCAGGCGCGCATAATCTCCTCGTCGACGCCAAGCCCCCATACGCATAAGATATCAGGGGCTCCGAAAGCAGCAATGTGGCCCAACATGTCGTTCGAGGCGAATGGGGCAGCGGGGCCGTTCATTCTAAATGCTTTGCGCCTCAGGGGGCCGGTGTCGGGGTCGATCCAAACTGGCTCGGCGTCGCGGCTGTGGGTCCAAATCTCGGCGCTGTCGACAAGTCCTGATCGCAAACAAGCAAGCGGGAGACGTTCCATGTAGCTACCTTCTACTTCGAATGTCTCACTGATCTTGATACTGGAACGGGGCCGCCCGATACCGCGCTCCAACCATTTGGCCTGAAAATCGACCGGCGACGGAAGTGCCACATCCCGGAAATGTCCTTCTTGGTAGTCACTGATAACCACCAGCCGCCGTCCGCCTTGGCCGAGAAGGTTATTCATGGTTCTCCCCCTTGGCGCCCGTGTTTCCGCTGTTAGCGAAAAGGCCTTCGAGAAACAGCATGCGCTCCCCCGGTTCTGTCTTCAGATCAAACACGATCTTCTTGCCGTGTGTCCTCGCGTTTGCAGATGTCTTGGGGTCGGCCAGTATCGACGTTTTCACGCGCTTGTGAAACTCGATCGCTATTCCGTCTGGCCCAGCACGGACCGAAGAGACACCGAGATGACCGGCCCGTGCACGGACACGACCGAATTTGAGCAACATCACAACAGGATCGACAAGGTCACCGAAGCGATCCAGTATTTCTTCCTGCAACTCATCAAACTCTTCCGGGAGCGTCATTTTCAAAAGACGGGTGTAGATGCTCAGTCGCACCATCGGATCGGGAATGAAGTCGAAAGGAATAAAGCCGGTCACGCCAATTTCGAAATCAGGAAGATTGTGGGCGGCATCTTCTCCGCCACGCAACGAAGAGACCGCGTTCGCAAGTAGCTCTTGGTACAGGCTCGTTCCGAGAACCTTTATGTGTCCGGCCTGCTCCTCGCCTGCCACGCTCCCACCGCCACGCAACTCCAGATCATTCATTGCCACGTCGGTTCCCGATCCGAGACGATCGAACTTGAGCAATGATGAAAGACGCAGGTTGCTTTCATCGCCCGCCTTCTCGTCCGCTTCGGTCAGCATGTAAGCGAGCCCTTGTGATCGGCCTCTTCCAACCCGCCCTCGCAATTGATGAAGCTGTGCCAGGCCAAATCGGTCCGGACGCCAGACAAAGATCGTGTTCGCGCGAGGCACGTCGAGGCCACTTTCAATGATGTTGGTTGAGAGCAAAATGTCGGCCTCACCCTCGGAGAAGCGAACCACCGCGTCTTCCATTTTGTCGACCGACATTTTGCCGTGTGCCACAAGGACTTCGAGTTCCGGTGCGATCTCCGCAAGCAAAGCTTGGAGCGGAGCGATGTCGGCGACCCGTGGCGCGACGAAAAAGGATTGCCCGCCGCGGCGTCTCTCTCGCAACAAGGCGGCCCGGATCGTTGCCGTATCGATTTGTAAAATGGAGGTCCGCACCGGGCGACGCCGAGCTGGTGCCGTCGTCAGCAGACTTACCTCCTGAACGCCGATCAAAGCCGCTTGCAGTGTACGAGGGATCGGAGTGGCTGACATAGCCAGAACGTGCACGTCTGGTGAAAGAGCGCGCATGGCAGCCTTGTCGGCAGCGCCGAAGCGATGCTCCTCGTCGATGATCACCAAACCCAACTTCTGGAATTTCACTCGCTTGCCTAGGACTGCGTGCGTAGCGATCACGATATCTATCGTTCCGGCAGCGATCGCGTCGAGGGTGCTCTTGGCCTCGGCATCGCTGACGGCACGCGACAGCAGGCTGACTTGAAGTCCAGAGGACGCAAATCTTTTTCTGAATACATCACAATGTTGCCTGGCCAGCACGGTCGTGGGCGCCACGACTGTCACCTGCATACCGGACATTGCCACGGCCGCCGCTGCCCGGAGGGCAACTTCGGTTTTTCCGTATCCCACATCGCCACAGATCAGCCGATCCATTGGACGGCCACTCGCGAAATCGGCTTCGCATGCTTCGATTGCAGTCATTTGATCAGGCGTGAGTGTGTAGGGAAAGCGGGCAGCAAATCTCTGGTACCGGTCCTGCGGCGGCGCCAGCGGTCTCGCTTTGGCTACGGATCGTCGGCTTGCAACGTCGACAAGATGCTTGGCAGCAGACTGAATATCCTGCTCCAGGATTTTACGTTTTTTCGCCCATGCATCTGAATGCAGCCGGTCCAAGGTCACGGATGACGCCTCGGCGCCGTATCTCCAGAGTAGACCAAAATCTCGCATGGGAACGAGGATCGAAGCTCCAGCATGATATTCTAGCCGGACGGAATCGAATTCAGCCCCATCGACTGAGGTGGTTTCGATTGAACGCAAGACTGCGACACCGTGCTCTTCGTGAACCACAACGTCACCAATTTGAAGATCCGGAGCCTTCAGCGTAGAGCTCGCGGAGCCGCGCTGGTCGCTAGCCAATGGGCCGAGAATGTCGTTGCAGGCCACAACGACCAAGTTTCGCCGACGATCCACATACCCTTCGGTCCATGAAACACTGCGGCTCCTTATACCCGGTCCCGCGTCCAAGATTTCTTGCCATGTCGCGGCGGGCCTGACCTCCGTGTCCAGCGATTTACCTAATCGACCTGACAACCGGGTTAACCGAGGCTCGTCTCCCACTATTGCAACTGATGTGCCGGCGTTGGCGGCGTCATTGACCAGCTCTGTGAGGGCTTTGAACCCCTTTTTACGTATTGGTATCGGAGCATAACCATCCGTGCCCATAACTGACCAGTTTGGCGAAGAGCGGCCATTGTCCCAAGACTTGCGGTCGAGGTAAAGCGACTGTTTCGTCGAACTTGCCCCTGTCGATATCCTGGCGTCCTCTATGATGTCGAGATACTCGTCTACCCTGTCGTCTACCCCTTCCTCTGTCAAAACGGTCGCCGATTTGAATGGCTCGAAAAGTGTCTGGAGCGCGCCGTAATTGCCAAGCATCTGAGTGTGGATTGTCTGGGCAGCGAAGGCTTCATCTGGTTCACAGGATGCGACAATGATCTCGGACGCTGGCCCGAACAGCATTGTTTCAACGCTTGCTTGCGTACGCTGCGTCGCCGGATCGTAAAACCAAAGCTCCTCAACAATACTGTTTTCGTTAAGGTAGCATCGCATCGGCAGAATGCCGCCGGCCGGAAATATATCGACGACATCCTTGAGAATTGCGACCTCTCCTGGCTCATCCACAATGCCGTCAACCGCGTAGCCTGTCATCGTCAGGAACGCTTCGAACGAGGAAAGATCAAACGCGCTGCCGACAGCGACCTCAAAGTAGGCCGATCGGATAACCCCCATTGGTGGGACGCGCTGGAGCATGGCCTCAAGGGATGTCACACAAAGCCTTCCACCCTGCGGGGTTGTCACCCATTCACGCAGGGCGTCCATTCGCATTCCCATTGAAGCGCGTGATGGCGGCACGCGGTCATATGGGAGGCAGTCCCACGCGGGCAGATAAACAATTCTGCTCCCCAATGAGATGGCGCTGCAAGCGTCCAAGATACGCCTTGCACGTCCATCCGACCGTGCAATGAAAACGATGTCTTCGCCACTGGCGGCCCCGACACGGCGCGCGAGCTCACTGGCAATGAACGATGGATTTGCAAAGCTATGGTGGCGTTTGGAACTTGCTGGCATTCAAATGTACCGTGTTATTGCGGCGAGCGGCGGAATAGCGCTGATCAACGATGGTTCGACGACTAGGTTCCGAACGACCGTAGGTCTCCGTAGCGGATGAACTGTGAGGGGCTAGCCGCCGATGACCACGAATCCAAATTCCTCTGCAGGACAGAGCCCGTCACTAACATCCCGTAATGCCACGGTGCTGGGAAAATCCCGCCCATGCAATCAGATGGCGGCAACGTTAGTGACGGTGCGAACGTTGTAACTCTGACCGCTATGGCCGACCAGCCATTGGGCGCATTTCTGCTTACCGCGGCTTCCTACGGAACAACGGCTACGAACGCGCGTTCAACCGCTGCGTTACAACCATATTCAGGAGATACATCATGGGTCGCGGCATTCTACTATGGCTTCTCGGTGTTCCATTGCCGATCATCATTCTTCTCGCTCTTTTCGTCCGATAGGAGTGAAGATGTCCTATTCCGAACCTGGCGCGGGAAGCGCTCTGCCGATTGAATCCTCGAAGCCCGCGACCTCGTGGGGCCCGATACTCGGAGGCGCAGCCGCAGCAATCGGCGCCACTCTGATCTTGCTCCTTCTGGGCTCCGGCGTTGGTCTGACGATGGTCTCTCCGTGGTCAGGCGAAAGCGCCTCGGCTGCAACAGTCGGCATCACTGCTGCCATATGGCTTGTCGTCGTACAGTGGCTTTCATCCGCGCTCGGCGGATACCTCACGGGTCGACTGCGTACGAAATGGGCGGCTGTTCACACGTATGAGGTATTCTTTCGGGATACTGCCCACGGTCTTATTAGCTGGGCAGTTGCAACCATTTTCGTGGTTGGCTTCATGGCCTCCTCCCTGACGACCCTGGCAGGGGCTGGTGCGACCGCCGGGGCTGCTGCTGTTGGTGGCGCCGGTGCTGCTGGCACAGCAGCGGTGTCGCAGATCACGCCTGACCTCTCGACGTCCTACTTCACCGACGCCCTTCTTCGTCCCGAGCGGGTGAGCGCGAACGCCGAACGTAACGACGGCGCTGCTACGGCCGAAGTCTCCCGGATCCTTCTTCAAGGAGCTGTCAACGGACAGGTTCCAGACGGGGATAAGACCTACATTGCAAACATCGTTTCGGCCCGCACTGGTATCTCTGAGGACGATGCCCGTACCCGCGTTGATAGCGTGCTGAAACAGATCGACGACGCCAAGGTCGCAGCTCAGGCAGCCGCGGATAAGGCACGGAAAGCCGCTGCGACGACGGCCTTGGTCGGTGCCATATCATTGTTGATCGGCGCGTTCATCTCCTCTGTTGCGGCCGCATTGGGCGGAAAACAACGTGACGACGAGGAAGATCTGCTCGCTGCCGACGTCCGAAAATTCTAGGATTTTCAACCTAAATTAAGGCCCGGTGCACCGACGTTGTTGTCGCTGCGCCGGGCCTTCTCGTTTTCTATTCCCCGATTGCGTGAGAGCGGAACAAACCACCGACATGCAGGTTACCTTCTGTCTCCTACACACTGTAAGCGTGCGCTCGCAATGAGCGTTCGCCTCTGGTGAATGGCAACACATCAACGGAGAATATGATGGCAACCACCAAGACTTTGGACGACCTTTTTCTCGATACGCTCAAAGACATCTATTACGCGGAGAAGCAGGTTTTAAAGGCCCTGCCGAAGATGGCACGGGCGGCCCAGTCGGAAGACGGCAAGGCCGGATTTCTTCAGCATCGCGACGAGACACAGGGGCAGATCGAGCGCCTTGAACAGGTCTTTGAACTGATCGGAAAGCCTGCCCGCGGCAAAACCTGCGAGGCAATCCAGGGTATACTTGCAGAAGGCGAGGAAATCATGGAGGACTTCAAGGGATCGCCCGCGCTCGACGCCGGCCTGATTTCGTCGGCTCAGGCTGTCGAACATTATGAGATCGCCCGCTATGGCACGCTCATCGCCTGGGCCAAGCAGCTCGGGCTCAAGGACGCAGTTCCACTTCTCCAAGCCACCCTGGCCGAGGAGGAGGCGACGGACAAGAAGCTCACACAGCTCGCTCAGACTGAGGCAAACGCCAAGGGTCAAAGCCCCAAGGCAGCCTGAGCAGCCGCTCAACCTGGGCCGTCGCCGTGGCGGCCCTTTTTCAATTCTTCAGTACAACCACCAGGGGACACGACCATGGCCAAGAGACCAGCAAAGCCAGCCTCAACGCCGTCGGAAGACAGCGTCACCATTCATGACCAGAAACTCCATCGCGGCGCGGGCGGCGAACTCCATCAGTACGCTGAGGACGGCCATGATGTCCTGACGACCTCTCAGGGCGCGCCCGTCGTCGATGACCAGAATTCCTTGCGCGTCGGTCCGCGCGGACCTCTTGTCGTCGACGACTTCCATTTCCGTGAGAAGATCTTCCACTTCGATCACGAACGGATTCCCGAGCGTGTCGTCCATGCCCGTGGCTACGGCGCCCATGGCTTCTTCGAAACATATGAATCCTTGTCCGAAGTCACCCGCGCCGACGTGTTTCAGCGGGCGGGCGAGAAGACGCCCGTCTTCGTTCGGTTCTCGACAGTGGCCGGCAACAAGGGTTCCGCCGATCTCGCGCGCGACGTGCGTGGCTTCGCCGTCAAGATGTACACCAAGGAAGGCAACTGGGACTTGGTCGGCAACAACATCCCAGTCTTCTTCATCCAGGACGCGATCAAGTTTCCCGACCTGATCCATGCCGCCAAGCAGGAACCCGATCGCGCTTTCCCGCAGGCACAGACCGCGCACGACAACTTCTGGGATTTCATCAGCCTGACGCCCGAGAGCATGAACATGGTCATGTGGATCATGTCGGACCGAACGATCCCCCGGTCGCTTCGCTTTATGGAAGGTTTCGGCGTCCATACCTTCCGCTTCGTCAACGCCGAGGACAAATCGACATTTGTAAAATTTCACTGGAAGCCGAAGCTGGGTCTCCAGTCCGTCGCCTGGAACGAGGCCGTCAAGATCAACGGCGCCGATCCTGACTTCCACCGGCGCGATCTCTGGAATTCGATCCAGTCCGGCAATTTCCCGGAATGGGAGCTATCCGTTCAACTCTTCGACCAAGACTTTGCAGACAGTTTCGACTTCGACGTGCTCGATCCGACGAAGATAATACCGGAGGAAATGCTGCCTGTACGGCCGATCGGCCGTTTGGTGCTCGATCGCATGCCGGACAACTTCTTCGCCGAGACCGAGCAGGTCGCATTCATGACTCAGAACGTTCCTGATGGTATCGACTTCAGCAACGATCCCTTGCTCCAGGGACGCAACTTTTCCTATCTCGACACGCAGTTGAAACGCCTTGGCGGCCCGAATTTCACGCATCTGCCGATCAATGCGCCGAAGTGTCCGATGCACAATTTCCAGCAGGACGGCCATATGGCGATGCGCAATCCTGTCGGCAGAACCAACTACCAACCGAACTCGCACGGCGAAGGCCCAAGGGAGTCTCCAACACGAGGATATCGACACTTCCCTGCGGAGGAACAGGGACAGAAAGCGCGGCTGCGGCCTGAGAGCTTCTCCGATCACTACAGCCAGGCTCGCCAGTTCTTCATCAGCCAAACCGGTGCGGAGCAGCGCCACATTGCGTCCGCGTTGACGTTCGAACTCAGCAAGGTCGAGACCTTAGCGATCCGTGAGCGGATGGTGTCGCACCTTTTGAACATTGACGAAACATTGGCGACGACCGTTGCTCAGAAGCTTGGCTTCCAATCGATGCCAGAGCCGGCCGACGCTGCGATGCCAACCCGTCAGGACCTGGAGGCCTCGCCCGCACTCAGTATCGTCGAGCGCGGACCCAAGCGTTTCGAGGGTCGCAAGCTCGGCATACTCGTTGCCGATGGTGTCGATGCGAAGCTTCTAAAGGCAGTGACGAGAGCCATCGTTGCAGAGAAGGCCGTCGTCGAATTGATCGCACCGAAGGTGGGCGGCGTAACGGCAGACGACGGAAGCCTGATCGAAGCGCACCACATGATCGATGGCGGCCCGTCCGTTCTGTTCGATGCTGTCGTTCTTTTGACGTCACATCAGGCGATCGACGATCTCGTTGCGGAGGCCGCTGCCCGCGACTTCGTCGCCGATGCCTTCCAGCATTGCAAGTACATCGGATATGATCAATCGGCTGTGCCGCTCCTTGAGAAGGCGGGAATCTCCGCTCAACTCGATGAAGGCACGGTCCAGTTGTCCGACAACAAGGACGTCGCGGCGTTCGTCGCGGAACTTGGCAAGCTGCGCGTCTGGGGTCGCGAGCCATCAGTGAAGCTTGGCAAGGCATCGCCCCCGATAGTTTAGGGCAAGTTCGATTGATGGAGACGTTCGTCGATAGGGCGGCCGACCCTGTCATCAAGGTCGGCCGCGGGAATCGGAGAACTTCAAACTGTCGGGGGGAAAGCTCTGGAAACAACGATTGGACCGAAAGTGGAAGCACCGCCGCTACAGAGGAAACTGGCTGCGATTCTCGCTGCTGACGTCGAGGGCTATTCGCGGCTGATGCATGTCAATGAGGAGCGCACCCTCATGACGCTTACGAGCCATCGGGCGATCATCGACGCCTTAATCGAGGCGGCAGACGGTCAGATATTCGGGACAGCGGGGGATAGTGTTCTGGCCGAATTCCCAAGCGTGGTGCAGGCGTTCAATTGCGCGATCGCCGTACAAATCGCTATCGCGCATGCCAACGAGAACCTATTGCCAGACCAACAAATGAGGTTTCGAATCGGAATCAACGTTGGTGACGTCATGGTCAAAAACGGGGACATCTTTGGCGATGGCGTGAACATTGCCTCCCGGCTCGAGGCTCTCGCCGACGCTGGCGGTATTTGCGTCACAAGGGGCGTGCGCGATCACATTCGCGATCGAGTCAAAGCCTCGTTCGAAGACATGGGCGAGCAAAGCATCAAGAACATCGCTCGCCCGGTTAGAGCGTTTCGAGTGTTGTTCGAGTCCGACTACGATGCCGAGTTGTCAACTTCCTCTCAGAGCGATCTCAAATCGGGAGACGACATCGCAGGCTTCGTCGAGGATACCGAGAACCAAACCATCGAGGTGGCGTTCTGGGAATCGATACGCGAAGACGATGACGGGACAGAATTGCGCCTTTATCTCGAGCGCTACCCTCACGGATCCTTCACCGATCTTGCTCGAGCGCGCCTTGATAATAACTCGCAGCCTGCCGAGGATTCAGCCGTGGAGGTTTCGTTTTGGGAGAGTGTGCGGGACAGTGGCGACAGCACAATGATTAGCGCGTATCTGCAGCGCTATCCTGCCGGGAAGTTTGCTCCATTGGCCACGATCCTGTTCGATCGGCTGCGCGAATGATGGTGAACCGCACTTAATGCAGGCCACCTCGCGCAGGAATCGAACCTGGATCTCTCGGCATGGCCGAGCCTCTTTCCGATTGAGCTACGTGAACATCTTGGGTTTGGAAAGGGCCTGCCGAGGTCCTGGCAAGCCCTCTTCGACACGTCGCCCCACTCGACGTAAAGGAATTGGTCGTCATTCCTCTGGAGGGACTAGGTCACCTTGAGGTCGAGAAGTCCAGCTCTAATCTCGGTCAAGGATGCCATCGATGATTGACAGAAGTCGCAATGCGCTGTTCGCGAACCGAAGTCTTCAACACGGGAGCTTCAGCGCCGTATGTATGGCCGCGAGCCCGGACGCTATTCAGTTGCTATGTGGACGCCATCGGCGCAGGGTTGGCCTTCAGCAAGCTTTGTTAAGGGCGCTGCTGCTTATGGGTCTCCATGCCCCTGCCCCGATTGAAAGGAGGACGCCATGTCTTCCGACTCCACCAAGAGACATATGGATTCCGACGATTTTGCTCTACTCCAGAAGGTTCTGGCGGATGCCGGATACTCCGACGACAGCGTTACCGACGTTCCGACTAGCATAGCTGCCAAATTGTTGATTAGCTTTTTCCAGCAAGGGATCACAGATCCAGCCGAACTGACGACCGAGTTGGAGCGTAGCTTCGGCAAACCTGCGAAGATGCAGGCTACAGGGCTCACGCTCTTGCACCAATACGCGATCAGCGGGGTGCCACACGGTTACGTCCAGCCAGCGAGAACGCCCTACTGCCTGCTGCCGAAACATCTAGGTTCTCAGGAAGCTCGTTGAGCCCCGGTGATGCGCAACGCACATCGAGGGGTTGGCGTGCGTTGCGCCAAAGTTCAGCATTTCCCAAAGAAGGCAGTTCCCGATGACTCGCAATCAGCCACTTGTGTCGGTCAGCCCGATACGCATTTTCCTTCCCGTCAGAGCCGCCACCACAGACGAGGCGTTCCGACGGATCGTCGGTGCGGAAGTGCAGGAACGGCTGGATAAGTCGGCCCTATTGAGAAATCTTCGGGAGAACAAATCAGTAAGCAGCCCGGAAGCCTGACCAAAATCCCTTGTGGGGCGGTGGGCTTTCGTCGCTGAACAGAGCGTGAAAAATCTCACCGTGGTTCGAGACAGAAGTCCGTCTACGGTGATGACGGTGCCACCTGCGACATGGCTGCCAAGATGCCTGTTGGCGGCGAAGGCGGTGCGCGCGTCCTCCCGAACCTCAAAGAGCGGCACGGCATGCGCGTTCGATCTTCTCCGCAAAGGAGCGCCTGGAGTTCCACAAGAACCTGTGCAGGGTGGAAGCGCCTACGCAGCCATCCGAACGAGCGTCTGCGTGACCTTGCGGCTGTCATAAGGTTTGGGAATGAAGACGCCGCGTTCCGGCAGTTCATCTGTGTCCGGACACTGCTTACCCGAAACGATCAGGATTTCGATGGGCGGCCAACGGTCGCGAACAGCCGCAGCTAGCTTCAACCCGTCCATAGAACTGGGCATGTCGATGTCCGTCCAGAGAATGACGATGTCCGGATCGCTTTCAAGAAGCGCAATCGCCTGGTCGGCGTCGCTCGCCTCTATGGCCTCGAAACCAGCGTCTTCAACGATCTCGACCGCGATCATCAGCAGCAACGGCTCGTCTTCGACGACGAGTATTTTGGTCCGACCTGCAGTCACTGGCTGTCCTCGCTTTCCGAATGAACCGTGGCGGAAGGAAAGGGTTCCACCGTAAACGCAACTTCGAACACTAGGCCTTCGTGTCGGTAGTTCGGCTTGCAGCGGGCCTTCGCCCACGCAGGGAACGCGCGCTCTATCAAAACGGATCCAAACCCCTTGCGGGTCGGCGGCAAGACAGGTGGGCCGCCGGTTTCCGTCCAAAGGAGGCGGAAACTCGCCTTTTCGTAAGTCCACGCGATCCCGACCTTGCCAGCCTCATTTCTAAGGCTCCCATACTTTGTCGCGTTCGTCGCCAACTCGTGGATGACGAGCGAAAGCGGCAGCGCTAGGTCGGCAGGCAACGTGACGTCTGGACCATTGAGCTGGAGCCGCTCGTGATCGTCGCCGGCATGTGCGCGCAACGCCGTTTCGATGACCTCCCGCACAGTCGAGGCGCTCGCGTCCTTGGACAGCAGGAGATCATAGGTGGATGCGAGGGACGACAGTCGACTAGCGAATGAATGATAAGCGTCCGGGTTCGCTTTCCCGAAGCTCTGCCGAGCGATTGCCTGCACGAGGGTGAAACCGTTCTTGACCCTGTGTGCCAACTCTCGAACCAGAAGCATGCGCTCCTCTTCGGCGCGTTCGTTCTGGACACGACGGCAAGCAAGTTCGTCGAGGAGGGCATCGAGCGCGGCGCCGACGGCGTGCACCTCGTCGGTTGACCTCATTTTGGTGCGAGCAGACAATTCACCCGCGCGCCAGCGGCCCATGACGCCCGCGACGGTACCGATCGGCGACAGCAGGAAGCGATCCCCCACGAAAATAGCTGCAAGGAACGCGACAAGAACTCCGCCCGCTATCGCAACGACGTTGATTGTCGTCGCTCGGTTGATCGGGGCGAACGCCTCTTCCTTAGAGAATCCGGCGCTGACGTAGAGAGGGTTACCATCAGGTAAAATGGGCCGATAGCCGAGAACGCGCTCGGTACCGTCCTGGCTTTTCACTTCGATCACGCTCGGCTCCGAGGCGTGGACCAATTCCCGAAAGTCGTCCGGGATTGCGGTGCCCACGAAACGTTCGGGCTGAGGCACGCGCGCAAGGATCGTACCGCCGCTGTCGGCGATCGTCACGGCGTTTCCTGGAGCGACGCCGCGCTCGGCGATGCGATTCTGAAGCCAGTCGAGCTTGACCCCGCTGACAAGGACGGCCCTGGTCGCGCCGTCGACGACGACGGGCATGGCGACTGGCAGAACGGAGGCGTCAGACATCCGGCTCTTCGTGTATGTCCCGACGACGAAGTCCTGGCCTGCCATAGCGGCCTTGAAGTAGTCGCGATCGGCGAACGTGACGCCCGCCGGTGTTTCGACGCTGCCGCACACGGGCGTGCCTTGTAGGTCGAGGACAAAGATCATGCGGATGTTCGGAACACTTGAGGCAACCGACCTAAGCGACGCGTTGCACACTGCCGCGTCGAGATTCTGCACGGCCGGCATTGAGCGAACGGAGATGAGCAGGGAGTAGAGTCCCTCGACGATGCGCTCGACTTCGGAAGAGGCCTGGCGAGCCGCTTGTGCCGCCTGTGCGCGCACTTCGGCGTCGCGCTGGCTCCGCATCGCATACTCGTTGTAGCCGAGCATCGCAACGACCGGAGCCAGCGCCGCGACAGCCACCGCGACAAGCTTCAATCTCATTGAATTCCCTTTCAATCAGACGTGGTTAGCATGCGGGATGGTCGTTGATCATCCGGCTTTAAATTTGCTGGAAAGCGGACATCTGGTTGGTCCTGAAAGCCCGCATGGCGTCCGACGCTCAGAAGGACGCGACCGATGCGCGGGAGCACAACGCCGGAACGTCGTGCCGACTTGCGCGATTAACGCACCAAGCGCGCGAACGCCTAAAAGCTCCCTATGTCGGGCAATCCGCGCAAGAGTGGACTGACAAACCGGCCTTGGAATATTTGCCCTATCCGACAGCCCTCACCGCTGCGCAATGGCACTGGCCAGCGCTCGGGCTTCTCTGCTTGCACTATCGAAATAACTTACGAGGCTCGGCTTCATTCCGACAAACCACAGTCCAGGCAATTGCTTTGCAGCGTTTTGTTCGACAAACTGAGGATTGCCTTTGCAATTTAATATGCCGAGTTCTGAAAGCATTATCGTCAAGCCAGATGTGTAGCCTGTCGCGTCTATCAGGTATTCCGGCTCTTCTATCCTGCCATCCGCAAAATAGACCTTTGCGCCGTCGATCCGGAGGATCTCCGCAACCACCACAGTCCTCCCATCCTTCATCGATTGAATCGCACCGTCGTCGACTGGAATGGCAATTTGTTCGCGACGAAGTCTCGTAGCCGCACCAATAGAAGGAATAGGCAGACCTACCTTTCGAAGGTCGCCGAACGCTATGCGCTCCGCTATTCTGATTCCAGCGTCAGACGCCCAAATTGGCAAGCGTTCCATAAGTGGTGAGAAGCGATGTACCGCAATTCCCCTGAGCCGCTTGGGAAGAATGTTTGATCCGGAACGGACCGATAACCAAACGTTCGCGGTTCGCACGCGGGACAGGTGGTTGACGACGTCGAATCCAGAGTTTCCTCCACCCACCACGAGCACGCCTTTGCCAAGGTACTGCTTCGCATCCCCAAAAGCTGCGGCATGCAGGCGTGTTCCTTGAAAGGACTCGAGGCCTTCGATGTCAAGCTCGCCTGGCTTATTGTCCCTTCCACAGGCAACGACGACATTGTCCGCGACGACTTTGTTCCCGCCGACCTCTATTTCGTATCGGCTGTCCAAATGCCGTATGGATGTAACATCCTTGCCGTGGCTAATTCTGAACGCGTGTTTACGGGCAAAATCCTCGAGGTGGCGCACCACGTCATCTCGTTTCGGGAACGCAGACGTCTTTGCCGGGTATTTCAATCCGGGCAAATGGGAGACGCTGCGATGCGTGTTCAAACTCAGTTGGGAGTGGCGGGCACGCCAGGAACTCCCCACGACCTCCGCGCGGTCCAACAAGAGCGGGTCTATCCCTCGCTCCCTCAGGTAATAGGCAGCCGTCAGACCCGATAGGCCCGCACCAACAATGACAACCCGCTCTATCTGCATTGGTGATTTCATCGGCTCACCATGGGCGATACCGTGCGTTCTGGCAACAGTGGGCCCGACATTGCAGATCATTGGGGATTACATTCGCATTCCGTTAGGTAACGGACCGCAAGTGTGAGCATCTGTTCATATGCTATGGAGGAAAGCCGTGCCTAACCTGCGACGACTCTTCGACGGATTGATGGACCGCCGCCTGGCGAAAATACCCCACTTTGCGGCTTCTCCTAAAGAAAGGCTTGAGCTCTGTCGCAAGCACGGCGACTTCGCCGTCGCGTACTCGACCGCTGTTCAGCATGGTCTAAAGCATTTCGGTGATCAGCGCGGCTATCTGGCTTACGCGACGAAAACCGGGCATACCTTTGTCCTCGGCGACCCTGTCGCGCTTAAAGAGGATAGAGAGCGATACATCAAGGACTTCGTCTCCGTTGCTGCGAATCCGTGCTTCGTACAGATCGGACCAGAGACGGCAGGAATTCTAGCCACGCTCGGCTACCGCATAAATCACATGGGCGTGGATACCCACCTGACGTTTGATAGCCACAGTTTTGCTGGAAAGAAGAACGAAACTGTCCGATATTCGGAGCGGTGGCTGATCAAACAGGGCTATGCAATTATCGAGTGTGATGGCACGGAAACGCAGTCGGAGCGCATCCAGGCAATCTCAACCGACTGGCGTGCTGGACGAATAGTCAGTCGCAGAGAGATGCGCTTCCTGAATCGACCTTTTTTTCCCGAGCTGTCGCCTCAGATGCGCCGCTTCCTAATTCTGGACCCACAGGGCGCCGCCATAGCGCTTCTGGATTTTGACCCAATCTTCGAAGGCGGCGCCGTAACAGGATATACGGCAGCGTTCAAACGGAAGATGGCAGGCACGACGCCGCATGCGGAGGTTGGGCTGACCAAGTTTGCGGCAGATCGTTTTCGGGCAGAAGGTCACGCGCGGGTCACGTTGGGATTGTCACCCCTTGCAGCCATCGCCGAGAGCGGCTTTGCAGAGAGTCGCTTGTGGCGGATGCTTTTTCAACGCGCGTTCCGGTCCGAAAAGGTCAACACGCATATCTTCAATCTCCAGGGCCAAGCCGCCTTCAAGCGACGCTTTCATGGAGACGAAGTGCCAACTTACATTGCCTCTAGGAGAAGGTCTCCAATGGAGAAGCTCGCGCTACTCCGCCTCCTTAAAACGCTCTAGCGTGGGCGTGCAAAAGGCGCCATGTTCGCTTGTGCACAAAACGCGTGCCTTCGCTGCCCTTCTGAACGAATATTCAAACAGGCCGGTGCTGCGCGGAACCGATCCGCTCCGCCAAGGTTGTCGAGGCGGCGTGTCATCAAGGCGCGCAGGTATCAACTTTTTAAGGAGACCGTCATGGCAGAAAAGATCAGGTATTCCGATCAAAGGCCGGAAAACGAAAACGCACCGGTTTCACAAGAATCCGACTCTACTAAGACTGTTACCGATCCAACGGATGGCGCGGTGCAAACCAGTCCAAAGATTGCCGAAGGAGGTCGGCACGTGTTGGAAGAAAAGGCGAAGGACGGGTTGAAGAACGCGACGGGACAGCTCCCCCGAGACCAAATTTAGGAGGAAGCAGTGCCTGCTTACGAACGGAATTCCCGGCGCGCGTTGCGCTACGTGTTCGCAGTGTTCATGGCTGCAATACTGATCGCTGGCGCCTTCAGCTTTTTCCGCACGGATGATAGCGTTGACCGCCAGCCGTCTCCGCATGCGCTGCCACAGCAGCCTTAACTGAACCTGCCTGCATGGAGACACCAGAAGGCTTCTTGGCGCGTAGCAAACATCTTGGTCAGCTCCCCGCCATTAAGACCCGTTCCTCGGTGACGGAAAGCCTGCCCGCGGCTTTGTTTCCGAGCGATCGGGACACAACAGCTAGACTCACCAACTCGCGATGGAACCTAAACATGCACGCCTAGCAATTGCGCCAGCCGCTCTGCATTCTTTATCGAGTTACCGTCGCGATCGTTGTTGAAGTAAATCCATAGGGTTTTTGCGCCGCACCGCTTTATCCGATTGACCCACACTAAAAGCTCAGTGTCGCTATAATCGTGGCGGTACCACTGACTGACTCCATGGAATCGGATGTAAACATCCTCGGCCGTTTCAATCAGTTCGTCGGGAAGTCGCGGACCGCTGCAGGAGCAAAAAATCACCCCCGCAGATCTGAAGACTTCGTAGACTTCCTCGTTCCACCAGCTTTTATGACGAAACTCGACCACGTTGCGACGCCGAGGATCGAGCTGTGAAACTATGGCTTGCAGCGTGCTTAAAGAGTAATGAAGGCTCGGCGGTAATTGGTAGAGGAAGCATCCCATTTGCCCACCCAAAAGGTCTGCCACGTAGCCGAAGTCCTTAATCAAGGTTTCCGTTTCCTCGAAACGCTTTATGTGCGTTATGAGTTCGCAGACCTTGATCGTATAAACGAAATCCGGGTCAGCCTGCCGTATCCAGGTCTTCACCCCGCCGACGGTCGGCCATGAGTAGAATGGGGCGTTGAGCTCGACAGTTCTAAAACGGTCCTGATAGATCGAAAACCATTGGGCGGAGGGAACGTCTGCAGGGTATAGCGCACCTTTCCAGTGCCAGTAATACCAACCGGAGCAGCCGATGTGGAAACGTCCCGAAAGCCGGTCGTCCGGCTTTTGATCTACGCTTCCGCTTTGAGCGATGCGGACCGCGTGCATCTTTTCCGCACGGGCGATGTTTGCGTCTCGCTGCTTCTGGCGCCGTTCCGCCCGACGGGCTCGTCGCGCAGCGATTTCTTCCCTCGTGAGGTCTGTCAAATTTGCTTCCTTAGAGCGGGCTAATCATTCGCAAGCCGTTAACTTCGGCCAACCCGCTAGCGTTTCGATAGCTGCGTTTGCAAATAGTTCTTGCCTCAGCTCCGCGCCTGAGAACTGTTGGTTACCTTTAAGACAACTGACATCGATTCATTAAGTTCCTGCGCGCGTTCGATGCTCCGGTGTCTGCCTGCAGGGTGTCGCTTCAATGTGCGCATGATGCAGCGCTCTGACTGGGAGACACTCGTTCCCACCGGACCGATAAAAACAACCGAGGCGGGTGGATTTAGCGGGAAGTTCGAACCTGTCCGTGGTCAAAACGTCGACTTGCACGGAGAACCGACCACCCAAGAGTCGCAGGGTCGTGTCATGCGTTTCGTCGACACCGCTAAAGACCGCGTCGCTGAGCAGCTTGACTTCGTAGCCATGATCGATAGCTCCGAGCACCGTCGTCAGAACGCAAACGTCCGTCTCTCCACTGGTGATCCCGGAGTTCACGTCATCTGCCTGTGGAATTCGATGAAGCCGACCGTCAATCCGAGGCAAGTAGGTCATTTTGTCGAACGTCCGGGCAAGCGGAATGAAGCGACTGAGCGCTGGAATCGACAAGCCGGCGGTCCAGTCGCGCGAGCATCATCGCCTCCCACTTTCGATAGTAGTCTCGCCACATGCCTTGAGCGACATCTTCAGCCGCCAAAGGGACGACCGTAGTAAGATTGTCCTTTCAGGTTTGGTGGCTAGTCACTTCGACAATGGTCGGAGACACGCTAGCCATCCATGGGACGTGCCAAGGTGAGCCTTGGCGAACATCGACTGCGTGTCGATACAGAAATGGATCCAAGAGGCGGGCATCAAATGGTCGATGTGACGGCAGGCAATGTTACCGCATCTCGCGGCTATCGCCTACGGAGCTCGTCACCGGCATTTTCCTCGACTTATCGATCTCGTTGACGTCGTGGTCATTTGAAAAGGTTGCGAGCTGCACCATGGTCGCCTTCGCTTCATCACCGCAGCGTCCCCCACTCCAACGGTATCAAGTTCCCGTCCGCTACAGAACCGACTCGCTTAATTCAACGAACAAGACTGCCAGGCACGGCCTGAGCAAGCGGACGCGCCTCGCAATCGCAGATTCGAAAGTTGCTCCGTCGAAAGGAACAAACGGTAGCGTTGCAGGTTAGCTGGTCACCTCACAGTTCTGTGATCGAAAGGTAGACCCCTATGACTGAACCTGTCCCAACACTCGCGCACCTGCATGCCCGCGACGACAATCCTTACCTGGCGGCCGCTTTGCACAAGGTTTCCTGGGGCGCAATTATTGCCGGCGTAGCCGTGGCCCTTGTCGTCCAGCTTCTCCTGAATGTGCTTGGTGCGGGAATTGGCGCAGCGGTCATAGACCCGATGTCTAACGACAATCCGAGTGCCACGACGCTCTCTGTTAGCACCGCCATCTGGTTTATCGTGAGCGGGATTATCGCCTCCTTCATCGGCGGTTACATCGCCAGCCGTTTGTCGGGCCGCCCAGTCCGGTCGACAGGCGCACTCCACGGTATTGCGTCGTGGGCGGTCACGACCCTCGTTGTCATCTATCTCCTCACCACATCGGTCGGCGCTCTGGTCGGCGGCGTATTTTCTGGCGTAGGAGGCATTGTTTCCAGCGCTGGCTCGACCGTCGCTACGGCAGCGACGACTGCTGCGCCAGTCTTGGCAGACACAGTAAATCCTATGGCCAGCATTGAGCAAAACATCCGCGATGCCTCGGGTGGCAACGATCCGGCGGCACTTCGTGACGCCGCCGTCGGCGCCGTCCGCGCGACGCTGACGGGTGATCAGGCCAAGGCAGACGACGCCCGCAGTCGGGCGGCTGACGCGATCGCGAAGGCGCAAAACATCCCCGTCGATCAGGCCCGTCAGCAGGTTGCCGATTACGAGAAGCAGTACGCCGACGCCGTCGCACAGGCTAAACAGCAGGCGACCGAGGCGGCCCAGGCGGCAGCGACGGCGTTCTCGGCCGGCGCGATCCTAGCATTCACTGCACTCGCAGTCGGTGCCATCGCAGCATGGGTCGGCGGTTCCGTCGGCACCACACACGTGGCGCGAGACGACGAAACCTACGTCGTTCGCACATAACATCCCATCGGCAAAGCATGGGCTTTGCCGCATTTCAACGAAACGAAGGACACCATTATGGCGACCACCAAAACACTCGAAGACCTCTTCTTGGACACCCTGAAGGACATCTACTTTGCGGAAAAGCAAATCCTGAAGGCGCTCCCGAAGATGGCGCGTGCCGCTCAGTCGGAAGAAGGCAAGGCCGGCTTCCTGCAGCATCGCGACGAAACCCAGGGCCAGATCGAACGCCTCGAGCAGGTATTCGAACTCATCGGCAAGCCGGCCCGCGGCAAGACCTGCGAAGCCATCCAAGGCATTCTCGCCGAGGGCGACGAAATCATCGAGGAATACAAGGGTTCGGTGGCGCTCGACGCCGGATTGATTTCCTCGGCGCAGGCCGTCGAGCACTATGAGATCGCCCGCTACGGTACATTGATCGCTTGGGCCAATCAGCTCGGCCTGACGGACGCGGTAGCGTTGCTTGAGGCTACACTTGCAGAAGAAAAGGCCACGGATCAGAAGCTTACGCAGCTTGCTGAGGCGCAGGCCAATCCGAAGGGCAAGGGCACGAAAGCCGCCTGATTCTAAGGCGCTTGACGAATACGTCGGCACGTACGCACGAACGCGTACGTGCCTTTTAGACCTTCGGGAGAATTCGATATGTTGAGTGGACCATTAAAGGCCCTACTGGGCGTAATTGCCGTTGCAGGCTACCAGAACCGGGACAAGATTGGTGAGCTGCTCCGCGGGATCCAGAACCCACAGCGCGACGGAGCTCAGCCGCCTCAAGACAATTCCAGCGGCCAGCAGGCAACCGGTCTTGGTGGGATCTTTGGCGGCCCTGGTGGTTTCGGCGATTTGCTGGGCGGTTTGTCGACCGGCAGCATCCTCAGCGGCGGCCTTGCCGACCTTTTGAAAACCTTCCAGCATAATGGACACGCGGAGAAGGCCGAATCGTGGGTGAAAGCTGGACCAAACACCGAGATCGAGGTTGACCAGCTTTCCGAAGCGCTCGGGCCGGACGTTCTGAACGAGCTAGCGGCTAAGACCGGATTGTCTCACCAGGAGATCGTCGACCGTCTGAGCCGCGACCTGCCGAAGGCAGTCGATGACCTTACGCCTGAAGGCAGGATTCCGGCCGAGGAAGATGAGTTTCTGAGCTCGGCAAGCGACGCAACAACGCGGGATCGGCCGTCGAACCTTATTTAGTCGATTTCAGGTAGTTGCATAAGCGACTTCGCCGGAGGGCGTCGAGGAAGACGGCGCCTTCCAGCCCGGCCCGTGTTCAACTGGTGGATGTTCTTTATTGTCGTGGGACGACTCATAAAAGCGCAACCAGGACGGGCGCGAGAACTAAAAACGCGGCGCCAGCGCGCATCAGCTTCATCGAGCCCGCACGCGGGAGTCCGTAACAGGGTATGACGCCAGCAGGTATTGAAATCACTCAATGGAGAGTGGATTGAATGGACATTCGTCGCACAATGTCAGGGTGCTGCTCAATTCTCCGCTGAATCAACCTTGCGGCTTCGTGGACGACGAGCACCACGTCCGTTAGGCGCTCGACTTCCAGATGCATCTGATAGGCTTCGACGTCGTCAAGGCTGCCAGCGGCGAGAAGACGTTGAGCGCTTTCGATCAGCCTCTCCGCACGAGTGACGATTTCCAGTGAGCTTTGAATGATGCGTTCGAGCACGCGCTTTTCCCTCGCTTGCAAGGGCCAAGTTGCCGAAGAATCGGCTCAATCGCAACACCTAATGTCAAATTCGATCGCGAACGCGACCATACAGATCTCGCAAATCGTCGAGAGTACTCTCGTATCGGGTTCGCGCGGGTGTAGTGCGAAGCCCTGCAACCGCAAAAGCGAACGCTCCTGCTACCGCGGCAACTGCGAACAGTGACGACACAGGATAAAGTTTCACCGTCGCTTGGGTCTGGCGAGCGGCTGCTCTCGCTGACGCCTTTGCACCACCAGCGGCCTCAGCAAGCTGCTTACGAAGGGCATCAACCTGTTGGCGGAGGGCACTGATCTCCTCATCGGGATTGAAGTCGGCCTGCGGGGGAATTCCGACCGACGCCGTGTTCGTGTCAACGATCGCCCTTGGCACGGGCTCGCCAATCTTGGCACCCTCGGTTACGAGTGTTGCAGTCTTGTCCTTGCGAGGTGGCATTACGATCTCCTTGAATGATGGCAATGTAAGTGGTGCATGCGCGCATAGCTTCAAGTCGTGCGTTCACCCCTCCCGCAAATTGCCGTCGGGAACGCATGCTTCGGTTTATCGTTGTTCACTGATGCTGCTTTGGCCACGGCAAGTTTCGAAGAGAGATTAGGACATGACTAATCAGGCGCAAATGCGAGTCATGATCGTTGACGAGGACGATGTCTTCTCGGCTCGCTTGGGCAGGGCTTTCCGTGATCGTGGTTTCGACGTTCGCGCGTTCAGTAGTGTGGCCCTCGCGTGTGCGGGGCTCCGCCTTGAGCACTTTGACGTTGTTATCACCGATCTTCGCGTCGGTGATGACAACGGATTGGTTGTCGTCGAGGCCTCGAAAGTGCTTGCTCACGAGCCCATGATCCTGGTCCTCACAGCTTACGCTAACGTGCAAGCAGCCGTACTCGCTGTAAAACTCGGCGCAACGGATTTCTTGGCGAAGCCTGCGGATATCGACGAGATCCTAGAGGTGCTTGGTATTCGCAACGCCTCAGGCTCCAGCGATCTTTTCAAGAACCCAGGCGTCTTGCACTGGGAACACGCCGCTGGAGTCTACGAGCAGACTGGTCGTAACATGTCAGAAGCAGCGCGGCGCCTCGGAATGCATCGACGAACACTTCAGAGGCTACTTGCACGCGGCGCTCCCGAGGTAAGCGATGCGTAATCCAGCATGACGAGCAACTGAAGCCAAACGATGGATAGGTTAAATCTCTCCATGGCTATGGCAAACGGGCTTTCGCAGGGAACAAGCTTCCACCCTGAAAGTTGATAGCTCCTTTGCAGCGTAGGGATCAAAACGGTGGTGATCGTCTAGAGAGAAGGCCCTGGCACATGGGCAAGAGCATAATGATTGTTGGCGCTGGGCTTTCCGGCGCCGTTATCGGACGGGAACTGGCCCTGGCCGGACACAGGGTCGAGATCGTCGACGCGCGTGCCCATATTGCCGGGAATTGCCATACGCAACGCGACGCCGAGACCGGGGTCATGGTACACGTCTACGGCCCTCATATCTTCCACACAGACGACGCCGAGGTATGGAACTACGTCAACCGCTTCCAGACCTTTATGCCGTACAAGAACCGCGTGAAAACCACCAGCGGCGAGCATGTCTATTCGCTTCCCGTCAATTTGCACACGATCAACCAGTTTTTTGGCAAGACCTTCCGGCCAGATGAGGCCCGCGCCTTCATCGACGAGAAGGGCGACAAGTCGATCAGCGAGCCGCAGACCTTCGAGGAGCAGGCGCTCCGCTTCGTCGGCAAGGAGCTCTATGATGCGTTCTTCAAGGGATACACCGAAAAACAATGGGGCTGTTCTCCAAAGGACCTACCGGCCTCGATCCTGAAACGCCTGCCTGTGCGCTTCAACTACGACGACGACTATTTCTTCCACAAACACCAGGGCATGCCTGAGACCGGATATACCAACATGGTCTCGCGGATCCTCGACCACCCAAACATCACGGTCTGTCTATCGACCTGGTTCCATCGCACCGACGCGCCTGCCTCGGGCCACGTTTTCTACTCCGGCCCGCTTGACGGTTATTTTGACTTCGAACTGGGGCGGCTTGCGTATCGAACACTTGATTTCGAACGCTTCACCTATCAGGGCGATTACCAGGGCTGTGCGGTCATGAACTATGGAGACGTGTCGGTTCCGTTCACACGGATCACCGAGCACAAGCACTTTTCTCCTTGGGAGCAACACGCCGGCTCCGTCTGTTATCGGGAATTTTCACGCCAATGCGACCCACAGGATATCCCCTATTATCCGATTCGTCTTGTTGCCGACCGGCAACTTCTTTCAGATTATGTCACTCGCGCGGAGGAGACGAGCGGCGTTACATTCGTCGGGCGCCTAGGGACCTATCGATATCTGGACATGGATGTGACGATCCGAGAGGCGTTAGATGTAGCTAGGTTTTATTTGGCTCGCGCGCCCGGCGATCCTGATATGCCAGCTTTTCTTCATCGCCCGATCTAAGCCGCTCCGAAGACGCTGACGAATGGTATCCGGTATTGGCGTCGATCGGAACAACCAGGCGATGGCCAGGTTCACTTGAACTGACAACCCAATGAGAGCAATCCGGATGAAACTTCTGAGCATAGCCTACGCCGGCACCCTGATTTCATTTCTGCTGATCGATGCTTTGTAGCTCGGCATCGTCGCGAGGAGCTTCTACCGAAAACAACTCGGCGACATGATGCTCCCTTCCCCGAACCTGGCTGCTGCAGCGATCTTCTACCTCGTCTTCGCGATCGCGGTTGTTATACTCGCAGTGCGGCCCGGATTGGAAGCCGGCTCGATCTCGGCCGCCCTTGGGTACGGCGCGGTCCTCGGACTTGCGGCGTACGGCACTTACGACATGACGAATCTTTCGACACTGAAAGGCTGGCCAGTCCAACTGACTATCGTCGATCTGGTCTGGGGCACGATCCTCACGGGTATTTCGAGCGCAAGCGGCTATGCGACAGCTCGCTATTTCATCTAGGGGCTTTCCGCAAACGGATCGAAGACAAAGCCGCGCGGGTAGAAACGGCCTGGTTTGCGCGGCGTTTCATCAGGAGCCAGGAGGCGTCGCCATGCAGTATCCGGATCGGCAAACACTCAACGCAGGGCGCGTTGCAGACGCTTCGAACCTCGCGCAAAAACCATCCTCTGTTCCTTGTTCGCAGGAATGATCGCCCTGACCCACCGTCGCGATATCGGTGTCTCATGTCGGTTGAATTCAAGCGTGTGCGTTTCTCCATCGTACCTCCGTCGTCCCCCTCGAGATACGAGATCCGGGAAGGGTCGAGGGAACATGGCGGGTCATCGACACGATGAGTGGACTGCCTGCGGCGACCAACGCCAGAGACCTCGTGCGGCTTGGGCGAAGAGTCGCCGTCGATCGAGCTTGGGACCTGAATAAGTCCGAGGATTAGGGCCGCGACAGTCCCCTCTCTGACACTCAAGCAAAACTCAAATCACGCTCGAGGAATAGGTTGTGTAATGTCGTTACTTTCTTGGGGATGTATCGCCGCAATCTACTGGATGAAATCGACCCTCGATGCGAGCCATGCAGTACAACGCCCTGAACCAGGCCGGGTTTGCAGCCGACTGACCTGATATCCTTGGGGGTTCCCCTGTGGGGCAATTCAACCGTGGCCAGTCGGCACCGGATAGATATGCGGGCGTACGCGCACACCAACCCCCCAATTCTGGCGGGGCACGGTGGCGTTCACGCGGACGACAGCCCCCCCGTCGGGGTGCTGTGCGTCGCCCGCTGACGCCGTGCCTACTCGCGAAAGACACTGGTCGACGTTGCTGATGCGCTGCTGTCGCACTGGCCCGATGACGATGGCGAGGAATATGTGATCGCAGTGAAAAAATGCCTCGATGCTATAAGGGGCATTTCGCCAGCTAATCATGCCAGACAAGCCTTCATAGCGGCCGCAAACGAGGTTGGCATGCGCGTAATCTCACCGGCATACGACGCAGGAGCTGCCCCGGATCACGAACAGGATGCGGCGTGACGCTAGGGAGACAAACCAGCTTGGTTCTGAGGTTTTCTGGCCGAAAGAACCGCTCGATTTCTATGTCAACATCGGCTCTGGCTGAGCCGCCCTTCCAAAGATAGGAGTCACGTTCGACAGCTCCTCAGGGACCTGCCGGGCGCTTTCCGCCCGACGTCTCCAGAAATCGTCCATCTCCCGTATTTTGGCATTGAAGTCCTTTCTGGGATCGTAGTAACGCGGCCGGCTCGGCGGCGGCAGCTGGTACGCCGCGCAAATACGGTCAATCAGGTCCATTGCCCGCAAACCGAGGCGTGCGAAATCCTCCTGCCGATGTTCGAAGAGGTCGTTGAACTCCGGGGGTTCGATTTCGATAGACTCTAACGCATCGTGCACATTGCGAAGACGATTGGGCAGCCACCTTATCTCGTCGGACAGCTCCCGGAGGAGCAACGTCCAATCGGCATCCTTGGGCAGCAGGAGGACTGGATCATCTGCATGGAGGAAGAAATTTTCGGGCTCGTCGACTTCGTACTCGGGAAAATCGTGGGCGGCTTGGTAGCAAGCACCGACAAAATCGTCGATCACCAGGACTGATTGCATTGCAAGGTCGCGCGCCGCCTCACCGTTTGGCACTCCCCGTCGACTACTCAGTTGCCGGACGATCCAGATCGAAGCACCCACCGACAACACGGCGAAAGTAAATCCCGTGACGAGCATCAATGCAGCGAGGACAAACGGGCTCATAGGGCATCCTTCTGAAAAGGGGTGGCTGATAGATATCAGCACGATTCTCGCAAACGGCAAACATGCTTGGCAGGGGCTACCACTTCGATACCGACGATCATTGCCGAAGCTACGGCGTCTCAGCTCGAGCCGAGCTACGGTATACCTTTGAGACAGCGCAATGGGCGGCGAAAAGCCCGGAGCTGGGTTCATACAAGCTCTTCGCCCAGTCGGCATGGGATTGAGACCATGACAACCGGAACAGCAACCGCTGTTGAGTGAGTTGGTTCCGTCTGCATTTTGATCTTTGCCGAAACGGTGGATCGACTGACCGGAAGTTAAAACAATCATGTGCCCTCACCGTTTTCCTAGCGCATGGAGGGAAGCTCGGATAGCACCTCGCGACCGAGGCCGAGCGTTTTGCTCAGAACAGGACAACCCGTTGTTTTGACTCGGAACGAATCACTTCGGCGACAGTTGAGTCGCATCAACAGTCATAAGGTGAAGCGTCATGGATGGCATGCACAGAACGCCCATCGCCCCACTCGACGTCGAGATCGACGGCGTCGGCAAATATGTTCCCGCTTCCAGTGTCGACGAGCTGACGGCTCTTCTAACCTGCCTTGAATGGCCGGACAAATCTCCAAGAGAATTTCATCGAGCGCTGGTCTCGTCGTTTGACGCTCTAGACCACGTCGTCGAGCCGCAAGTCGCTCGCGAGGCCTTCGTCGACGCCGCGCATGCCACCGGGATGCACGTTCTACCAGACGATATGGCTGAGATCAGGAAAGCTGGCTGAGCCGTAACCGTCTGTAAAGCATTTAGGACCGCAATGAAGCATGGCCAAATCTCCGGGATCCAAGCCACTCCAGGCTGACGACAAGCCGCTTAGGTCGCGTGCGCGCAAGCCACGTGATCCATTGCAACCAAATCTTCCACTCGATCCTATGCCAGCTCGCATCGAACCATGCTTGGCGCTGTTGAAAAGCAAGCCCCCTGTTGGGCCTCAGTGGACTTTCGAGGTCAAGTTTGATGGCTACAGATTGGCCGTTCACAAAGAGTTGCGAGGCGTTCGCATCTTGACCCGGGGCGGTCATGACTGGACGCACCGTTTTCCACTCATCGAAGCCGCTGCTTTGGCTCTCCCGGTGGCAACGTTCATCCTTGACGGGGAAGCGGTCGTCCTCGACGAGCAGGGCCGATCGGATTTCAACATGTTGCAGCGATCGCTTGGCGGTCGCGGCGGCAAGGAGGTCTCGCGCGATGCCATTTTTATGGCATTCGACGTCCTCTATTTCGACGGCCATGACTATAGGCAGACAGAATTGTCGAGACGCCGAAGGCTCCTTGAGTCCCTGCTCCCGTTCGAGACAACCGGCGCAATACGGCTGTCCGAGGAAGTCGATGCGGATGGGGAGGCATTGTTTCAGGCCGCTTGCGACCATGGCCTTGAAGGCATTATCGCCAAGGATCGAAACAGCATCTATCGCTCCGGCCGTCTCGGAGACTGGCTCAAGATCAAATGTATCGAGAGCGAGAGCTTCATGATTGTCGGCTACGAGTATTCCAACTCAGCACGCGGCGGGATTGGCAGTCTGTTGCTGGCTGCCCGTAAAGGAGACGATTGGATTTACGTCGGATCGGTAGGGACAGGCTTCAAGGAACGCGATGCGATCGCGCTGCGAGCGACGCTTGACAAGCTAAAAGCCAAGACGCCGACTGTCGACTACCCGAGCCGTCGCAAAGATTTGGTATGGGTGCAGCCAACGTTGATTGCGGAGATCGAGTACCGGGCTTGGACCGGCGATGGCAAACTGCGCCATGCATCGTACAAAGGCTTGCGTGAGCATCAGGATAACGCTGCGGTGTACGAGTTGACATAAGGGGACTGACCTTTCTTAACCCGGTTTCCTTCTACCAGCTTTGTGTTTGATAGCCGCAACAGCTAGCGTAGAGGCCATCGACGCTAAAGGCAGAGATCGTATTGCTCTGGTCAACACGAAGCTTCCAACCATCGCTGCGGTGAGCTTCATCCATGGGTGCTCACCCAGTTGAGCGTGCGCACTGGCGTCCGCCCATTCCAGTCGAGACTGCGTGATCTGGGAGACGTCCTCGGCAATCCGAGCCAAACGATTCCGCAAAATGGAAATCTCTCCTCTGGTTTCTCGGAGCCGAAGCCTCAATTCCGCGGCCGGCGAGACATAATCGAGCGGGACTGAGACGTCCGATTGATCTGTAAAGCCGGACAGCGGATCGACGACATGAGGCTGTTGGCCCAGAGCGTCTGACGGGACCCCGAAAAGATCATCGTCCTCGGCGCGAATTTGGTCCTCAGTAGCCTTTTCGCCAATTTCGTTCATATCCACGTTTTGCTTCAACATCGGCCATCTCCGTTTTGACGGAAGATCAACGCCGGAAGAGCTCACGGGTTCAACCTGGCTTACAAAATACAAATGCCGCTTAACCGACCCGGATATTCTGCAATCGGTCGAGCGTCGCGACGCGTTCCCGGAACGATCTGACCGCTTCGAGCGCTTCATGGCTAAGGCGAGCCATCGCCCACGCGACATCATTCATTCCAGCAACTGCTTGCTGATGCCCGACCGATCCCTCGCAAACCGATCGCTCCGCAATAGAAATTGCTTTGAGCTGAACAGATACGTACGCGCCATGGATTTCGTTAAGCAGCTGCTCCGTTGCCGACACGACTTTGGAAGTCGCGTGGAGCTGATTTTGCTCGTCCATGAACGCCCCGGCCTGATAAACAAACATTGTCTCTCCATCTGCTTCTGGGCGGGAAACTCGATTGTGGCGAAAACCCATCCAAGAGGCTCCAACCAAAACGCGTTGAAGCGCAAAAGGTTTGAGTCAAGTCGTAACTTCTTTGGCTTGCCAGCCAGGGCATGGATAGGCCGCATTCGTGGTTTTGCTGGGAACTGGACGTGGTGCAGGGCATTGGTGAATGATCGTACAAGCGGTTTACGTCGAGAGCGTCCAGCTTCGGTTTGAACCATCTGAAAGGCTTCGTGGTCGGGTGGGTCTGGAATTTAAATCCGCCAGAGCAACTCCTTGTACACTTGTCTGAAACATGAAGTGGTTCGGCGGGCCATCTCAGCCGGCCGTCTTGTTAGCGGCGGCTTCCTACCGCGGCATTCGGTCTCGTTTCATCACGCACTGGCGTTGATAGATCTTGTCGCGCTTTTAGTCGGAACAACGACCCTTAATCCGAGTTTGTCTCTTACAACACCTTGGAGGAAACACAATGTTCACAAAAATCATGACCGTCTCGCTTCTCTCACTAGGTCTGGCCACGTCCGCGCTTGCCCAGTCATCTGGTGGATCGAACAGCGGCGGCAATAGCGGCTCAAGCAATTCCGGGACATCTAGTGGAACGGGAACCGGCACGTCTGGGACCTCCGGCACAAACGGCGGTCAAAACACCGGCGACAGCAACGGCAACGGTAATAACAACACAAACATGAACGGTCAGAATTCGGGCGCTTCCGGTGGCGACGCAAACGACTGCGCACGTCGCGAGGCCGGAGGCACGACCAACCCTTCCACGAACAACAATGCCACCGCGACCGACCCCGCTAATAGCTGCAAATAAATACATTTTTTGATCATATAGAGCTCCGCACGTGGCGGGGCTCGTACTGTGATCGCGAGCAGGCCGATAGACCTCCGGAACTTCCTGTACCGCGATCCGTTCAAGTGAAAACTGTTGGAGGATGGGATGACTGAAACAACCAATGACGTTGATACCGTTTGGAGACTTGCAGAGAAGATTGGCTTCTGCATGCTAACCACGCAGTCGGCAAGCGACCTACGCGCTCGCCCTATGGCCGCCCATGCTGAGCAGCTGGAGAACGCGTTCTATTTCCTCACGGATGTCGACGGACACAAAGACGATGAGATCGCGCAACATCCCGAGGTTTGCTTGGCGTTTGCGGACAGTAAAGGTCAAAAATACGTCTCTGTCTCCGGGACTGCAGAAGTGCTGAATGACCGGGACCGGATCAAAGAGCTGTGGTCTACCCCTGCGAAAGCATGGTGGGACAACCCCGACGATCCTTCCATCCGAGTATTGAAAGTGACGCCTGCATTCGCTGAATATTGGGACAGCCCTGGTACGATCGTCAGTTACATCAAGATGGCAGCCGCCGCGCTGAGTAGCTCCAAACCCGACATGGGCGACAACGGCCAGGTGGCCATGTAGGACGGAGAACACGATGGCCGACGACCTACACGAACGCATACGGCTCCGCGCCTATCAGCTTTGGCAAGACGAAGGCTGCCCTGAAGGCGCAGACCTCAAACACTGGCTTCAGGCCCTCGACGAGCTTGGCGGTGATGACGAGCATGAAACGTTGCAGGAACTTATCGATGAGGATGATCTTGAGGACGAGTACGCGAGGTCGGGCAATGCAGATGACATAGTCCAGACAGCCGACGTACCGTCGGAACCGGTGCCCGGAGTCGATATTACTACTGGCAAAAAACCTGTCCGCCAGCAGGTGAGACGGACCGAGGGTCCTTGAGACCAGCCGCCGTTGGGCAATGCTATGAGGCGACACAATGGAAAACACACCAGACGAAGGGGCGCAGCTCAGTGCAGTCATCGCAGAAGTAGAGGCGGTCGAATTCGATGAGACGATGCCGGGATGGGCAGCGCTGTATGCCCGTGTGGCGGGAGGCAGCGTAATCCGGCTCGAGTTCAACGCGCAGGCGTTCATTTCGTTGGAGGCTGCTATCAGTGCTGCGCAGGCGCAGATGAGCGCGGAGCAAGGCAAGCAGTAGGCACCAGACACTTTATATCGATCGCACAATGTCGTTAGCTGACTACCATTGATAACAGTTTCCGAAGCGGCGATAAAAAGGCCACTGGGACCGTAAAGTTTTTCAACAGTGATAATTTTGGCTTCATCACGCCTAATGCGGGCGGCAGCGATATTTTCGGTCACATCTCTGCTTGGCAGGCGTCCGAGCTGGACATCCTGCGGGTCGGCCAAAAAGTTTCGTTCGACACTGAGTGCGACTCCAGGAAACGGACCGAAAGCGGTTAAATCCGTGTTGACGCGGCATGAGCAGCATTCCCGGGCCCTTGATTATTAGGCATGATGAGCGAGCCTCCTGATCATGGACGCTTCAGTATGCCCCGGGTCTTCATATCGTTGAGGTTGAGCAGATCGACCATATTATCCGCTTCGTCTACCTCGAGGCTGTCAAGACTGATGCCGTTGAGCTTGTAAGGCTGTCCCGTAAAGATGTCGATCACCGACCAGTACGGCTCGTCGTCGAATTTTCGCAGGTGAAATCGGATGTGGGGCGGGCGTTTGTCCATCGTTTATCTTTACCTGCACCCTAAGCGGGTTTCTACCGCCCAAGGCATCTAAAATTCGGTCTACCCTGTTTTACTCTAATCACGCCCGTTATCATTGCCGCGACACGCCTCCTCCCGTGACGTGAGATCCCTTCGAAACGTGACGGAACCAACCTCGCGCTTGGCAGTCGCCCGGATAGATCGCTCGTCTAGCCCAACCTGACACCCATCAGGTTGCGATCTCCAAAGAAACCCTGGCACCGCCCTCACAAAGGTTTCTACTTTTCGAACTCTAAGAAAATAGGACCTGTCCCACGCGGTCGACTTGGTGGTCTATGGCCGTCATATGGTTGGTAAGTAAAATAGTCAGCGCTGTAAGACTGCTAGCGGGCGCCGCACCAAGCGATCACGTCGTCTGGATAATCTGTCACTGGAAAAATCCCTTCGGCGACCCGCGCGTGTTGCGGCTCGATCGAAACCTTTTCCGGACATGGCCGATCACGCCGTCGCGCTTATTCGCAACTGGAACGAAGCGTAGGCCCGAAGATGAGGTTTGGCACGTGGTGGACTTCATGTCTGCCGGAGCTGCGCGAGAGGCTGAATGGGGGCCAACATCTCATCGACGGCGACAAGGATCTGGCGAAGACCAAGGCCTTTTCCCATGAGATAGCGTGCAGCACTAGGCCAAACTCCGGCTGGCCTCAGCCTGTCACCATCTCATCCTGCTCCACTATACCTTCCAAACCTGGAACGACATGGGCAAACAGGCGCTCAATATCCATGGCCATTCCGATGGGCTATTTCAAACCCTTTGCGCGGCAATACGAAGTCGCGTCGGCGTATGAACTGCTTCCCGTAGCGGACAGTGATCGGTAGGATGACTTCGTTGAGGGTAAAGGCAGCATATTAGGCGCCGGGTCGTTGCTACCTCGTGGTGGTGGGAAGTAGGCCATCGCGTGTTCGTAGCGCGGCGGTCTGGAGACCGCCGCGCTGGAGAATTTTACGCTGTCCGTCGGACCATGCGTGCTAGCGCAATGAGAATGCAGGCTCCGACGAAGCCAGCGATTAGATATCCGAGCCAACCGCCTAGCACGACGCCGAACAGCGACAGGATGAAGTTGGCGACGATCGCGCCGACGATGCCGAGCAGAATGTTCATGAGAACGCCCATGTTGGACTTCATGAACATTTCGGCCAACCAGCCCGCGACACCGCCAATGATGATGGCTGCGATCCAGCCGATGCCTGCATTTTCCATTTCTGTCCCCTTTGATAAACAACTTGGTGGTCGTCCGGCGGACCTGCCAGGTCTCGTCACTTGAGGGAAACGATTGCCTGACGACCAAGCCAGAAACACGGCTGAAGCTATTTGGTTCCGCCGGAGGCTTTCAGTCGGCTGCCGGCCAGTCGTTCGCGGGTTCCTCGATCGTCTCTGCATTGTCGTCGGCCGGGTCAGGGTCCCGTTGATAGGCTGCCCGCAAGTTCTCGATCTCAGCTTTGATAGCTTCGTAGACGTCCTCATGTTCGGCACCTTTGACCACGAAGGAGTCGACAAAGTCTTCGAGCCTCAGGGGTAAGTCGCTTCTCCAGTCCTTAGTTTTCATTTCCGTTGCCTCCTCTTCTTGATGGGTTCGTCCGCAAGCTCGATCCATACGGGGACCTGATCGCTGGTGTGCTCCCATCCGCGGACGTGCTTGTCGACTTCGGCTTTCGCTTGGCGCGACGCTGCTTCCGACCTCAAAAGAAAGGGATCGAGCCTCAGTCCGGCATCGCGAGCGTAAGCGTTTCGAAAGTAATCCCAGAAGGTGGATATCCGTTCGTTCGGATGCAGCGTGCGAAGCGCATACGCCCAACCCTGGTTAACAATGTTTCTGAAAGCGTCTCGTACTTCGACGCGGAACAGCGTCGTCGACCCAGCGCTCGAGTCCCCGGCCAAAATGACCGAGACTTCGAGTTCGAGCAACTCGGAAGCGTAATCTTGGAGACGCTCAAGCCAACGAAGCTTATAATCAAATTTCGGGCCCGTATACGGATTGCCGTTTGGGAGATATGGTCTGACGATCACCATGCCGTCGACGATCGCTTCAATATAACGGCTGTGGGCGTGGTCCGGAACGCTGGGAAGGCCCTTGAGTGTGAGGTGTGGCTCCAGGCCCTTCGCAAGGATCGCTACCCCGTTGCACGATTTCTGGCCATGCCAGACCGCGCCATAGCCGGCTGCCTCGATGGCTTTGATCGGAAATTTCTCCTGCGGAGCCTTCAATTCTTGTAAGCAGACAACGTCCGGCGAAGCTTCTGCCGGCCATCGCAGCAAGATTTCCAGCCTGCCATTGACGCCGTTGACGTTATAGGTCGCGACCTTCACGGGTTGTCCGTTTCAAGTTCACGCTCTTCTTCGAGCGCCGACAACCGGTTGTTTGCGGCGTCGAGGACCGCGGTGAGAAATTCGACGCGCGTCCAGCCTAAAAGGTGCCCTTCCTCTACAAGGAGCTGGATAGCGAAGTCGACGGTCTGGTCGAGCTCGACCTTGCGTTCGGGAGATTCTGGGTGCGCGGTCGGAGGATCGATCATGGTGGCGCCTCATGGTAGGATGAGGTCGCCGTGGACGGGTGGGATGCTCGTCTGGCGTTTCGTTGCCCGCACCGAGAAATCGGAAAAATCGATGCGTCCATCATCCCCGTCATGTCCGATTGACACGCAGCGACCTCGGGTAGTCAACCTCCAACAAGCGTTATGGTTCCGCTATCCGACACTTACAATCGCGTACTTATGTATCGAAGACGGAAGGACAAAAACTTCTCTGTTACCACCTGGAGAAGACGGCTTGTGCAAACTTCCCGACCTAAATTCCGCCGTCGCCGAGCGCCGCCAAAGCGTTGGCCGCATCTGGAAATTTCTACAGTCGGAAGCGTGGAGCGGCGGCTGCGTAGACTGCAGTTTTGGATGTACCCGCGGCAAAATACGGCCTATAGTTTCAGCAACGGCTGACAAAAACCCGAGCTAGTCAAGCAGCTTTCTTATAGCCATAACGCCTTTGGCGGTATCGGACCACGATTGACGCCAGACAAGGAGACCGGTGCCCAGTAGCGTGGCGACGATGAACGGAATTGGTCCGAAGAACCAGAAAGCGGCCGCGACGGTAAAGTAGTACGACCGAACGCCCACGCTAAAGGACCGAAGCGCCGGATTGAGCACCATCGTCAACGCGTCGGTCCAAGCTGCTATATCCCTCTGCTCCTCCCGAGACGGGCTGGCTCCGATTGCGGCCAGACAGTAATTGATCTGCCTCACCGCCCATATGAAGTCGGATAGGCCACGCAGCAGAGTCGCCATGATCAGAAGGACCTTGCATTGGAAAAACCATGCGGGGTCCTGCGTCGCAAACATTGCAATCAGACCTTGGCCGCTTCCGTAGTTGGGCTCCATGAACAGCGCGCCACTCAGACCCACGATGACAATCAGATTCGCCGAACCGAAGAAGGAAGCCGAGTTGATCGTGTGTCCGAGGATCGCGGCGTCGCCAATGAAATTATTGTCTCGGGTAAGCACCTCCCTCATCCAGGCGGCCCGTACCCTGACCATGTCCACGGACAGGCTGTCGTTCTTCCTCGGCCAGCCTGCGGCCATCATCGGCTCCAGCGCGATCCAGATCAGAACGAAAAGCACAATCGCCGCAATATTCAGGTAGTGCATGTGCCCTCCAGGTTCCGAGACTGGCGCGACATTACCTCGATGGAGCTCCGTCTCAAAGAGCACGACA
The DNA here is from genome assembly GCA_900472625.1 of Hyphomicrobiales bacterium. Lineage (GTDB taxonomy): Bacteria > Pseudomonadota > Alphaproteobacteria > Rhizobiales > Rhizobiaceae > Rhizobium. The sequence goes on along the minus strand of UCIT01000041.1, from coordinate 39,838 downwards.
ATGCCGCTCTAAACTGGCATCTTCTCCAACAACTGCCTTGCCTCTCGAATGTCCGTGGAGTCCAATCCCTCTACGTATGCCCCGAGCACTGGCTGCAGAAGCGTACGGGCCCCGTCGAAGTTATGGTCAGAGGCCATGGCACGGGCGAGATCAGTTGCCGTCCTGAGTTCCCAGCCACGAGCGCCCTGACGGCGGCTGGTTTCGATCGATCGCCAGAGACAAGCCTGTGCTTGATGAGATAGTTGCGAATTGCCGAGAAGCAGATTTCCTTTCACACGCAAAAGCTCCGGCATGTAGAGGGCATCCCCGTTGATCTCGACGCCCTGAATGGTCAGGTCGAGTAGTTCATGCGCTTCGACCGCCCTCCCGATAGCCGCAAGTCCGCGAACCAGCGATATGTTGAACTCCGTTGTCAGAACTTCGTAGCCTATCGAGTGGATAGTCGCGAGGCTCGCCCTCATATCGTCTATGCCCTGCTCCGCCGAGCCGCGAAGGATAGCGAGTTCTCCCCGACGAGCCTGCCCCGCTGCAACGAATGGCCCTAACGAATGTGTCTCGGCTTGATAGATCAAGGCGTCGACGTGTTCCTGCGCCTGGTCCCACTCTCCGTTCCAAAGGAAGACCGAGACCGCCCACCCCAAGGCGACAACCAACGCCGCCGCGCGGTCAGTTCGCACCGCACTTTCGATGACGCTTCGGGTGCGCTCCGCCGCCTGATCGGGGTATCCGCGAAGCCAGAGATTTCTAGCCATCGTCACTTCGCTTGGGAAATGAAGTTCGTGCGAGAGATAGATCGTCGTCCTGCCTGCACGTGCCCAGTCGGCAAGGCTTGCATCAAGTTCGGTATGCGCATGATCCAGCTCGCCGGCCAGGTGGAGTGACCTACCCAGAATTGACCGGGCTTGTGCCGACGCGGCGAAGTCCTGAATGGTGTCGGCCGCCGACTTGCAGCGGCGCGCGTATGCGTGCGCAGTTTTAAAGTCCCCGCTCCGGAAGTAGAAAGTCCGCAACATGCTGAGCAGCCCGACCTGATTGACGACGTCTCCGCGCCTCTCAGCAATCTCCAGACCCCGGTTCAAGGCCGCCAATACAGAATCGACCTTACCGTGGAGGTGGGTTGCCACCATTCCGAAAACCGCCTGGAGATGCATCTCATCGACGCCGCCTCGCGTGCTGTCGTCAAGGGCTTGAATGGCCCGTTGTGTCCATCGGAGCGCTTCCGGCATCAGCGACATTGCAAGAAGCGCAGGTCCGGCTGCCGCGGCGAGTTTCACCCCCTCGGCGATATTGCCGTCTGCTCCGAAACACCATTCGAGCGCCGCGCGGACGTTGTTCAGTGCCGCGAAGTAGACGGCGCGCTCAGCTCCCGTGGTCCTACTGGCCCAGTCGCCCGCGCTCTGTGCCAGCCAACGTCCGTAGTAGCCGGCGTGCCGGATGGCGAGATCGGCGCGTTCTCGGGGCTGCAACGGGATTGCGATCGCATATGCCCGCGTCGTATCGAGGAGCCGGTAACGCAACATCGCGCCAACTGGACGGGTGACCACCATGGACTTGGCTACAAGGCTGTCCAAGGCCGCGAATACGTCTGACCTATCAAGATCGGAACCCGACACGACCTCAACAGCGGCGTCGAGAGTGAAGTGTCCGACAAAGACGGCAAGCCGACGCAGTACCGCGCGCTCGATCTCCGAAAGAAGTGCATAGCTCCAGTCGAGTGTCGCCTGCAACGTCCTGTGTCGAGGCTGGGCAGTTCGCAATCCTGACCACGATAGAGTCACATGCTGATCGAGCAATTCGGCCGTCTGTCGCAAACCATAGGATTCGACGCGCCGGGCAGTCAGCTCGATTGCCAGCGCGACGCCATCCAGCTTGCGGCATATGGCAGCGACGACTGGCGCATCGGCGTCGTCGATGTCGAGGTGAGTGTCGTGCGCGATGGCGCGCTCGAGAAAAAGACACGTCGCCGGAAACGCCCGGATCGCTTCCGCCGATGCAACAACGTCGTCCGGCGGACTTGCCAGCGAGCCGAGCCGATAAACCCGTTCTCCCTCAATTTGCAAAGCTTCGCGGCTGGTGGCCAGGATGTAGACGTCAGGAGCCGACGCGTGCGAGGATCGATCGCCGGATTCGGGCGCTATCAAAATCTAACAATGCATAACGGGCGGTCTTCGCCACGCGGGAGTAGGTATGCGCAAGCACAAAGGTGCAGCCGTTCACCGTTAATCCCGAGGAGACAATCATGCCTGCGATGACATCGGAAACAATCGACCAGGAGCGACGCACCTTGCTGGGCGTTGCGGCAACCGGCCTCGCCGCCGTCAGCGCGGCGAGCCTCTTTCCTGCTGCGACGGCCGCGGCTGCGTCGGGCGCCGCTGACATCCGCCCGTTCACCGTCAACATTCCGGACGCCGACATCGTCGACTTGCGTCGGCGGCTCGCTCACACGCGGCTTCCGGAGCAGGAGACCGTCGCGGACAAGACCCAGGGCGTCCAGCTCAAGACGATCAAGCAACTCCTAACGCATTGGGAGAAGAACTACGACTGGCGCAAGGTCGAGACGCGCATCAATTCGGTGCCGAACTTCATAACCGAAATTGACGGGCTCGATATCCACTTCTTGCACATCCGCTCCAAGCACGATGACGCGCTTCCACTCATCGTGACACATGGCTGGCCAGGTTCGATCGTCTAGCAGATGAAGCTCATCGGACCGCTCACGGACCCGACAGCGCATGGTGGGACTGCCGCCGACGCATTCCATCTGATCATACCATCGCTTCCCGGCTACGGCTTTTCCGGAAAGCCAAAGGAAACCGGGTGGGGTCCTGAGCGCATCGCCAGTGCCTGGATCGTCCTTATGCAGCGTCTGGGCTACAGGAAATTTGCTGCTCAAGGCGGCGACTGGGGCGCGGTCGTGACGGAGATGATCGCAGTCCAGGCGCCGAAGGAGTTGGTCGGCATCCATGTCAACATGCCCGGCGCGATACCCGCCGACATCGACAAGGCCTCGTTCTCCGGTGCGCCGGCCCCGGCGGGTCTTTCCGACGAAGAGAAAGACACCTACGGGCAGCTCGTTTCCTTCTACAAGAACGTCTACTACGCTTTCTGGATGGGTACGCGTCCTCAAACGGCTGCAGGCTTCTCGGACTCACCGATCGGCCTTGCAACATTCATGATCGACCACGACGCACGTAGCCTCGATCTTATCGCAAGGTCTTTCGACGGCACGCCAGAAGGCCTCACGCCGGACGACGTCCTCGACAACGTCACGCTCTTCTGGCTGACGAACACCGGCGTCTCCGCCGCCCGGCTCTACTGGGAGAACAAGTTGGCGTTCTTCAGCCCCAAGGGCGTGAAGGTGCCCGTCGCCGTGAGCGTCTTCCCCGACGAACTTTATCAGACGCCGAAGACCTGGGCGGAGAAGGCATATCCCAACCTCATTCACTACAACAAGGTCCCCAAGGGCGGGCACTTCGCCGCCTGGGAGCAACCAATGCTCCTCACTGAGGAGCTTCGTGCCGGTCTGAAGTCGCTTCGCACAAGCTAGTCCGCTGAAGACAATTACAACCAGGCCTCCCAAGGCAGGAGGGCGGTGGCGCCGTCGCCGCCCTTACACAACATCAGGAGATGACAATGACCAAAGACCAGCCATCAAGGCATGTTTCGAGAATGGACATGAAACTGGAAATCGTCGTCCTGCCGGTTTCCGACGTTGATCGAGCGAAGAGCTTCTCACAAGCCTTGGTTGGCGATCGGACGCCGACTACGCGTCGGATGACGGCGAGTTCCGCGTGCTTCAGTTCACGCCGCCGGGCTCAGCTTGTTCGGTCATCTTCGGAAAGAACGTGACGTCCGCGACACCGGGTTCGTCGCAAGGCCTTTATCTGATCGTCTCCGACATAGTCGCGGCGCGTGAGAAGCTGCGTGCCGACGGGATCGATATCAGCGAAGTGTTCCACGACGCCGCGGGCGTCTACGTCGGAGACGATGAGCACTACCTGTTCGGTAGCCGTCGCGCGAGCGGCCGGGATCCAGACGGTCGAAGCTATCGATCATTCGCCTCATTCCGCGACCCCGATGGCAATGGTTGGCTCCTTCAGGAAATCACGATCCGGCAGTCCGGACGCATAGAGGCAGCCGCGACGACATTCAACTCGGCGAGTGAACTTGCGGCGACGCTGCGGCGGGCAGGTGCTGCCCACGGCGAGCACGAGAAGCGCACCGGCGGTGAGTATGACGTCAACTGGCCGGACTGGTACGCCGAATACATCGTTCAAGAGCAAGCCGGGGGCGTCCTCCCGTCCTGAAACGCCAACATGTATCGAAACGCCGTTTCGGACAGGCGACGCATGGGAACCCAAGTGAGCAATCCTCCGACAGAGATTTACACGGCGCGGACGGAAACCATCGGCGGTCGCGAAAGCGGCGTTTCACGCAGTTCTGACGGATCCCTGGACATCCGGTTTTCCGCTCCGGGTTCGACCCGCATTGGCACCAATCCCGAACAGCTTCTCGCGGCAGGATGGTCGGCCTCGTTGGCAAGCGCGATTGCGCTTGTGGCGCAAAAGAACACGGTCGTGCTCCCGAGCGATCTGAAGGTCTTTGCGGAGGTCGCGATAGCTTACGGAATAGACGGCTATGTCCTGGCTGCTCGGATGTCCATTTCGATGCCGGGCATAGAGGCCGATATGACGAGCCTTTGGGTCGATGAAGCGCGCCACATCTGCCCGTTCTCAAAGGCCCTGTCACAAGCCCTTGACGTGACAGTCATATTCGATTGACGAGCGGTTCACTTGATCACAGGAGCAGTGTTATGAGCCTACGTGTTTTTGCGCTTTGCGCCACCCTTCTGAGCGTCCCCCTCCATTGTGTCGAAGCGCAGGAGAACCGGGTGGTCCGCTTTAACATCGTCAAAAGCGACCTGAGTGTACCTGGGAAGGAGGTCGTCCAGGTCAGGGTCGACTTCGGCCCTGGCCTATCTGCGCCAAATCACAGGCATCCGGGCGAAGAAGTAGCATTTGTTCTCGAGGGAACCATTGAATACAAGCTTCAAGGTCGCGAAGCGGTTACCCTAAAAGCTGGCCAGGCGCTCGCCATACCTGCGGGGGTTCCCCATTCTGCCAAGAACGTCGGAAACGACAAGGCTTCCGAACTCGCAACCTACATCGTCAAGAAAGGCGCCCCGCTGGTCGAACCGGTAAAATAGATGAAAATTGCCAAATGTCTGACCTAGTGGAAGTTTCTTGACTTCACCTTCAGCGTGTCGATGTGGAGATCGGGGATGAAGATGTCCCGCGGCTTGGGCGGCGGCGCGCGATCCCTCGAATCCGGACTGCCCGGCGATCCGTGAGCGAACTCGTCTCCCCTGCCCGTCGGCAGCTTGAAGTCGATCTCCCGGTCCGCCAAGCCGGAAAGGTCACCGCTGAGGTCGAAGAGCTGCTGTGCAACGAGATGGACGACGTCGCCTTCGCGCTGGATCTTTCCGTTGATCGCCATCATGCTCGATCCCAGGACGACGCGGCGTCGTTTTTCAAAAAGCGACGGCCAAACCACCACATTGGCCGGACCGGTCTCGTCCTCGATCGTCAGGAACATCACGCCTTTCGCTGAGCCCGGCTTTTGCCGAACCAGAACCAGACCGGCGGTCATCAGCCAGCGGCCGTCGCGGGCGTTCATCGCCTCCTGACACGTGACAATATTCCTTTGCGTGAGGTCTCTCCGGAGAAAGGCCACCGGATGCTCGCGAAGCGTCAGGCCGACATGCCCGTAGTCTTCCACGACATTGTGCCCCTCCGTCATCTGCCGCAGAGCAACCGCCGGTTCCTGCTGCTCGGGGATGACCGCGGCTTCCCGTTCGGCGGCGGCGGCAAAGAGCGGCAGTGGCTCGTCTCGCAGAGCCTTGATCGCCCACAATGCATCGCGGCGCTGATGCTTCATCGTCGGCAGGAAGGCGTCGGCTTCGGCGAGTTGCACGAGCGCCTCGGTCGGAACGTTGGATCGCCGCCAGACGTCGTCGACGCTTTCGAAGTCTTTGTTCATGCGAGCGGCGACGATACGCGCGACGTCGGCGCTCGCCAGACCCTTAATCAAGCGCATGCCAAGGCGGACCGCGTGCCGTTCGGTGTTGCCGATCCGCTCGAGCGTGCAGTCCCAGCGGGACGTGTTGATGTCGATCGGGCGGATTTCGACGCCGTGCTTGGCCGCGTCTCCGACGATCTGAGCCGGCGCGTAAAATCCCATCGGTTGCGAGTTCAAAAGCGCTGCGCAGAAGACATCAGGATGGTGGCATTTCACGAAGTTGGACGCGTAGGCGATCAAGGCGAAGGATGCGGCGTGGCTTTCCGGAAAGCCGTAGCTACCGAAGCCCTCAAGCTGCGAAAAGGTCTTCTCGGCGAACTCCTGTGTATAGCCGTTGTTAACCATACCGCTGACGAGCTTGTCTTTGAATCGGCTCACGCCTCCAGTGAATTTGAAGGTCGCCATGGACTTGCGAAGCTGGTCCGCCTCGCCGCCGGTGAAGCCGGCGCAGACCATCGCCACCCGCATCGCTGATTCCTGAAACAAAGGCACGCCCAGGGTCTTGCCAAGGACGGCCTCCAATTCCGGTGTCGGGTATTCGACCTTCTCCTTGCCCTCGCGGCGCCGAAGATAGGGATGGACCATGTCGCCCTGGATGGGGCCAGGCCGGACAATCGCCACTTGGACGACTAGATCATAGAACGTCTGCGGCTTCAGGCGTGGAAGCATTGCCATCTGGGCTCTGGATTCGATCTGGAACGTGCCAAGCGTATCGGCCTTCCGGATCATGGCATACGTCGCGGCGTCTTCCTGCCGGATCGAGGCGAGGTCAATGTCGTCGTTCTTGTGCTCCCTGATCATCTCGAAGGATTTGGCCATGCAGGTCAGCATCCCCAATGCCAGGATATCGACTTTCATGAACTTCAAGGCTTCGATGTCGTCCTTGTCCCACTCCACGATCTGGCGGTCGGCCATACTCGCTGGTTCGATCGGGACGAGATCGTCGAGGCGGTCGTGCGTCAGGACAAATCCGCCCGGATGTTGACCGAGATGTCGTGGAGCCCCCAAGAGCTGCTGGGCGAGTTGCAGCGTCAACACAAGCCGTCGGTCATTGGGGTTGAGGTTCAGCTCCTTGACGTTGCGGTCGCTGACCTCTTCGGACCACGACCACATGCCGGACGACAGGGCCTTGATAACGTCCTCCGGCAGACCGAGCGCTTTTCCGACGTCGCGGATCGCACCCTTGGCGCGGTAACGTGTCACCGTCGCGCAGAGAGCGGCCTTCTGGTGTGTGTAGGTCTTGTAGATCCACTGGATGACTTCTTCGCGGCGCTCGTGCTCGAAGTCGACGTCGATGTCTGGCGGTTCATCACGCTCCTGGCTGACGAACCGCTCGAACAACAGGTCGTTGGTGGACGGGTCGATGCTGGTGACGCCGAGGATATAGCAGACCGCCGAGTTGGCGGCGGACCCCCGCCCCTGGCATAGGATACCCTGCGACCGCGCGAAGCGGACGATCGAAAAGACCGTCAGAAAGTATGGCGCATACTTCATGGTCTTGATGAGATCGAGTTCGTGGCGGACGGTCTTCAGGACTTCCGGCGGCAGGCCTTCCGGATAGCGGTTGGGCACGCACTCCCAGACATAGTGCTCGAGAGACTCCTGTGCGCTCATGCCGGGGACGATCGCTTCTTCCGGGTATTGGTAGGTCAGCTCTTCCAGACTGAAGCGACAGCGTTCGACGATCTCCATCGTCCGCGCGAGCGCCTCCCTGTACCGGGGGAACAGGCGCTCCATTTCTTCGGGTGGTTTGAGATACCTGTCCGCATGACGTTCGCGCTTGAAGCCGACAGCGTCGATGGTCGTATGCTCGCGGATGCAGGTGACGACGTCCTGAAGCTGGCGACGGCTGGGTTCGTGGAACAGAACGTCGTTGGTGACGACGGTGCGGACCTTGAACCTGGTCGCGAGAATGCTCAGCTCGTGGAGGCGCATTTGATCGTTGGGACGACGGCGCAGAGATAGCGCAAGGTATGCCCGGTCGCCAAAGAGGTCGGCGATCTTGCGCAGCTGCACGGCGCAGGCATCGTCAGGGAGGTCGGGGACCAGAACCGCGAGAAGTCCTTCGGCGTAGAGGGCCACATCGTCCAAGGACAGAATGCAGTTACCCTTTCCGCCGCGCGATTTCCCGAGTGTTAAGAGCCGCGTCAGCCGCGAGTAAGCGGCGCGGTCGGTGGGATAGACCAGAAGGGACATCCCCTCCGTCAGGTCGAGCCGACATCCGACGACCAGGTGGACGCCAGTCGCACGGGAAGCCTCCAAAGCGCGAACGATGCCGGCCAGGCTGTTTCGATCGACAATGCCAACCGCCGCGATGCCGAGTTCCTTGGCCGTGGCAAAGAGCTTGTCGGCAGAGGACGCGCCGCGCAGGAACGAAAAGTGTGAGGTGACCTGCAGCTCGGCGTATCGCATCACGCAAAGATCCCGTGGATGTACCATTTGTGCGATCCGGTGTCCGCATCGACGCCGTCACCGGACCGGTAGAGCCAGAAGCGCTCTCCGGCATCGTCCTCAACGACGAAATAGTCGCGAACGGCATCGACCTCGGATGTGCGGAGCCACCACTCGCCGAAAACGCGTTCGGGACCGTCGGCACATCTCACGCGACGCCGCTTTCCCCGCCAGGAGAACCACGCCGGAGGATGGTCCGGCATCAGCGCCATGACTTCGACGACGTCCGGCTTATGAAGCAGCCGGACCGGCCGCTTCCACTCGTGCGTCCAGGTTTCCGCGGTAGTCTCGGTGGCCGGGGCGATGCGCTGGACGCTGCGTTCCGGAACGTCGGAAGCGACTGGGGCCAGTCGATAGACCCGGTTGCCGCGGTTGCCGAGGATATCGATCAGCGGCGTGATGTCGTCGTCCTGCTCCTCGACCAGGGAGGACGACTTCTGCTCTTCGCCGAGCGCTTCCGACATGACGGCGACCAGGCTCAGACGTTCGATCCCGAAGCCCGGCTCGATCTTCTCGGTGCGATCCTTGAACAGCTTGGTGAGCCAGGCTACGTCGCGCACAGGCTTCGCGGTTCCAGCACGGATCGCTTGGCGCGTCCCATCGAGCTTCTCGACGATCAGGTCGGTGCGACGGACGCCAAGGCCCCTGCGCTGCAACTCGCCGACAAGTTCGACGACCAGCCTGGCCACGTACTTGTTGATCGTCTCAGCAGCGCCGATGGGCTCGGCGAACTGTCTTGTGACCTCGATCCAGTCCGCGCCACGGACCGGCTCGATCGGCTCTGGCTTGCGCCCAAACATCTGATCAATGCGGCGACCGAGTTCGGGCCCGAAGCGCAGAGCAAGGGGCGCGCTTGGGGTGTTGGCCAGTTCCCCGATCGACTGAAAACCCAACACGCGGAGATCATCGACGATCTTGGGCGGAAGCCGCAACAGCGAAAGCGGCAGCTTCTCGACCGCCCTGACGATCTCGCCTCGGGGAACGATGACGGTCTCTCTGGTGATCGCCCGTGCGCAGGCATGCGCAGCCCCCCAGCTGTCGGCGATGGCCACTCTTGCGGAAAGTCCGGTCGATCGGAAGCGATTGGCGACGCCGGTCAGCATCGGCTCCTCTCCGCCTTGGAGATGGTCGGCACCCTCGGTGTCCATGACCAGCCCATCGATCCCGTCGACCGCGACGATCGGCGAGTAGATGCCGAGCGCCCAAAGCGCGATGCGCTCAAGCGCGGTAGCGTCGGCCCGCGGATCGGCGTCGACCATCATCAGGCCTTGAAACAAAGCCTGGGCCTTGGCGGCGGCCATGCCGACGCGCAGGCCGGCCTTGCGCGCTGCGGCATCTGTGGCCGACACCCATCGCTTGGACCCGCTCCTCGCGATCACGGCAATCGCCTGTTCAGGCGGAATGCCGGGATCTGCCCGACGTATCCTGTCGGTTGACAGGTCTGGTAGGTATATCGAGACGACCCGTGTCATCGCAGGCTCCAACTTCAAACTCAGCACATTCGCCCGCACGCGATCTCATCAATTCCAGCAGCCATCTCGCCCTCCCCACGCCGGGGACCGGTAGGGGGTCGGACGGCAGGACGCTCACCCGCCATCGCGTCGTCGACGCCGTCGGCTGGCCGAAGTCATTGGCCTCCGTCTGCCGCCTCCAACGTCGAACGGCGATGCCGATGGTTCCCGTCTTCTCGGCGGCAAGCTGCAGCCGCCGCGAGGAGACCATCGGCAGGCGGACGATCTCTCCGATCACGGCGCCGAGACCTCCATACCCGAGGGCCTCCTCCATGCTGGCCAGCACGTCCTCCTCGCGATCGGATTCCGAAAAGATCACACGGTTGGGATGAAGCCCCGCCTGCGCAAGTCCCGGCATGAAGAGGTCGGGCCTCGTCAGGCACCAGACGACCTTCCCTTTCGTGCGGGCAGCGATCCCTGCTGCGAATAGGGCAGCGGCCGCTCCGTCGACGGTACCCGATCCACCACCTGCGCATTCGTGAAGGGCGCCGTAGGCGAGACCGCCGCCGGGAAGGATCGCATCAATATCAGGCACGCCGAAAGGCAGGCATCCCTTGCGCTTCGCGACGCCTCCTTCAAGCGCGGCGATGCGTTCGCGGAGATCGGATAAGGCTAGCTCGCGGGCAGCCGACATCGTTGGCGAATCCTTCCGAAATCGCGGTGAACAGGTACGACATCATGCCGTCGAAACTTGATTGTTCCTCTTTTGTTCCTTGAAGATCGCGGCGTCAAGATGGCACAAAAACAGGAATCTAGTCCTAGAGATTAGAAAGAACTCAGATTAACGAGATGAATCAAACCGGTAACCGCCAGTCGCAAGTGAGCTTCATCATTGAAATATTTTTGACGCCTCGTTCGCCTTGCCTGTGGATGACCCATCGGTTGGGGGCCGCCTCCGGCGTTGGTCGGAGGCTTTAGAAAAGCATTTGGGAAGACGTTTAATGCATTGTTCGATGGTGCAGGGAGTTCTCGGGTCCAACCTGTAAAGCGCCTGCTTCGAATGCTCGCGTCCTATACAACGGTGGATTTCAACGTTGCACCCGCCCTCGCGAAACAAGCACATGACCCAACCATCTGCGTTTGTGGCCTATCAGATGGCTCGTAGCACTTGATGACATATCGTATGAATCGTAATCGAGGTGCCCGCGGGAATCTCTGATCAGCCCCCGGCGCCGGGCGGAGCGTCATTTTCCATGAATTCCGGATATTGGACAACTTCCCGCTCCACGACGTCAAATGATTTGTTATCCGGCGCCTTCAACCTCACCCCTTCACCGCCAGCCGACGATGCCGCGTCGCGAGTGATGAAAACGATGCCGATGGCATCAAAGGCAAGGGTGACCGCATCGATAAACTCTGCCTTCGGTTGGCAAAGTCCGCTTTCAAATTCGTGCAGCACCGCACTGTCGATCCCCGACCGGGTAGCCAGTTCCATCGCGTTGATCCCGGCGAGAGCACGGGCGGCTTTACATTGAGCGGGCGTCATATCGCTAACCCCAGAGACAATCACATTGGTCAAACGACATACCACGGTGAGATGTTCCGTAATGAGGAAAGGACCAAAATATGGAACCTGAGTAGGAGCGTGCCTGCTTGGGCTGCTCCTCCCAATCGACAGCGCTTCGCACACCAAACGCCGCAGAGGCACAACATTCTCCCGGCACTATTTCCTTTCCAATTGACGTGCCTGGATATCCAGCCGCTGCAACGCAGCCAGCTCTTCATCTCGGCCCAGCCGTCCCGTTGCAACGGCTGATTTCATAATTCGTAGGGTCGCGTTGTAGACCTTCAAAGGCACGGGAACGGGTGGCGATCCTTGCCGCCATGGGCGATCGACAACCGGCCGGGATCAGAAACCGGCGCGGTGCGGCATGCACAACCTCTGCGACCAAAGCCACAGCTAAAGGGTTGAGCCTAATCATTCTGCGATCCGGTCACCACTGTCGAGTGCTCCGAGCGCGTGGGAACACTTCAAACGTCGCCAATAAGGCCGGTTCGCCAGCGTTTGATCTGGAAAGACCCCCTAAACGAACTAGATTGAATTACTTGTCCAGTGCGGCACCGTCGCGATGATACGTTGGAAGAGGCTGAATGAGCTACAATAGAGCGGATGTTGACCTGTCGAATTGCGATCTGGAGCCGATCCATATTCCCGGAAGCATCCAGCCACATGGTGCGATGCTCGTCGTCGATCCGGCATCGGCGACAGTTACGTTCGTCTCTGACAACATCCAAGACTACATCGGTGTGAACGGGCAGATCGTTGGCGCGTCCCTATCGGATATTCTTGGCGGACCCGTCGCGCATGATGTCGCCAACGCCGCTGCGAGAGCCGGTGACAGTCACGTCGCAAGCGTCCTTCTCAAAGCTCGCATAGAACGCTCGCTTCAGCCAACGGACGTCACCGTACATCGTCACGAGGGGCGGATGTTCGTTGAACTTGAACCTTCGGCCTCATCATTGGACGCTGAACTGGCCCTCAGCCTGACGCAGTCGATGGTACGGCGTATCGATAGCGAGACCGAGATCGATGGGATGCTGAGGACGGCCGCAAGGATCGTTCGGGCAATGCTCGGCTACGACCGAGTCATGGTCTATCGATTTCTTCACAACGGAGCCGGACGTGTCGTCGCGGAAGCGAAGGAGCCGTCTCTTCAAAGCTTTATGGGTCAGCATTTCCCGTTCTCGGATATTCCGGCTCAGGCGCGCAAGCTCTACTTGAAGAATTGGATTAGGGTGATCGGCGACGTCGATTTCGCACCCGTGCCGCTTACGCCACCACTGGGCGAAGGACAAAACCCAATCGATCTTTCTTTCTCGCACATTCGGAGCGTTTCACCGATCCATTGCGAATACCTGCGCAACATGGGCGTCGGTGCATCGATGTCAATTTCGATAGTCGTGGGTGGCGAGCTCTGGGGCCTCATCGCCTGCCATCACAATCAGCCGAAGGTTCTCTCGATACCGCTGCGGGTCGCGACCGAGCTATTTGCCCAGTACTTCTCGCTTCACCTGAGTGCGGCCGAAACGCGCGTGCAGCAGGCCGCAACCGCCCTCGCGCGAATCAAGCTCGATGCGATCACCTCGACGATTGATCAGTCCGACGACGTCGACATCAGCCTGCGCGACAAGCTGCGGGACTTCTCTGGACTGCTCGACTGCGACGGCTCCGCGTTCCTGAGCCACGACCAGTGGAACACGACGGGCATCGTTCCTGATGAGGACGGGCTGCAGGAACTCGTTTCACGCGCAAAGAGTACCTGTGGCGGTGCGATCTGGCATGAAAATCATCTGAAAGAAATTTTCCCCGACAGCGCTCAGTACGGGGCCAGCGTCGCTGGGGTGATGGCCGTTCCGGTGTCCATGTCGTCAAACAGCTATCTGTTGTTGTTTAGAAGCGAAGAGGCCCATACGGTCGAATGGGCGGGCGAGCCGGTCAAGAAGATCGTTTCAGGTCCGAGCGGTGACCGCTTGACGCCCCGCGGGAGTTTCGACGCTTGGCGCGAAGACGTGCGCAATCGCTCAACGCCGTGGTCAAATGACGACGTCGCCGTCGCGGAGGCGATCAGAAGCTGCATCCGAGACCTTCTTCTTCACCACAATGACAGGACGGAAGAACAACGATCGCGAACCGACGCGCGGCGCAACATCCTGAACGCCGAGCTCAACCACCGCGTCAAAAACATTCTGTCGCTGGTGAAATCGATCGCTTCGCAGACCGGATCGAGCGCTACGACGATAGACGAGTTTACCCAGTCTTTCGACGGGCGACTGCGCGCTCTGTCGTTTGCCCATGACCAGTCCTTCTCGGGAAAGAACGGCGGGGAAATCCTGTCCCTGTTGGAGGCGGAAGCGGCCATGCATCGCTTCAAGGATCGCGAGCGTATTCGCCTCTCAGGCGCGTCGATCGGCCTGACAGAGCGCGCTTTCGGCGTCTTCGCGCTCGTTCTCCACGAGATGATGACGAATGCGGCGAAGTACGGCAGCCTGTCCGTGCCGGAGGGAAAGCTCGAAGTTCGTTGGTCGGTAAATGCGAATGGCGACTGCGAAATGATTTGGCTCGAAACCGGAGGTCCCGTCGTCGCGCCGCCGAACCGGAAGGGTTTTGGAAGCACGCTGATCGACAAGACTGTGAACTTCGATCTCGGCGGAACGGCGGAACTGACATTCGCGCCGGGTGGACTAGAGGCCCGGTTTGTCGTGCCATCAAAACATCATTATGAAGTCAGCGCCTCCAACCCTAGTGTGGCGGAGCCGGCAGCGATCGGCCAACCCTTAGCCGGTCTTGTCGTCATGCTGGTCGAAGATCAGGGACTTATAGCGCTCGACACGGAAGATGTACTTCGCAGCCTGGGCGCCGCAGAAGTCAGGACATTGCCAAACGTCATGCTGGCGATACAGTCCCTTGCAGAGGAAGAACCGCAATGCGCGGTTCTCGATCTAAACCTCGGAAACGAGACCTCGGAAGAGATCGCTCTCGACCTGACGAAGAGAGGAATCCCCTTCGTCTTCGCGACGGGATACCGCGACAGCGTGGCGATTCCCCACCGGTTTTCTTCCGTGCCGGTGGTCCGAAAACCTATCACCGCTCGAGCCCTTGCGAGTGAACTTTCCATTGCCCTGGCTCGCTGAAGGCTTAATGAACTTTAGCGCAGGCTGGAGAGTGGTAGTTCGATATCGACTCAAGACCATTAGCACCTCGTCGTAAGCAAGCGTGCCGCCAAACTACCCTTCGACAGTGCCCTTAATCAGCCTTGATCCAAAACCTGTCGTGATTGGCGTCCAGCACATCGATCAGGTGCCGGACGAAACGGTGGCGAAAGCGCTCTGGCCTTGGCTGGGCAGATCAGGACGCTGCGGATTCTCAATAAGGAAGACGGTTAGGGCAGCTGATCATGGCGGCGTCGATCTCGTGACTTCTGCCAGGTTTCTGGCATCTTTTGACCCAGCGGGGGCGGCGAATGTCATCATCCCCCTATACGCATGGATCGAGTGAAGCCGAGCAAGCGCGGCTGACCGCGTTGAACGGACGGCTAAACCAGCGCTGCATAGAGGCTGCGCGTCTCGTCGCCGGTGAACGCGTCTTCGACTTCGGGGCTGGTCTCGGGCAGTACTCACGGCTGATGGCACGAGCGACGGGGGTGCCGGTGCTGGGTATCGAGCGAAGCGCCGAACAGATCGCAGAAGCCGTGCGCCAAGCGGCGGCCGACAACGAAGCCGACATCCTGGAGATGAGACAAGGCGATGTCCTCGACCCGCCTTTCCGCGATGACGAGATGGGTCAGTTCGACGTCGCTCGTGCGCGCTTCGTCCTCGAGCAATTCCCACCCCGCTGCAGGTGGTACGCAACATGGCGCGTGCGGTGCGGCCGGGAGGACGCGTCATCCTCTCCGACGACGACTACGACGGACTGCGACTGTGGCCGGAACCGCCGGGGTTCTCGTCGGTCTGGAACGCGTACCAGCGCACTTATGACAGGCACGGAAACGACCCGATTGTCGGACGTCGCCTCGTAAAGTTCCTGCATCAGGCAGGTCTTCTTCCTCGCCGCAACACGCTCATCTTCTTCGGGGGATGCGCAGCGATCCAGATTTCGAGGACGTGGTCCGGAACATAGCGAGCATCGTCGACGAAGCGATCGATGACATTGTGGCGACCGGGTTAGCTCGAAGTGCAGTTACAGCAGCCCTCGACGCCTTGATCGCCTGGAGCAAGTCGCCGGACCTTGCCGTTTGGTTCGGGATGTCGAGGGCGGAAGCATCCCGGCCGGTATAATCAATCTCGCATCACGCTGCTGATCTTCGAGATACGCACAGTGTTCTCTCCGTTGATCTAGCGAAGAGCCATCTCGTCACCGGCCTTTGGCCCGCGGCAAGGTCGCCTTTGGCCGCCATATGGCTGATACGTGTTATCTTCAATCCTGTAAGACTGATAGCGGGCGGCGCACCAAGCTGCCACCTCCTCGGATGTGGAAGATTGGGCCGACTGACCTAGGTTTTGGTCCGAGGAAGATTGGAGGCTCTCGAACGGTGACGAACAGGTTTTCATCTCACCGCTAAACGATCGGTAGGTGTTTGTGTCTGCATTGAACGAACGGTACCGGCTGGCGCACCAGTCAAGGTGTGCGCTGGACAACATTGGTAGTTGTCCTGAGGCTGTTGTCGACACTTCGATGCTCCGTTCGGCCGCCGACGCGGTCTTTGTGATGCGAACAGGCGAGGACGCGTATGTCGACAGAACTGCTGGCAAACGCTCAAACCCCTGTGCGGCTCGATCAATCTTAACAGGTGTCGTGGTCCACAGATCAGAGGTTCCAAGCGTCAGATGTCCCGTACTCGATGGCTCAGTGACAACGGCTGAAGCCACTGACGATACGCCGAGCGAGGCACCGACGGCGCAGGCTATTCCGAAAGCGAGAGTAGCGATTGTCTTCATGACGTCCCCGAGAAGTTAATACTTGTCGGGTGCTTGAACGCTCGAAAGCCTAAACCGTTCAAATTGGGCGGTAAAAATCGTTAACGCCTGTTCGCGAGCGTCGACATCCGTGCAGTTAGCGCCAGTTATTCCGGATGATCTATTTCACTGGAGACACCTACTTCGGCGACCCGCGCGTGTTGCGGCTCGATCGACGCCCGTTCCCGAACATGGCCAATCACGACGTCACGCTCATTCGCAACTGGAACGAAGCCGTAAGCTCCGAGGATGAGGTCTGGCATCTCGGAGACTTCATGTCTGCCAGAGCTGGCGATTGCGCCAGTTGCTCGGGAAGCTGAATGGTCGCAAACAGCGGCATTTCCGCTGGATCCCCAACGGCATTCTTGGCGTCGCCACGCGCTTGTCGATCCTGTTTTCGAAAGGCGTCATGAAGGGCCGCATCGACATCAACCAATTCGTTGTCGTCACCTCGACCAATCACGCTAAACTATATGGTCTCTACCCCCGCAAAGGTACAATGGCTATCGGTGCGGATGCTGATATTGCCCTTTGGGACCCGGACAAAAGAATTACCCTCACGAATGATATTCTGCTGCACGGCGCCGACTATACACCTTAAGAGGGGCAGGAAGTGCGTGGCTGGCCGGTGCACCTGCTCTTGGGTGGCGAGACCATAGTGAAAGACGGACTGCTAACCCAGCGAGCGGGACGCGGTAGCTACCTCAAAAGAAATCGTTCGTCCCTTTTATCGAGAGGCTGACCCAGTCAGACAGCCGATCGTAGAAGTGAAACCGATCATTGGTCGTAGGGCGGAGGCCGTGATCTGGGATACTATCTCTTGCTCTTGAAGGGATCGCACCGATGACATCTCAGTCGGCGAGGTGGCGGTGAAGCCGGTGCGGTCGTCGCAGGTGCCAAGGTGACGACGCTCACGGCGCTGACCAGGTGGCGCGCGGAAATCTTGAAGAGGATCCGCTTCCACAACATGCGGATGATCGGGTGCGGACTAGGAGGATGCAATGGCTGTCATCAGTCGATCCTTGCGGGTTAAGGCGAGAGGTGCCGGGACGGGTCCGGCATCCTAGCAAGTCGTCTACCGGCTCAGACCACCTTGCGGGCTGCAGTGTAGCGGTTGAGCGGCATGGAGATGCCGAGGTTTTCGCGCAGCGTCTTGCCTTCGTATTCCTCGCGGAAGAGGCCGCGACGGCGCAGTTCCGGTAGCAGCAGCCTTACGAAATCGTCAAGGCTCGCCGGCAGGGTCGGGAACATCAGGATAAAGCCGTCGGCGGCGCGGGTCTCGAACCATTCCTCCATGAAGTCGGCGATCTGCTTCGGGGTGCCGGTAATGCCGTTGCCGGTGTGCTTTTCGGCGTAATGACGGATCAGCTCGCCGACCGTCTTGCCGCTCTTGACGAAATCCACCAGCTCGTCGAAGAGCGCGCGCGATCCGCGTGGCGCTTCCGGCAGGCGGTCCATCGGGAACGGCTTGTCGAGCGGGACGCCGGAAAGATCGGCTTCGAGGAATTCCGACAGCATCAGGCGGCCGACATCGGGATGCAGCTTGTCGATCAGGTAATCGACCTTGGCCTGGGCTTCGGCTTCCGTCTCCCCGACATTTATGACGACGCCCGGCATGATCTTCAGATCTTCGGGATCGCGGCCGAATGCTGGCATGCGATCCTTGACATTCTTGTAGAAGGCGCGGTTGCGGTCGATGTTGGACGCCAGGCTGAACACCACCTCGGCCGTGCGGGCGGCAAGTTCCATGCCGGCTTCCGAACCGCCGGCCTGGGCGATGATCGGGCGACCCTGCGGCGAACGTGCGATGTTGAGCGGTCCGCGGACCTGGAAATGCTTGCCCTTGTGGTTGAGCGTATGGTGCTTGGTCTTGTCGTAATAGACGCCGCTCTCTCGGTCGAGCAGCAGGGCGTCAGCCTCGAAACTGTCCCACAGGCCGAAGACGACATCAACGAACTCGGCGCCGCGCTCGTAGCGAAGGGCATGCGGATCGAGACCTTCGCGGTTGAAATTGTAGCCGGTCTCGTTGTGGTCGGAGGTGACGACGTTCCAGCAGACGCGGCCGCCGCTCAGGTGGTCGATCGAGGCGAAGATGCGGGCGACGTTAAACGGCTCGTAATAGCTGGTAGAGACGGTCGCCACGAGACCGAGATTTTCGGTGGAGACGGACAGGGCCGACAAGAGAGAAAGCGGCTCGAAGCGGTTCATCTTGGTCGGCTGACGGGCGAGCGCATCGGCATCGCCGACGCCGGCCGCCGGCGAATCCGCCATGAAAATGAAATCGAGCTTGGCAGCTTCCGAGACTTTTGCGACGTTGAGGAGGTGGCTGAAATCGGTCGCACCATGAACGCTGCTGGCCGGATGCAGCCAAGATGCCGGATGAAAACCGAACGTATAGACGAATGTACCGAGCTTGAGCTTGTCCTGCCGAGCCATGTCTGAACCCCTTTTGTGTCGATTGCGGGAGAGAGGCCTCTCTTCCGCTCGTGACTTAGAATTAACATGCGTCCCACTGGCAACAAGCCGGAGATGCTTGCATTCGTATTTAGGTTTTCTAAATCGTGGGGGCAGGTGGCGGAAAGAAAGACGGAACGCTGGGCAAACTGCAGGAACCGCTGAATTTGTCTTTCACCGACGAGAGACACGCTCAAAATGAGACCGTAATGCCGGACGAACCCCGGCACACGTCGTTGCCGGCATGCATCATGCTGGCGACAAGCCTGGCTCAGAATGAACACAGGAATTCATAGCGAAGACGATCACTAGCCCTTAGCCTAGCGTCGGCCAACCTCAGGGATTGAGGCCATCATCGGTGTTTTCTCTATTGTGTGCGCTTGAGGTGAGCTTTTCAGAGCCTCTTTAAAAGCGATTTTCATTTCCTGAA
The DNA here is from genome assembly GCA_900472625.1 of Hyphomicrobiales bacterium. GTDB lineage: Bacteria > Pseudomonadota > Alphaproteobacteria > Rhizobiales > Rhizobiaceae > Rhizobium. Next base: position 20,461 of record UCIT01000041.1, on the reverse strand, counting down.
TACCCCGGAATCCGTTGAAGACCGCAAAGCGCACGACACTCGTTTGCGACACTTCGGCCAAGACAGCGATTTGGGTACCGCTGTCAAATGCAAAGACATCGGGGCGCTCTACCGCCAGCTTTGCTAGCCGCTCGAAGCAGGCTGAAGGCTCCGCTCGGGCACGCGCCCAAAATGTTTTGTCAAGAATCCGTTGGCTCGAGCCGAGCATACCCATATGTTGCCCCACAATTGCACCTTGAACACAGACGCCAGGACGGCAGACGCCGCCCCGGCTATTTCTTGGGACTAAAACTTAGGAACGCGGCGTTGTCTTCTCGTGCAGCGGCACCTTACGGTGCCAGTTTTCCAGGGTCCAACCGCTCGTGTGCTTTTGGTTCGCCCAATGAATGCCGTTCGAGATCACCTTCAGCACTTCCTTGTTGTAATAGACGGGATAGGTCTCATGGCCTGGGCTGAAGAAGAATATTCTGCCGCGGCCGCGCTGCCATGTGCAGCCGCTTCGGAACACCTCGCCACCTGAATACCAGGAAATGAAGAGAAGTTCGTCAGGCTGCGGGATGTCGAAGGGCTCGCCATACATTTCCGAGGCCTCGACTTCGAAGTAGGGCGGAAGACCTTCGGCGATCGGATGCGACGGGTTGATCACCCACACGCGCTCCAGGTCGCCCTCGTCAAGCTCGCGCCAGGACAGATTGGCGTTGGTTCCCATGAGGCGGCGGAAGAGCTTGGAGTGGTGGCCGGAATGCAGGAAGATGATGCCCATTCCCTTGAGAACGCGCTGCTGGACACGATCCACAAGCGCGTCGCTGACTTCCTCATGGGCGATGTGGCCCCACCACAGAAGCACGTCGGTATCGTTAAGCAGCGAATCCGGCAGACCTTCTTCGGGGTCATCCATCGTCACGCGGCGTATTTCGAATTCGGAACTCGCGATCCCCTTCGCGATCTGTCCGTCGATACGGTCAGGGTAGAGCTTGCGCACTTCCTCGTCTCGCTTTTCGTGGCGACCTTCGTTCCAGATTGTAACCTTGATACTCATTGCAAATAATCCTTGGCTGTTAGGAAACCCGAGCTGGGAGGATGACGTCGCCGGCGGCGTTGAAGACGTGACAGACGTCGGGATCGATGTTGAGGCTGATGCGATCGCCCGGTCGAAGCATCATGTCTCCTTCGGTGCGGACGATCAGGGGCTCGTCGGGCCGACCGACCGTGAGATAGGTCTCGACGCCCAGGCGCTCGACGAGCGACACCTCCGTGACGAAGTTACCTGCCCCCTCTCCCACGAGCTTCATGTGCTCTGGGCGAGCGCCGATACGGACCGGGCCATCGGGAATGCGGCCATTCTCATCGGTGACATCGAGGCCGAGGCCGACGGGGCTCTCGATGCGCACGACGCTGCCATTGCGCTTTGCACTTGCGGCGACGACGTTCATTTTGGGCGATCCGATGAAGGTGGCGACGAATTCGTTGGCGGGCTTGTGATAGAGCTCCATTGGCGCACCCTGTTGCGCGACCATGCCCTTGTTCAAGACGACGATCTTGTCCGCCATGGTCATGGCCTCGACCTGATCGTGGGTCACGTAAACGACGGTCGCCTTCAGCTCCCGATGGAGACGCTGCAACTCCGCTCGCATCTGGACACGCAGCGCGGAGTCGAGATTGGACAACGGCTCGTCGAACAGAATGAGCGAAGGCTTCTTGATGATTGCCCGGCCGATGGCCACGCGTTGCCGCTGCCCGCCCGACAATGCCCCGGGGCGACGATTGAGATAGTCGGTCAACTGCAGGATCTCCGCCACGCCCTCCACCTGCTTGCGGATGTCGGCGGCGGGGACTTTTTTCAGGCTCAATGAGAAGCCGATGTTTTCCGCCACCGTCATGTGCGGATAAAGGGCATAGGACTGGAAGACCATGGCGATGCCGCGCTGATCCGGCGGCACGTCGTTCATGCGCTTGCCGTTGAGCACCAGATCGCCATCGTCAATTCCCTCAAGTCCGGCAATCATGCGCAGCAGCGTGGATTTTCCGCAGCCGGACGGCCCGACGAAGACCGCGAATTCGCCATCCTCAACCGTGATGTCGACGCCTTTGATGACTTCAAGGGAACCGTAGAATTTGCGGACGTTATTCAAGGTAATCATTGATTTGTCTCTTTCTCGATCGGGTGCGGGACTAGCCCTTCACCCCGCCAGCGAAGGTCTGCACGAGGAACTTGCGCGCAAAGCCAAAGGCGATGACGGCTGGAAGCAGGTAGATGAAAGCGAGCGCGGCGAGGAACCCGTAGTCCACCGTATTGACGCGGAGATAGGCCCTGAACAGCCCGAGCGGCAGTGGTTGCAACTCGGGAGATGACAGGAACGTCAGGGGGAGCAGGAAATCGCCCCATGCGGAGATGAACGAGAACAGGCCGGCTGCAGCAAGGCCTGGAAGCGCCAGCGGCACCAGTACACGCCGGATCCTTTGCACCATCGTCGCGCCGTCCATGAGAGCGGCCTCTTCGTAGTCCCTGGGCAGCCCGTCGAAGAACGTCTTCATGATCCACAGCGCCAGCGGCAGCTGCATCGCGGTCAAAACGAGGATAATCCCCAGATAACCGTCGATGAAACCCGTCCACTTCATGATCGCGCGCGTCGAGCTGCCGAAGATCGGCCGAAGAACGGCAGCCTCGGCGAGGTTCATCGACAGCAGGATCTTGTAGAGCGGCACGACCAGTGCGGTTGGCGGGAGAACGCGGATCAGCAGTATGCCGTAGAGGAACGGAAGCTTCCACCACGCGGTGGTTCGCGACAGCGCATAACCCCCAAGACCGGCCAACACCATGACCAGCGCCGTCGTGCTACCGACGATCAAAAGGGAATTGAAGAGCCATATCCCACCATCCTCCTGAACGAAGATCTTCAGGTAGTTGTCCAGTGTCCACTGGTCCGGCCAGCGCAGGAAGAGCTGGGCGTTACCGTCGAGCGAGGCCAGGAAGACCCAGAAGAACGGGATCGCGCAGAAGATCGAGATGATGGAAAGCGTAGCATAGGCAAGCAGATCGCCTTTCGCCTTGTTTGCACTTTCGACCGGTGAAATCGCAGCCATGTTAGACCTCCACCTTCATTGCCTTGACGTAGCCGATACCGATCAGAACCGAGATCAGCAGGACGACGACCGCAACCGCGGCACCATAGCCAAGCTGGTAGGCCGTGAAGGACTGATTGTAGATGTAGATGCTGACAAGCTCGGTGGCGCCACCCGGACCGCCACGGGTCAAGGCATAGACCATTCCGAAGACAGCGATCGTCGACACCGCCGAAATCAGCATGTAAAGAAGGATCGTCGGCATCATCAGCGGCAGCGTGATCCGCCGGAACATCTGCGTCGACGTTGCGCCGTCCATTCTCGCAGCCTCGTAGATCTCTTCGGGAATGGTGCTGAGCCCTGCCATCAACAAGATCATCGCCGTGGCGATGCCGCGCCAGGTGTTGACGATAATGATCATTGTCAACGGGAACGTATTCAGCCAGTCCGACGGGCTGATGCCGAAAAAGGCGACGATCCGGCTCAACGTTGCGTTGTCGCCACCGGCAAGCATCGAGATCCACATGAAGCCGGCAACGACCTCGGGCGCCGCGTTGGGCAGCAATATCATCGAAGAGAATATCCGACCGAACTTGACGGAACGTCCCAGAGCCATGGCCGAGACGAGACCGAGAACGAACTGGCCGATGATCGCCGATCCGACGACGAAGAAGAACGTGACCAGCAGCGAGTTCCAGAACTTCGCATCGTTCAGAAGGCGCGCGTAGTTGCGGATGCCCACAAAACGCGGACGGAGCGCTCCGGCTCCCGTCAACGCCTCGTTGGTAAAGCTCAGATAGACCGAGTAGATCGCGGGATAGACCACGAAAGCAAGCAGAAGAAGCATCGATGGCAGCAGGATGACAAGCAACTGCCGCTTCATGCGTGCTTCATGGGCGTTCATTACAGCCATGACACAGCCGTCCTCTATTCACGGAGAGAAGCTGATGCCTCTCCCCGGTATGGTTCCTCGACTGGGCTGTATTACTTGACCATGTCTTCGCCGAGCGTCTCGCTGACGTAGTCAACGAGGATTTTCTGTGCGCCGGCGGCATCGGTTTCCTTGCGCAGCAAGGCTTCGGTCGCCCTTGCAACGCCTTCCGATACGGCTGAGAAGCCTGGAGCAGACGTCAGGAACGCGCCGTTTTCGACAGCCGAAAGCACGGGAACGAGGGCCGTCAACTTCTGGAACTCGGCGTCGTTGGTCGCGTCCTTGCGGCCGGGAATGTTGCCGACGCGCGCGGCATAGGCAACATCAGCCTTCACGGAGCCAAGCTCGAGAAGCACTTTCTTGGCCATCTCGGGATCGGATCCCGCGGCGTTAACGCCCCAACCGCTTTCTATGTCGGTCATCACATGCTCGCCACCGTCCTTGCCCGGCATGGTCCATGTGCCGACGGCCTTCTCCACGTTCGGGATCGGGTTCTTGCTTTCCGGACCCCAGTCGTAGATGTAGCACCACGAGCCGCACGTCGTTGCGACGAGCTTGCCTTCCGGGAACATCTGGTATTTCGGCGTGACCCATGGCTCCGGCCCGAGAAGGGGCTGGATCGGCATGAGGTCGTTGTCGATCAAATCCTTGTAGAAGCCAAAAGCCTCCTTCACGCCTTCGCTTTTCAGGTTGAGCGTCTCGTCTTCGTTTGCGATCTGCGGTGTCGAGGTGCCCACCATCAGGTACTGGAACCCTTCGCCGAACGCGCCGCCGCCCCAGCTCAGCCCCATCGGGAAGAGAAGGCCGTAAGCACCGGTCTTGGCCTTGATCTCCTTGGCGCGGTCGATCAGATCCTCCCAGGTCTTCGGCTGGTCGGTAGAAATGCCGGCCTTTTCGAGAACATCGCGACGGTAGTACAGCTGCTGGACCTTCAGCATTGCGGGCAAGACGTAAACCTCGCCATCGGCGCGCGTGACAAGCTTCTTGGATACGTCGAACGACTGGCCGTACCCGTCCCACGCCTTAAATTCCTTGGTGATCGGCTCGAGATAGCCGGCGGCGACCATATCGGCGACATCCTGGCCCGCGGGCGCCGTGAACAGGTCCGGAGCGTTGCCGGCGCGAAGCTCGGTCAGCAGCTTCGACAGATAATCCTTCTCGGGCGCGGGATATTCCACGACCTCGATCGTGACGCCGTACTTCTTCTCGATATCGGGAACGACCGTCTTCAGCGCGTCAATACGCGCCTGGCGGTGCTCGGCGATGCGGATGGTCTCGGCATTCGCGAAATTGATGGAAATTGACAATCCGGCCATGCATACGCCGGCAAGCAGAATGCTCTTCAACATTCGTTCCTCCTCCTGGTTTCCTCCGCGATCATTGATCGCGCCGAGAATGTACACACGTATGGCATTTATTTTCAATAGCATAACGATGTTGATGGAAACCTCGCAACTCATACCACTGTTTTAACTTGATTATTTTAACTACTCACTATAGGTATCCATTGCGCATACGTGTGCGCAATGGAGGATAATCATGTCAAAGACTGTTCGCCTGGCCGTCATTGGGGCCGGTGGGAAGGCCGCGGAATATGCCCAGAGCTGGGCTCAGTTGTCCGAGGTCGAATACGTAGCGGTGGCCGATGTAAGCAAGGCGTCGAGAAAGCGTCTCGCCGACATTTGTGAAGCGGCAGGGCGCAATGCGCCAAAGGAATTCGAAGACCATCAGGCCATGCTCGCTGCCTGCAAGGACGAGATAGACGTGGTCTACATCTCGACGCCGCACGTCTTCCACGGCGAGCAGGCGCTTGCCGTCATCGAAGCGGGTTTCGATCTCTTTCTCGAAAAGCCGATGGTAACGACCGTCGCGGAGGCCAAGGCACTGATCGAGGCGCGCAACAAGTCCGGAAGCCTTGTCGTCGTCGCGTTCAATGGCGTTCTTTCGCCGCTCGTGCGCGACACCCACCAGCGCGCCTCGGCCGGCGAATTTGGCGAACTTGTCAGCGTGTCGGCGACCATCTGGGAAGGCTGGTCTTCGAAATATGATGGCCAGTGGAAGCAGAAGCCGGAACTGTCCGGCGGCGGGTTCATGTTCGACACCGGCGCCCACATGATGAATACGGTCTGCCTGCTGGTGGGTTCCGAGTTCGAGCGCGTCTCGGCCTACGTGAACAATTACGGCAAGCCGATCGACATCACATGCGCGGTCGCCGCACGCCTGCAGAGCGGCGCCCTGGTCACGTTCAATGCAGCCGGCGAAGGCCCTCCCGGATGCGCCTCACACATGACGCTCTTCTACTCCAAGGCGATCGTGCGCATTGACGCATGGGGGGCGTGGCGCGAAATTGAGGTCGATGGACAGCCCGCCGTTCGCGAAATCGCCAAGGCAGCCCATCAGGATGCCCCGCTGAAAACCTTCCTTGGGGTGCGGCGCGGCGACGAAGAAAACCCTTCGACCGTGGAAAATGGCCTTCGCTTTGCAAGGCTTTGGGATGCTATCAAGGCTTCGGCGGCGCGAGAGGGAGAATCAATCAAGATCTCCGACATCGGCTAGGAGAATCGCGAATGAACAAGCGCATCACCTCGAAGGAAATCGCAAAACTGGCAGGCGTCTCCTCGTCCACCATTTCGCGGGCCTTTTCCGGTGATGCGCGCATCAGCGACCGCACGCGCAAGCGCATCATGTCGATCGCCAAGGAGCACGACTATCGCCCCAACGCGATAGCCCGCTCGCTGAACAGCCAGCGGTCTCGTCTGGTCGCCCTCGTGGTCAACTCGATCGAGAATCCGTGCGAAGGCGAGCAACTTCAATACCTCGTGCAGAGACTGCAGGAGAGGGAGTTGCTGCCGATCATGATCTGCTGTGCCGGCTTCGACGATCGCGCACACCTGATGCGCATGGCGTCCGCCTACCAGGTCGACCATGCCGTGATATTTTCGGACATGGTGTCGATGGAAGACGCGATCCAGATCTTCCGAACGGCAAGACCGATCATGATGTCCTTTGAGCCCATTTCTGATCCGGGCATATCGCATGTCCTAGCCGATGGCACAAAAGCCGCTCGGGAGGTCGTGGACAAGGCTGTCGCCTCCGGTCATACCCGCTTCGCCTACCTGACGGGCCGCAATACCAGCTGGATCGACAAACAGCGCAAGAATTGGTTTGTCCAGGCATTGGCAGCGCATGGATTAACGTTCGTTTCTGAATCGCATGGGGATTATTCCTATGAGTCGGGCTTCAAGGAGGCCGTCGTGTTTCTCAGACGTTCGGCTATTGATGCGGTAGTCTGCGGCAACGACGTCATGGCGATCGGCGTCAGGGACGCCGCCACGCGCGTGCTAGGAAAGAGAGTCCCGGAGGAGCTTGCCATCATCGGTCAAGATGGCATCAAGCTTGCCGCGTGGGAGAGCCACGATCTCACAACGCTCGCGCTTGATAATGAGGCCTACATGGACGCCATCCTGACGTTCATCGAACAGCAGGTCGAAGGCCATGACCAGGGCGCCGTTTTCACGCAGGAATATACGGTTCGCTGGGGATCGACGTGCTAGACCACGCCCTCGTACGGGTTTTTGCTTTGCGCGTATCATCTTCTGCAGAAGATGTTATGCCGATTTGAGGCTCAAACGCGACGGCATTGCCACTTTTCAGCGGCTCTGCGTCGTTAGAATTTCTATCGGCGATACGACACTGGAAATCTCAATCGGGTGCGGAGATCGCGCGTTGTATTTCGGCTTCAGTTTCTTGGTACCAAATGAAGCGATCACTTACGGCTTGACCGCGGTGCCGTCAGAACTGAAAAGGTTAGCCTTCGACGCGTTCGCTGCCAAAGCAAGGCTTTCCCCCGGCTTCAGAGGCTGGTCGCCGCCGAGAACAGCCAGCCAATTGACGCCGGATGGCAGTTCCAAACTGACAATCGTTTCGTTGCCCAGACGCTCGACAAGGACAACACGGCCGACGATCGAGCCGGTTGAACTCGGCACGAGATCGTGTGGCCGGATACCGAGTGTGAGCTGATCGCCCGGTCCTATTGCCTTGCCGTCTGTCTCCACAGTCAAATTGATGACATCCTGCCCGCTGACGGTCACCCGATCGGCCTCGACCTTGTCCGCCCGCACCGGCACGAAGTTCATTTTCGGAGACCCGATGAAGCCCGCCACGAAAAGATTGGCCGGACGCTGGTAGAGTTCGATGGGCGAGCCGACCTGCTGCACGACGCCGCCATCGAGCACAACGATCTTGTCCGCCAAGGTCATCGCCTCCACCTGATCGTGGGTGACGTAGATCATGGTCGTGCCGAGCTCCTTGTGAAGTTTGGCGATCTCCATGCGCATGTCGACGCGAAGCGCTGCGTCGAGATTGGACAGGGGCTCATCGAACAGGAAGACTTCCGGCTGCCGGACGATAGCGCGGCCGATGGCGACGCGCTGCCGCTGCCCACCGGAAAGCTGGCCGGGCTTGCGCTCCAACAAGTGTTCCATTTTCAGAATACGCGCTGCTTCACGGATCTTTCGGTCGCGCTCGTCCTTGGGCGTTCTCGCCAGTTTCAACCCAAAGCCGACATTGTCGTAGACGCTCATATGCGGATAGAGGGCGTAAGACTGGAAGACCATGGCGATGCCGCGATCGCGTGGCTCGACGGCATTGCACAGCTTGTCGCCGATATGCAACTCGCCGGAACTGATATCTTCAAGCCCCGCGATCATGCGCAGCAACGTCGATTTTCCGCAGCCTGATGGTCCGACGAACACCACGAACTCGCCGTTGTCGATGGAGAGATTGACGCCCTTGATTACGGGCAATGCGCCATAGGACTTGTGGATCGACCTGAGGGAAAGACCAGCCATGATTTATCCTTTGACGGCGCCTGCGGTCATGCCCGCCACGATCTGCCGGTTGAAGAACAGGAAGACGATCAGAGGGGGAATGGTGATCAGCGCGATATTGGTGAAGAGAAGATTGTAAGCAGTGTTGAACTGGCTCTGGAAATTGTAGAGCGTCAGCTGAACCGTGGCGTTGGCGTTGCCCGGCAGATAGTAGAGCGGGTTGGTGAAGTCGTTGAAAATGCCGACCGACTGCACCACGATATTGGTGACCGTCACCGGCCAGAGCAGCGGCAGGATCACCCGGAAAAATACGTCAAGCGGTCGGGCGCCGTCGATTATGGCGGCTTCATCGAGGTCACGCGGGATGGTGGCGATGAATGCGCGGTAGAGGATGATCGTGAAAGGCAGGTTGTAGGCCACCTCGACCAGGATCATGCCGTAAAGCGTGCCGAACAGCTTCAACCCTTGCAGAAGCCAGATCGTGGGCACCACGGCCGGCGGGATCATAAGCCCTGCGAGGATCAGGAACTCGACTAGCGGATTCCACCGGGTCTTCCTGCGCGCCAGGACGAAGCCGACCATGGCGCCGAAGACGACCAGCAGCGTCACGCTCGCGACCGTTAGGATGGTCGAGTTCACGAACGCCGTCACGAGCATCCAGTTTCGGGTCGAGATGACGGTGACCAGATTGTCCCACAGGTTAAAGCTTGCAGGCCAGGAAAAATCGAGCAGGCTCGCCTGGCGCTTGTCCTTGAATGTCATCAGGATGATGAATGCAAACGGGATGACGAAAACCAGGAAGGAAATGCCCAGGGCAACCATTCCGCCGATGACTGATGCGCGCGATCTCACTGATGGCCCTCCCGGCGGTTGAGTATGATCGTGATCGGCACGACAAGCACTGCAGTAAGGACGAAGAGCACCACATTGCCGGCTGTCGACAGCCCGAAAAACCCCGATTGGTATTGCTTGTAGATCACCGAGGCGATCGTGTCGGAGGCGAAGCCCGGCCCGCCCTTGGTCATCGCCCATATCAGGTCGAAGGTGCGCAGGCCGCCGATGAAGGAGAGCGTGATCACCGTCGCCGTCGCAGGTCGGCTGAGCGGCAAGGTGATGTACAGAAAATTCTGCAGCTTCGTGCCACCGTCTATCCGCGCCGCCTCATAGTAGTCCTTGGGGATAGCCACGATGCCTGCGATATAGATCACGGTGGCCAGACCCACGCCTTTCCAGACATCGACCAACGCCACAGAAATCAGGGCGAGCTTCGGGTCCGTCAACCAGCCCGGCCCCTTGATGCCGAGCAACGCCAGACCTTCATTGATCGCTCCTTGCGTCGGATGCATCAACACCGTGAATGTGATGCCGACGCCGATTGTCGAGACCAGCACGGGGAAAAACACCAGCGAGCGCAGAAGCCCTCGCGCCATGATCTCACTCGTCAGCATGACGGCCAGCAGCATGCCGAGGACGACCTTGAGCCCTGAGGTGATCGCCGCGTAGATGAGCGTGTTGACGAGGCCTTTGATCAGGAAAGGCTCGCGCAAAAACTGGACGAAATTATCAAGCCCGATGAAGCTTGAACTGAACAGGCTCCAGCGTGTCAGGCTGAAATAGAAGGATGCGAAGGTCGGCAGAAGAAACAGAACGCCGTAGATGATGGCGGCGGGCAGGTAGAACCATCCGGGATAGGACGACCGGCGCATGGGGGAAGCGGAAATAACGGATGCGACCATGAGGGCTCCAGGAACATCGGCCGGGACCGCGGGCGATTGTCACCGCCCTTGGTCGCCGACCTCTTCATGAGTGATTACCAGCCCGGAAGGCCGAGTTGCAGAGCCTGCTTGCGCGCATCCTCGTCGTAGCTGGACGCAGCCGCTGCCGGTTCCCGGATCCCGGAGCCCACTTCGACCGTCAATTGCTCTAGGATCGGCCCCTTGACGGGCGACACGAATTCCAGCGCCGGCGCATTGTGGCCGCCCTCGGCAAAGTAGGGCAGAAGATCCGCAACCACTAGCGCAACCTTGTCGGGCAGTTTGCAGCCCTTGATCAGGAACGGGCCATTGACGCCGACTGTCTGTTCCAGAACCTTGCAGCCGTCCGTGCTGGCAACGAAAGCCATGAACTTCTTGGCCGCATCGGGGTTGGAGGAGGTCTTTGGAATATAGAAGCCACCAGGCATCCAGGTCGTCAGGCCGTTGGTGGCGGGATCATCGCCTGGCTGGGCAAAGAAGCCGACCTTAGCGAGCAGTTCCGGGTAGTTTTCGGCGAGCGCCGGAATGGCGAAAGTCAGCATCGGATAGTGGGCGCCCTCGCCATTCACCAGCATGCGCAGGCCGTCATTGTAGGTGGCAGCACCGAAATCCTCGTTCATCAGCCCGGCGTCGTGCACCTGCTTCAAACGCTCGAAGCTCTTTTCCGCAGCCTCGGTCTTGCCGAATTTCGCGACGCCGGCCGTGAACTGCTTCGCAAAATCGGGCACGGCGCTCTGCACGTTGTAGAAGTCTGCCAGAACCAGGACCTGGCTCGTCCACGAGTCTGCATAGGTCTGGATGACGGCGGTCTTTCCGGCAGCCTTGATCTTCTCGTTATTGGCCATGAATTCGGCCCAGGTCTTTGGAACCGTCAGGCCCAGTTGCGCGTAGATGTCGCGGTTATAGAAGATGCCGCCGGCCTCCGCCGGGCTGATCGGTATGCCGTAGACGGCATCTCCGACGCTCACCACCTGCTTGAAGGTATCTGAGACATTGGCCATAAACGCTTCGCCGCTCAGGTCCGTCAGCGTTTGCTGCGGGGCCAGCGCCTGCATCAGCGAGCCGGAATTATAGTAGAAGATGTCGGTCATCTGTCCGGTCGCGAGCCGAGTCTTGACGATATTGTCGCCCTCCCCGCCGCCGGGACGCGTCTCGACTTCGATATCGATGTCGGGATTGCTTTTCTCAAAGGCGCTGACCAGCGCATCGGTAATCGCCACCGTGTTTGCACCGTTGTCGATCAACATCGTCAGCGTGCTCTGCGCCACGGCATGACCAGAAAGCGCCGTCATCGTGAAAAGACCGGCCACGAGGCCAATCAAGGAATGTCTTGTCCTTGTCATAAGCATTGGTTTCCTCCCAGTTGAACCGCTCCTCAGCGGCAAAGCTTCCTGCATGTATCTCAGGGCGTGCGAGCGTTGATCTGAAAATCCTCCTTCGCCGCACGCCGTGGCGGCACGAACGTAAAGGTTACGACATGCTGGCCCGGCAAGAGATCGGAGCCAGTGAAGGCGCAACCATCGACGGTAATATCTGAATAACCGTGGGCGAGCTTCAGGACACCATAAGTTTCCGGGGGTATGTCCACGTCGTAACGGACTTTGTTTCCCTCGACAGACCAGGCTGCAGCGATTGGGCCACGTGGCGATTGATGGCTTGCGGCGACAGGCGAGAGATCCGGAATGATCGTCGGTTCGAAGATGATCCGGGCAAAACCCGGCTGCTCCGGATCCGGACGAAAACCCGCGACGGCCTCCAGGAGCCATTGGCAGACGGCACCGTAGGCATAGTGATTGTAGGAATTCATCTGCGGGTTGTAGATCGTGCCGTCGGCCTGGATCGCATCCCACCGTTCCCATATCGTCGTGGCGCCCATCTTTACCTGGTAGAGCCAGCCCGGCACCTCTTCCTGAAGGAAGACGTCAGCGGCCAACCCGACCTCACCGATCTTCAAGAGGGCCGGCAGCAATGCCGGCGTGCCGATGAAGCCCGTGCCGATGCGCCCTTCCGCCCGGGCGATCGTCGCCTTGAAATAGCGCTTTGCCGCGTCAAGGTGTTCTTCGGGAACAAGATCGTGCAAGATTGCCAGCGCGTAGGACGTCTGATCGTCGTAGGCGAGGCGTCCGGAAGCGGTGATGAACTCGCGCTGGAAGGCGTCCTTCACCTTGGCGGCCATCGTCGCAAGACGGTCAGCCGTCGCCGTGTCGCCGACAATTGCCGCGATCCGCGCCACGAGTTTTGCGGTGATATGAAGGTACAATGTCGCCGCGGCATCGTCGCCGATCGTCGGCAAGGGCTTTGCGGAAGGCCCGGACGGCTGCAGCCAATCGCCAAAACTAAACCCTCGAGCGCCCCACTGGCGCGGCGGCGAGACGATGGGGCCATCGCTGATCGACCACACGAAATCGACCCACCGGATCATCGCCGGTAGCGCTTCGGCAAGTATGTCCTCGTCACCATAGTGCAGGTAGAGCTGCCAGGGAATGACGGCGATGGCATCGCCCCAGCCGGTCGAGCCGTAGAAGCCCGGATAGAATTCCGGCTGCTGGCGCGTCGGATCGGGAACGACATGTGGAACGGAGCCGTCCTCGCGCTGGTCGGCCATGATGTCGCGCACATATTTGACGAGGAATCCGTGAGCGTCGGCCAGATACAGCGCCGTGCCTGCGAACACCTGGGCGTCGCCGGTCCAGCCAAGGCGTTCGTCCCGCTGCGGGCAGTCCGTCGGGACTTCGATGAAGTTGCCCCGCTGGCTCCACACCGTGTTCAGCACAAGCCGATCGACCAGAGCATTGCCCGAAGTGAAGCTTGCCTTCTGCTCCGTGACGGAACTGATCGGCACCGAGTGAACCGCCAAGATCTTCGCCGTTCCCGAAAGGGTAATCCGGGCATAACGGAAACCGTGGAACGTGAAGTATGGCCGGTAATGTTCCTCACCTTCGCCGGAGAGTGTATAGACCGTATGTGCCTCGGCCGTACGATAGTTGACGTTGTAGAAATTGCCGTCGCGGTCCAGCACTTCGGCATGCTCGACGCGCACGCTATCGCCGGCCTTGCCGATCACCGCGAAGGCTATGTAGCCTCCGACATTCTGGCCGAAATCGTGGATGGCCCTGCCTTCGGTATCGTGCCAGCTGCGGATCGGCGCAATCGGCGGCAGTTCGCGCACCGGTTCGGTTTCGTGCGCGATCAGAATCGATCGGTCGAAGGCGATGGCCTGGGCGCCGGCCGNNGGCCGAAATCTCCGGCCGGATGCGGGCGTCGAACTCTTCGCCAAAATAGATGCCCGACTTGCGGACAGGCAGAAGCCCGCTTTGCCAGGAGCCATCCGTCGCAAGCAGAAGCTCGGCGGCGCCATCGTTAGCGCGCAATTCGGCGATCGCCGCGATCTTGTCGCCCCAGGTATTCGTCAGCCTGTGCTGTCCCCACATCAGCGGCGAGCGCATCCAGCCGTCGGCGAGCCAGATCGTGATCGTGTTCTCGCCCTGGCGCAGGAAGTCACCGACATCATAGGTCTGATAGGACAGGCGCTTGTCATAGGTGGTCCAGCCCGGCGTCAGAAGGTCGTTGCCAACGCGCTGCCCGTTAATGAAGGCCCTGTAGAGTCCGAGGGCGCTGATGCGCAGCAGCTCGCGCCCGGTCACATGCTGCAGATTGAACTGCTTTTGCAGAAACGAGGCAGGCGTCCCCTCGCCCTGATCCGCAAGGGGCCGAACCATTGCTGCCGTCCACGGATAGCCCCCCGATTCCAAATTCCCACCGCCCTGCGCTGACACCTTGTCGAGCATGCCATCCTCCCTCGTAGAATGTTATACGTATATCGTTCTACATTTTTTCCTGCTTGGCAACCGGCTTTGTTTCGATACGGTGAAATTGTGCGGGACGACTGTTCACAGGGGCGATTGGCGTGGACCGCGGCAATGATCGAGAGGCAATGGTTTGAGTGAAAAACGGGTTCGAGGCAGCCGGGTTACCATCCGCGAGGTGGCAAAAGATGCCGGCGTTTCCGTCGCAGCGGTGTCCAAGGTTTTGCGCGACGCCTACGGGGTTTCGGACGCTCTGCGCGCGAACGTTCGCGCATCGATGCACAAGCTCGACTACCGGCCGCTTGCCGCCGCCCGAGGGATGCGCGGCCAGACCTATACGATCGGCATTGTCTTGCCGGACCTGCGGAACCCGTTTTTCGCTGACATCATGGACGGCGTGAACACGGCGCTGGAGCGCACCCAGTACCGCGCCATGATCGGCATCAGTCATTCGTCGGTGGAAACAGAAATGGGCATCGTCGAATCGATGATCGACCGGCAGATGGACGGCATGCTGATGATCGGATCGACGGAAGATCGCAGGAACCTCGACATCATCGCAAAGCGAAAGCCGCTGGTGGCGATCGGACATCACGATCCGGAGGCGACCACGTTCGATACGGTCAACAATCACGATCAGCAGGGCGCCATGCTTGTGGTGAAGCATCTGGCCGCCAACGGCTATCGCAAGATCGCCATGTTCAGCCTCGTCTCGGGAACATCCACCATCCTGATCCAGCGAGAACTCGGCTATCGCCGCGGGATGATGGAAGCCGGCCTCGGCAAGCATATCAACATTACAAGCTCCTCGCAGATCCTGCGCGAGGTCCAGCTAAGCGCCCGCCGCTTGCTGACGGGCCCACAGCGCCCCGATGCCATCTTCTGCTGGACCGATCTGATCGCCCTTGAGGTGATCAGCGTTGCCAGGGAACTCGGCCTCGACATCCCGAATGACCTGGCCGTGGTCGGCTACGACAACACCATGTTCTGCGACTTCGCTCAGAACAGCCTGACGAGCATCGATCAGTCGGGGGAGCAATTGGGGCTTCAGGCAGCGCGCCTGCTGATCGAGCGGATCAAGGGACGAGCGGAAGCGGAGCATTTCGTGGTAACGCCTCGCATCGTCGTGCGGCCAAGCTCGACCCCATCCGCTGCCAGAGCCTAGATGACCGTAATGTCTCGACGACGGCCATGACCACCTTGATACCAAATCGAGCCGGCGACCATCCTGAATGGATGCCTTGCGAGACACCAAATTTGCAGAACGACCTTCGATTCCGCTATCCCGCGCGAATGGAGCTACGCCATACAAAATCAGCATGAAGTTGGACCCGGTTTGTATCGTGCGATGGCCCCGCATCCAACCAGCGCACAGCCTCAGTCGCTATGTCTTCGACAGGTTGCGCAAACGTCGTCAATTCATACGACTTCCAAGCGGCCTGCTCGATATTGTCAAATCCAGCGACGCAAAGCTGTTCGGGGATCACAACTGAGAACTCGCGCCGGGCGGTGTCCATGAATCCGCATGCCAGTAAGTCGGTTGCACAGAACACACCATCCGGCCGCTCCTCGCGCGTCAAAAGCCGTCTGGCGAGAACCTGGCCGGCCTCGTAGCCGGTCCATCCAAATCTTTCCACAACGACATCAAGCCCCAGGCGTTTTGCCGCATCGATAAATCCTCGTTCGCGAGCCATTAGGCTCGGCGTCCCAGCTTCGGAATTGGCAAACGCCAACCGCCGACAGCCCGCTCGCAGGAATGCTGTGACGATTTTCGAACCCGCCTCATAGTCGTCCAGATTGATCCGAAGTGCCCCGACTTGATCATCGTCGCGATTGATGAGAACCAAACGCTGACCATTTTTCAAGCACAGCTGAGTAATGGATTTGTCCGGCAGACCCGACATGATGATCGACGCATCGGCACGGTATCGAATGGCCTGTTTCAACGCGCGATCGACGCTGCCGTCAGAGCGATCCGTGTTCACAAGCATGGCCACTTTTCCGGCGTTCTGGAGCTTTTGCGTCAGCATGCTGAGCAGCGCTGATCGATAAGGTGTCGCGACCTCTGACACAATGAGACAGACGATACCGCTCTCATTTCGCATCAGGCCGCGTGCAAGGTGATTGACGTGATAGCCAAGCGCATCGGCGGCCTCCATGACGCGACGTCGCGTTTCCGGCGATACGCTGGCACCAGGCGTAAACGTGCGTGAAACGGCGGAGCGCGAGACCCCCGCCCGTTCGGCAACCTCGTTCGCGCTGACATAAAACTTGGCTGTCACTAGCATCCTCCGAAACCGACATTGCCCATATTTGCAAATGAGTGCAATACTCCCCGAGTTCTCCACAGCGCAGAATTTAACGAATCTTTGTTGACAGGCATCCGCTGTTGATGCAGCATTTGCACACGCTTGCAAAGGCGATCAGCGTGGAGGCGCTGCTACACACAGGAGGATGTCAATGCGTTTTGAAACAGTTGCTGCAGCTGCGCTTGCTGCTGGCGTTTCGTTTGCCGCTTATTCGGCACATGCTGCCGGCGATCTCAACATGATTTGTTCGGCAGACCCGCAGGTTTGCGACCTTATGAAGGGGCAGTTCGAAAAACAGTCTGACATCAAGGTCAACATGGTTCGCCTGTCCGCGGGCGAGACCTATGCAAAGATCAGGGCCGAGGCACGCAACCCGAAGACCGATATCTGGTGGGCTGGAACCGGCGACCCGCATTTGCAGGCTGCGTCGGAGGGCCTGACGCAGGAATACAAGTCTCCTCTTCTCGACCAATTGCAGGACTGGGCCAAAAAGCAGGCCGAAAGCGCGCAATACAGGACGGTTGGCGTCTACGCCGGCGCGCTGGGCTGGGGTTACAACACCGAGCTTTTGAAGAGCAAAGGGCTGAAGGAGCCGAAGTGCTGGGCCGACCTTCTGGACACGTCCTACAAGGGTGAGATCCAGATCGCCAATCCGAATTCGTCGGGGACCTCCTACAACACCTTGGCGACACTCGTTCAGATCATGGGCGAGGACAAGGCTTTCGACTATCTCGGCAAACTCAACGCCAACATCTCCCAATACACCAAGTCCGGCTCCGCACCTGTAAAGGCTGCCGCGCGTGGCGAGGCAACGATCGGGGTGGTATTCATGCATGACGCGGTCGCCCAGACCGTTGAGGGTTTCCCGATCAAGGCCGTCGCGCCGTGCGAGGGCACCGGCTACGAGATCGGCTCGATGTCGATCATCAAGGGCGCGAAAAACCTCGACAACGCCAAAAAGTGGTACGACTGGGCGCTCAGCGCCGATGCGCAATCGCACATGAAGGACGCCAAGTCGTTCCAGCTTCCATCGAACAAGTCAGCGGCCATTCCCAAGGAAGCGCCGAAGTTCGAGGACATCAAGTTGATCGACTACGATTTCAAGAAATTCGGCGATCCCGACGTTCGCAAGGCGCTGCTTAGCCGCTGGGATAAGGAAATCGGCGCCAAGGCGAACTGATCGCCTGGCTTGCGCCTCCACGCAGTCGGCCCCGACATGGGCCGACTGCAGACACTCCAAGCAGATGTAACGGATGCTCACCGTCATGCCCAATCGCAACCGCCGGCTCGATCTTGCCCTGTTGGCAGGCTTGGTCGCCATGTTTGTGCTGCCCTGGTACCGCATAGACGGTGGCTTCTACGGCTTCGGCTGGCTACCCGGCTTTCCCTGGGACGCGGCGAGCGCNNCCCGCCATTCTGGAGATCCTGCAGCACGGAAAGTGGTGGCTTTCGCTAAGCTTCATCTTCTTGGTCGCCGCCGTCATCGCGCGCTTCATCGCCAATACGATGCGGCGCGGAACCCTGCTCGCCTTCACCGGCGCGGCCGGCTTTCTCTTTTTGTGCATCCAGGGACTGGCAATCACCTTCAGCGGTTGGAGCTGGACGATCAGCGAAACCATGTTTGGCGCGCTCCCTGATGGGCAGCCGTCAATGGGTGCCGGCGCAATCCTGGTCGGGATCGTCTTCGTGCTGATGTTTGCTTTTGGTATGGCCGAACGCGGTGCGATGAAGGGTGATGCCTTCGTCGTCGCCTCGATCACAGTGCTTGTCGTCCTCGTTTCGATATTCGTCTTCTATCCCGTTGCCAGTATGTTTATCGGCGCGTTTCAGAGCTTCGACGGGTCGTTCAGCGCCGATGGGTTCCTGACCAACATACAGGATCCCTCCGTATGGAGCCTGGGTTGCCTGGCCGGCGGCGACCGCTGCGGCGTTGCCTGGCGCACGCTTTTCCTTGCCATCATGACGGCGGGCGGCTCGACGCTGCTGGGGTTGTGCTTCGCGCTTGTCGCGACCAGAACCCGCTTTCCGTTCAAACGAGGCCTCCGCCTCCTGACCATCCTGCCGATCATTACCCCGCCTTTCGTCGTCGGACTTGCGCTCACCCTCCTGTTTGGCCGCGCCGGCGTGGTCACGCAGGGTTTGTCGTCACTGTTCGGAATCGAACCCGGGCGCTGGCTTTATGGTTTGACCGGCATATGGATCGCACAGGTCCTGTCGTTCACGCCGATTTCCTTTCTGGTGCTGATCGGCGTTGTCGAAGGCGTCAGCCCGTCGATGGAGGAAGCGTCGCAGACGCTGCGAGCCGATCGCTGGCGTACCTTCTGGCGCGTCTCGTTGCCCCTGATGAAGCCCGGCCTCGCCAACGCGTTCCTGATCGGCTTCATCGAAAGCATGGCCGACTTCGGCAATCCGATGGTGCTGGGCGGAAGCCATGGCGTGCTGTCGACCGAGATCTTCTTTGCCGTCGTCGGCTCGCAGAACGATCCGTCGCGCGCCGCGACACTGGCGATGATCCTGCTCGCCTTCACGCTTTCGGCTTTCGTCGCCCAGCGCTTCTGGCTCTCGGGCAAGAGCTTCGCCACGGTCACCGGGAAAGGCGATTCCGGCGCCCACATTGCCCTGCCCCGTGGTCTGTCGATCGCGGTCCACGCGCTCGTCATCCCGTGGATGGGTTTCACTGTCATCGTCTATGCGATGATTGCGTTCGGCGGCTTCGTCAGAACCTGGGGCCTGGATAACACGCTGACGCTTGAGCACTACGTCAGCGCATTTTCCGTCGGCTGGCGCGACGACGGCGGGATCGCCTGGACCGGTGTCGCCTGGAATTCGTTCTGGACGACGATGGAGATCGCGCTGATCTCGGCACCGCTGACCGCAGCCGTCGGACTGCTGACCGCCTACCTCATTGTCCGCCAACGTTTTGCCGGCCGCAATCTGTTCGAATTTGCGCTGATGATGAGTTTCGCCATTCCGGGAACCGTGATCGGCATCAGCTACATCATGGCCTTCAACCTGCCGCCGCTCGAAATGACCGGAACGGCTCTGATCCTTGTCGCCTGCTTCGTGTTCCGCAACATGCCCGTTGGCGTACGAGGCGGCGTTGCCGCGATGAGCCAGCTCGACAAGAGCCTCGACGAGGCATCGCTGACACTGCGCGCCGACAGCTTCCGCACGCTTCGCAAGGTAATCCTGCCACTGCTGAGACCCGCAATCACGGCAGCACTGGTCTATTCTTTCGTGCGCGCCATCACCTCGATCAGTGCGGTGATCTTCCTGGTCAGCGCGCAGTACAACATGTCCACCGCCTATATCGTCGGTTTGGTCGAGAACGGCGAATATGGCGTGGCAATCGCCTACTCCTCCGTTCTCATCGTGGTGATGATCTCAGTCATTGCCGGCTTCCAGCTGCTCGTCGGCGAGCGCCGGCTTCGTCGCGAAAACAGGGTCGCCATTCCGCAAGCCACCGCACTCGGCGGCGCGCCGATCGCCCAGGAGAAAACCGCATGAGCACTCAACGTCCCGGCTCCGTCGTCTTTGAAAACGTCACGAAGACATTCGGCGCCTTTACGGCCATCCCCAACCTGTCGCTGTCGATCGAGCCGGGAACCCTGGTGACGCTGCTCGGGCCTTCCGGCTGCGGCAAGACCACGACGTTGCGCATGCTTGCCGGCCTCGAACATCCGACGTCCGGGCGCATCCTTATCGGCGGCAAGGACGTCACCATGCTGCCGGCCAACGAGCGCGACGTCTCCATGGTGTTCCAGTCCTA
>UCIT01000115.1 GCA_900472625.1 Hyphomicrobiales bacterium | reverse complement strand
AAAATCAGCTTTCTCGTAACACGCTGATTTGACAGGGGAATTTCCAAAGCCTCCGAAGCGGTTCGCGCCACGGCTTCTCGTCGCGCATCCCTGCGACAGGCGATACGCTTTAAATAGGGCGGCAAATGCGCAAGACGAGCCCGATTGCCCTCACATCTTCACAATCAAATGGTCTGAACAGCCGCGCGGGCAAGATCAGCACTGCCGATCCACACCGCGGATTTGACTTCCATATGTAAACTATGCACTTTTCCGGCCATCCAAGCGCTACCAGCGCCGGTTGACCGATCAGTCGAGAGAGGATGCGGCGCTCCTGCCATGGTGACAGAGAAGATGATGATCCGCTCGTTCGGCAACGAGCCAGCGCTTCTCGCCGATGGCAGACGGGCGCCAGACCGCCGCGAGGTCTCGCTGCGCTGGTTGTCCGGAACCTTTCTGACCGGTATCACCTCGAGCGTACTGATGGGCGTTGCATTGTTTGCCGCCCTCGACGGCCGCCAACAGCTCGCCATTCCCGCCGAAGCCTATGCCAGCACGACGGCGGACGCCAGCATCGACAGCGACGTCACCCGTGGCGGCCGGCTGATCGCGCCGGCGATCGCCGCCAAGCCTTCCGACCGCAAGATCATGGAAGTATCGACCGTCGTCCACGAGGGTGACAAGGAAGTGGTCCGCCGCCAGCCCTTCGCACGCGTGAAGATGACGCTGGCCGCCAATCACGTCGCCACCGAGGATTATCCGGCCTTCAATCCGATGTCGATCTTCTCCGCCGACGAACCGGAGCCGCAGCCGGGCGTTCGCACCGGCCAGATTTACGGCTCCGACGTCGAGTCCGAAGTCAGCCTGAAGACCTCCGCCTATCCATCCGGGAAATCCGCCCTGAAGATCGCCGGCGGCATGTCGCTCGACGAGATCGAGGAGAATGTGCGCTCCAACGGCTCGATCCTGACCGACGGCGCAGCCCAGGTGGCCGCCCTCTATTATGTCGACCCGCGGCGCTTCTCCAACGACGACAACGATGTCGATCTAGCATCGGGGCTCACCGCCCGTGTCCTCGAGCAGAACATGACCGTCTCCGCGCCCGAGGCGATCACCCCGCAGACAGAGGAATTCGCCGACGACATCGTACCGGTGCGCCAGAACACCCCGATCATCAAGGCGATGATGGATTCCGGCTATCCCGAGCCGCAGGCCAAGGGTCTGTCGACCTATCTCGCGCCGATGCTCGGCTCCGACACGCTCTCCAAGGGCGACGTGCTGCGCATCGGCATCCTGCAGCGCGGTGAGCAGGCGAAGATCATCCGCGCCAGCGTCTATCGCGGCACCCGCCACATCGTCACCGTTTCGCTCGACGACCAGGATCATTTCGTCGCCGCCAGCGAGCCGCCGAAGCTCGACGCCGTCGCGACCGCCTTCGACGACAGCGCCATGAGCGCGCCGTCGAACCAGAACCTGCCGCGCGTCTATGACGGCATCTACCGGGCAGCGCTCTCCTACGGCATGACCAAGGACATGACGGCGCTGATCATCAAGCTGCTCGCCAGCAGCGTCGATTTCCAGGCGGAACTGCGGCCGACCGACACGCTCGAGGCCTTCTTCTCGGTGGCCGATGCCGGCGGCCAGGCCACCGACAAGTCCGAACTGCTCTACGTCAACGCCCGCTTCGGCGACAACCAGACGCGCTTCTACCGCTTCCAGGATCCGGAAGACGGCTCGATCGACTATTTCGACCAGGACGGCAAGAGCATCCGCCAGTTCCTGCTGCGCAACCCGGTGCCGAACGGCATCTTCCGCTCCGGCTTCGGCATGCGCCGCCACCCGATACTCGGCTTTGCCCGCATGCACACCGGCGTCGACTGGGCAGCACCCCGCGGTACGGCGATCATCGCCGTCGGCAACGGTACGGTGGAAAAGGCTGGCTGGGATAGCGGCGGCTACGGCAACCAGACGATCGTGCGCCACGCCAACGGTTACGAATCCTCCTACAACCACCAGAGCGCCATCGCCAAGGGCGTCGTCGCCGGCGCCAAGGTGCGCCAGGGTCAGGTGATCGGCTGGGTCGGCACCACGGGCGAATCGACCGGCCCGCATCTGCACTACGAGATGATCGTCAACGGCACCAAGGTCGACCCGCTGCGCGTCCGCCTCCCCGGTGGCAAGTCGCTGACCGGGCCGGCTTTGGCCAAGTTCGAAGACGAGCGCAAGCGCATCGACACGCTGCTCGGCAACCAGCCGCCGCCGCAGGTGGCGAGCAAGTAGCGGTTTCGTTCGCGGCGGGATGTTTGGATCAGGCGGGTGATGCTGCTGTATCTCCGCTGCCAGCAACATTTGTGCCGTGGCTTACCCCCTCTGCCCTGCCGGGCATCTCCCCCACAAGGAGGAGATCGATTTGCGGCCCGGCCTACGCAGAACGCGGAGGTTGGAACGAGCGGGTACTCCCAGCCGATCTCCCCACCNNGATGCCCGGCAGGGCAGAGAGGGGTGCCCCACTGCACACCGCCGACAAACAAGCACCAGTCCCCCAAAACAAAAAACGGCGGCCGAAGCCGCCGTTTCCAATCTCAAACACTCGAACTCCCTTACGCCGCTTCGCTGACGCTGGCGTTCTTCGTCCGGAACAGCAACCGATCCGTGCCACTGGTGATCTTCACCGTCGACCCATCCGGCACCTGCCCGCCGAGGATTTGCTCCGCTAGCGGATCCTGCACGAACTTCTGGATCACCCGCTTCAACGGCCGCGCGCCGTAGACCGGATCGTAGCCCTTGTTGGCCAGCCAGTGGGTGGCCTCGGCGTCGAGCTCGATGGTGATCTTGCGTTCGGCCAAGAGCTTCACCAGCCGTTTCAGCTGGATCTCGACGATCGCGCCCATCTCGTCCCGCTTCAGGCGGTGGAAGAGGATGATCTCGTCGATGCGGTTGAGGAACTCCGGCCGGAAATGGCCGCGCACGACCTCCATCACCTGATCGCGAACGACATCGCTGTCGTCGTTTTCGCCGAGCTGCGTCAGATAGTCGGCGCCGAGGTTCGACGTCATGATGATCATCGTGTTGCGGAAGTCGACCGTGCGGCCCTGGCCGTCGGTCAGGCGGCCGTCGTCGAGCACCTGCAGGAGCACGTTGAAGACATCGGGATGCGCCTTCTCGATCTCGTCGAACAGCACGACCTGATAGGGCCGGCGGCGCACGGCCTCCGTCAGAGAGCCGCCTTCCTCATAGCCGACATAGCCGGGAGGGGCGCCGATCAGTCGGGCCACGGAGTGTCTCTCCATGTATTCCGACATATCCATGCGCACCATCGCCGTCTCGTCGTCGAACAGGAAGCGGGCGAGCGCCTTGGTAAGCTCTGTCTTGCCAACGCCGGTCGGGCCGAGGAAGATGAACGAGCCCAGCGGCCGGTTCGGATCCTGCAGTCCTGCGCGCGCACGGCGCACCGCCCGCGATACGGCCTGAACCGCGTCACCCTGGCCGATCACCGACTTCGCCAGCTCGTCTTCCATCCGAAGCAGCTTTTCGCGGTCGCCTTCGAGCATCTTCTCGACAGGAATGCCGGTCCAGCGCGAAACGATATGGGCGATGTTATCAGGGGTGACGACCTCCTGCACCATGGCGCTGCGATCGTTGTCCTGAGCCTCCGCCTCCGCCAGCTTCTTTTCAAGCTCCGGAATGACGCCGTAGGTCAGTTCGCCGGCGCGCTGGAATTCTCCCTTGCGCTGGGCGATCGCCAGGTCGTTGCGGGCATCGTCGAGTTCCTTCTTCAGGTCGGCGGCCAGGCCGAGCTTCTGCTTTTCCGACTGCCAGCGGGCCGTCAGCGCATCGGCGCTCTCTTCGAGATCGGTGAGTTCGGTCTCGAGCCGCACCAGCCGGTCGGCCGAGGCCACGTCGGTTTCTTTCTTCAGCGCTTCGCGCTCGATCTTCAGCTGCATGATGCGGCGATCGAGTTCGTCGAGTTCCTCAGGCTTGGAATCCACCTGCATGCGCAGCCGCGCCGCCGCCTCGTCCATCAGATCGATCGCCTTGTCGGGCAGGAAGCGATCGGTGATGTAGCGGTTGGACAGGGTCGCAGCCGCCACCAGCGACGAATCGGAGATCCGTACCTTGTGGTGCTGCTCGTATTTTTCCTTCAGACCGCGCAGGATCGAGATCGTGTCCTCGACGGTCGGCTCCTCGACAACGATCGGCTGGAATCGGCGGGCGAGCGCCGGGTCTTTCTCGACATGCTTGCGATACTCGTCGAGCGTGGTCGCGCCGACGCAATGAAGCTCGCCGCGCGCCAATGCCGGCTTCAACAGGTTGGAGGCATCCATCGCCCCATCACCCTTGCCCGCACCGACAAGCGTGTGCATCTCGTCGATGAACAGGATGATCTCGCCGTTCTCGGCCTGCACTTCGTTGAGCACGCTCTTCAGCCGCTCCTCGAACTCGCCGCGATACTTGGCGCCAGCAATCAGCGCGCCCATGTCGAGCGCCATCAGCTTCTTGTCCTTGAGGCTTTCGGGCACGTCGCCATTGACGATGCGCAGCGCCAGGCCTTCGGCGATCGCCGTCTTGCCGACGCCGGGCTCACCGATCAGGACAGGGTTGTTCTTGGTGCGGCGCGACAGCACCTGGATGGTGCGGCGAATTTCGTCGTCGCGGCCGATCACGGGATCGAGCCGGCCATCGCGCGCTTCGGCGGTGAGGTCACGGGCAAACTTCTTCAGCGCGTCAAAACCCTGTTCGGCATTGGCGCTGTCGGCCGTACGGCCCTTGCGGATGTCGTTGATCACCTGGTTTAGGCCAAGCGCGGTAACACCGGCATTCTTCAGCGTCGTCGAGGTCGACGATTCCATGGCTAGCGCCTGCAGCAGGCGCTCGACCGTGACGAAACTGTCGCCGGCCTTCTTCGAGGCTTCTTCGGCGGTCGAAAGAACCTTGGCGAGCGGTGCGGCAAGATAGATCTGACCGTTGCCGCCGGAGACCTTCGGCAGCTTGGCAAGGGCGGCATCATTGGCAAGGCGGGCCGCCTTGGCGTCACCGCCGGCCCGCTCGATCAGCGATGCGGCCATGCCCTGGTCGTCGTCGAGCAGCACTTTCAAAACGTGCTCGGGAGCGAACTGCTGGTGACCCTGCGCCAGCGCATAGGTCTGCGCCGACTGGATGAAACCGCGCACCCTCTCGGAGTATTTCTCGATATTCATACTGTACCTCCATAAATCGCCCTGCCCTCATAAGGCACAGACCGATGACTGAGATTGAGCTCCCTCAAGAGGCGAGCCATTTTTCCCTGCACCAAACAAAACGGTGGTCAGGAACCTGCTCAGGATATGGTGGGAAGCCTGAAAAGTTTAAAGAGGGAATGCACCGAAAAACCGCGCAATGGGCAAGCGCACGCACGCGCGCCGAATGCGCGGAAGAAACGGACTTGGCCTCGACCGGCAGCCGAACAAAACGCATCGCCCCGCCGGAACGATTGCTCCGGGCGGGGCGATGTCAAACGGATAGCGCAGGCGCCTTAGGCGGCAGCGACGAGATCGTCTGTTTCGTTTTCCTTGAACATCTTTGCAAGATTCAGGAAGCAGATCATCCCGTTCTCGGAAGCGATGATGCCTTCGCAGAAGGCGCGGTCGAAGGATGCGGTGACTTCAGGCACAGGCTGAACCTGGTCAGCCGAGATGGTCAGGATGTCCGACACGCGATCGACCAGCATGCCGATGACCATGTTGTGGACTTCGGCAACGACGATGGCGCTGCGCTCATTGGCGACGGTGCTCTTCATGCCAAGCTTGAAGGCGAGATCGATGATCGGGATGACCGAGCCGCGCAGGTTCATGACGCCGATGACGTCGGCTGGCGAATGTGGGATTGGGGTGGACGGCGCCCAGCCGCGGATTTCGCGGATCGTCGTCGTCTTCACGCAGAATTCCTGATCGTGGAGGCGGAAGGCAATGATCTCAAGCGTATCGCCACTGAAGCTCGGAGAATTGATTGTCGTCATAAGAATTGTCCCAACTGTCGAAAGCCAGGGCATAAGCAACCACGCCACCATTGGCGCGGATGGACTTTGCCTTCAAGCCGTCAGTTCTCTGGTAGGAATCAGCGAACCGTCACGGTTACAGGCGACATTATGCAAAGAGTGTTTCGCAAATCTAAATCGGGACAGATGATTTTTCCCCCGGCGCACGATTCACGCAGTCGTTTCAAACGCATCGGCGCGCCGCACGGCTCGGCGCTCCGTGGCAGATCATAGGCTAACCGGTCAGGCGATCGTCTTCTCGATCTGCTCGACCGCCCACTCGACCTGATCCTTAGTGATCACCAATGGCGGCGCCAGGCGGATGGTGTTCTCGTGGGTATCCTTGGCGAGCAGCCCGCGCTCCTTCAGCGCGTAGCAATACTGCCGCGCGCCACCGGCTTCCGGCTCCAGCTCGACCGCCATCATCAGTCCGCGCCCGCGCACGTCCTTGACGATGTTCGAGCGGATCGAGCGCAGGCCTTCGAGGAAATAATCGCCCATCCGCTCGGCATTGCCGATCATGTCCTCTTCGGTGAGCACCTTCAGCGCCGCGCGCGCCACCGCGCAGGCCAGCGGATTGCCGCCGAAGGTCGAGCCGTGCTGGCCGGGCTTCAGCACGCCGAGCACTTCCGAGTTCGAAAGCACGGCGGACACCGGATAGAAGCCGCCGGACAGCGCCTTGCCGATCAGCGTCACGTCGGCCTCGATGCCCTCGTGTTCCTCGGCCAGCAGCTTGCCGGTGCGGCCGAGGCCGGTCTGGATCTCGTCGAGGATCAGCGTCACCTTGTTGTCAGTGCAGAGCTGACGCACGCGTTTGAAATAGCCCGGCTGCGGAATGATGACACCGGCCTCGCCCTGGATCGGCTCGATCAGCGCCGCCACCGTGTTCTCGTTGATCGCCGCCGCAAAGGCATCCGCGTCACCGAACGGAACGATGCGGAAGCCCGGCGTGTAGGGGCCGAAGCCGGAGCGTGCATCCGGATCGGTCGAGAAGCTGATGATGCTCAGCGTCCGGCCATGGAAATTGTCGGAGCAGACGATGATTTCGGCCTTGCCCTCCGGCACGCCCTTGACCTCGTAGCCCCATTTGCGCACCGCCTTGATCGCAGTCTCGACGGCTTCCGCGCCGGAGTTCATCGGCAGGATCTTGTGCGATCCGGTCAAGGCAGCCAACTCTTCGTAAAGATGCGCCAGCTGGTCGTTGCGGAAGGCGCGTGAGGTCAGCGTCAGCTTGCCGGCCTGCTCGACCATCGCCGCCAGGATCTTCGGATGGCAGTGGCCCTGGTTCACCGCCGAATAGGCCGACAGGCAATCGAGATAGCGCTTCCCGTCCGTATCCCAGACATAAACGCCCTCGCCCCGCGTCAGCACGACATCGAGCGGCTTGTAGTTATGGGCGCCGAGGCGCTGTTCGGTATCGATCAGATTGGCGGTGATGCTCATGACCTTGCTCTTTCTTATGCGGCGCGTGTCGGGCGGTCGAAGATGCGGCGGCCGAACAGGCTGGCGGTCAGTTCCACCAGCACCCGGGCGCTCTTGCCGCGATCGTCGAGGAACGGGTTGAGTTCGACCAGATCGAGCGCCGAGACGAGGCCGCTGTCGCACAGCATTTCCATGATCAGATGCGCCTCGCGGAAGGTGGCGCCGCCGGGCACCGTGGTACCGACACCAGGCGCGACATCGGGATCGAGAAAATCGACGTCGAGGCTGACATGCAGCAGGCCGTTTGCCGCTTCGACCTTGCCGAGGATATCGCGCATGATCGCGGCGACACCCATCTCGTCGATCGAGCGCATGTCGAAGACGTTGACGCCATGCTTCTGGATCAGTTCACGCTCCGGCGCATCGACCGAGCGGATGCCGACCTGGAACACATTGCGCGGATCGACCAGAGGCCGATCGCGTGGCAAAACGTCGGGCAGGTCGGCCTGGCCGCAATAATAGGCGACGGGCATGCCATGGATATTGCCCGACGGAGACGTCTCGGGCGTGTTGAAATCGGAATGCGCATCGAGCCACAGCACAAACAACGGGCGCTTCTGCGTCGCCGCGTATCGCGCCATGCCGGACACCGTCCCCATCGACAGGCTGTGATCGCCGCCGAGAATGATCGGAAAGCGGCCTTCCGCCGCGATCTCGTAGACGCCGGCTTCCAGCGCACGGGTAAAGGCGCCGACGGTGCGCAGGTGATGCGCCTTCGGATGGTTCGGCAGGTCGCGCGCCGGCACCACCTGCACGTCGCCGGCATCCGCTACGTCGTAGCCGAGATCGGTCAGCGCGCGATCGACGCCGGCAATTCTGAGCGCCGCCGGCCCCATGGCCGCACCCCGCCGACCCGAGCCTTCTTCCAAAGGCGCCCCGATAAGGGTGACCGATCGCGTCTGTGCCTGCATGTCTCTCTCCTGCGCTGCGTGTGATCACTATCCGACATCGCGTCGGCGACAAAAAGATGAAAAAGTGTCGGTTTCGAACCATGATTTGACACTTTGCCAACTCCAATCTTACAAAGTGTTCCATGGATGATCTCGATCAGGAACTCTTGAGCGCCCTGCGCCACAATGCCCGCACGCCGGTCTCGTCGCTTGCCGCCATGACCGGCGCCTCGCGCGCCACCGTCGCGGCCCGCATCGACCGGCTGGTCGCCAACGGCACCATATCGGCCTTCACCATCCGCACCGGCCACGAGACCCGCGCCGCCGGCGTCCGCGCCATCGTCATGATCGAAGTCCTCGGCAGACTGGCCGACCGCGTGGCCGATCAGCTGCGCGGCCTGCCACAGGTGCGCGCGCTGCACAGCACCAACGGCAAATGGGATTTCATCGCCGAACTCGAGGACCGCGACCTCGTGTCGTTCGACGAGACGCTGCGGCGGATACGGTTGATCGACGGGATCAATACGACAGAGACGAACATATTGCTGAAGACGCGGAAGGCGAGTTTTTGAAGCTGGATAAGGGCAGAGGGCGTCTGCTTTGCGCCAAGAGCGGACATCGCCTTGCCTACCTGTCTCCTTTCGGTCTTTCTCCAAAAGAGAACGCGAGGAAATATGAGTAGCGATTCGATCGAAGAGCTTCAGGCTCTGACGGAAAGGCTTTGGGCCAGAGCAGGCTTTGGCGACTGCGTTCAGATCTCCAGAGAGCGTCATGACGATGGTTTTCCCCACGTCGAAATCGTAGCTGGCCGCTACGACATTGTAGTGACGGAGAGAGGAAGTGAGCTTCAGCGAATAGCGGGGCTTTCCCTTTCCGACACAGCGAGATGGTTCTTATTCGGTATGGCGTCGGCGCACGCTCAATCGGCAGAGTGGCGAAGGAGAAACGCCCCTAAAGATGCTCCTGCACTTCCCTCCGAAATCAAAGACGATGGCTATTCCCGTTGGAATTGGATGGCCCCAACAATCGACACAATGAGTCGGATCTCGCCCGATCTCGGTGACTGGGCTCGTCAGGAATACCGCAAGGTACTAAGCCGCTTTCCGCTCACAGAGCACGAAAAGCGGAATGCTCGATATCCTTTGCTGCCATCCTTCGATTGACCGCATTGGGCCGAAAGCGGACGATCGCCTCAATCAATACTCGTGCTCATACACCACGCC
>UCIT01000091.1 GCA_900472625.1 Hyphomicrobiales bacterium | reverse complement strand
TGTCATGGCCGTCTCCCCACCAGAAAGGCAAGTGATATGAGCGAGAACATCCGCGAAGCGGCAATGAAGGAAGCATGGGTTTCCGCTCTTGCCCGCGTCCTCGACATGCGCAAGACAAAGGGCCTCGCCGGCATTTGGGAAGATGGTTTTGCCTGCGGGTATGATGCCGCTACCCCAACGCCCACTGATATTTCGGTTGGTAGCCGCTGGCGCGTTTTCGAAGACACGACCCACGGTTATTGGGGCATCGAGATTGAGCAAGCGAGCAACGACAGTGATCCGATCATGTACCCGATCAAGATCCACCGCGAGCGTGTCGCCATCGTCGTCGATGCCCACAACGCCGAAGTAGCTCGCCTCGAAAGCCTTCACCGCTCCGAGATCTCCGACATGGCCGAGCGCTTCCGTTCGGTCAACGTCAGCGAGGCAGTGAAGCAGCTTGCAGATATCCTGCCGGCAGCGCCTGCTGAGCTTTCGG
The DNA here is from genome assembly GCA_900472625.1 of Hyphomicrobiales bacterium. GTDB lineage: Bacteria > Pseudomonadota > Alphaproteobacteria > Rhizobiales > Rhizobiaceae > Rhizobium. The sequence goes on along the minus strand of UCIT01000091.1, from coordinate 12,324 downwards.
TTGGGGTAAAGCCACTTGAATGGCGCGGGGATGAGCACGTCGGCTGGTCTGCCTATGCCGCTGGCTTTGGTTACTACATCGAAGATGAGAGCGACAAAGACCCGTGCTTCATTCTCGAAAGACATGAGGGTTCATCAGTCACGAAGTCGGCGCACGCAACCCTCGGCGACGCTCAGTCCCATGCGCAAAGTCATTTTGATGGAGTGATCCGCGCCGCTCTGTCCTCTCCTATGGAGGGCGGGGAATGAGCGGCACGATCGAAAACCTAAGGTCTCTTACTGAGACCAGCTCTTTGAGCACCGGCACCATTCTGGTGATCGCGATGGCAATCTCAGAGCTAGAAAACTACCGCCATGCCTTGCTGCAGATATCCGCTCTAAGGGGCTACACCGGCGAAAACCAGGGTCGCGTTGCGGGCTATCGAGTTGCGGCCGAGATCGCCGAGACAGCCCTGTCGGGAGAGAGCCAGCATAGCGATGATCTTGCCGTTGATCGCTTCGCGTCCGCGATGAAAGCAAAGCTTGCCAAGAAGCGAGGTCAAGGCTTTGGCGGTTGGAATGATCCAGAAGAGTGCCACATCGACTATCTGGTCAGCCTTTTGACGCAGCAGATCCACGAGCGCGCCGTCCTCGACCCTGTCGATATCGGAAACTTTGCAATGATGATCTTCAATCGACCGGAGAGCCCGACCCATGGCCGCTAAGACGTATAGGAAGACCGCGCTTGTCACCGCTGAGCAGTTCCTGCCTGCCATCGGGCAGATCCCCAAGGGTGTTTACTCATCTGGCCTTGGCGATCCCCGTAAGCGTCCCGACTGCGATTGGGTTCTCGATACAAAGGAAGGTCGGCACTACGTGCGCGGCGGCGACTACATCTGCACCGGCCCAGCCGGAGAGCAGTGGAACGTCGAGAAAGACATATTCGAAGCGACTTACGAGGAAGTCAGCTCCCCACCACCCGTTTCGAGGGAGGATAGCAATGGCTGAAAGCCTAAAGATAATCGATCTCCCACCTGAGCGCTGGGCATTCGCCGCTCGTTGCGCCGCCAAGGTGATCGCTTCTGGCAGCGAAAGACAGACCTTCCCAGCCGCCTACTGGCGAGACCCATCAATTACCGTCATCAATTGGGAAGGCGATGTGATCGCGCGCGCCGAGCCGCATGCCGAAAGCGAGGCAGAATGACTCGATCAGCACTCGTCAAGGAATCCGATCTGCACCGCATGGCGAAGATAGCCAAGCGCGACGGCGTGCGTGTGGAAGTGGAAGTCAATGGCATGACTATTAGGGTTTCCCCCGATATCCCCGATAATCACAAGACGATCGACGTTGCGCCGAAGAAGCTGGTTATCCTTTAATGGAGGACATGCCCAGAAAGCTCCCGTTGCACGTGGTTCGAGAAAAGAGCCGGCATAAAAAGTGGAAGTTCTACTTCCGCCGCTTCAAGGGTCCGCGCATCCGCCTGCCTGATGATCCTCGCTCGGATGAATTCGAGGCCGCCTATCAGGACGCCATGGCGGGACGGAAGCTTACCCGGGCCGAGGTCAGCAACACGCCCAGCACAAGCCTCAAGTGGTTGATCGACCGCTACAAGGAGAGCGGCACGTGGAAGGGCTACTCCGCCGCCACGCAAAAGCAGCAAGAGAACTTCTTCCTGAGCGTGCTGGAGAGGAATTCGGCCACCGCCTACCGGGACATCGACAAGCGCTCGATGCGCGCCGCAATGGAGGCGAGATCCGATCGACCTGCCCTGGCGAACAATTTCCTCAAGGCGATGAAAGCCCTGTTCAAATGGGCCGTCAAAAACGACCACGTCGAGATCGACCCGACCGAAGGCGTTGAGCGATTCCGCTATAAGTCGGACGGGTTCGCCGCTTGGACGGTGGAAGATTTCATCAAGTTCGGGGAGAAATGGCCGATCGGCACGAAGCCTCGGCTTGCGGTGGAACTGCTGCTCCACTCCGGCCTCAGACGCTCAGACATCGTCAAAGCGGGCCGACAGCACCTTAAGGGGAATATCTTCTCCATGCGCACGACCAAGACCGGCGCAGTGATAACTGCCGAGTTCCCAGACAATCTGCTCGACGTGATAGCTCAGTCCGAGACGGGCGAGCTTGCCTTCATCGTGTCCGAGCTTGGGACGCCCTTCACGAAGGAAAGCTTCGGCAACTGGTTCCGTGATCGATGCCGCGACGCGAAGGTCGAGAAGAGCGCACACGGCGTGCGGAAACTCTCGGCAACCCTGTCGGCCGAAGGCGGAGCTCCAGCGCACGAGCTGATGGCTCAGTATGGCTGGACGAACATCAAGCAGGCTGAGGTCTATACCAAGGGTGCAGATCGAAAGGCGCTCGGTATCAAGGGCTCCAGGCGCATCGCGGATCAGCTCAAAAAGTCGAGCTAGGGTGCGGGGAGCGTTTAAAATTCCAACGTAATATCAATGGGGCGAAACTGACAGGTGCGGGGCGTTAAGCGTATTGAAAACGCTCAATAATCGCACAACCTCCGGGCCCACCACTTCCAGTTTTCCATTCCCACACCGTGCCGAAAAAACCTTGCGGCGAACAGTGCCGCCCCTCCGCAACGCCTCCCTTATTCAGCACATCCTTAATCGTTAAAGGCCGGCATTTTAGGGGTTGTCATCACTCCAAACCCGCGCAACTATGCTTGTGGGAGGCATGAAGTGATGGGAACCACGCATGCCAAAGACTGGAATAATCGCAGTATCGGGAACATCAATGTCGCGCTCGTGCATTTTCACGGCCGATGACGGCGGTGGCAAGATTCGCGGGTGTCCGCGGTTTCTCGGGATGATCCTTGGCAAGCCAAGCGTTCGACTGTCAGATGCCAACGGGCGCTGGGTGTCGATCGAATTGGGCAAGGTGGATCGACGCGGAAACGCAACGTTTCGCTGGATCTGAGCGGCACTCTCAATATCTGGCCGACGGGGCGTGTTTGCCGCCGGCTTCCTCAACATCATGATGGCGCCTCGCAGGTCGCGTGGGTGAACCACGGCGTGGTCGTCACCGTGGCGCGATGCACCGGATGTCGGAATATTGCGCGTCATTTCATCGCAAGATGAAGCATGCCGACATCCGTTCGGCGGCATCCACCAATGCGTCATCCGAGACAGCCAGTGTGTGACCGTCACGCCCGCTTTTCCAATGGAACAGCGGCATCGAAGAACGAATCCCACGGGTCGGATGCCAGCGCCGAGAGATGATCAGGCGCGCTCCGGATCGTGAAGTCGGTCGGACCAGTCGTCGTCGCCAGTTCATCCCAGCCGAGCGGCATAGACACGGCAGCCCCCGGCCGGGCACGCGGCGAATAGGCGGCGACGGCGGTGTTGCCACGCCCGTTTCGGAGGTAGTCGATGAAGATGCGGCCATGGCGCTCGGCCTTGGTCGCCGTTGCCAGATATCGATCGGGCTCATCCGCCGACATCTGCACCGCCAGGCTTTTCGCATAGGCCTTCACCTGCGCCCAGCCGGCCTTCGACTTCAACGGAGTCACCACATGGAGACCCTTGCCGCCCGAAGTCTTGACGAAGGCGGAAAGCCCGTTGGCCTCGAGACGCTGTTTCAATGTCTGCGCCGCAGCGATTACGGCGCTCCATGCCACATCCTCCGCCGGGTCGAGGTCCATCGTCAGCATGTCGGGCTTTTCCCAGTGCTTGCTGGTGCTCCCCCAGGGATGGATCTCCAGCACGGACGATTGCACCAGCGCCATCAGCCCGTCGAAGTCGTGAATGCACAGCAGTTTGTCGCCGCCCTTATCCTTGGGGTCGGCGATCTCGTGCACATGCGCATTCATTCCCTTCCACGCGTGCTTCTGGAAGAACCGCTGGTGCCCGCTGATACCCTCCGGGCAGCGCAGCAGCGCCAGCGGACGATTGACCACATAGGGCTCGACGAAGCGCCAGACGTCGGCGTAGTAATGCGCCAGTCCCTCCTTGGTGACATCAGCGTCCGGCCAGTAGACCCGGTCCGGATGCGTGAGCGTCACATCGCTCTGCGCCAGCAAGCGTCCGCCTTTATCGTCCGTTTCGCGTGTCATTTCCAGCCTTGCCTCCCCGGATTCGAACGCCGCACGCAGCCTGCGGCCACGCGCTCAGCATGCCCGAGCGACCACCTGCCCGGCAAGCGCCGCGTGTGGCCATCTCGTATGGCCCTGCCGCAGCTTGACTACCTTCGAGTGGGCACGCGGGAAAAAGCCGCCAGCACCGGTGCCCATGCGTGGTCACAAAGCCCGAGTTGCCAAGCTGCGTGCTTTTCGTCACACTGTCGGCGATCCGTGGTGGTAGGAGCCGTGGATGTCGGATGGGAGGAAGATGATGCTCGAACAATCCGCACATGCGGAGCATGTCTACACGTCCACGCAGCGCGATTCGGCCGCCGCAAGTTCTTCGGTCGTCGCCTCCTGGCGCCGCTGCATCGCCATGCACCAGCTGGCGCCGGAGGAAAGGCGCACGCCCGTGCGCCTGATGGATGCCGAATTCAGGCAGGCGCGCGAACAATCCGAACAGCTGATCGCCAACGCCACCGACGAGCTCGACCGCCTGTTCACGACAGCAGGCAAGGCCGGCTGCTGCCTGCTCCTCACCGACCGCAACGGCATCGCGCTGGAGCGCCGCGGCGCGATCGGCGACGACAAGGACTTCCACGATCTCGGCCTGTGGACCGGCTCGGTCTGGACCGAAGCCAGCATCGGCACCAACGGCATCGGCACGGCGCTGGCCGACGAGCGCGCTGTCTCGATCTTCCGCGACCAGCATTTCTTCTGCTCCAACATCAAGCTGAGCTGCACCACCTCCCCCATCCGCGATCACCGCGGCCAGTTGGCGGCGGCGCTCGACATCTCCACCTGTCGCGACGACGTCAACGAGATGACGCTCGGCATCCTCGCCCAGATGGTGCGCGATGCCGCCATGCGCATCGAGATCAACCTCTTCCGCAGCGCCTATGCCGGCGCCCGCTTCCTGATGGTGCCGGCGGGCAGCAATCCCGCCGCCGCCCTGCTCGCCGTCGATCGCCATGATCTCGTGCTCGGCGCCACCCGCGCCGCCCGCCTGGCGCTGAAGCTCGACGACCACCGCATCGCCGCCGGCATTCCGGCCGCCGATGCGCTGCACGAGACCCGCATGTCCGACGACGAGGACCTGATCGAGGCCGAACGCGCCGCCCTCCTGCGGGCGCTGTCGCGCTCCAGCGGCAACGTCTCGCAGGCGGCGATCGCGCTCGGCATCAGCCGCGCCACGCTGCACCGGAAGATGAAGAAGCTGAACCTGCACTAGGGCATGTCGCGCAAAAGCGTGCCGCGGTTTTGCGCGACATGCGACAAGGCAAAGAGCTAAAGCGTGTGCAGCGAATCCGAAGGATCGCGACACGATTTAGCGCTGATGTAGATCCTCCTGATGTAGCACCGTTGCGACACTGTGCGCTGCGGTATGGCGAGGGCGTGCTGTATCAGGACACAAAAGACGCGCAGATTTCCGCCCACGGGTTCACGTCCGAACCTGCTCATCTCAAGGGAGGATGACATGCTGCATCAGAAAATCGTCGAGTCGCCGTTCAAGCTGAAATACGGCAACTTCATCGGCGGCGAATGGCGCGAGCCGATCGAAGGCAAGTATTTCGACAACATCACGCCGGTGACCGGCGGTAAGCTCTGCGAAATCCCGCGCTCCACCGAAAAGGACATCAACGCCGCGCTCGATGCCGCCCATGCCGCCAAGGACAAGTGGGCCCGCACCTCGGTCGGCGAACGTTCCAACATTCTGATGAAGATCGCCCAGCGGATGGAGGACAAGCTGGAAGTGCTGGCCCAGGCCGAAACCTGGGACAACGGCAAGCCGATCCGCGAAACCATGGCCGCCGACATTCCGCTGGCGATCGACCATTTCCGCTATTTCGCCTCGTGTATCCGCGCCCAGGAAGGCTCGATTGGCGAGATCGACAACGACACCGTCGCCTATCATTTCCATGAGCCGCTCGGCGTCGTCGGACAGATCATTCCGTGGAACTTCCCGATCCTGATGGCCGCCTGGAAGCTGGCACCGGCGCTCGCCGCCGGCAACTGCGTCGTCATCAAGCCGGCCGAACAGACGCCTGCCTCGCTGCTGGTCTGGGCCGAAATCATCGGCGATCTCCTGCCGCCCGGCGTGCTCAACATCGTCAACGGCTTCGGTCTCGAGGCCGGCAAGCCGCTGGCATCCAGCCCGCGCATCGCCAAGATCGCCTTCACCGGCGAAACCACGACGGGCCGGCTGATCATGCAGTATGCCAGCCAGAACCTCATTCCGGTGACACTGGAACTCGGCGGCAAGTCGCCAAACATCTTCTTCGCCGACGTCGCCGCCGAAGATGACGACTTCCTCGACAAGGCGCTCGAAGGCTTCGCCATGTTCGCGCTCAACCAGGGCGAGGTCTGCACCTGCCCCAGCCGCGCCCTGATCCAGGAATCGATCTACGATCGCTTCATGGAAAAGGCCGTCAAGCGCGTAGAGGCGATCAAGCAGGGCAACCCGCTCGACAGCGCCACGATGATCGGCGCCCAGGCCTCCAGCGAGCAGATGGAAAAAATCCTCGCCTATCTCGACATCGGCCGCCAGGAAGGCGCCGAAGTGCTGGCCGGCGGCAGCCGCAATGATCTCGGCGGCGAATTGGCCAGCGGCTACTACATAAAGCCGACCATCTTCAAGGGCCACAACAAGATGCGCGTGTTCCAGGAGGAAATCTTCGGGCCAGTGGTTTCGGTGACGACCTTCAAGGATGAGAAGGAAGCGCTGGAAATCGCCAACGACACGCTCTACGGCCTCGGCGCCGGCGTCTGGACCCGCGACGGCAACCGCGCCTACCGCTTCGGCCGCGAAATCCAGGCCGGCCGCGTCTGGACCAATTGCTACCACGCCTACCCCGCTCACGCGGCCTTCGGCGGCTACAAGCAATCCGGCATCGGTCGCGAGACCCACAAGATGATGCTCGACCACTACCAGCAGACCAAGAACATGCTGGTCAGCTACAGCCCGAAGAAGCTCGGCTTCTTCTGAGCCGTCTTCGCGGACAGGGAGGGCATCCGCAACACCCCTCCCCAACCCCTCCCTCACAAGGGAGGGGATTTTTACATCGAACGTCGTGCGTGTGGCCCCCTCATCCGGCTACCGCCACCTTCTCCCCAAGGGGAGAAGGGGAATGCCGCGCCGCCACGGCTCCCTTCGCCCCAACGGGGAGAAGGTGGCCCGAAGGGTCGGATGAGGGGGCCAAATCCACTGCCATTGGAGATAACCATGGACACCACAATCAACGGCGAACCCCGCGTTCTTGCCACCGATGCGGCGATCGGGCTGATCGACGAAATCCGCCGCGATTACCCTGATATCCTGTTCCACCAGTCCGGCGGCTGCTGCGACGGCTCATCACCCATGTGCTATCCCACCGACGACTTCATCGTCGGCGATCATGATGTGAAGCTTGGGGAAATCTCCGGCGTACCCGTCTATATCAGCGCCAGCCAGTTCGAGGCCTGGAAGCACACGCAGCTGATCATTGACGTCGTGCCCGGCCGCGGCGGCATGTTCTCGCTCGACAACGGCCGAGAAAAGCGCTTCCTGACTCGCTCGCGAATTTTCGGCGGCGGCGAGGCCTGCGCAATACCGACCGCCAAAGCCTGAACAGCAAGACCTATCGACCAGGTCAGTGCTTGCGGATGTTCCCGGTCGGAATGGCCGATGAGGTGATCGACACCGGATCGCTGGCCGGAAACGAATCCTCCAGCCCTTTGTCCAGTTGCTCTTCCATATCGTCCTGGTCGCCCGATGCGCGAACGCTCTGACGAGCCTCCCCGCCATCGGAGCCGGACAACACGGCGGTCTCGTCGAACGAGGCCAGCTCGCCCATCACCGCCTTGGCGCGATCGATCGCGTTGCCGGAATTGAGCGTCCGGTCGCTGTCGTTGCGCAGCTGCACGGAGACGACCTCGCCGCCCTGACCGACGAACTCGACGGTAAATCCGCGCTTGCCGCCCTGCTCCGGAATGACCTGGGTACCGATGACCTGCATGGGACTTCTCCTCTGAAACCTCAGCCTGAAGAACGACCGCCACCCGACAAAGTTCCCACCTGTGGCCACAAGCCGGCGGCACCGACGTGCAGACATCCGACCAAAAAAAAGCCACCGCTCGTGACGGTGGCCATAGTCATGAAGGTGATAAAACCTCCAGAGGGGAACAGTTGCGTGATCGACCGGCAGAACCGACCGCCCACATGAGCAACTATAGGTAATATGGGGAACATCGCGGCCAAATTCAATCAATTGAAAGCTGAAATTATTGCGCTGCGTAAATCTTCTTTCCAGTTTTGTAAGGAAACGCGGGAAATCATACCACTTTCAGGTTGTGCCGACCTCGTCAGGCAATCCCGACAAAGAACATTCTGCCGCATCAGCGGCGAACCGGCCCGGTCGATTCGCGCAAAATCAGCTCTACCGGCCACACTTCCTGAATCTCCAGCGGCGAAACGCCTCTGATGAGTTGCAGCGCCAGATCGGCGCAGCGCGTGCCGGCGGCGCGCATTGACGACCGGGTGGCGGACAGCGACGGCGCCATGTTGTCGGCCGAGAGGTACGGAAACACGTCGTCATGAGCGATCACCGAGACGTCCACCCCGACCTGCAACCCGAGCGAGCGTACCGCGCGGTACACCCCGAGCGCCGACATCATCGAGCCGGCGACGATCGCGGTCGGCGGGTCGGATCGTTCGAGAAACGCTCTGGCAAAGCGAAAGCCGAGTTCGTCGGTAAAGTTGCCGCTGGCAATCAGTCCGGGATCGGCTGCGATGCCGCGGCTCACAAGCGCGCTGCGATAGCCCGTTTCGCGATGCAGCGCATAGGTCGCGCCCGGCCGGCCGTTGATCATCGCGATCCTGGTATGGCCGAGATCAAGCAGATGCGCGGTCGCGCGCCGCACCGCTCCCTCATTGTCGATATCGAGCCACGCATGCGGCACGTCGATATCGGAGCGCCCATGCACCAGGAACGGCATGCCGAGCGCATGCAGAAGCGCGATACGCGCGTCGTCGGGACGCGGCGAATGCATGATGATCGCATCCACTCGCTGGCTTTCCACCAGCCGGCGATAGAGCTCCATCTCCTTGTCATCGTCGGGATCGGCCATCGGAATGACGAGGATGTCGGTATCCTCGGGTACCAGCCGCTCAGCCATCCCGGCCATGAACTCGGCGAAATGAAACTCGCCGGCCCGGCCCATCACCACACCGATCGCCCCCGCCCGCCCGGTTTTCAACCGCACGGCGTTGACGTTCGGCCGGTACCCCAGCCGCACCGCCTCCTCCGCCACGCGCGCCCGGGTGATTTCGCTCACCTCGGGATAGCCGCTGAGCGCGCGACTCACCGTTGTCGGAGACAATCCGAGCTGCTTGGCGAATTCCTTAAGCTTCATGCACCGGCACGTCTTTCATATCCTGCGATTCAAACATCTATACACCGGAACGACGCTTCCCAGAAAAACTTAGATCGAATTCGCGAAACAGCCAAACCGTTTACAACTATACTTCCGAAAGCTTCACAGATCGACGCGAAATCGAACATCCCGTCCGCCGGAAAAACGCCATGAGAATCCCCAAAATACAGTTTCATCGGCTGATTCCACCGCTTGACTTGTCAAAAGCCTTCTGACAATTCTCGTTAGCCAAATCGTTTTCAATTCATGCCATATTTGGTTCTTTTGGGAGGAAGATATGAGGTTTCGTTTCGAAGCGATCACAGGCGATGCCGTGCACCTCCCCGCTGCCGTACAGCCCCTGATCCTCAGTGTCTCCAGCCTCCCACCACGGGTGAATCCGGCCGCCGATACCGCAACGCCCGGCCCCGGCGACAAACGTTCCGGTCTGGAATGAACGCCTTCCCGCCCTACCCTTAACCCCGCCGGACACCGAAGGGGCAACCGCGCGCCGACCCAATGGTCAGCCGCCGCCACCGGTTCCGGTCCGCTACTCGCAAGAAGGAGCAACAACTTGGCTATTCGCACCATCGTCTGGGGTGAAAACATCCACGAGACCACCAATGAGATCGTCCGCGGCATCTATCCCGAGGGCATGCACACGACGATCGCCAACGCGCTGAACACCGATCCCGCGATCAGCGCCACGACGGCGACGCTGCAGGAACCGGAGCACGGCCTGACCGAAGCGCGCCTCGCCGAGACCGACGTGCTGACCTGGTGGGGCCACAAGGATCACGGCGCCGTTTCCGACGCGGTGGTCGAGCGCGTCGCCAAGCGCGTATGGGAGGGCATGGGCTTGCTGGTCCTGCATTCCGGCCACTTCTCGAAGATCTTCAAGCGCCTGATGGGCACCCCGTGCGCGCTGAAATGGCGCGAGGCCGGCGAGCGCGAGCGCCTGTGGACCATCAACCAGCGCCACCCGATAGCGGCTGGCATCGGCGAGCATTTCGAGCTTGAGAACGAGGAAATGTACGGCGAGCAGTTCTCCGTTCCAGAGCCGCTCGAAACGGTCTTCATCTCCTGGTTCCAGGGCGGCGAAGTCTTCCGCTCCGGCCTCACCTGGCGCCGTGGCGCCGGCAACATCTTCTACTTCCGCCCCGGCCACGAGACCTATCCGACCTACCATGACGCCAACGTGCAGAAGGTGCTGATCAACGGCGTCAAATGGGCCTATAACCCGCAGGGCGACCTGAAGAGCATCACCGATGCCCCGAATGTCCCGGTCGAAAAGGCGCACGAGCCGATCGTCGAACGTGGTCCGAGACTGCACCAGGCCGGCGAAGCCGGTTATCGCTGAGGAGAAGAGCAATGCGTCTACTCGTTCTTGGCACCGGCGTCATGGCCAAAAACCAGGTCGCCAACTTCCTGGCCATCGATGGCGTCGAGGTCGTCGGCGCCGTCGATACCGATCAGGCCCGGCTCGACGAATTCGCCGATCACTTCCACATCGAAAAGCGCTTTCGCACGCTCGATGAGGCGATCGCATGGGGCGATTTCGACAGCGCCACCAATGTCACGCCGGACCGTATCCACTACGCGACCAGCCTGGCGCTGATCGCTGCCGGCAAGCACGTCTTCTGCGAAAAGCCGCTGGCCGAACACTACCACCACGCGCTTGAAATGACCGAAGCCGCCGAAGCTGCCGGCGTCATCAACATGGTCAACCTCACCTATCGCAACGTCGCGCCGCTGCAGCGCGCCCGCGAAATGGTGCTGGCCGGCGAGCTCGGCACCATCAGGCACGTGGAAGCCTCCTACCTCCAGAGCTGGCTGGTCTCCCGCGCCTGGGGCGACTGGCGCACCGAATCGCGCTGGCTCTGGCGCCTGTCGACCGGTCACGGCTCGAACGGCGTGCTCGGCGACGTCGGCATCCACATCCTCGACTTCGCCGCCTACGGCGCCGCCACCGACATCGACCACGTCTTCGCCCGCCTGAAGACCTTCAACAAGGCGCCGGGCGGCCAGATCGGCGAATATCTGCTCGACGCCAACGACAGCTTCATCATGTCCGTCGATTTCACCAATGGTGCACTCGGCGTCATCCACGCCACCCGTTGGGCGACCGGCCATCTCAACGAGCTGAAGCTGCGCATCTACGGCGAGAAGGGCAGCCTGGAGGTGACGCATCGCCCCGACGGATCCGATCTGCGCGGCTGCTTCGGCGACGACATCGAAAACGCCATCTGGCGCGACATCGAGGTGCCGCCGGTGCTGAGCAACTACCAGCGCTTCGCCGAGGCCGTCCGCACCGGCAAGCAGGACGACCCCACCTTCCGCCACGCCGCCAACCTGCAAAAGGTCATCGACCTCGCCATTGTCTCCGAACGCGAACGCCGCGAACTCAACCTGCTCGCCGCGCAGGTGCAGGACGACGCCCCGGACAAGCGAATACCGCCGCTGACGGTCGTGGTCTGAGAAAAACCAGATGGAGAGCCGTGCTCTCCTCCCTCTCCTCGATCGCCGCACGCACCTCCCTCATTCCTGTGCTCGTCACAGGAATCCAGCCACGGCGCGTCCGCGCCGTGAATGACTCATCTCTTTTGGGCGGCAGATGAGTCTTCCATGCCCAAGGACTTGGGCATGCTGGATTCCTGTCACAAGGACAGGAACGAGGGATGTTGCGGGTACGGCTTTCGCGCGAGATCAATGAGTTAGCTAAAATCTTCGCTTCGATTTTCCCCGCCTTCCGCGCCTGTGCCATCCTTTCCCCGTCCCGTGATCGGATACACCGGCAGGCGTGCCGGCGAGGCGGGATCGGCGCGGGGTGTGAGGGTAGGACGCAAAACCTCACATCACGGGTCCGAGAAAATGGTC
>UCIT01000094.1 GCA_900472625.1 Hyphomicrobiales bacterium | reverse complement strand
ATTCGCACCCGCAGCCCCCCGCAGTTTCACCCCACGCCCGACATCGAGATTGATGATCGCTTTGGCGCCATCCTTGGTGTTCTGCTGCAGTTCCAGATAGGTGCGCTCGTTGAGATAGCGGCCGACGCCGACATTGGTCTGGCCGTTGGCATCGGTGCTGATGTCGAAGTCGTCGACGCCAAGCTGGTTGCGCAGTCCCTGGAACAGCGAGGTCGAGCGTCCGNNCGGCAAGCTGGGCGATCTGGATCGCCGAGAGTTTTGACATCGACTGCCCGAAGATCAGCTGCGCCAGCACCTCGTCCTGCGGCAGAGCCGGCGACGAGGAGAAGGTGATGGCGGGATCGGTGGCGAGCCCGGCGACGTCGACGGTCAGCGTTGTCGTGCCCGAGGTCGAGGTCGCCGCCATCTGCAGCGCCGGCGTCAGGTCGCCGGCAAAGGTAATGCGGCTCTTGTCGGAGAAATCCAGCCGCCGGTTCAGAATGGTCAGGCGCCCGCGCCGCATGGTGAAGCCGCCGGAGACGACGGGCACCGAGGCCGTGCCGCGGATCGTTACGCTGCCGCCGAGCTCCGCATCGATGCCGCGGCCGCGCACGAAGATCTGCGACGGCGCATCGAGCTGGATATCGAGATTGATCGTGTTCGACTTGCCGCGCGCGCCCTCAGGCGTCATGTCCCGGATCTGTGCCAGCACCGCCTTCGGCGCATTCACATGGCGGATATCGACTTCACGCAGCGAGGTCGGCAGCTTTTCCGGCACCGTGATCGATGCCTTGTCGAGCCTCAGCTTGCCATTCAGTGTCGGATTGGCGGTGAGCGGCCCGCGCAGGCCGATCGTTCCGTCCACCGTGGCGACCACAAGCGTGCCATCGACATAGACGGCCTTGTCGAGCTTGATGTCGATATTGGCCGGAAAGTTCGAGGCCGGCTGGATACCGACATTGCCGGTCACCGAAATGCTGCCGCCGCTGGCGAGTTGCCCGGTGAGGCGCGAGATCACCGCCTGCTGCCCGTTGAAGCGGATATCGGCCGTCAGGCTGTTGATCGCCAGATTGCGGCGGACATCGACGATCTTGGCGCCGTTGGTGGTAACAGTTCCATTGATCACGGGTGCGGCCGCCGTGCCCCCGACCTGCAGGTTGAAGTTGGCAGTGCCATCGGCCGTCAACCCCTGCGCCGCCAGCTGCGTTCCAAGCACCGCGAACGGCAGGTTGCCGGTGAAGCGCAGGTCGAGCGCCCGGTTGCCTGTTATGGCGAGGTTGCCGCCGCCCTTCAGCGACAGGCCGGCATCGCCCGTTACATTGGTGTCGATGGTCAGCCGGCCTCCGGCAAGCTTGCCGTTGGCGCCGATCGAGAGCAGAGAGATGCCGGCGCCCTTGGTCTGGCTGGTCGCGGCGTTGCGCCAGTCGAGCTTGAAATCGGCGTCAGGCATCGGCAGCTTGCCCGATGCGCCGACCGTTCCGGTGATGGCGCCTTCGGCGGCAAGTCCCGGCACGAAGGCGTTGGCAAGCCCGGCAGGGAGGTTCGCGATGTCGGCCTTGACGCCGAGCGTCTGCGCGTTGGCGCCCGCGATGACATAGCTGCCCGTCGCCTTCAGGGCCGCGCCGCCACTGAGCGTCGCGGTGAAATCGACCTTATTGTCGGCAAGCTTGCCGGCCGCATTGGCCGACAGTGCCCCGACGCCCGACGCTCGCGTCTGCGACGTCGCCGCGTTCTTCCAGTCCAGATTGAAATCGATGACAGGATTGGCAGGCGGCCCCGAAGTCTTGGCCGTTCCCGAAATCGTCCCCTCGGCGCCCAGCCCTGGCACGAAACCGTTGGCAAGGCTTGCCGGCAGGTCTGTGATATCGGCATTGACCGACAGGCCCTGCACATTGGCGCCATTCAGCGCGGCATTGCCCTTCGCCTTCAGCAGCGTCTTGCTGTTGCTGGCGAGATTGGCATCGAAATCGATTTTGTTATCGGCAAACCGGCCCGTCGCATCGAGACCCAGCGCCGGAAGATTGGCGCTCTTGGTCTGCCGCGTCGTCGCATTCGCCCAGTTGACCTTGAAATCGATCGAGGGAAGCGGCAGCGCGCCTGAGACCTTTGCCGTTCCCGAGATCATGCCGCCGGCATCGAGATTAGGGACGAAACTGCTGACCAGCGCCGCCGGCAGATTGTCGAGCGTCGCATTGGCTTCGATCGTTGTCGGCTTGAAGCCCTCGAGCCCGACCTTGCCCGCCGCCTGCAGAGCGGCCCCCGCCTGCCCGTCCAACTTTGTGGTAAAGTCCAGGGCCCTGTCGGCCAGAGTCCCCTTCACCGCCAATGCCATGGCGGGAAGCTTGGCCGCCTTCGTTTGGGCAGTCGCCACGTCCTTCCAGGCGAGGTCGAAATTCGCGTTCGGCTGCTGCAGCGTCCCCGTTGCCGAGGCCGTGCCCGATATCGTGCCGCTGGCCCCCAGCCCCGCGGCGAAACCGTTCGCCAGGCTCGCCGGCACCTGTGCCAGCGTCGCATCCACCTTCAGGTCGCTGACAGCGGATCCGGCAAGCATGACGTTGCCGCTCGCCTTGACGTCCATGCCGCCATTGGCCGAGACCGCCGTATCGAAATCCAGCCTGTTGTCGGCAAACTTGCCATTGGCGGCAAGCGCCAGCCCGGAGAGCCCGGCAGCCTTGGTCTGGCTGGTGACGGCATCCTTCCAATTGAGGTGGAAGTCGGCGACCGGCTTCGGCAGCTTGCCTGTGGCGCCGAACGTACCAGAAATCATCCCCTGCGCCGCCAGATCGGCAACGAAACTGTTGGCCAGCGCTGCCGGAATGTTGGCAAGGCTGCCGTCAACCGTCAGCGTCTGCGCATCGTTGCCGGCCACGACGAAGCTACCGCCGGCGTTGATCGCCAAGCCGCCGCTGCCGCCGGCATTGGCGCTGAAATTCAGCACATTGTTTTCAAGCTTGCCGCTGGCCGTCAGTCCGAGCCCTGTGAGCTTGGCGGTCCGGGTCTGGCTGGTCGCGGCATTCTTCCAGTTCAGTTTGAAATCGAGCGCCGGCGCCGGCAGCTTGCCGGAGGCGGTGACACTGCCTGATATCGCGCCCTCGGCGTTAAGACCCGGAACGAAGGCGTTCGCCAGCCCTGCCGGAATGTTGACGATATCGGCATCGGCCTGCAACGACTGTGCATTCGGCCCGGCGGTGACGAAATTGCCGGCAGCCTTCAGCGACACGCCGCCCTTGCCACTGAGATCGGTCTGGAAATCGAGCTTGTTGTCGGCGAACTTGCCGCTGGCGCCGATGGCGAGCGCCGAAAGGCCGGCGCCCTTGGTCTGGCTGGTGGCCGCGTTCTTCCAGTCGAGCGTGAAATCGGCGATCGGCGCGGCCGGCGTGCCCGAGACCGCAAACTTGCCGGAGATTGCACCCGCCGCCTCGAGATTCGGCACGAAACTGTTCGCCAGGCTTGCCGGCAGATCCTTGATCACGCCGTCTATATCGAGCGCCTCGCCAACCGAGCCGGTGACGCTGACCGTCCCGTCGCCGGTTTTAAGACCCAGCCCGTTGAGCGTCACCGTGCCGCCGCTGATCGACAGTTCGGACGGCGCCGAGAGATCGACGGGAATATCGTACGGCTTGGCGGAAAAACGCTGGAGCTGCACCAGGGTCGTCCCGGCATTTGTCTCCACTCCGCCGGCCGCCGTCAGCGGATGATCATCGTAGTAACCGTCGAGATTGAAATTGGTGCGGTTCTGCTGCTGGGTGAAATTCAGCGCCAGGCTGTCCACCTTGTTGGTCCCCGATGCCACTTCGTCGGCCTTGATCGCACCAGTGGCGGCAAACGCCTTCAGATCCGTCACCGTGACGTCGATATTCGGGCTGACGATCGCGAAGTTGCCCTGCTTCAGGCCGCTGCCGGTCGCGGCGATCTTCAACCCGATCTTGCCGGCGTCGTCGGAGATGTCGAGCGAGCCCTTGAGATCGCCCTCCGCCTGCTGACCGCCAAGCGCCGCCAGCAACCCGAGATCGGGGAGATCGAAGGTCAGCGCGCCGGTCGGAGCAAACGTCTGCGAAAGCGCGACATGGCCGTTCAGTGTGTTGCTGCCGACATTGGCCTTGATCGACGGCAGCGATGTCACGCCCTCCTGCTGCAGGATATCGGCGCCGATATCGATCTTCTGGCCGTCAATCTTGCCGGTCGCCGTCAGCTGTGCCTTCGGCGCGTTCGGATCGGCTGTGCCGGTGAGCGACACGTTGAGATCGCTGATCGCGCGCCCGGCCATGTCGAGCGCCGGCGCCTTGACGTTGGCAGACACCGCCAGCGCCGAGAGATCGCCCTTGGCCGTCAGCGCGTAGCCGACCTCGCCCTTGGCCTTGTCGAGCAGCTTCTGCACATCGACCAGCCGGCCGGTTAGCGCCGCGTCGAGCGTCGACCCGTCGAGCACGACATTGCCGGTGGCCACGGTGAGGTCGGATTTGATGCTGAGGTTCGACAGGTTGATCTTCGACGGGATCGTCCCCGCCACCTGCGTCTCGATCGTCACCGGCGCCGTAAACCGCGCCGCCACGGCCGGCGGCATCGCCGGTGGCTCGATGGTCAGCTTGGCATTGCCGGTCAGCGAATTGTCGGTCAGCTGGTAGGCGCCGTTGAGGCTGGCATTGGCGGACGCGCTTTCGATCGTCGCGCCATTGAAGCCGATCGAAGCCGGTGAGATCTGCAGCGGCAGCGCGATCGTCACCGGTCCCTGCACCGCCCTGTTCACATCGGGATTGGCGAAGGTCATGTCGCCGGCCACAAGGCGGATCTGCACCGCGCCCGCCCGGCCGTTGAGGTTGAAATTATCGCTCTTGGCCGTCAGCTTCACATTGCCGATCGTCGCCTGCGGCACGACGGCACTGTCCAGCGAGGCGCTGAGATTGAGCCGCGACGCCTTGGCATCGCCCGTCAAGGCGAGGTTGACGCCGGAGATCATGAAGCGCGCATCGCCGCCATCGAGCGGCCAGCGGAAATCCACAGGCCCCGAGGTGCCGAGCAGGTTGGCGTTGAGGCTGTTCTTGCCCTTGGGATCGAGCGTGCCCGACGCGGCGATGACCACCGCACCCGTCGCCACGTTGCCGGTCTGGATGTCGATCTTGCCGGCATTGTCGAAATTCGCGGCGAGATCGATGTTGGTCTGGCCGGCAAACAGCGGCCGGAAAGCCGCCGGCATCAGCGAGCTCAGATCGCCACCGCCCTTGATATCGACGTGATGCAGAAGCCGATCGGGCGTCAGCGTATGGTGCGCCTCGATGGCGGCGCGCTGCTGGCCGTCGAGCGACGCCTGCAGCTTGGCCTTCCAGTCCGAAATCGGTCCATTGCCGTCGAGACTGATCTCCATGGCCGGGTTGTCGGGCAGCGCCAGCACGCCGGCGAGCAAGCCGCCCTTCGGCTCGTTGAGCTTGGCCTTGACCCGGAGCTGACTGTTTTCAGGCAGGAAGGCGACATCGGCGGTCAGTCTGGCGTCCGGAACGTCGTGCCGGCGTACGGTAATGTTGGCGTCGCCGCCGGTATTGTCGGCGCGCATGCTGCCATCCGCCGACAGTGTGAATGCCCGCCCGATCAGCGATTGCGACAGGCTGATCTGCGGCAGCGCGATCGCATCGATGTCGATCTTGACCGGCAGCGAGAAGCCGCCGCTCTCTTCGCCCTCGACCTGCGGCCGCGACGGCAATGTACGCACCGGCTTACGCAACACACGGATGGCGTCGGCTTCGACACGGGTTGCGTGGAAGCGGCCGGTGAGGAGAGCCAGCGGGTTCCAGTTGATCGACAGGCCGTCGATATCGGCGAAGGTGCCGCGCGTGTCCGACAGCACGATGCGGCTGGCGCTCAGCCCACCCGTCAGCAGCCCCTGCGGCTCCAGCACGCGAACCGTCATGTCGCGGTTGGAGATGATCGAGGCCACTTTGTCGACGACGACGCGGGCGCCAAAGGACGTAAAGCCGAAAATGCCGATCGCCACGGCAAGCAGGATCACCAGAACGCCGGCGCCATAACCGGCAACCCGTGCAATCCACTTGGAGATGTTCGTCAGCATGAGCATGGACCCGGATCTTATCCCGTTTTCTGCAAGGCTCCCGGTCAAACGACCTGCGAGCCTGAACCTGGTTAGAACGACTGGCCGATACCGGCGTAGATGCCGTAATCCGTCCCGCCTTCGAACTTGTTGAGTGGAACGGCGAAATCAAGCCTGATCGGACCGAACGGCGTGGCATAGCGAAGACCGATGCCGGCCCCGGCTCTGATATCGGAGAATTCGGGCGCAACATCGGCGGAAACAACCCCGACATCGATAAACGGCACGATGCCGATCGTGTCGGTGACCTTCACGCGGGTTTCGAACGACGCCGTCATGAAGGACGCGCCGCCGGTGGCCTCGTTGGCCGCATTGTAGGGCGAGATCTCCTGGTAGCCGTAGCCGCGCACCGAGCCGCCGCCGCCTGCAAAGAACCGTCGCGTCGCCGGAATATTCTCGAGATTGTCGGCGCCCAGCAGGAACCCGGCCGACAGCTTGCCGGCAAGCACGATGCGGTCCTCGGCGCCAAGGCCGTAATAGCCGGAAACCGAGCCTTCGAAGGCGGTAAAGAGCGTGCCGTTATAGGCCTCGTAGCTTGGCGTGATCTTCGCCATCGCCCGGTAGCCGCTTGTCGGGTCGAGCTTGTTGTCACGCGCATCGCGGTCGAACTGGAACGGCGTGGCAAACGTCAGGTAGGTGTTGTCGCCGAATGCATCGTCGTCTTTTTCCCAGCTCACTTCGCCGGCACCGGTGATCGTGTCCTGATCGTTGAGCTCGTAGGAATAGCCAAGCGACGCCGTCACCAGCTTGGCGCTATAGGCATCGGGATTTTCGCTCTTGGCGAGGATGCTCGCGATCAGCGTCCCCGACGGCACGAAGGCGCCGGGCTTGGTGAACGTGATGCCGGCCGAAAAATCGAGATCACCCAGAGCCGTTGCATCGCCGAGCCGCCCGACGGCGCCCTCGATGCGCAATCCTTCGGCGCCGCCGAACAGGTTGCGGTGGCCCCAGTAGCCGTTGACGCCGAAACCGTCGATCGTCGAATATTGCGCGCCGACACCGAGATAGCGCTGCTTGCCTTCCGAGACCTCGATGGTCATCGGCAGGCTGCCGTCGCCGGCCAGCTGTTCGCCCTCGTGAATGGTGACACTCGAAAACACCCCGAGCGCCCGCAACCGCTCACCGGCCTTGCGCAGCGCCTCCGGCGAATAGCGGTCGCCCTTGTTGATTCTGGAATAGCGCTCGATGAAATCGGACCGCACGGCCTTGGCACCGGAAACCCCGACCGTGCCGATCGGCGCGACGGGACCGCCCTCGGCAGCCAGAACGATATCGACCGTATCCGTGCGATGATCGGCCACGACCTTGCGCGTCGTCAGCTTTGCCAGCGGCCTGCCGTCGCTCTTCAACTGCTCGACGATCTTGTCGCCGGCCTTGATAATGGTCAGCGACCCGGCCGAAGCACCGGATTGCAGGTCGTAATCCGCCGGATTGAGATTGGCCGCATCGCCGCCAAACTGCACCTCGCGGACGTGGAAGACGGGGCCTGCCGCGACGCTGACGTTGACAGGAACCGGGCGCGAGCGATCGAATGTCGGATTGGGCGGCAGGTCGTCGAGGTTTCGCCCATCGACGGTGATCGTGACGACGCCGCCATAGCGTGACTTCTCGTAAAGTGCCGCGATCAGCCGCTCGCGATCGTCGCGCGCCTTCACCACGACACCGAGGTCGCCCGACACCGGCTGTTCCTTGTCGCTCACCAGGCGCGAGCTGTTTTCCAGCGCTTCCTTGAGATCGGGATCGACGGCATCGGTGGTCAGCGTCACGTCATAATGAATGGGATCGGGCACCTGATTGGCGTCCGTATCGTCCTTGCCGAAGAAATTGATTCCGAAGAGCTTGAAGGCGTAGGCGTCCGCCACGAGTGCCGGAGACAATGCCGTAACCACCGCGACCGTTGTCACGATGCCTGCTCGCCGATACGCATTACCCGGTTTCGGTGCCGTCCGTCTGATCTGCATCCGCCGCTTTTTGGTTACATTGGAATTAAGCTCTGAGCCCCCAGCCTGAGCCAACCATAACGGCAAAATCACTTTTCGTGTACCGTTTTAAATCGCTTGATTGCTGATTTAGCAGAAAAAAATGAAAATCCCGGGCCAGAGACCCGGGATTCCAAGGCATTTTCGAGGCAATGTTAGCCGCGGCAATCGTCGATGTAACGGCGGCCGTATTCATCACGATAGTAGCACTGGCCCGGCTGTTCGGAGACCCGACCGATCAGCGCGCCGGACACACCGCCGACGGCGGCGCCGACAGCCGCACCGCGAACATTGCCCGTGACCGCGCCGCCGATGATGGCGCCGGATGCGGCGCCGATGCCCGCACCCTGCTGGGTCGGCGTGCAGCTGGCGATCGAAAGGCCGATAAAGGCGAGTGCAATAATCTTTTTCATCAATAACTCCTGAGGTTGGTCGCCCGTAGGGCGGTGGCCGTCCCTGATTCCTGTCTTTTTCGTAACCTAGTCAGCAAACTATGGCGCAAAAAGGGGCAGTCCAGTCCTCCGGCCGATTTTTGGTCGGTATCGGGACGCGCAAGATCATCAGGGAAGCACTGGGGTAACGACAGCTTCGGAAACCGCAGCATACATGGCCGCAATGCCGGTTTGATCTGGTCAAGGCATCCGATTTCAAATTAAAGTAATTCAAAACTATGGGCCTTTTGACGCACTTGATGCTAAATCGGGCAAAAAGGGTTGACGTGCAGTCGTCCATGGGCGGAAAACGCCTGCACGATACTGGAGCATGACATGGATTTCGAAGCATTCTTCAAGA
>UCIT01000073.1 GCA_900472625.1 Hyphomicrobiales bacterium | reverse complement strand
CGGCAAGAAGGGCGCAGACGTCTTCCGGTGCGAGTTGGCCGCGGAGATTTGCGATTACCCGATCAGGTCCAAGCCGGCGCAGATCCTCGTTGAAGTCGCCGAGTTCCGGGGTGAGCACCAGCGGCAATATGCCGAGCGTCTGCGCCCGGCGGCTCAGTCCCTCTATGCCATGCCGGCCGGCGGCATCCGCGTCTGCAGCGACGTAGAGGCGCAGACACCCTGTTGGCGGCCGGAATGCGGCAAGGTGATTGGCCGTCAACGCCGAGACCATCGGCATACCGGGCATCACATGCGAGAGCGACAACATGCTTTCGAGGCCTTCGCCCGCCGCCATGACAAGAACAGGGCCACGGTCGGGAAAGCGAAACCGCACGGCGTTGCCGAGCAGCCCGCCGAGAGCACGGCGGGGATCCTCGACCCGAGCTTTGCCGTCGCCGTCCGGATCGAGCCAGGTGCGATGTACGCCGGTGATCGCGCCGGCCTGATCGGTCACCGCTGCGATCAGCGCGGGATAACTGCTCGTCCTGCCGCTGACGAGATCACGATAGTAGCAGGACGGATGAAAACGGAGCGTGGGATGAAACGATGCGCGCAGGATGCCGCGCTGACGCAGATAGCTGTCGGCCAGCGTGCCAGAGAGCGGCTGCGTCATACGGAACAGGCGTCTTGCACGTTCCGCGGCCGGTCTTTCGGCCGGCTGGCTGTCGAGGGTATCGTCCCTGCGGGACGAGACCGGGCTGACCCGTGGTTCGTTCAGGAAACGCCGGGCCTCGTCTGCAACATCGCGAAAGTCGATCAACCCGCAGGTCTCCCGCACGAGGTCGAGCAGGTCGCCATACTCAGCAGTCGCCGCATCTGTCCACCGTCCCACTCGCGAGCCGGTGAGATGAACGTAGAGGGACTTTCCCTTGCTGTTGGCGGTGTCGCCGACGATCCAGTAATTGCCGGCCCTGCGGCCGGCGGAGAGGTAGCGGCGGCAGACCGCCTCGGCATCGAGCGCCAGACGGTCCGCAAGTTCGGAGGCTGACAACATGGCGGTCAGCCCCGTCCGGCGACATCGATGACGCGATGCAGTTCCATGAGGCGCGACAGCACGGCCTGTCCGTCATTCGAGGCTGGGATGAAGAACCGAACTTTCCAGGCGATCATCTCGGAGAACAGCCCGATGGATCTCAGCCTGTCGCGCATCCCGTCGGTAAAGCCGGCAAGCTCGATGCGATAGTCGTTCATCACCCGGACGCGCCGCAGCGTCATATTGCCGGTGAGTGCAACGACTGCGGAGCCGCCTAGCAGCGATTGCCACACCTCTGCGGCGCTGACGACTTCCGTTTGATCGAGCCCGAAATTCCGGCAAAGCCGGGAAAGCCCGTCCGAAGAGATCAGACGCCCGACGATCCGCTCGCCCTCGTCCGTCTCAAGCCGATAGACCCGGCAATAATTCTGCGGCAGCAGTTTCCAGATCGGCAACAGGAGGCCCGAGACGACATGCATGGTCGAGAGGGAAAACTCCGGAAGATCGGCGACTTCAGCGTTCCAGGCGGCGGCAAAGCTCCGCTCATCCACTTCTTCCCAGTTCGTTTCTTCGAGCTGCCGCAGCTCGAAACGGATTTCGTCCATCGGTCGGATGAGCGCCACGCGCGGCTGGAACGAGCCGTCCTCAAGCATGACCGAGCGCGTCGGAACCTGCACGGCTGGGCGGCCGGACTTGCCGTTGACCAACAGCTTTGCCCGTGGGTCGCGCGCGGGGAGTCCCAAGGCATCGGCAAGTAACATCGGCTTGTTGCGATCCATGCGTTCGATTGTCAGCAGATGGGACTGCGCCCCAGTGACAGGATGGGTGTAGACCAGTTGTCTGGCCTTCACCGTCATGCGGTCCGCCGTCAGGGTCTCAAGCCCTTTGTCAT
Source organism: Hyphomicrobiales bacterium (assembly GCA_900472625.1). Taxonomy (GTDB): domain Bacteria; phylum Pseudomonadota; class Alphaproteobacteria; order Rhizobiales; family Rhizobiaceae; genus Rhizobium. The sequence goes on along the minus strand of UCIT01000073.1, from coordinate 81,256 downwards.
AGACGCCGGCCGCGATCGCGCCCTCGATGCGGGCGGCCAGCAATTGCTCGAAGGCGTCGAACAACAGGTTCTGCATGGCGATGGTAAGCGCCAGCATCCGGTTGAGGAAGGTATGGATCGGCGGCAGTTCGTCCTTGAGACCGCCCTCTTCCGCAGTCAGCGACAGGCCAGTGATCGTCTCGAATTTTTCCAGCGAGCATCCGGCGACCCCGCCGCTGTGGATCAGCTTGTAGAACTGCCGGAGCGCATCGCGGGCATATTGGGATTCGAGATTGTCCTCCGAGCGGAACATCCCCTGTCCACCTGTCTGGCGCTGCCCGCGGGTGATGGCGCCAAGAGTGTCGAGACGCCGGGCTATCGTTGACAGGAAGCGCCGCTCCGCCTTGACGTTGGTGGCAATCATCCTGAACCGGGGCGGCTGCGCCTGGTTGGTGCGATGGCTGCGCCCGAGGCCCTGGATGGCGACGTCGGCGCGCCATCCGGCTTCGAGGAGATTGTGAAGACGCAGGCGCTGGTTCTTCGCGCCGAGATCGGCATGGTAGGAACGGCCCGTGCCGCCTGCCTCGGAAAAGATCAGGATCGGCTTCTCATCATCCATGAACGCGCGGGTCTCGTCGAGATTGGCGCTACCCGGCCGGCTCTCGACGGCGAACCGGTCGATCGTGCCGCTGTCGTCGCGGCGGACGATGCGGCGGGTGCGGCCTGTGATCTCAGCGACTTGGGTACTGCCGAAGTGCTGGACGATCTGATCGAGCGCGGTCGGGATCGCTGGCAGGCTGCCGAGCCGCTCGAGCAATGCGTCACGGCGCTCGACCGCTTCGCGGCACAGCAGCGGATTGCCGTTGGCGTCATAAACCGGCCGCGACAGGAGGTTGCCTTCCGCGTCGGAGTATTCTTCGAAGAGCTGGGTCGGGAAGGAGTGGTTGAGATATTCCGAAACGATCTCGCGCGGCGTGACATCAACCTGGATATCGCCCCACTCCTCTGTCGGTATTTCCGCGAGCCGGCGTTCGGTCAGGGACTGGCCGGTCGATATGATCTGGACGATCGCTGCATGCCCCTCCGCCACGTCCCTGATCGTCGCGTCGATCAGCGCTGGCGTCTTCATGGAGGTCAGCAGATGATTGAAGAAACGCTGCTTCGAGCTTTCGAAGGCGGAGCGGGCGGCGGCTTTGGCGTTTTTGTTGAGCGTTCCCTTGCTGCTGCTAATACCGGAGGCCTCGAGCGCAGCGTTTAGATTGTTGTGAATGACCTGGAACGCTTCGGCATAGGAATCGTAGATGCGAACCTGTTCCTCGGTCAGCTCGTGTTCGAGGATGTCATATTCCACACCCTCGAAGGAAAGGGAGCGCGAGGCGTAGAGGCCCATCGCCTTGAGATCGCGAGCGAGCACTTCCATGGTCGCGACGCCGCCGTCTTCGATCGCGGCGATGAACTCCGATCGCGTCGAAAAGGGGAAATCCGTGCCGCCCCAAAGGCCGAGGCGCTCGGCATAGGCCAGCGACTCTACCTCCGAAGCGCCGGTGGCGGAGACATAGACGACGCGGGCATCGGGAAGCGCGCGCTGCAGGCGGAGGCCGGCACGGCCCTGCTGCGAGGCAGATTTTTCGCCGCGTTCGGACTTGCCGCCGGCAGCGTTGGCCATCGAGTGGCCCTCGTCAAAGATGATCACCCCATCGAAACCTTTTGCGGCCCCTGGCGCGGCTTCGCCGCTGACCGCCTCTTGACCGAGCCAGTCGACGATTTGCTGGACACGCGATCGCTTTCCCTCGCGCTCATCCGTGCGCAACGTCGCAAACGTGACGAACAGGATTCCCTCGTCGAGCTTGATCGGTTTGCCCTGGCGGAAGCGGGACAACGGCGTGACCAGCAGCTTCTCTTGGCCGAGTGCTGCCCAGTCGCGCTGGGCGTCGTCGATCAGTGTCTCGGATTTGGAAATCCACAGATGGCGGCGGCGACCCTTGAGCCAATTGTCGAGGATGATACCGGCAGCCTGCCGACCTTTGCCTGCACCTGTGCCATCCCCCAAAAACCAGCCCCGGCGAAATTGGACAGACCCCTCATCCTCCGGTTTGACGGCTTTGAGGTTGTCGTAACTGGCGTCAACGGACCAGTGACCGGCGAGGTAGCCCGAATGCGCTTCGCCAGCATAAATCACGCTTTCAAGCTGCGCGTCTGAAAGGTCGCCGCTGGTGATGACGCGCTTCGGCAGGTGCGGGCGATAGCTCGGCTTGGGCAGCGCGACCGATGCCATCGCGACGGATTCGACGAGCTTGTCCGGATGCGGTTTTGCGTCCGGAATGCTGATCGCCTGCAGCCGATAAGGCTCGTAGATGCCCTCAGTGACGTCGCGGCGGGTCATCGCTGCCGCATCGCTGAGTTCGTAGGAGAGCTCCACCACGGTATCATCGACGCGTGGGGACAGTGCGGAAACAGGGCGCGGCGCGCGAGCAGCGGAGAGAGGACGCCCGATTGGTGCCGATCCGGTAGCGGGCGTAGATGTGTTTCGGGCGGCCATCTTCGCCGCGCGGGCGCTGTTGGTTCCGTTGAATGGAGCGCCGATGGAGTTCGACGCGGGCGATGGCGAGCGAGGCGGCAGGCTCGAAATCCACGTCAGCAGGGTCTCAAGATCGGGGGCGATGCCGTGTAAGGTGATGAGATGCGTCGGATCGGCGGGAGCGATCTTGTCGATCACGGTCAGGCGGGTCTCCATCGTCGTGCCGTGCCGGGCATAAACGGAGCCATCAATCGCGGCGCTGAACAGGACCGTGCCACGCTCCTGCAGACGGACGAAGGCGTCGCGCCATGTGAGACTATCGGGAGAGAGGCTTGAGCCGGTGATCGCAACCAGTCGTCCGCCGGGGGCAAGTCGTGCGAAGGCGGAGGCGAGATGACGCCATGCGGCGTCTGCGATACGCCCTTCGACATGAACGCCGGCGGAAAAAGGCGGGTTCATCAAGACGACGGTGGGGCGGATAGAACGATCGAGATAGTCATCGATGTGGGCGGCATCATGCTGCGATACGGCCGACCCGGGGAAGAGCAGCTGCAGGAGGCCGTGGCGGAGGGGCGCATATTCGTTGAGAGACAGGCGCGCATGTGCGAGTTCGGCGAAGATCGCCACCTGGCCGGTTCCGGCGGAGGGTTCGAGTACGGTATCATCAGCCACGATGCCGGCGGCACGGGCCGCGATATACGCCAATGGTACCGGCGTCGAAAATTGCTGGAGTTGTTGGCTTTCCTCGGAGCGCCGCGTGTGGGTCGGGATCAAACCCGCCAACTTGGTCAGCATTGCCAGCGTTGCCTGCGGTGGATTTGCGTGGGCGGTGATAGCCGCGCCGAACTTGCGCAGAAACAGGACCTGAGCGACTTCGGTCGCCTCGTAGGCATCTTTCCATGACCAAAAGCCCTCTGCATCCGAACCGCCGAAGATGTCCGTCAGAACAGTGCGGAGATCGGCTGCGCCGATCGGATGGCCATCTTCGAGAGACTTCAGAAGCGCTTCACCGGAACGGAAGAGTTTGTCTGCTCGGCTGGCGCTATCGGCGGAAGCAAGGGACGCGGTGGTAGTTGCGTTTGCGATGTGGGAAGGGGCGATGTTCATGGGAAACCCTGTCGAGAGCGAAAAGGATAGGCCCGCCCGGACGCTCTCCAAGCCCCGGCAGACCACCCTTTTCCTGCCCCTCTCTGCCTCTGGGCGATCAAGGAGGCCGTCGCCCGGCTTCGGCCGGCGCGAGTTTCAGGCTTTCGAATGCCGCAACGCCAGCGACCGATACCTCGTGCAGGACGGCCTTGCAGCCGGCTGCGATCCATTCGGCCGCTTCCTTGGCCGACAGCTCATGGACATGGACGAAATGTCTCTCGGCCGTGGCGCGTTGATGTTCGAAAGCGTCGCGGTCCTCAAAAGGCGTAGAGGGTATCGCCCGGGCCGTCCCAACAGACGATGGCGAAACAGACGGGCGAACGATCTGGGAACGGAAATTGAGGAATACTGCTGCGACCGGCGCAGAAGCCGGGCTGGGGCAGTCGAGTGCAGGCATGGCCATGATGCTCTCCTGAAACGCGAAAAGGCCGGCACTCTTCGGAGCACCGGGCCTGGTTGGAAGGAAGATTGGTGGTGGGTCTCCTCGGAGCGTCAGCTGCGGCCGGTGTCCGCATCTTCGATAAAGACCTCGTCGAGATTGACTTCGAGAAGCTTCAGGATCCGGCCGTCAACAGCAACGCATTCGTTGATCCAGTTGTGATCGAGCTTGCCGTGCCGGCAAACCCGTTCGGAAGGCACGTAGACGATCGTGAAATGCGGATGCTCCCTGCCATCGGATGCGAGATGGACATAGGGGCCTTCAACCCCGATCACCGTTCCGCCCGTACCGTACGACGTGCGGATCACCATGCCGGGATGGACGAGTGCCGCGACATCCGGCGCACCGGAAGTTGTCGAACGATAATTGCCGGGGTCGGGCGCCTCAAGCTCTGCCGCGTAGAGGGAGTGACGAGATAGTTCGGCTGTTCTCCCGGCCGAGGTTTACGCCTGGTCCGCATTGCTCGCTCCCCTGTCCTCGGCGGCTGGCAAGCGGCTTTCGGATCGAGCCTGAGCCAGCACCAGAAAACCTTGAGGGTTGTCAGGATCGGGCGGCAAATAAGCGTCGTAGGGGTTGCCGTCGGCGAGATGTCCAAACGGTGTGAACACCGGTCTGTCCCGTCGTGCCCGACAGCGCACAGGACATAACGAGGTTCGCTTTTCCGGGAATCCAGGCATTCCATCAGGGCGAGGTTACCGTCTGCGGCTGCGCGAAAGAGGGTGTGGAAATTGCTCCTGGCATGGTTGGGTATTGTCATTTTATCCTCCTGGCGGAATGGGTCCGACATGGGCCGGGCGAAGGGATTCGAAATGCCGATGACCGTCGATCTCTCCGTGGCGCTCGCACATGTCGCGCGGCGGCGAATGCTCTGCTCCAGGCCGAGGTCGTTGGAACCGCGGCACTTTACTGACTATTTTTAGATAGTAAAATTCCTGGTAGTCGCGTAGCTTCGAGATCCGAACGGGAGAGCACAGGTGCGAGAATTCACAATCGATGGTCGGGCAATGGAAGAGTCGTCGCCTGAATTGCGAGCATTCCTTCCGCAAGCCTACGAGCAACGGCTTCGCCCGATGTGCGTGTGCAAAGAACCCTCCGTGCCGATGTACATCGCCAAGGTCGACGACCAGTATCTCATCAAACGGATGCCGCTATCGGGTCGGGATCATGATCCCGGATGCCCCTCCTATGAGCCTCCTTACGAGCTTTCCGGCCTGGGGCCGCTCATCGGAAACGCTATCCAGATCGATGCGAACGGCAAGGCCGACCTGAAACTGGATTTCTCACTGACGAAGCGCGGGGCTCGGTCTGCGCCCGGTGCGGCAAGCGAAGCCTCCGAACACGGCATTCGCAGCGAGCCGAAGAAATTGTCGTTGCGGGCGATGCTGCATTATCTCTGGGAGGCGGGCGAACTGACGGAGTGGCGTTCGACCTGGGCCGGCAGACGTGGCTGGGGCCGGGTGCGAACAAGCCTTCTGAACGCCGCCGGGCAAATGACGGCCAGGGGCATGACTTTGGCCGACATGCTCTTCGTGCCGGAGGTGTTTCATTCCGACGACAAGGATGGGATCGCCGCCCGGCGCGCCGCGGTGCTCAAGGGCGTGCAGGCAGCCGGTTCGGGTCCACGCAAGCTGATGATGATCGTGGCGGAAGTGAAGGAGTTTTCCGCCGCGCGCGAGGGCCAGAGGATCGGCGTGCGGCACATGCCTTTTCCGATGATGATCGAGGAGGGCGCCTGGCGCCGGCTCGCCGCGCGCCATGAAGTCGAGCTTGAACTGTGGCGCTCGAACGAAGCATTCCACCTGATCGTCATCGCCACTTTCGGCGTCTCGACCGCCGGCATTGCGGCGGTCGAAGAAGTGTCGCTGATGGTGGTCAACGAGCACTGGCTGCCCTTCGAGGATATTCACGAGCTTCGGCTTCTGGAGAAGCTCGGTCACCTCAAGCGAAAGAGCGTCAAGGGTTTGCGGTTCAACTTGCCACGCGATGCGCCGATCGTGTCGGTGACACTGCCGGAGCAGAAACCGGCCCCAGTCGCCATGTTCATCGTTCCCCCGAGCGCCGGAGAGGATTATGAACAGGCGCTTGCGGAGATGATCGAGACGAGGCCGGAGATCACGGCCTGGGTCTGGCGGGTCGCGGAGGGCGAAATCCCGCGGCTTCCCTGATCCGCGAACGCCGCGGCTCGGCCGCCAACGCGTTTCCTCAACGGTCGACATGACATGAAGCCGGGTCGGCGCTCGGCCTATGCCGCGCGACGACATCCTGCCGATGGCGCCTGACGGCTGCCATCACATCTTCACGGAACTCTTCCGGTTCGCCTTCGTGGGACGCCACGTCCTCGGACCAGCAAAGGGTTTCGACAAATGCCGGGGCGAAATCGAAATCGAAGGTGAACCCCTCTTCCTCAAGCTCCTCGCAGATGTCGTCATAGACGGCGAGTGCGAGGGGGACGATCTCGCGGACCTGGGACCGCATCCCCTGCCATCCGACGGCATCCCACAGTTCCGACATGCGGGCGATGGTGTCCGGGACCAGCCGTTCATCCTGATGCAGACCGCGGAAATAAAGCATCGCCTCCCAGAGGCACAGAGCGGTCTCGATCTCTTGCACCGTGAACGTGGGGCTTGCAGCGGTACCGGCCAGAGCCGCGTTGTCTTGGCGAGACGGAACCGACGATGCTGCAGGCCGGAGGCCTTTTTCCTGAAGCCGGAACCGGTCGAGAATATCCTCACTCGTCGCGTGATAGATCGCCTTGGCGGTGATCAGCGAAACGCTGGCGCCAAAACTCTCCGGACGTTGCGAGGGGTGGTTCGTCCATTGGATTACCACGACCTCGTGTAGATCCGGTGTTCGCGCGACGATACCCTGCACCACAAACTGCCACTGGAATTGGCTAAGGTCGATGTCAACCATCACATCGTCCTCGACCACGTTGCCGCCTGCCGGTAGAAGAGCGAGCACACGGTCGGCGATGAAGACGTTGACCGGATCCTTGGCATTCTTCGCTGAGGCACCAAACGCGGCGACCAGCTCGCCGCGCGGCACACGGATCGGATTGGTCGGTCCGACATCCGTGAACAGGACAAGACCCTCTTCGGTTTCGCTGCACTCGAGCACATTGGTGAGGATCAGCATTTCGAGCAGGCTGATGTCTGCCAGGGGAAGGGGCGGATGGCTGTGGATCCTCGTTTCAAGCGTGGTCATGATGTTTCCTTTCCGGGAACGGGAAAACCCGGCGCGATGGCCGGGCGATGAAAGCGTGGATGAGTATGGGTGGTCAGGGACGTCATCAGGCCGCGCTTTCGAGCAGTCTCTTCGCCTTGCCTTCAAGCTCGAGCCGGCTGTCCTGATGCGACTTTCCCCGCGCAAGGGCGGTGATGCCCTGCACAAAGTCAAAAATCGACTCCGGTGGTCTTCCCTCCTCGGAAAGAACGGTCTCGATGATCTTGCCGGTTTCGGCCTTTGAGAAGCCGCGCTTGCGCAGGAACTCGGAGCGATCCTCCTCGTTTCGGGCGACGATGCGTTCACGGGCGGCACGTATGCCGGCGATGAAGGGTGCGGGCGAGGAGTTGGCGAAGGTCGTCAGCGCCGGTGCGGCTTCGTGGGCGAAGCGCTGGGCGGCAAATTTCGAGTGGCGAATGGTGATTTCCTCGAAATTTTCGGTCCCCCAGAGATTCCTGTTGGCGCACACGGCTCGCAGGTAGAAGCTGGCGATCCCAAGCGTTTTCGAGCCGACCTCGCTGTTCCAGGCATAGAAACCGCGAAAATACAAATCAGGCTCGCCGTTCGGTAGTCGCCCGGCTTCGATCGGATGCGTGTCATCGCAGAGAAAGACGAAGACGTCGCGATCGCTGGCGTACAGCGTCGTCGTATCCTTCGTGATGTCGACGAAAGGATTGTGGGTCATCGTAGACCAGTCGAGCAAACCCGGAACCTTCCAGATCGTATCGCCCGTGCCATTGCCAGCAATGTTCATAATGGCCGCGATCAAATCCCTGTCCCAGATCCGCCCGTATTCGGGACCGGTGACCGCACGCAACTCCACGCGACCGTCGTCCATCTCGAGCGTCTTGACCAGTTCGGCGTTATGATTGAGAAGCCCGTGCTGCAGATTGATCGCCGCCAGCGGTGCTGGCAGCTGGCGCATATAGCTCGCAGGTGCGCCAACCAGGCTGCAGAGCTGCCCGTAACTCCAGTGCGTTGGCGCGACCGGTTCACGTCCGCCGGGAACGATCAGGGACAAGCGTTCGGCATTGTCTCGGGTTGCTTCGACGCGGATCTCGGACGTCTCGACCGTGCGAACGCGGGCGCGTTCCGTCCTGGCGCTGACGGCATGGTGCAGATCGGAAAGCGACAGATAACGCTCGTCGTCGGGACGCGAAAACCATTCCGACGAAACGCGGCCGATGCGTTCGCCGCGGGATATGTCGACTTTAAAACCGGCGGATATCGGTCGCGGATCGGAAATCACGGTGTTCATGATGAAGTCTCCTGACATGAAAAACCCGGTTGAGCGCTCTTGCGCCGACCGGGCTGGTGAGATGGACGATGGATTGAGACCGCAAACCTTGACTTCCAAGGCAATGTGGTCGGAACAGACAAGCGAGCCGCCCGAGGGCGACGGGAGGCTAGTGATCAATCGATCGCCTCAAAGATTTCTGCGGCCTCGGCGTGGTCGGCCGCATAGGCGTAGAGGCGGCCGTACCCTTCCGAGAGATGCTCGGATTGATACTGGAAGGAGAGATGCGAGAACGCAAAGAGCGTGGCGATAATCCCGGCGGCCTCCGCCGAGACTTCCCCCTGAAACCCGGTGATCTCGCCGGTGATCCTGAAACGCGATTTGGATCTCGGAGCCAGGAACAGCGGCTTTTCCTCGTGTTCGTAGAAATCCCAGAACCCGCCACCATAATCGAGGGGGCTGAGCCGCTCCATGAGGCTGTAGACCGCGTTCTCGCCAATGATCAGGAGCGAGCGCCCGAACAGCGTGGGCAAGAAATTCAGGCGGCGTTCGTCGGAGACGATAGAAGCAGTTTGAGGTGTGAGTTCGGATATCGACATCGATCTTTCTCCAGAGAGGAAACAGGTTTCTGGCCGGGCACCCTCTCTCCATCGCCCGGCTCACCCCTCTCACCGGCCCTACTCTTCCCTTTGGGCTGGCCGCAGCCGCCTCCTACTTCTGGTGCACGCAGGAAGGAGGCTGGGCTGGGTTGAATGGATAGCGGACCGGGTGCGAAGGTCAGAGGGATCGGAAAGGACTTAACCTTCATGGAGGCGACGGTGCGCCGCCCGGATTGCTGCCATCGCCGCGTGAAACTCGGCATTGCTCACAGCATCGGAGAGGTCCATCGCGGTTACGACGGACGCACAAGCCGATTGGATCTCCGCATCGCTCACCGATGCCGGCGAAAGGCCATCGAAGTCTCGGTCGACCTCAAGGACGGCAACGATCGCGCTGCGCACGCGCTCTTCCTCTAAACGTGCAAGGATATGACTTGGCTTTGGCGCATCGGCCGGCTCGGCGGGATCGGGTGCGTAAGCGAGGATAGCCTCGCCCCGCGCTATCGCCCAGGACGATTTCGCGAGCCAGTCGCCTGACGGAGATCGCGCGGCCTGGACGTCGTGAAATAGTATCTTCAATAGACCGAGCAGGATTTCGAAGTGGTGAGCCCGGCGCTGAACGGATTCATCAAACTCCGATGGAATTGTGATGGGCGATCCGGCATAGGCAGTGTTCTCACCCTCCCAGACGCCGGTCACATGGATCTCGCCGGAAGAGTCGTGGTCCTTTTTCGAGGACTCCCAGTTGTCGTCGCTAGTGGCCGCCTTGCAGGCAGCCTCTGGCGTGTCGGCGAAATAGGTCGCATGCCGGAATATCGGCAAGGTGTAGGTCGTTTCGATCGTATAGGCAGGCATGACGGTGCTCCTGAAAACAGAGAAGCCCGGCGCAGGGGCCGGGCTTCGTGAGTAAAGGTCTGGGGGCCTTATTCGGCGGCTTGGAGATGCTCACCGTCGATCGAGTCGGTAGCCGCTCCCTCGGCTTCCTCATCAACCGTCAGGAAGGCCGGAAGATCAAAGTCGGCGGCCTGAGTGGTATCGTCCTCGACAACCGCGTCCTCGAGCACAGCATCGAGCCCTGCCTCCGCGGGAATCCGATCGACGGGGAGCCGCAGCACTTCAGGGAGCCATCCGCTGCCTTCGAGGAGCCGGGCAGCCTCACGCGCCATGTCTGGCTTTTTGAGATGATCGATCAGTTGCGTCGACTGCTCGCCCTTCGCTTCGCGGACCGCCTGCAGGATATGCGCCTTGGTGACGCGGCCGAGATAGTTGTCGACCGTCGGCGTCCAACCGGCCGCGACCATGCCAAAGCCGAGCGAATGGGCAAGCTGCATGGCGTGAGCCGTTTCCTTTGTCCGCCGGTTCCACCCTTGCACGGTGGTGTTCACTGACAAGGAGACGCAATGGGCAAACAGCGCCATGCGGCTATCCTGGTCGAGCGCGATCAGGTAGTTCCAGACCTCGTCGGCGTTGCCGGGAAGGTCATAGCCCCAGGATTCCTGCCGTTGTTCGATCTCCTTTGCCCAGATCGTATCGCCAAGCCCCTGCGTCTGGCTGAACGCGGTGTGCTGAAGCGTGATCTCCAGGCACGAGTCCGCTCCGTATCGGTAGAAGATTTTGAGGACCGCGACATGCAGGGCAGCGATGAAAGCCATCACCGGATCGTTCGCCAGCGCGTTGCGCAGCGCAACGGTGCGAGCGGCCGTTAGATCCTCGATGACGCGATCGGAAAGCGGACGAACCTTGCCGTCGTCTTCCTCCGGTTCCTCGATGCCGACGGGCTTGCCGTTGACCGAGATGCCGCGATTTGCCGACGTCGGCCCAGTCTCAGTCTCGCCTTGGACATCACCGTCGCCATAATCGTCAACACCGGTTTGCGGCTCTGCGACAGGTTCGTCTTCGGGCCGGACGAAACCGCGTTCGAGCCTGGGCTCACCATCGGCACCAAGCGAGATGAAGGCGCCGCCGCGGGCGACGTCTTCCCTGTCGAAGACGTAGGGCCGGTCGTTGAGGGCATCCAGCGCATTGCCGAGTTCCTCAAGTCGCGCCTCGGTCTCCTCGGAATAACTCTCCGCCTCAGCATACTCCGCATCAAGCTTGTCGTATTCTGCCTTGAGCGCATCATGCCGCGCAAGTTCCTCCTCGCTGTATTCGACCCGCTCGCCGTAGAAGCGGCGAAGACCCGAGGTGTGACCGTAGGGAAAGTCGAACGCGGCTTCTACCCACTTCCAGCCTTCATGCGCCTTCAGCGTTTCCGCCTCAGCGGTCAGCTTTTCGAGGACGAGCTGCTCGAGCAGCGCCGGATCCTGCAGCCATCCGCCATTGTCCTGCTCGAACAGGTCACGCATAACGAGACCGCCGGCTGCTTCATAGACGTCGATCCCGACATAAACGGCGCGACGATCGGAGGCTCGGACGGCGGTTTCAGTCAACATCCGCCTGATATAATAGGCGTCCTGGTTATGCGACCGCGAGATCGTGTCCCAAACCTGTTCCTGGCGAACGTGATCATTGGTGATGGAAAACGCCATTACCTGGCCGAGCTTCATCTCGTCATTGGCGTAGAACTCGAGGAGACGCGGCGAGACCGAGGCCAGGCGCAAACGCTGCTTCACCGTGGCGACCGACATATGGAAGCGGACGGCAATCTCTTCCTCGTCCAGGCCCTGCTCGCGCAGGGTCATGATGGCCCGGAACTCGTCGAGCGGGTGCAGATCGACGCGGCTGACGTTTTCGGCAAGCGAATCCTCGACTTCGAGGGCGTCGCCCTTACTGACGATGCAGGGGATCGCCGCCGTCTTTGACAGCTTTTTCTGGTTCACCAGGAGTTCCAGAGCGCGGTAACGGCGACCACCCGCCGGGATCCGGTAGATACCCGTCTCGTTGCCGTCGCCATCGACTTCAGCGCGGACATTGAGGCTGGTCAGCAATCCACGATGGGCAATATCCTCAGCAAGCTCCTCGATCGAGATGCCCGCATTGGTTTTACGAACGTTCTGCTGGCTGAGAACGAGTTTGTTGAAGGGAATGTCGCGCCCGGCGTTGAGCGTGATTTTCTGGATGGCCTGTGCCATGTCGTTTCTCCGTGGCGGGTCGGCCGGAGCCTCTCTCCGACAACCTCAATCCGCCACAAACCCTCCTTCCCCCCTCTTCCTCCAACCACGCCCGCCGCCTTCTCAGCTTCCGGCCGGTATCCACTGCGTCGCAGGCAACCAACCTTTTCCCCTCCGCGCTATCCGCCCCTCTCAAGGGCAAATCCTTCTGTCGGCACCAAGGTGCGGCAAAAAATTGAGGACAAATTCAATGGGATGTCATAGTCTGACCTTGGAGCGGTACGCGCTGCTCTGGGGCGTCGAAACCCCTGTATCCAATGGTTGGGTCTACCCAAAAGGCCCCCTCCTTGACCTTCAGCGTCGGGGAGCCTGTGGCGTATGTCCAGGTTCTCGAACTAAAGGCTACAGGGCTGTGGATACACGGTTTCGAACTCCCCGCGGCCGGGGGTCAATGAGTATTGAACGGCGGGGGCGGACCGCCAGCAATGCTCGAGGAGAAATCGTTGCAAAACCCACCCTCTTTTACTTTCTACACCTACTCGGTTGCTGGGATCCCGACGGAGGACCGATGGAGGCCAACGGGCATTGCGGAAATCTTTTTTGACAGTCTTGAGGAAGCCCGGGGCGCAGTGATTGCTCTGCGGAACGACATCACCGCGGACCCCGATATGGAGTGGTCATCCACAGTTCTCGAAAAGATAGAAACGATCCCGTTGGACCAGGAGGCCGTTCTGGCCCTGTTAAACCGAGGACCTGCGGGAATAGTGGCAAGTTGTGAAGTCGTCGAGACCTTTGGCCTGCAGGCGTAACACGAACTTTGGGATCACTCTTGCTGTTCAAGCGATTGCGCATCTGTTGGCGGTTTCTATTCATATCGCTCGCAGTTGCAGGATTGCATCCGCGAAATCGGTCGGCGCTTCCTGCGGCACGTTGTGCCCGACGCCACGCAATACGCGCCGGTCGTAGAACCCGGCAAACCTTGTGGCGTCCTGGTCCTTCGACGGGGGAGGATCGACACCATCGTTCGCGCCCAGCACCACGATGCTCGGAACGGTAATAGCGGGGTTGGCGCGCCAGTCTCGCCTCGATTTCAGCATAGGCCGGATCTCCGGTAATGACGCCGTACCGATGCCGGTAGGAATGGTTCACGACATCGACGAAGTCGGGATTGTTAAAAGAGGCCGCGGTTTGCGCGAATAGTGCCCTCATCGAAGTGCCACGATGGTGACCAAGTCGTCCATAGGAATCGACTGATCTCGGCCCGCTTCTCTTCAAGGCCTTTTCGGCCGCGGTCGGTGTGAAAGTAGTATTGATACCAGTCGCGCGCCTCCTGATCCGGCGCACCTGGCTTGGCTGCGCCGGCGATGTCCTGGATGTTGTCGCCCGTGCCGGCGCTGACAAGGCCGATCACTCTTTCGGGCCATAAAGCAGAAACGATGCATGCAGCTCGACCTCCCCAGTCGTAGCCTCCGAGGATCGCTCTCTCGATTCCGAGGCCGTCCATGAGTGACAGCAGATCCGCGCCGAGCGCCGCCTGCTCACCCGAACGCGGCGTATTCGGCGATAGGGACCGGGTCGGGCCATAGCCCCGTAAAAATGGGACGATGCACCGGTGGCCGGCGCCGGCAAGATTAGCCACCACCGCGTCATAGGCATGAGCGTCGTATGGAAAGCCATGAAGAAGAATGGTTGAAACGCCGTCCGCAGGACCTGTCTCATAATACGCGACCTCGAGCACGCCTGCGGATATCCGTTTCAGGAGAGTTTGTTGTGACATGCACAAGTTCCCTTCGCTTTCGCGCCAGAAGCTTTTGGCGTTGATAGCATCACCCAATGAACCGGTGAGCCGTTCTGAACTGATGCCGACTTTATTGGGAGGACGTTGTCGGGCGAAGTGAAAAATTGCCCGTACGAAGAACCAGCGCATTCCGTTTGGCATTGCAGTCGACAAGCTGGCAACAACGTGCTCATTGTTCTCTGTCTACGGCATGTCCGCTTCGATGGACGGAATTGCCCTCAAAAAGGCCGAGTTTCTTGAGGCATGAGTCTCTCGATACCCTGCAGGGCGATAATACACCTCTGAAAGACGAAAATTCCCATTCTCTCGCTTGCATTGCGCCACGACATCGATGCCTGCTTGTAGCATTGTGAGAATGTCAGCACGGTCAAGACCGCTGCCGCCCTCGGATTCCTTTACCAGGAGCGCTAACTGCTCGAAGGCAAGTTCCGCCGAATTGGCATGGACCGTCGTTATCGAACCGGGGTGGCCGGAATTGACATTGCGGATGTAATAGAACGCAGTTCCGTCGCGAAGCTCCTGTAGCAGGATTCGGTCTGGCCGCATGCGCAGACATGACTCCAGCAGCTCACGCGGCCCCACACGGGAAAGTCCTTGCCCGCCCTTTGAGTAGAATAGCCGCACGTGATTTGGCTGCGGGATCACCAGTTCAGGCGTGTCTTCGATCGAGATGATCCTCTCGGCTTCGGGAATATGTTTGATGAGTGCTTTCGAAAGTGTGGTTTTGGCGGAACCGGTCGCGCCGGAAATAATGATGTTCTTGCGGGCGATGACTGCCTGGCGCAGGAATTCCTTGAAGCGGCCGGCACGGTAGATTTCGGTCAGTTCCGCATCCCGGGAGGATGGACCATGAGACGCTGCGCGGGTTCTCTCAAAGAACCCGTTTGCCTCCAGGTCGTCAAGGCTGAAATCCACCGACGAAGGCTTTCGAATTGTAATGCTGACCGTGTCCTTCAGCGTGGCCGGGGGGATGACGATCTGGATCCGCTCATCACCTGGAAGCGTTGCCGACAGGATTGGGCGCGTCTCATCGATCGACTGATGAGAAAAACTGGCTACGGCCCGGGCGAGGCGCATGAGCTTTTCGAAGGTCAGTTCCGGCTTGTCATGGGTCCGCCAACCGCCTGAACCTTCTGTCAGCACCCACCCGGGCCGATTCACAATCACTTCAAATAGCGTGGGATCCTGAAGATATGTCGAGAACGGCTTCAAGAGCTCGCTGACGACAGCTGAATCCTGTCCCTCCGACATCTCCTATCCTACTTCGTCACGAGCGTCGATCGCGGCGAAAAATCTCCGAGTACCGCGCGGTCGAAAATGCGGTTCTTGGGTTCCGTCACCCGCAGACGATAGATTCCGGAAAAGTCGAGATCGCGAGCAACAAAGATCGAAACCTGTTCTCCCTGATGCTTGTTCAGCGTTGGCGGTAGGTTAATCGATTGTTCGACAGCGATGGCGGCCGCCTGTTGGCCGGCGCTCGTGGTGTTCTGTGCATCGACATCGCTATCCTGCAATTGGCTGCTGGCATAGCTGGTCGCGTCACCAACAATCGAAAGCAGAAGAGCGCTGCCGAAGCGCTCCCACCAGTGGGTGTCGACATAGCCGTCAACGCCGGCGCGTCCGAGGGCATCCGTCGCCGGCGAGGCAAGCGTGACGATAACGCCTTTCGGCGTTTTTGCCCGGTTCCAGAGAACGAAGAGGCGCTTTTGCCCGCGCTGTAGTCCGCCCCGATATTCCCCGACGACCTGCGTGCCCTTTTCCATCAGCACGACCCGGCCGTTGTCGGAAAGAACATCGCGGTTGATCACGCAACTGGTAAAACCGGGTTGATCGGATGCCAACGCCGTTTCGAGCACGCAAGGGATTGAAGTCCCCATCGCCACGATGAAGTCCCGATTGCCGAGCGTGCCCGCGCGCGAGCCTTCGAGCCGAGTTGGTCGCAGCAGACCGTCGAAACGCTGCTGGTCGTTGTTTTGCTGGCTTTGTCCCATCATAGTGTTGTCGAACGGCACGAAATTGCTATCAGACGAATTCGGATTATCGGTCTCCCGTCGGTCTTTCGTATTTTTCTGCCCGCTGCTGAAGGCCATCACTGGGGCGCGGCGGGCGGAATCAAGCAATTTATCCTGTTCTTCCACGACCGGTTCGACGATGGGCGCCGGCAACTTCACTTCCGGGACCACCTGAACCGGTTCGGCCTTTTCCTTGACGGCCTCAAACGGATTTGTCTGGCGAATAACCACGCGTTCTGGCTGGATATTGTCATCCTTTGCCTTCTTGCCCGTCGTGGACCAAAGGGCAAAGCCGACAAACGCCACGATCGCAATGGCGACCGCGCCACGCTTCAACAGTGGGTTGTTGTCGATCCGCCGGCCGGTGACTGTTTCCGCACGCTCTCCGGGAATACGCGTTTCATCTTCTTGAGCCATGGATGTCGCTCCCTATTGCGCGCTGTCGGTTTTCACGACGCGCTCTACCGAGGGCGACGTCGTGTTCGTATCGGGATTGATGCCGACACGGTCGTAGGCCTCGTTGAACACGCAAAGCGCGTCCTTGCCCCGCCGCAGGATGAACTTGCGGCTGATGGCATGCACCATGACGAGATTGCCATCGACCGACTTCGGAACGAGGCTTTCCGATCCGTCCGAATTTTCCATATAGATTGCGGGCATTTCCTGGTTTCCGACGAAGGCGAACGTTGTGATCTTGCCATTGTCGTAGACGCTTTGCGGCTCCAGCGCCTGGGAGCCCTGAGCCGAATAGCGCCAGTTTCGGGGACCATAGGCTTCGTGGAGGGCCAGCACATTGTCGGCGTCCTTCGCCTGGGCCGCAAGGGCCCTTGATGCCGCCTGCTGGCGGCGAAATGCGGCTTCATCCTCGGGGTATCTGAACTTCACATAAAAGTAGGTGTTTTGCCCGGCTTCCACAGAACCGTCTCGCACTGTCAATTCCATCTGGTAGCTTCGCGTCGAGCCATCACGGCGCGTGGTCACGACGGAAATATTTGTCACCGGCTGGTTCTCGCGCGGTTTCAGGAACAGGATGTTGCCCGCCGGCGCAACCTCCCAGGCGACGCTGTTGCCGAGCGCCACATGTGCGATCTCCTCATCAGACGCAAATTCGACCTGTACCGATGATCGCAAGGTGCCGACGACTCTTGTGATGTTGAACGGCTGGTAGTTCACAAATCGGACCCGGCTGTCCTGCGATGCGCCGCGTGGGATCTCCAGAGCGAGCGCCGGTGACATGAAAACGAATAGGACGAATGCGACGATTGGCACGTTGCGTATCATCTTACCTCCTCCGGATCTGCCCGATATTCACTGACGACAAAACCGAGAGGGTTCACGAGCCGGTCCGTCGATGACATCGGGGCGTTGACATACGAGAAGGTCAAGGTCGCAACCCAATGGGTCGTGCGAACGTCCTCGCCGCGCGTCGTGGTGCGCATATAGCGCACGGAGACGACATTCTGATTGATGAGCGAGATCGAGGCGATATCGATCTTCGCCGTGGCAGTCCGGCCATAGAGGTTTTGAGGCGAATCCGGGTTGCTGCCCCGGTACATGGCTGCAAAGCGCGTCTGTTCCGGTTGGGTCGACAGAAGGGCGATCGTACGGAAGTTTTCTTGTGCCTCGCTCCAGACATAACCCTCGCGGGCGCGCACATATTTGGCGGCGAAGTATTTCGTTACCGCCTCGTCATAGGTACCGGCCGTCGCCGTCAAGGCCGACACGACATCGACGATGCCTGTCGAATTGTCGACGCGCACCACAAAGGGCTCGACCGTCTTCAGGGGCGTGAGACCCGCAATGGCAAAGACGGATACGCTGGCGACAATGCCGGACGCGATCGCGATCGACCAGGCGATCCGGTTCGAACGTTCGATCTGGATCAGTCGGTCCTGATCGAAACGACGCGCCTTGTCAAAATAACTCTTGAGATTATCTGCCGTCACCATGCCTCATCCCTCACAACGGCGATAAGAACTGTCGACGTCCAGGTGCGCGAAGACTGCGGGCTCCCTCGTCTCCTCAGCAAAAGGTGTCACGGAGGTGGAGGAGCTTGTGTTCGGTTGTTGGTCCTTCAGTTTGCTATCTCCCTGCCATTCCCACATCGAACGGTTCAGGGGGCGGCGTGAATAGCCATCGCACTTCGGTAACGGGTATGTCAGCGATGCGCAGCCGCCGAGCGTGGCAGCGAGAACGAGCAACAGGGCAGGCTTCATCATTCAGGCAGGCCTTTTCTGATTGTCTTGTGCGGATGTCATGCGCCGGCATTTCTTGATCCGAACGCGCGGCCAGCAACGCGAGCCCCGCGACCAATCATCCGGCCGGTATATGATGTTCCCCGAGCCAGCATGCCTTCGTGCGCATCTCGGGCAGCGCCATAGCCGTAAGCCAGCGA
The DNA here is from genome assembly GCA_900472625.1 of Hyphomicrobiales bacterium. Taxonomy (GTDB): domain Bacteria; phylum Pseudomonadota; class Alphaproteobacteria; order Rhizobiales; family Rhizobiaceae; genus Rhizobium. Next base: position 62,861 of record UCIT01000073.1, on the reverse strand, counting down.
CGCACCACCGGAGGCCAAGGCTGACGCGATGCTGGGAAGCTGGTAGAAAACATAAAGGGCGGCGATGCCTATGGCGCAAAGCGCGATCGGTCTCATGAGAACGTCGGTGTAGCTATCGATCGCGGTGAAGGTCGAGTCGATGCAGGAAATCAGCAGCGAACCGACGGCGACGACGAGGACCTGCAGGATCACGAAGTTCGCAAGCTGCCCGATCCAGGACTCGGTAAACCGGCGCGTCGATTGGAACATGGCGAGCGCAATGAAGATCGGCCCGATCGCCAGCACGATTGCCAACGCCAACCGTGCATAGAGAGAGACCACATAACCGATCCCTGCAACGAGAAAGCTGACGCCGATGACCATCATGCCACCGACCCCGGTGACGATGTCGACCGGCCAGGAGGCGCGCGACCAGATATCGGTCGCAGACGCCTGACCCTTGTCCAGCAGGCTGTCGAACGTGCTGGCGCTCGGCGCCGCCCCTGAATTGAGGGCCTGCGCGATCTCTTTGGGTAACACCTCGAAGAAGATGTTGGTTACATAGGTCTGGTATTCGCCGGCGTTCTTGACCAGCATGACGATGATTGCGAGCTTTATCGCGCGATAGGCAAAGTCGAGGATGGGCTCCTGCACAGACCCACGTAGAACCAGATAACCGTAGAGCACGACGTAAAGTGTGACGGCGGCCGTCAGCGGCCCCGTCATCCATTCGGCGATGTTCGAGGTTCCATCCGAGACGAACGTCTCCAACGGTCGCTTGAACTGTCCATCGATGAATTCGAACACTTGGTACATCGGATCAACCTCGCAGCGCGTTGCGCATGTTCTGGAGGCGGAGCCTGCCGTCTGCCGCTTCCGCATTCCTGCAATTCGGCGTGTCGCGCAATTCACCCGGATTGTCTCGGCAATCAGAAATCGTACGGGTCAGCAGCTCGGGATCGGCGACAAACTCTTCGACCGTGTACGTTCGCTCGGCCCCCTGCGAGCAGCCTGCCAGCAGCGCCAGCGAGAGGAAAATCGGAACCCGCCTCACTGCAGTGCCGCCTTCATGGCGTCCATGCGTTGGCGCCAATCCTCTGATTTCCGTTGTTCATCGACTTGGCTCTGTGCTTGCTGCACCATCCGCAACCCTTCCATCCGCAGCACGTCGGTCTGAAGGAATGCCTGTTCGGCCTGGAGCCGCGCCTGCAAGTCCGCGATGTCCTTGGAGTCGCTCGCCGACGATATCTTCTCGCGGAGTTGATCGATTCCGTCGATGCGCTTGGTCGCAGCATCGTAGATCTGCTGACCCAGGCTCATCTGACCCGCATTCTGGCTCTGAATACGCGACAATTCCTTGGCGTAGAAATCATCGGCACTGGTGCGGTAGGTCGAGTTACTGTCCAGGAATTTCGAGGCGGAATCTCCGAACACGCCGGTGCCATTGCCTTTAAGCAACCCCTCGATGGCGGCGAAATCGGACGGAAGCGCCTTGCGGATCGCGGGATCGTTAAGAACGCTGGCGACATCCGCCATATCGGTTAGCTTGTTGAGCGAGCCATAAAGCTGCTGCGCCTGTTCGATCTGCTGGTTGAGGGCGTCAAGTTGCGACTTCAGCTGCGCGATACTTTCGATCTGCTTTGCGATAGCCGTCTGATCAATGACCGGAATCCCCTGCCCAGCTGCGCCTTCGGCGAAAAAGATAAGCACTGTTGCGACCATTGCGCCCTTTAGTCGATGGGAAGCCATCAGCTTGCACTCCTTCGCTGTTGGAAAATGGGTAGCCAGTCCTTGACGTCATTCCCGACCTCCGCGCGGATCGCGTCGAGGATCTCAACATTGGCGGTCCGTCCGGAAAGGATGGCGAGTTCGTCGTCAAAACCGTTGAGGTCGAGTTCGGCGACGACGCTGTTGTGTCCCTGCTTCAATACGAACCTTCGGCTTTCGACAGAAAGCTCACGTGCAATTAATTCGTATTCCCGCTCCGTGAGCTTGAAACCGTCGACGTAGTCGGCATGGCTGCCGCGTGAATTGGGGAGGAATATCTGTGTCGGGCATTGCTCGATGATAGTGTGCGCGATCGGCGAGATCAGCGCGTCGCGCGGGCTCTGCGTGGCGAACAGCATCAAGCCGTTCTGCTTGCGAATGGTCTTCAGCTTATTCTGCGCCAAATCGCGGAACCCTTCGTCCTGAAGCGCCTTCCAGAATTCGTCAATGACGATGATGATCCGACGGCCATCGATCAGTTGCTCGACGCGGTGGAAGAGATAGGCCATCAGCGGCGTGCGGATTTCCTCGTTGTCGAGGAAATCGGTCATGTCGTAGCCAATGAACTTGCCTGACCCTCCGAAATCGCCAAATCCGATATCCTCGATGACATTGTCGAAGACCCAGCCAAGCGGCCCTCCCCTCTCCCACCGGCGAAGCCTGGCGGCGATCCCTTCGGGATCGGTGTTGTTGAGAAAGGTCCGCAGTGCTCCGATCGTCCGGCGGTCCACAGGCAGGTCAGCAAGGCCATCGATCGCGCCGGAGATGTCGCGGAGTTCTGTAACCGTCAGTTCTCGCGTCCCGGATCCCACAAGCTTACCGACCCAACGCGCCAGAAAGACTTTGTTTTCAGGTGTCAGGTCGAGGGCCTTGAGGGGAGCGCAGCCGGTGGGGACACCATTCTTCAGCGGAAGGTAGGTGCCTCCAGCAGCGCGGACATAGAGGTCCGCACCGCGATCCTTGTCGAAGAACACCACATGCGGATCGTGCTTCTCCAGCTGTGACAGCATGAAATTCACGATCACCGTCTTGCCGGCACCCGATGGCCCGCACATGAAGGTGTTGCCGAGATCGCCGTAGTGGAGATTGAAGTAGTAGGGTGAGCCTGAGGCCGTCTTGAGCAGAGCGACGGCGGGGCCCCATTCATTGCCGTCCTTCCGTCCGATCGGATAAGAGTGAAACGGCGACAGGGCCGCGAAGTTCTTTGAGGTGATGGCGCCAGATCGCGCCCGGTAGCGGAAATTGCCTGGCAGCTGTGCCCACCAGGCAGCCTCGAGACCAAGATCCTCTCTCGCCACGACGGCGCCACCATTGGTCAGGCTGGCGCGAGCCTTCGCGAGATTGTCGGTCAGTTCTTTCATTGTCGTCGCAAAGACGGACAGTGTCAGGTGATGCTCGCCTATCACGAACCGGTTGGACTCCAGATCGTCCATGGCATCATCGAGTTCGCCGATCTGCGAAGCGGCCTTGTCGCCACTGCTGACCATCTGGTTCTGCTTTCTCCCCATGATGACCCGAGCGTCCGCCTTCGACACGAAGGAGAAAGATTGGGAAAGCATCACTTCAAACGGACTGGTCAGCACGCCGTCCAGCATACCGGTCCTTGTGCGGGCCGGGTATTCCTTGAAACTCAGCATGCCAGCGAACCGGGTTGCCGCCTCATGCCGAATTTCGATTGTCTCGCGCCCGATTATGACGCGGTCGGAGTAGATCGCCGAGGCGATGCGGCCCTCCGTCAGCGGCACTCGCTCGCGCCTTCCGCCAACGATCTGATGCAAGACCTCGCTCGGCTCGGAGAACAGCATGCCGTCCTGGTCGTGCAGCGAGAGCACGCGCGGTTCGAAACGCTTCAGGCCAGCGGCGATATCGAGGACCTTGTCCTGAAGTTGTTTGAGTGCTTCTTCGTCGAGCTCAAAACCATCGTGCCTGGCCCGCCGGAGGCGCGACAGCAGTTTAGCCGCCTTGTCGGCCGGGTCGCGGGCCGGTGACCAGAGGACGGTCAGATAAAGATCGTTGCGGAACAGGTCCTCGCGCACCATGCGCTCGCGGTATTTTTCATTCAGCGCGGCGGAGAATGGCGTTGCAAACGTCCCATCGGGATAGTCGCTGTCCCTGCGGCGGATCAGGTGCGTCCAAAGGGCAAGCCGCTCATCGGCGATGTTTCGGTAAAGCGTGTTGAGATCCCGATGGAGCGCGTTGAGGTCAAGGACATCAGCGGTTTCGAATGAGACGCCTTCGAGGGCAATCATAACCATCAGGCTTCGGGAGTCGAGGGCAATGGTCGTCTCATCGATGTGTCGAACGTAGGGAATGAAGGCCTCGGGAGAAAGCTCGCGGGATCTGAGGGTGGCGATACTAGGCATATCCAATATCCCTTTCGTCAAAGCGGCGGGCCAGTCTGAGAGGCGAGAGTGTTGCTCCGCCCCAATAGGCGCTGTTACGCGATCGGCCGCGCGTCTCGACCCAGGCGAGCAGGATGCGGAACATGTTGTGATCGTGCTTCACCAGGGCGCGGAAGATGAGGTGGAAGACGACGCCGACAGCCAAGTAGGCGATAGACCCTGCGACGATATAGAGGATCGTCGTGAGCATGATGTTGAAGCCCATCGCCTCCATCGTCACGCCGGCGATCATCGCCGGCCGCGTGCACGCGATGAACAGCGTGTCTTCTTCGAGAACCGCTCCGTTGCCCGACATCTTCAGCCACCGACGATGGTGTTTACGAGTTCGGTGGCCCCGAAGATTCCGCCGATGCCGATAATCCAGAAGCCTGCGCGCCTCAGGTCCATATAGCCAAACATCCACGCGATGCAGATGACGATGACCGCGATGACAGCCAGAAGCTTGGCGATGTTGCCCGTCAGCATTGTCACTATGTTCTGCAGCACGGATTCAATGCCGGCGGCCTGCGCGAAAGCGGGTTCGACCATCATAACCACGATGGCAGCGGCCATCATGGACGAAGCGAAAACGGGTCGGATTCGAGAAGGTATTGTCATTCACTCTGCTCCATTTGATTGCCCTGAAACACCAGGACGGACGAACGGCGTCGGGTCTTGAAGACATCCCATGTCGGCGTGTCGGAGATCGGGGCTGTTTTCCCTGCGGAGTTTTCCGCCACCACTTCGGCGACGACATCTGCCTGGGGAACCTCAGTGGGAACGTCGGTCTCCTTCCTCTCCCCCGTGTCGCTGATCGTCAACTTGGCCATCGTCGGACCGAGCCGCTTGATTTCGCGATGCACCTGATCGTCGTAGCTGACCATGGCTCCGACAGATGGATCGTCACGTCCGTAATAGGATTGCAGCATGATCTGCTCGGCCCGGGCTGGGTGCGCGCCCGCCTTGGCCGCTAGGCGGTAGTACCCATCGAGCAAGGTCGCTGTGGCCTTGAGATTGAGGCACGGATCGAAGGCGTCGGATATCGAGAGGTTCAGTCTCTGCAGTTCATCCAGTCCGATCCCGCCGAGACCCAGCTGGATATCCGTGCGCTTCGCCGCCAACGATGTGGCGACTTCGATAGCCTCGGCCTTGGTGTCAGGCTGACGCTTGAGCGGAGCGCCACTGTTGATCCGGATGTTGAACGGCGCGAACCGGCTCTCGAGGCTGACGACGCCCGCAAGGGTCTGCGATGCAACGACGGGTGCACAGGTCTGCGCAAGATCCACGAAAGCGACGGGCATGTTCAGAACCAGACCCTCTGCTTACCGACCCCGTCGATGGTCACATCGACGTAACGGGGCTTCTCGCGCACCAAGGGACGGGCCGCGGTATAGGCCATGCACCGATAGCGACCGTTTTCCCTCTGCCAGCGTGGCGATATCGCTGAGCCATCGTTTGAACCACCGCCGTCTCGCTCCCGCTGGCAAAGGCTGTTGCTTACGACCTGCAGCGACGTCGAGATGCACGTCGCCTCACGTCCCCGCGGGCCATAGCCAGCAGACAGACGGTAGCCGACATTGCAGTAGTATGGCTCGTAGCGTGGGCGGGAGCTTTGAAAGCCGACTCCCGTGCAGGTCGGAAACGAACGCCCTCTCGAAAGCCAGCTCCAGAGCTTCTCGATCGGTGGCCTGCACTCGCCATATTGCGTCGGGCCGCCCGGATTGGATAAGCACAGAATAACCTGGCAACCCCATTCGTCGGCACGAGCGCTTCGCGCCGAAATAGTGTAGAGTGAGGCGAACGCTAATGCTGCTACGATTGTTTGAAAGAAAAGGCTTCGCATGCCCCCTACCCTCCGGATCGTTCAATGTCGGCTGAGACTCAAAAGCGACTCGCTTCAATCCCATTACTATGCAAATAATAGATAGTTAAAACGATGGCAAGCAATTTGAGCGACCGATGGCAAAGCCAAGCTTTATCTGTCTTCGCCGTGCGTGAAATTCTGGAAAAGCCGATCGAGGGTGAGTCGGCGCAGTCGCGTATCAAACAGATCGGGATGATGAACATCCTGTACATGATGCACCAGGCGCACGAGAAGCTAACGCTCTCAAATATAATTGAGATTACCGGCATGACCCGCGGCGGTGTTATTGAAACGATGGACCTTCTGGTCGAGCGAGGCATCCTGCTTGAGACGATGGGCAAGAACTCGATGGGCCGCGGGACGGCGCGACAGTTCCAGTTCGCTCCAGGTGTGTTCGAGAGCCTGCGCGTGGTTGTCGGAGATGGAATCCGTTGATTTAAGCCACCAGATGATGTGCACTATTTGTGGAGCCTAAAGGTATGCAGCGCAACCAATTCCCGAGGGACGCTGCGTTAACGCTCCACGCTTGGGCGCACCGCACCTCAGTCCTATATCGTCGGACGCCGTCTGCGAAGAGTAGCGGTGCTTGAGCGCGCGATGTCCGCAAGGACGGCTGTCGTTTTGAGCTGATTATGTAATTCACTGAGCGAGATTTTTTTACGGCTCCGTCGGCTCCTCTTCCACTGCACTCTCCAACCGCTCCGCATGCGAATTCGCCCTTGATCCGCGCCGATCCCTCCCCAAATTGCGGCCGTCACTTGTGAAGAGGTCATTCGAGCATGCATCAGTTTCTAGAAACCACCTTGAGCCGGAGGAGCTGGAAAACGCGGACCTCGTGCTCGAGGAATGGCGGGCGCGGCGCGGTTTGCATAAGGACAATCCGGATGTCGAGCTTGCGGAAGCGGTGATGCTCAACCTGTTTCGCGAAGGAAACCGAACGATCGGCACGCTGAAGGCAGCCGCGGCCGAGCACAAAGCACTGTTTGAGCTGTGAAGGCGGTCGAAGCCAAACAGACGCCACCGGTCCAGAAATCTTTACGCGGCTTCTCAAGCCTAATTGCAGGTCGCAGCGCGATTTATCCATCGATGCCGAGGGAGCTGCGGCCACCCTCGGTCAGGATGAAGGCCAACAGGCGGACGCTATTGGAAAGGTGGCAGTCCGACACCCTGTCGAGCGAACAGGGATTCGCCCAGTTGGTGAATGACGCATTCAGCGTTCGAACCGCTCCAGCATTCTCTTCAGTTGTGCATTTTGCAGCCGAAGCCTGCGCGCGAGTTGGTCCCGGAGCAGCTTGATCTCTTCGTCAAGGCTGATCGTATTGTCTAGAACGGCGGGAGCAGCTGGAGAGGGAGGCAAAACGGTTTCAACCGGCTCCACTGACTTGGGCAGTTTTCTACGCGTTCGCGTATCACGTTCGTTAGTCTGCAGGGGTTTTGGTTCGGCGCGTGCGATCGGGGCGGCGTCGGATAAAGCCGGATCAGCCGCCTCCGCAGGCCTGGCGTTCTCGCTATCGGCCGTGCCATGGATACTGCTTGCGGTTTCGTCGGAATGATCCGTGTCCGCTGACACCGCCTCCAATTGTTCGTCGGCGACCGGCTTTTCGGCGACCGGAGGCGCCGCGGTGTTCAATCTGATATCGCCAGCCGTTTTAGTCAGGTTGGCGATGGCCAACAGGTCCCGCTTCACATCATCGGTCAAGCCATGTTCCTGGCGCTGCTGACGTCGCGGTGACACCAGCCGAGCAAGAAGTTTCCACGGAGACGCCATTTATTCGACCTCGTATTCTACCCCCGTCATGCAGGCGGGCAAAAGCGATGGCGGCAGGACCATCCGCGCTAATATGCTCAGCTCGATATAGCCTTAAGAATGCGGCCAGCGCTTAACCGGCCGCAACCTGTCAACCGAGGTTGAGCCGCTTTCGCAGATCGGCATTTTCAGTACGGAGCTTCTCGGCCAGCAGCTTGCGCAGTCTTTGGTTTTCCTCTTCCAGCCGCAGGAGATCCGCAAACTCGTCAACTGCCGCCACCGAGGGTGCCGCCGCCGCCTGCACGGCTTTCGGAGCGCGTTTGACAGGCGCACGTTTGGCGCTTGTCGCAGCCTCGTCGGACTTTGCTGCCTTGCGTCCTCTCTTCGGCTTGACCGCTGTGGCATTGGGTGCCGGTTGCGCCGAAACTGCGGCTGAGACGGTTTCAGCAGCCGCCTTTTTGACGCGAGGTTTGCGTTCCTTCTTCACCACATCGGGCGCGGCTGTGGCCGGCGTTTCAACATCAGTCATCGTATCGTTTCCGTCGGCCATTGTGGTCTCCCGTAAAGCCGATGCATTTGTCTCTTGCTCAATTGGCGGTGTCAACAACGCTGCGGCCTGTTGTTCTCCGGCGAAAGCTGTCTCGCTGCTGGTTACCTGAGACGTTGCTGCTAAGAACGGCGATGCCTCGTCCTGCAGATCCCGCGCGACGGACTTGAGGTCCACGTTTCCCCAAATCGAATTGGGTTTGGAGTTGAGTTTTCGCCGGCCCGATCTGTACTCGACGGCAAAGCTGCGCTGGACTTTTTTCATTTTGAGAGGCCTTGGGTGTCTTCGGCGATGTTTTGGCATCGCATCAAGTCCCGCAGATACCGAATATCGCGCAGGTGGTCCACATGCCATTGCAAAATCTGGCACGCGAATTTGAGCCTGTCTGTGCGATCGTGTCCCATTATCCGTGCTTGACGCATGACGAACCAAGTTGTTCGCAACCGCTGCGCATAGCTGCTGATTCCGATTGTTCCTAATCCCTGGCGACAGCAGTTGCTTCATTTCACGATAGGCCTGCCTTAGATCTCAGCAGGGCCGAGACCATTGGTTTGATCGTGAATTGATGCTGTGTCGCTCGTCTGGTGAGATCGCGCAGGTACGCACCTGCAGAATTAATCTGCTCTCCCTTTTCGAAGATACAAGCTATGGCAGCGCCAGCATTTTCTGGTCCCATGACAAGGCATGCTTGATGGAAGGCCGACGGGCTTATTTGAAGCATTGATCGCAGGACGGCTGTCGCTGCAAGCAGGTCTGGCCACGATCTGATCGATCCACCGGGCCCATAAGGGTGAATTTCACTGCAGGCGCGTAACACAATGTCCAGAGCGACAGCGGGTTTTGAAGATTGGATCGGTTCTACCAAAGCCTGTTTGACGGCTCGGTGCTTTTCCTTAGCAGACCGGGTGGTGGCGGGTGAGTTGGAAGTTTCGGCTGGGGGCGTGTTTTGCTCTGCTTCAGATTCATAAAAGGATTGTGTTTGTGAATCCTGTATGTGGCGCTCATTTTGGGACTCTCTGGCGTACATATTTTGCATTTTATCGTGTTCGCGCAACAGCTTGACGATAGTCGTACGAAGTTCGTTCAAGCGGCTGAGTAGAAGTTGGAGTTCGCCGAGCGACGGCTGACGGGGCAAAGACGCAAGGAAGGCGCGGAATCGGTCGTGAAGTTGGCTCCATTCGCCTTCTACACATTCGTCTATTGCCAGCTGGATTAGTTTGGTTATGTCGCGTCGGCAGAGGCTGATCCGTTCCCGTGTTGCATGGAAAAGCTCCCGGTCGGCGGCAATTTTGGCGGCGATGCCTTCAATTTCCTTTGCACGGGACAACAGCGGGGCCAAATTGAAGCCGAAAGCTTCATTGATCTCCCCTGCCCTGCTCCGCCGGGCAAAGCGCTTGCCATTGGCACTATCTTTGCGAATGATGAGGCCAGCGTCGACAAGAGCGGCCAGATGCCGTCTCAAGGTAGCAGCGGTCATACCCCTTGCCCGTATTGAAAGCTGGGCGTTTGAGGGAAAGACAATCATATCGTCCTTCGCAGTGAGCTCATCGGAGGGGTAGAACGATAATAGAGCATCGAGGACCGACAGAGACCGATCGGATACATTAAGCGCCTCTCTCGCTTCACAGACGGCCCTGAAGAGCTTCCATTTGTTTCGTGCGGTCTCAGGCTTCGCTTCGCTGATTTGTCGTTGCTGCGACAACGAGGCGAACGTCATCGATCGCCGCCCAAAGGGCGTCGTCACGTATTCACTGTCCATTTCTTCACCTTTCAGAAGGCAAAAGAAATCCGCTCACCGAAAACGGCGCCAAGACTCTTGACTGTGATTCGTGGAAATGCGATTCTCGATCTTGCTTAAGGACTTGAGGAAGGCTTCCACGACGGGAACGTTTTGGTGGCCTTTTTCTTTGCGCTAATGCTCCTTTTTTACTGAGATAAACGGCTTTACCGGATCACCCGGCCCGATTGATGATCGTACTCTCGCACGAGCTCAGGCATTCGTTCAGCCAACCAGCGGGCGAACGCATCTTCCTTTTTTGGGATGGTGATTATTGTACCTGAAGAAGATTCTTTCATGCGCCCGAACAGCCGCTCGCCGAGCGCAAAGTTGACCGTCTGAGGGGCCGCGTTCGGCTCTGTAGCGATGGTGCCGTTGGCCCTGTCGATGGCCATGCCGATACGGCCAGCACCATCTTTCGATTGGAATTCCGTTGTCTCCAGGAGCTCGCGGACAGCAGTGATTTTGCTATCGTCTTTCAGAAGGTCGGCAAGAGCGGTCCATTTAGGACGGCCGACCGATTTGGCGCGACCGATGGCATAGATAATATCAGTCGGAATGACGGATGTAACGCGAAACAAGTGGGACACGGCAGCTTCGGACAGAGCCAGTACTGGACAAATGGCGCGATGAGATAGGCCGGCTTCTTTTAACTGAACTGCCCACATTGCCTGTTCTATCCAAGTCAGGTTCTCGCGAACACCGTTTTCGACGGCCTGTTCTTCGATGAGCTGGCGATCGGTAAGGTTGCGGACATGCGCCTTTATCTTGACCGTCTCGGGCCGCTCGGCGTCTGCCATCAAAGACCTTACCGCGGCCAGACGGCGGTGGCCGTAGGCGAGCTGGTAATGGTCAGGTTTGGTTGGATGCGGCCGAACGAGGACGGGGATCTTCTGCCCTTCGGATCCGATCGAGGTCTTTAAGGCCTCGAGTTCCGCTTCGGCGTCTTGATCGTTGTTGAACCGGTCCTGATAGGGTGAGCGATCGATCTTCGACGGGTCGAGTGACACGATGCTATCCTCACCAAGGTGGGTGAGGGACTTACCTATGTTTGCGATGACTGGCGACGAATTACGCCTGGCAGGAACTAGGTATTCAGGGGTGATGGCTTCAACCGGTTCGCTGCGATTGACAGCCTCCTCGGCCATACGTTGAAGGATGCTCTTCTTCATGTGCTTCGTCCCCATACTTTGTGAGCGAGCGCCAGGATTTCGAAATTGACCCGATCTGCACTTTCCAACGCACGCTTGAGTGCTTCCCTGCCGACTTCACCAGGCTCCAGTTCATAAAGCGATTTTTTGGCCACAGCGGCCCCGGCAATTGCGGTAGACTCCAGGGCTTCTGCCACAAGAACGTCATCGCCAAACAGTCGCCGCATCACGCCGCCCATGTACTTTTGTGGGCCGTCGTTCGGGTTCACACGCGTCAGAAGAAAACGGAAGAAGTCATGCTCGAATTTGGCTCCAAACTGAGCGAGCACTTCGGAAAGATCGGAGATCATTATCAGAAACTGATTGCACGAGGCTACGTCGAGCATGGCCGGATGCACTGTGATTATAAGGGAGGTTGCCGAATACAGGGCCGCAAGTGTCGAGTAGCCAAGCGAAGGCGGCGTATCAAGAATGACGAAATCATAGCGGTCATCAACGGTCGCTATCGCGGTATTGATCCGCTCAAAGAAAAGCCCGAGGTCGTCGCGCGTTTTCGATGTAAGATAGGTTGGCGTGTCAAACTCAAAGTCCATTAGTTCGAGATTGCCCGGAACGAGATCAACACCGGGGAAATAGGTTGGTCGGATTACGTCTTGGAAGGAACGTCGTTGATTGTCATAGCGTATTGCGGCATAGGCGGTCTCGTTGTCGCCGAGATCGAATTCGGGCTGGATGCCGAACATTGCCGTCATTGATGCTTGCGGATCAAGGTCGACACAAAGAACCCTATAACCTTGTAGGCCGAGAAAATGCGCAAGATGGATGGACGAGGTTGTCTTTGAACTTCCGCCCTTGAAGTTCGCAGTCGCGAGGATCTGCAGCTTTTCCCCCTTGCGTCGGTAAGGCAGGAGGTGCGCGGCGTCGTCGGGTCGTAATGAAGCGAGAAATGCGCGTAATTCTCGGACTTGCTCAACTGTATAGGTGCGGCGGTTGTTCTCGGCTCTGTCGGGAAGCGGCCCCTTCCCTTCGATTGTCAACTGGCGCAAAGTGCTCTCGGGCACCCCGAGTAGACGAACAAGATCGACGGTGGAGAACGTTCTGGTAAATGTCTTTCGCGCCGCCGGCGGGTAGACCGCCTCGCGCATATCGCGAAGTTCCGCAGAAAGCTTCGACGTGTAAACGCCGATTTTCGATGCGGTGTCTCTGACGCTTCTAGATGCCACTTGATGCATCCGATCCTCTTGACGGTTTTATTTACTTTGCGCGGTAGTTTCCGTCATGATTGGCAGAGCTCGTCCGATTCCACAAGGCATTTTTAGTTAATGAAAAGTTAATGCGCAGCTGGACCCGAACGCCCCCAGTGCCAGTCCGCGAGCCCTCCTTCGAATCAGAGACTTTACAGCTGTAAAGTCTGAATAACTCGTGCGAAGCTGAGGTGGTACATTAAGATCAGAACGTCATTGGGCAAGATGAGAGTTGTAGTGGAGCACTTCGCACGCCACTTCCAAAGCGCTTGAGCCTGGATGATGATTGTCTTGAGTGTCCATGGCGGAACGGCAGCGCGGATGGTGATCCGCAGATCCTCAGATGCCTCCTTTAGGATATCGGTTGGCGGTCTTGGAAGTCGGCATGGACAGTGATCAAGGAGAAGGTGGTGGCACTGGGTTCAGCAGTCGATATCGCAAAAGCTTGGCGTTACAAAAGGCTTTATTTCCCGTATCCGAGAGCTATGGTCTGCTTGAAGGGTGCGAAACCCTCGTTCAAGTTCTTTCGTTTTACATCCTGGGTACGTGAGCGCCAATGGCAGACAGAGACTATGACGGAGATGGTGGCCGCGCCCAAGACCGTCTTCAACAGCTTGAAGCGGGTGCCTCGGCGGCGCAGCCGGGACACGATGCAGCGGCTTTCCTTGCGGCTATCGTCGAATCCTCGGATGACGCCATAATCAGCAAGTCGCTACAAGGCGTCATCACCACCTGGAATAAGAGCGCCGAGCGCGTTTTCGGGTACACGGCGGATGAAGCGGTCGGACGGCCGATCACGATGCTGATCCCGGATGATCGGTTGGACGAAGAGCCGGCGATCCTGGCGCGGATCAACGCCGGCGAGCGAGTCGACCATTTTGAGACGATCCGCCGTCGCAAGGACGGAACCTTCATCGATATTTCCCTGACGATCTCACCCATCCGAAACAGCGAGGGCAAGATCATCGGCGCATCCAAGATCGCTCGTGATATTTCGGATCGGAAGCGGGCGGCAGAACACCAGGATCTGCTGCTGCGCGAGATGCACCATCGCGTAAAGAACCTTTTCGCCATTACCGGCAGCATCATTACGCTGGCGGCACGAACGGCACAGACACCGGCGGAGCTCGCCACCGGCATGAAAGACCGCCTTGTCGCTCTGTCCAGGGCGCACGAGATGACCCTGCCGAGCTTCACCGGCGGCGAAGCGTTCGCGGAGCAGTCGACGACCCTCTTCACTCTCCTCTCTAGCTTGCTTTCCCCCTTTGAGGACAAGGAAGGCGGGCGATGGCGATTGCATGGCGAGGACGCGCAAATCAGCGCCGACAGGGTCACCAGCCTTGCACTGCTGTTTCACGAATATGCCACCAACGCGGTGAAGTACGGCGCACTTTCTGTGCCGGAGGGGCGACTGGATGTGACGTTGAGTTCACGGCCCGATAGCTTCGAGATCGCCTGGTTGGAGACCGATGCAAAACCCAGAGCCCCGGTCGAGGGCAAGGACACCGGGTTCGGAACCACGCTTGAGCAGATGGTGGTTCGGACGTTAAATGCGCAGGTATCGAGGGATTGGCAGCCTCACGGGCTTCTGATCAGGCTGACGGTCCCGCGCGATGCGTTCGCCATTCCCTCGTAGGTTCAGGCGCCTCATGAGGAACGCGAGGCGTTTATGCGCGTTCTTCGAGCGGAAAGCCGGCGGGCGTCGCACACGACACTTTTGCTGCCAGATATATGTTAACGTCGGCCACAAGATGCCGGACATTGGGGAAGAAGACGGCCGATGATGTTGGAGGACCTTTATCGCCTGCTGAGGAGCGGACATGTTCAGGCCCAGGGCGTCGTTGACACGATGACCCAGCCGATTGTCGTGCTCGACCAGCGGTTCTATGTCACGACTGCCAACAACGCCTTCGTCAAAACCTTCCAGGTGGAACGGGACGATCTCCTCGGAAAAAGCTTGTTCGATCTGGGCGACGGTCAATGGGATATTCCTGAACTTCGCGATTTGATCGCTGATATCATACCGCGAGCGACCGCCGTCATCGGCTACGAGGTGAAACACGATTTCCCGGGCATCGGGCAACGCACCTTCCTGGTCGATGCCCGGCGCCTCGTCCACCCGGATGACAACAGCACCAATATCCTCGTGCTGTTCGACGACGTCACCGAGCGCCAGCGGCACGATGCGGAGATGGATTTTATTCTCTCCGAAACCCGTCACCGGATGAAGAACCTGTTCGCGGTCGTCCGCGCGCTTGCCCTGCAGACGGAGGTGGAGGGCCTCACGGCTGCGGAGTATCGCCAAACGTTCCTTGGCCGTCTCGAGGTCACGTTGCGCGCGCAGGAGATCGCCGCCCGCAATGAGGGGGTGGACTTTCATGACCTGTTGCAGCAGGCGGTCGGAGAGGTCTGGAGCGACCGCATCACGTACGACGGCCCCGCAGTTCAGCTTGGCCCCTCGAAGATCCTCGCGGCGAGCATGATTTTCCACGAGCTCGCGACCAACGCCATCAAGTACGGAGCGCTATCGTCAGGAGAGGGCAGTGTGCGAATTACCTGGACGTTGGAAGAAGGCCTGACGGGCAAGTCCCATCTGAACTGCCGATGGTCCGAACGAAATGGCCCCGCCGTTCAGCCCCCCAAGCGCAAAGGCTATGGAACCGAGATGATCGAGGGCACTGCGGCCCATCTTGGGGGTCGCGTGGAACTGTCCTATGCTGTCGAAGGTTTATCTGCGACCATCAGAATACCGTTGTAGGCTTCATGAACCAGTTCGATGCTTCCTCTGCAAGCTCCCGCACTGTCCTCGTCGTAGAGGACGAGTTTTTCATTGCGTTGGAAATCAAGACCGCGCTGACTTCGGCGGGCAATAAGGTGCTGGGGCCGGCAAGCTCTGTCGACCATGCACTTGAACTGCTACGCGAGACGAAGCCTGATGCGGCGGTCCTCGATGTTGATCTGGCCGGTGAGCGGGTAACACCGGTGGCAATCCAGCTAAAGGCCCTCGGCGTGCCGTTCGTGCTTGCTAGTGCCGCTGACGCCGGCGCACTTGCGCAGAACGCCGTCCTGGCAGGCGTCCGCAACCTTGCCAAGCCGACCGACATGCGACAGCTCGCGGCGGCAGTGGCCGAAATCTCGGCGGTATGAGAACGACCGCGCTCCTTGATCAGCCTCCTTCAGCCCGCCCCTGAGATCCTGGTCGCGAGCCGGCGAAACATTTGTCAGTGATCGGCGTTTTGACAAATCAGCCAGCAAGACAGGGTGAGCCGTGGTTGAAGCCAAGCCGTCAGACATTCATGGGGACAAGCCGGCCGCAGCGTCGACACAAGGGATGGTCGATCACAAGGAACTCGCCGCCTTCGCGTTTCAGCGTACGAGGATGCCGATCGTGGTCGCCGATGCCCGACAGCCCGACTACCCGATTGTCCTCGCAAACGATGCTTTCCTGCACCTGACCGGTTATTCGGCGGAAGAACTCGTTGGACGGAACTGCCGGTTTCTGCAGGGAGAAGATACATCGAGGGAAGCAGTCGCCGAAATCCGTGCCATCATAGCCGCGGAGCGCGAGGGTACCGTCGAGATCCTGAACTACCGCAAGGACGGGAGTGCCTTCTGGAACCAGCTCTATCTCAGCCCGATCCGGGACGACGATGGGCACCTGGCCTATTATTTCGCGTCCCAGATCGACGTCACCGAATACCGGAAGATCCAGACGCTTGAAGAGGCGGAGCACCGTTTGCTGCTGGAGGTGGATCACAGAACGAAGAACGTTCTGGCGATCGTCGACAGCATCGTGCGCCTGACCCGGTCTGACAACGCTGCAACCTATGCCGCGTCCGTACAGCAGCGAGTGCAAGCGCTTGCCAGAACGCACATGCTGCTTGCGGAAAACGGCTGGCAGGAGGCCTCGCTCCACGACATCCTATCCCTGCAAGTCAACATCTACGGCAACAGAACCGTCGAGATCAGCGGGCCGCCGATCATGATTCCCGCACCATCGGTCCAGCCGCTTGGACTGGCAATGCATGAGCTCGCCGCAAACGCGGCGATCCATGGAGCGCTCTCGCATCCTGAAGGCAGCCTGACAATCACTTGGCGGCAGGCGGGAGACAACGGCTTGATCATCGAGTGGCACGAGCAGGGCGTGAGGGAAAACGACGCTGAGCCACGAAAGGGCTTCGGTACCGTTCTGCTGGGTGCGGTGCTGGAGAAGCAACTTGGCGGGAAAATAAGGCGGGAGTGGCGACAACAGGGCCTTCGCATTGCGGTCGAGCTGCCATCGCTGAACCGCGTTGGCGCCAGCCTCAGGTCAAAACCCTGAAGACGAAGTATTCCACATGACGCCCATTGCGGAGAATGAAGTTGAACACTGAAGTCCCAAATCTACGAGAACTCGGCCAACACGAACGACAAGCTGTTCTGGAACGCCTTGCTGTCACGCTGGAGCGAACCGCAAAGTGGGCGGCTGACGAAGGAGACGAGGCACTGGAACTGGTCATGGCTTCGATGGGACGGGCTCTCCTGTCTGCCGCGAGCGAACTCTCGTCCAGCAAAGACACCCTGCTTGCCGAAGATGTCGCGATCCGCGCGCTCACTCTGATGACGACGTTCCATTGCAGGCACCCGCAGTATCCCCCCGGCCCGGCTCTGCATTGATGGAGGTATTCATCTACGGCACTCTGAAACACGGCTTTCCGCTCTTCGACAAGGGCCTTGTCGGGGCTCGGTACGTCGGCGACGTAGAGACAGTCGAACCGTATCCTCTTTATATTGCCGGCTCGTTCTACGGCCCGATAATGCTCGACCGGCCGGGGGAGGGACGGCGCGTTCGTGGCGAGCTGTTCAACATCGACGAAGACCGGCTTCGAGTCCTCGACGAGCTGGAAGACGTCGATCATAAAACCAGCTTCCGCAGCACCGTCGAAGTTACTCCGGTCGGGGAGGGATACCGTCGACTGCGATCGGATACATGAAGACGGAGACGTGGCTTGATCCGCTTCACTCCGGCTACCTGGCGGATTACCAGGACAGGCGTTACGTCCCACCGTGGAAGGTAGTTCGGCCCAATAGTTTGGCGGGCATCTTTTCGTGTCGGATGAGCGGAAGGCAGTTTTTGAGTAGCGTGAAGGTGTGGCAGTGTCGAGCGGACCCTCTCAAAGCATACGAGCAGCGCGCCCGCTCCGTCGTGTCGCACTGTTATAGTAACTGGACGCCTGCTGGACGGATCGGTGGCGGGACTGCTCCATGGCCTCAGGGAGGGGAATGCCGCGATTGGCTGCTTCCGTCAGATATCCGGACCGTATTCCATGCGCCGAAAACTCCCTACTGTCCAACCCAGCCATCTCCGCCCGCTGCTTGAGGATCGCATTGACCGACTGCGGATCCAGCGCCCGCCTCGACACAGTGCCCCACGTGCCGATCGCCCGAAACACGCTGCCCTTGTCGATTTTCGCGGTCGCTAGCCACACATTTAAGGCCTCGACAGGCCGGCCGGTGAGATAAACGACGTCGTCCTCTTCGCCTGATGTCGTTTTGGTGCGACCGAGATGAATGGCAAGCGAAGGCAGGGGAGGACCGCCTTCGCTCTCGATCGGAGCTTCCACGGTCAGCTGTTCCAGGCGAAGGCCTGCGATCTCGCTGCGCCGCCGGCCGCCGGAGGCAAAGGCGACCATTAGGATAGCCCGGTCGCGGAGATCACGCAGGCTGTCGGTGGCGCAGGTCGCGAGCAGCTTGGCCAACACGTCGCCAGTGACGGCCTTGGCGCTCTTGCGGCGACGCGTCCGGGGCACCGCGCGCACGGCCAGACGAATAGCTGACTTGAGGGGAGGGGAGGCGAAGGCGCCATCAAGGCCGCGCCATTTGGTTAGCGTCGACCAGTTCGCCAGCCGCCGGCGCACCGTCGCGGGCGCATGCGGGCCGGCGGATTTCAAAAAACCTTGGCGCCGGAGATTGTCGTCGACGTCATCAGGCATACCGTGGTCGGGATCGGTAGCGCGCTTCTCCGGATCCCAGAGGTGATGCGCCACGAATTTCAGGAGCAGGGCTTCGGGTGCTGGCCAGGGCAGGGAGCGTCCGGTGGCCGCCAGCGCCCAGGCTTCGAGATAGGCAAGATCCGAGGTCAGCGCGCGCAGAGTATTGTCGCCCATGCCTCGTTCGACAAGGTGCTTCAGGGTCTCCACATCATGGTCGGTCAGGAGTTCGGCGAGTTCGTCCCGGCGCTGCATCGGCAGGACGGCGGCAATGGTATCGAGCTCTTCGGCGCGACGCTCCACCGCGGTTGCTGATTTCTTGGGTTTGGCCACGGAAGCTCCAAAAGGACGGTTTCGGCGGCCTCTGAGACCGAGATTTGCCCCGATTCTGCGTGATTTGCGATTCCAGGTCAACTACCATCGATAAACAGTGGTTATCGATGGCTAGAAGCGCAACCCACATTCATACCATGTGAGGAACCTAAACTTTGATATAGAGTTCCTTTAGCAAATCATTTACCATGATTTCAATGGCTTACGATCTCGCGAAAATCAGCATGACAGCCTTAATGCGGCCCGCATTCGACGCCGGCGTCGCGTTGACCCGTCTCGACGAGCGCATTGCCCGATCCCCAGTCGGCGCGGGCCTACTCGAGCGTCAAAACTTCGCCGATGCCTGTGCCTCGCTGTGGATCGACGGCGAACTCGTCCATCTCGAAGACCTGGTCCTTCACGACGCAACTCGCGACATCCGCACCCCGACCCACGAACTCACCATCGCCCGCGACGTGCTGCGCACCCGTCGGCGCATCGCTGCTCAGTCGCCGGATTGGGCTTTGTCCGCAGAGGGTATCCGAACCTCGCGACAGACGTCGGACATCAACCCGATCGGCGCTGAGGCGGCGGAGCCGGTCGGTGCCATTCTGCCTCCGGCCGCGATCGAAGCGGAAGGGGAGGGGGACGAGGATGATGACGCGGAAGACCTACCTGGCGTCGACTATGCTGCGATCGATGCGCTGCTCGCCCGATCGGAGGCGGCGATCGAGAAGGCAAAGCATCCCGGCCGCTCTTATACCCGCGAGAAAGATCCTCTCGTCTATGATCTCGACTGGGACGAGGATGCCCGGCTCGACGAATGGCGCAACGTGCTGCGACAGGCCCAAAACCTACCGGCGGTGCTGCAGGCCATCGTCGCCCTCGATGCCTGGAACGAGATTTCCGTGCTTCAGCACGCGCCATGGCTCGGCCGGCTGTTCGCCGCCTCGATCCTGCGCGAGGCCGGCGTCACGTCAGGCGCCCATCTTGCCGCGGTCAATCTCGGCCTGAAAACCATCCCCGTGGATCGGCGCCGGCATCGCGACTGGGAAACCCGGCTGCTGGCCATCGCACAAGGTCTGATCACGGCGGCAGAAATCGGCATGAAAGAGCATGACCGGCTGATTTTGGCGCGCAGGATGTTCGAGCGCAAGCTGGAGGGGCGCCGAACGTCTTCAAAGCTGCCGGAGCTGGTCGAGCTGGTGATGGCAAAACCAATGGTGTCGGCCGGGATGGTGGCGAAGACGCTGGAGATGACGCCGCAGGCGGCGCGGCGGATCGTTTTGGAGCTTGGCCTCAGAGAGATGACCGGGAGGGGGAGGTTTCGGGCGTGGGGTATAGTATGAGGTTGCCGATCCACACTGAGACATTAGTGAAGATATGACGAACGGACGAAGCGATAGCATGTGGTTCCTAGATTTTATCTTAGGCACAGCACGACGGGGAACTCTGGACCCACGACTCGGTGACGGGGATTGGCCATATAATAAAACTCCGGCAAATCAGATTGACCTGGTATCCCGTTGCCGATGATAGAAGTTGTGCGCAAGCTCTGGGCAGCGTAAATAGATCGCGGCCGTCTTGACGGGTTAGCGCCTGAAAAAGTAGGGGGCGACGAGATATGCGGATCGCAGTTCTCGGTTGGGGATCACTGATTTGGAACCCTCAGCAACTGGACGTTACAGGTGCATTCGAGATTGGCGGGCCACCGCTTCCAATCGAATTCACTAGAGTGTCGGGAAACGGTCGCCTTACGCTCGTTATCGATGAGCGGTATGGAACGGCGTGCCCGACGTACTACGCTGTCAGCGGCTCCAAAGGACTGGACGAAGCTCGTGAAAATCTTCGTATCCGTGAGGGAATGACCCACGTCAATGGTGTAGGATACGTCGACCTCAGAACCGGTGAGGTGAGCGCCCGCGTTAAGGAGCGCCATCCTCATGCCATTCCCGTAATAGCAAATTGGGCTCGCGAGAAGGGTTTCGGCGCGGTGATCTGGACAGCACTGGCATCCAACTTCGCCGAGGTCACGAGCCGCGTATACTCCATTGACGAAGCGCTGGCTTACCTAGGGGAGTTGCCGTCTGAAAAGTTTGCTCTCGCGGCTAGGTATATCAGAATGGCGCCTCTGCAAGTCCAAACACCCTTCAGGGCCGCATTCTTGGGAAGGTGGCCGGAGTGACAGATTGTTTTTCCCTATCGCATCTCCGTCAAACCTTCCGCCCATGAGGTTGAGTTTGTCGACGAAAACACGATTTCGCTTTCCAGCATCAGTCAGAAGCTTCGTGTAATCGATCACCGCGAGATAGACTGAATGGTTCTTGTGCAATCCGTAATAGCTGCGGCAATCGGGGGTGCCAGTGGCGTCACGATCGACCAGGACTACGCAGCAAGCTCGGCGCAGATCTTGATCGACTCCAGGAGCTGGACGCACGGTTCAGGTCTACGTCTACCGACCCGGCGGCAAGATCACTTATCCGTAACTTACTTTAGGGCAGTACGAAGCCACCTAACAGTCTGAGGCAGCTATGGGGCATATCGCATGAGTTGCGGCGAATTATCAAGTCGATCTAGGAATCGCAAAACGGTCAATTTCGCGAAACGTCATTGCCTTTTCTGATAACTCCAAATCTGGAACATTGAATACTCTATTGCCTATTTTTATTGACGAAAACCGGAGCTCTTCGTCTGCAACAGCCTGTAACTCCACTGGATTTCGCAGTAACCAAAGGATTTTTTCAGTCGTCAACTCGTTTTTATCTACTATTATATGGGTATCTATTACTTTATCTGTTTTCGAATCAGTGTAATCGATCGAAGAACCTTCCGTTAGCGAGTTGCGGACAGTGTTCCCTGCAACGGTTACACCGCGATGTGTCCAACCGTCGAAGAGGGTGCCGTTGGTAAAAACAACCGGCTCGATATGTTTTATGCGCTCAGTCACCGACTTGCTTGCGATTGACGTGATTGTATGTGGGTTTCGGCGCAAATGTTCCGTCGCTATTCTGGCCTGTTCACAACCCCATTCGATAATTTTTCTATTTTTCCAGTGGTCATACTGGGTAGCTCCCGAGCCAGTCAGCGCTTTTATCTGCACAACTAGGAGGAGATCCTCGCGTAATAAAAGAAGGTCGACGTCTGTAATGACTTCCCCTTTCTCCTTCAACCGAACGCCCTCTCCGAGGACCGTCCAATCGCTATCGGAGAAGGATTTAGCGTAGAACTCCTCCCATATTTTCCCGAGGTCCTTTCCGATGCGACCTCCGGTGATGAGCTCCTCTCGAACCGACACGTTCCACAAACCGTTATCGCCTAGTAATAACGGGAAGGCGTGTAGGGTGCCGCTCCTCCCAAAAGGTTTCTTTAAAAGGTCGAAATGGCTTCGAGCAGGAAGATCGCTAGTCAGACGATTAAGTGCCGACACCGTCAGAGATCGAGCTTTATCGTCGATCAAGCAGTTTACAATCGCATGTAAGGTAATGGGCAACTGGGCGAACTTTTTTCGAACTCCAGGTTTCTGCTTTTTTTCGACGAAGTCTACGGCCGCGGAGTACCATTGCAATGAAAGCGCAGCAAAATAATAGGTTGTAACGTCCGGCGCAATATCCTTCGCTGCGCCATACAGCAGGTCGTCTTCTGCATCTATGGCGCCAAGCAATCTGCTTGCGGACTTTATCAAAGGAGCAACATCGTCCGGCGGTGATGCATTTGGCACGTCCACGAGAATTTGGTCAATCGCCGCAAAAATCAACGGGTTCTGGAACGAGCGCAGCATGTTGCGCACGTAACGTTCATGTCGAAAATTACTAAGTCTTGATATGAGCCCTCGTCTGATCCCTGCGGACCGGATGCGTTCGAGTCGTTCATCGGCCAACCGAAGAGTTAAAGGTCCGTGGAACTCTCTGATATATTGTGTACATCGAATTTTCCATAAGAAACGCCGTCAATTATATAGTCAAGAGAGTTTATAATTCCTGCAGTCTCTGTTATTCTCTTAAATAACCTCTTCGAAATTTGGCGGATATTCCAGTTTGAATTGCCATCAGACTGATCTATGCCTGCCTTAGCGATTTCGTTTACAGCGCGAAGAACTGCAAAAGCGTGGTCATTTAATCGCCCGTTTAGCGTGTGGAAACGACTTTCGTACACTGCCACGCTTTCGTCCGTGGTTACTTTAAGGGACTTTCCAAGCATTACCCCGAAAGATCGTAAAGCCTCTCGAGAAAGGGAGGCCAAATCGCAGACAGTCAGTCTTGGCATCGCCTTCAATTGGTGAGCCAAGGCGGCGGAAAGTTCAGAGCGCTGGTCGTAGGCTATTTTGCAGAAGTTCAGGAAGACCTTGAAATGATCGTTTTCATTTGGAGTTAGTACCGCATCAGCCGCTGCAGAGAGCGCCCGGCTGACACGCTCCCTTTCGTCACCAGACACCTGAAAGACAAGCTTTTGCTCTCGGATTGCGGAAAGCAGTGCTGCTGAAGGTGCACTCGTCAGGCACCGTTCGAACCGGTCTAAGTCGTGCGTTTGGACAGCCGCCTTAAGCTCTAGAACCTGTTTCGATATCATTCGCTGGTCAGAGGATTGCGCTGGCATCAATCTAGCCTTGGGCAGGGTCTGGTTTGGTTGCGGTGGCGTTCAGCAGGGCCAAGAACACCTCAGCGACGTAGATTTGTGCCGAGCCATCTAATCACCGCTCTTCCCGTGAAAGGTTTAAAGAATCAACGACGCCATCACGAAAGTTCTGTACGAATTCATGCAAGCGTTTTGGCGAGACACCCGAAAACTTCCACCTACGCGTCAGAAAGATAGCAAGCCAATCCACCAGCCTCATCTGATCTTGCGCCCATTGGTGCGACTGACAAATTGCAACCACGAGCTCATCGATGATATCTTCCGCGACATCGCCGTCTTGCCGAAAGCTTTCCTCCGAACGGGCAACGAGCAATCCAACGCGTGATGAAAGCTCAATGATCATAACTGGAAAAAGCTCGTCGCGATCGCGTTGACCCTCAGCGAACGCGCAGCCAAACGGGTCGATGACATTCTTCTTTAACTCGGCGCAGAGTTCTTCGAGGTGCTCACCGTAGCCCGTAATGCTCAAAAGCGCGATCGATCCAAACAACTTTCGAATGATAGAAATACAGCGAAAGTGGTCGAGCGGCTTAGCGAGGTCGAAGACGCTCTTCACGCTCCGGCTGAGGTCTTCAAGTCCGCTGAGGAGGAGGTCCCGATCCACATCGATCTGATGTTCTTCCTTTACGTCCAAGACGGCATAGCCGAGTTCGCCAAGCGCATTACTCAGAAATTCCTCCATCCCAACGAAATGAAACACTTCCGCCGCATCGAGGTAATGTTTCGCAGCCTCGTCGAACCGTTGGACGTGGCTACAACAATTGCCCAGTTGGTGGAGGGTTTGACCACGGTTGACAGCAATCGACGCACCACGCTGATGGTGCAACGAACAGTTATAAGCCTTTGCGGCTTCTGCCGGCTCGCCCGACGCTAAGAGTGCGGACCCGAGTAGGCCGAATGCGCTCGCAAGGACATTACTGATCTCGTTTCGACATTCGACGTTACCATTGCGCCCCTCCTCCGCCTCGACGATAGGCAAAGAAAAAAGGGCGCGCTGGTAGGCCGCGACCGCCGCTCTTGCAAAGGTCGAGGCGCCTTCGTTGTCGCCGTTCTCTGCTGCAACCATGCTCCGGCATAATGCCAGATCTGCTTCTTCCTCAGAAGTCGTTTGGGTCTCTATGCGATCCACGAGATCAGAGACCTCCTGCATGAGACCCTGTTCTCCGGCACGCTGCGCCAAAGCAGCGAATTGAAGCAGCAGAGCTAAAGCGTCCTTGGTCTGTCCACTTTTCAGAGCAAGCTCCGCCGCGTCGCGCATTGCTCTGGCGCCTTGAACAAAAAGTCCCCTGACGAAGAAGTAACGCATGAGCGAACGTACGATTGCAGTGGCAGCCCGCACCAGATCAGTATCGTTGGCAAACTCGCGCGCGAGGATCAAGGTATGAAGAAAATTGGGTAGCTCTTCCCGGAAACGCTCCAAGACGTAAGGCGTATCATACGGGTGATCGTATTCCGTTTCCAGGATTGCCGCCAGCACCGCGAACTCGATGATAACGTCACGCGTGAGATCTGCGTGTGCTGGCAGGTCGGTTTCTCTTGTCTTTGTTCTCACAAATGTCCGCACTGGCGAGAGGACGCTTGTACGGGTGACATTGCCCTGGAGTTCGACGGTATCGACTAGATGCCACTGCCGCAGTTCTCCTAATGTTTCTGCCGGATCATTAAGCGCGAGAAATTTGCTAAGTATCCAATGTGTAAACAGCCCCGCCGGGCATTCGGCCAGTGCCGAAAGCAGCCTCCTGGCCTCTGATGAAAGAGATTCATGGGCGATCAATAAGCAAAGTTGTAGCGATGTCGTGTGATCGTGCCTTTGTCGGCCGGGCAGGGTGATCGCGACCGCGCCCTTCCTATCGATTGCGGAAAGAACCAGCCGCGCCTCGCCGTAGTGTTTTAGAAGTGCTCCGGCAAGCCGAAGGGTGAGGCTGTGGCCATCGCAGAACGCAAGCAACGTCGCAAAGTCTTTTTGTCGAGCGAAAGCCTGACTACCGGCGATATTTTCGACAAGTGTTTTACTCGACTGCCCGTCTAACCGTCCAAGCGTGATCTGTTTTTCTGTCTCGAGCCTATAAAGCGCAATTTGGCTGGTGAAGACGAATTGCGTCTCCATTCCTGTATACATAAGGGCGCTAATCCCATCTTCAAAGTCATCGATTTCCTCAAGGGTCGACTGTTCGACCCCATCGAACACGACGCACGCCCTCATCTCATCGAGCCGTGTCGAAAGGTTTGCGATTGAGCAAGCTATCTCGCCGTCCCCGACGGCACTTTGGAGTGCGGCAAATACGTCGAGCAAACCGTCATACTTGCCGACGTCAATCCATATAATCGGTCGTCCGGTCTCCGCTATAGTCAAGGACTTGATTAGTAACTGGGTTTTGCCGATCCCCCCTACACCGGTGATCATGATGGATCGTCCCAAGCAGAGGCAATCTTTTAGTTCAGCTAGGGCGCCTTCGCGTCCAACGAAGTTTGGCGTGACAGCAGGGAGTTGCGACCGTTGTTCGGTCGGGCCTGTTGGCGTGCGCAAACTCGCCCTCGTCCTTTCTATCAACGACGCCTTCAACGCCTGAAGTT
This sequence comes from Hyphomicrobiales bacterium, assembly GCA_900472625.1. Taxonomy (GTDB): domain Bacteria; phylum Pseudomonadota; class Alphaproteobacteria; order Rhizobiales; family Rhizobiaceae; genus Rhizobium. The sequence continues at coordinate 36,917 of UCIT01000073.1, read as the reverse complement.
CCTTCATTGGAAGGCTTCGATGTACGTCATGTTCCTTGTGGCAGGAGACGCAAATGCGAATAAGATTGTCGTGATGATGCGACCGGCTCGTTGCCCATGGACGGATGTGCGCTGTCTCGACTCCAATACCGCTGCCGCACCGAGCGCATTGATTTCGCGATTCCCCGCGCAGGTGATCCAAAATAGCGCGTGGGATGGGCGTTCTCGTCTCGTTGGCTTCCGGCCACGGATCTGCGAGTAGCGCGTTGAAACTATCGAGTTCGCTCCTAGAGAGCCGCGTTTTTCCGGCGACCTCAATGGTTGCCAGCGGCCTCAGCCCAGTCGCTTTTGCAAAACTCGGCTTGGTGTATTGGAAGATAAGCTCGGCCGTGATGCCGAGATGATAGGCTGCTTCAACTGGCGACAGAAGGCCAGCGGTAGATGTTGCTTTTGCGGACGGCCGGGTCATCACTTTCGTTTCATTCTCGTCGAACACGTTTCTCCGATTTTTCCTAGGTGCGATCGACCCATGCCCGGACCAGTCCCACCTGCTCCTTTTTCCGGTTTTGGCCGGCGCCAATGAGATTGCTTGAGCCATGAAAAACAAGCGCTCGGCGACCGATGTTCAAGGGCCAGAGCTTCGGGAAATAAAGACCTTCCTTTTAACACCATCAGAGATCTGGCGAATGCAGCCGTCTCAAACAGCGCGTTAAACGTGTCACTCATCGATGTACCCCCACAAGCACCTGATTACTTATAGTTTACGGCACCGCCGAAAAAGTCAAAGGATGCGCCATTCTACTGCCGATTGCGGAGCTGATTTTTTCCTGCTAGGCCATCGTTGGCATATGAGGGATGATTCCTGCTCCACAATTGCAGCGAATTGGGAGGGGATTTGTCGGATAAGCTAAAACAGCATCTTGCTAAGCGGACCGTCGAGGTTTTGACGCCGCTCCTCGGTCAGGAATTCGTCGAACTCCTGCATTATGTCGGACAGGAAGCGCTTGCCCCAGCCGTCATCGCAGAAACTATCGTTACCTCGCGTGGAGCTGCTGCTCTCTTGAAAGAGCCGGCCATTGTTGCGCTGCTGATCGATCACTTGAGCGACGAGGATGCCGTCCACCTTTGTACTGCGCTGAGCCAGCCTACCTTGATGCCGAAAGCGACGTTGCGGGAGGTTGACTTCAACCGGCCAAATTTTCAAAAGACGATGTTTGAGTGGTATGGCGTGCCATATTCGAGACCCACGGATGGGAAAGTGGAACTCTCACGACGGGCCTCTTCCGCTTGGAAGATGCGGGCCTTTCAGGCCCCGACCTATCGGCGGCTCAGACGCGCCCTCAATCAACCAGCCGGTAAAGCTCTGGTTCACATGCCGTTTGGCTCTGGAAAGCTTCGCGCTGTGGTGACGGCAGTGCTTGAGGCATTTCGGTCGGAAGAAGATGGTGGCAATATTTTTTGGCTGGCGCCTGACGACTGTTTAGCGGAGGAGGCGGTTAATGAACTGGAAGCTGTATGGTATCAGCTGGGCTTGCGGGATCTGACGACTTACACACTTTTTGGGGGCGCCGATCTTCCCTTGCTCGACGGCCTGTCTAATGCGGTTGTGGTCTCCGATATTGTCAGTTTGGTCAAAGGCGTCGAGAAGTGGCGCCGTGATGACATCGACCATTCCCAAGTTCTGGGCGACTTTGGCGCCAGAACCAAATACGTCGTGCTTGAAGACGCGACGCAGGTTGATCTTGACCCTGTCAAGGTTTTCCTTGAGGCGATGCGGGCTCAATCTGACTTCAAATTGATCGGTATATGCGGCTCGCCGGCACTGGCGGTTGAACAAAGTATGACGCGTTCGGCATTGAGAGACGCTTTCGATGGTAACATCGTCGAAATGGACGATGATGAACCCATCGTCGCACTGAGAAGGGTTGGGGAGACAGATCCTATCGAGGTTTTGGCAATTGCCTCGCCTCTGACAGTCCTCGAAGGCGCTGACGATCCAGTGGCACTGCCGTCAGATGCTGCTCAAGTTCTTTCGCAGCATGCCGCGCGCAACAAGATTTTGCTGGATCAGCTACTGGCGCTAGCGCCGATCGAAGATCGACTCGTGTTTTACGCGGCAACGGCTATGCAGGCCCGACTGTTTGCAAGCATGCTCTCGTTGAAGGGCAAGCCTGCGATGGCTTTAACGGATGAGATGACCGCCAGTCAACGAAGCGTTGAGGTCACGCGATTCAATGCCGACGAGCATATGCAGGTGTTGTGCGTCCATGGCACACTTGTATCTTCGGAGAGGCTGGACAAAATCACCGCTGTGGTGCTTGGCAAGCCGATCGTGTCGGGCGCGGTTCTCTATGAAGTCGTTGGGAGGCTTGCTTCGTCGCGCAAGAGACTGGCTTCGCCGGTTAAAATCTACGCCGTGCGCGACCCCGTTCCTCGTTATCTCAACCTGATCGACAATTTAGCCAGCTGGAGCCGGCTGAGCGCAGGGGATTGAAATGTCATTTCCGGTCATACCACAGAACCTTTCTATATCCGCGATGCGCAGCTCGGGCTATCGCGATACCGCCCATGCGCTGGCCGAGTTGATCGATAATTCGGTTCAATCGGGACTGGAAAACGGCATTAGCTCTCAGGTTGAAATCATATGCATCGAGGAGGCTCAGGAAGATGGCGCGCGACCCCGGATCGCAAAGATTGGCGTAATCGACAACGCCGGGGGTATGTCCGCGGAAGTTCTTCGAAAAGCTCTGCAGTTCGGAAATGGTACCCGCCTGGACAAGAGCAAACAGACCGGCATTGGCAAGTTTGGGATGGGGCTGCCAAATTCGTCGATCTCTCAAGCGACGCGTGTCGACGTCTGGTCTTGGCAGAACGGTCTTGTCTTGTGGTCCTATCTCGATGTCGTCGAAATCGCTGATGGCCATTTGAAGGAGGTTCCTGAGCCGACGCCATCGACTGTCCCATCCGAATGGCTCAATCTGCTTTTAAATCCCATGTCGGCGAGCGGCACCCTTGTTGTGTGGAGCGATCTAGACCGGGTGAGTTGGAAGCAAAGTACAACGTTACTCCGGCATGTCGAATTCATGGTCGGCCGAGTCTACCGCCGCTTCATTAAGCGCAATGAAGTACGAGTGCGTCTTGCCGCTTACAGCACCGCTCGGGGCGAATATTCGTCACGCTGGGAAAGTTTTGTGCGCCCGAACGATCCACTTTATCTGATGACCGGCACCAATTGCCCGACGCCCTATGACCAGGTGCCAGCGTTTGTTCCATATGAATCCGCGCACCGGTTATCGGTCGGATTCCGGGGTGGCGTTCACGAGGTCATGATCCGAGCCTCGATGTGCACGCCGGAAGCTCGCGCTGCGGGCGGCAATAGCGAGATCGGCAAGCACGCAAAGCGAAATCAGGGAATATCGGTCATGCGGGCCGATCGGGAGCTCGAGCTTAACAAATCCTTCGAGATTGTCGATGTGCGCGAGCGTTGGTGGGGGGTAGAGGTCGAATTTCCGCCGGCACTCGATGACCTTTTTGGGGTGACCAACAACAAGCAGGCTGCAACCGGTTTTCACCGACTATCGCTTGATGACGACGCTGAAGTCGAGCGCATGTCGCCTGCAGATTACAAGCGCATGCTTGAGGCAGAACGGGACCCACGTTTGCCGATGTATTATATCAGCGACGAGGTCGAGAAGTTCTTGGACGCGATGCGGGCTAAGATCAAGAAAATGAAAGAGGGTAACAGCGGAACCCGCAAGAGCGACACACTCGCGTCCAAGGTTGAGGCTGCTGCTACCCAATCCGTTAACAAACGACGCGAGCGTATCGGTGATACCGGCAAGAGCGACCGACAAGAAGAAGAACCGGAGGACGTCCGGGCCCGCGCTATGATGGTAAGCATGCTCGAAGACGGCGTGGATGAGTCAGCCGCCCGCACTGTAGCTGTCGACTACGTCAAGAGCCAGAAGAAATTTTACGTCCATCACGCCGATCTCTCGACGCCAGCAATGTTTGATGTTGCCTCAGCGGGTGGCATCATCAAATTGACCTTCAACACACGACATGAAGTGCATGGCAAGGTCTTTGCCGAGTTCCAGAAAGACACGGATACTAACCCTCTGGCTAAGCAGATATTGTCTATGATGATTGCCTGGGCGCGCATGGAAGACGAGGCTGGAAGCGATAAGCTCCGTGCCAATCTTGAGGAGGTCCGGCAGAACTGGGGACGAATGGCCAAAGACTTTTTTGAACCTGACGAGGAATAACGATGGGGGGTCGTGAGGCAATCCGCGGCTTCGCGGTCCAGACGCTGGTCTGTCTTCTCGATGCTGTAGCGCTCGATAACGCGTGGACCGCTGTCACGCTCGAACCGGATTCGTCGAATGACAAGGTCGACATCCTGTGGAAATACGCCGATCACACCAGATTCGTCCAGGTCAAGTCATCGAAGAACGTAATCGGCAAGTCGGATGTTGAGGGGTGGGCAAACGACCTCAAGAAGTCCGGTCGCGCCCGAATTTACGAAATACGGCTCGCCGGGCCAGTCGCCGCCGGCGTTTTCAACACGAACGTCTTTAACGATGTGCAGGTGCCCACGCCGAGCTCGATCAGCCTTCTCGACCTGACGGAACAGGCGGTGACCAAGCTCGATAAATATTTGACGAGCAAGGGGATCGATGCGGTGCCGGTCGCTATCCGCGAAGAACTCGTGGATATTTGTGCCAGCCGTCTCCTTACCGGCTCATCCGTTGGCACGGAGGTCAGCCGTGAGGCCTTCGATGGTTGGTTGCTGCATTGGCTGACCTCGTCCTACCCGCAAGCCCTGGCTGCACGGTTGGCCTCCAATTGCGAGATCCTGTGGGGGAGTTTCGATCTTCTTCCCCCGGTGCCCGGATCGCGGGCTTTCACATTGCGGCTTCCTTTGTCAGCATTCAATGCCGGGAGAGGTGCAGCGGTCATTGAATGGTTCGTGGTGCAGGTCGCATCTGGCGCGCAGCGGATGATCTATGCGCCGACGAACATGATTACCGGCGACGAGAGCCGTCCGTTTTCCAAATTCGTCGTCGGGCCTGCCCAATCTGTTGAGTTTCAGGCTGAGCTTTCAGCTAGGGCAAAGACCGGTTTTAGCGCGGACGCGTGGCCGGTCGGCGTCAACACATTAGAACTCTTCGTCAAATTTGCGGGCGCGGAAAGCCCGCGCTTGGTTGAGAGGGCTTCGGTCAATATCACCGGCGACCATATGAGCTTGCTCAATGGTAAGGGCGTGATGAGATGCCCAGTTTCGAGCCTAGACGATTACATCGACAATCTTTAAGAGCTCAAATTGGGTTTCCCTTGAGGGTCTCGAGAGATTGGGTATGCCGGTAGGCTGATTGCAACCAGGGTGGTTGTTGCTCGCTGACGTGGTGCCGGACCCTCAAGGCCATTACACGGGTATAAGTCGTTTCTTAAATAAAAGTGCTCTGAGAGCAGGCTTTGGTCCCGTCAAGGCGTCCCTCTGAAGAGAAACGCGATTGATCGAATCGCTTCTTCGTCTACAACTTATTGGAACAGTGGGGGCGGAGCTTGTCAGAAATACCATCTACTCATGCGTGGGTTCGGTTTCTTAGGAACTACGGACCGATACCGACGAACGACAATATGTACGACGAGTCCATTCAGCGGGCCTTACGTCGGCATAAAATCCGCCCGATCACCCTCCCGGCACCGCTTCGGGATAAGCTCGTCGCAAATTTCCGGGGGAGTGCCCCGGTATCACATATCATCACCGGAACTGCCGGGGACGGCAAGACGTACCATTGTCGCGAGGTTTGGATCGAGCTTGGCGGCAGCCCTGACGCATGGAACCAGGGCGAGAAAGTACAGCGGCTCAATTTGACGGATGGCCGCACTCTGGTCGTGGTGAAGGATTTGAGTGAGTTGCGGGACGACGAGAGCGGTGCGCTTATTTCGCATCTCGCAATGGATATCGCCGACGCTAGCTCGGCTACAGTTTATCTTTTGGCCGCCAATCATGGCCAACTGCTTGAAAAGTTGAAGGCCGCACCAAGGACGCCCGAAGTCGTACGAGCCAGCAGCGTCATCGAAGATCTTCTCGTGACCGGTGCTACCGTAGACACCAGAATAAACATTGAGCTCAGCGATCTGAGCCGATCTCCCGCGGCCCAAATGGTGACCGCCATCATCGAAGCTATCACGCAGCACGAGGGCTGGGCAGGTTGTGACAGCTGCTCGATCCGCTCCGACGGCGCCGTCTGTCCGATCTTTGAAAACCGGCGGCGTTTGTCGGGGGGCGACATCGCCGATCCTTTCAAACCTCGCCTTGCAGCAATCGTCGAACTCAGCGAGCGCAATGGCAGCCACTTCCCGGTGCGCCAACTACTTGCACTCATCGCCAACAGTTTGCTTGGTCACCCTGAGGCGCGCGACGGATTGATGACGTGCGCGGACGTGCCCGGAATTCAGGAGAAAGGCCAAGTTGAATTGGCTAGCATCTACCGCAATATTTTCGGCGAAAATCTGAAACCAAGCCGGGCCGAAAAAACCGAGCTGTTCCGGAAACTGAATGCGTTTGGTATTGGTGCGGAAACGAGCAACCGCGTTGATAGCCTCCTCGTCTATGGGGCTGATGACCCAGCCTATCAGGCTGACTATCTCGACTTGGTGGTGTCAGATCCGATCTATGGAGCGACACCTGCATACGCCAATGCTCAACGAAGCTATCTAGAAGGCGAGAATCCCAATGACCGGCTCGCGTTTCTTGGCGCACTTCGGGCACAGCGGCAGCGGCTGTTTTTCACTATGCCCGAATCTAAGGTCGAGGACTACGACCTCTGGGATTTGAGCGTCTTTCGCTACGCCGGTCTTTACCTTGAGACATGCAGAAAAGTTTCCGCCGGGCAGCCCGCTCCCCGGCAAGCGCTGAATATGATTGTGCGTGGTCTCAACCGCGTATTCACCGGGATGCTGGTCCAGAACCAAGATGAGGTCGTACTCGCCACATCCGGGAGCTTCTCGCAGTCAAAGCAAAGTCCTCTTCTCGACGAGATGATCTCTGTTCCAAGAGCGGGCGGCGAGGAGGTCAGCATCGTTCTCGACAAAGCGAGCGGCAATTTCGGCGTTTCGGTCAAACTTGTTCGGGGAAGCGAGATCGCACCTGTCATTCTGCCGCTATCACCCACGCGGTTCGAGTTTCTCGGGCGCGTTGCTGAAGGGGCGTTGCCGAGCAGTTTTTCGCTGGAATGCCATGAGGACTTGTTGGCCTTCAAGGCGCGCCTCCTGCGGGAGACCGAAAATCGCCGTAAACTGGACGGAGATGACGCGGTTTCTGATGGAGAGCTGGTGCTGCGATTTATTGAGATCAATCCAGACGGTCGGGCACAGCCGCGTCGTGTCATCGTGCGAGTATGATCATGGAATTTCTCGCCCGCCCGACAGAATCTGAAGAGCGCTCCGGCCCCGCGTTCTGGATCGATGAAGCTATCTGGGGACATCGTCTCCATGACGAGCAATCCCCCTGGCTCACATTCCTAGAATTTCTCACCGTGCTTCTTGCTGAACATCGAGAAGGCCGCGCGCTGACCGAGGGAAGACTAAATACCCTTTCCTACAAGCCGCAACTGCAATTGCGCCTGCGCAATCTTGTCTTCAACAACCCACACGTGATGACGGTGCGATCTGAAACTCGATCAGACGAGGCAGCATGGGCCCTCTGGCTTGAGAAAATGGCGGCAAGCGCAGGTGGAATAGACAAGCCAGACTTCGGCTATCTCCGTGACCGCTTTGAGACGTTTGAAGATTTTGCGGCTGTTTTGAATTTTCTCCAGGGTTCCGCGATCGAGGGCACGAGCAATAAGCGGTGGAGTTCAAAGTTCGTCTTTCCTTTCGGCCCCCACGCGCTTTTCGAGGACGTCAACGTCAAGCCGAACGGGAGCGTGTCGAATGACCGGCGTTTTTTTGCGCGGTCGGGCGAGCTCCTTTATTTGATGTTGTGTCGAAGCAAGCATGCAGACAGTCTTCGTTCACTGCTGATCTCTCGCTTCCTCGAGAGCCCAGCACCGTACGACGGAATGGCTCGGGCACTACAGGGCGACACCCAACTCGCTAGAGCGGAACGCGGTGGCGCATTTCTGCCCTGCACCGAACATCGAATTTTCGATCGGCTAGCCGAGGACTGGCTCGCCATTTTGAACCTGCCTATTCCCGGTCACGATGCGATCCCACATCTCGTCACAACGGCTGGTCTCAATCTTCTCCTTTACCAACTGGACCGGGCACGAGAACTGCTCGATCGAGAACCCATCCAGTTCGTTTGCGAAATAGTGTCTCCCAAAAAGTCCGTGGTGCGCGATCTTTCTGCGGATTCTTATCAGCACAACAACACGCTTCCCCAGCTTGCGATCGAGCGGTTTATCACCCGTATCGGTGAAACGGCGGCCTGGGCGGAGGCTATTGGTTCTGAAGATCCGGTCCTTCGGGCCGGCGATTTGATGCAGCGGGAATTCGGCTGGCCCGAGGGCGACGAAGAGGATGCGGCTACCGACCCGCAGAGCTTGATCGAGACCCTAGTCGCGAAGGCTACAACGCGACACAAACAACATGTGGGCAAGATCCATGCGACCTGGTCACGTGCAGTCGGGCTTTCGTCGCGCCGCTCCAGCCGACGAGTGCGGTACGCACCCACCGATCGCCTGTTGAAGACATTGGTAGTGGCATGCGTCGATAACCGCATCGAATTCAAAGATTTTCTTATCCGCTTACACGAGCGGTACGGAATTGTGATCGGTGACGCACAGGCACGGCCCTTCGTAGATGCAGGCACTGCCGACCAAGAAGATTTTTCAGATAACGCACATAGGCTTGAGGAACGTCTAGCGAGCCTCGGATTGCTGCGACGGTTGTCCGATAGCTGTGCCTACGTCGAAAATCCATTTCAGAGAGCGAGATCCGAGTGAAGCCCTCAGACCTCATCGGCGCCGCAGGCGCAACATCCATCCGCCTCCGGCTCGATGCACTGTCACCGGACGACGGCGTCGCGCGATATCTCCTCGACCGCTTGACCGGTGAACAGGTGGCCGCCATTACGCGGTCGCTTCTACTGGACGCAAAAGCAGGCAATCTGCTTAAAATCGCTTTGCCGCGAAGCTTGGTTGCCGCGTTTGGTCTGCCCGAAAGCGTCATGACAGATGAACGGATGGTCGCCATCCGACACGCCGAGTGTGATCGTCCGGCACTTCTCTTCGCAAACACCGATGACGATCAAGGTGCTTCCCTAGGGGACGTCACCCTAATCGGTGCTAAACAGCTGACTGAGGAGCCCGCGCCTTGGGTAGAAGCTGCAGCCATAGGTCTCGGCTTAAGCCAGGGCCAAATCGACACCTGGAAAGCAGCGTTGAAGGGGTTGAACGCTGCTGATGACTGGACACTCCATCAGATCGCTTCGTACGTCGCCTTGACTCGAGCTCGGATCGAAAGCGACGCAGTCCCTGTCTTGGACGCGCTTGGCTGGGCGCTCCCAGCCCTGCGCCTACCTCGCGACAGCGGTTTCTTTCTGGGTCTCGGCGAGCGTGATCGTGAAGTGTCGCGGCGTTGGAAGAAGCTGTTTGAAAAACTGGTCGCCGAGCGTAAGCCATTGCTAGTCAAGCAGCGGCCCAATCGCCAACTAATTGAGAGCGAGGAACTCAGAGATCATTTCGAGGATGTCCGCGAAGACATTCCTGCCGATGTTCACGCTGCCATCGAGGACTTTATAAGCGCCGCGCCGGGTTGGGGAGCGGCATCTGAAGCCTTGAGCTACTTCGAGTGGGAAGGCCAGAGCGTCCTTCAGCTATTTTCTGGGATCAAGCTCAGGAGAACGTCTCTCGCTCAGGAGACTATTAACTTCTTTGAATTCACTTTTCCGGACCGTCTCAGCAGCAGCGACGAAGAGTATCTTCGGGTCCTCAAAGGCCGCTCTCTGAAAGAGACCCGTGAGGACGACCGCGAATTTTTCGAAGCTCACCGAGATGACCTTGGGGAGGATAAAGCCCTCCGGGTCAAATGGGAGCGCTTCGTTTTTGGCAGACCTATCGAATGCACCGATTTCCTGGAAGGTTTTTTGCGCGTCGTCGAGCGACTGTTCGGGCAAGTCAATCTCGGAGGGAGTACAAGGACCCTTTCAATCAAATCCGCGAGGCGAACCCGCAACCATTGGCTCGACCTCAATGCTGATGTCGGTCTTTATTTTGGGTTGCGCTATCGAGGACTTCAAACACTCCTCGGGCCGTCTGTTCAGTGGGATGTTCCGCACCTCTTTGCCTATGAAGAGCTACTCGATCGAGCGAAGCAGCGCCAGAAAAAATATCGGAGAAACGAGTCTACTGCCCGAGCTGCGCTCCAGATCAAGTTCGACGTGGCGCTCACCGCAGGCCGCGATCGGGCAACTGTTCAGCTTGTCTGGACAGGCCAGCCGACGGCGATAGGGCTCGAAATGCCGAAAGATCTCGGTCGCCTGATCAAGCGACCGTTCAGCCGCAGTACTGTCGCGCGTCTGCCGGTCAGCCGCAAGGGCGCACTTCAGTCGATTTCGCTCAGCGACACCGGGACGCTGCAGCCTGCCTTCGGACAAGATTCCGGCACACTTGTCCCACGCACTACCACTGGCCCTGATTTCGCAAAGCAGTTTCCGAAGTCTCTGAAGGAAGCGGCGGGCGCTGGCCGGGTAAGCGCCTCGGGCGCCGAGGCGATCGGCGAAGCCTGGAAACGGTTTGCCAAGACCTATGCAGAAGCGCTCAACGCGCTCCAATCCTCCGGATATGCGTCCGCAGCCCTCATCGAGCAGGCGGACGCCTATGGTGAGCTTCTTGCCATCCTGGCGAAGGAAGCGTTAGGGGACCTCAATCGTCGAGATTTGTGGGAGCCGCTCTTAAGTATCGGTACAGTCGCCGTCCTTGGAAGTGCATCGTCGGCCATTGTCGCACCATGGCATCCGCTGCGCTTGGCGGGCGTTGCAGCCAAAATGCGGTCGGTTGCAGGTCTTGCGGACTATCTTTTGTCCGACGTCGACGTAAACTTCGGCGACTCGCGGCTGTTTTTCAGTGATCTTCGCGAGGAGCTCAGTCACCCTCTTTATCCAGAAATATCGGTCGGCTACGATGGTAGCGAGCCGGTTCTTCTGTCAGAAACGAGTACCGTCAACGACTACAGCCTTATGGAGCGCCCCGTTCGGGATCCGTCGGAAGCCACTACCGACGTTGATCCAAGCGAAGCTGCGAAACAGATTCGCGCGCTCCTTGAACGCTATCTTGATCTCCAACCCCATGAACGCTCCAACCTCAGCATAATGTTGTATAACTGCGATGCAGCAGGACTGCCGCTTGCAACGGTCAGCGCGCTTGGATCGGTGCAGGATCAGGAGGAAGTTCATTGCAACGTGTTGGTCCGACATCGCGATCGAACGCGTCTATCGGGTGTTTACACTGAACTTCTGGAGCGCTCCGAAAATGACCCGGACGCTGTTGTCGTAAGCGAGACGTCTCGAAATTTCATGTCAAAGCTCCGCATTGGCGTCATGTTGGACGTCGCGGGAGCGTCAAAAACTGGGCCGGGGCGCGAGATCGACGTCGCGTTCCTACACGACGTCGTTTCGAGGCAGGCGCGTGAACAGTGGTTCCCGGTTCCAGCACTCGACGACAATCCCGGCCTGCTGGAACATGTTCCGGCGCGATGGTCATATCGGCGTGTTACCGCTGAGGATGAACTCAAAGCGACCAGCTATTTGACGTGCCCTCGCCAACCGACTGCAGGGTGGTCCTACATCGACGCTGTGGCTAACGTCATACGTCGGCAGTCCCACGGGCAGGATGAACATTATTTGCCGGCGCGTCAGATATCATTCCAGGACAGCGGCCTTAAGGCGATGTTCGACGAGGTTCACGAGCTTGCAGAGTGGGTCGCGACTTATGACGACCTGCTCGACAAGCGCCAGCTCGCGGCTCAAGGCATCAATGTGATCCGCTATCGTCGGCAGCGCACCCATGGCCGCAACATGGTGGTTTCTTCGACTTCTGAGTTGCGTCTGCTCCACGTGCTGGTCAAGCGGAGGCTCGCTGAGCTTTCCTTGGGATTTGACGATGAGCACCTAGCTCAGCTCGCGCGCCGCATGATTGAAGACGCGAACGCGATCTCTGGCGATATCGTCCTACGTGCCGCCAAACGCGGAGTCTCTGCTGGGGAACTTATCGGGCTAGTTTTAAGTCGCGCGCTTGTCTCGGAAGAGCTTGGAAAGGACGCCGCTGCTGCATGGTTCCTTCTAGACGATTACGCTGAGTGGCTCGGGCAGAAGGAGGAAGGAATCGCCGATATTCTCGGGATCAGTCTTTCGACAGGGGAAGACGGTTCGCCGAAACTGCGCGCCATTGTCACTGAAGCCAAATACGTCGACCAGTCTGGAGCGGCCGAGGCGACCCGAAAGTCGCGCAGTCAGCTGCGCCAAACGATCTCCCGCATTGACGACGCCTTGTTCGGTGATCCGGGTCGACTTGACCGAGATCTCTGGTTATCGCGCATTTCCGACCTTCTTCTCGACGGGACAACGGCACTGGGCCAACCTAATCTTCTGGAACGGGTCAGGGATGGTATTCGTCGAGGGGCCGTACCCATCGATCTACGAGGCTATTCACACATCTTCATTTCGGGCCCCGCGAGTGATGCAAGCTCGTTCGGGGAGCAGGAGCAACTGCCTGATATGCAGTTGGGCCTTCAGGAGACCTTCACCCGCGAAGGTGTTCGCCAGCTCCTCAAGGCGTATGCGGCGAACCTTCCGCTGGGCGTCGTGCGGGCAAGTCTGGGCGAAACCCATATCTGGAACTCGACCGACTTCCGATCTCCAGCTCCTCGAGTAGAATGGACAAAGGTGATACCGACAGATCAGGCGTCGTCGCTGACGGAAATTGTTATCAACCACGATTACGACGAAGATGATGATGAGGGTGACCCCGAGGGCGGCGTTATCTTAGAAACCATCGTAGAGAGCGGCGATGATCACTTGCTTACAAGTCCTGTACGCGATGCCGCGGACGAACCACCCGTTGTGGCGCTCGCAAGCGGAGCCGAGCCAACAATAACAGGAGCACCGAAGGCCCTGAAGGTGGAGACGAAAGAAACCGCTGTTGAGCGACCGCCAATACACGCTCCAAAGGATTCATCGATCGAGGCATTAATCGAAGCTCGAGCCCAGAGCGCTCGTGAAAACTCATCGGAAGAGCAAGAATGGTTGGAAAGCACGGCGCAGAAACTCCGCTCTGCGCTTCTCAGCTATAATCTGCAGGCGAAGATCACCGAAACCCGCCTGACGCCAAATGCTGCCTTAATCCGATTTATGGGATCGGATCGCTTGCGCGTCGAAGACATAGAGGGGCGACAGTCGTCCCTGTTGACGACCCACGGACTGAAGCTGATTTCAATTTCTCCACTGCCTGGCGAAATCGTGGTCGGAGTAGCGCGGCCAGCACGACAGGTTGTTTCGCTATGGGACGTATGGGGTCGGCGTGAGATCAACCGTAATTCAGCGGGATTGAACACTTCTTTCGTTCTTGGTCTTAAAGAGCTCGATGGTGACATCCTATACCTCAATCTCGGAGGACCCTTTGCAGGTGGTCAGCAGCACGAGCCGCACACACTTGTCGCCGGCGCGACCGGATCCGGAAAATCTGTCCTCATCCAGGCGCTGCTGCTCGATATTGCCGCGACCAATCCGAGTTCGCTTGCCCACATTCACCTGATCGACCCGAAGATGGGCGTCGACTACGCGGCGATTGAAAGGCTTCCTCACTTGCAAGGTGGGGTCATTGTCGATCAGGCGCGCGCAGTGCAGGTGATGGAAGGTTTGGTCGCGGAGATGGAGCGACGTTATGAGTTGTTCCGATCGCAAGGCGCTCGCGATATCCGTACCTTCAACTCAAAGGTCGCTGACAGCGATCGGCTGCCCTATGTCTTTCTCATCCATGACGAGTTTGCAGAATGGATGTTGACGGAAGACTACAAGGCCGCGGTCACGTCCAATGTCTCGCGCTTGGGCGTGAAAGCCCGCGCTGCCGGCATGCATCTGATTTTCGCCGCGCAGCGCCCTGACGCGAACGTCATGCCAATGCAGCTGCGCGACAACCTGGGAAACAGACTGATCCTGAAGGTAGCCAGCGTTGGAACGTCCGAAATTGCCCTGGGCGTCAAGGGCGCGGAACAGCTCCTTGGCCTGGGGCATCTTGCTGCGCGCCTCAGCGGTGAACCTGCAATCATCTACGCGCAAGCGCCATTCTTGTCTGATGACGACATCGACGCGGTGGTCGATGCGATATGCGCTCGTGACAAACCTCTCGGTTCGGGGGAAACGGAAGCTTAACAAAGGTAACTGCCAGAGCAGCAGCTTTATTTATGACAAATAACGCAGCTGCTCGCGCTTTCTTCCAGCCCATAGATGTCGTCAACGGTGTCGATCGATATGCCTGAAAGAGGGTTGACCTTACGGCCACGCCGAAGGCGTTCGCGACGCTTTTCGTAATCTAATTTGATCTGCTCAACGCGCTCCGGCGAGATCAGGTCAGTGAGGCTCTCGCCTTGGCTCCAGGTAAACGGCGATCCATCCTTCAATGCTGTCTTTTCGTAGTCTACCGCTTCAGCGAAACGGTCGGGATGGTGCTCAGAAAGACGGACCCATTCGATCTTTTGCTGGTAGAAGCAAAACGTGCAGCCGGAACGTGATCGCCATTGGTAGTATTCCGGCTCGCCGACGTCGGATCTTTCGAGAATCTCAATGACGCCCGTTCGGTCGATTCCAGCTTCGCGTAGGGGAAGATGAACTTTCATGTTCGGGTGCGTAGCCTGGTAGCCCTCACGGCTCGGCTCATCTGCTCGTATTGCAACAAACGAGTGAATAATCGTGCCTTCGGCAAGGTCCTTCTGGAGCCAGTCCTCAAGTGGACGCAATTTTAGCTGACGCGTGCACCACCGAGTACGCGGCGAAGGAAGAAAGTTGCCGTATTCATCGAGCCAGAAATCGAAGTCTCGATCGGGGTTGAGCCGCTGGATGGGCTTTCCCAGGAAGCCTTCCAACTTGTCCAGGAAACTGTAAACTTCCGGTAATTCTTTGCCGGTGTCAGTGAAGAAATATTCTATAGGCAGCTCCGGATAGTGCTGCCGCATGTAAACTGCCAACGCAGCGCTGTCTCGTCCACCGGACAACCCGAGAATGTGACGTTCCTGAGCCTTCATACGTCCACCTGTTCATCACTATCGGCGGCCATCATAGCGACAGCACGCGCAAGCGCAGCAAGCTGCAATCTTCCGCTTTTGTTTTCTGCGCGAAGTGCAGCAACCAGCCGATCGGCGATGCCAGCTGCGGAAATCTTCTCGGTTTCGCTCAATTCGAAGCTTCGCATCAGGGGCGGTGTTTTGGGGTCGAGTCCGACAACGAGCGCAACCGCTTCTGTTTGAGATCGACGATCTCGTACAATTGCAAGAGCCTCAAGCTCGCGGAAACGTCGGCCGTACCGAGCAATCTCTGTCAGAGCTTCTTGCTGGTCTCTGTCCGACCAGTTTCGAGCAGGCCGATGCAAAAGCAGGCTGACAGTACTCTCGACGTCGCCGGTTCCAAGTTCGATGGCTGCAACCCGGTCAGCGAATGCGTCAAAGTTGTAATCGTTGGTCAGGCCCTTAAGCAGAGCAGCGCGCTCCGCAATCCCGCCAAACGTGATGACATCGATCCCCAATGCCTTCGCAAGAGCCGCGCGAAGCTCGTTTAACAGAAGGGGATAGCTTGCCTCTGACGCCTGAAGTCCTTTGTAGATGACCTCCGCTGACAGTTCTTCACCCAAAGCAGACGGTAGGTCGTCGAATAGAAGTCGCTCTGGGTCGTCGGCTCTCATCACGGTATTTCTGACCTTCAGTGACAGAGGGTCCAGATGGGACGTGCGTTTTGCAAATTGTGTAAGTGCTTCAAAGCGCTGAAAAAGAGCTGCAGCAACCGGCAGGGACGTCCCGTGGTGCTCGACACCGAGCAAGTGGGCAAGCCCACTTAAGAAGGCCGTCTCGCGCACAGACCGATCGATCCGCCTTAAACGGAAAAGATTGGGCTTCTGTAATAGCTTGTCAACGACCACATCATCGACCGCAGTCTGATATATCCCATCAATATAGACTGCCACTGTTTCGCGCTTGGCAAGCATGTATGCCAATGCCAGCACTGGCATTACACCGGCTTTGATACCGAAGGGGGGAGCTGCCCATTCGGCATAAATGACGTCGAGAGGCTTGTCGCCCGCTTGGTCAATGATATCCCATGCCGGTCGAAGCGATTTGCCTTCTTTACTGTCGTCCGGTTCCGCGAAATCAAACAATCCATCTGCAGTCTCTCTGTGAAGGCCAAAGGGACGCAGGAGCGTGAGATAAAGCCCGAGCTCCGCCGGGTATTGCGTCATAGCCAACTGAGCGCGGCTGTGAGACTTCACCATGGCATGGGCGAGCTCACGTAGGGCGGCCATGGAATTGGAGGACGGCTTATCGCGCTGAAGCAACTCACTTTTGATAATGGGAGCGCTGGCAAATCCCACGTCTGCTAGCGCGCTGGCCACGACCGTCAGAGGTGCACGGAGACTTTCGCTTGGTTCAGGCGCAAGGTACCAGGTCGCATTTTCAAACGCGGTTTCAAGGGCGCGGTGAAGCTGATCGATGCAATGCGACTGCCTCGCCGCGACCTCACGCCTTGCAATCCTGTCACCTTCGAGCTGGGGATGCTCACGCAAAACACGTTCGACGGCCAACAGCTCGGCGGCGGTAGAACGCAGGGAAAATCCTTCGTTTACGCCGCCGATTGCGATCAGCTTGTTCCGGCTCTGAAGTGCCTTCGCGGTTTTCTGCGCCAGTTGGCTGATCGCTCGTGTCGTCTGAGACCCATCACCCAGGATCAACAGCAAGAGACCGCTTCCTTGCTGCGACCGCGCTAGAAGCGCGTCAGTGAGGGTTTCGACAGTGTCACTGGGGGTAATCACCTGTAACGCTATTTCAAAGGTGCGCAGTGCGCCGGTCTGGAAGTAATGTCGTTTTGCGGTCGCAAAGCCAAAACCGACGCGCCGTGGAATTCCCTCCATATCGAGTGAGTCGGCAGGCTGGATCGCCCGACCAATTGCTTCGTCGAGATCGAAGTCACTGCCGGCAAAGAGTGCATAGCCACCAATGCGCGGCTGACGGATCAAGATCGCCCAATCGACAAGATCCTTGGTGGCCTTGGCAATCGCGGTTTTGTCAAAGCCAGGAGCAGAAGCTGCTAGAAATTCATCGGCAAGTACAACGCCAGAGCCGTTACGGAAGAACTCGATGATAGCCGCCGATTTTGTCAGTGCCACATGGAGAACGCCGCCTTTGACCCCGGCGCGCTCAATTGCTTCAAAGGCGAGGCTAAATCGATTGCCATCTCTACCTGCCGTCAGAGCCATTCCGAAGTTAGCGGCAAGATAGTCCCACAGCATTGCCGGATCATAGGTGCCTCCTGAATTTTCTGTAGTCGCCAGGAATTCCTGGAATCCGGAAGGCTCGGCCGAACTCAGGAAGCCAAAAACGCTTCTTTCGTTTTGAGCAAACCGGGCTCTTGAAATCGGCCCGAGCAGGAGGGCACTCACCGGGTTCAGGGGCCAAGTATGGCTGAGCGCTTCAGTCAGAACATCAATATCCGTCGGCCGGCGCTTGGCGACGGCTTCGGCGACCGCAAGAGCAAGAGATCTATCCTTCGTAGATCTATCGGCAGTGATCGCGCGGCCAAGCAGAGCGACCGTTTCATCAGCGCCGGAAAGGAACGCTATGTCTTGATAGCGGCCCTGAACCTTTCGCCATTCCTGACGCGCATCCCGGTCGGCGCGGGCGGTGTACTGGTCAAAGGATTGATGCAGAATGCCAATGACAACCAATCGACCAGAACTACGCGACGCGCGCTCGGCAAGATCCTGAAGCAAATGAACGTCACCGCCTTCAAGTGCTTCATGCTCGAGAAGTTTTCCGAGTTCATCGATGATAAGCAAGGTTCCACTGGATTTGTCGCTTCCTCCAGCGATCAATGCTTTGATCAGTTGATCGTCATTGCCAGTATTTGCCGCTGTGACGTCATCCCCCCAGCCGAATGTGGTGCGGGCGGCTTCGGCAACCGCATCGCGCAGTCGGGTCCGGCTTCCGGTAACCGGAACCACTTTCCAAGGGCCTTCACTTTCAGGAAACGCCTCCCTGAACAGTTTTGAGAGTGGCTCTCCGGCAATATCGCGGGCAATCTTCCGATTTTTCTTGGGGCCGGCAACGAGGTTAGCGAGCAGCAATGCAGCGCTGGACTTACCGCCTCCATAAGGACCGGTCCAAGTAAAGGCGCTTTGATGATTATCCCGTTGGCTCTCCCCAAGGGTATGAAGAGCCTTCGCAACACTCCCCTGCAAGACATAGCCGACCAAAGGCGGGGTGCCATTGAGGTCCGCGTCGAGCCGAGCCGATCGAGCAAAGCGGCGATCGATGGAAACGATGCTGGAAAGTTTACTCATGCTGCGACCTGACGCTGAGCTGTGCGGCGATAGGCCAGTGACACGACCGTTTCCGGATCGAAGTCGGACGTTCGCTGAACCTGACGCAGGCCGGCAGTATCAACCCATTGCCACGCGCCCCCCGTCAGATCGTCCAACCGCATCAGCCGAGATACAACGCTGTCTTCATCGAGTTTGAAGACGCGACCGGGAGAGCCTGCAGCATAGCAAATCTGCTCAGCAGTCAGCGTCGTTGAACCTCCGCTGCGCTCCCAGAATTGGCCGAGAGCGACGGCGAAGATCGCATCATGTAGACTCGGCTTTGGCCCGCGGACAAACTCGTACCAACCGCCGAGCCGCGCTTCTCTAATCATCGCGAGCTCTGCCAAGAGGGGTTCGGCGGCATCCTCAGTGAATGAATCCACTCGCCTCACGTAACCGCGAAGAAAAACCTCGATGTCGCGCTTCAACGTACCGCGCGTCGCCCGCCATCCATTGACCTCCACCAATGCCATTATTTGCTCGAGCAGCATTGCCGGATCAAACTCGATCGCGTTTAAGAGGTTAAATGCGTAGTAAGTCGTCGTCGTCATGTCGGGTGTGCTGGCAATGTGCCAATGCGTAAGCCAAATCGTGGAGGCTTGTTCAAGGTAAGGGTCGAGGCCATCATCAGAGAGCAATTCGCGCCCGAGCCGGGTTGGCGCAATCCACCGATTGCTTTCCGTGAAAAAGCCTGACGCAAGAGCCCAATATCGCATCGAGACGGCCATGTTGCGGCCGACGCCGAATCGAGTTATTGCGTCTTGTTCCTGGAATGTTCTTGCATCGACGCCATCGCCAATTGCGTCGAATGCTTTTTTCAACCACAACAGTCGAAGCGAGAACGTCTCGTGTCCCGCAAACTGTCCTCTAGAATCGATTTTATTCGTCACGTTTCCCATGAGGGAACATTACTGGGGAACCTCTCCAGTTGCAAGACGAGACAGCGCATAAGCCTCGGCAATGTAGGCCGCCGCCGCTAAAATTTCTTCTTGATCTTGATACCGATTGCAGAGGATGCGGATAACTCCGCGTGCTTCGAAGTCAGAAAGGCCAATAGATTCAAGAACATGAGATGGCTTTATCTGGCCAGAGGTACATGCTGACCCGGTCGATAACGAGACTTTGGGTGCTATCCGGGCGCAGAGTTCGTCAGCATCCACACCGACGAACTGGAGAGAAGCGCTACCCGGCACGGTGCTGGCATCTCCAGTGACTTGCCGAAAGCGCAACTGCCGAAGTTGGAGGGATTGAAGCAGAAGATCGATCAGGCTTTTGCAGTGCGCTCCATCGTGAGCAAGCCGATCTTTTGCGACTTTTGCTGCTGCGCCAAACCCTGCGATGAGTGCAACAGGCTCGGTCCCGGGCCGCATGCCGCCTTGTTGACCACCGCCGAGCACCAAGGGAGAAGGCTTTGGAGCAGCGGCAGAAACATAGAGTGCTCCAATACCCATTGGCCCATAACATTTATGCGCTGAGAGCGTGAGGTAATCAACATCGAGGTCGAACACGTCAATGTCGATTTTCCCGGCCGCTTGCGCCGCGTCGGTGTGGAAAAGCGCTCCGCTTTGATGAGCTAACGCCGCTGCCTCTGCTACAGGCTGGATAACACCGGTCTCATTGTTCACCAACATGACCGATGCCAGCAGTAGATTTTCGTCGACGAGCTTGGCAAACGCGTTCATGTCAAGCCGGCCGCTGGTATCGACCGGGGCGGTCGCTACCTCAAACCCCTCGGATCGAAGTGCCAATGCGGGTTCCAAGACGGCCTTATGCTCGACTGCCGATACTATAATGCGGCTTCTGTTTGGCGCATTCCGACGAGCCGCGCGAGCCGCACCAAGGATGGCAAGGTTATTTGCTTCGGTTGCTCCCGAGGTGAACGTGATTTCGGCCGGCGACGCGCCGATCAGATCGGCAACGGATTGGCGACCATCTGCAATAGTACGAGCTGCGAGCTCGCCCGCGAGGTTCGCGGAGCCGGCATTTCCCGGGTTCGTCCATGCCGAAAGCATGGCCTCCTTGGCCTCTGGAGCAAGCGGCAAAGTTGCGAAACCATCGAGATATATCGCGTTCGTCATATGTACGCTCACCTAAAGCCTTGAAATTTCTGGTTCGGGAGAACCCTGCCATTCAAGCCTCCATGTTCCACCTTGGCGTAGGTTTTGGATCAAAGAAGGATGGAACGCCACGAGGCATATACCCCCCGATGATCTGACGGAAGGATAGATCAGGCCCGGGCTGTCCTTCTCTACGCGCAGCCATCTGGCCAGCGCCTGTCCCGCGGGATATGCGATAGCGGGGTAGGCTGTTAAACTGTCATCTGCTGAAAAAACATCATCGCGAAGGTCGTGGAATTGCCCGACAAAATCAGCGAGCAATTCCGCGTAGTCTGTGACGTTCTCAAACCGGTCGATCGCTACGAGTTCTTTTGTAAGGTGAAAAGTGACCTCAGCTAAAGCCGTTTCTGCTTGAAAGGCACAATACCATGCGCCGCGCTCATCATCGTTGAACCGGTTGCCGCCAGGGCGAGTGTATGTGAAGGCGGCATTGATGAACGTATGGCCCGGGCGGCCAAACACAAGTTCTTTCCGATCGAGGTCTAACAAACCACCTTCCTGAGCCTGGAGACGGCTGCTGGTAGCCCCCTCCAGCTCTGCCAAATCCTCCATGGCACCATGATTTGGCGCGAGTGCCAGCAACACCGGTTCCTTTAGCCTAGCTGTCGGTATCAGGCGTACGGTATCTCGCTGAACGATGTCTGTGCGAGCCGGCTCGATCACAGACCGCCCCGCAATGCATCAACATGGCGTCGCACCAGAAGCAGCTTCGGGATGCCGCCTTCAATCATGACGTCAATCGGCCGGCGCCCTTCGAAAAGCGGTCCCTTGTTTGGAAGTTTGATCCATTCGTCAGCAAGAGGTTCGGAGAAGAGCAGTCGCAGCGCTTTGAAAATACCAATGAGAGCACTAACCCTCGTCAATGTGTCTTGCGAAAGACTTCCGCTCCACTCACCTTTCTTCATTCTGAACCACGTGCGCTCTGAAACATCACCCATCAGGGCACAAACCTCGACGCTGGTTAAGCGCCATATCTCGGCCAACCGAACGACGCCAGATACTGCTGCCGGCGTCAGCCGTTCACGCGCTCCGTCGTCACCGAGATTTACAGGTGACTGCGGAACTCCATTATCACGAATTGCTTGCGCTACCACCATGTCAGCCTCCATTGACAGTCAATATACTGCCAATTGGCAGGATTTCAAGGCTTATAATGGGTCGCGATTGGCGCGCAACTATTTCCTACCTACTCGTCATGATACACGAGCAAGACCGTTGACACATGAACAATCGCTCATCCCTGCTCGTTTGCTCGAACCGCGCCTGACTATTGAGTTCGCCTTTCATCGGCAAAAGACAAATTCAGCGTTTCCTGTAGCTTGCCGAGCGTTCCGTCCTTTCGAAACCGAATTCCTGACACAATGAAGCTGACGCTGCTGCCGCCAGAATATAGGGTTACGCCCGTCACCGACAGCCGTAGCAATTTCCCGCGGCTTTCAGACGTAACAATGTCTCCAGGCACGATTCCAAGGATGGACCGAGCAAGCGCCGATCGTTCCAATTCGAGCTCGGTGTCCCATCGTTCAAGTTCTGTTTGGACATGGCGGAAGGCGTCGCGCGCCGCTTGAAAGGGACGCTCCTCCCCAAACCATAGGCGATCCACCACCGAAAGGATTTCTCCCGGAACTTCCTTCTGCATTGCGTAAGCGGCGTTGCTCATCATCTCGTGGATCCGTTCCGCCTCTTGCAGGGCGCGGAGCCGATCCGCATAGGGCGTGATTGCCACCCCCGAAATCACCGGCGAGAGCACCTTGTTGGAAGCGGACAAGAAGTCGAGTGGCATCACCTCCCGCAGGCTGATCCGGTTGGTTGCATGCCGCTCGGGCGGCTCTTCCTCGCGCCAAGACTTGCGGTTCCATTCCACCCAGAGCTCGCGAGCCGAGACACAAAGCCAACTATCCAGGAACAAGTGCGATCCTGGGGAATAGAGATGGTGCGTCGACCAGGCGTGATCTGCCGCCGTCAGCGGCATCACCACATGCTGGAGTTCTCGATCCCTGACCATCGCCGAAAGGCCGGCAATTCGTTCTTGCAGTGGCACTGTCAGGCGGATAAAGATCACCGGCCCGTCCGCCATAAAGGACGTTCGCTTGCTCTCGGTCTCGAATACCACGAGCTGCTGCCGTGCCATCGGCAATAGGCGCTCAACCAGTTTGGCAACGCTGTTGCGAACAGATGGTCCCCAGCGCGTAGCGATGCGACCGTCTTCCACCCAGGTCTGTGCCCTGCCTTGAATGAGCAGAAGGACCTGTGCTGCCACATCGCGATCGAGATCGGCGAGCGGCCTAGCGCCTGGCGGTGGAGCAATACCGGCGCCCCGATTGTTCCTCTCCGACAACGCCGTTTCAAGGAACTGGCGCTGCAGTTTCGAAAGCGATTCTGCTGTTTTTGCACGCAATTCGTCGCGTCGCTTGGTGTCGAGTTCCTCGCGGAAAGCAACGAGGGCGGGTCGGCGTGGTCGCTGCCCGGCCTGCATGCGGGCCCAATAGCCGCGAGGCGGCTTCGGGACCTGCAGCTTGGTGCAGAGCTTACCGATCGCCACGTCCGAAAGGCCAAGTTCCTTAGCGATCTCGCTGGTCGGTTTCTCCCATACGAGAGCAAAGAGTTCTTCTCTGGACAGTTTCCGTCGTGGCATCTTCAAGCATCTTTTTCATGCGAGCGCCTTCACCAAGGCGACACCTGTGGTTTGAAGCGGGACATTTCGGATAGGCCGCCGCGATCCCATTGGCGGCCGAGCCTAGCCGTTGGGCTTTGGCCTTGCCTTCCCCTTCATGCGCACCGTGACGATCTTCGGGCTGTCGCCACTTCGCTCCACGTCCACGATGCCGGAAGCCTCGACCAGGTCGGTGAGGCGCGCAAAACCGTAGTTGCGCGCATCAAAGTCCGGCGATTGTTTCGCCAAATGGGCGCCGACACGCGCCAGGTTGGCACGGCCGTCTTCATCGGCCGACGCCGTTACAGCATTCTCGAGCATCTTTAATGCGGCAGCGTCAAGCTTCGGTTTTGCCGGCGCCTTTGCTGGCGATGACTTAGCCTCCTTGGCCTTCACTACGGCAGCCGGCTGCGGCTCTTGCCGCGCCTCCGGCTCGATCGAGTTGGCGTTGAGCACATCGAAATAGACGAATTTGTCGCAAGCAGTAATGAAGGGGCGCGGGGTTTTGCGTTCGCCGAAGCCGTAGACGGTGACGCCCTGTTCGCGGATACGTGAGGCCAGTCTGGCGAAATCGCTATCGCTGGAAACGATGCAGAATGCAGAAAAGCGGCCGGTATAGAGCAGGTCCATCGCATCGATGATCATTGCGCCGTCCGTAGCATTCTTTCCCGTCGTGTAGGCAAATTGCTGAACCGGTTGGATGGAATGCTCCAGCAGGCACTCTTTCCAGCCGTTGAGGTTGGGCTTGGTCCAGTCCCCATAGATGCGCTTGACACTGGCGGTGCCATAAGTGGCGATCTCAGCCAGGAGCCCACTGACGATTTTCGGGGAGGCATTGTCGCCATCGATGAGGAGAGCCAACGTGTCGGATGTGCCGGTCATCTGTCGAACCTTTTGTTAAAAGCACCCCTTTTTGCCTTAAACAAGCAGGTTCCGCCACCTGGATCCTTGAAGCGCTTCTTTGCTCGGGGTTCAGGCAGTTTGCTACGCCGAAACTCCGGCAATTGATCGTGTGGAACGGTTGCGTCGGCGGCAGTCGGTTCCGCCTTCCGCTTCGCGGCGCTGTGCTAAGGCTCCTGCGGCTGCCTCTATCCGGCGCAACCGTGTCGAGAGTTCCCGCTTTCCCGTCCTGGCGGTCCGGCGCTATGCTGAAAGCTCCGATGCTCTTCATTGTTTTTCTTGCAATTTGCCCCGCTCGCTGCGCGAAAGTGCGCGGGATTGCCGTAGGCTGTTACGTGGTCTAAGACGTCGGCGGAACGGTCCGACGACGAGAATGCCATGTCACTCGCGCCAGATTTGTTGAACAACGGAGTTCCAGGCAATTGAATCTGCGTCATTGGCACGTTGCAGCACTGGTGGTTCGCAACCCTCCGTTTCGGTTCGTATGAAACCGGGGAAATTCTAATTAAATGAGTCGGCAGAGTTACTTGGCCGGAACCTCCCTAGACTCCTGATTCGTCTCAACATTCTGCGGGCAGCGCTTTAGCGGAGTCTAGATAAACCTCCCTTGCACCGACTTGACTCTTTCAAAAGAGCGGAACAAACGAGGAACGTCAACAATTTTCGGGGACATGAAGTCCCGTGCAACGCGAGCTGAGGAGGTCCGTGAACGATGTCGCGCGCCCATAATCCTCGGGTCATCGAGGAGCTGAGAGACCGCATCGCCCACCTGGAGGGCAATGCGGCAAAGAAAGCCACTGTGCTGCCCTTTGGCGTTTGCGAGATGGACGAGCATTTACCAGGGGGCGGGCTTTCATATGGCGCCCTTCATGAGATAGCAGGCGGCGGAGCCGGCACGGTGGATGGAGCCGCAGCAGCTTTGTTCGCAGCCGGAATTGCCGCGCGCTCGAAGGGCAAGGTCCTTTGGTGTCTGACAAGGCCTGACCTGTTTTTTCCGGCTATCGCCCAGGCAGGCCTGCATCCCGACCGCGTGATCTTCTGCGAAGGCGACAGGCAAGAGGATGTCCTTGCCTCCATGGAAGAGGGGCTTTCCTTCGGGGGGCTGGCGGCAGTGGTCGGGGAACTGGTCCGATTGCCGATGGTTGCATCCCGGCGGCTGCAGCTGGCCGCCGAGAAGACAGGCACAATGGGGCTCGTTGTCCGTAGGTGGCGGCGGCAGACGGAGGCATCGGACTTCGGCAATCCGACAGCCTCGACCACGCGATGGAGGATAAGCGTGCTTCCGTCGCAGGAGTTGCCGGTCGCCGGCGTCGGGCGGGCGCGATGGCTGGCGGAATTGATGCGCGTAAAAGCAGGCGAGTGTGCTGAGTTCGAAATAGGAGCCTGTGATGCCAAGGGTCGTTTGTGTCTACTTCCCCAATCTGCCAACAGACCGGATACGTCGACATGGAGAGGGAGCCGTGCCAGCTGACCAGCCTCTCGTCGTCATCTCAAAATCAGGTTCGAAGCGGTGGATCTCGGCTGCCGATACCGCCGCGCGCAAGCTCGGCCTCAAGGTGGGCATGCCAGCGAGCAAAGCGCAGGCCGTGGTCGCGAACCTCACGATGATCGATGCCGATCCTGCCGCCGACGCCGCTGCCCTTGAGCGGCTCGCGTTGTGGGCGCTTCGACAGTACAGCCCGGTCGTGGCCGTCGATGGCACGGACGGGATCGTCATGGACACGGAAGGCGCCGATCACCTGCAGGGTGGCGAAGACCTGCTGATTTCCGGGTTGGTCAACGGGTTGAAAGGACGCGGCCTGACCGCTCGCGCCGCCGTCGCCGATACCTGGGGAGCAGCGCATGCTATCACCCGCGTAAAGTCGGCGGAGACGACCGTTGTTCCGGTGGGCGCTGTTGCCAAGGCGGTGACCGGCCTGCCGATCCACTGTCTGCGGCTTGCCCCCGATACGATCCACGGGCTCCGGGTGATGGGGGTCGAGACCGTCGGTGAACTCTCCGCCATGCCGCGCGCCCCGTTGACGCTGAGATACGGGCCGGAGGTCGGCCGGCGGCTGGATCAGCTCTTCGGACGCATGGCAGAACCTATCGAGCCTCTGCGGACGCCGGAACTTGTCGAGGCAGCGAAGAACTTTCAGGAGCCGATCGGCGCGGCGGAGACGATCGCCAAATATGTGCGTCGGCTGGTCGGCGAACTCACCTCCAAGCTGGGGGCACGCGGTCTCGGCGTCAGGCGCTCCGATCTGGTCATCCACCGGGTCGACAATACCCGCCAGTGTATTCGAGCGGGACTGGCAAAACCGGTGCGGGATCCCGCTCGGTTGTCGAAGCTCCTCTGCGATCGCGTCGAGAAAATCGACCCGGGCTTCGGCATCGAACGCCTGGTGCTTGTCGCCATCATGGCAGAACCACTCGAGGAGCGACAGGCCGCATCCTCGCTGATCGAGGAGCAGGTTATCGATGTCACCCCGCTCGTCGATATTCTCGGCAACCGTGGACAGCGTCTCTACCATGTCACGCCCGTCGCCTCCGATGTTCCCGAGCGGTCGGTGAAGCGGATTGGGCCGACGGACGACGAAACCGGAGCGACATGGGCCGCGAAATGGCCACGTCCATCGCGGCTGCTGGCGACCCATGAACGCATCGACGTCACCGCTCTGCTTCCAGACCAGCCCCCTGCCGTTTTCACCTGGCGCGGCAAGCGCCGGCGGGTGAAACGGGCAGACGGGCCGGAGCGCATATTTGGCGAATGGTGGGTGCGGCCGAAAGAGCATGCCGCCGTTCGCGACTATTTCGTGGTCGAGGACGAGGCAGGGGAACGTTACTGGGTCTATCGCGCCGGTGATGGAGTAGATACCGACACGGGCTCGCACCTCTGGTTTCTGCACGGGGTGTTTGGATGAGATATGCCGAGCTTCAGGTCACCACACATTTCTCGTTCCTGCGCGGTGCCAGTTCCGCCGAGGAACTCTTCGTCACCGCGGCGGCTCTTGGCATTGATGCCTTGGGTGTTGTCGACCGAAACTCGCTAGCCGGCATTGTGCGCGCCTGGGAGGCCGCTAAGACCTCGGGCGTTCGACTGGTGGTCGGCTGCCGGCTCGATCTTTCCGATGGGTTGTCGATCCTGGTCTACCCAACCGACCGACCAGCTTATTCCAGACTGACCCGCCTGCTTTCGCTCGGTAAGAGCCGGGGAGGCAAGGGCAAGTGCATCCTCGATCTTTCGGACGTTGAAGCCTACAGCGGCGGCGTGATTGCTGTGCTTGTTCCTGACGAAGCCGACGAAATCACTGCAGGCCAGCTCAGGAAGATCGCCGCGATCTTCGGCGACATGGCCTACGTCTCGCTATGCCTGCGCCGTCGCCCGAATGATCGCCTGCGGCTCCATAACCTCTCGAACATGGCCGCACGCCACAAGGTCAAAACTGTCATCACCAATGACGTCATGTTTCATGATCCCGGTCGCCGACAGCTGCAGGATATCGTCACCTGCATCCGCAATCGGACGACCATCGATAGTGTCGGCTTCGATCGCGAACGGCATGCGGATCGGTTTCTGAAGGCACCGGAGGAGATGCATCGGCTGTTTTCGGAGTATCCGGAAGCGCTGGCGAGAACGCGCGAAATCGTCGACCGCTGTCGTTTCGACATGAGCGAGCTTCAATACCAGTATCCGGAAGAAGCGCTTGTGCCCGGCCTTGATGCCCAGCAATCGCTGACCAAATTTGCCTGGGAGGGCGCCGCGACCCGATATCCCGAGGGGATCCCAGACAAGGTCCGCAAGGCTATCCTTCATGAGCTCGAACTCATCCGGGTGATGAAATACGCCCCATACTTCCTGACCGTCTACAGCATTGTCCGGTTTGCCCGGTCGCAAGGCATCCTCTGCCAGGGCCGGGGGTCGGCGGCGAACTCGGCCGTCTGCTCCTGCCTGGGCATCACCAGCATCAACCCGGAAACGGGCGACCTGCTGTTCGAGCGCTTCGTTTCGATGGAACGCGATGAGCCTCCGGATATCGACGTCGATTTCGAGCATGCCCGCCGCGAGGAGGTCATCCAGTGGATATACGAGACCTACGGGCGCTCACGCTCAGCGCTCTGTTCCACCGTTACCCGCTATCGCGCCAAGGGCGCGCTGCGTGATGTCGGTAAAGCCTTGGGGCTGCCGGAAGATTTGATCACCCAGCTTTCCTTCGGCGTCTGGGGCTGGTCGGAAGGTGTTGGCGAAAAGCAGCTCATAGACAACAATATGAATACCGCCGACTACCGCTTGAAGCTGGCCCTGGACCTATCAGCCCAGCTGATGGGCGCGCCCCGCCATCTCGGCCAGCATCCGGGCGGCTTCGTTCTGACGCAGGACAGGCTGGATGATCTGGTGCCGATCGAACCGGCGACCATGAAGGACCGCCAGGTCGTGGAATGGGACAAGGACGACATCGAGGCGCTGAAGTTCATGAAGGTCGACGTCCTCGCGCTCGGTATGCTGACCTGCATGGCGAAATCCTTTGAGCTGCTGCGCGACCACAAGGACATTCCGATGGGCCTGTCCGATGTCGAGCAGGAAGATCCGGCGACCTACGCGATGATCCGCAAGGCCGATACACTCGGCACGTTCCAGATTGAAAGCCGCGCCCAGATGGCGATGCTGCCGCGCCTGAAGCCCCGGACATTTTATGACCTCGTCGTGCAGGTGGCCATCGTTCGACCGGGACCTATCCAGGGTGACATGGTCCATCCCTATCTCCGCCGTCGTGAGGGCAAGGAGAAGGTCGAGTATCCGACGCCCGAGCTTGAAGCGGTTCTTGGCAAGACGCTGGGTGTCCCGCTGTTTCAGGAGAGTGCGATGAAGGTTGCCATGACCTGCGCCGGATTCACGGCAGGCGAGGCCGACCAGTTGCGCCGGGCAATGGCGACGTTCAAGTTCACAGGCGGAGTCAGCAAGTTCAAGGACAAGCTCGTCGAGGGCATGGTCAAGAACGGCTACACCCGCGAATTTGCCGAAAAGACATTTACGCAGCTCGAAGGCTTTGGCTCCTATGGTTTTCCCGGAAGCCATGCCGCGAGCTTCGCGCTGATCGCCTATCGGCATGGGCATTGGCGTGAGCTATGTCGGCGTGACATTGGGCGAACTGCGCAACAGCGTGGCGGGCGGCGCGTCGTTCGTGTTGATCCTGGCGGCACTTGCAGGTGCGGTGACGGAATTGGTGACGATTACGGGGCTCGCCCCCCCCGTCGAAGGGTTTCTCGCCTTCACGCCGGGCGGCCAGGCCGAGATGTCGATGCTGGCACTCGTTTCCGGCGCTGACCTCAGCTTCGTCGTGATGCATCACCTCACCCGCATTTTGGTCGTCATCCTTGGAGCGCCAATCGTCTTCCGTGTTCTACGGAAGACCGGCAACCTTCGTCAGTGAAGAGTTGTGCCGCGATGCGGTTTGCGAGGAATCCCCATCTTCGCTACAACTATGGTGCACTGTGAAGCCGCGCTTCGAGCTGCTTTGCAGTGACATCTTGGCACATCTGGCGACTTGTTTGCGGGAGTGCGCCAATGCAGGTTAGCCCTGCTCACCAAGATGCTGGTGGACCCATTTCGCCTCTTCCGACGCGGTGCGCCCAAAATGCCTTCTAAAATCCCGGCTGAACTGCGCCGGGCTGACATAGCCTACTGAGGCCGCCACCGTCGCGATGGTCCCGCTCTGGCGGGCGATCATAAGTCTCGCCTCATGGAGCCGCATCGCCTTCACGTACTGCATCGGGCTCGAGCCCGTCAGATTTTTAAAGTGGACGTGGTAGGAAGGAATACTCATTCCCGCATATCGAGCCAGATCCGCGACCGCAATTTCGGAGCCGAAGTTGTCTCGCAACCACGCCACGCTCTCAATCATCTTTCCGGACGTCCCCTTGCGCCGAAGCGCCGCGATCACCGCTCCGCCTTGCGGACCGAGCATCACGCGGTAGTGCAATTCGCGCAGGATCGAAGTGCCGAGCACCGCGACATCGACCGGGCTGCCGAGAGCCTTGAGTAAGCGCAGCAAGACGTCTTCCATGTCGCTGTCCATTTTGCTTGAGAACAGCCCTCTCGGCTCGGTCGATCCAGGGCCAGTGTGTTGTTCGAGCTGAACAGCAATCTCGGCCGCCATTTGCATGTCGAATAGGAGGTAGACCGCCAGCAGTGGCCGCAGAGAACTGGCGTTAGATGTCATCCGGAAGGGAACAGGTACCGAAACGGCAAGATAGTGGTCCTCATCGTAAAGATAGATCTCCCCATCGAGAATGCCGTGTTTGCTTCCTTGCAATACGAAGACTGCCCCCGGTCGATAAAGAACCGGAATATCATTGAGGACCGCTTCCGTACGGAGGAT
The DNA here is from genome assembly GCA_900472625.1 of Hyphomicrobiales bacterium. Lineage (GTDB taxonomy): Bacteria > Pseudomonadota > Alphaproteobacteria > Rhizobiales > Rhizobiaceae > Rhizobium. The sequence goes on along the minus strand of UCIT01000073.1, from coordinate 6,340 downwards.
ACGGACGCTCTCGAGTTCAGTTTGATTGTATCCGAGACGAGGCGCTAGTTGCCCGGCAAAGGCAACAAGCTGGTCACGCATGGAAAGGATTTTATTGACATTCATAGGATTTGGCAAACCTCTGAGAGGATTCGCAATCGAACCCGCCTCTTTCGTAGAATATCTGTCACATGCAAGATTGTCCAAGGAGTTTCAGAGATGTCGAGCAAAACCTTCTTCATCACCGGTGCCAATTCCGGTTTCGGCCTTGCCATTGCCACGGCCGCGGCCCAGGCGGGTCACACGGTCATCGGAACCGTCCGCTCGCATGCCTCGCGAGACAAGTTGTTGGAAACACTCCCCACGCTCCATGCCGTTCTTGCGGACGTCACCGAATTCGACCGCATTCAAGATGTCGTCCAGCACGCGGAAGAAGAGCACGGTGCAGTCGACGTCCTGATCAACAATGCAGGATATGGTCACGAGGGTGTGCTCGAGGAATCGCCAATCGAGGAGATGCGCCGACAGTTCGATGTGAACGTGTTCGGCGCCGTCGCTGTGGCCAAGGCATTCCTTCCAAGATTCCGTGAGCGCCGCCGTGGCTTTATCGTGAACGTCACGTCGATGGGCGGTATGATCACCATGCCCGGCATCGCGTACTATTGCGGCAGCAAGTTTGCGCTTCAGGGCATTTCCGAGGTGATGCGTTCGGAAATGGCGCCGTTTGGGGTTCACGTGACAACGCTTTGCCCTGGCTCATTCCGGACAGACTGGGCCGGGCGTTCCATGGTGCGCACAGACAGGTCGATTGCGGATTACGACAGCCTTTTTGATCCGATCCGCGAGGCGCGCCAGGCAGTCAGCGGAAAGCAACTTGGCGATCCGCAAAAGTTAGCTGCGGCGGTCCTTACGTTGGTCGCCTCAGAAAATCCTCCTCCACAACTTTTGCTCGGGAGCGATGCTCTCAAACATGTGACGGCTCGGATCGATCGTCTACAGCAGGAAATCGAGGCTTGGAAAGCCCTGACGGTTTCAACCGACGGGTGAATTGAGAACCCAACACTTAGTCAATGATTTTCTAGCCTGGGCTCGCCGGCAATCCTTCCTCCACCCAACAGCATTGACCACCGCCCGCGCTTTTTAAAATTGCAAAGAGGGATCGCCCACCATTTCCCAAGCAAGGTCGATATGGTGGGCGAGCTGGAGAGCTAAACCCTTGAAGAGGGCGAGAGGAGCGTTATAGCATTCGCAGCTTCATCGGCCAGTCTTCCTAACTCAGTCCGATCCTGTCAGCCTCCATTTGAACAGGTCGGCGCCACGTCAGATAAGCGCCGCCGTGGCTCTGAAACCAGTGGCTTCTTCCATCGAACGGTGCAGGAGCGCGGGCGTCGAGACCCCCTGGGAATCATTTCGTGGCGTATAAGGGGCTTCGAGCTTTCTGGCCTCTTCCTCCGTCAGTGTGACCTGAAGCGCTGCCACGGCGTCGTCGATGTGCTCGGCCTTCAACGCCCCTACGATCGGAGCCGCGACAGTCTTGTTCCGGCGTAACCATGCAAGCGAAACAGCAGCGACGCTCACGCCCTTCGCGGCAGCGATTTCGTTGACGGTTTCGATTATCGACCGGTCGCTTTCCGAAGTAACTGGGCTCTGGGCAGCTCCTGCTGGTTCGGTCTGAGTGCGTTCTGTCGTCTGCCCCCACGGGCGGGCTAGTTTGCCGCGCGCCAAAGGGCTGTAGATTATTGTCGCGACGCCCTCGTCCGCACAGAGAGGGATCATCTCGCGCTCTTCCTCACGCGCCACGAGGTTGTAGTTGTGCTGCATGGTGATGAAGCGGGCCCAGCCATTTTTCTTTTGGATGTGGAGCGCCTTGGAAAACTCCCAGGCTTTCATCGATGACGCTCCAATATAGCGAACCTTCCCAGCTTTCACGACGTCGTGCAGAGCCTCAAGCGTTTCCTCCCAAGGCACCTGCTGGTCGCGGCGGTGGATTTGGTAAAGGTCTATGTAGTCCGTTCCGAGCCGGCGTAAGCTGTGATCAATCTCAGCCATGATAGCCTTGCGGGAGAGGCCGACGGCATTTGGACCATTGCGCATGCCGGCCGATACCTTTGTGGCAACAACGACGGCGTCGCGGTGGACGAAGTCTTTGATAGCACGACCCAGGAATTCCTCGCTTGTCCCTAACGAATAAAGATTGGCGGTGTCAAAGAAGTTGATACCTGCTTCGAGTGCGTGCCGGATCAGCGTGCGACTCGCGTTCTCATCGAGAGACCAGGCCGGATGACCCTTCGCAGGGTTGCCGAAACCCATGCAACCGACGCAGATTGGCGAGATGTCGAGACCGGATGTGCCGAGCTTGATGTATTGCATCGTTATCTCCTTTACGATAAGCGGACATTTGTCCACTTCGCAAATTCATACCGGACAAGTGTCCGTTTCGTCAAGGTGTTTGAAATGCAAGACAGTCTGCGCTCCGATGCGCGTGATAACCGCGAACGGATCTTGGTAATCGCGCGTGACGCACTGGCCGCTGATCCCACTGCTTCCATGCATTCCATCGCCAAAGCGGCGAGCGTGGGACAAGGCACGTTGTACAGGCATTTTCCAACGCGTGAGGTTCTGCTCGTAGCCGTGTACCGCGATGGGATAGACGCGTTGATCTCGCTTGCGGCCAGCATGCCGCGCAAGATGGGGCCGCTGCATGCTTTACAGGCGTGGTGCGGGCAGTTTTTGGAATACGGTCGGAAGAAGCGAGGTGTGGCTGACGCAATGCGGGCGGCGATGTCCCCCAAGGATTTTGACGAGACGTACTGGCCGATGGTTGCCGCGGTGCGTTCTCTTATGGGCTTGTGCATCGATGCTGGCGTGGTCAAGCAGCCGGTCGATGCGGAAGATTTTCTGCAATACCTTGCATTGCTCTTGAACTTGCCAGAGACAGAGGAAGGAACTGAGCGGCAGAAGCGACTCCTTGAACTGGCGTTCCGCGGAATCGGCGCAACTATGTGATCAATAAGGCGAGCTGTTCAAACCCGAATGATTGCGGCTCCAGACTGTCTGCACTCAGTTTGCAGATCATCTCGTGCGAGGTGGGACCACCCCCGAGTGTCAGCCTCGGCTCTCAACCCAAGTCAGTTGGAGGCTTGCCTAGCAAAACGATGGGCGCGTCAGAGGTTGTCGAGTTATCTCATCAACAGTCCAGCGCAGCGAGCGCGTTATCCCGCGAGAGGAATTGATTCCCTCCGCGGGTCAGGGTCCTTTCTGCCCGCCCTCAGTTTTGCCGAAGTATCATCCGTGTACCTTCTTTCCTTCATGCTCCGTCCTTGCCAAGTAGTGGCGACACTGAATTCCTGAAGGGAAAAAACGATGAATCAGACAGCTTCGAACGTGAAATCACGGAATATCCTGGTGCTGGGTGCTGGAGAACTCGGCATGCCGGTTCTGCGCAATCTGGCGCGTCGCGCAAAGGACATCGACGACGCGAAGATCAGCGTTCTGTTGCGGGCGAGCGCCGTAGAGTCTGCTTCGCCCGCCAAGCAGCGCGATGTTGCAGAAATCCGGGACTTGCGGATCGAGATCGTCGTGGGGGATCTGGTCAAAAGTTCAGTTGACGAATTGGCTTCTTTGTTCTCGCGCTATGACACCGTCATTGGCTGCACAGGCTACGCGGCTGGCATCGACACGCCGATGAAACTGGCAAAGGCTGCTCTGCAGTCAGGGATCCCGCGCTACTTTCCGTGGCAGTTCGGTGTTGATTTCGAAGCAATCGGTCGAGGTGGTCCGCAGGATATCTTCGACGCGCAGCTTGATGTGCGTGAACTGCTGCGCTCGCAAAATAAGACCGAATGGGTGATAATCTCCACGGGCATGTTCATGAGCTATCTGTTCGAGCCAGAATTTGGTGTCGTCGATCTGGAAAACAGCACGGTCAGGGCCCTTGGCAGCTACGACAACGCTGTCACAGTGACGACGCCTGACGATATCGGCGTGCTCACCGCTGAAATCGTGTTCTATGAGCCGACTATCGCCAACGAAATCGTATTCCTCGCGGGGGACACGGTCACCTATCGTCAGCTCGCTGACAAGCTGGAAGCAGGTTTGAACAGGCCCTTCAGCCGGTCCGAATGGACGGTGCCAGTCCTTATGGAAGAACTGGCAAACGATGCGCAGAACATGATGCGCAAGTATCGAGCTGCCTTCGGTATCGGGCGAGGCATGGCATGGGACAAGGCCGGCACGTTCAACGTACGAGAAGGCATCAAGGTCACGGATGTTTCGGATTGGATCAACGCGAACCTGACGTCTAATTAAAGAGCTTAAGGTCCGGCGGGGAGTGCGATATTGCTCTCCTCCGTCGCGCCTCGATGCAATCGCCAACTTCAGCAGAGGCTGCTCTTTGACAATGGCCATTACTGACGGACGGCGTCTGTGTCAGGGCTGCCAACCCGTCTGCCAAGACGGCTTCTCGGGCGGACGGGCACCAAAGTCCTCGCGGGACTTTCGAAACTGCTCGGAATGTTCGACGACCCATGTCCATAGCGGAATCATACGAACAAGAAGCCCCATTCCCAGTTCTGTGAGTTCATATTCTACCCGCGGCGGCATCTCTATGAGATCATAGCGCGCGAGTAGACCATCTCTTTCGAGTTGGCGTAGGGTGCGGGTTAGCATTCGTTGGGTGATGCCATGCATTCGTCTTCCGATATCTGCATGCCGCAGTCTGCCATAAACGCCAAGGGTGTGAATGACGCCAAGCGACCACCGGCTTCCTGCGTGAGTGAGAACCTCGCGTCTCACCCCGTCTTCATCCTCGCGAAGTCCATCGCACACTGTTTGAGAATAGCTGAGGATTTCCTCTCTGGTCATAAGTTTTACCTCTGTATTCGCGCATTTCGAATTCGGCGTTAGCAGTTTAGCCGCCGCAGCGGCCTACCTGGGCCGCCTTATTGAGCGCGCCCAGGGAGCGGAGTCCAGTTTGAATGTGGATACGGCTCCGCTCGGTGCAAAATTAATAACAAAGATGCCCGGGTCCTGGGGGGGGGCGGCGAGGTGCATTGCGTGATGACGAACTGGTGGCACAGAACCCTTGCGTTGAAGACCCTTGCTCCTCATGGCAGGCATAGGATCTTTCGACCAAGACGTCTGCGCCGGTTGCTGCCTGGCTTAAATCACAAGTTTTTGCCGGCGAAATGGCGACCGCCTCAGCGGCTGCCCGGGCTGTAGATACCGATGCGATGTTCCTATTATCACGCACCATGGCGGGCATCGGCCGGCCCCTGCGGGATCCCGCTCGGCGGACCAATGTCCCGATGAGATCAATTCGGTGTGCAACCCGGACGCGGAGGCGAAGAGAGGACTGTGGCCTCCATCACCCTGACCTTGTCATCGATGTCTAGACCACGATGGATCGCAGCTGCGGCCAGGTCGCGATAATACGCGGCGAAACGAACGAGCCGCCGGAGCGACATTTCCGGCGGGTGAGCGGTCGCCTTCATGGCTTCGCACGTGACGATTACAAGCCAGACGGACGCACCGTCGGCCACGGCCATTTGCCCGTTCTCAAAGTACAGGAAGGGTGCCGGCTCGCAGAGCTGAATTTCGCGGTTGCCTTCGTCACGCGGCTCGAGCACGACCGCCTTCTCGCGTCGGCCGACTACTAGCTTCGATATCCCGACGACCTTTTCGGCCTTCATTGCATCCCGGATGACCGGGAATGCCTCGTTGCCGACGGCGTCCGTCCGGCATGAGATAATGCGGCTTCTCCAGGTAGACCCATTCAGTGGGTTCCGCCGGAGCGAACTTCTCGATGTCGATCGTTTTGACGGTGTCGAGCGCCACCCGGTCGAGGTCGCCGTCCGTCAGGATCACATAGTTGTTCTCGCCGCGGGCGCTTTCTCCGATTCCGACGTCGCCCGCTTATGTTGACCGGGCAGGTCACGAGCGAAAGCTTGAGGTAGCCTTTCCAGTAGGGACGCGCCATGATCGACCTCCTAGCTCGCTTTGCGCTGCGGAGCAGCCTTGGAGGAGGCGGCCTTCGCAGCCGCCCCGCGCGCGGCGCGCTGCCGACCGGTGCCAGCGTTGGCATTGGCGGCGGTGCGTTTTGGTTAGTCCCCGGTGTTTTTTCAGCATACCGACACTTGAGCGTAGGGCGGCAAGCAGATCGTTCGCCTTCGAAACCTCGACCTTCTTCGGCTTGGGCAGGGATCTGCCTTCCATCTTTGACCGGCCGCCATTCTTCAGGAGGCGACAATGTCAGAAGGATTGGAACCGCATGCTTCGCCGTGGCATGAAGGCGAGCTCGAACTGCAGCGAAGCGTCGGTGTTGTCGATCAGATGGACCCCGTTGGCCGAAGGGTGCTGCGCC
>UCIT01000122.1 GCA_900472625.1 Hyphomicrobiales bacterium | reverse complement strand
GGGTATCCCACGGCACAACGCTAGCGATTGGCACAAGCCCCGTGGGCTATCCCAAAACCTACCGCCCCACCATCTCCACATCCCGTTGCGCCAACTCCCGCGTCGCGCCGCCCGGCCCATCGCGATCCATGGCGAAATCATCGAACCACTCGCGATACCCGCCCGACACCATCGCCCCGATCATCTGCGTCGCCAGATAGGAGAAGGTGATGCCGTTGCCGCCGTAGCCGTAGGCGCCGTAGACATGTGGCAGCGACGGCACCGGGCCGATCAGCGGCAGGCCGTCCACGGTTTCGCCGAAGGTGCCGCACCATGCGGTGGCGACCGTGGTGTCGGCCTGCGGCCAGAGGCGCTTCATCTTCTCGCGGATCGCCATGATCTTCTCCGGTGCCTTGGCGTCGCGGGCGGAGGGATCGGTGGTTTCGTCGTCTTCGCCGCCGGCCACGATCCGGCCGTCGGCGGTGGTGCGCATGTAGAGATAGGGGTGGCTGTCTTCCCAGATCAGCGCCTGGTCGCGCCACAGCGTGCCGTCGGTCTGCGGCACGGTCGCCATCGCCCAGCTGGAGGTGGCGCGGTGCAACTTCGGCATGTCGATGCCGGGCATGGTGTAGCCGGTCGCCAGCACCGCCGTCTTCGCCTCGATCAGGAAAGGTCCGTCGGTCTCCGCCGTCACCCGGTTGCCCTCGCTGTTGAGCGTCGTCACCGACGCATCGACCAGCCGTGCATACTGTCGGAACGCCAGGTCGAGCAGCGCCCAGGTCAGAAGCAGCGGATCCGCCTCCGCCGATCCGCGCGAGAGGATGCCTGCATCGCGATCGATCTCGAATTCTGTGAACAGGTCGCAATGTTCGAGATAACGGCTCGGTAGGCCGGCGCGTTCGCGCAGCGCCGCCTCGGTCCTCAGATCGCGCGCGCCCTCCTGATTGCTGGTCAGAAACAGCGATTGCCCCGGCCGGAAGGCGCAGTCGATGCGATGGCCGGCGATCAGCTTGGCGAGTCCGGAAACCGCGGCCGCGCTGCGCCGATAGATGCCGGCGGCGCGCTCATAGCCGTAAAACTGCTCGAGCTCCGCTAGCGTCTTGTCGATTTCCCATTGCAGCATCGCGGTGCTGGCCGCCGTGCTGCCGAGCCCCGGCTGCTCGCGATCAACGATCGCGACCAAAAGGCCGCGCTCGGTGAAATGCTGACCCATCAGCGCCCCGGTCACGCCGCCACCGATCACCAGCACGTCCACTTTCAGGTGATCGTCAAGCGGCCGGAACACCGGTCGCTGCCCAGTCCTGCCCCACAGCGGGCAGCCGCTCCTCAGTTGTGCCTGGCTGGTGCTCTTGAGATCGATTTCGGCCATTCACTTGCTCACTTCGGCAGCTGCGGCTGCAGTTTTTCTTCGATGAACAGTTCGTCGATGATGGTCATGACGATCAGCGATAGCGGCAGCGCCAGCATGGCGCCGACGGCACCCCACATCCACGTCCAGAACAGGATGGCGAGGAACACGACGAAGGCATTGATCTCCAACCGCTTTCCCATCACCGCCGGAAAGATTAGGTTTTCCATCAGCAGGTGGACGGTGAAGAAGGCGGCGGCCGGAATGATGCCGGCCAGCAGCCCGTCATGGGTGATGATCCCGGCGATGGCGATGGCGAAGGTCATCATCGTGATGCCGAGATAGGGGATGAAGCTGGAGAGAAAGGCGAAGAAGCCCCACAGGATTGGCATCGACAGACCGCCGGCATAGGCGATGACGGTCATCACGACGCCAAGGCAGGCATAGATCACCGAGGCTGTGGCGAAGTAGAAGCCGAGCACCTGCTCGACGCTGCTGATCACCCGGATCGCCGCCAGCCGCTGGCTACGCTCGCGAAACACCATGATGATCGACTTGCGCAGGCTGACCCGGCCGACGAGGAAGAGCAGCAGCGCGGCAAAGAAGATCAGCGCCTGCACCAGTGCCGGCGTCAGGTTGGCGGTGACGACGTGCAGGATGTTGCCGGTATTCTCCAGGAGCTTCTCGGCCGACATCGGGCCGCTCTGGAAGGTTTCGGGCGTGATATGCAGCCACTTGATCCGCTCCAGATAGGGCATCAGCCGGTTCGCCGTCTTTTCGGCGAATGCCGGGCCCTCATTTGCGAGCGTCGTCAGCGGCCCGGCGAGCGAACTCACGACCAGAAAGATCACCAGCGCCACGGTGAAGGAGAGGATCACGGCATTGGTGATGCGGGGCACGCCGAGTTTGGTCAGTTTCTCGGCCAGCATCCCGAGGATCATGCCGACGACGATCGCCAGCGTCAGCGGGATCAGGATCAGCGACATCATGTAGACCGCCGACAGGGCAAAGATCACGAAGATGCCGATGATGGCCCAGGCCATCATGATATCGAGCCCGTCCTTCTCGACCCGGCGCATCGGGGCCTGCGCGGCGGCCTCCTCGGCCGCGGCCATGTTCTGTGCCCATGAGCTGACGCGACGTTCCCCGATCGCGATCTTGCTCGCCTGTTTGCGAATGCCGTTGGCAATGCCCATGGATGATGGTTCCCCGGAAGCCCTTATGCTTCGCATGCAGAACGCGTCGAGGTCGATTTCGGTTCCTTGCCGGAAACGGCGGAAATGCCGAATTCTTGCCGCATCTCGGGGGCATGCTGGCCAAAGGCTTCGGCGGGGAGATAGGGCCGCCTCGCAAACGGCTCGGATCGAGCGGCGAGGCGGCCCTATCTGATCGCTTATGCTAGCCCGCCGGGCTCTGGCAGACAGGGCTTTCAGCCCCTTTCTCGGTTTCTGCTTCAGGCTCCTTGCGCCCCAGGAAGGCAACCACCACCACCGGCGTGAAGATCGTGACGCTGGCGAGCAGCAGCAGCAGCGTGCTGAACCCCTGCGCATAGGCGACCGCCAGCCCGTCATGACTAAGCGACGGCATGATGCGGTTGGCCGCGCCGAGGTCGCCGGTCACCAGCCGTTGCGCCGCGGCGCCTGCCGCGTCATCGCCGCCCAGCCGCGAGCCGATCAGCGCCGACAGGATGGCGCTGACGATGGCGAGCGCCACGCCTTCGCCGGCGACGCGGGTCGTGCTGAAGATCCCCGTCGCCATGCCGGCGCGCTCCTTCGGTACGACGCTGACCGCAAGCCCGTCCATCAGCCCCCAGGGCAGGCTGATGCCGATACCGATCGTCAGGAGCGGCGCGATCAGGAGAAGCGGCTGCGAGGCCGGCATGGTCGTTGACATCATTGACAGCCAGAACAGCCCGCCCGCCGCAATCAGCAGCCCGACACCGCAGATCACGGCCGCCGAGAACCAGCGCGTCAGCACGCCGGCGACGATCGGCAGCACCAGCAGCGGCCCCGACAGCGCGATCATCATCTGCCCCGCGGCCACCTCGCTCATGCCGTCGATGCCGACGAAGCGGACCGGCAGCAGGATCAGGAGCACCACGAAGGCATAGGCAGGTGCTGCGGCAAGCAGCTGCACGCCGACGAAGCGCGGATAGCGAAACAGGCTGAGATCGAGCATCGGCCGGGCGACCGACCGCTCGATCTGCCAGAATGCCACGAGAAGTGCGGCCGAGGCGACCAAGAGCGCTACCACAGGCGCGCTGCCCCAACCCTTCTCAGGCGCCAGCAGCACGCCGTAGGTGAACAACGCCAGCGCCAGCGTGAAGCTGATCGCACCCGGCCAGTCCAGCCCCTGCGCGCTCGGATCGCGCGTCTCGTGCAGGAAGGCCGCGCCGAGCACCAAGGCGATCGTGGCCAGCGCCACCACCAGCGCGAAGATCGCCGGCCAGCCGAAGCTGTCGACCATCAGCCCCGAGGCGATCGGCCCGAAGGCGAGGCCGACGCCGAAGCTGGCGCCGACGATGCTGAACGCCCGCATCCTCGCGTCACCGTCGAATTCCTGCGCCAGCGACGCCATACCGGCCGAAAACGCGGCGGCCGCGCCGAGCCCCTGGAGGGCGCGCAGGATATCGAACCAGACGATATCGGTGGCGAAGGCGAGGCTTGCCGAGAACAGCATGAAGGCCACGAGGCCCATGAAGAAGACGCGCTTGCGGCCATAGGTGTCGGCCAGCGCGCCTGCCGCCATCAGGCTGCTGCCGAAGGTCAGCATGAAGGCGTTGGTCACCCAGTTGAGCGCGATCGGGCTGCCGCCGAGATCGTGGCTGATTGATGGTAGCGCCACGGCAGGGCCGGTGAAGGTCAGCGGCATGGCTGCGGCCGCGCAACAGACGCCGATCAGCGCCAGTATCCTCGTCGCCATGCCGTGCCCAGAATTGGCAGAGGCAGTGGCGGCGTTCGTCGTATCAGGTCGTGTCATGAGATATCCGCCTGTGTGAAGGAACGAGACATGCCGGCAACAGTGGGAGGCTCTATCGCCGGCAACACAAACAGGATAAATTCGCTGCAATCATTCGATAAGCGCGCTTCATTGCCGATCATCGTGGAAAAATTCGCTCGAATGGATGAGACGACATGGACCAGCTCAACGGCCTCTCGGCCTTCGTGAAAACAGCCGATCTCGGCAGCTTCGTCGCCGCCGGTCGGGTTCTCGGCCTGTCGGCGTCGGCGGTCGGCAAGGCGGTGACGACGCTGGAGCGGCAGGTCGGCGTGCGCCTGTTCCAGCGTTCGACCAGAAGCATAAGGCTGACGGAGGAGGGGCGGCTGTTCCACGAACGGTGCCGCCGTGTGCTCGACGATCTCGAGGACGCGCAGGCCTCGCTTGCCGCCGCCGTCGCCGCCCCGCGCGGCCGCCTGCGCCTCAGCCTGCCGCTGGTCAGCTACCACCTGCTGCTGCCTGTCGTGCCTGGCTTCGTCAGGCTCTATCCCGAGGTCGAACTCGATCTCGATTTCAACGACCGCATCGTCGACCTGATCGACGAGGGCGTCGACGTGGCGATCCGCAGCGGAGACCTGCAGGATTCGCGGCTGATGTCGCGGGCATTGCGCCCCTTCCGCATGCTGCTATGCGCCGCACCGGCCTATCTCGATGAGCACGGCACGCCGCAGACGCCACGCGATCTCGCCGGTCACACCGCCATCCGCTTCCGCTACCCCAACAGCGGCAAGCTGCAGGACTGGCCGCTGACGATGCCGCCGGACGCGCCCGGTCTGGCGCTGCGCAGCCTGCTCACCTGCAACAACATGGAAGCCCTCGGCGGTGCGGTTGCCGCCGGCCTCGGCATTGGCTGCATGCCCGATTTCCTCGCCCGCCGACGCCTCGCCGACGGCACGCTAAGCAGCATCCTCGACGACCACATCGACGGCCCCGGCCAGTTCCACATGCTCTGGCCCTCGAACCGCCACCTGTCGCCGAAGGTCCGCGTGCTGGTCGATTACCTCACCGACACCCTGTTCGCCGACCACATCGACAGCCCGGCAGCATTGCCGAGGGCCTGAACGCAAAACGCCCACCGGAAGGTGGGCGCAAGATTACACGAGCGGATGCCGGTGGGTGTTCACCCCCGCTCCCCTCAAGCCGACAACTTCAGCCCGATCCCCCAGGGATCGCGCAGGAACACGCCGCCGTCGCGCGTCTCGCTCTTGATCTCGAGCTCGTCCAGCTTGGCGATCGCCTTGTCGAGCGCGGCGGTGTCGTTGAAGCGCAGGGCGTAGTCCGACAGGCCGGTCATCGCCTCGGTGCGGACGCCGGCGCCGCGGCTGTTCCAGATGTTGGCGGCGACGTGGTGGTGATAGTCGCCGGTGGCGAAGAAGCTGGCGCCGGGATAGCGCGCCATGATCTTCAGCCCGAGCACGTCGCGGTAAAAGGCGTCGGCCGCGGGAATATTGCCGACCTGCAGGTGGATGTGGCCGATCGCGGTGCCGTCTGCCATGCCGGTCCACGTGTCCTGCGGCGCGCTGTCGTAAAGCGATTGCAGATCGAGGCCGAGCGTCGCCATCTCGACCTGTCCGTCCTGGTGGAACTTCCACTTGTCATGCGACCGGTCGGCATAGATCTCGATGCCGTTGCCCTCGGGATCGGAAAGATAGATCGCCTCGCTGACCAGATGGTCCGAGGCGCCGTCGAGCGCGACGTTGTTGTGGGCGGCGTGCCGCAGCCAGCGCGCCAGCTCGGTGCGATCAGGCATCAGGAAGGCGGTGTGGAACAGGCCGGCGGCGTTGCGTGGTGCGGCACGCACATCCTTGCCCGTCGTCAGTGTCAGCAGCGGCGTGCCGTTGACGCCGAGCACTTCACCGCTGGCAGTCTTCTCGATCACCTTGAGGCCGAGCATCGACTGGTAGAAGCCGGAGACCGACGCCAGATCGGTGACGACCAGATGCGAGTGGCCGACATAGGCAGGGCGCGTCAGCGCATAGGACGTTTCGGTGGTGGTCATCTGGGTCTCTCCTGCCCGTGAAGAAGGCGTACCGGCGCCGGCAGCGAGTGCGCTGCCTCGGGCAGCAGCGCTGCCTATAGCGATACCAAGGAATGTTCGCCGGTCCATGCTTGTGAAGTCTCCCCTGGCCGCTGTACTTGCACCCTATATGGCGCATTCCGATTGTTCACAGAAGGCCTGCTTTTGACGATGAAGCGTTCGTGATCCATTGACGATGTCGTTGCTGCCACTTGATCCTGATCAAAGCGCCTTATCTGTTTCAGGCGGATAATGGCGCTATATCAGGAGCATTGAAGGGAGCACGTCATGTATAAAAAGATCATCGTTGCCGTCGAGATCGGTGCGCTTGCCGATGGTGAAATGAGCTTGCGCAAGGCTGCCACCCTGCTCGACACCGGCGGCGGCATTATCCTGCTCAACGTCGTCGAGGAGATCCCGACCTATGTCGCCGTCGATCTGCCGGTCGATATCGTCGAGGGCGCTGCCATCGATGCGCGCGAGAAGCTGCAGGCGCTGATCGTCACGACGGGTATTCCAGCCATGGTCGAGATCAGCCACGGTCGCCCGGCCACCGGCATCCTGGCCTCTGCGGACGCCCACGCCGCCGACCTGATCATCCTCGCTTCGCATGTTCCCGATTTCAGCAACTACTTCATCGGCGCCACCGCCGACCGCGTCGTCCGCCATGCCAAATGCTCGGTGCTGGTCGATCGCCGCAAGAAGGGGTAGGGGCAACAGCCCGCTCACGAAGATTTATCCGCCCCTAACGGCAGTTGTGTTGCGCGCAAAGCGTTTCGATGCCACCATCGCCGCAAACAGATAGGGCGTCATGCATGGGCGAGTTCAACGGCATCCGCTGGGCTTACGATAAATACGAGCTCATCGCCGATGGCATCGTCCACGGCGTCGGACTGGCGATGGCGCTGGTCGGCGCTACGGTGCTGATCTTCTATGCCACCGTCTGGTCGTCGCATGGCGAACTCGCGGCTGCCTGGATCTACAGCATCGGCCTGGTGCTGACGCTCGGCATCTCGTTCTCCTACAACGCCTGGCCGGTCTCGCGCACCAAGTGGTTCCTTCGCCGGCTCGACCATTCCTCGATCTTCATACTGATCGCCGCCACCTACACGCCCTTTCTGGAGCGCGGCGCCGACAATCCGCTGCTGCTCGGCATGCTGATCGGCATGTGGCTGGTGGCCGGCATGGGCGTGTTCCTCAAATGCTTTTTCCCCGGCCGCTTCGACCGCCTGGCCATCCTGCTCTATCTCGCCATGGGCTGGAGCGGCGTCATGGTTGCGGGTCCGGTTGCCGAGCGCATCCCCTATGCCTCGATGCTGCTGATCGTCATCGGCGGCATCATCTATTCGCTCGGCGTCATTTTCCACGTCTGGGAAAAGCTGCGCTTCCAGAACGCCATCTGGCACGGCTTTGTCGTCGCCGCCGCCGCCGTCCACTACACCGCGGTGCTGACTTGCTTCAGCTTGAGCCCCGCTGGCCTGTGATGCATCCGCTCATCCGCAGCGCGGCGGTGCCGACAGCGTCTTCACCAGGTGCGCGACGACGGGATCATACTGCTTCAGTTGCGCCTTGGGATATTCAAGCGTCACATAGCCCACCGCGTCATGGCAGAGCGCGATGGCGCGGACATAGAGGATGCGGTCCTTGCGACTGCCGGAATAGCTGGCCCAACTTGTCGACGGCTTGTCGTAGCTGATCGTCCAGCCGTCCTGCTTGTCCATCGCCACCCGGCTTTTGATCTCTGCCGGGAAGTCGTCTTCCATCCTGTTGGCGCCGAACACCCGCAGCTCGGCCTTGCCGTCCTTGGAGGCCAGCGCCATGCCGTCGCCATTGTCGGCCTCGCGGGTCACGGCGAAATCCGCCGGCAGGTCCACGGCATAACCGAACCGCGCATTGGCATAGGGCCGCCAGTCCTCAGCCACAGCAGCCGTGGCGACAAGACAGAGCAGAACAAGGCAAGGACGGATCATCGATTTCTCCCGTTTGATTGCCGCAAGCTTAGCGCATTCCTGGCAAGGTCAGCCAGTCCTCGTCAGCGTCACCACGTAGCGGCAATCGGCATGACTGTCGTTGCGGAATTCGCAATCGACCGCCGGTCCCAGAAGCAGGCAGTCGCCGGCCGTGAGCGCATGCACGACCTCGCCCTCGACAAAGGTCAGGACGCCCTCGAGAACCCAGATGCACTGGCGCAGGAACACGAAGGACGAGGCGGGATAGGCAACGCGGGCGCCGGCCGGCAGGTCGACCGCGACGATATCGAATGGACTGCCGCTCGCCGGCGACACGTGGCGCCTGACATAGCCGGTCTCCGGGTCGGCCCACACCTGCTGGTCGTCACGCCGGCTGAGTCGCCGGTCGCCGGCCTCCGCGCGGGCGATCAGCGACGACACCGTCAGCCCGAACGCGCCGCACAGCTTGCCGAGCAACGATGCCGTCGGGCTGCTCTCGCCGCGCTCCACCTTGTGGATCATCGCCCGCGACACGCCGGAGTGATCGGCAAGATCGCTCAGCGACCAGCCCCGCAATTCCCGCTCGGTGCGGACGCGATCGCCTAGACAACGATCGAAATTGTCTGATATAGTGGACATAATGAAATCATAGTGGACTACACCTCATGACGCAAGCCGCCCTTGTACGCGACGCCACCGAAGCCGATCTGCCCGCCATCCGCGATATCTACAACCATGCGGTCGAGCACACGACGGCGATCTGGAACGAGACGGTGGTCGATCTCGACAATCGCCGCGAATGGTTCGCGATGCGCAAGGCGAGGGGCTTTCCGGTGCTGGTGGCCGAACGCGACGGCAGCATCGCCGGCTACGCCTCTTATGGCGACTGGCGCGCCTTCGAGGGTTTTCGCCACACGGTGGAGCACTCTGTCTATGTCGAGAAGGATCACCAGGGCGCCGGCATCGGCAAGCTGCTGATGACCGCGCTGATCGCCCGCGCCGGTGAAAACGGCATCCACGTGATGATCGCCGGCATCGAGGCCGGCAATGTCGCCTCGATCGCGCTGCACGAAAAGCTCGGCTTCCGCAACGGCGGCACCTTCCGCGAGGTCGGCACCAAGTTCGGCCGCTGGCTCGACCTGACCTTTATGGAACTCAGGGTGCCGTCGTGACGACGGTGTTCGGGAAGCCGCCGGGAAGCTATTGAAGCGATGCCGCTTCCTCCCGCTCGACGTCATCCT
This sequence comes from Hyphomicrobiales bacterium, assembly GCA_900472625.1. Taxonomy (GTDB): domain Bacteria; phylum Pseudomonadota; class Alphaproteobacteria; order Rhizobiales; family Rhizobiaceae; genus Rhizobium. The sequence goes on along the minus strand of UCIT01000122.1, from coordinate 7,381 downwards.
CGGGCTTGTCCCGAGGATCTGCCGACGGGGCAACAGGCTGGAGGCAGGCGGATCAACCGGTGCGCGGGGCCGGCATCTCGTGTGCGGTCGTCGAGAGCACCATCACCGTTGCGTTCCGGCAGATGGGCTTAGATCCTCGGGACAAGCCCGAGGATGACGGCGGAGAAGTGGCTGGGCGCGGGCGACGAAGAGCTCACGGTGCTGGCGAGTGAGGAGGGAGCTTCAGCCGTCGTACCGTATCAAAGCAACAACGCCCGCCACGGTCTCCCGGGCGGGCGTTTTCGCAGAACGACGCGGTCACTTGCCCGCTTCGAACACCATCGAATGACCGTTGATGCAGTAGCGCAGGCCGGTCGGCGGCGGGCCGTCGGGGAAGACGTGGCCGAGATGCGCGTCGCAGTTGCCGCAACGGATTTCCGTGCGCACCATGCCATGGCTGGCATCGCGATACTCGGTCACCGCGTCAGGAGACACCGCTTCGAAATAGCTAGGCCAGCCACAGCCGGCGTCGAACTTGGTGTCGGAGCGAAACAGCGGCGCGTTGCAGCAGACGCAGCTGTAGAGCCCGGTTTCGAACTGGTCCCAGTAAGGCCCGGTAAACGCCCGTTCGGTGCCGTGCTGGCGGGTGATCCGGTATTGCTCGGGCGTCAGCTGCTCCCGCCACTCGGCATCACTCTTCTCAACCTTGGCGATCGTCGTGTCGGCCATGGATATGCTCCTTTCACGCCTTGGAGTGTGTTGTCTTGATTTTCCTCGCTAATGTGGTGCGGATTGGCGGATCGATCAAGGGAGCATCCATGGCTGACGACGCGGATTGCGTTGGAGGACGGCTTGGACGACGGCTAAAACTGCTCGCCGACCATCACCTCGCTCTTGCTCCACAGAACCTTCGCCCGTTCGGTGTCGAGCGCATAGGCCCGCACGCCTTCGCTGATGCGGCTGGCCGGGTTTTCCGTCACTGTCGCGACGTGGCAGTTCTCGCAGTAGAGACCGCCGACCGCATCGGCCGTGGCGACGAAGCCGGCCCAGACGGAGGTCGCCGCGCCCTGCGGGATCGACTTCAACTCATAGGGTGGGTGGCCTTCGGCGGCGAGTTCCTCATTGATCTTGCCGACCATCGCCTCCAGCGTGCCGTCATCGAGATGGCGGGTGAGTTCGGTGCGGATGCCGCCTGGATGCACGGCCGTGGCGCGCACGCCGCGTGCCTTGTGCCGCCGGTCGAACTCCACCGCGAACAGGATGTTGGCGGTCTTCGAGCGGCCATAGGCGATCCACGGATCATAAGCCGTGTGTTCGAAATTCGGATCGTCGATATCGACATCGGCGAAACGGTGGCCGGATGAGGACAGGTTCACCAGCCGGCCGCCGTCCTTAATCAGCGGCGCGATGCGGTTGACGAAGCTGAAGTGGCCGAGATGGTTGGTGCCGAACTGCGTTTCGAACCCATCGGCCGTGTGGCCGAACGGTGCTGCCATCACGCCCGCATTGGCGATGACGACATCGAACAGCCGGCCATCCGCAGCAAGTGCATCGGTGCAGGCGCGGATGCTGGCGAGCGATGCCAGGTCGAGTTGAACCAGTTCCAGGCTTCCGCCGCCAGTCGCCGCGGCGCGAACGCCGGCCGTTGCCGTCTCGGCCTTGGCGAGGTCGCGCGCGGCACCGACGACGTCGGCTCCGTGGGCGACCAGCGCCCGTGCGGTCTCGACACCCAGGCCGGCCGAAACGCCGGTGACGAGCACGCGTTTGCCGGCAAGGTCGATGCCGGAAAGCACGTCGTCGGTGGTGGATTTGGCTCCGAACGTGTCTGTCATGAAAAATCTCCTTGTGCTGTGCACCTGCAGGCAGCCTCGCGCGGCGAACCCATTGTCCGCCGCCCTCCGATGAGTTAAAAGGAGGTCGCCTCCGTTTTAGATACGGAGGCATCCTCCGTTTATCAATAGGCATGCCGAGAGTGGGCCGGAAAAAAACGACAGTGACTGGAAAAGAAGATCAACCCGCGCCAGCGCGCAAGCCGCGGGCCGATGCCGAGCGCAACCGGCTGCGGCTACTGGAAACGGCCAAGGGCGCCTTTGCCGCCAAGGGCCCGGATGTCAGTCTCGAGGAGATCGCCCAGTCTGCCGGCGTCGGCATCGGCACGCTCTACCGCCACTTTCCCAACCGCGACGCCCTGATCGCCGCCGTCTATCGCAACGAGACGGAGCAACTGGTGCAGGCGGCGCGGCGGCTGGCCGGGGAGGCGTCGCCGCTCGCCGCGCTGCGCGAATGGATGCTGGTGTTCATCGGCTATATCGCCACCAAGCAGGGCATGTATCCGGTGCTGAATTCGCTCGCCGGCGGCACATCGGACCTCTATGCGGCCTCGGGCCCCCAGATCAGGGAGAGCATCGAGATGCTGACTGCCCGCGCCGTCGCCAGCGGCGATATCAGGCTGGACATGGATCCGCTTGATCTGCTGCGCGCCGTGGCCGCGGTCGCCAATGCCAGTACCGGCCCCAACTGGAAAGCCGCCGCCACCCGCCTGGTGGACATCCTGATCGCCGGTTTGAAGACGGAGCAATGATTTGCCCCTCGACCGTTCGGATGAGCGACCGCATACGCATAAGAGCCAGCTAATCCATCCCCCGCATTTCCCGTAGATTTGAAGAAACTCAAGCATCGGGGGGATGCTATCATGATCGAATCCGTTGCCGTGACCGTCTACTGCGCCATCTCAGGCGTTTTCGTCGCCGTCACGTTGCTTGAGGGCTGGGCCGCTCGTGGTGGCTGGACGTTGCTGCGCTTCGCCGGTCTTGCCGTCGGCCCCGTCTGGCCGCTGCTGCTCTGCGCCTTCCTCGCCCACCATCTGCTGGCGCCCCGGCGCATGCCCAGTCTCATCAGGTCCCTCTGAAAGGGCCTGCTTAACTTCCTCGATCTGCTGCATTTGTCGTGATTAAGGCCATGTGCAGATCAGTAGGGATCCCAGCGCGGGATCCCTAAATCTTGGGTTGCGATCTCACCTCTTGGTCAGGATAGCCGAGTTTTTTGCCGGTTTCCCGTTGTTGCCAATGCCGCTGGCGGTGATCTTCGCCTTGTCTGCCGCTTGCATCGTCATCCTGCCCTTCCAGCCGTTGTTGTCGTCAAGCGTGACCGCGTTGCCGCTCACCGATCCTGTCGCCTTGGGTCGTGCGTAGCCGTTGTTCGTCCAGAACGTAACCTTTCCCTTGCTGATCCTGACCGTCGTCTTGCCACCCGCGCTGCTGGTCCCGGACCAGGTGCCATCCCAGGACGGTGAGTCCTTGGCAAACACTGGAGCGGCCAGTCCGAATGCGGTGAAGGCAACGAATGCGACTGTGAAAGCCTTGCGATTGAGCATGAAATCCCCCGGTAAATCGTCATCATGGTGCGATGGTGATCGCAGCCCTGGATCATGGATATATCGAGGCCGTGCGCATCACCCGGCTGGGTGATTTCAAGCATTGATAGCGCCAATAAGCCACCACAATATGGATGTGCCGGCGCCCTTAGCTTACAGCGTCTATCGAGCGATCTGTGGCGTTCTCATCGTGGTCTTGCCGCTCAAAGCCTCTGGCCGGCCTTGTCGATCCTTCCCGCTGCCAACTGCCGGCGCTCTGGAGCAGCCTTAATCTCGGCCGGTCCTTGCAAGGCGATTTGGGAGAAAGCCCAGCCTGAACCGATCAAGGCTTGAGGTGCCGGCCGTCTTCTCCTAAACCTCTGGGGTGCATGTGATTTGCGTCGCATGCACGGTCTGGCGGCAGAGGAGGGGACATGGCCGACGTGACGGTATCGACGTTCGCGGCCCTGTGCATGCCGTTTCTCGCCGCCGCTCTGGCGCCGCTGCTGGTTCGCGCGCTGGGCGCCAGAGCCGCCTGGCTGCTGGCGTTGGTGCCGCTTTTGACCTTCGTGCATTTCGCCAGCCTGCTGCCCACCCTTGCCGATGGTAAGGTCATCCGCGGCGGCTATGCCTGGGTGCCGAGCCTCAACCTTAATTTCTCCTGGCTGCTCGATGGCCTGTCGGTCACCTTCGCGCTGCTCATCTCCGGTATCGGCGCGCTGGTCGTGCTCTACACCGGCGGCTATCTCAGGCATCACCCCGATCTCGGCCGGTTCTATTCGTTCCTCTTCCTGTTCATGGGCGCCATGCTCGGCCTCGTCGTCTCCGACGATCTGCTGATGCTGTTCGTCTTCTGGGAGCTGACCTCGATCACCTCCTTCCTGCTGATCGGCTTCGACCACCGTCGCGAGGCCGCGCGCCGCGCAGCCCTGCAAGCCCTTGTGATCACCGGTGGCGGCGGGCTGCTGCTTCTGGCCGGGCTGCTGATGATCTGGAGCACCACCGGCGCCACGCAGCTCTCGGTGCTCTTGCAATCGGGCGATCTGCTGCGCGCCAATCCCTACTACCTGCCGATCCTTCTCCTGATCCTCGGCGGCGCCTTCACCAAGTCGGCGCAATACCCGTTCCACGCCTGGCTGCCGAACGCCATGGAGGCGCCGACGCCTGTTTCGGCCTATCTGCATTCCGCCACCATGGTCAAAGCCGGCGTCTATCTCCTGATGCGCCTCAATCCGGCCATGGGCGGCACGCCGGCCTGGGAGACGATCCTGCCGCTGTTCGGCGGCATCACGCTGCTCGTCGGCGCGCTGCTCGCCATCCGCCAGACCGACCTGAAGCTGAAGCTCGCCTACACCACGGTCTCCTCGCTCGGGCTGCTGGTGCTGCTCACCGGCTTCGGATCGCCGCATGCCATCGAGGCGGCGGTGCTCTATCTCGTCGCCCACGCGCTGTTCAAGGGCGCGCTGTTCATGGTCTCGGGCATCATCGACCACGAGACCGGCACCCGCGACATCACCCGCCTCAGCGGCTTGCGCAAGGTGATGCCCTTGACCTTCGCCGCCGCCCTTGCCGCCGCCATCTCCATGGGCGGCCTGCCGCCCTTCGCGGGCTTCCTCGCCAAGGAGGAGATCTACGTGGCGCTGGCCGGCGGTGACCCGCGCGCGCTCCTCGCCACCGCCGCTGTCCTGTCAGGCAACGCGCTGATGTTCGCCATCGCCTTCGCCGTGGCGCTGAAGCCGTTCATCGGCGCACCACAGGAGACACCGAGGCACCCGCACGAAGCGCCGCCGCTGCTCTGGATCGGTCCCGCGGTGCTGGCGCTGCTGGGGCTTGCCGGCGCGCTGCTGTCAACCCTAGCGCACCGCTACATCTCGACGCCGATGGCCTCCGCCGTCAGCGGATCGCCTGCTGCAATCGATATCTCGCTGGTCCCGCATATCGGCCTGCCGCTGCTGCTATCGCTGGTAACGATCGCGCTCGGCACCGCCGTCTATTGGCAGCTCGACCGGGCCCGCAGCCTTATGGCAGCCGTCCTCGCAAGGATCGGCGCCGGCCCCGATCGCGGCTTCGATCAGGTCGTCGCCGGACTGATCGGTCTTTCGGTGCGCGTCACCCGCTTCCTGCAGCCCGGCCGGCTGCGGGTTTACGTCACGTCTACCTTTATCTGCATCGCCGCCATGCTGTTGCTGCCGATTTGGCTGTTCGGCGAATGGCCGTCCTGGCCCGCCTGGCCGCATGACGTGCGCATCCATGAGGCGGCCGTCATGCTGCTCGCCGCCCTCGGCCTCGTCGCCGTGGTCGTCGCCCGCGACCGGCTGACGGCGATCGTCTCGCTCGGCATCCAGGGCTTTGCCGTGGCGCTGATCTTCCTGCTGTTCGGCGCCCCCGATCTCGCCTTCACCCAGTTCATGGTGGAAACGCTGGCCGTCGTCATCCTGGCGCTGGTGATGACCCGCCTGCGCCTGTCGCCGACCGACCGAAGGCCGCGCGGCCGCATGCTGGTCGACGGCGCGCTGGCGATCCTGTGCGGCAGCGGCTTCGCGCTGCTGCTGACGCGGGCGACGCAGGCCCCGCTCGCCACCACGCTCAGCGACTTCTTTTCCACTCATTCGAAAACCATAGCCCACGGCGCCAACGTCGTGAACGTCATCATCGTCGACTTCCGCGGCACCGACACGCTGGGCGAAATCGCCGTTGTCGCCGTGGCTGCGCTCGCCATCCTCGGGCTAGTTAAGGCTCGGGGTACCGGCAGGGCTGCCGATGTGGGGAGCAAGAGATGAGGTTCGCGCCGCGCTCCACCCCAACCTCCCTCATTCCTGTGCCCAAGCTTCGCTCGGGCGATGTCACAGGAATCCAGCCACCGCGCGTCTGCGCGGGGAGAGGCCTCTTTTTTCGCGACACCGCATTTCCCATGCCCAAGGACTTGGGCATGCTGGATTCCTGTGACATCGCCCGGGCGAAGCCTGGGCAGAGGAATGAGGGGAAGTGTGTCGATGTCGGCGGGAAGCCATCCTCATGAACACCCTGATAGCACGCACCATCGCCCCCGTTCTCACCGCCCTGATGCTGCTGTTCTCCGTCTTCGTGCTGCTGCGCGGCCACAACGAGCCGGGCGGCGGCTTCATCGGCGGCCTGATCGCCGCCTCGGCGCTGGCAATCCTCGGCATCGTCAGGGGGGCGGACGCGGTGCGCCGCGCCATCGTCCTCGATCCGCTGTCGATATCGGGCGCCGGCCTGCTGATGGCCTGCGTCGCCGGCCTGATCTCCATCCTGTTCGCCGTCCCGTTCATGACCGGCCTGTGGATATATCCCGAGATCGCAGGTATTCAGGTCCCGCTGTCCACCGTCATGTTGTTCGATATCGGCGTCTATCTCGTCGTGGTCGGCGCCATCACCGCGATCGCGCTGGCGCTTGAGGAAAGGGAGCCCGATTGATGGAGCCGCTCTTCGCCATCCTCGTCGGCCTATTCTTCTCCGCCGCCATCTACCTGATGCTGTCGAGGTTCTCGATCCGCATCATGCTCGGCATCGCCGTCCTCGGCAACGCCGTCAACCTGCTGCTGTTCACGTCCGGCCGCCTGACCCGCGAGGTGCCGCCGATCATTGCCGATGGCCTCGACACGCTGCCGTCGTCTGCCGCCAATCCGCTGCCGCAGGCGCTGATCCTGACGGCGATCGTCATCTCCTTCTCCTTCCTCGCCTTCCTGCTGGTGCTGACCTATCGCGCCTACCAGGAGACCGGCGCTGACGACACCGACGACATGCGCCTCGCCGAACCCGTCACGCCGCCATCGCCGCCGTTGGGGTATTGAGGATGGGTGCTGTGGTTTGGATGAAATGCTCTGTCTGCTCTGTCGAATCCGGCTGGATGCTGGCTGACTATCGCCGCTCCAGCCTGCCGCCACCCCCCTCTGTCCTGCCGGACATCTCCCCCTCAAGGGGGGAGATCGGCTGGGCGCTGCCGCTCGCTCCAGCATCTGTTGTTTTGGGAGACGCCCACCACGATTCGATCTCCCCCCTTGAGGGGGAGATGCCCGGCAGGGCAGAGGG
>UCIT01000088.1 GCA_900472625.1 Hyphomicrobiales bacterium | reverse complement strand
AGCCGGGTCGCGAACCGGAGCTTCCACCGCTCGAAACCCGGCATGCGATGATGGTTGCCAAGGCGGATCGGCGGCGGTCAGAACCGACGATCACACGGAAAGGACCGATCCGGGAGACGCTCCTGCCGGACCGGGACGACCGGACGCCAAAGCGATCGGGCAGGCACCAAGCCTGACATAAATACCACCGACACACGATGCCTGCCCTTCCCCTCGACCCAAGGCCAACCGTCGCGGCGCTTTGCGCCGCGCGGGATGTTGGCGTGCGCGAAACTGATAGGTCTCGGCAAAATTGTTCCGCAACGGTCGGAGCTGTGGCACCCCCAAAAACGCAAAACGCCGCGCATTTCTATGCGCGGCGTTTCATGATGAAGACCTCAGTCAGTCCTAGCCGTCCGCGTGCACGGCACCCTGCTCGCGCTCGAGGTAGCGCTGATCGATGCTCGGCAGCGGCTCGCCGTCGATCGCCGCTTCGAAGGTGCGCAGGCGCTTGTAGATCGACAAAAGCTCGACGATCGTCGTCCACGAATTGACCAGATACTGAAACGATTCTCGCACCTGCCCGAACACATTCTGAATCTGGCTCAAGACGCCGAGCGTCAGCTTGCCAGCGGCAATCGACGGTACGAGGACAAAGGTGCCGAACAGATTGTCGGCCTGCAGATAGAAGATGCGGGCGACGTTGAAATACATGTAGTGGAAATAGAGCCGGAAATAGTTGCGCCGCACGTTGGCGAACAGCTGCGCCACAGTGATCGGGTCGGCGCGATCGTCGTGATCCTCGCCATAAACCAGTTCCTTGCGGTAGGCCGCTTCGACACGCTGATTGCGGAACTCGAGGCCCGGCAGCTTGATCCCGACGGCAGCCAGAAACACCGTTCCGAACAGCGACCAGAAAATCGCCGCCCAGACGAGCGCATGCGGCACCGTTCCGACGATCGGCAGCTCCGTGACCGTCGTGGAGAACTTGAACAGCACCGGCAGGAACGCGATCAGCGTCATGATCGAGCTGACGAGGTTGACGCCAAGGCTTTCGACCGTGGTCGAAAACCGCATCGTATCTTCCTGAACGCGCTGCGAAGCACCTTCGATATGCCGCAGTTTCGGCCAGTAGGACATGTAGAATTCGTTCATCGCCGTGCGCCAGCGGAAAATCCAGTGGCTGACAAAGAACAGGTTGAGCACCCCGACGGTAATCGCCACGAAAGCGATCCCGGCAAAGCCCGTCATGCCCCAGTAAAGGTCGGCAGCGGTCGGGATCGGTTCCTGCCGCGCCAGCGCCCGCTGGATCATGTCGTAGAACGGCCCGTACCAGGAATTGATCGCAACGCTCACCTGCACCGAGAAGTAGGTGTTGAAGATGATCAGCGCCGAGCCGAGCACCGACCACATCTGCCAGCGATGCGGGCTGTAGGTGAACCAGAACCCCGCAAATAGCGCCACGAAGACGAGGTAGTAGATATAAAACCATAGGAACGGCACTGACCAGAACACGGAGACACCGATCGGCGGCTCCTGTCCTTCGGCCAGCGGCGGCAGGCCGATGACCGCGCCGAGGCTGGAGCCTCCGAAATACCACAGCAGGACGCCGACAAGCGCCCAGACGATCGCGGATGTGAAGAAGAGTTTCGGCTTCGGGAAATAGGATAGGAACACTGGCGGGATTGCTTTCCTGAACTTGTGTCTTCGGAAGCCCTAAAAGAGCGATTGCGCCGAAAACTACGGCAGTTCGCCGGATGCGGCAATGGGCTCGCCGCATTCTTACGCAATTGTAATTGGTTAGGCGATCTTCTTGAGCACCGGCATCACCAGCGCCGCGCAGACGACCAGCGCCACCGCCGCCACATAGGTGGGCGCCACGAAGCTGCCGCTGCGCTCGGCCATCCAGCCGGCGACGACGGGACCGACGATCTGGCCGAGGCCGAATGCCGCCGTCATCATCGCGAAGGCCCGGCGCGGGCTGGCTGGCACCAGCTTGCGGCCGATCTGCAGCCCGTAGGCGGTGATGGCGAGGAACGTTGCGCCGAACAGGGCCCCGCCGATCAGTGGCGCCACCGCATGCGGCAGGAGCACCGTCGCCAGCACGCCGACGGCCTCGACCAGAAGGGCGGCCACATAGATCCGGCCGAGCCCCAAAGGCTTGACCAGCGGCTTCCACAGGAACAGCGCCACCGATGCCGTCAGCCCGACGATCAGCCAACAGAGGAATTCCACCATCGGCCCGGCCGCCGCCATTCGCGCGATGGTAACGAGGAAGGTGGCGGTGATGACGTAGCCGAAGCCGAAGAGCCCGTAGGACAGCGTCACCAACAGCATCGGCCGGCTCCAGACGATCGCCGGCTCCTTGCCGGTCTGCGCAGTGGCCGCAGGACCCGACGGCAGCAACCACCACACGGCCGCGAGGCTGATGGCGCAGTAGACGGCGCCGCCGATCCAGTCGGCGCGCCAGGCCTGCGGGCTGCCATGGTAGAACAGGCCGACGATGAACACCATGAACGACGACAGCGCAATCCCCGCCCCCGGACCGCCGAAATGCGCCGATTGCACATGGTCGTTGCCGCGCGCCGCGCCATGGCTGAGCACGATCGACGAGGTGAAGATCATCGCGAACGCGCTGGCGATGCCCGCGAGAAAGCGGATGATGGCAAAGACCGTCACCGAACTGGTCGCCGCCATCGCCGCCAGCAGGATGGCGGTGGCGGCAAGCGCGCCGAGCGCCACCTTGCGCTCGCGCCCCGCCGCCCAGCCATAAGCGGCCAGCACCGCGCCGACGAGATAGCCGACGAAATTGGCGGACGCCACGAAGCCGGCATCGGCGGCCGACAGCGGCACGCCGCTCATCATTCCCGGCAGGATCGGCGTGAAGGAAAAGCGGCCGAACCCCATCGCCGCCGCCATGGCGATCATACCGGCAAGCGCAGTGGGAAACAGACGGACGGCGGAGATTTCATTGCGAACCAGCATGCTCCGCTTATGGCGGCGCATCAGCCAACCCGCAATCAAGATTTTCTGATGGAATCATCAACGGCAGGAATTCTCGATGACTTGAACCACGGCCTCTTGAAATCAATTATCTTACGATATATGTTTTACGACATAATCAACGATACATCATAAGGAGTGATCGATGAGAGGTTTTAGAGGTGGCATGATGGGTGGCGGCGGCTTTCGCATGGGGCGGAAGTTCGCGGCCGGCGACCTGCAACTGGTGATCCTGGCGCTATTGGCCGAACAGCCGCGCCATGGCTACGAACTGATCAAGCTATTGGAAGAACGCTCCGGCGGCTTCTACGTCCCGAGCCCCGGCGTCATCTATCCGGCGCTGACCTATCTTGAAGAAACCGGCCTCGCCGATGTCGAGAGCGAAGGCACCAAGAAGCTCTACCGCATCACCGAAAGCGGCCGCAAACTGGTAGAGGAGAACAGTTCCATGATCGAAATGACGCTTGGAAAGCTGGAACGCATCGGCGAGAAGATGGCGCATGTGCGCCGTATCTTCGATCCGGAAAGCCGTGGCGGAGACCGCGAGGAAGAGGCGTTTCCGGAAGACAAGAGCGAAGTCGCCGCCGCCCGCATGCTCCTGAAATCGGCCTTGCGGTTGCGTTATCCCTGGTCGAAGGACGAGGCCAAGCGCATCGCCGGCATCCTCGAGCGCGCTGCCGCCGAGATCCTGCAATCGGGCAAGGCCGGCTGAACCGGTCTCCATGAACCCGAGCTGCAATCAGCCAAACGCACCCCGCCAATCGCTCGGGGTGAGCAAATATCGACAGTCAAGTTATATCGTAAGATCGCTCGCCGATGGGGAGATTATGCCTCGCCGTCCGGCAGCGTCAGGATCAGCGGTCCGTTGCGGGTCGCGACGACGGTGTGCTCGAACTGCACGGTTGGCGCCTGCGGATCGGCATAGAGCGTCCACGCATCGTCACCGCCTTCCGCCCATGTCGCGCCCAGCGACAGGAACGGTTCGACGGTAAACACCAGCCCGTCCGTCATCATCCGCTTTTCCGAAGGGTCCGGCCATGTCGACAACTCGCCGGGCTCCTCGTGCAGCGACCGACCGACGCCATGGCTGGCAAGGTTCGCCACCAGCGTATAGCGGTTTTTCACCGCGAAGGCGCCGATCGCCTGGCCGATCTTGGCCAGCGGCTCGCCCGATTTCACCTGGTTGAGCCCCACCCAAAGGGCACGTTTGCCATCGCGGCAAAGCTTGTCGAGCTTCGATTTCGACGGCGGCACGACGAAAGATGCGCCGGTATCGGAGAAGAACCCGTCCTTCTCGGCCGACACGTCGATATTGACGAGATCCCCCGGCCGGATGACGCGGGCGCCCGGAATGCCGTGGGCAATTTCCTCGTTGACGCTGATGCAGGTGGCGCCGGGAAACTGGTAGCAGAACTCCGGCGCAGACCGGGCGCCGGCGCCTTCAAGCACCCTGCGGCCGATATCGTCGAGTTCCTGCGTGGTGATCCCCGGCTCCAAAGATGCGGCCATGATCTGGATCGCATTGGCGCAGATCCGGCCGATATCCTTGAGCTTCTGCAGTTCGTCTTCCGTCTCGACAATCATGAAATCCCGTTTCCGGCCTTGTTCTTCTGGCCGGTCGGCCGGCTCTCGATTCTGGAACAGAGCACGACGCCAACGGAAATCCAACGCATCCTTTACGCCAACATGCTCTCACTTTAGGCGGTGGCTTTCGCCCCTTCGCCGCTTTCAGTCAATGCCTTTCTGACGATCGGTGCGACTTTCGTGCCGTAGAGTTCGATGCCGCGCATGATCTGATCGTGCGGCATCAGGCCGATCGCCATCTGCAGCAGGAAGCGGTCGTTCTTGAACAGACGGTGATGCGCGATGATCTTTTCGGCCACCACTTCGGGATCGCCGACGAACAGCGCGCCCTTCGGCCCGCGCGAGGCATCGAAATGCGCCCGGTTGGTCGGCCCCCAGCCGCGCTCGCGCCCGATCCGGTTCATGACCTCCGCTTGCGGCCCGTAAAACTGATCGGCCGCCGCATCCGTCGTGTCGGCGACGAATCCGTGCACGTTGATTGATGTCTTCAGCTTCGCCTGATCCTGCCCGGCCCGGCGCGCCGCCTCGCGGTAGAGATCGAACAACGGCGCGAACCGATGCGGCTCGCCGCCGATGATCGCCAGCGCTACCGGCAGGCCGAGCGCACCGGCGCGCGCCACCGATTGCGGCGTGCCGCCGACGGCGACCCAGACCGGTAGCGGATCCTGGAACGGCCGGGGATAGACGCCGCGCTCGTTGATCGCAGCCCGCGTCTCGCCCGACCACGTCACCATTTCGCTGTCACGCAGCGCCAGAAGCAGGTCGAGCTTCTCCTCGAACAGCTGGTCATAGTCTTCGAGCTTGTAGCCGAACAGCGGGAAGGATTCGATGAACGAGCCCCGGCCCGCCATGATTTCGGCACGGCCGTTGGACAGAAGATCGAGAGTCGAGAACTGCTGGAACACCCGCACCGGATCGTCGGAGGACAGCACCGTGACGGCGCTCGTCAGCCGGATGTTCTTCGTCTTCACCGCGGCAGCGGCCAGCGCCACGGCAGGCGCCGAGGCCGCATAATCGGGCCTGTGATGCTCGCCGAGCCCGAACACATCGAGCCCCACCTGATCGGCCAGCTCGATCTCCTCGATCAGATGCTTAAGCCTCTCGGCCCCTTCCGCCCCCTTGCTGCGGCTCGGATTGGGGTTGACGTCGGCAAAGGTGTAAAGGCCCAGTTCCATAGTGTGCATCCCGTTTCGCTCTTGGTTGCAGATAAGGATGGCGTAGTAGGGGCGCAATCGGAAATTATCGAACGGATCGTTCGATGAAGTTGATGGGGGAGAAGTGTCGGAGCAGCACCTCAGTCGAACTCGCCTGGCTTGATACCGGTATCGTCGAACTTAGGAATCTCGAACTCGATATCTTCCGCTCCGGGCATCGACAGGGCTTCGATGAGGCTTTGCGGTCTTACCTTGATGGTCGCCTCGTAGGCTTTAATGGACATCAGCACATACGCCGGTTTCCCTCTGCGGGTGATGATCACGGGTTCCTGCGCGGCGGCACGAAGAACGCTCGATCGCTTCCCATGGAATTCGCGACTGCTGATGATCGTCATGGCAACACCTCTCACCGGCAATCTTAAAGCATCTCGGCTCCGCAACCAAATCCGACTCTCATTTCAGGCACTTCGTGGCTTGAACGGAATCATGACCCTAAGCTGCTCACGCTCGGCATGAACAACGAACTCCCTCATTCTCGCCCTTGTGGCGGGAATCCAGCGCCGCGCGTCCGCGCGGCAAAAGACCCTTTCCGGTCCAAGGACTTGGGCCGGCTGAACTCCCGGGGCGAACACAGAAGCGAGGGTGAGATGTATTGCCGTCTTCCGCCCTAGCCCCTCACATCCGCGCCAAAAGCTCCGCCAGCTGGTCGGCGCATTTGCCCCAGCCCTCGTGGAAGCCCATCTCCTCGTGCGTTTTCTTGTCCTCCGCCGTCCAGTGCGCGGCGGTGGCCGTGTATTTCGTGCGGCCATTGCCGAGGTCTTCGAGCAGCACGGTCGCCGTCATGAACGGTTTTTCCGACGGCACCCAGGCGCTGACATAGGCGTCAGTGAATACCAGCTTCTCGTTCTCGATCACCTCGAGATAGACGCCGCGGTTGGGGAAATCCTGTCCTTCCGGGCTGCGCATGATGATCAGGTTGGCGCCGCCGGGGCGCACGTCGAGCTTGGCGTCGGCGATCGTCCAGGGGCGCGGCACGAACCATTCCTTCATCAGCGCGGGATCAGTCCAGGCCTTGAAGATCTTCTCGCGCGGCGCATCGAATTCGCGGACGAGGATGAGTTCATGGGTGGCGATGTCGGTCATCGATGGTCTCCTGTTGTGCGAAAGCCTATGTGCATCAGTCTGTTAGTGAAGCTACTGCAAGGACGTGGGAAATGTCGCGCATCCGACAGCGGGCAAGATTTTCCGCCAATTATTTTGAGGATTGTTTTGACGGCGATCATTTCGCCGCCGGCAAGGCCGGCATCAGCTGCAGGCTGTCGATCTGCAGCCGGATATGCGCCGCCTCGGGCGCAGACTGCGCCAGAGCAATCGCCCGATCGAACGCCGCGCGCGCCTCTGAAACCCGACCGATCTGTTTCAGCAGTCCGCCACGCAGGCCGTGATAATAGAAATAGCCATCGAGCCGGTCACCGAGCGTCTCGACCAGCGCCAGCGCCTCCTCGGGCCCCCGCAGCTTCGACAGCGCCACCGCGCGGTTGAGCGTGATGACGGGCGACGGCTGCAGGCGCTCGAGCGCGCGATAGAGCAGCTCGATCTCCTCCCAGTCGGTATCCCCAGCGCGTGCGGCGCGGGCATGCAGCGCCGCGATCGCCGCCTGGAACTGGTAGATGCCGGGCTGCCGGTGACGGATCGCCTTGTCGAGCAGCACAAGCGCCTCGTCGATCAGCGGCCGGCTCCACAGCGATCGGTCCTGATCTTCCAGCAGCACGATCTCGTCGGCCGCATTGAAGCGCGCCGGCCGGCGTGAGATCTGCAGCAGCATCAGCGCCAGCAGCCCCATGATCTCCGGTTCCCCCGGAAAGATCCGCAGCATCAGCCGCCCAAGCCGGATCGCCTCGTCTGCAAAGGCGCAGGCCTCGGCCTTCGGATCGGCCTGGCTGTAGCCTTCATTGAAGACCAGATAAATCATCGCGCTCACAACAGTCAGCCGCTCCGCCCGTTCGGCCGCGTCAGGCGTCTCGAACGGCACGCCGGCCTTGGCGACACGCGCCTTGGCCCGGGTGATGCGCTGCTCCATGGCGCTGTCGCCGACCAGAAAGGCGCGGGCGATCTGATGCACCGAGAGCCCCGAGACGATGCGCAGCGCCAGCGCGATCTGCTGTGTCGCCGGCAGGTCCGGGTGGCAGCAGATGAACAGCAGCCTGAGGATATCGTCGCGGTAGTTCGAGGTATCGAGCCGCTCGGCAATATCGCTCTCGGCATCCTCGGTATCGGAGATCAGTTCCTCGTCCGGCAATGCCTGCGTCTTCGACCGCTTGCGCACCGCATCGATGCCGCTGTTGCGGCCGACGAAGATCAGCCATGCCGTCGGATCGCGCGGCGGCCCCTTGTCGGGCCAGGTCCTGACAGCGCGCAG
The DNA here is from genome assembly GCA_900472625.1 of Hyphomicrobiales bacterium. Lineage (GTDB taxonomy): Bacteria > Pseudomonadota > Alphaproteobacteria > Rhizobiales > Rhizobiaceae > Rhizobium. The sequence continues at coordinate 7,637 of UCIT01000088.1, read as the reverse complement.
GCAGGCCTCCTGGAAGGCCTCCTCCGCGATGTCGAGATCACGGAAGTATCTGAGCAGCGCGCCAAGCGCTTTCGGCCGGGCAGAAGACAGCGCAACGTCGATCCAGGCGATGTCTGTCATGTCGCGGAATCTCCCGGCCTGAAGACGTAGAACGGCCGAATCTCATAAGAGGTCGAGCCGGGATTGACCGAGGAGAGCTCCTTGGCGAAGGCCACCGCCTCATCAAGCGTGTCGAAATCGACCACGTAGAAGCCGAGCAGCGCTTCCTTGGTTTCGGCAAACGGCCCGTCGATGACAAGCGGCTCATCCCTGCCCTTGCGCACGGTCGTCGCCGCGGTCGTCGGCATCAGCCGCCCGACCGGCCCGAGCTTGCCGCGTTCGGCCAGCGGCGCCTGCACCGCATAGAGCTTCGCCATCACGGCGTCCTCTTCCTCCTTGGTCCAGGAGAAAACCCGTTCTTCATCGGCATAGCAAAGGATCGCGTAAAGCATCTGTCACTCCTCTTCCTCAATGACGAAGGAGTAACGCGGCAACCGACAGGACGCAGCAAAAAAACTGTGTCGGATCCCTATGGGGGCGGTGCGGAGAGCGGTGGCGAAGCGCCACGCAGTCGGTGGATATGTGCAGAGAGACCGGGCGGTGCCTGTGGCCAGGCGCCCCGCTGCCACCTCACCCCTCGCTCAGCGTCCGCTTCACCGCACTGCGCCAACCCTTGAGCTTGGCCGCACGCGTCTTCTCGTCCATGCCGGGCTCGAAGCGCTGGTTGCGCTTCCAGCTCTTTGTGAACCCTGCCATATCCGGCCACACCCCTGCCCGGCTGCCGGCCAGCCACGCGGCGCCGAGTGCCGTGGTCTCGAGAATGACGGGGCGATCGACCGGCGCGTCGAGAATGTCGGCCAGCCGTTGCATCGTCCAGTCCGAGGCCACCATGCCGCCATCGACCCGGAGCACCGTCTCCTCGACGCCGCCCTTCCAGTCCTTGTGCATGGCGTCGAGCAGATCGCGCGACTGGTAGCAGACCGCCTCAAGCGCTGCCCGGGCAAACTCCTTCGGCCCGCTGTTGCGCGTCAGTCCGAACATCGCGCCGCGGGCGTTTGCGTCCCAGTGCGGCGCGCCGAGCCCGGTAAACGCCGGCACCAGATAGACCTCCTGCGTCGGATCCGCCGCCTCCGCCAGCTCGCCGGTCTTCGAGGCGCTGTCGATGATCCCGAGCCCGTCGCGCAGCCACTGCACGGCGGCGCCGGCGATGAAGATCGACCCCTCCAGCGCATAAGTCGTTTCGCCGTCCAGCCGATAGGCGATGGTCGTCAGCAGCCGATTCCTGGAGCGCACCATGTCGGAACCGGTATTGAGCACCGCGAAGCAGCCGGTGCCGTAGGTGGATTTCATCATCCCCGGCTCGAAGCATGCCTGGCCGATCGTCGCCGCATGCTGGTCGCCGGCGACGCCGAGGATCGGGATCGCCGCACCGAAGATGTCAGTATCGGTGATCCCGAAATCGTCGGCGCAATCCTTGACCTCGGGCAGCATGGCCGACGGCACCCGCAGGATCTCCAAGAGGTCCTTGTCCCACTGGTTGCTGGCGATGTTGTACATCAGCGTCCGCGACGCATTGGTCGCATCGGTGGCGAAGCTCTTTCCGCCTGTCAGACGCCAGATCAGGAAAGTGTCGATGGTGCCGAAGCAAAGCTCGCCCTTGGCGGCCCGCGCCCGCGCGCCCTTCACGTTCGCCAGCATCCACGACAGCTTGGTGCCGGAGAAATAAGGATCGAGCAGTAGCCCGGTCTTCTTGGTGAAGGTCTTTTCAAGCTCCTGCTTCTTCAGCTTGTCGCAATAGCTTGCCGTGCGGCGATCCTGCCAGACGATGGCATTGTGGATCGGCTTGCCGGTCTCGCGCTCCCAGACGACGACGGTCTCGCGCTGGTTGGTGATCCCGAGTGCCGCGATATCTTTCGCGCTGATCTTCGCCTCGCGGATCGCCATCTTGATTGTTGAGACCACCGAATCCCAGATTTCCTCCGGATCGTGCTCCACCCAGCCGGACTTCGGATAGATCTGCTTGAACTCCTTCTGGCCCGCGCCGGCGATCTTCATCTCGCCATCGAACACGATTGCCCGCGTCGACGTCGTCCCCTGGTCGATCGCCAGAACATATCCCGCCATAGTCTTCCTCCCATTGGCTGCCTTGATGTGAATGCATAATGGAGCAAAACGAATGTGAAAAGAAAATAGAATGAAATTTGTTGGGCCTGTCGCTGTGTTTGTGGCGGCCTTCAGGGCGCCGGCTTCGTTGCACCAGGGGAAACGTGCTTGGATCCTAGGCACAAGGCCTAGGATGACGTCGCGGGTGGGATTTCACTTTGCACCCAAACGGTTACCACACTCTCCGTGTCGTCCTCGGGCTCGTCCCGAGGATCTAAGCACGTCCCGTCCGCACGACGTAAATGGCTGTCCTGGCAACGATGCCCCACCATGAAACACTCCTCCGATTGCCAGACCGCCCGCTTCCGGACTACGCTCTCCCTATCGCGTCGCGACACATCAAGACGGAGTGCACCATGGCAAGGACAATCGTCGTCACCGGATCCACCAGCGGCATCGGCGTGGCGATCGCCACGGCATTCGCGCAAAAGGGCGAAAACCTCGTCATCAACGGCTTCGGAAAAGCGGATGAAATCAAGGCGATCGTCGAGCGGCTTGAATCAGTCTCGAAAGCCGGCGTCATCCACCACCCGGCCGACATGACGAAACCGGACGAGATCGCCGACCTGATCGCGACGGCGGCGAAGACCTTCGGCACCGTCGATGTCCTCGTCAACAATGCCGGCATCCAGCATGTCGAGAAGATCGAGGATTTCCCCATCGACAAGTGGGACCAGATCATCGCCATCAACCTCTCCAGCGCATTCCACACCATGCGGGCGGCGATCCCGCTGATGAAGAAAAACGGCAAGGGCCGCATCATCAACATCGCTTCGGCGCATGCGCTGGTCGCCTCGCCATTCAAATCCGCCTACGTCGCGGCAAAACATGGTATACTCGGCCTGACGAAAACCGCCGCCCTCGAGCTGGCCGAAGCCGGCGTCACGGTCAACGCCATTTGCCCGGGATACGTGCTGACACCGCTGGTGGAAAAGCAGATCCCGGACACGGCGAAGGCCCGCGGCATGACCGAGGACCAGGTCAAGACCGAGGTGATCCTCAAGGCGCAGCCGACGCATGAATTCGTCAAGGCGGAAGAGATCGGCGCGCTGGCACTCTATCTCGCCAGCGACGAGGCCCGCCAGGTGACCGGCACCCACATCTCGATTGACGGGGGCTGGACGGCGGCATAACCATTTCAAATAAAGACAAAAACCGGGAACGACATGAACGACAGCATCCGCTTCATCCTGAATGGCGAAGACGTCTTGTTGAAAGAGGTCCGGCCGACCGAAACGCTTCTCGACTTCCTGCGGCTGAAGCGCCGGCTGACCGGCACCAAGGAAGGATGCGCCGAGGGCGACTGCGGCGCCTGCACCGTTCTCGTGGGACGGCTGATCGACGGCAAGTTGCACTATGAATCTGTCAATGCCTGCATCCGCTTTATCGGCTCGCTGAACGCTACCCATGTCGTTACAGTCGAGCATCTGGCGGCGAAGGACGGCACGCTGCATCCGGTGCAGCAGGCGATGGTCGACTGTCACGGCTCGCAATGCGGCTTCTGCACCCCCGGCTTCGTCATGTCTCTCTACGGGCTGTGGCTGTCCAACAGCAATCCCGGCCGCGAAGAGATCGAAAAGGCGCTGCAGGGCAACCTCTGTCGCTGCACCGGCTACGAGCCGATCGTGAAAGCGGCCGAGCAGGTGGCGCGCACCCGCCCGAGCGCGCTGTTCGACCCGCTTGAGCGTACCCGCTCCGATATCGTTGCCCGCCTCTGGGCGATGCAGCCGTCCGACACCATCGCGATCACCTCGGGCGAGGAGCGCCTGCTGATTCCGGGTTCCGAAGAGGCGCTCGCCCGCATCCTCGCCGACGAGCCCACCGCCACCGTCGTCGCCGGCTCCACCGATGTCGGCCTGTGGGTGACCAAGCAGATGCGGGCGCTGAACCCTGTTGTTTTCATCAATCACCTCAGCGAATTGCAGACCATCCTCGCCGGCGAAGGCGGCTTCACGATCGGCGCCGGCGTCACCTACAGCCGGGCCTTCGAGACCATCGCCAAGAAGGTGCCGACGCTCGGCCGGCTGATCACCCGCATCGGCGGCGAGCAGGTGCGCAACATGGGAACCATCGGCGGCAACATCGCCAACGGCTCGCCGATCGGCGACAGCCCGCCGCCGCTGATCGCGCTCGGCGCCACCGTGCGGCTGCGCTCGACCGAGGGCACGCGCATGCTGCGGCTGGAGGATTATTTCATCGACTACGGCAAACAGGACCGCCGCGCCGGCGAATTCGTCGAGAGTCTGTTCGTGCCCTATCCGGCCGAAGACACGCATTTTTCCGTATACAAGATCACCAAGCGCCGCGACGAGGACATCACCGCCGTCCTCGGCGCCTTCTACCTGACGCTCGACGAGCAGGGAGATGTCAACGACATCCGCATCGCCTTCGGCGGCATGGCCGGAACGCCGAAGCGCGCCCGCGCCGTCGAAAACCAACTGCTCGGCCGCCCCTGGACGGAGGACACGATCGAAGCTGCCCGCGACGCCTTCGACACCGACTATCAGCCGCTGTCGGACTGGCGCGCCACGGCGGAGTACCGGCAATTGACGGCGAAGAACCTGCTGACGCGGTTCTATCTCGAGACCACGGGCGCGCCGGCGGAGCTGCGGCGGTTCGAGGAGGTGGCGTGATGGGTCTCGTTGGCGTGACAGTGGCACCACCTTCGCCACCCTCATCCCTGTGCTCGTCACAGGGATCCAGCATGCCCAAGTCCTTGGGCATGGGAAATGCAATGCCACGAAGAAAGAGCCCTCTCACGGCGCGGACGCGCCGTGGCTGGATTCCTGTGACATCGCCCGAGCGAAGCTTGGGCACAGGAATGAGGGAGCTTTGGGTGAATGGCATCGCTGGAGCCGTAGATTCCAGCGCAAATCAGCCCCCTCATCCGACCCTTCGGGCCACCTTCTCCCCGTCGGGGCGAAGGGGAGATGGAGCAAACGGCAATCTCCCCCTTCTCCCCAACGGGGAGAAGGTGCCCGAAGGGCGGATGAGGGGGCCACACGGCACCACGTCGCCGACTTCGTCATGCACCGGAGGCCCACGCTGATGGACAAGTCCGCCTTCCCCGAACCCAAATTCGTCATCGCAGGCCCCATGCACGCCTCGCAGCGCCACGACAGCGCCCACAAGCACGTCACCGGCGCCGCCGACTATATCGATGACCTGCCGGAACCATCCGGCCTGCTGCACGGCGCGCTCGGCCTCTCCGACCGGGCGCACGCCGATATCGTCAGTATGGATCTCTCCGAGGTCGCCGCCACGCCTGGCGTCGTCTGGGTCTTCACCGGCAAGGACGTGCCCGGGATCAACGACGTCAGCTCCAACGGCAGCCATGACGAGCCGCTGCTGGCCGAAACACGGGTCGAGTTCCACCAGCAGCCGATCTTCGCCGTGATCGCCGAGAGCCGCGACATCGCACGCCGCGCCGCCCGCAAGGCAAAGATCGAGTATCGCGATCTCCCGCACTGGAGCGACATCGACGGCGCGCTGGAAAACGGCGGCGCGCTGGTCACCAGCCCGATGACGCTGAGCCGCGGCGAGGCGAAGGCCGAGATGGAGAATGCCGCCCGCCGGCTGAAGGGCCAGATGCGCATCGGCGGCCAGGAGCATTTCTACCTCGAAAGTCACATCGCCATGGCCATCCCCGGCGAGGACGACGAGGTCACCGTCTGGTCGTCGACCCAGCACCCGAGCGAGATCCAGCATATCGTCGGCCATGTGCTCAACATCCCCTCCAACGCCGTTGCGGTGAACGTGCGCCGCATGGGCGGCGGCTTCGGCGGCAAGGAAACGCAGGGCAACCAGTTCGCCGCCCTCGCCGCCATCGCCGCAAAGAAGCTGAAGCGCGCGATAAAGTTCCGGCCCGACCGCGACGAGGACATGGCGGCCACTGGCAAGCGCCACGACTTCCTCGTCGATTACGAACTCGGCTTCGACGACGACGGCCGCATCCACGCGGTCGACGCCACCTATGCGGCGCGCTGCGGCTTCTCGTCGGACCTGTCCGGCCCGGTCACCGACCGCGCCCTGTTCCACGCCGACTCGAGCTACTTCTACCCGCATGTCCACCTGACCTCGAAGCCGCTGAAGACCCACACCGTCTCCAACACCGCCTTTCGCGGTTTCGGCGGGCCGCAGGGCATGCTGGGGGCCGAGCGTTTCATCGAAGAGATCGCCTATGCCGTCGGCAAGGATCCGCTTGAGATCAGAAAGCTGAATTTCTACGGCCAGCCCGGTTCCGGCCGCACGCTGACGCCTTATCATCAGGAGGTCGAGGACAGCATTCTCGAGCGGATCGTCGGGGAACTCGAGGAGAGCGCCGATTACCAGGCGCGGCGCCAAAAGATCATCGAATTCAATCGCGACAGCCGCTACATCAAGAAGGGCATCGCGCTGACGCCGGTGAAATTCGGCATCTCGTTTACGCTCACCGCCTTCAACCAGGCCGGCGCTCTTGTCCACGTCTACCAGGACGGCTCGATCCACCTGAACCATGGCGGCACCGAGATGGGCCAGGGCCTCTACACCAAGGTGGCACAGGTTCTGGCCGACAGCTTCCAGGTCGACATCGACCGGGTCAAGATCACCGCGACGACGACGGCAAAGGTGCCGAACACCTCGGCCACCGCCGCCTCCTCCGGCACCGATCTCAACGGCATGGCCGCCTATGACGCCGCCCGCCAGATCAAGGAACGCCTCGTCGCCTTTGCCGCCGAGAAGTGGGACGTGCCGGTCTCCGACATCGCCTTCCTGCCCAACCGGGTGCGCGTCGGAAGCCAGGAGATCCCCTTCCCCGACTTCATTCGCCAGGCCTATTTCGGCCGCGTGCAACTGTCGGCCGCCGGCTTCTACAAGACCCCGAAGATCCACTGGGACCGCGCCGCCGGCCGCGGCACGCCGTTCTACTATTATTCCTACGGCGCCTCCTGCACCGAGGTCTCGATCGACACGCTGACCGGCGAATACCTGATCGACCGCACCGACATCCTCCACGATGTCGGCCGCTCGCTGAACCCGGCCATCGACATCGGCCAGGTCGAGGGCGCCTTCGTGCAGGGCATGGGCTGGCTGACGACGGAGGAACTGTGGTGGGACGCCAAGGGCCGGCTGCGCACCCACGCCCCCTCCACCTACAAGATCCCGCTCGCCTCCGACCGCCCCAGGATATTCAACGTGAAGCTGGCCGAATGGTCCGAAAATGCCGAGCAGACCATAGGCCGCTCCAAGGCCGTCGGCGAACCACCCTTCATGCTGGCGATCTCGGTGCTGGAGGCGCTGTCGATGGCGGTGGCGAGTGTGGCGGACTACAAGGTCTGCCCGAGGCTCGACGCGCCGGCGACGCCGGAGCGGGTGCTAATGGCGGTCGAGCGGATGAAGAGGGTGTGATGGGGATCGGGGAGGTCGCATCCGTGGCACACCCCCCTCTGCCCTGC
>UCIT01000043.1 GCA_900472625.1 Hyphomicrobiales bacterium | reverse complement strand
CTCATGGGACACGATCAGAACAAGCTGCTAGAGAAGCAAAGCGGGTGGAAAGAAGAAATCGAGTTGGCGTTTGCGAGCGGTCAATGGAAGGTGATTTTGCCTGGGCGCGAAATACTAAAGACGTTTGTCGATGATCAACGCCTTCCAATTCCCTATGATGTGCTCCGCAATCTCATCGTGAGCAAAATGGTCGATTCGGGCTTTCAGCCGGGGGGAATGCGATCTGTTATCAACGAGATAGTAGAGGCTAGCGCAAAAGCTTAGCCAAGGACAGCAAGCGTGCTTTCGTTAAGCTCCAACATTAGCTTTCCGTTATTTCAACAATAATATGGCGCGTTTGCGCTAGCGAGCTCTAAGAAATCTAGCAAACAACTGCTCTGAAAAAATGCTGAGGCGAAAAAATTTGGTGGAGCTAAGCGGGATCGAACCGCTGACCTCTTGCATGCCATGCAAGCGCTCTCCCAGCTGAGCTATAGCCCCATCAAGGTAGTCCCGGAAATCTCCGGTCCTGGGATGCTTCGCTAGGCGCTTTGCCTTGCGGAGTGGCGGCTTATTACTTGCGGTTTTCGCAGATAGCAAGCCTAAAAAAACCGGCCCGGCGAATTTTATCGTCCGGGCCGAGACTTATTCGGAATCAGACGTCTTCTTCGTCGCCGGTCACGCCGATGATGTCGCTCATGTCGTCGTCATCGTCATCTTCGTCGGCTTCGAGGAACGTGTCGTCGTCGTCATCGCCTTCGATTTCGACGTCGTCATCGCCCATGTCAGGAATGTCGTCGCCGGCTGCGTCGCCATCGGCGTCCTCGAGCGAAACCAGTTCGACTTCCGTGCTTTCGGTATCGACTTCGGCCACTTCTTCCTCTTCCTGCGCGGCCTCGGCTGCGGCAGCTGCCGAGCTTTCGACGAAGAAGGAGAGGGGGTAGGTCTTGCCCGTGTAGGGAGAAACGATCGGGTTCCGGTTCAGGTCGTAGAACTTCTTGCCGGTTTCCGGATCGGTACGCTTGGTTCCAAGTTCAGCTTTCGCCACTGTTGAGCCTCGTGTTCGTGAGAATGGCCGAACCTGAGTTCGGCAAATGCCGTTGAAACCGGCGTTCTGTTCGGAATTTATAAGCCGGTCCCCATAATCGTTGCAGCCGTCCATGTCAAAGCCAAACTTTGCACGAGCGCGACGCAGTGCCCGCCGCAGGCCGGATGACCGACCCTGCGCTTTGTGCTAGTGAACCGCCGAATGTTCAAGTGCAACGCATTGCCGGGGGCAACCGGCAGCCGATAGAGGTAGGCGACGATGTACCAGCCACCGCATTTCCGCGAAGACGATATTGAGGTTCAGCATGCCCTGATCCGGGCGCATCCGCTCGGCCTGCTGATCACGTCTGGCGCCTCCGGGCTGATTGCGAACTCGATACCCGTTCATCTCGATGCAGCTGCATCCGAAAAGGGGACGCTGCGGCTGCATCTTGCCCGGGCCAATCCGCAATGGCGCGATATCGAAGCCGGTGCCGAACCGCTGATCGTCTTCCAGGGCGCCAATAGCTATGTTACGCCGTCGTGGTACGAGACCAAGCGCGAAACCGGCAAGGTCGTGCCGACCTGGAATTACGCCATGGTGCAGGTCAGAGGCACTGCCCGCGTCATCGACGATGCCGATTGGCTTATGGCGCAGATATCGGCGCTGACCAGGCAGCACGAGGAACCGCGCGAAAAACCCTGGGCCGTCGGCGACGCGCCCGAAGCCTATATCCGTGCCCACATGCGCGGCATTATCGGCGTCGAGATCGAGATCGCAGCCATCGAGGGTAAATGGAAGGTCAGCCAGAACCGTCCGGTTGCCGACCGCGAGGGCGTGGCGGCCGGTCTCGATGACGCCGGGGATCAGGCGGAGATGACCGGTCTTGTGCGCCGCTACGGCGGCCTTCCCGAGAGCAATTGATCCGGAAAGCACCAGACTGCAATTGATATTGATGAAGAGCGACAAGACAGACACATGAACAAGCCGACCAACGCCACCCCCTTCGTCATCGCCATTGACGGTCCCGCCGCCGCCGGCAAGGGTACGCTCTCCCGGCAGGTGGCCGAGACCTATGGTTTCCATCATCTCGACACCGGCCTGACCTACCGCGCCACCGCCAAGGCGCTGCTAGATGCCGGCCTGCCGCTCGACGACGAGGCGACGGCGGAAAAGATGGCGCGCGAGGTTGAACTTGCAGGTCTTGATCGCGATATCCTCTCGCAACACGAGATCGGCGAGGCCGCCTCGAAGATCGCCGTCATGCCGGGCGTCCGCCGGGCGTTGGTGGAAGCGCAGCGCCGCTTTGCCGAAAAGGCGCCGGGCACGGTGCTCGACGGCCGCGATATCGGCACGGTGGTCTGCCCGCAGGCGCCGGTGAAGCTCTATGTGACGGCATCCGCCGAGGTTCGCGCCCGCCGCCGCTACGACGAGATCGTCGCCAGGGGCCAGGCGGCCGATTTCGAGGCGATCTTCGAGGACGTCAAGCGTCGCGACGAGCGTGACATGGGTCGGGCTGACAGCCCTTTGAAGCCGGCCGAAGACGCGCACTTGCTTGATACGTCGGAAATGAGTATAGAGGCCGCGTTTCAAGCGGCGAAATCGTTGATCGATTTGGCCCTGAACCGAAATACGTGAATTCAAGCGATATGCCTGGGCCTTGCCCGGGTCGCTTTTAGAAGACAAGCCTGAAATTCCGTCCAAGCGCCGGATTGCCTTTTTAGTAGGGCGGACGGGGATCAGGCTCATCCAACACCAACCAACCGGCGCATACGTGTCCAGGTTTCAGGACACGCAGGAGATTTCATGTCTGTAGCTACTCCCTCTCGCGAAGATTTCGCGGCCCTTCTGGAAGAATCCTTTGCCAAGAACGATCTGGCTGAAGGCTATGTAACCAAGGGTATCGTAACGGCAATCGAGAAGGACTCTGCCGTTGTCGACGTCGGCCTCAAGGTCGAAGGTCGCATTCTGCTGAAGGAATTCGGCGCCAAGGCCAAGGACGGCACGCTCAAGGTCGGCGACGAAGTCGAAGTCTATGTCGAGCGTATCGAAAATGCCCTCGGCGAAGCTGTTCTGTCGCGCGAAAAGGCTCGCCGCGAAGAAAGCTGGATCAAGCTCGAAGCCAAGTTCGAAGCTGGCGAGCGCGTTGAAGGCGTTATCTTCAACCAGGTCAAGGGCGGCTTCACGGTTGACCTCGACGGCGCGATTGCCTTCCTGCCGCGTTCGCAGGTCGACATCCGTCCGATCCGCGACGTCACCCCGCTGATGCACAACCCGCAGCCCTTCGAAATCCTCAAGATGGACAAGCGTCGCGGCAACATCGTTGTATCGCGTCGTACGGTTCTGGAAGAATCCCGTGCCGAGCAGCGTTCTGAAATCGTTCAGAACCTCGAAGAAGGCCAGGTTGTTGACGGCGTCGTCAAGAACATCACCGATTACGGTGCGTTCGTTGACCTCGGCGGCATCGACGGCCTGCTGCACGTTACCGACATGGCATGGCGCCGTGTGAACCATCCGTCGGAAATCCTGAACATCGGCCAGCAGGTCAAGGTTCAGATCATCCGCATCAACCAGGAAACCCACCGCATCTCGCTCGGCATGAAGCAGCTCGAGTCGGATCCTTGGGATGGCATCCAGGCCAAGTATCCGGAAGGCAAGAAGATCTCCGGTACCGTCACGAACATCACCGACTACGGTGCGTTCGTCGAGCTGGAACCAGGCATCGAAGGCCTGATCCACATCTCGGAAATGTCCTGGACCAAGAAGAACGTACACCCCGGCAAGATCCTGTCCACGACACAGGAAGTCGAAGTCGTCGTTCTCGAAGTCGATCCGTCCAAGCGTCGTATTTCGCTCGGCCTCAAGCAGACGCTGGAAAATCCGTGGGCGGCATTCGCTCGCAACCATCCGGCCGGCACTGAAGTCGAAGGCGAAGTCAAGAACAAGACCGAATTCGGCCTGTTCATTGGTCTCGACGGCGACGTCGACGGCATGGTGCACCTCTCCGACCTCGACTGGAACCGTCCGGGCGAACAGGTCATCGAAGAGTTCAACAAGGGCGACGTCGTCAAGGCTGTCGTTCTCGATGTGGACGTCGAAAAGGAGCGCATCTCGCTCGGCATCAAGCAGCTCGGCAAGGACTCGGTTGGCGAAGCCGCCGCTTCCGGCGACCTGCGCAAGAATGCAGTCGTTTCCTGCGAAGTTCTCGCGGTTAACGATGGTGGCGTCGAAGTGAAGCTCGTCGATCACGAGGACATCACCTCGTTCATCCGCCGTGCAGACCTCGCACGCGATCGCGACGATCAGCGCCCTGAGCGTTTCTCCGTCGGCCAGGTTTTTGACGCTCGCGTCACGAACTTCTCGAAGAAGGACCGCAAGGTCATGCTTTCGATCAAGGCTCTCGAGATCGCTGAAGAGAAGGAAGCCGTTGCTCAGTTCGGTTCGTCCGACTCTGGCGCATCGCTCGGCGACATTCTCGGCGCGGCTCTGAAGAACCGCGGCGAATAATCGCTGGCCTTCATGGCTTGAAGAATAAAAGAACCCGCCGGAGCGATCCGGCGGGTTCTTCGCGTTTGATATCCAATTTTCCGGTTCTTGCCGGGAGCTATTCCCAGCCGACCATGCGCCGGTAGCGGGCATAGGCCTCGTCAGGAACGGTCATGGCGGACTGTCCCGGCGCCGGCAGCTTCAGGATCGGCTGTCCCGCATCGTTCAGCAGGGGTGCCGCGGCAGCAGGGGATGTTTCTATCGTCACCCCGTCTTCGTCCGCATCCGCGGCTGCCGTTTCGATCGCCTCGGCGACGTCGGGCTCACCCTGCAATGCCGCTTCCTCTTCCTCGTCCTGCCGGGGCTCCCCATTATGGTCTTCGCGGTTCATCTCGCGCGATGCGCCGTCGTCCGTCTCGTCCTTGGCGAAGCCGTAAGGCTGGATAGCATAGGGCACGCCCTCGACGATCTTCATCATGACCGGCGCGTAGGTCGCATCGATAGTCTGGCGCGCGGCCGATGGCAGATCCGTCTCCACCGGTGTCGGCGCATGCCCGGTCGTGCGTGCCGCCGCGGCTTCCAGCGGGGATGGCGCGGCCAGCGGATTGGCCTGCCGGGCAATACCGTTCGATACCACGGCCTGATCCGGTGATGCTCTGAGATGTTCGGGTATGTCGGCGATAAGCGTATCGTCGAGCAGCACGTCGATCTCGATCGCAGGCTCGACATCGACGGCCTCGAGCAGAACCTCGGCCTCTTGGTCGCGGATGATCACGACGATCATATCCGTCTCGTCCTTGGAGAGGGACGCCGGGATGCCTGTCCAAGTCTTGGGAATGATCGGATCCGCCTTGGCGGCAACCGACCCGGCCTCGACTAGCCCGGCCTCTTCGCCGGCAGTGGTCGCCGCAGCGCTCGCTTCCGGTTCGCTGGAGATTGCCGCTTCGCTCGCTTCCGCACCGGCATCTGCCTCTGCAAAGCTTGAGGTGGCGGCAACAGGCTGCTCGTCGGCCTCCACGGCAGCGATCGCAGCGGCGATGGCGGGCTGCTCGACAGGGTCGGCGGTGGGGTTGGTGATGGCGGTAGCCGTGGTGTTGACGGGAACTTTGGCCGCGGCATCGGGCGGCGATGCCGGAGCAGCGCGTGCGGCCACAGGCACGCTGTCGCGATGCAGGCTGATTTCCGGCCGCTGGTCCGGGCGCTGTGGCGAGCCGTCGTTCTGGCCATAGGAGCGCACCACGGCGCGCGTCGCCAGATCGCGATCCTTGTAGCCGATCGTTTCCAGATAGGCGGCGATGCGGGTTGCTTCAGGTCCGGCAGGATTGCGCAGCGCTTCGGCCAGCAGACGCAGCGGAATGGCGTGCCCCTGCGCCGCAAGCTGGCGTTCCACCGCCTCAATCTTGGCGGCAGGCATCTTCTGGATCGCATCTGCCAGCCGGGCCGCGAAGGCAAGGTCCGGCTCGTCGTCGTCGCGCGGTTGGGAAATCGCGTCGCCGGTGGCGTTGAGCACGTCGAGCAACGCTTCGACCATGCGGGCGCGCACGGCAAGCAGCATAATGTTGAGTTTGGCCGTCACGGCGGAGGTAAGGTCCGGACTCTCGACCTGATTGACCGCAACGGCGGTCGCCGCAGCGCGTACGATGCCATCGGCGCTCAATGCCGCGGCGGAGCCCTGTGAGGGAAAGCTTGAACTGGACGCTGCACGAACTGGAGTCAACATGGCATGCTTCCTCTTTCGTAAAGTGCTGTAAGGCAGGTTACAGGAAAGCCGCGCTCATCGGGCTCGTTGCATTCTCCGGCAATTCCGCTACCTGGAGGACGCTGCATCGCGTCGCCGAATGCATAAAAGTTAATGAGTATCCTACTGAGTCACCATTAACGAAACACTAACGTTTCGGTGCATGGACGCCGTACTCCATTGAAGGCGCATACGGGCAAAGAAAACGCGCTCAGCTGTGCGCGAAAATATCCGTCTCGTCCCAACCGAGCAGGTCGAGCTTGGCGCGGGTCGGCAGAAAGGCGAAGCAGGCCGTTGCATGCTCGATGCGTCCGTCGCGCACCAGCCGCTCCGTCAGCTTGTCGCGCAAAGCATGCAGATAGAGCACGTCGGAGGCGGCATATTCGAGCTGCGCCTGCGACAGCTTCGCCGCCGCCCAGTCCGACGACTGCTGCGCCTTGGAGATATCGACCTCCAGCATCTCCTTGAGATTGTCCTTGAGGCCGTGTCGATCGGTATAGGTGCGGCAGAGACGCGAGGCGATCTTGGTACAGAAGATCGATTCGGTGGTAACGCCGAACGTGTGGAACAGCACGGCGATGTCGAAGCGCCCGTAGTGGAAGATCTTCTGCCGCGTCGGATCTTCGAGCATGGCGGTCAGGTGCGGCGCTTCCGTCTGTCCTGATGCGATGCGGATCACGTCGGCCGATCCGTCGCCCGGCGAAAGCTGGACGACGCAGAGCCGGTCGCGGCGCGGCACCAGGCCGAGCGTCTCCGTATCGATGGCGATGGCACCGGTATAACGGGCGGCATCGGCCGCGGAAATATCGCCTTCGTGATACCGTATCTTGGCCGCCATCGGTCTCGTCTTCCCTTCGCAATTCTATATACGGGCTATAGCGCAAACCGTCATGGCGCGGAAGCTTAACCGCGCACACCGTCCGGCGTCGTCTGCCAGTCCGGCAGCGGGAAGATCCGGTCGTAGGCCCAGTTGAAGACGAAGGCGTAGACCAGGTAGAACAGCGCGAAGGACACGTCCATCATGAAGGCCTGCAACAGGCTGACGCCGAGATACCAGGCAATCAGCGGCATCAGCGCCACCAGCAGGCCGCCTTCGAACAGAGCGGCATGCAGCACGCGGATGCCGAAGCTCTTGCGCGTGCCGCCAGTCATGCGCTGCATCACATGGTCGAAGCCGAGATTGTAGAGATAATTCCAGCCCGTCGCGATCGTTGCGCTGGCAACGCCGACGACGCCGATATCGGCAATCGGCATGCCGAAGGCGAACGCGCCGAGCGGCGTGATCAGGGCAAGACCAATGACTTCAAAGCTGATGGCGTGACGAATACGGTCGGATGTGGATCGCATGAATAACCCCTTCGGGAAAGGTCGGGTCGTCCCGACATTCAAGCCCGTACGGGGGGAGGTCGTCCTCGCAGCGCTTATATAAGAATGTCGGCTTGAAAGCACAAGATCGTCGGGGATCAGTAGTGCGGCGGCCGGGTCACCGCAGGTGCTTCCAGAGATTGCTCCTCGAGCGAGAGGAACCGCTCGGTCAGTCGGTCGAGCTTGGCGCGGACCTGCTCGACGATCTTCCACTGTTCGGTGAGTTGATCGGACAGCTCCTCGATCGTCTTCGACTGATGTGCGATGATTTCCTCAAGCTGGGTGATACGGCTCGTTTCGTCGGACATCGGGTTCTCCTTGCCGCAACCGGCCATTTTCCAGCCCTCTCCAAATCGGAAATAGGCCGCAAGGTCAATCGTTTCGAGAGCGGCGACCGCGATTCGCAAAAGTGAACCGTTTGGTTACTAAAAGCCCTTGCCGCGCCATTTGTTGTGCGCTAGGCCGATAGCAGTCAGGGAGGAATACTGATGGATATCGGCAATGGATTTCTGCATCCGGACCGGCTCTTTCCCGCCGATCCGGCCACGCGCAACATAGCGCGCGACCTCTACGCAACGGTCAGCGGCCTGCCGATCGTCAGCCCGCACGGCCATACCGAGCCCTCCTGGTTCGCCGATGACAAGCCGTTCGAGGATGCGTCCTCGCTGCTGGTCATTCCCGATCACTATCTCTTCCGCATGCTGCACAGCGTCGGTGTCCCGCTCGACGAACTCGGCGTCCCGCGTCTCGACAGCAAGCCGGTCGCCTCGGGTCGCGCCATCTGGCGCACCTTCGCGGCCCACTATCATCTTTTCCGCGGTACCCCGTCGAGCCTCTGGGTCGATCACGCCATGTCGGCCGTCCTAGGCTGCGAGGAACCCCTGACGCCCGAAAATGCCGACGCGCTCTACGACCACATCAACGCCCAGCTGGCGCTGCCGGAATTCCGCCCTCGCGCACTCCATAAGCGCTTCGGTATCGAGACTATCGCCACCACGGAAGGCGCGCTCGATCCGCTGGTCCATCACCAGAAGCTGGCGCAGGACGGCTGGATCGGCCGCGTCCGCACCACCTACCGTCCCGACAGCGTCACCGATCCCGATGCCGTCGGTTTCCGCGACAACCTCCTGAAGCTCGGTGAACTGACGGATTGCGACGTGAAGAGCTGGGATGGCCTGATCGACGCCCACCGCAAGCGCCGCGCCTACTTCCGCCAGTATGGCGCCACCGCCACAGACCACGGCGTCCCGACCCCGTTCACATCAGACCTGCCGCTGTCGGATAAGCAGCGTCTGCTCGACAAGGCCCACAACGGCACGCTGAGCGCCGACGAGACCGAACTGTTCCGCGGCCAGATGCTGACGGAGATGGCCGGCCTTTCGGCGGAAGACGGCATGGTCATGCAGATTCACGCCGGCTCGCGCCGCAACACCGATCGCGACCTGTTCCAGACCCGTGGGCCCAACATGGGCGCCGATATTCCGACGCCCACCGACTGGGTCGGCGGGCTCTCCGCGCTGCTGTCGAAATACGGCCATGCACCGGGCCTGCGCGTGCTGCTCTTCACGCTCGACGAAACCACCTATGCCCGCGAACTGGCGCCGATGGTCGGCCACTGGCCCTGCCTGATGATCGGCCCGCCCTGGTGGTTCCACGACAGCCCGGCCGGCATTCGCCGCTATCTCGACCAGGTCGTGGAGACCGCCGGTTTCGCCAACATGGCGGGCTTCAACGACGACACCCGCGCGCTGCTCTCCATCCCCGCTCGCCACGATGTCTGGCGTCGCGAGGTCTGCGGTTTCCTCGCCGGGTTGGTGGCGGAACACCGCATCTCGCATAGGGATGCCGAGATCGTCGCCGGCGAACTCTCCTATGGCAACGCGAAGAAGGCCTACAAGCTGTGAGCGAACGACTGACTGGCCTGACCGGCCTTGCCTCCACCGCCAAGCTTCCGGCCTTCGATCGTGTGGCACTGAAGCCCGGCATCCTGCACCTCGGCCCCGGCGCCTTCTTCCGCGCCCATTTCGCGCCCTATACCGATGCCGCATTGGCCTTTGCTGGTGGTGACTGGGGGATCGAGGTTGCGAGCCTGCGCACAGCAGACGTGGCCGATCATCTCAACGAGCAGAACGGCCTTTACACCATGCTGGTGCGCGATACCGCAGGCACCGAGGCGCATGTGATCGGCCCAATCCTGAAAGCGCACGTCGCGCCCCGCGATCCGGCCGGTCTTCTCGCCCGGCTCGAGGATCCCGCCATCCGCATCGTCAGCCTGACGGTCACCGAAAAGGCCTATGGCTTCGACGCCGCCACCGGCGGTCTGGACCTCAAGCACGCCGATATCGCCGCCGACCTTGCCAGCCGGCACGCGCCGCGCGGCGTCATCGGCTATCTGGTCGAGGGCCTATCGCGCCGCCGCGACAAGGGCATCGCGCCCTTCACGCCGCTCAGCTGCGACAACCTCCCGAGCAACGGCGCCGTGCTGAAGCGCCTCGTGCTCGACTTCGCCGGCCGCGTCGATCCCGAGCTGAAGCAGTGGATCGAGACCAACGTCCCCTTCCCCTCGACCATGGTCGATCGCATCACCCCGGCCAGCACCGACGCCACCTACCGCGACGCTCAGGAACTCACCGGCCGCACCGACCTTGCTGCGATCGAAACCGAACCCTTCGCCCAATGGGTGATTGAGGACAGCTTCGCCAATGGCCGCCCGCACTGGGAAAAGGCGGGCGCGCTGATGGTCGAGGATGTCTCGGCCTACGAGAAGATGAAGCTGAGGATGCTGAACGGCGCACACTCGCTGCTTGCCTATCTAGGCTATATCGCCGGCTATGAATTCATTCGCGACGTCATGGACGATGTCGGCCTGGCAGCACTTGCCCACCGCCACATGAACGCCGCCGCCGCCACGCTCGACCCGGTGCCCGGCATCGATCTTGACGCCTATGCCGACGAACTGATGGCCCGCTTCGCCAACAAGGCGATCGCCCACCGCACCTACCAGATTGCCATGGACGGCACCCAGAAGCTGCCGCAGCGCCTGCTGGAGCCGTCAGCCGAAGCGCTGGCTGCCGGCGATCATGCGGAAACCTACGCCATCGCGGTCGCTGCCTGGATGCGGTATGCACTTGGCGTCGATCGCAAGGGCCAGTCATACGAGCTGCGCGACCCGCGCGCTGCCGAGATCGCAACGCTGCTGGCCGACGTTCCGCGCAACGGCGGCGCCGTCTCGGCGGCATTGTTCACGCTGCCGGGGTTGTTCCCTGATGTGCTGACTGGGAATGTCGCCTGGACCGACGACGTGGCCAACAAGCTCGAGATTCTGATCCAGGACGGGAAATTACCTTTGTTTTGATTGCCCTCTACCCTCATCCCTGTGCTTGTCACAGGGATCCAGCATGCCCAAGTCCTTGGGCACGGGAGACCCTTCTTGCCTCCCAATGAAGTGCGTTATTCACAGCGCGGACGCGCCGTGGCTGGATCCCCGCCACGAGGGCGAGGATGAGGGCGGTTGGGGTGGGCGTCCAACTCCAAGGCGCCGCCATCGCCCAGCCGCGCACAGGCTGCACTACCCTTTCACCCGCGCCATCTCCGCATCATAAAGCGGCGTCAGCGACACCCTGCACGGCACCCGCGCCCGCGCCACGTCGAGCTCATAGGTCCCCGACAGCACGAAATCCTCCGTCACCCCCTCGGCGTCGCGCACATAACCGTAGCCGATCGCCTTGCCGATTGTGTAGCCGAAGCCGCCCGAGGAGAGCCAGCCGACACGCTTGCCGTCGCGGTAGATCGTCTCGCGGCCGAGCAGCACCACGTCAGGGTCGTCGGGCACAAAGCACGCGAGCATCTTCTTCACACCCGACGACAGCTGCCGCTCGATAGCCTCCCGGCCGCGAAACGGCGTCGCCTTCTTCGTCTTCACCGCCCAGCCAAGCCCGGCCTCGATCGGCGTATGGTCCGGCCCGATATCGGAGCCCCAGGCGCGATACCCCTTCTCCAGCCGGCAGCTCTCGATCGCCCGGTAGCCGGCATTGACGAGATGGAACGGATTGCCCGCCGCCATCAGCGCGTCGTAGACGGTCGTGACATATTCGATCGGCACATGCAGCTCGTAGCCGAGTTCGCCGACATAGGTGATGCGCAGCGCCCGCACCGGGCAGCCCGCGATGCCGATCGTCTTGACGCGGCCGAACGGGAAGCCGGCGTTGGACACGTCGCTGCCGGTAACAGCCTCCAGCACCGCACGTGCATTCGGCCCCATCAACGACAGCACCGAGTAGGCCGAGGTCACGTCGACCAGCTCGGCATG
Source organism: Hyphomicrobiales bacterium (assembly GCA_900472625.1). Taxonomy (GTDB): domain Bacteria; phylum Pseudomonadota; class Alphaproteobacteria; order Rhizobiales; family Rhizobiaceae; genus Rhizobium. The sequence goes on along the minus strand of UCIT01000043.1, from coordinate 33,928 downwards.
CAGATCGCCGGGAATATTGCGGGCTATCCAGTCGAAATCATGCGTCGCGAAACCGGTGCCGGTGACGATGTAATACTCGTCCTCGGCGATGCGCGCACAGGTGACGTCGCACTCGATGCCGCCCTTGTCGTTCAGCATCTGCGTGTAGACCAGCGAGCCCACCGGTTTGGCAACGTCGTTGGCGGCGATCCAGGAAAGGGCAGCCTCCGCGTCGCGGCCCTTCAGCGTGAACTTGGCGAAGGACGTCTGGTCGAAGATGACGGCCGCCTCGCGCACCGCCTTGTGCTCGCGCCCGACCGCCTCGAACCAGTTCTGCCTCTCGTAGCTGTAGACGTCTTTCGGCTCCTCGTTGGCGAAGAGATCGGCGAACCAGTTCGGCCGCTCCCAGCCGAGCTTCTCGCCGAAGCAGGCGCCCTGCGCCTTCAGCCGGTCGTAGAGCGGCGATTTGCGGCAAGGGCGGCCGCTGGAATACTCCTCGAAGGGGAAGGCCAGCGTGTAGTGCTTGCCATAGGCCTCCAGCGTGCGGGTGCGCACCCAGTCGGTGTCGAAATGCGGCCGGCCGAAGCGGCGGATATCGACCGGCCAGAGATCGTAGGGCGGCTCGCCCTTGCTCACCCATTCGGCGAGCGCCATGCCCGCTCCACCGGCCGACGCGATGCCGAAGGCATTGAAGCCGGCGCCGACGAAGAAATTCTTGAGCTCCGGCGCCTCGCCGAGAATGAAGTTGCCGTCGGGCGTAAAGCTTTCCGGCCCGTTGAGCAGCTGCTTGACGCCGACGTTTTCGAGCGCCGGCACGCGTCCGAGCGCCTGCTCCATGATCTGCTCGAAATGGTCGTAATTGCTGTCGAGCAGCGTGTAGTGGAAGCCCTCGGGGATCCCCGATTTCGCCCATGCGATCGGGTTCGGCTCGTAGCCGCCCATGACGATGCCGCCCACCTCCTCCTTGTAATAGGTCAGCCGATCAGGGTCGCGCAGCGTCGGCAAGTTCGAGGGTACGCCGAAGGATTCGGTGATGATGTACTGGTGCTCGACCGACACCAGCGGCACGTTGACCCCGAAGCGAGCGGCAAACGCCCGCGTCCATTGCCCGGCGCAGACGACGACGCGCTCGCATTCGATGCGCCCATGCTCGGTGATCACGGCGCGGATTCTGCCCTTGTCGATCTCGAGGTCGATCACCTCGGTATCCTCGAAGATCGACACGCCTGCCATCCGCGCGCCGCGCGCCAGTGCCTGGGTGATGTCGGAGGGGTTGGCCTGGCCATCGGTCGGAAGGTAGGCGGCGCCGATCAGGTCGTCGATCGTCATTAGCGGCCAGAGGTCGAAGGCCTCCTGTGGCGTGAGCAGCTGCATGTCGAGTCCGAAGGACTGCGCCGTCGTCGCCTGCCGCTTCACCTCCGTCCAGCGTTCCTCGTTGCAGGCAAGCCGCAAGCCGCCGTTCATCTTCCAGCCGGTGCCGAGCCCGGTTTCGGCTTCCAGTCGCTTGTAGAGATCGACGGAATAGCCGAGCAGCTGGGTGATGTTGGCGCTGGTGCGCAGCTGCCCGACAAGGCCGGCCGCATGGAAGGTGGTTCCTGATGTCAGCTTTTTGCGCTCGAGCAGCACGGTGTCCGTCCAGCCGAGCTTACCGAGATGATAGGCCGTCGAGCAGCCGATGATGCCGCCGCCGATGACCACGGCCTTGGCGGTCTTGGGCAATTCCTTGGTCATGTCATGGATCCTGTTCGAATTCCTCAAAGGCGCGCTCGAAGCGGACCCGGTTCTCGGCGGTATAGGCGGCGTAGTCGAAGTCGATCGTCGAGTGGATTTCCGAGACCATGCTCCACAGCATTTCGCGCAGCAGCGAGGCGCATTTCATCGCGCGGTAGCGGCGCCAGAGATCCGGCGTCAGCGATGCCAGGTAGTAGGCCTCCAGCATCGCCCGCTCGGCATCCTCGGAAAACTCGTTGTTGGAGGCCAGCCCGCCGAGATCGAAGAGCGGCGTGTTGAAGCCGGCATAATCCCAGTCGATCAGCCACAACCGCTTGCCGTCGTCCAGAAAATTGGCGGCCAGCATGTCGTTATGGCCGAAGGCGATCTCGTAAGGCCCGCCCGACGCCTCGAGTCGCTCGGCCTTGTCGAGCAGATCGGCAAACAGCGGCCGATAGGAACTGCCGGACGCCTCGAGATTGGCGATATAATCGCGGATCACATGAAACACCCAGAAGATCGCCGCCGGTCCGCGAAATTCGCGCGCGATATTGCGGTGGCACGCGCGCACCAGCGGAATGACGCGTTCCAGCGTGTCCGCATCACGCAGATCGTCCGGCGTCAGCGCCCGGGCATCGATATAGTCGAGCACCAAGACACCCGGCGCATGGTGGATCACCGCAGGCGAGAGCCCCGCCGCATGCGCCGCCCTGCTTGCCGCCAACTCGTTGCGCCTGCTGATTTGATGGACCGGAATGTCGTCGCCCAACCTGACGACGCGCTTCACGCTGCCGTCGCGGACCAGATAGTTCCTGTTGGTGATGCCGCCGGTGATCGGAGAGATATCGATCGGACCCTGCCAAATGCCAAGCGCATGTATCCGGTCTTCAGGCGTCACGCTGTCCCCCTCGCGGCCTATCTTCTTGAAATCATGGCCAGAGGAGGATGGACTGTCAAGCGCGTCAGATAGATGCGCCCGACGCGTCGAAGATATGACAGCGCGCGGGGTCGAAGGAGGCGTTCACATTCGCCCCGCGCTCCACCTTGCGCTGCCCGTCGAGCGCGACGGTCAGCTGCTGCCTGTCCGGCGTCGTCGTATAGAGCATCGTTGCGCCGCCGAGGTTCTCGACCAGATCGACATTGACGGTCGACAGCACGATGCCGCCGGTGTCGAGCACCGAAAGATGCTCCGGCCGAATGCCGAAGGTCACGCTGTCGCCTGCCTTGGCATTCACCCGGCGTGGCAGCCGCACGGCATTGCCGCAGACATTGATCGTTGTTTCGCTGGCGCCAATCGCATCGATCCGGGCCTGCAAAAAGTTCATCTTCGGGCTGCCGATGAAGCCGGCGACAAAGCGGTTGGCTGGGTTGTTGTAGAGATCGAGCGGCGCGCCGATCTGCTCGATGCGGCCTGCATTCAGCACCACGATCTTGTCGGCCATGGTCATGGCCTCGACCTGGTCGTGGGTGACGTAGATCATCGTGTTGCCGAGACTGCGGTGCAGCCGCGAGATCTCGACGCGCATCTGCACGCGCAGTTCGGCGTCGAGGTTCGAGAGCGGCTCGTCGAACAGGANNCACGCTGCCGCTGGCCGCCCGACAGCGCCTTCGGCTTGCGTTCCAGCAGCTTCTCGATCTGCAGGATTTCGGCCGCCCGCTTCACCTTCGGCTGGATCTCGGCCTTCTTGAAGCCGGCAGTCTCCAGCCCGAAGGCGAGGTTCTTGTAGACGGACATATGCGGATAGAGCGCATAGGACTGAAACACCATGGCGATGCCGCGCTTGGCCGGCGCCACCTCGTTCATCCGCTCGTTGTCGAGCATCAGCGCGCCGCCTGAGATTTCCTCCAGCCCGGCGATCATCCGAAGCAGCGTGGACTTGCCGCAGCCGGACGGGCCGACGAAGACCACGAACTCGCCGGGATCGATGGTGAGATCGATGCCGTGGATGACGTCAAGCGCGCCATAGCGTTTCTCGACCTTCTGAAGAACGACGCTGGTTGCCATCTCTCGACTTCCTCTCTGGTCCGTCATTGCGTTCTCGCACGCCAGTCGGCGTATTTCGGGCTGTCGGCGCCGATTGGCAGCGGGATATCCTGGCCGCTGTCCGACGATTGGTAGATTGCCGTCACCAGTTCCAGGGCCCGCCTCGCATCCTGCGTCGAGACCGGCAGCGGCCCCCGACCTTCGAGATGCGCGTGGAAATGCGCCATCTGTGTCGTGAAGCGCGGCGCCACCGGCTGCCAGTCGCCGATCACGGCGTCGATCTCTCTCTGCACGCGGTCGTTGGCGGCCAGGATCGTCCAGGGATCCTTGCCCGGTGAATAGGCCTCGTGGTTGCTCTCGAAGGTGACGTTCTCGAAATGCAGCCTGAGCCGGCTGATTTCCTGTTGCGAGCCGAGCGTGCAGGATAGCGATACGAAGGCCCCGTTCTGCATCAGAAGGCTTGCCGAGGCGCAGTCCTCGACCTCGATATCGTTCACCCGCGTCGCCACCCGGCCGAACACCCGCGATGCCGGACCCATCAGGTGCAGCAGCATGTCGTGCAGATGCAGCGCATGCGTCACAAGCACGCCGCCGAGTTCCGTCGCCCACTTGCCGCGCCAGGGAACGGCGTAATAGTCGGGCGTCCTGAGCCAGAAGGTCTCGACCGAGCCCATGTATGGCCTTCCCGCGATCCGCGCCTCGATGATCCGCTTCGCCTTCTCGACGCCATCGCCGTAGCGATACTGGAAGATCGGCATCAGCACGCCCCGGGCCGTTTTCTCGACCCGCATGATTTGATCGACGCCGGCGAGCGAGCCCGTCAGCGGCTTCTCGCAGATGACATGCTTGCCGGCCTGAAGCGCCGCCACCACCTGCTCCAGGTGGATGCCGGGCGGCGTACAGATATCGACGATGTCGATGCTGTCGTCGGCAAGAACCTCGGCAAACGAGGTGGTTCGCTTGTCGATACCGAACTCGTCGCCGATCTGCTTCAGACGCTCCTCGTTGAGGTCGCAGAGCGTCGCGACCTTGAACTTGTCGGGATGCGGCAGGTAGCCCTCGACGATATGGGAGCGGCCGATGCCGCAGCCGATGATCGCAACAGTCTTGATGCTCATGTCAGGTGTCTCGTCGGTCTCAGGATCGCGGCCATCAGCGCTTCATGCCCGTGGTGGCAATGCCGTCGATCAGCAGCCGCTGGAAGAACAGGAAGAACAGGAACACCGGCACCAGGGTCAGCGTCGACATGGCAAACAGCCCGCCCCAGTCCGATGCGCTGGTCGAATCGACGAAGGTGCGCAGGCCGAGCTGGATCGTGTAGGTGTTCATGTCGTTGAGGTAGATCAGCGGCCCGAAGAAGTCGTCCCAGGTCCAGATGAAGGAGAAGATCGCCGCCGTCGCCAGCACCGGCAGCGATAGCGGCAGCATGATCTTCCAGTAGATTCGCCAGGCGCTGCAGCCGTCCATCATCGCGGCCTCGTCGAGTTCACGCGGGATGCCGCGGAAAAACTGCACCATCAGGAAGATGAAGAAGGCGTCGCTGGCGAGGAATTTAGGCACGACGAGCGGCAGGATGGTGTTCACCCAGCCGAGGTTGAGAAACAGCACATATTGCGGGATCAGCGTCACGTGATAGGGGATCATCAGCGTGCCGAGCATGATCGCAAACCAGAAGTTCCGGCCGGCAAACCGCAGCCGCGCGAAGGCATACGCCGCGAGCGAACAGGCGACCACGTTGCCGATGACCGTCAGCACTGAAATCACCAGCGAGTTCCAGAAGAACCGCCCGAAGGTGATGTCGAGCCCGCCCCAGCCGCGCACGTAGGACGAAAAGTCGATCGACGACGGGATCAGCGAGGTCGAGGAGAAGATTTCGTTTTCCGGCCTCACCGATGCCGAGACCATCCATAGGAGCGGATAGAGCATCAGCAGCGAGGCGAGGATCAGAAGCGTGTGCACCACGATAGAGGCCGGGCGGCTACGCTTGGTGATGTCGGAGGGCGGTGCCGAAACCGGCGCGGTGATCCCGTTAGTCATCGTAGTGCACCCAGTAGCGTGAGGACAGGAACGAGAACGCGGTGAACACGGCGATGATCAGCACCAGGATCCACGCGAGCGCCGAGGCATAGCCCATGCGGAAGTTCCCGAACGCCTCCTGGTAGAGATAGAGCGTGTAGAACAGCGTCGAATTGATCGGCCCGCCTGTACCGCCCGAGATGATGAATGCCGGCGTGAACGCCTTGAAGGCGTCGATCGTCTGCACCACGGCGTTGAAGAAGATCACCGGCGTCAAAAGCGGCAAGGTAATCTTGTAGAACTGCCGGAATTTCGAGGCGCCGTCCAGGCTCGCCGCCTCGTACATGTCGGTCGGGATCTGCCGGAGACCGGCCAGGAAGATGATCATCGGCGAGCCGAACTGCCAGACGCTGAGCGCCACCAGCGTGTAGATCGAATAGCTCGGATGCGAGATCCAGCTCGGCCCCTCGATGCCGATCTGCGACAGCGCCGCATTGACCAGCCCGTCGCGGGCAAACAGCTGCCGCCACAGGACGGCGATCGCGACGCTGCCGCCAAGCAGCGACGGCAGGTAGAACACGGCGCGGTACACCGTCAGCCCACGAACGCCCTTGTTCAGTGCCATCGCCACCAGCAGAGCGAAGATCAGCTTGAACGGCACCGACAGCACGACATAGGTCAGCGTCACCTTCATCGCGGCGGCGAATTTCGGATCGGCGGTGGTAATGCGCACGTAGTTGGCCGCGCCCACCCATTCGGGCGAGCGGATCATGTCGAAATCGGTGAACGACAGGTAGAGCGACACCAGCGCCGGTCCTAGCGTCAGCCCGAGAAAGCCGATCAGCCATGGCAGCAGGAACAGGTAGCCGGCCGAGTTGGCTGCCCAGAGGCGCTTGAAACGCCCCTCGGCAACCACGCTCCCGCCTCTCCGGACCGTGTCCGGAGCCGTCGTGTGCATCGCATTGCTCATCCTGATCAGCCTCGTGCGAGAAGCCGGGTGATCTCGTCGACGATCTGCTTGCCGCCATCGGCAGGCGTCAGCTGTCCAAAGCCGACCTGCTCGGCGGCGGTGCGCAGCACCGTCTGGCCTTCGCCGGCGCCGGACGGCGGTGGCGGCGGCAGCTTTCCGGCCAGATCGCCGAGGCCCGCCACATACTCGAGCGGGATCTTGCCCGTGGCGTCGAGCTTGGCGGCGACGACGTCGCGCATCGCCTTCGATTCCGGAATGCCGCGCTCGACATCGAGCGCCACGGCTGCGTCCGGATTGGTGACGAAGAAGTTGACATAATCGACCGCCTGGTCGAGCACCTTCGACTGTGCCGACACCGAGAAGAACATCGACGGCTTGCGGTAGTGCCCGCCCTTCGAATCCGCCTTGATCAGTGGGTAGTTGGTGAGCGTCAGCTTGTCCTTGACCACGGCCTGGAAGCCGACGAACTGGTTGCTGTGAGCGTAGTCGACAGCGGCCTTGCCGAGTGTCAGCGGTGCGGTGTCGATCGTGTCCTTGTAGAGCGCTTGTACATCGGGCGGCACGCAGGCGCCGGCCTCGCGGAATTTACTCCACATATCCAGCCACTCCGCCGCATCGTCGGCACCGAAGGCGATCTTCGAATCCGCCGTGTACAGCGCCTTGCCACGCTGACGCAGATAGTTTTCGAAAAGCGGTTCGTTGCCGCTGCCGTCGGCAAAGCCGAAGAAGCCCTTGCGCTTTCCGGCCTTGCTGATCTCGGCGCCGATCTTGCCAAGCTCGTCCCATGTCGTGGTGCGTGTCGGCAAAGGGATGCCGGCTTCCTCGAAGGCCGTGGTATTCAGCACCGTCGAGGCGGAATTCGCCCCGAGGCTGACGCCATAGAAATGGCCGTCGACGCTGCCGCCTTCGATCTGGGCCGGGTCGAAATCACCGAGGCTGAGCTTGCCGGGCATGTAGGACTCCAGCGGCGCGAGAGCCCCGCGCCGCGCATATTCGACGATATAGCGGTAATCCATCTGGATCACATCGGGCGCGTTACGGCCGGCGACCTGCGTTGCCAGTCGCGGCCAGTAATCGCCCCAGCCGAGGAATTCGCCCGTTATCGACGTGCCTGAATTCTTTGCCTTGTAAAGCTCCGACACCTTGTTGGTGCGGTCTGCGCGCGGCTGTGAGCCCCACCACAGAAGCCTGAGGCGGGCATCCTCGGCAAAAGCCCTGGAACCCAGGGCGGACATGGATAGAAGGGCAGCGCCCCCGGCCATGAAATGACGTCTGTTCACGCTGAATGTCATCTGTTTTTCTCCTCCCTTGGGGACCGCCTCCACACGTTCCCGGCTGGTTTTGCTTGCAACAAATAACCAATTGGTTACAAGCTATGGACAAGCACTGAAGCTGTCAAGCGCCATGTTGGCGGACAGCTCGGTCAGATTTGAAATCGGCTCATGACAACCATGAGTGAATCGCGTTACGGGGAAAGGGTGCATGGGGATGGATGGCAGCGGAGAGAAGAAAATCGTCAAGCGACGCCCGGCCGATCGAGTCCTGCAACGCGATCCCGAACGTACCCGCGCAGCCATTCTCGAAGCGGCCACCAAGGAATTTTCCGAAAACGGCATGGGCGGCGCCCGCGTCGATGCAATCGCCGAGCGCGCCGGCACCAATAAGCGCATGCTCTATCACTACTTTGGCGACAAGGAGCAGCTCTATCTCCACGTTCTCGAGGAGGCCTATGTCGGCATCCGCACCGCCGAGCGCGAACTCCATATCGGCGATCGCAGCCCGGAAGAAGGCATAGCCGAACTGGCGCTCTTCACCTGGCGCTACTTCCTCAAGCACCCTGAGTTTCTCAGCCTGCTCGGCACCGAAAACCTGCACCGTGCCCGCTGGTTGCGCCAGTCGGTCCGGCTGAAGGAGTTGCATTCGCATCTGATCGTCGAGCTCACCCAGGTGCTCGATCGCGGCAAGCAGGCTGGTGTCTTCATCGACACGGCCGATCCGCTCAACGTCTATCTGACCATCGCCTCGCTCGGCTATTTCTACATTTCCAACCAGTACACGCTGTCCACCATCTTCGGCCGCGAGCTGACGGAGAAGACGAATCTCGACGCCTGGGAACGTCACATCGTCCACGTCACGCTGGCTTCCATCAAGACCTGAAATCGGAAATTCGATCTTCGCTATTGACAGCGGCGCTTTTCCTCTGTCATCAAGTAACCGTTTAGTTACTGGCCGGGAGGAGCCGCGCGACATCGCGCGTCCGGCCATTCACGACATCAGCAGGGAGGCAAGCATGGCGCGTCTAGGGATCATTCTGCACGGCGTAACCGGTCGCATGGGCTACAATCAGCATCTCGTCCGATCGATCCTCGCAATCCGCGACCAGGGTGGCTTGAGACTGAAATCGGGTGAAAGGCTGGAGATCGACCCCATCATCGTCGGCCGCAACGCCGCCAAGATGGAAGAGCTGGCGAAGAGACATAACATCGCCCGCTGGTCCACCGACCTCGACGCGGCGCTCAAAAATCCCGACGACCAGATCTTCTTCGACGCCGGCACGACGCTGATGCGTGCCGAGCTGCTTTCCAGGGCGCTCGATGCCGGCAAGCATGTCTATTGCGAAAAGCCGATCTCCGACGATCTTGCGGTCGCAGTCGATCTCGCCCGCAAGGCCCGCGCCTCCGGCCTCAAGCATGGCGTCGTTCAGGACAAGCTTTTCCTGCCCGGCCTGCGCAAGCTGGCGCTGCTGCGCGACTCCGGCTTCTTCGGCAAGATCCTCTCGGTGCGCGGCGAGTTCGGCTACTGGGTGTTCGAGGGCGATTGGGGCGTGCCGGCGCAGCGCCCGTCGTGGAACTACCGCAAGGCCGATGGCGGCGGCATCATCCTCGACATGCTGTGCCACTGGCGCTACGTGCTCGACAATCTGTTCGGAGAGGTCAAGGCCGTCTCCTGCCTCGGCGCCACCCATATCGGCACCCGCGTCGATGAGCAGGGCAACGCCTACCCGTGCGACACGGATGACGCCGCCTATGCCACCTTCGAGCTCGAGGGCGGCGCGATCGCCCATATCAACTCATCCTGGGCGGTGCGCGTGCGCCGCGATGATCTCGTGACCTTCCAGGTCGACGGCACTCACGGCTCGGCCGTCGCCGGGCTGACGAAATGCTGGACCCAGCACCGCGTCAACACCCCGAAGCCGGTTTGGAACCCCGATCAGCCGCAGACGATCGATTTCTACAAGACCTGGGACGAAGTGCCAGACACGCAGGCTTTCGACAACGGTTTCAAGGCGCAGTGGGAGATGTTTCTGCGCCATGTCGCCGAGGATGCGTCATGGCCCTACGGGCTGGAAGCCGGCGCCAAGGGTGTGCAGCTTGCCGAACTCGGGCTGAAATCCTGGGCGGAGCGCCGTTGGCTCGACGTTCCCAGACTGGAGTTCTGAGGAATGGCGACGATCAACCTGCCGCTCGACGGAAAGATAGCACCCTATGTGCTGACCTGCGCGCCGATCGCGCTGGCCAGGCGCCAGCCGAAGGATTTTTCCCGCATCGCCTATGCAGCCGCCCACGTCGTTGCCGATCCGCTTGAAGATAGTGATCCGTGGCTGACGCCTGCGATCGATTGGGACCGGACGCTCGCTTTCCGCCACCGGCTCTGGGACCTCGGGCTTGGCGTCGCCGAAGCCATGGACACCGCCCAGCGCGGCATGGGCCTCGGCTGGCCGGAAGCGCAGCAGCTGATCAAGCGCGCGCTTGCCGAAGCAGCCACGCGCAGCGATGCGCTGATCGCCTGCGGCGCCGGCACCGACCACCTGTCGCCCGGCCCTGACGTGACCATCGACACCATCATCAGGGCCTACGAGGAGCAGATCGAAACCATCGAGGCAGCGGGCGGGCGCATCATCCTGATGGCAAGCCGGGCGCTTGCCGCAGCGGCGAAGAGCCCCGACGACTATATCAGGGTCTACGACCGCATCCTGCGGCAGGTTCGACAGCCTGTGATCATCCACTGGCTCGGGGAGATGTTCGATCCGGCGCTGGAGGGTTATTGGGGCAATATCGATCACATCGCGGCAATGTCCACCTGCCTGCAGGTGATCGAAGCCAATGCAGCCAAGGTCGACGGCATCAAGGTCTCGCTGCTATCTCGGGAGAAGGAAGTGATCATGCGCCGGCAATTGCCGCCGAGCGTGCGCATGTATACCGGCGACGATTTCAACTACGCCGAATTGATCGCTGGCGATGCGCATGGCCATTCCGATGCATTGCTCGGTATCTTCGACGCCATTGCGCCTGCGGCATCGGCGGCCCTCGAAGCGCTTGGTAACAACAGGAACGACGAATTCTTCGCGCTGCTCGAGCCCACCGTTCCGCTGTCGCGCCACATCTTCAAGGCGCCGACCCGCTTCTACAAGACCGGCATCGTCTTCCTCGCCTATCTCAACGGGCTGCAGGATCATTTTACGATGATCGGCGGCCAGCAATCGGCGCGCTCGCTCTCGCATCTGACCGAACTCTTCCGCCTCGCCGACAGGGCCCGCGTTCTCGACGATCCCGATCTGGCGGTGGCGCGGATGAAGCAGGTTCTTGCTGTTTACGGCGTTTCTTGAGCCCATGAAGGGAGGAGAATGACATGGTCGAAGGTCTCTCCATCAACCTCGCGACGATCCGCGAGCAGTGCGGCTTCGCTGAAGCTGTCGATCTCTGCCTGAAGCACGGCATCACCAAGATCGCGCCCTGGCGCGACCAGATCGCCAAGGCCGGGCTCGATGAAGCGGTGCGGATCGTCCGGTCCAACCATATCGGGCTGACCGGTCTCTGCCGTGGCGGCTTCTTCCCCGCGCTGGAGGCTTCCGATCGCAGCAAGGCGATCGACGACAACAAGCGCGCCGTGGATGAGGCGGCGGCGCTCGGCGCCGATTGCCTCGTGCTTGTCGTCGGTGGTCTGGCGGGCGCCTCGAAGGATATCGGCGAGGCCCGCAAGATGGTGGCGGACGGGATCGCCGCGTTGCTGCCGCATGCCCGCGCCAGCGGCGTGCCGCTGGCAATCGAACCGCTGCACCCGATGTATGCCGCCGACCGCTCCTGCGTGAACACGCTCGGTCAGGCACTCGACATGTGCGAACAACTCGGCGAGGGCGTCGGCGTCGCTATCGACGTCTACCACGTCTGGTGGGACCCGGATCTCGCCCGCGAGATCGCCCGCGCCGGCGACATGAAGCGCATTCTGGCTCATCATATCTGCGACTGGCTGGTCCCGACGAAGGACATGCTGACCGATCGCGGCATGATGGGCGATGGCGTCATCGACCTGAAAGGCATACGACGGATGATCGAGGCATCAGGCTTCCACGGCGCCCAGGAGGTGGAGATTTTCTCCGCCGACAACTGGTGGAAGCGTCCGGCCGACGAGGTCATCCGCACCTGCGTCGAGCGCTTCCGCAGCTGCTGCCAGCCCTGAGAACCGACATTTGCAATCAAGCCCGTTTCCGCACGCATGAAGGAGGATCATTCGATGGAGAAGCGCCGTTTCGCACTGATAGGCACCGGCAATCGCGGTACCACCATGTGGGGCAAGGAGCTCCTCGCCGGCTGGCGCGAGCATGTCGATCTGGTCGCCATCGTCGATACCAACACGCTGCGCGCCGAGCGCGCCCGCACCATGATCGGCAGCAACGCCCCGATCTACGAGAACATCGACGCCATGCTGGCCGAACAGCAGGTCGACATGGTCATCGTCTGCACTCCCGATTACACCCATGACGACATCGTCGTGCGGGCCTTGGAAGCCGGCATCGACGTCATCACCGAAAAGCCGATGACAACGGCGGTCGACAAGATCCGCCGCATCCTCGACGCCGAAAATCGTACCGGCCGGCGCGTCGATGTTTCCTTCAACTACCGCTACGCGCCGACGGCGGCGAAGATCAAGGAACTCCTGAACGCAGGCGAGATCGGCCGTGTCACCTCCGTCGATTTCCACTGGTACCTGAACACCCAGCACGGCGCCGACTACTTCCGTCGCTGGCACGCCTATACGGAAAATTCCGGCAGCCTGTTCGTCCACAAGGCCACCCACCACTTCGATCTCCTGAACTGGTATCTCGACAGCGATCCCGAGGCCGTCACCGCCTTCGCCGATCTGCAGAATTACGGTCGCAAGGGCCCGTTTCGCGGCCCGCGCTGCAAGCTCTGTCCGCACGCCGGCGCGTGCGACTACTACCTCGACCTCGAGGCCGATCCGTTTCTCGACGCGCTCTACGAGGATCCATCGAAGCTCGACGGCTATTTCCGCGATGGCTGCGTCTATCGCGAGGATATCGATATCCCCGACACCATGGTCGTCAGCCTGCGCTACAGGAACGACGTCCACGTCTCCTATTCGCTGAACACCTTCCAGCCGATCGAAGGCCACCACATCGCCTTCAACGGTACCGAAGGGCGCATCGAGCTCCGACAGTTCGAAAAGCAGCCCTGGGAAACGCCAGACGAGGACACCATCCTCCTGATCCGCAACTTTCCGAAGGGTAGGCAGCCGGTCGAGCGCATCGTCGTGCCACACTCCGCGGGCGGCCACTATGGCGGCGACAACCGGATGCGCAACATGATCTTCAAGCCTGGCATGGAAGACCGTCTCGGCCAGCGCGCCGGCACCCGCGCCGGTGCCATGTCGGTTCTCTGCGGCATCGCCGCGCTGAACAGCTCGCGCACCGGCAAGGTCGTCAAGATTGCAGATCTGATGCCGGAACTCACGGGTGGCGACACGGTGCCGGGTTTGAAAGCCGGCTAGCTGATTGGTCTCGGGCGGTTACGCGAGCTGCACGTTGCCAGGCTGAACATCACCCGCAGCCGTTGGCGCGTCGCCTGTGACCTTGATCAGCCGCACCCAGTTGCGTGCAATCGCCAGCCCGTTGGCATCTGCCGCCGCTGCGTACGCTGCGGCCAGATCGGGGTAACGGTCGAGCCAGCCCGGCTCCATGCGCTCGATCGACGTTTCGAAACCCGCCCTCCAGCCGGCGACCACCTCCGCATTCGCCTCGAAGTGAAACTGCGTGCCATAGGCGGCGCGGCCGATGCGAAACGCCTGGTTTTCGGCCAGCGGGCTCGTCGCCAGCAGCGAGGCTCCTTCGGGCAGCTTGAACGTATCGCTGTGCCATTCGAAGGTGGTGAATGCAGTCTCCAGTCCGGCCAGCAGCGGATCCACCTTGCCCGCATCCGTCATGTCGATGGACTTCCAGCCGAACTCGAGTGTTTTGCCCAGGAGGTTTTCTCCGCCATGGGCCCGCGCCAGGATCTGCGCGCCAAGGCAGATGCCGAGCACCGCCTTGCCTGATTCGCCAAAGCGCAGCATCAGCCGCGCCAGGGCGGGCAGATAGGGATGGTTCGTGTCGTCGAGCGCATCCTGCTCGCCGCCGAGTACCACAAGCGCGTCATGCTCGAAAATGCTGCCGGGCAGGCGCCCGTCGAGATAGGGCCTGAAGTAGTCGAGTTGCGCATTCGCCTCGGCCAGCGCCACACCCAGCGAACCGAGCGGCGTGTTCTTCATGTTTTCGACGACGGCGACCCGCATTCCCGACTCCTGCTTTCTCAATCGGGTGACAGGAACACCAAGCCGCGCGCCATTGCAATATCCGTTGCGTTGCGTCGCAGCACTTCGTAGATTTGACCGCGAGAGGATACCGCCATGATCGATAAGAAGGCCCGCGTCACCATCTTATATTGCACCCAGTGCAACTGGCTGCTGCGCGCCGGCTGGATGGCGCAGGAACTGCTGCAGACCTTCACCGACAGCCTTGGCGAAGTCGCGCTCATTCCCGGCACTGGCGGCAATTTCGAAATCAGGGTGGATGACGCGCTGGTCTGGGAGCGCAAGCGCGACGGCGGCTTCCCCGGTCCGAAGGAACTCAAGCAGCGGATCCGCGATATCATCGATCCCGAGCGCGATCTCGGCCACACGGACAGGGCATCACAGGAAAGCTGAGCTTATTTGTAGGGCGAGTTGCAGGTCTTGTAGATCCCTTCGTAGGTCACGAAGCGGTCTGTTGACGGATTGTAGCTGCGATACTGATTGCGGCACCAGTCGATGTGCAGTTTCCCCTCCGGTGGCCTTGGTCGCGCGGTACGGATCGGCGGCAGCGTATTGGCGCCGGGCGGCTGGGCACCATAGTAACGCGGCGCCGGCCCGGCGGCCCTTGGCCGATAGTAGGTCGGTCCGCTCGCCGTCGGCGGACGGTAGTTCGGCTGCACGTAGGACGGCGTGAAGGATTGCCGCTGGCCGAAGGTGAAGCACCCCCGATAGTCGCACATCGTCTGGACCCGGACGATATTCGAGTTGGCTGCGGGCACGACCGGGACCTGCATCGGCATGGCCGAAACCTGCGCCAGCGAAACAAGTGACAGAATCACGACGAGGGGCAATGTCTGCAAACCGGGCATCCGACCATCCTTCTTCATCCCTCACATATAGTGCGTCCCGCGCCGAACGACATCGCCCGCCGATGCATTTTCGCCAAAAGCCCACGTCTGCCGCGCCGTCCACCGACTTTTTTGCGTCGTGTCAGAAAAACTTCAAAAACCCTGTTGACAGCAAGGGGCCACCCCCGTACATCGCTCTCCGTCGCCCAGATGGCGGAATTGGTAGACGCGCCAGCTTCAGGTGCTGGTACCCGAAAGGGTGTGGAGGTTCGAGTCCTCTTCTGGGCACCATTCCATTCAGAACGTATTGATTACGTTCACTTTACTGATATTGCTAGGTATCTAGCTCACCCACTGTTACACACGGGTGACACACAAGTGCATATCAGAATGGCCAGCCCAATGCGCCGTACCGGCTCAACAGTTATCCAGTTTAGAAAGCGCATTCCGAAGGACGTTCTCGACAAGGCTGTCGGCGTAACACTTGCCGTCCCTATCGGAGATGAGGTCTCCCACATCGTGGTGAGCGCGGCAGCGGTGGAGATAACATTTTCTCTCAGAACCCGAGACCCAAGAGAAGCCAAAGAGCGCCTCACGGTTGCCTCGGCCTACTTGGACGGCGTTTGGAAAGCACTTCGTGAAGGCCCAAAGCGGCTTACTCAGAAGCAGATTAGCGCCTTAGCAGGCGAGGCATATCGAGACCCGGTCGGTCTGTTTGAGGATGATCCCGGCGATCCAGCCGTGTGGCAGCAGATCGACAGACTCCACGCAGAGGCCATGGCAGGCTCTGCCGCAATCAAGGAGCAGTGGTTCGGGCAGACTGTTGACCATATCCTAGCTAGACACCAGCTCACCGTAGCCTCTGAAAGTCGATCCGCATTGATCGAGGCTGCTGGTAAGGCAATTGCTGAGGCTTCGGCTAGACTCGGTCGAAACGCGAGTGGTGATTACACCCCTGACGCTGTCGAGCAGCGTTTTCCAGCTTTGGAGCTACCTAAGGGGCCCAAGGCAGCACGACCGCTCTCTCAAGGCACCCAGACGATCACAGGGTTGGCTGAAGGGTGGTGGCGCGAGGCTAAGGCGGCGGGTAGGGCCGTCAGCACACACGAAGCATATAAGCGCGTCGCGCAGCAGCTTTCGGACTTCCTTGGTCACGATGATGCTCGTGCGGTCACTGAGGACAACATTCTCGCATTCAAAGATTACCGTCTCTCTCAGGGCGTGAGTCTTAAGACGATTGGGGGCGGCGATATATCGGGGCTACGTCAGCTTTTTGCGTGGGGGATCGCGAACCGAAAGGTCAACCATAACCCGGCTGAGACGGTGAAGGTCGCGAAGGTCAAGAAGAGGCGAAATCGCGACCCGGGCTTTTCAGACCAAGAGGCGGCGGTCATTCTCTCAAATGCGTTTCATCACAACAGGATAGGCAAGGCTTCTTGGCATCTGACTTACGCGAGGCGATGGATACCTTGGCTCTGCGCTTACTCCGGTGCCCGTGTAGGGGAAATGGCTCAGCTCAGGAAGCAGGACTTGCGCAAAGAGGATGGCATTTGGATCATGCGGATAACCCCAGAAGCCGGCACCGTTAAGGATGGGGATTATCGCGACGTTCCCTTGCATGCGCATCTTATTGATCAGGGGTTTCCGAAGTTCGTCACAAATGCTGATGACGGCTATCTCTTCATGAAGGTCTTTGGCGACACCGAGGAAGCGCAGAGAGGCGCATGGCGAACCACTAAGAACCGGGTTACCGACTTTGTCAGGTCGGTTGTCAAGGACCCCGAGGTGCAGCCGAACCATGCTTGGCGACACCGATTTATGACACTTGGTCGCAACTTTGGCATATCACGAGACGTC
This sequence comes from Hyphomicrobiales bacterium, assembly GCA_900472625.1. Taxonomy (GTDB): domain Bacteria; phylum Pseudomonadota; class Alphaproteobacteria; order Rhizobiales; family Rhizobiaceae; genus Rhizobium. The sequence goes on along the minus strand of UCIT01000043.1, from coordinate 17,001 downwards.
CGCTTCTCAATCACCGGTCATGAGCCGGGCGCTGAGGGGGATGACTATGGAATTGCCTCCAACGAGGCCAAAGCCGCAGCGCTCGCGAAGTACCCACGGTATCCAGAAGAGCTACCAGATTAGCCGTTCAGCGCAGGCGTGGGGCTCGAACATATCGACAATCTGGTCCCTGTGGAGGCCCTGAAGCTCTCCACGATTACAGGATGCCCAAGCTCAATTATCGGGCTAAGGGCTAGGTCGAGGTTCCGTGAAAAATACCGAAAATCTCTGAGAGTCCATTATTGAAGAAGGCTGGGGCGCTTCACCCCCGGGGTACCCCCTCGACCCTATGGCCAAGGAGAGACGGACCGATGTCAGTGATGGCCCGCCTATTGTCACGACTTTAGCAAAGCAATAATTGCCACCACGAGACTAAGTACGCTTACGAGCATCCCGCCCCATGCAAGCCACACCTCGCGTCGTTCTTTTTCTTCAATCCTTATCGCCCTTCGCAACTCATAAGTGCCCACGTTCGTTAGTGCCCACGTCCCGTAGGTCTGCGATTGCCACCATTGTCCACTATCCTCGACCTTTGGCGGCACCGGCAACGAAAGACGGAGTGCACGGCGCACTATTCGGTTGGAGCGGATCGTAGCAGCTTCGTCCTCATATTCCGACGCTTCGAAAGCGCTGAGCGATATGATCCCGTTGCGACCATTCCAATCCTTGGCAGCATCCAGCTTTCTAATTTCCTCGGCATAGCTGGCGCGTATTTCCTGCGCTTTCCGGTCCCATTTGCGGAGCTTCAGCTCTTCTCTGATCCAAGCGATCATCATTTCTCCTCGGTCAATTGCGGCAAGTCGAGAAAGGCCATGCGGCAAGGGATGCCCTTGTGGCATTCCGCAGGTCTTCATCAAGGAGCTTGAGGTCAGCGCGTGGTTGGGCGAGAAATTATGTCCCCGAGGCCCGCTTTCGCAAGCAGCGCCTCGTAAATTCCCAAAGACTGCGTTAGCAAGGACTTGGATGTGTCCAATATGGATTTAGCATCGTTGCCGGGCTGGAATGCGAGTATTTCGTTTTGGAGTTCGCTCAAGGTCTTCTGGAAGGCGACAATGTTAGCCGACTGCTCTGGGATCACATAGAGCAGTTGCGTTCCAGAGAATTGAAGCTTGGCCACGCTCGGATTAATCGTCGCTATTAACTCTCCGTACTTAGGGCGGCTCTTCTCGTTAACCGCGCTAGCAACTACATCTATCAGGCCCTTAGTGTCCCCGGAGAACGACTCAAGGTTCTTCACAAGGTACTCACGTCGGGCCGCTTGGACTTCGAACTGCGCATTGATTTTAGGGGCTAACCAGTAAGTGGCTATAGCTCCAGCCACCATGAGGATGAGTGACAGCCATACCGGAATCGTATCCCTTACAAGGAAGCCCCCGATGCACGTGAAAAGTCGTCGCAATGGATAGGTCCTTTCTAACGTACTGACCTTGTCGCGCTTTGTAGACCTATTACGTTCTTAGCCTTTTTGGCCGTACCTGTGGCCTTCTCAAGCTGCAATTTTCCCATGGAATCAAGGAGGATATTCATGGACGCCTGTAAGTCCTTTGCAGTGCCATCGCCTGGAGACACGGAGTTCTCCACCTCAATGCCAGCCTTCAGATCATCAACGGATATCCCAGAAGCGAAGACCGCTACTCCCAGTGACACGAATACGGCGAGTGAGACGGTCGCCCCTACGATGCGCCAGTGTCCCGGCGAAGCGAAGTCCACTTCTATGTTCTCAATCGAGGCTTCTTGAAAATGCTTCTCTGTAAACGCCCTGATATCGGTGATGGCACCGGGATTGCCGTTTTGCGTGATCACGGCATGGGCTGACACAAGGAACGCAATCAGCTCGCTCGAGTGGTTCAGGAGGACAAAGTCCCGCGCGTCATACTTGTCAGCTGTAACGAGGCTGCTTGAGTTGCCTTCAAAGATATAAGACTCGTACGCATGCTTCAGCAACTCTTCGTTATCGCGATCAATCTTAATCTCGCGTACCGCAGGCGGCTTTCCTATCCGCCTCTCCAGATCGAAACTGATCGACTTGCGCGGGACGACCTTCAGCCATCGCACTCTTCGCAAGGGAACGCTCTGAGATGCTAACCTTCCCCCAATGTATATCTCAGATGGATCGAAGTCGGAGGTAATTTCACCGAATCGGATTACTGGTTGCGAGATTCCATTGAAGATTTCCTTCCCAGGAACGATAACCAGATCACCTTTTTTGGCTAAACCATAGATGCGGCTCACGCTCCCGCTCAGAGATTGGAGATCACTCTCTTTGAAGGTGCCCGAGTCGTAATCAGATAATATTTCACTCGGAGCTTGGCTACCGGTGGTCTCCGCATGCTTACGAAAAGCTACTGATCGTCTAATCGCGCGTCTCAAATTGCTCTTTGATCTGACGATATTGCTCTCAAGCCGAAGATAGGGTGCCTCTAGGAATACAATTCCATTATCTTTGAAATCGCCATAGTTGACGCGGGCGCGGCCTGCGTGGACCACCCACGCCCTCTGAGATGCAGAGACGAGCTTAGCAGCAATATCGAACTTCATGCTTAGGAAATCCCCCAGAACCCTCTGAAGATGTATTTCGAAGTGCGGGGACAATCAAGAGGTACTTCCTCCTATGCGTGCAATAGGAAATATCCATCACCAAGCATGAACCGGCTAGTCGATGTCACGCCTTTCGACACGAAATTCGAACTCCCGATAATCGCGATCGCGATCATAAAGAAGGGCAAATAGGATGGCGGTACCGGACGCAGTCTCCCGCGATGCAAAGCAGCACGAATGGAAAGGTAATCGCGGCCAAGACGAAGCGAGAGGCGATGAGAAGATACTGGCGGCTGCGAGAAGGTAATCCGCCGACTCCTCTTCCGGTGGCCTCCGATGAGCGTGATCGAAGCCGGGATGCTTCGCCCGTGAACTACACCAACTCCCCTCCCCTCAAGGGACGCAACCAATGCCGGTCGTTTCGGGTCCGGATCCTGGGTTAGCCCACAACACTTATGTTGCTCATAGTCAGCTTCGAAGCCTTGAGTTGCACTTGAATTATAGCAAGTGTGTCGGTGCTACGAAGAGGGCACCCCAACCATCGGTCGGTAGCCACGGTCACTTTCGTTACCAGGCGATCGTCTTCCAAGAGGCAATAGATTTCTTCGTGCTGTGCAAGTGTGGCGCGGTTTTCCTCGGAAAAATTGGTGATTTCCCCCTTGCTAGGCAACCGCAAAGCGTCGAACAGAGTCTTCACCCGATTGTCGATGTCGCCCTGCTCAGAGATCAAAACGCCGGGGTATTGTTGGCGCATTATCAGAATGTCCAACTCGGCGTACAAGAATACCCGACTTGACACCGCCGGGATGAATGTATGACCGGCCACCTCGGTCCGCGTAGTTACAAATCCCGGCGCCACAGACGGCTCCTTCCATGACCGGACATCTTGGAACGGGCTGTGTTGCCACAACTCCTTCAGTTGCGGATGGAAGGCCATCCTAATCGCATGAATGTCGCCCAGCGAAGCAACCTTCCTGGGACGGAGTTCACCATTAAAAACAAGACGAAACTGCATTGGTCACCGCGTTGACTGGCCTTCGTCCAACTTGGAACAAGGGCGACCCTAGTCCTTATTCGCCAGCTTGCCGACACTTAGCAGCCCCTTGTCCCCTGGCTTATTGGGAATGTTTCGGTGAAAAGGCGTAGGAGTCGGCATAAGGGGACGACAGTACATTTTGGGTTTGCCCTACCAGACCGACTGTAGGAAGCGCTCAATCTAATAAGTTGACCAACCTAAACTTACCATATAGGTGTATACCAGTTCAAACTTACTGGAGACATCCGATGACCTTCGTCCGCACCTACCTTCGCGCCTCCACCAACGAGCAAGATGCGACCCGCGCCCGTCAGGCACTCAAAGACTTCGCTGACCAGCATGGGCTGAAGATCGCGGCGGAGTACGTCGAGAATGCCAGCGGTGCATCCCTCCAGCGCCCGAAGCTGTTTGAGCTTATCGAGCAGTCCCACGAAGGCGATGTGATACTGACGGAGCAGGTAGACAGGCTCAGCCGCTTGACGGCTACAGACTGGGACAAGCTGAAGGGGATGCTGACGGCTAAGCGCATTCGTGTCGTGGCGCTGGATTTGCCTACGTCGTATATGATGGCGAAGGCAGACGACTTCACCGGTCGCATGTTTGACGCATTGAACTCCATGATGCTGGACATGCTGGCAGCGATCAGCCGCAAAGATTACGAGGACAGACGCCGCAGAGCATCCGAGGGCGTTGCGAAGGTCATGGCCAACCCAAGCGATAAAGCCGCGAAGTACCGTGGCAAACCGGAGAACACCAAGCGCAACGATCTTGTAGCCGAGCTGCTGAAGCAGGGTAGGAGCTGGACCGATGTGCAGCAAGCGACGGGCGTTAGCCGTATGACGGTGGCAAAGGTAGCAAACCGACTTCGGGAAGCGTGACGGCGTCGATGTGTCTTAGACACGGGGAACACCACAGAGGCGGATCAGGTCCACCATGGTTGGTATGTTCACCCAAAGTGCCGCTGTAACCCTGCGAGCTCCAAGCGGTGAGCAAGAGAAGCGTCCATGACGGCGCCTGACCGCTTGCTCATGTGTGAAGTTGGGGAATACCCCCCGGGACTGATCGATTGACGCGCAAGGGCCTTCTGCCACCCTGACGGTAGGCAATGGGGGAAGCGGGTGAATGAATAGCAGATGGGAACGGGTAGTAGGCTTCTTATCGACAATCGTATTCACCATCGGCGGATTGTCATTGGTAGCTATGGCTTTTGTTCCAGAGGGCCGAACGGACCTTGTGATGGCCTGCATGTTAGTAGCGCTCTTCACGTATCCCGTATGGCTTTCACTCAACGTCACCGCTAATGTATTATTGACGGCTCATACTTCAGCTGGAATACTGAAGGAACGGCTGGCCAAACGCTCGACTGGTATTAAACGATTAGCCCGGGTATCGCTGCTAGCGGGCCCTTTCTGGTTCTTGCTCACTCGGGTTGGAAGCGAAGAGATGACTTGGCGCACCAAAAGTCCATCGGAGCTTGCGTCGATCTTCGTTGTCTCTGCTTTGGCGTGGGTCGCCGCACATCTTGTTGGCTGGGTGGTTGACGGCTTCAAAGACAAAGCAACCTGATCTTCCTTCACACGGTAGCTGCGTGGTGAGTGCCGCTTCCAAGACCGGCATCCCGCCATTAGACTAGTCGTCTTGTCCACACGGAGACGCTTGGCGTAGTTACTTAGCGGCAGCACCGCTTCCTGGCCGTGCAGAGGATCGCGGTTAAGACGTCGCACCGCTGTGGGGCATCAAAGGTGGCGTTTTGCAATACTTGTCGAAACTGAGCCCTCGGGGTCGGAGCGTATGGTCGGCAGGCGATGGGCGCGAGTCGCGGGATGGTGGTGGAGTCGCAGTTGGTTCGGAGTGACCCATCAGGATCCGCTCGGCCTGAATTTGCGGCTCTCTATTTTCCCACTTTGAGGCCGAAGATTCTCCCACGCCCACCCCAGACACCCTACGTCTACTGATGCCCGCACCAGATCTTACAGACTATGCGTCTACCTATGCCTTTGTAGTTAATCACTATTTTCTGATTTCCGCTTGACGGGTACGATTGATAAGGCCATACGTACGCCGCCTGACGGTCTGGGGACAACACCCCGGCGCAGGGGAAGCGGAAGCAGCCCCGTACAGCGGAACTAAAGACACCAAATCTGGAACGGTCGAGGCCGTAAGCAGTGGCAAGGCGGGAGGCAGTGGCCTGACGCTGAACAGAGCGGTGTAGGGATTGGCCGGGAAGGAAACCCGCGTCCCCTGACGATACCACAGAACCTACAGGTCATCATTCCGACACCGAGCGGCACAGCCGCCACCATCGTGACGAGACAACACCAAGCCTACGGGCGACACATCATTTCATCGAGACTGCTCAAATAAGTCCTGCTCCCGTGCCTCAGGGTCCCGGTACGGTAAGCGATGCGGCGGGTACTGCATCTAACAGGAGCTACATCCCTGCTCAGACCCTTTCCCAAAGATTGAGATCACACGTACATATGAGAACTTGCAAGGCTGGCGGATGCTCCGCACAGGTCAACGGCTACAGTGCACTCTGCGAACAACACAAGCGGACGAAAGCTCGCCACGGTCACCCTCTTCAGACCGGCGTGAAGAAATCCGACCTCAAACCCTACATCAAAGAAATCGACAGCTATCTGAACACCGTCTCGGCGACCAACGCCTATGACATGATGAACGACATCTGGGCTCGCACTGTCGCTGCAGCGAAGGCGCACATAAGGGCAACTGAACGCGGCGTCACAGCCAACGTCCATGAGCTTCAGGCATCCAAGGCAATCGTCTCGCTGTCCGAAGAAACCGACAGCGTCACCATAGCCAAGCTCCTCATGGGCATGGGCTACTGGCACGAGGATGACCAGAGACGCTGGAAGTACGACAACGGGTTCCGTTTCCAGACCGTTCGGATGTTGCTTCGCCTGAACCCCCGTGAGGCCGCGTACAACTGGTCCATGAGCGGGATCACACGCAGCGTCTACCGAGAGGTGCCACCGAGGACGATAGCGGCTCTTTGGTCGATTATCGAGGCCACGAAGCTCGTTGGGTACGGCGTGGAAATTGCCAAGCGCAAAGCCAAGGCCATGGAGGCTGCTCGCCAGAAGGTCAGAACAGAGCGGGACGCCATCCTTGGACCGGAGTTGACGGGAGGCGCTGCATGAACGAACCCGCCACCAAAGCCAGCAGCAAGCTCGTGGACAGGCCATTTAACCCGTGGCGCTTCGCGAGTACCGGGGCATCAAAGGCTCTCGCCACGGAAGCCATTGCGGACGTCGAGCGCTACGAAGAGAGCGGTATGCTCCGCACGCGTCGGAGAAAGGAACACGACCAGGAAACCTTTGAACTAACAGTGGAAGCCATCCTTTGTGATGTGATGCATCACGCGCTCTATCGACGTCCTGAGGCAGTCTACGTGACGCGGTCAAATGCCGTGCTTGGACGCCGGGATCGATATCGGCCACGGGTATACGGCAAGACGTTCCCAGATGTTCTTGACCGGCTGGCTGCTCCAGAGCTTGGGTGGATCGTCCAAGAGATTGGCGACAGCGATTGGCGGCAGGATGCGCGGCGCACGTCGCTCCGGCCCGGTCCGCACCTTCTCGCACGTTTGGACACCGAGGGGGTCACCGTCGCCGACCTCGGGTTAGCCAGCGTGGCTGAATCGATCATTTTGAAGAGCGAGAAGGCGGACTTCTGGGATGACGCACGTGTCATCGACTACCTTGATACGGAGGAGACGAGCCGCTTTCGGCGAGAGATGCGGGTCATCAACGATTGGCTGAGGTCTGCCGACATCGACTATGGAACCTTCAAGGGAGAGACCAGCCACGTTCCCGACACCACGGACCGAGACCTGCGCCGCATCTTCACTCGGGGGCGGTTTGACAACGGCGGTCGTCTCTTTGGTGGCTTCTGGCAGGGGATGAGCAAGGAAAGCCGCTTCGACCGGTTGGTCATCGACGGTGAGGCAATAGTAGAGCTGGACTATGCTCAGATGGGACCAAGGCAGCTCTACGGGATGGCGGGTGCCGTTCCGGCTGCATCCGACCTCTATGCCATCCCCGGCTTCGAGGGACACCGAAATGGCATCAAGGTCGTTTTCAGTTCGATGATCTTCCGCGACACGCCCATGAGCAAGATGCCCCAGGGGACAGTGGGGGAGTTTCCCAAAGGCACTCGCATATCGGAAATCACCGACGCCATCATCCGCCACCATTCCTCGATAGCCCATCTCTTCTTCACCGGAGTCGGGCATCGGGTTCAACGTCAGGAAAGCGACATCATGGTCGCCATCTTATTGAGCCTGAAATCACATGGGATCGTGGCCCTGCCCGTACACGACGCGATCCTTGTGGCATCTTCCAATGCGATGGTTGCCAAGCAGGTGATGTCTGATGTCTTCGGTCACCATGTCGGCTTACCTGGACTGGTCGATGTGTCTTCGACGTGCGTAGGGTGACCTCGGTATACCATGGTGGGGGGCCCCCTGATGGGGATGGCCCTTCCACCTTCGACACCAATGACCACCAATGCTTACCCAAGGAACCCTTATATCAACCATGGTACTACTCATAGGAGGACCCGTAAGGGACATGACCGAGCACGATCCGCAGGAGAACCCTGTAACTCGCCCAATCGTCACAAACCGGAGATATCACCGGTACCGTCGTTGGAAAATTTCGAGGGAGCGGACAACCGTGCGAGGAGTAAATCTTGCGCTTGCCTTTCTCCAAACCGGTAACTTCCAAACCATCGAACAGCTTGCCGAGGCAATGGAGCTGACGGTTCCACAGGTGCGATGGCGCCTAGGCAAAGCATTCCAACGCGGTTTCATCAGCCAGAAGTTCTACCGATCATTCGCACAATACCCTTAGGATCGGAGGAGCTCGACCGGGTCATTTTGTGACGGAGTGTTACTTAGACGGTACTAATGGGTGTCTATCGTGTGAACAGGATTCTCCCAACGGAACCGATGAGCGGCCAGTCCAGGGCATTAGCTAAGACACTCGTGCAAATGAAAGCCAAAGTGATGCTAATCACACCCCGGTGTATCTTCGACGCGCTCGATTGACCCACCAGCTCGACTTTGGGAAAAGCCCAACGGGCATAGGAGAAGACCAGCCGATAAATCCATATCGAGCAAAAGCCGATATAGACGTAAGCGCCGCCGATCACCACGGAATTGGAGCCACCGAATAGCCTATCTACGAGCGGTGCAAGACGCCAGCAAGCGTAGAGCGCGAAAGGCATCCCCAGAAGCAATAGAAAGAGGTCATAGACGAATTGGCCATGAAACCCCGACCAGAGCCTATTTCGCTCTTTGATGTGCCTCCTAACAGCTGACTCAATGCCAGCCCGCCAGCCCTTGCGATCGCCACCAATTAGAAAGCCGCTAGGATTCGGCGTCGGCTCTGAAAGTTGTATTGAAGAGTCCAAGGGGCGAGGTTGGGTGAAATCAAGGAGCACCTCGAACTGGTGATATGGGTCAGCGCCACCCATCACCTCTTTGTATGGGAGAATGTTAGTGAATATTATAGTCGAGATTAGGGTTCCTTCCGGTGGAAGGACAAGCTCATCTTCGGCGTAAATCACGTCACGATGATTATCAGAACGGCTGATGACGCAAGCAACTCTGAAGCATGCATCCAATCCATCATGCGTTTCGCCGTCAGCTAGATGCACTTTCGCATTGTGCTCTTCGATCTTCCGTTGTTCTTTCACCTCACTTATCAGCTCTCGCCAAAGTAATATTAGGCTTCCCAGCGTAACTTTGACGGACCCGAAACGTGTTGTCTGAGGCAATGCGACCATGTTTCACTCACACCACTTGACGATATTCACAATCCTTACAGCATGTTGAAGCTGCATGGCCCTGCGCCTGGTCGCCGTCCACAGCCAATTATAAAAGACGTTGAGAGATAAGCGTGAACTTTGGCAAAGACCCCGGGCGGGACCTCGGTGTCTGTCTATGACTTTACGCAAAAAGGTGCCGATGGCCCCTTTCATCGTGACGACGACAATACCAGACCCGCCAACCTGTGCACTGTCGCGACTAGTGCAGAAACGAGATAAATATATGAAATTAAACGATTATTTGTTGTGGACAGTCTTTAACGAAGCATTTAGAGACCGGCCTGCACCCAGCTGAGGGTGTCACATCAGAAATAGGGCGATACAATGCACTTCAAAACCGAGCGCCTCGAACTCGAATTTCATCGCGACAGCCTGTGGCTTCGCTTTTCCTTTTTTGGGCGCACCTTTCAGACATTTAGGGACTTTGCAGGACGAGGCCTGAGCGCCACCGAGTGGCTGAAGTAAACCCAACCGATACCGCTAAAAATGGGGTTGTTGCGACCCCACAGCGGTGCTACACACTGGACAATTAGCGAGCGAGATTATCTAGTAAAATCAGTATCATGGTGGCCTCGGAGCCCTGTCCTCTTCTGGGCACCATTCCATTTTGAGAAACGTAGATTTCTCAACAATCACAAAATCTTAGGTAATCAGAGATTTCCCCTTCCGGGGCAAAGTTGGCCCGCGGACGGCAGTCATGGGACATATTGTATCGCACCGGTACCAGCGATATTTTCCGACGATCTCCTGCATCTGCTTCTTGCATCAAAAACGACGTTTCAGCTTGCGCTATCGAAGCGCTTCCGTTCCGAATCGTCCGATTTCCCTTCTTGGCGACGCGTCAGACCGCCGGGCATATGCGACGCGCGATCTTCTCAAGACGAGAGGCAGGCAGGCAGGTTTACGGGGCGGCATACATGCATTCGTTGCTTCCTGGTATGAAATGCAATGCAACGTTGACGTAAAGGCATTCATCTTGGTCAAGAACCTGCCGGTTGATAGACTTGGTGCTATTTCTTTCGAACCCGAATAATGCTTAAATCCACAGGCTGGGAGGCTGATGCTATTTGAGGGTTATTGGCTGCATGAGCGACGTGACGTCACCATCAGGAAAGCGACTTTACCGCGGTGTCGTGATGCGGGTGGATGTTACCGCTGTCCTTGCATGCCTGCTGCTCGCCATGCTTGTGCTATCGGCAATTGCTACGTATGGCGTCCAGCATCGGATCGACGGCGTCACCCAGCCGGTTGGACCGGGCACGCCTCTGTCTCCTGGCGCCGAGCGCAGCGTCTAACGATCAGCGTTTCAAAACGTCACCAACGCAGGTATCGACCGCCGATCCCGGCCCCGATCGCGCTGACGGCTGCGATTGCGATCGTGTACCACGTCGCGATGAACAGCGGGCTGTCGTCGATGCAGTGCCAGGCATAGAGCGCCGCGGCGATGCTGCCCGCGGCAAGGCCGGCTGCGGCGCCGGCAAGGGCCGGTCGTTGCGGGGCGCCGGATCTGAGCGCCAGCAGGAAGCCGATCAGCGGCGGCAGCGACAGCAGCGGAATGAACGTCAGGCAGAAGGCGGCGTTGTGGCCCATCATCTGTAATCGCCAGAGGGCCGACGGCAGGGCGAAGAACTCGATGGCGACGGCGGCGATGAGCAGAAAAAGCGGAATCAGCAGCGCCAGCGCGCCCGACCGCAGCGAGACCCCCGGCCGGCCGATCCGAAAGACCACGATCGAGGCGAGAATGGCGAGGGCAAGCGTCAGGCCGAGCTTGAAGAGCACGCGCACCGTCTCGATTGCGTTGCCGATGTCATGGCGGATACCGAGCGTCGACAACAGGATGGCCGCAGAGACGGCGACGCCGGCAGTGAGCGCAATCGCGAGCACCCGACCGAGCCGACCCCGCACGGGAGCGTCTTCGGTCAGCAGGTTTATCAGCTCATTCGTGTTCACCAGATCCACTCCGATACAGGGCTGCCAGCCTTTTCAGGGCGCGATGAAGCGATACGCGCACCGCGACCTCCGTCATTTTCAACCGCTCCGCCGTTTCGCGTATTCCCGCTCCATTCATCGATATCGAGCGGACGATATCGCGCTGCGGATCTTTCAACCGGTCCAGCAGGCGCTCCGCATCGAGCCGATCCGTGGCTTCCGTCGTCTGCTCGCCGCTCTCGAGCGTTTCGATCACGTCCTCGATCGGCACATTCACATGCCGCCCGCGTCGGCGCAGGCTGTCGATCATCTTGTTGCGCACGATGGTCGACAACCATGGTCCGATTGGACGCGCCGGATCCCAGGTGCCACGTTTCAGGTGAACCGCCAGCAGCACTTCCTGAACCACGTCTTCGGCTTCGCTTGCTGTCGCACCGAGCTGGTCGCAACGCCTGCGCGCCATCGTCCTGAGATACGGCGTCACGCCGACAAGAAATCGGTGATAGGCCTGCGCGTCGCCATTCAGCGCCCGACGCATCCAGTCTGCCCAATCGTCTTCCCGCGCCGAACGCTTCACCCGATAATATTCCCTACGAAGATGCGCACGGTCTTGTTACCGGCTCCGTAAAATTTAGTGGATGTTGTGTCGCGACTTGGCGAATGCCGCAAGGGACAAAACACCACAGGCTTCAGGCGTCTATCGCTGAAGCGGCCGCGGGGCGATCCCATAAGGCTGGATTGGGAGGCGCCGCAGGCGGAAACTCTGCTAACGCAGGATGTCAGCGCACAGGCTGGTAGTGGCCGCGACGGGGCACCTCTGTGCCGGAGGAGATGGCGCCGTCGTGGTCGCAGACATAGACCGTCATCGGCATCCCGCCGGATCGAAAGATGCTGTCATAGCGGCGGCGGACATACTGCGTCTCGGTGCGGCATTCGTATTTCGGCTGCAGCGACTTGTCGGTCGGCGCCTTCACGCCGGGGAGGTTCGAATAAGGATAGGCCGACTGCACGCGGCCCGCGCCGGCCCGGCTCCAGTCGGTCGAAAAACCCGAACTGGGCGGCAAGCCGCTCGCGAGCGCCAGAGTAACGAGAACTATCCGATCAAACCGCATCATTGCCCCTTGCCGCAATCGGCCGCTCCATCGACGTTGCGGATGTAAGCACTGGCGGATTGGCCATCAAGCCGAATGCGTCGCCGCTCCCGCAAACGTGACTTCATGCCGGCTTGCGGAAATAGCCTCGAATCGTCGGGTGCGCCGTCAGGGCGGCAAGAATGGCGAAGCCGGCGGCCAGCAGGAATCCGGCGAAGAAGCCGCCAATGACGCCGGCGATCAGTAGCGTCTTCTTGCCCGGTCCGTTGGCCTTCAGCGGTGGTTCGGCCTGCGAGATCACGCGGATGTTGCTGCGCGAAAGGCTCTGCTCCTCGCTGGTCTGGCTCGAACGCTTCAGCACCGTTTCGTAGATGTCGCGGGCGGCGGTTGCCTTGCGCTGCAGTTCGTTGAGATCGACCTGCTTGTCAGACGTGTTGACCTGCAACGCCTTCTGGACAGCCAGTTCCTTGGAGATAGCGTCCTCGGCCTTCTTGGTCTGCTCGTAGTCGGCTTGCGCCGTGCTCGCCAGACGCTGCAGTTCGCCCTTCAACTCCTCAGAAGTGCTTTTCAGCGAGGATCGCGCTGCCTGCAGGCGCGGATGCCGCGTGCCCATCTGGCTCTCAAGACTGCTGACGATCGCCGCCTGCGTCGAATATTGCTGCCGCAGGCTGGCAAGTGCCGTCGAAACGCCGCCGTTCTGCGGATCGCCGCCGACAATGTCCTCGAAGCGCAGGCTGTTCGCCGCGTCGGCCTTCGATTTTGCCTGGATCGTCTTGTCCTGCGCCGTCACCAGCAGGGTGTTGAGCGAGGCCAGGCGCTGGTCCGAGATCAGGCCGTTCTGCGTCGATGCCATGTCGTTGTCGGCGCGGTAGGTCTCGACCGCCTGCTCGGCCTCCTGAACCTTCTGCCGAAGGTCGGTCAGCCGGTTGTCGAGCGTCGCGGATGTGTCTTCGTAAAGGCCGGAGCTGGCGTTGTTTTCTTCCTGCAGGAAGGATGTCACGACCTGATTTGCCAGCCGGGCGGATTTCTCCGGGTTCTTGGTCGTCGCCGTCATCGACACGACATAGGTGGAGGCCTGGCGGGTGATCAAGAGAGCCTTCTGCAAGGCGGTAATCACGGCAGCGCTGTCGGACCGGCCGTCGGTGAATTCCGGATCCTGGTCGAGTTTCATCGCGTCGGCGACCCGGCGCAGCACGTTGCCGGAGGTGAGAATCTGCACCTGGCTGTCGATCATTGCCGAGATCATTTCGGGCGACGGGCCGGAGGCCTGCGAGGCCGGATCGTTGAGGCCGATCTGGCGCGGGTCGAAATAGAGGCTGGTCGCCGCGGTGAACTTCTGTGTCGACATCGGCAGCACGACGGCGCCGCCGATCGCGCCGAGCACGGACAGGCCGAGCACGAGAAAGCGTCTGCTCCATATCGCCTGGATGACCGAGCGAACGTCGAGTAGCGGACCCGCGGGCGCCTCATCGTTGGTGTAGACGGGGAGAGGTGTGGCGACGGGTTTTGCGATCGGCTCGTGGCGAACGACCGGCTCGGCTGGTGCGGTTTCAAGCTGAGGGGGCGTTGGTGCTTCCGGCGCAGTTACCGTTGCCGGTTCGGCAATGGGTGCATCGGGAATGATCGAAGTTGGCGCGGGTTTGGCGACAGCGAAATCGGCCGGGCGAAGCACAGGCCCCGGTCCGCCTGTCCGGCCGGCATCGGTGTTCGGAGGCTCGTAGCTGCGCCATTGCGGCAGCCGGCCTGCCTTGTTCCTGTCAGACTGGTTCATTCGCGCACTCGCTCGTCTGCCTACAATACTCTGGCAGCATAGGGCGACTTTAGAAATTCTTAGCTAACGGACCGTTAAGATGGGCGGACGATACTCGAATGAGCGATCGGCCGAATCTGGAAGCAATGATAATGACTTACAATTCCTCATCCTGGCGACGCGTGGCGGCAGCCGCCATGGCGACGATCCTGCTTCACGCGGGTGTCGCAAATGCCCAGGGCAGCTGCCTCCAGGGCATCAATCTGTCCGGCGCCGAGTTCGGCGCCGCCAGTGGCACGCCGTTCAAGGACTATGCCTATCCTTCCGAGCAGACCATCGCCTATTTCGCCAAGAAGGGGTTCAACACCGTGCGCCTGCCGTTCCTGTGGGAACGCCTGCAACCGCAGCTTGGCGAGCCGCTGGACGAGGCCGAGCTGCAGCGTCTCAAGGAGACGGTCGAGCTTTTGCGCAAGCAGAAGCTGACCATCATCCTCGATCCGCACAATTACGCGCATTACAACAAGACGATGATCGGTGTCGCACCGGTCACCGCCACCGCCTTCGCCGAGTTCTGGGCACGGCTCGCGGTCGAGTTTTCCAATCAGGAGGATGTGATCTTCGGCCTGATGAACGAGCCCTACGACATCACGGCGGAAGCCTGGTTGAAGGCAGCCAACGCGGCCATCCGCACCATCCGGGCGACCGGGTCGAACAATCTCATCCTCGTGCCCGGCACGCGGTTCACCGGCGCCCACTCCTGGGCCGCCGATGCGCCAGGCGGCGCCAATGGCACGGTGATGCTGGGCGTTCGCGATCCGCGCAGCAACTATGCCTATGAAGTGCACCAGTATTTCGACCAGGATTCGTCGGGAATGCATGCCGAATGCAGCGGCAACGACAGCGCATTGAACGCGGTAACTCAGATGACCGAATGGGCGAAGACCAACAAGACCCGCGTCTTTCTCGGCGAGTTCGGCGTCTCGCAGGAAAAGGAATGCGTCGCGGGGCTTGGGCGTGTGCTCAATCACATGCAGGCAAATCCCGATGTCTGGCTCGGCTGGACCTATTGGGTCGCCGGCGACTGGTGGCCGGAAACCGAAACGCTCAACGTTCAGCCGCACGACGGCAAGGATCGCAAGCAGATGATGGCGCTTGAAACAGCGCTCAAGGCGCCGCCCGCCGACAAGGCCGCCTGCAAGACCATGGCGGACTGAGATCGATGGCAAAGCCGGCGAGCCATTACTCCCGTGAGCCGATCGATTGGGGCATCCTGGCCGCCAGCGTGCTTGGCGTCACCTACAACGCCATCCTTGCCTTCATAAACCACAATATCGTGCCGCTGACGCCGACCCACGTTGTCCTCAGCGAAATTCTCATCCTCACCTTCAGTTTCGGTTATATCCTCAAGAAGGGCCTCTTTGAGGAAGATCTCGTCCCGCTTGGTTATCTCCTGGCAACGATCGCGCTGACGATCTACGTCATGGTCATCAACAAGGCGGGCTATATCGACCATCTCCGCAACGTCCTGATCATCTTCGCTTTCACCGTGCTGGGCCGATGGAGCAACGAGCGAACGCTCAGGCTTGCCTTCAAGGTCTGTTGCGTGGCGACGCTGGCGGCGCTGGTCTGCGAGATCGTCTCGACCACCGCCTATGTGGCGCTGTTTCATCCAGCCGAATATTTCCAGAATACCCGCGGCGTGCCGCCCGCCACCTATAGCGACGTCGGCCTGTTTCGTGGCGCGCTCGGCTTCGAGGGGCGTTTCTCCTTCGGACTGATCGATCACCGCTCGTCGTCGATCTTCCTGGAGCAGGTGTCGCTGGCCAACTTCTGCGGCGTGATGGTCATCTATCTCGTGAGTTTCGCCAATCGCATCAGCCTGTTCGACCGTCTGATCTTCATGTCGACGATCGTCCTCATCCTGGTCACCAACGACACGCGCACCATGCTGATCTTCACCATCGTCAGCGCCGTCGGCTATGTCATCTATCCCTGGATCCCGAAGATCTTCAGCTTCCTGATGATGCCGGCGATCGTGGTCGTGGGGTTCGTCATCCATGCCTACAAGCCGGATGCACATGACGACGATTTCGTCGGGCGCATCAGCGGCACCGTGCGCAACATCATCGCCATGGATCTGCCGGCGACGATGGGGCTCGAACTCGACCGGGCGACGACCTTCGTCGACAGCGGCTATGTTTATATAACCTATGGCGCCACCATATTCGGCCTGATCCTGTTCTGGCTTTTCGTCTCCTTCTATCCGGCTGGCCAAACGCCGAACCAGAGGCGCCTCTGCCACGCGTTGTCGCTGTTCATGTTCCTGAACCTGATGATCGGCTCGACCGCGATCTTTTCGATGAAGACGGCCGGCCTCGGCTGGCTGCTCGTCGGCTTTCTCAAATTCAACGAGGGGTCAACGGCGGGGATACGCGGTTCCACGGCGCAAGCGGAACGGACTCCAGTTCCAAGTCCCGTAAGCTGACCGGCGATGGGACGCGCGGGTCTGAAGCCAGCCGTCATCGAGAAAATTGATACAGGGCTGCGTGCACTTTGCTTGATCGGCCACGTTGCTTTGATCTAAGCAGGCGCGCCGGCCGCTGTTGAAAAATGGTTGGCCCATGCCAAAAAGGGAATGTGACGCATGACGCAATATGTACTGACGGTCGCCTGCAAGTCGACGCGGGGAATCGTGGCGGCTATTTCGACCTATCTCGCCGACCAGGGCTGCAACATCGTCGACAGCTCGCAGTTCGATGATCTCT
>UCIT01000009.1 GCA_900472625.1 Hyphomicrobiales bacterium | reverse complement strand
AAGAAGTTGGACGATCAACATGAAAAAAGCCCCGCGAGGCGGGGCCAATTTCTAGTCGTTCCAATCGCGATACTGGCGACTGCGATGCGATGAACGGTCGCGTCGGTCGTCTCGGCGGCCATAGTCGCGCTCATAACGCTCGTGGTGTCGCCGCGCGTTCTTATCGCATCGCCAAGGCTCCCGGTGGCAGACATTGGCGTCAGCGCCAAGCAGGCTATCATAGCCGCCGCCAGTGCCTTTTACGTCGAAGGCGTACGTTGCTTCTGTCAGCGGGAGAACAAACGCGAATGCCAGAATAATGATTTTCATCGTAGTGGTCCTTTCGGGACAAACCTTGTGCCAATTGGGCTGAACTCAAGCTGAATGGCCTGGACCCCGATACGTTCCCTATGCGAGTCAAATTGATAATGGCGCGGCGGCGTTAAGGCGCCGCTCTGCATGGCACATGAGGGTATACCGTAACGTGGCATAGTGAATGTTACAGTTTGCCCCATAACATCTGGGTTGACACTGCCTATTTGTGACACGGTAGCCTCGGGCCTAAACCTGTCAGCACAATTGATCAGGATCTAGAGGTCCAGCTAGAGCGCCTCCGACGGGAAGGCTGTGAGATCATCCGCTCAGAAAAGGTGTCCGGCGGCAGCCGCGAAGGTCGAGCCGAACTGGCAACGATCA
Organism: Hyphomicrobiales bacterium; assembly: GCA_900472625.1. Lineage (GTDB taxonomy): Bacteria > Pseudomonadota > Alphaproteobacteria > Rhizobiales > Rhizobiaceae > Rhizobium. The sequence continues at coordinate 46,123 of UCIT01000009.1, read as the reverse complement.
TCGAGTTCTTGAGGGAGGGCGACGATCTAGTTGTCATCCGCCTCGACCGGCTCGGACGCGATACTCGCGATGTTCTGAACATCGTCCATGATTGCCAGGAGCGGGGAGCGTACGTGACGGTCCTCGACCCTCTCGTCTCAACGCGAGGTGAGATGGGTCACCTTATTCTGACCGTGCTCTGCATGGTGGCGCAGATGGAGCGACGGTTCATTAAAGAACGTCAACGAAATGCTATCGAACGAGCAAAAGCTGCCGGGGTATACGGCGGCGGAAAAGCGCGGTTTGGACCATTCAATGATAAACAATTTGCAGGGTGAAGGTTGGCGAGTGTCCGCCATAGCCAAAACTCTAGGCTGTTCCCGTATTCAGGTCTACCGTGTCCTAGCGAAATCATCCGAATAGCAACTTTTGGAATCCTCAGTTCCCATTCGTACTGGTCTCTCAGCCACGCCGTCTCCAGGGCGAGCAATGCCGTTAGAAGCTGTTCGCCTGGTGATGCGCGCTTTCCGTTTAAGCAGGCAGACCATTCTAGGAATGCAACGCTGTGTTGAATTTATTCTTAGAAGGTCCAATGCGTAAATCTTTGCCGAAACCAAAGATGGGTAGGTAAATTCGAGGAGATCGTCGCGGAATTTTCTCGGACTTCGGAATATCCGCAGCGAAGAGCTTCGTAACGTCGTGCGGGGTATACTCGCAAAGGAGAGTGCTGCTGATTTATCGGCAGACAACATGAACCGGCTAGGTCGCGTCCCCATAAAAGGGTTTCGCTTTAGTCACGATGATGATTCAATGTCCTTGGAAGGAGATTGATATGCGCCGTCATGAACTTAGCGATGAAGAGTGGGCGATCATCGCACCACTTTTGCCGAATAAGAGCCGTGGTGTCGAACGTGTTGATGACCGCCGGGTGATCAATGGCATTTTGTGGCGTTTCAGAACGGGTTGCTCTTGGCGGGATATCCCTGAGCGCTACGGCCCTCGAACGACACTTTACAATCGGTTCTCGCGCTGGCGTAAAGCCGGCGTTTGGGACCGACTTCTTGAAGCGGTATCAAGGCGTTACGACGGCGATATAGTTATGATCGACTCGTCGTGTGTGCGCGTTCACCAGCATGGTGCCAACGCAAAAAAGGGGGCTCTACCGATCCTTGCATGGGACGTTCGCGCGGCGGCCTGACGACCAAAATCCATGCCATGGTCGATGCGGATGGCCGACCGTTACGAAATGGAGCTGACAGCGGGCCAGGCAGCGGATGCCCCGGTCGCTGAGAGGCTGATTTCTGACATCGAACCAGGCACAACGCTACTTGCAGATAAAGCTTATGACACCGACGCGATCCGAGCGTTTGTGAAAGGCCGCAAGGCTTGGGCTAACATCCCAACAAAGATAAATCGGAAGAAGAGCTTCAGCTTCAGTCGCTGGGTCTATAGGCAGCGAAATCAAGTAGAGAGGTTCTTCAATCGTATCAAACACATGCGGGGCCTAGCCACGCGCTACGACCGCCGCCCTGACAATTACCTTGCTGCACTGAAACTCGTTGCGACACGGATTTGGATCAATTCAGTTTGCGAGTCCACGTCCTAAGAAGAAATGCGTAGGGCGGCGGCTGGCTCAATTACGTGGTGGAGCGACGACACCAGCGCTCGGTGAAACTCCTTCGGCTTCTTGTTCGGCCACTCAAGGCTCGTTAGGAGCGCCGTCAGCGCTTCAACGCTCGAAGCGGGAGCGTACTTGCCGATACCGTCGATTTCGACATCGAGCGGTGCTATCGGGGTGCGGTGCATGCCATCCATGACGCTTTACTCGATGACTGTTGACGCGACTTAGCTCTCGAAGATGTGATTCGTTCCGATTCAAATCAACGGGTTGCCACCGTCGGAACATTTCACGCAAATTGGTGTTGAGAGGCATCGCTGTGGGTGCTTGTCCGAGCTCTCCACAGCGCTAGGCGGAGGGTGACTCTCCTAAGCTTCCAACCCTCCGCCGCTCTCCTTTGCAGGGAACAATCCAGGCGTTGGTGTGTTATGAAGCACGCGCTCGCTGATGCATGCTGTGAGCGCTAGGCGGAGGGATGTTATTCCCTCAGAGTTCAACCCTCCGCCGTCTCATGACCCGTCATACCTCGATCCGTCTGCCACAGGCGTAGGGAGGCTGGGAAGCACACTAGCTCGCGTTTCATTTAGTCGGACGGCGAGCTTGCCAGTTCCCGGCACCTATTGGAAAAATTCTGACCGGAGCGGGCGGGACTTCAAAACGACATCCTTCCCCAGCTCTGAAGCGTGGACCTTGCCATCGTCCGACCGAGTAGCCAATGAAAGCCAAATCAAGCGCTGGACAATGGAATCGGTGAGGTAAGCACATTCGCCGTTCACAAGGTTTTTGAGCGCTCGGAGTTCGAAGCTGTCCAAGTCCTGAGGATTGGTCAATATCATTTTTCCTAAGCAGAGATTTGCAACGCGCGGAACATAGGGCGGGCAATATGCTTTGACGAGTGCGCCTCGAATAATTCGCTTTTGGGCTGAAGTCACGCGTCGATCCACGGACCAACTCATCCATATGGAGGCGTGGCCGCAGCCCTTCAACGCGCATATGGTTCACGGGCTGGACTTGATCCGTTAATGCGACGTTGACTTAATCAGAGTCCAGCACCTCAGCGACCCACCGTGACGGACCAGTCACCGCGGGTCTCTCTATGCGGAGGGTTGGAAGCCCTGGATAGGCACCCTCCGCCTAGGGGACGCCGGCAGGCGGCCCAATATTCGATGGGCCATCCACAAGGCGCCTGCGATGACAAAGATTTCAGCGACGATGCCAACTCGCGGGATTGGCTTAAAATTGGTTGATCCGGCTAATCTTCTGAATCACCAATTCTTAGGACTCGATTCCTCTCTGATTGGCTCCTTGACGCCGCTAACGATAAGGAACACAAAAAGAACACTCAAGTTTCCAGCGACTTGATGTCGTCCTGTCCACCACGATTTCGAAGGATTCGTGAATTTCGTCGCTTGCCCGCGAGCTTGCCATCGTCGAACTGCGCGACCGCATCTCCGCCTTGGAAGGCGGCGTCGCGTAAGCGGCGCATTTTGATCGCTGATCCTCAGTGTATTTGAGCGCGAAGCGCGCCCGCGACCAACAGCCCTTCTCTGTTTCAGTGCACTCAAAACGCACACCATAACAGCGCTGAAAATACCATCAGGTAATTTGTGATATATCTCCGCCGTTGGCGGCGCTAGATGGCTGCTCGAAACCGCGAGGATGAACCCTGCATGGAGCGAGTTCAGCAATCTGTACGTACCTGCATGATCGCTTGGCCCGCAAAACCGATCGGGCGTCGTCAGCCCGCTCGAAGCCTACGAAGACAAAGGCTGTCAGTGTCTGATGGACCACCTCGACGCCAACGGTCTACCGTCTGTCAATTAAGACGGAGATTACTTCCGGAAAACTGCGCGACTCGGCCGTAATCAGCCCGCAGGCGATATGGGCCGCTTGCCCCTCTGGGCGCGTTTACGCAGCGATGAGCTGGTTGTCCTGAAAGTCGAGAAAAACAAGCGTCATGAGTTGGGCGTCCACATCGGTCAGCAATCTCGTTTGGATATCGTAAGCCTGACCTACAGCATCCCATTCGCCGTAGCGGCCGCAACCATTGAAGTGGTACCACTGCGTGCCTCGCGCGATGTATTCGGCGCTCCAGTAAATGCTTTCGCCGGGTTGAAAATCGTCCCCGAAGTCCGTCATTGCCGATCGATTTTGCTCCGATGTCCCTTGTGGGTCTTGTACCAAATCTCCAAAGACAACAGGGACCACCCGCCGTTCGAGACGGAGCGCAAAATTGCAGTCATGGTTGAAAAGCTTTATTAGCTCTCGCTTGCTACAATCGGACATCGAGGAGATTCCACTATGTTTCGACTGTTCGCACTCGCTATTGGTATAACAATCGCTGTCTCGGCTGGGGCAAGCCATGCCGACAGTTTACGGATTGCGACGGAGGGCGCTTACCCGCCGTTCAATTTCGTTGAATCCGGTGAGCTCAAAGGGTTCGATGTCGATATCGCCAAGGCATTGTGTGCCAAGATGTCAGCGGATTGTACCTTTCAGGCCGTGCCTTGGAAGGAGATCATCGAGGGTCTCGAAGGCAATCAATACGATCTGATCGTGGCGAGTATGGCCTACACAAAAGAGCGTGCTGCACGTATCGATTTCTCGTCTCCGTACTATCGATCGCATTCTGTTTTGATCGGAAACGAAACGTTCCAAGACAGCGCGCCTGATGCGCTTGCTGGGGTGCGCATCGCGGCGGAGGCTGGGACCATCCAGGCCGAGTATCTCAAGAGCGCCTACACCAAAAGCGTAATTGTCCTCGCGGATGATCAGCCTGCTGCACAACGACTTTTGATCGATAAAAAGGCCGACCTGCTCATCGGAGACGCGATCGAACTTCTGACCTTCATGGAGACGCCCCAGGGCGCGGTCTTCAGCTACGTCGGCGACCCAATTTCCAGCGACTTCCTGCAGAGCTCGGCCCACATCACTGCTCACAAAGGCAACAAGGCGCTTATCGAACGGGTCAATGCCGCACTGAAAGAGATCAAACTCGACGGGACGTACGACCGGATCAACGACGCCTACTTCCCATTCAGCATCTATTGAGCCCTCTGATGTCGAAGGAATGGTTGAGTTGGAAATCGTCACGCCAGGTCTCGCTGCGTGCGGCAGGGAGGTATCTGTTGGTCGTCGCGCTCATATACACCTTTGCGGCGGCAATCTTCACGGGTGTAATGCTGACGAAGATCGAACGAGAAGCAAAATTCACCCGCGAAACCCAGATACCCTTGATCCTCTCCCAGACAAGGAACGCGGTCAAAACAGAGAGGCTCGCTTCCCTGATCAGGGCTATATACTTGGCGCGAGACAGACGGCTGGAGCGTCAGGTCCAGCTTCAGGTTCAGGCACTGGCTCAGGGCTTCCCGTTCGAGGCAGGCGATGCCTTGGTCGCGGGCTCCAAACGAATGGCGATCCTGGCAAAGGAAATCGCAGCCGCACGGCAGCAGGCGAGGGACAGCGCCACCCAAAACGTCACAGCCTTCACTTTTGAGGAACGGGCAACCTCGGCCTATGCGGAGGCTATGAAGACCGTGGACGAGATGGCCAAGGAATTGAGCGGCGACGCGGCGTTGTCGGCGGACATGCTGGCGCAGGAAATCGAGTCGGGTGCTGCCCGCACACGATATACGGTGTTGCTCACGGTGTTGATGCCGGGATTGTTCTGCATTGTCGTGCTTTTGCTTGCCCGTCGGCATCTTGCGAAGCCGATTTTGTCGGCGATTGCTAACCTCCACCGGATCAGTGAGAGCACCAACACCATACCCGCTCGGTCTCGTCCAATTCTAACGGAACTGGCGATGATCGGGGATGCAGTTGTCTCTTATGGCGAGGCGACGAGCGAACTCCGGCGCAAGAACGTCGTCCTTCAGGCTTTGGCGGAGGAGGATTCGCTTACGGGCCTGGCAAACCGTCGGACCTTCGAGGCATTCTTGAAATCAGCCTTGGAGAAAAATGGGTTCGGCGGAACTGCGGTGTTGATGATCGATCTCGATCACTTCAAGTCTATTAACGACCGCTTCGGACATCAGGTCGGAGATCAGTGCCTCCAGAGCTTGGCCCAATTGTTGTTGTCAATGGACACGCTCCCCAACTCTCTCGCGGCGCGGTATGGCGGCGAGGAGTTTGTCATCGTCTACAACGCTATAAGCGAAGAGCAGGCTATTTTGGAGGCCACGTTCCTTTGCCGCCGGATCGAGTCGATGCGTATTCCGCTTGAGGGCGAACAGACGCTGACGTTGACAGCCAGTATCGGGGTGGCGTTCGCTCGTGGTGGTGATGAGAGCGATATGAATGATCTCATTTCGCGGGCGGACAAGGCGCTTTATCTGGCCAAGAGTGCAGGACGAAACCGCGCCATTTGCGACAATGTCGCCCAACGGGAACGCGAGGCGCGGACCAGAACGATCCGGTAGACCAATAACTCGTAGGTCTTAATGCGTACCGAGCTTGAGGTCGCTTTGAAACAATTCGGTTAGGCGGAGGCGCTCGGCCGCTGTAGCTTCTAGGCTTCGGCTGAATTTTTGTGCGAAACGGCTATCTGCTTGTAGACGCCTCCCAGACGTCGTCGTTGCCTTAATCCTGATACGCTCGCCCAGGCGGACGTGATATTGCGAAAGGGTAAGCGCTGCCTTCATTAATAGGACGCGCATCTCGCGCCGGTCTTCAGCGGCAATAACATTTCTAAACGCTTCAACGATAATCGGTTTGGGGAGTGGCAGCTCGACCTCGTCGACGAGGTCGCTGCCCACAACATTATCCCGCACAAATCTCAGGTAGTCGTTCACGGTCTCATGCGCCGCTTCAAGCGTCCACGCGTCGGGATAGCCGGGCCTTGCTAGGTCGGTAGAAAGTCTCTCATGTGGCACTGGCAAACTCCTTGTCTTGTCGCAAAACGCCGGAGCCGGACATTGGTTCAACTTATACGCGGACCGCATGAGTGGTGTTGGTCGGATCATTCTATTGGGATGCCTCGATTCTCCTTATCTTCCGGTCATCGCGCTTGTTGAGACTAGAACGCGCAATCAAGGAGAAAGACCATGCGACACCGAAGGCCCATATTACTATGTCGTCTTCCTGAGCCCAGGACCCAAGTGGGTTGCCGGCACTCCGTATAGCGAGCAGCCATGGCTTCATGGATCACGCCAACTACGTAAGCTCGCTTCACGACAAGGGCCTCGTCGTTCTGAGCGGTCCTTTCATAAAGGAAGAGGGCGGCCTTAATGGCAAGCTTGAAGACGCCGGTTTCCCGATCCTCAAGGTCGACACGCTCGCCGAAGCTACCAAGCTCGGCACGGAAGACCCGACGGTCCAGTCCGGTCTGTTGAACGCCGAAATCAAGACCCTCTGGGTGCCGTTCCACTCTTCAATTGGGGCGATAAGCTCGCACTGTTGATCGGAGTTCGCCGGTTTAGAGAGTTGGCCGACCCGGCTGCGAGTGGGGGTTCCCGCATGGGGCATCGAGCCGAGCCAGTCAACTTCACCTCAAATGGCCTCTCCCACTTTAAAACTCAAACCCCAAAATCTTGGGGGCCAAAGTTGATAGCGACGGATCCGCGGAATCTGCTCGCGGGGGTGAGCGAGGATTGCTTCGAACTCGACGTTTCGACTGCAGCGGCACCAACCTTGAGCGAAAGGCACCTTTGGTTATCGCCGCGCGGAAGCTTGGTGTTCCCCCTCTCGCTGCGGTTATCGAAGAACTCGATGCCCACACCGCGCCTCGCGTTAACGGGAAACGAACTCGACCGCTGATGCGAAATCAGGCCGCATCCTTATCCGACGTGCCGATTGTTTCGATATCCGATGCCAATGCAATCACCCGCATACCGGCTTCCTCAGCCGCCTTCATTAACGTCCTTCTCGCGATATCCGCATGGCCAACCCCGGTTATGGCGTCCAAACAGCATCTGACGGCGACAACATAATCCTCGCCATCATCGTCCGGCCAGCGAGTAAGCAATGCCTCAGCGGCGTCTACGAGTGTCCTGATTTTGATAGTGATCCCGTTGGAGACCAGAAGGACTGTCGGGAAATCTCGGGATTTGTATCGAAACACTACAGCCACTTCTCCAAAAACGTAACTTTAGAAACTACGCAAGAACCGTTCCAACCCTTTACGATCGACTGTTACGACCAATGCTAACCTAAGCACATTAGCAAACGGTACATCATGGCCGAATTTGTGTACGTTCGAAGCTCTTCCTCTCGATTATCGCGGCGTTAACCGTCCGTTAGTGATAGTCGATCACATTAGTGATGCTGCAACTATGCTTTGGCAGCGATAGCAGACATGAGCATTAGCAGGCAGTGCAGAGCATGCCTGAAAGGAACCCGCACCAACCGCGTGCAGGTTCCTTTCGTGGCGTAGTGAGGATGCAAATGTCCTACCTTTCCCAAATACTTCGCCGTGGTGACGCGCTTGAGCGAAAGCGCGTCGTCGAACAGGTTGGGGGCCTGTGTCACCGAGCAAACGCATTCGGTGTTGCGGAGGTTTTGCTCATCACCACACGGCAAACCAAACGATGGACGATCCCAAAGGGTTGGCCGATCAAGGGCCTCGATCCACACCAAGCCGCTAAGCAGGAGGCGTGGGAAGAGGCAGGCGTCAAGGGTCGCGTCAAAAAGAAGGCTTTTGGAAGTTTCACCTACGACAAGGTTCTCGCAAACGGAGAGACTGTGCCCGCGCTGGTGCAGGTCCACCTTTTGGAGACACGGAGAGTAAGCTTTGCGTTTCCAGAACGGGGTGAACGGGCCTTGATCTGGTTGCCCGCAGACGAGGCATCACATCTGGTAAGCGAGCTCGGACTGAAGAAGCTGCTTGCCAAGTTTGCCCGCCGGGCAGCGTCCGCGGCGTCTTGAACTAGCGGAAGCCGGAGCATCTGCAAAGCAGACGGAGCAGTCCGGACTTTAGCGCAACCTCAACCCGTCGTCAGACAATCCCAACCCACACTTAAATCCAAATAGCAAAACGAAACCGCGTTGACAGCAATTTCTGTTAGCGCTATCAAACGTGCACTGATAGCGCTAGCATAATTTTGGCAGGAGGCCGAAATCTAGTGCTCGGGTTTAAGGGAGGTGCGGTAATGGCGCAAACGACAGCCACTGATGCCAGTCATCGTGCAACACGTTCGGCAAAAAACATTCTTGTAACGAGAGAGGCCGGGGTACTAGCCGCACTTCTTTTGCTATGCGTGGTGTTTGCGCTATCAAGCCCCGTTTTTTTGTTGCCGGTCAATCTGCTGAACCTTCTGCGCCAAATATCACTGCTGGGGGTTCTCGCCATCGGTGCGACCTATGTATTGATCATTTCGGAGGTCGATCTCTCTGTAGGATCCCTCTACGGCTTCGCCGGCATGCTCGTTGGAATGCTTCTCCTTCAGGGAATTCCCGAAGTTCTTGCGATTACGATTGCACTAGCTTTCGGTGTCGCAATCGGCGTCTTGAATGGAGCTATTACCGTTGCGGGGCGTATCCCGTCCTTCATCACGACTTTGGGGACACTCTATCTCATTCGCGGGGCTACGCTCGTCATGAGCGATGGGATGCCCGTTTCGCTTCCACATGGTGCCGGGTTCGGTCCTATTATCACGTACATCGCTCAAGGCAGTCTCATCGGAGGACTTTCCAATCAGGTCCTCGTTCTCATCGCCGTGGCCATTCTTGGCTATCTGGTCTTGCATAAGACGACGTTCGGTTTTCACGTCTTTGCGGTCGGCGGGAACGACAGAGCTGCTCGGGTCATCGGAGTTCCTGTCGGTCGAACCAAGATATTTGCCTTTGCGCTTGCCGGATTGCTCGCGGCGTTCGGCGGTATCGTAAATTTCGGTTTTCTTGAAAACGTACAGCCAGTTACCGGCACGGGGTTGGAACTTGATGTGATCGCTGCGGTCATTATCGGGGGGACCAGGCTTGGCGGTGGTGAGGGCTCTATTCTAGGCACCTTGCTCGGTGTCCTTTTGATTGGCGTTGTCAGGAATGGCCTCATTCTGCTTGGCGTGACGCCGTTCTGGCAAACCACTCTAATTGGCGCTGTCGTACTGACTGCAGCGCTGATCGGCGGACTAACTTCAAAGAAGTAAATCGTTTAACTGTGGAGGAGACAGACCATGAAACGTGCATCCATTATCAGTGCGATCATTTCGGTCGCAATGGCGACAACTGCAATGGCAGCGGACTTCCAGCTCTCACCAGCGATTAAGGATCGAGCTGCAAAGAAGGAAAAGCCGACCTTCGTCGTGTCCTATCACGATCCGGCGTTGTCCGTGGCCGTACCGATGCGAAAAGGTGCGGAGTTGGCTGGCAAGGAGCTCAATGTCAACGCGCTCTTCACTGGCCCTGTTGGAGGCGGTGCCGAAAAGCAGGTGGCGGAGCTTGAGAACTGGATCACCAAGGGCGTTGACGGAATCGCAATATCCTCATCGTCGACCGACGCCCTAGCGCCAGTGATCAACAAGGCGCTGGCCGCAGGCATCCCGGTGGTGACGTTCAACACCGATAACCCGGCGTCGAGCCGTTTGACGTTCGTCGGCCAGGATTTGGTCTACTCGGGCGTTGTCATGGGCGAGACCCTGGTGAAAACCATGGGCGAAAAAGGGAAGATTCTCGTCTTCACGGTGGATGCTGCTGCTCAATGGTCCAAGGACCGCGAGAACGGCGTCCGGCAGGCGCTTGCCAAACACCCTGATATTGCCGTCGCCGGCGTGATCAACACGTCGAACGAGCCGCAACAGATCTACTCCGCTATCGAGAACGCAGTTCTGGCGAACCCCGATATCACGGGCATCATCTCTCTTGATTGCTGCAGTTTCCCGGCGATCGGCCAGTACCTCGAGCGCAACGGCATGGCAGGTAAGATCCCCGTGGTTGGCTCTGACCTGCTGCCACAGAGCCGCGAAGGAATTGTTTCCGGATCGCTTACCGCGACAATCACTCAGAACCCACAGCGTCAGGGTCACGATGCGGTGGTCGTGTTGGACAAGATCTATTCCGAGGGCGTGTTGCCGCCCACTCACACAGACACGGGTGTCGAGGTCATCGACAAGGCAAACGTCGCTGATCATCAGGCCGAATAGGCGAGCAGCACTTCAATACCGGAGAGAATGAGAATGACCTCGGCGCTAGAACTACGTGATCTGGGCAAGTCCTTTGGAAACTTCTGGGCCCTGCGCAACGTGAATATCGACTTCAGGGAGGGTGAGGTTCACGCTCTGGTCGGTGAGAACGGGGCGGGGAAGTCCACCCTGATCAAACTTATCGCCGGGGTCTATCAATCAACCGAGGGCGCGTTGATTGGGGCTGATGGAGAAGCGCTGCACATCACCATGCCTCGTGACGCCCTCAAAGTTGGCATCGGCGTTGTCCATCAAGAGCTCGACCTTTTCGACAACCTCACAGTTGCCGAGAACATCGCCATAGGCATCGATGATCATGGACTTGTGAAGCCCTCTGCAATTTTGATGGAGCGACGGGCGAAGAAGGCTCTTGCTGAATTGCAGGAGGACAAGATTCATCCCGGCACCCAGGTCGGTTCATTGTCGACCTCTGACAAACAACTCGTGGCGATCGCGAAGGTTCTGACGTGGGATGCGCGGGTGATCATATTCGATGAACCCACATCGGCCCTTAACGCGATCGAAGCGGCACGCCTTCTCGACAGGATAAAGTATCTGAAATCAAGAGGCGTAACGATCATTTACGTCTCTCACAAGCTTGGCGAAATTTTCTCGATCGCCGACCGGATTTCGGTCATCCGCGACGGCAAGTTGATCGCAACGCGACCCGCGGTAGAGCTGGACCACGAAAAGATCGTAGAGACCATGCTCGGCCGAATGCCTTCGGATATCTATCCACACCGGTGGGACAGCACGCTAGACAGTCGGCCCGCGATAGCCCGGATATCAGGTTTGGCCGGGTATCAGTTGACCGACGCATCTCTCGATATCCGCAAAGGCGAAATACTCGCGCTCGCTGGCCTCCCTGACGCTGGACCGTCATCGGTCCTGCAGCACATTTTCGGATTGAGGAAAATGTCTGCTGGAACGATCGAAATAAACGGGGCGCTATACGCTTCTCCGTCACCCCGAAAAGCTATCCGAGCGGGCTTTGCCTATCTTCCCGCCGATCGATTGCTCGATGGCATTTTGCCGTTGATGAGCGTTCTAAAAAATGCGGAGGCTACGAATGAGGCGATGCACGCGACTTCAAAGACGGAGCGCGTGTCCAGGGCTTTAGAAAACATCCGACGTCTGTCCGTTCGTACAGCTTCGCTTTTTAATCGCATCACCTCGCTCTCCGGTGGCGATCAGCAAAAGACGCTGCTGGCCCGATGGCTCGTGATGCAGCCGTCTATTCTCTTGCTGGACGACCCCACTCGTGGCGTCGACATCGGCGCGAAATCAGAGATCTATCATATCCTGCGCTCGATCGCCGATGCAGGGGCAGCTGTCGTGTTTACATCGTCGGATTCCCTCGAACTCGCCAGTCTTGCTGACCGGATCCTGCTCTTCAAACAGGGCAAGGTGGAGCAAGAAATCAACAAAGTCACTCATGCTGAGCTCGATCATGCGATCGCCGCAGCTTAACCGGAGGAAACATCATGAAGCGTACAGGTATCCTTAATCAGCAGCTTTCCGAGGCGATAGCGGCAATGGGGCACGGCCAGATCATGATGATCGTTGATGCCGGATTTCCCATTCCGCGCGATGCGTGGCGCGTCGACCTCGCTATCGGCGCGAACCTACCGACGTTGGCCCAACTCTATGAACTGATCGCGCCGGAACTCATCGTTGAGAAGGTGATGTTCGCGAAGGAAGTACAGGACCACAACATTCCACTCTATCGCTCACTTTGCACCTGGTTCGATGAACGCGACTTCTCTCCCGTAACGTACGAGGAGACCGTCGGAGAACTGGCAAAAAAGGCCAAGGTCATCGTGCGGTCGGGGGCGCTGGATCCGTGGGGCAATATCGCTCTGGTGTCAGGGGTCGATTACCCCTCCTATTTCGTCGATCCCGAAGTCAACGTCACCGACAACTTCCGAAAGCTGATGGACAGGCCCAAGTTCATCCCCGGCATTGGTTTGCAGCAGTGACGGGCCCGCGAGCATTCGGAGGATGATATGACAGAACATTTGTCCCAAAGCGACAAACTTCGCGTCGGAGTGATCGGCGCGGGATCTTGGTGTGTCGCGAACCATCTGCCGATCCTGAAGTCACGTCGTGACGTGGAGTTGGTCGGCATTGTACGACCGGGCAAAGACGAACTTGAAAAAGTCCGATCGACCTTTGGCTTTGCGCGCGGGTTCGAAGATTACAGGGAATTGCTGTCGGAGTGCGAACTCGACGCAGTGATAATCGCGTCTCCTCATTTTCTCCACGCCGAGCACGCTTCTGCCGCGCTGGAAAAAGGCTGCCACGTCATGGTCGAGAAGCCGATGGCGACGACCGTGGAAGATGCCAAGGCGCTCAAGGCTCTCGCCGAAAAGGTCGGCAAGGAGATTTTGGTGCCATACGGGTGGAGCTTTCAGCCTTACTTCAAGGCAGCAAGACGCATGGTGGAAAGCGGCAAGATTGGACGAATTCGCCATCTCGTAGCTCAGATGGCTACGCCCATTGAGGACCTCATGTCCGGTGGCCATTTGCAGGGTACGGAAGACGAGATGTTCCAGCCCGAGAGCGCTACCTGGACCACCGCTGGAAGCGGCGGTTACGGGTGGGGGCAACTTGTGCATATGTTGGGCGGACTGTTCTACCTGACCGACCTGGAGCCCAAGACAGTTTACGCTTTGACCGGGAAGTCCGAGATCGGCACTGACATCCACAATGCCTTGGCCGTGACCTTCGAGAACGGCGTTACCGGCTCGCTGTCCGGATCGGCATCTCTACCGCCCGGCTCACCCTTTCAAGTCGATATTCGTCTCTTTGGCACCGACGGTGTTTTGCTGCTCGATGTCGAGCGGGAGCGCCTTTGGCTTCGTCGCACCGATGGAAGCGACGAGGATTTCCCGATCGACCCGGGGCAGGGTGCTTATACCTGCGTCGAACCAGTGCACGCATTTGTCGATCTGTGCCTCGGGAAGGCCGTGGAGAACTGCGGGACGGCATTGTCTGGTCTACGGTCGGTCCAGGTCGTCGCGGCAATGTTGAAGTCAAGCGAGGCGCACAGCGCCGTGGAAGTGGAGTAACCAATGCTGCTCAGCGAGAAAAACTATTACGAGGATATCGATGAGGGGTACGTTTACGATACGCCCGCGATAACCATTGGGGAACATCATGTCCTCACTTTCGCTGGTCTCACCGGGGATTTCACGCAGGTCCACGTAGACGAAGAATTCGCCAAAGAGATGGGCTTCAAGGGACGTCTTGCCCACGGATTGCTAGGTCTTTCGCTAATCGACGCTCTGAAGAACAGGTGCTTGGTAAGCTATCACGTCGTCGCTGCATTGAACTGGTCGTGGAAATTCGGGGGTCCTTTGTACATCGGTGACCAACTCAAAGCCCAGTTAACCGTGAGCGGTAAGCGGCTAACGAGCAGAGGCAACCGAGGGATCATCACTCTGGATATCCGTGCCACCAATCAAAACGGTGAGGTTGTTCAGGAAGGGACGAACCAGATCATGGTTCTTTGCAGACCAACTGCCGAACGACCTACCGACCAATCTTGAACGATTGAAGTTGCAAACAAGGGCCAGATCGCGTCGCCATCGAACGTCCGATGGCACCCTGGCGAAGATCTATTTAAATTAGGAGAGATGACATGGGTGTTTTGACCGGCTACCGGGTTCTTGATTGTTCGATTGCAATGGCAGGTCCCTTCGCTGCGCAGCGCCTTGGCGATCTTGGCGCTGACGTGGTGAAGATCGAGCCGGTTACTGGCGAGTGGCAGAGGCACGTCGCAGCCGGTGGAGCGGAAGGAAACAAGATCAACGTTTCGTTCCTTTCCCTCAATCGTAACAAACGTTCACTGGCTGTGGATCTCAAGAATCCTGAAGGAAAAGAGGTCCTGATGGATCTCGTCAAAACCGCCGACGTCTTCCTTCAGAATTACAGACCCGGCGTGGCAAAGCGTCTTGGCGTCGACTACGAGACGTTGTCGAAGATAAATCCCGGCCTCGTTTATGTATCGATGTCGGGATATGGAGAGGATGGTCCATACGTGGACCGCCCGGGCCAGGACCTGGTGCTGCAAGGCATGTCAGGGGCAATGCTCTCCGCGGGGCGCGAAGGAGAGGCACCAAACGCCGCCGGACAGTATCTTGTAGATGCGGTGACGGCCTATACGGCCTTCGAAGGGGCGCTTGCCGCACTTCTCCATCGCGAGCGTACCGGCGAAGGGCAGCTCGTCCAGGTGAACATGCTCGACGCGATTGTCACGTTGCAGATGCAGGAACTGGCCGTCTACACCGTCGGCAATAAGCCGCAGAAGCGCTCGGCGGAACCTCATGCGCACGTGTACATCCGCGCTCCCTATGGGGCTTTCGCGACCGCCGACGGGTTTATCATCGTAGCTTTTCCGAAGCTCGCTAAGTTTGGCGAGGTCATCGGAGAAGAAAGCTTCCTTACGATGAATGATGAAGTCGACACATGGACGCACCGGGATGATATCTTCGCGAAAACGCGCGAAAAGCTGAAGCACAAGACGTCCGCTGAATGGATGCAGCTGCTCCGCGCCGCGGACATTTGGTGCGGGCCCGTCTACGGCTACGACGACCTGATGACAGATCCCCAAATTGCTCACAACGGAACGTTTGTGGAGTACGACCATCCAACGGAAGGCCATGTGAAGGTTCCGGGTTTTCCCATAAAGTTTTCGAAGACGCCATCTACCATCGAGCGCGGCGCGCCTGTTACGGGTCAGCACACTCGTGAAGTTCTGCGAGAAGCAGGCTTTAATGACGAGCGTATCACGTCGCTTGAACAGTCAGGTGCGATCCTGGAGGGCGAAATTTGACCTTCCAAGAGATCAAAGCTTTGACGTGGGACCATCCCCGCGGTTTCAACGCATTGGATGCGGCATCAAAATCCGCTGAGGTCACGGCGAGTGGCCTCAAAATTCACTGGGACAAACAACCCTTGGAAGGTTTTGAGTCTCACCCTATCGCCGATCTTTGTTCTCGCTACGATCTTGTCGTTCTGGACCACCCGCATGTCGGGGAAGCTCTCGTTCACGACTGCCTCGTGCCGTTGGAAGAGGTGTTCAGCCAGGACGTCATTTCGAACATGGCCGCTGGCAGCATTGGCCCTTCGCTCTCAAGCTACCATATGGCCGGAAGGCATTGGGCTTTGCCGTTGGACGCAGCGACACAGGTAATGGCAATTCGCTCAGACCTATTGGACTACAGCGTCCCGCTCACCTGGGACGAGGTGAGGCGCGTGTCGGAAGCGACTGGAAAGGTCGCTCTTTCGCTGGCTGGGCCCCATGCGTTCGTTTCTTACCTCGCTATCGCCACTGCGCTGGGCGAGCCTCCTTCGGAGCTGGACCCGGCGGTGCTTGTTTCACAGAAAGTGGGTGAGGCTGCATTTGAGATCATGGCTGATCTGCAGTCCCGCAGTCCAATCGCTGTGCGTCCGTTTAACCCCATTGGTATTCTTGGCCACATGGCCGCGAATGACGACGTTCTGCTTTGCCCACTGATCTACGGCTACGTCAATTACGCAGACCCATCTGCATCGAAGCCAATCACCTTTCAAAATGCACCCCGCGCGGCAATCGGCGGTCGACCGGGCTCGACGTTGGGCGGGACTGGGATCGGTATTTCCCGCCGCTGCGACATAACCCCTGCGCTCAAGCAACATCTCCTCTGGTTGATGGCGGATGATGCGCAGACGCGGTTTATCCCATTCCACGATGGACAGCCCTCACTGCGGTCTGCCTGGCACGATGCCTCAGTAAACGAACGCTGGTCGAACTTCTATTCGAACACGGCGGAGACTCTCGAAAGCGCCTATGTCCGTCCGCGTCACAACGGCTACATTCCTTTTCAGAGTGAAGGTTCTGCCATTTTAAGACATGCTTTCGACGAGGGAACATCTGCAGGTAAGGCGGTTGCCGACATTCAAGCGGCCTATCTGGCTAGCAGGATTTGAGCCTGTTGGCATATGCTGCCTAAGAGATAGGTGATGTACCAGAATGCAAAATGGCGGCCCAAGGGCCGCCATTTGGATTTGGTGATTTCGAGACAGTCACTTAACCTCGCCAGCGAAAACACTCTGCTTGATGTCGGGCAGCAGCTTTTGAATATCTGCTGCGGTCGCTGTCAGAATCGGCAAAACGACTTCCTTTTTAGGCGCGCCACCCTCGATTTTCTGGATTACGCTTTCAGCCGCCGTCTTGCCCATCAGATACGGCTGTTGCATGCCACTAGCGACAATTGATCCCTTTTCGATCAGGCTAATGAATTCCGGCACGCCGTCGAACGCGACAACGAGTGTATCGCCGCTCCGTCGCATCGCGTCGATTGCTCGGACGGCCCCAAGGGTCGGAGTATCGGTTTGGACAAAGATGCCACGAAGCCCAGGGTTTGCAGTCAGCATGTCCTGGACGTATCTGAAGGTCTCATCTGCCGTATACAACTGCATCTCGTTTCGCGCGACGATCTTGTGGCCCGCTTCGGTTACCGCCTTTACAAATCCGTTGGTACGTTTGACGCCGTTTTGGCGAGCCTGCGAGATCTGGACGAGCCCGATATCTGCGGCTTCCCATCCTTTTGCTTTGAATGCCTTCGCGAGTTCCTGTCCAACGGAATATGCTCCGGCCTCGTCATCAGACGTAACAAACGTCGTATATTCGCCGGAGACAGTGCCAATGCCCGCGAAGCTTGTCGGGATGCCAGCCCTGGCTGTCAGATCGAGAACGGCGGGCGCGGTCGAAGAGTCAGTTGGCGAGAGCACGATCCCCGTTGCGCCCTTAACAATAGCGTCCTGGGCGTTCTGTAACTGGCTCTGCGCGTTGTTGCGGGAATCCAGTGCGACAAACTTGTAGCCGTGTTCCTTCGCTGCGTCCTCAACACCCTTGGATACATAGCGCCAGAACGGTGCCTCGAGGCCAGCCGATAGGTAAACGATTTGCTTCTCGGCGGCGTGAGCGGCTGACATCCCTATGGTTCCGGCGAGAACTGCCGAACTCGCAAACGCCATGATACTACGTCTTGTGAATTTCATCATTTCCTCCCAAGTCGATGGCTGTGCCACCGGGTGATGCCCGCCTGAACGGTGCAGTTCGCTTCCTCCCAAGAGCTTGACTGAGCTACTTGCGTGTGCCAGTCCCGCTCTAATCAACCGTCGCGTTATCTGGTGATCAAGCCATTGTGATAGCGCTAACAATCGAGTACAGTGATAACGCCAACATATGAAGGTGTCAATGCGCGGTAAGAGATCTAGGGGTGCATCAGCCGACTTGTCGGTCATCACAATGACGGACGTCGCAATGCGAGCGGGGGTTTCCGCACAGACCGTGTCGCGCGTAATTGGTCGACCAGAGTTGGTGGCCGAAGAGACCCGCACACGGGTTCAAGAAGCAATCCGCGATCTCAATTACATTCCCAACGAAGCTGCGCGGAATCTCGCTTCAAACACCAGCCGCGTGGTCTCGGTCATCATTCCGACCCTATCGAGTTCTGCCTTCTCGGCTCAGGTTAAGGGAATAATCGATACCCTTGAACCCCGGGGAATATCCGTTGTCATCGGAAACAGTGAATACTCCGAGCAGCGCGAAGAGCAGATGATTAAGACGCTGCTGGAGCGACGGCCGCTCGGATTCATTCTCACCGGTCTGAACCACACTGCCAATGCCCGCGCGCTTCTCAGGCAAAGTGGAGTGCCAGTGGTTGAAACCTGGGATACGGATGCGCCGGCGTTGGATCTTGCGACCGGGTTTTCAAACGTGGCTGCAGGTTACGATGTGGGTTCCCTATTTGTGAAACGCGGCGCGAAGAAAATTGCCTTTGTCGGAGGCGCAGCAGATCAGGACCCACGTGCAACTGGGCGATACGCCGGTTTGTCGAGAGCCTTATCGGAGGCAGGATTGGAGCCTGCCTGTCGTATCGAACTGACAATGCCGATGAGTACTCAGGACGGTATCGATGGGCTGGACCAGGTCCTCCAGCGACAACCGCTTACCGACGCGATATTCTTTTCCGCGGATAGCTTGGCTCTCTCTGCTTTGCTCGAGTGCAATCGAAGGGGCATCCGAGTACCGGAGCAATTGGCTATATGCGGATTTGGGAATTACGATTTGGCTGCTTTGGTCTCGCCAGCCCTGACGACTGTGAAAATTCAACCAGATCAAATGGGCATCGAGGCGGCAAGAATGTTGCTTGCTCGCCTCGACGGTACGGAGATCCCGACTAATTCACTGTCGTTGGGCCATCAGCTGATACGACGGGGCACAGCCTAATGCCGTATGATTTGACTTAAATTTTGTACCAGGTTTCCGCAGTGGTACGAAACAGCTTGCGTTTCTCCGTATTTGAATACGACGACACGATCTCGCGGTACGCGTTCACTACGGTCGGGTAGTCACTGTGCAGACCATCGAGCGGCCAGTTGGTACCGAACATGCACCGGTCAGGTCCGAAGTATTCTATGCATGTTTCGATCCAGGGACGAATGGTTTCAACAGTCCAGTTGTGGTCCACCATGGCTAGCCCCGACAGCTTGCAAGCCACGTTTGGAGCTGTCGCCAGCTTCCGAATGCCATTTCTCCAGGCGTGGAAATAGGGGACAGTGCGTTCTTTTGGAAACCCGCAATGGCCAAGGATGATCTTTGAATCCGGGAAGTCACGGGCAAGGTCATACGCCTTTCCCATCTGCGGCCAGCCCGCGTCCATGTCATAGATGAGGTCGCGCTTCTGAAGTTCGCTGAACCCCCTGCGAAAGTCGCTGTTGTCCAGAAAATCCAGTCCGATGAACGAAAGCATACGGACGCCACGAAAATTGCCGTACTCCATATGACGGTCAAGCTCGGAGGCTGCATTTTCAGCAGCGAGGTCTGCTCGTGCGATAATTCCGTTTGGCATCCCGTGTTCATCGGCGACTTCTTGTAGCCACGCCGTTTCGCGAACAGTGTCAGTTTCCCCATCCGCAGTTTCAATGTGGACGGATTTGATGAGGTTTACGGATGCGCCTTCAGCCTGAAGATCGGTAACAAGGTAGTCCTTCATGATCGCCGAATAATCACCCGACGGATGGCCGACGAACGGCTTGTCAGTCAGCCATCCGTAATAGAGGCGGTTTAGATCCCAAAGATGATGATGGGCATCGACGAACTCAAAAACATAGTCGTTGTCTGGCATGGCTATGACCTCCGAACATAAACCCGCCGCCGTGGCTCCTCCATGTGCGGCTAGACAAAATCTGATGAATTCGACTATTGCCACACAGTTTACGTTAGCGCTATCATAAAAAGACGACGAGGATGATTTTGTGAGGAGGTCACCGTGGGAGGTGAGATGATTGGCGGCCCTAACTTACTCGAGGCGATGGGCATCGAAAAACGTTTCGGTGCCACCCATGCCCTGAAGTCAGTCGATTTTTCGCTCGCACGGGGAGAGGTTCATGCGCTGGTCGGAGCCAACGGCGCTGGGAAAAGCACACTGTCGCGCGTATTCGCCGGGATGCACAGACCAGACGGCGGTACGTTGAAAATCATGGGAAATGAGGCAGCCTTCGGGTCACCCCGCGACGCACTCACGGCCGGGGTGGCTATGGTCACGCAGGAAACTAGCCTCGCAGTTCATCTGACTGCGCTGGAAAACATCTTTATGCCGGAGCTGGGGCGACCTGGTCGCCTCAACTGGCGACAGCTACGCGCACGAGCCGACGAACTGATAGCCGAGTTGAAGATCGATATGCAGTTCAGCTTGGATGACCGGGTTGAAAGCCTCTCGATGGCCAATCGCCAGATCGTGGAAATCTTGAAAGTTCTCGCGCTTAATTCCAGAATAATTCTACTCGACGAGCCAACCACATCACTTTCACCATACGAATGCGACAAACTGCTTGAGCTCACTCAACGGCTAGCTCTGCGGGGTCACGGCTTAATTCTTGTGACACACAGGATGGAAGAAATCTTCGCCGCAACCGATCGGCTAAGCGTTTTGCGGGAGGGCGCACTTGTGGCCGCGGGCGTTGCCACCGCGTCGGTGAATGCCGATGAACTTATTAGACTGATGGTCGGCAAGGAATTAAGGGACGTCTACGCTCAGCGCGAAAATTCGACTGAAGGTTTTCCGAAAACAGCACTGCGTGTCGAAGGTCTAAAAGCAGGCCGGATGGTACGAGATGTGACCTTTGAGGTCGGAGTCGGCGAAATTCTTGGCCTGGGCGGGTTGGTCGGAGCGGGCCGCACGGAAACCGTGGAAGCAATTTTTGGACTGAGTCCTCTAGAAAGTGGCCGCGTCGAATTGTTCGGTCGGGAATTCAAACCCAGTTCGCCAATTTCCTCGATACGAGCAGGTATTGGTTTTGTCGGTGAGGATCGGCGTCGTCATGGTCTTGTGCCCGATTTTTCGGTCCGCGAAAATCTGATGTTGGTTCACCTCAGTCTCCAAAAAAAGCTTGGGCTCACCTACAAGAGCGTGGAGCGAGAAGCACATGCCGTCGTCGAAAAACTGGGGCTGCATGTGTCGCGGCTTGAAGACGCTAACATCCTCAAGTTCAGCGGAGGAATGCAGCAGAAAATCATCATCGCGCGTTGGCTCCTTGCGCATCCTAAGCTGTTGATTCTCGATGAGCCGACACGGGGAGTCGATATTGAAACGCGGGCGAGCATCTACAAAGCACTGCGCGAGTTGGCCGCACAGGGAACGGCAATAATTGTCGTAAGCTCTGACTTCGAGGAGTTACTCGGCCTTTCCAATCGGGTCGTAGTGCTGAGCGACGGACGTAGTGTCGCTGACGTCCCATCCGCATATCTCGACATCGAGAGGCTAACGATGCTTGCCGCGCCGCGCACATCGGCAGGGCAAGTCGGCGAGTTGCTAGGCATGCTCTCCGATCGGTTCAACGGAACGGCCGTTTGGTTTCACCGCGACGAAGAGCGCATCTTCTGCTTCGAGAGTGCAGGCGAGGCGAAGTCCGGGCATGGATTTAAGCGAGGCGTCTCGTTAGCTGTCGCTGAAAGTCCGTTCGCCCAGAGCGAAGGCGGAAATAAGGCGGTCGTCCCACTGCGTGGCAAGCGTGGCCAATCGATGGGCTTCATTGGCCTAGTGGATGTGTCTTCTGACCGGCTGCCCAGCGACACCGAATTCGGCGACTTGATCCAAACCTTCCTTTATCCATCTGAGAGTACCGCAGCATGACAACCGTTAACGGCAATATCACCGCACGAAAGAAAACCCTGGCTGATCGTCTTGGCGGCTCGCTTGAGGTGCGCATGCTACTCCTGACGACTATGGTCGTGGTGGTGTTAAGTCTGTCCAGTCCATACTTCCTCACCTACAACAACATTTTAAACGTTCTGGACCAGTCGGTAGTCGTAGGCATTCTCGCCGTGGGACTGACGTTGGTAATCCTCACAGCAGGAATCGATCTTTCGGTCGGATCGACTGTCGGGCTGACCGGGGTAGTGATGGGGATTAGCTTTCCTATAGTAGGCTTTGCGCCTGGTCTTCTGATTGGATTAATGACCGGAGCATTCGTTGGTTTTCTCAACGGCTACATAATTGAACGTGGTCGCGTCGCGGCATTCATCGTCACGTTAGGAATGCTATCTATCGGGCGCAGCCTGACATATTTGCTGAGCGGAGCGCGTTCGATCATCGATCTACCGCCACAACTAGCAGACTTGGCTATGGGAATGGTCGGAGGTGTCCCCGTAAATGTCATCTTTCTGATTGCCCTTTACGGAATTACCTACTGGGTACTAACAAGAACAAAAATCGGACGCACCTTATACGCGGTCGGATCGAACCCCGAAGCTGCCCGTGTGGCCGGACTTTCCGTAGAACGCTACAGGGTCATGGTCTACGTCATCTCAGGAGCACTATGCGCGTGCGCGGCGGCATTCCTCTCCGGGCGAATTCGTTCGGTCGATCCGACAAGTGGGACGGGCCTGGAACTTGACGCGATTGCGGCCGTGGTGATCGGGGGCACAAGCCTTTTCGGCGGCCGCGGTTCGATCATCGGAACGTTCTTTGGCGTTTTCATCATGGTTTGCATCCGCAATGGTTTGAACCTGCTCGGAATCGACCCCTACTGGCAAGGCACGGCAATCGGCACGATCATCATTGCCGCGGTCCTGCTTGAGCGTTCTCTGAGCTCCAACAGGTAGGCAACGGGCGCTATTTTACCAAATACTGGCCAGCGCACGGCAGGCGACGATCAGTGTTTTCTAGCAACATAATTATGAGATGGAGGAACGTGGACCATGGTCGATACACTATTTCTGCGTGAAGGGACGTTCTTAGGCCGAGTTTGGCGAGACGATATTAACGGACCCGCAATAGTCACCGTTCGCGATCAGATGATTGTGGATATCACAAGTCGCGCCGCGCCATTGTCGAGGGATGTGATTGAACACGAAAGCCCGGCGGAATTCGTTCGTCATGCCAAGGGCGAAGTGATCGCAGACGCCCGGACGATCTTGGAGGCGGGAAAAGCTCACGGTGTTCGTCTCTTGGCTCCGATCGATCTCCAAGCTGTCAAGGCGTGTGGTGTGACCTTTGCGAAATCGATGATCGAGAGAGTGATAGAGGAGCGCGCGGCCGGGAATGCGGATCGGGCGGCATCGATCCGTGAAAGAGTGACCGCCATTATCGGCACTAGTCTTCGGAACCTGAAGGCGGGATCGCCAGAGGCGGCGGACGTCAAGGCAGCTTTGATCGAAGAAGGAATTTGGTCACAGTACCTCGAAGTTGGAATTGGTCCAGATGCCGAGGTCTTCTCCAAGGCCCAGATAATGTCTTCGGTCGGGCACAGGGCGGACGTCGGCCTTCACCCGATTTCGCAATGGAACAACCCAGAGCCGGAGATTGTTCTGGCGGTTGACTCCAGCGGCACAGTGAAAGGCGCAGCGCTTGGCAATGACGTCAATCTGAGGGATGTTGAGGGGCGGTCGGCGCTTCTATTGGGCAAAGCCAAGGATAACAACGCATCCTGCGCCATTGGACCATTCATACGTTTGTTCGATGACACCTATGGGATGGATGACGTCCGGCAGGCAGAGCTGAGTTTAAGCGTGGATGGGAACGACGGCTTCCGGTTGCGGGGTCATAGTTCGATGGCCGAAATCAGCCGTGACCCATTGGATCTCGTCTCGCAAACTACCGGGCGACATCACCAGTATCCAGATGGCCTGGTTCTGTTCCTCGGCACGTCCTTTGCGCCGATCGAAGACCGAGATGCACCCGGCCAGGGCTTCACGCATCACGTTGGAGATTTCGTCACGATCGCTAACGACCGGTTGGGCGAATTGTGCAATCAAGTAAGACTGTCGACCGAGTGCGAAACTTGGTCGTTCGGTGCATCACATTTGATGCGCAACCTTGCCGGTCGAGGATTGCTCGGTGGATCAGGGGACTAAGAGCAACGGCGACGCCGCAGGGCCCACGCTTCGATGTGCGGGTGCTGCGCGCGCTTCGCGTGGTCTCTGTTCGGCTATTCCGGATTTTCGAGTGGAAAGTGCGGTATCGGTCTATGGACAATCCGGAAGCTTTCGGCCGAGAACACGCAATCGAGAACACGCAATTCAGTGCTTCGATTTCCGGAGCCGTTTGACGGCGGCGATGCTGTTCTCGAAAGTCGTGTCACTGGTTTGGGCTATCCGGATTAAAGTGAGGGATCAATGATCTGCAACACGCCCACGGTTAACTGAAGTCCGGAGTACTGCGTCCGCATTGGCGGACGTCGTCGGGAACAAAAGCCCTGTTCGATGGCGTCTACCAAGGCGGACGACCGCATGCCCACAGAACATTCTCGTTCCATGGACATCGGGACCCTGAGCGCCTGGGTTGGAACGTCCGCACCTGTGATGACGCTAAAAAAGAAGTTGTGACGCGGTGCGGGAATAGAAGCGCCCGCAGCGATTAACGACTGCTGCCTTTGGGTGGTGGAAGGCCCTGAGCGTAAAGTCTTCACCCAATGAGTGCGAGTGATGCCCGATCTGACTTCTTGGAACCATGCGCTGCTACGTTTATGGCGAATGGTTTCTGTGTGGCCTTAGATTGCGACCCGCCGGACGACGGTCTACCTAGGGTCAGTCATCAAGTCCTAGCCGTTGGAAGAGTTCTTCCGGCGAGCCGTATCTTTGCAAATGGTCCCGCATCAAGTGCCGCATGCGCGTTTGCTGGCCCGACTCTTTGGCCCAAAGGTTGGTCTCCTGCCGCGGATCGATACGTCGATTGTAGAGCAACGGCTCGCTGTCCAAGGCCCGACGATCGCCCGGGCCATCGGGTGAGATCGGTATCTTCCACTGAGGAATGGAGACTCCCGGAATGTAGTTTCCGTGGTCGATGGCTCGATCCTGTGGCTCAATGGTCGTCGGGATCATAGTTGAGTAGGCGTGGAGAGGTTTCGTGCGGTCGGGTGGCTGGATCAGTGTCCACTCTCCATCGGTGCAGCAGATGCCTTGGCCGAAGGTTCCATAAATGACCGTTTCGCGAGCTTGCGACGCGTCGCCCTTCAACAGCGGAACGAAGGAATGCGAATGCGATTGGGCAGGGCGGGCGACGCCAGCCATTTCCAAAACCGACGCAAAGATATCCACAGTCGACGTCAATGACGTGACGCTGTCGTCTTCGCCCTGAAGGTTCGGATGCCAGACCATCAGTGGAATGTTGGCGTGGCTATCGAAGTGAGGGAACTGTTTGCCATAGCCACCACGCTCACCGAGATCATGGCCGTGATCCGTGGTGACGATAACGGCTGTATCTTTCCAGAGATCAAGGTCATCCAGCGTTTCTAACAGCTTCCCGAACCAACGATCGGTCATCGTGAGTTTCGCGCCGTACTGTGACCGGACGAAAGCAAGTTCCTCCTCCGACGCCTGCTCGAAGAAGTCGGCTTGACGCGCGGCATCCTGATATGGTGGCCAGAGTGTGAAGCGGTCCCGTGCAGAGGCATCGCCATAAAGGGATGCGTATGGCTCGGGCACATCGAACGGCTCGTGGACGTCAAACGATTCCACCTGAAGGAAGAACGGGTTCGCGGCCCTGGGCTTCTTCAACCAATCGGCGGCCGCCGTCATGACCTTCGCAGGAAAAAAGTCGGTTTCATCTTGGAACTGGCGGATGTTGGAATAGTATTTGCGCCCATACCCCGGCCTCCATTTTTCGATATTCCTGACCCAGTCAGGAAGCTCGTCTTCAGGCACCAGCGGTTCCCAGAAGTCCAACTCATGACCGCGAATGAACTCGGCCCCCTGGAAGCTCTGGATGTAGCCGTTCGCGGACTCTTCCCAGTAGTGATAATGGTCAGTGACGATCGCCGTCGTGTATCCCGCCGTCTCTAGCAGTTTGGGCAGACGAAGATCGAATGGCTCAAGCGGACCCCACGGCCGCCACTGCATGCCACTGAATCCTGCGAAAATCTCGCGTCTCGCCGGCATGCACGGAAGGCTTCCGACGAAGTGATTGTCGAAGCGCCGAGCTCGCTTCGCGAATGCTTCAATGTTTGGCGTCGCGAACTCTGTGCCGCCATAGGCAGATAGAGCGCTGCGGTTGACGCTGTCGATCAGCACGAGGATGATGTTCATGGCATACCTTCAACGGGATTGAGGCGAACGGATCGCTATAGTTTGACTGCACCGGCCGCGAGATCGGAAACGAGCTTTCGCTGCAGGAACATGAAGAGGATTAGCGTTGGCAGGGTGGAAATGACCGAGGCGGTCATGACCAGGTTCCATTGGGTCGTGTATTCGCCGAAAAAGCCGGCGAGCCCGACAGGAACAGTCTTCTTTTCATCTGATGTCATCAGGGTAAGGGCGAACAGAAACTCGTCCCAAGCTGAAACGAACGCATTGACCGCAACCGTCACGACGCCAGGCCAGGCGATCGGCAGGATCACCTTGAAGATGATCTGGATCGTCGACGCGCCGTCGAGCTTGGCGGCCTCATCCAGGTCTTGCGGGATCGTGTCCAGATAGCCCAGCAGAAGATAGATCGCGAATGGCAGGTTCATCGCGGTGTAGGACATAACGAGGGTGATCGGGTTGTCGATAAGCCCGAGCTTGAGAAACATCGAATACAGGGGAGTGATCAGGATCACATAGGGAAAAAGCTGGGTGCAAACGACCAGCAAGAGAAGCAGGCCGCGCCCCTTGAAGTTCCGATTGCGGGAGAACCCATAGGCCGCGATCAGAGAGATAGTGATCGCCGCGATCGTAGAGATCGAACAGACGGTGATACTGTTCTTGAGATAGGCTCCGAAAGGCGAGTTCTCGAGCAGGGCGTAGTAGTTGTCGAGCGTGAGCGTCGTGAACAGGCGGAACGTCCGCGTGAAGATTTCTCGATCGGGGCGAAAGGAAATGAGCACCACCCAGATGAAGGGGAAGGCAAGAACCAGGAGCACGCCGATCCCGAAAACCACCGTAGCCAGGTCTTTTGCCAGTCGGCCACGCGCGCGATGAGTGCTTTGTGTCCGCATCATGCTGCCTCCTTACCCTTGCGGGACAGAACGGCCAGATAGCCAAAGGCAAAGATGAACATGATGATGCTCATCAGTACGCCGATCGCCGCACCTTCGCCGACGCGATAGTCCACGAACGATACCGTGTACATCTTGGTCGCCAGAACTTGCGTGTAATCACCAGGACCGCCACGGGTCGCCAGCCAGACATAGACGAAATTGTTGAAAGTCCAGATCGTCGTCAGCAGCGTCACGATCGCAATGACTGGCTTGAGCATCGGGAGGACGATACGCGTATGAATTTGAAATTCGGATGCCCCATCGATGCGTGCGGATTCCTTGAGCTCCTTGGGTATCGATTGAAGTGCGGCTAGGAATGTTATGACGACGAACGGTAGCTCCCGCCAAATCAGCATCGCGTCGATCGCGGCCCAGACCGTGGAGGTCCTTGAAAGGAACGGTATGCCTCGCTCAATGAGGCCGAGTGACAGAAGCAACTGGTTGACCGCGCCGTAGCGAGGATCAAGAAGCCATTTCCACGCCGCGACCGCGACAACGGGCGGTGTTACGAACGGGATCAGAACAAGAGAGCGAACGAGCCATCCGAGCTGCCAGCGCTTGAAGACATCGGCATTCAAGAGGATGGCCAGGCCCAGCCCGAACAGGAGACGAAGCACGACCGTGATCAGCGTTTGCATCACGGCAGTGTTGAAAAATGCCGCGGCCAAACCGCCACCCGTCAAAACAGCGACGAAGTTGGCAAACCCGACCCACTCGTTCGACTGCCCTAGATCGAAAAGGCTCACGTTCTGGAAGCTGAGGGCGATGTTATAGAGGGCAGGGCCTGCGAAGAAGAACGCCAGAACGAGTATCGCAGGCAGCACCAAGGCATAGGGCTCAAGTGATGGAGGGAGATAGCCCCCCGTTTTCCTGCCCATCGATTGCCCGCGGCCAGACGCGAGAACGGTCATGCCTCAGCCCTTGCCACGTGCAAGGAGCTCGTTGAGCTGCTGAATGATCGCCGTGGCAGCTTCTTCCGGGTTGCGTTGACCCGAGAATACGGCTCCGAACTCGCGGTTAACCAGCGCAGTCATACTGGAGACAGGAATGGGCGATGAGATATAGCGCTCGAACGTCTGCGCTACGGGCAACATCTCGACATAACCCTGCTCGGAGGCCGGAAACGCCAGCTTAGAGATAAGCGACTTCTGAGCGGGATATTGATTGTAGGTTTTGAATGTCTCAGGCCCCGTCAGATACTGAATGAACTCCCAGGCTTCCTTTGGATGCTTGCTGTTCGGGTTGATGCCGAGCGCACGGCCGCCGAGATGAGAAATCCGCTTGGCAGAGCCCTTGGGGATCGGTGCCGTCATCAAAGGTGTTTCGGACTGTTTTTCGGCTGCCCGGAACGTCTGCGGCGGGAAGAATGTGATAGCGCAGTCGCCACGGCCGAGACCGCCCACCAGCTCGGGATCACCCCAGGCGTTGACGGTGATCAGGTTCTCCGGCGCTGTGCCGTCCACGAAGAACTTGTTGAAGTATTCGATTGTTTTGGCAAGCTCCTGCGGCGTGACCGAAACCTTCCATTTTCCAGCGCTGTCCTGGTCGACAAAGGTCGAGCCGTTGCTCCAGAGGTAGTAGTTCGCGAGAATCCACATCCCGCTGTCTGGCGAGCTCCCTGCAGGAAAGCAGAAGCCATACTGATCGGCGTTTCCGCCGCCGGCCTCCGACAGCTTCTTCGACGCGTCGGCGAGCGCGTCCCATGTGTCTGGGAAATTCGCGACTCCAGCGGCCTTCAACAAGTCCGGACGATACGCCATCGAGAACGTGTCTGCCGTCCAAGGCACACCAAACACCTTTCCGTCTAGCGTAGCGAGCTCCAGCGCGAGGAAATCCTTAATCCCAGCGCCCGGACTCTTATCGGCGATCAAGGGATCAAGCTGGAGAAGGAGCTTTGATTTGGCGAGATCGCGCGTCCACACAAAAGCGAGCTGCTGCACATCCGGCCCTGCGCCTGCCGGCACTTCTCGCGCCAACTGGGCAAGCGTGTCTCCTCCTGACATCGTCTGAAGCTTGACCTGAACCTCTGGGTGACTTGCATTCCAGGAATCGACTGCCGCGACGAGGCCTTGGATTTCGGTGGGAGGATCGAACTGGCGAAACGTAAGTTCGACTTTTTCCTGTGCGCTCGCCCACGATGACAGCATAACGCTCAGCGCGGTGGAACAGAAAACCATTGATATGCGATTTTTGAGCATATGCTTCCTCCCAAATGCCTGACGCAGGCTTGTACCGTTTGATTAACCTCATCTCTTGCAGGGATGAATGAAATCATAGGTGTTCTAAATTACAGAGCTTTGTCAGATGCTTATTGATTTTGCTGCGGTTGCGAATAGTCTACTTATTGTGTATAGAATATAGCGAGGGAACTTTCCGTCAAATGCAAACATGCTATACGTTATGCATAAATCGCATGGGGAGGGACGTGTGAAAGAGCTTCGACAGTTTGTGGAGGTGGCAAATCAGCGATCGATTTCGAGCGCAGCCAAGCGGTTGAACATCTCGCAGCCAGCGTTGTCACGAGCGATCCGTCAACTCGAAGATACCTATGGTGTGCCGTTGTTTACACGAACAGGGGCCGGGGTCGAATTGAGCGCCTATGGGTCTGCCCTGTACAGCAGAGCTGTTCGAATTCTCCCGGCCTTGGACGAGGCTCGCGACGAGATCGAGCATCTTCAAGGCCGCGCTAAGGCTGTCATCCGTATCGCCACGGGCGATCTATGGGGTTTGGTGATCCTTCCCCGGGTTATCCAGGAGTTCAGCAAAACACATCCGGACGTTCTCATTGAGGTAAAGATTGCGGACGACGGAAGCCGTTTCGAGGGTCTGCGACGTGGCGTGTACGATTTGGTCTTTGGCACCTTGAGTTACAAATACCAAGCCGTGATGGAGGTTGAATTCGAGACGTTTGTTCGTCAAGGCACGTTCGTTTACTGCGATCAAGAACACAAACTCGCCAAGTCGAGTAGCATCACCGCGGTCGAGCTGCTTGAGCAAAGATGGATCAGCCCGGGCTACGGCGACGATGACGGTCCGAATGTATTGAAGACATTCGTCCGGGATTTCGCGGTAAGGGTGGATTCAATGCCTCAGGCCTTGCTCGTGTTACGGGGCTCTTCGTACGTCATGGCCGCATCGAGTGGATTCCGCGATCTGTTCAGCACACTGGGGATTGTGACAATCGACGTCGGCGACCACGGCGGGGTCCAGGCGTCTGGGGCAATTTTCGTTCCAGCAGCAGCCGAAAAACCTGTAGTTCGAGATTTCTTGAGACTGGTCAGGGCGGAGACAAGCTTGCTCAAGCTTCCGGTCCTGGAAGACGCGTCGTTGGAGATAGTGCGATAACATTGACTGCTCTCAATCGGAAGGCAACGGCGCAACACGCCTTCCGCATCGCTGTGTTGCGTGTCCAACTGCGTTGCAAGCGGGACCTATGAGAGAATCCTGGTGTGTCCGCTGCCATCGATTATAGCGCCTCCGGCGGCCGAATTTTCACGCTCCGCGACGTCGCCCTCGAAAATCCAGACCTTGCCGTCCTGGTCGCGGCCGCGGGCGATCAATGCCTCTGCCATCTCCCGATAGAGGGCGGCATGGCGCACGAGTGTTTGCAGAGATGCTCCGGCAGCCCTCGAGGTGGCATTCATTGCTTCCTCGGTTACGACGACAATCCAGACCGTTGAACCGTCAGTCACCCCAAGATGGCCGTTCGCGCCAAAGATAAAGGGTTGAGGCTCGCAGAGTTCGATTTCGATATGCCGTTCCACATCAGGCTCCCTTCCTGGATTTCAGATCGGCTTCCACGCTTTTTCGAAGTGCATCCATGATGTTGATGACGTTGCTCTTGGGAGCCGATTGATCCTTGCCCTTGGTCTGCCGTTTCGCCGGCTTCATAGCCTTCTTCTTCTCGGCAATGAGGGCGAGTAGGCTGTCCTGAATGGGGTCGCTGGCCATCTTGGGCGACCATTTCGATGTCTTCTGCTTGATCAGTTTCTGCACAAGCGGCACCAGATCGGGATCGGCTTCGTCGTCGATGTCGTCGAAATAGCTTTCTTCGGGCCGCACCTCGTCACCGAACCGGAGCGTCCAGAGAACGATGCCGTGTCCCCGCGGCTCAAGCACGACCGCACGTTCGCGGCGGCCGATAACGAGCTTGGAGACGCCGACGACCTTGTCGGCAGCCATGGCATCCCGGATCACGGCGAACGCCTCTTGTCCTACCGGATCGTCGGGCATCAAAAAGTGGGGCTTTTCCAAATAGACCCACTCTATGCTGTCGGCAGGCACGAACTTGTCGATGTCGATTGTCCTGACCGTATCGAGCGCCACCGCATCGAGGTCTTCGTCGCTCAGGATCACGTAATCGTTCTCGCCGCGCGCATAACCGCGGACATCGTCGTCTTCCCGGACGGCCTTACCCGTGACGGAGTCTACATATTGCGACACGACGCGATTGCCGGTGTTTTTATTCAGTGTGTGAAAGCGAATCTTTTCGCTTTCCGAAGTCGCAGGAGTCATCGCGACAGGGCAGGTGACCAGCGAAAGCTTCAAATATCCTTTCCAGTAGGGCCTTGGCATTGCCTGTCTCCTCAGCTGGCTTTCCGATTGGTATTTTCGGAGGCCACCTTTGGAGATGCCCTGCGCTTCGCTTTTTCATGGCCGGTTCCCGTGTTGGCGTTTGCTGCAGTCCGCTTTGGTTTATCGGCCGCTGCCTTCAGCCTGCCAGCGCTTTCTCGCAATGCCGCCAGGAGATCGTTGGGCTTTGAAACCTTGACTTCCTTGCGCTTGGGGATGGACTTCCCTTCGACCTTCGCCTTCACAAGATCGGCGAGGGCTGCTTCGTATCGATCCTCGAAGGACGCCGGATCGAATTCACCCTTTTTCGTGGAAATGATGTGCTTGGCGAGGTCCAGCATTTCACCCTGGATTTTCAGCTTTGGCATATCTTCGAAGGCTTTGACGCTCGACCTGACCTCATAATCGTAGTTCAGCGTTGTCGCGATAAGTCCCTTACCGTGTGGCCGAATGAGGACAGACCGCATTCGCCTGAACAGCACGGTTCGGGCGATTGCTGCGACCTTCGATTTCTTCATGCCGTCACGCAGCGCCGCAAAGGCATCGGAGCCCATTTTGTCCGGCGTCAAATAGTACGGCTTGTCGAAGAAGACGTCATCGATCTCGTCGCACGGGACGAAAGCCTCGATCTCCAGGGTCTTGTTGCTTTCGGGGATGGCCGCCGCCACCTCTTCGGGATCGATGATGATGTATTGCCCATTCTCGATCTCAAAGCCCTTCGTTTGCTCTTCACGAGGGACGGGTTCTTCCGTCTCGGAATCGATGAACACGCGGTTCACCCTGTTCCCGGTTGCCTTGTTGATCGTATTGAAGGCGATACGATCTGACGTCGATGCGGCGGTATAGAGGGCGACGCCGAAAGTGACCTCGCCGAACTTCACGAACCCTTTCCACTGCGCTCGATGGGCTGCCATGACGCTGTACTCCAAATCGACTCATTGATTCGCGAATCAATCGTTCCGGAGGCGATTCGTTCCAGCGCGACGCGAATCATTTTCGAATAGTCCGATTTGGAAACAATGGCTTGACGCGATGCTGAACCCGATCAAGATCACAAAGATGAATAGCGGCGAGGGCAAACATGAGGCCATCACCTCTATCTTCGTTTCAGATCGGTCGCCTAAGTCGATGGAGGCGCAGCCCTACCGTTGCCAAACGCTCCCTTGTGGCGCTGTGTGGGTGGCGTCAGCTTGCAATGCGTTGCAACCGGACAGGCTCCGCAAAAATCTGATCTAGCATAGCCAGAACAACGCCGACTTTAGCCGATTTGACGGAGTAATAGACGGTTTGCGCATCGCGCCTCGTAGTCACGATGTCGGCCGCACGCAACTTAGCCAAATGCTGGGAGAGCGCAGATTGGCTCAATCCCAAGCGTTGAGCGAGCGGCCCTACCGAAATTTCGCCTTCGGACAGCGTCGTCAGCATCCTAAGACGCTGCGCGTTCGCCATTATGCTGAGAAGCTCAGCTTTGCTCTGAAATAGATCGTCTTCCATCGTGGTGATCCCGTATGTCAACTACTCCCGCGAAACAGTTAAACGTTTTAGCAGCTACTGAAAAGTGTGAAATATGAGACCCTTTTAGGACAGGACCTTCGTTTCAGGAACGACTTTAGGATGGCGGAGCGGAAGACTGTCGGTCCGGGACATCTGTGGCCTCGCAACGTCCGTCAATAGCACTCGATGGATTTAGCCGAACATGGCCTCGAGCTTGCGGCCGCTAACGATCTGAGAGCTCTGGTAGTCCAGCCCTAGCCTTCCTGAAAGTCAGGACGACGGCCCCTCATCCAAGCATTGGCGATCTGGGCTTCCGCGCTACGTTCATTCAGAACACTGGAGCCCGTTATGAAAGTTCAAAAATTTAGCTTATCCGACGCCAACCTGATCAAGTCCCCCGGCCAGGAGGGTGATATCTACGTTGGGAACCTCGTGGACGAAACGAATGGGGGCCCAGTTACGATCGGCTACGGTAAGTACGGCCCCGGTCAAACACTGACTGAAACCATGGCTGTCGACGACACAATGATCGTACTGGAAGGGCGACTTTCGGTTTCAACGCGAGACGGCACCGTCACCGCCGGGCCCGGCGACATCGTTTACATGCCAAAGGGCCAAGCCGTTACGATCACCACTGAGGGAGACGGGGCGGTGACAGCATTTGTAACGTATCCGCATTGGGCCGAGGCCCACGGCGAGTAGGCACGTTGTCAAGCGCGCTATGCTGAGACCAGCCAGCTCGTCGCCGCTTCTGCGCGGTATAAACTGTAATTCCAACTGCATCGGCTCCCGATCCTGATTTCTTCCCACGGTGGCCCGACGGCTCCCGAAGGCTAGCTTCGAAGCGAGGTTTCAAGTGAAGGTGTTAATCGTAGAAGACGAGACAGATGTCGCGTTCTCAATCGAAGACGCGGTGCTCGCTGCAGGATGTGTGGTCACCGGCGTCGCCAGAACGGTGGCAGAGGCGATCGAGTTGGCTGCAGAGGCAGACGTGGCCCTTGTGGACGTTAGACTTGCGGATGGCTTGACGGGCCCAAGCTTGGCAGAGCGGCTTAGCGAACAATTCTCAATGGGCGTCGTGTTCGTTACAGGGAGTCCTGAATTTGTATCGCAGGCCGAAATCGGAATTCCAGTGGTATTGAAGCCATGACACCGCAATCGGTCGCGGAGGCGCTTAAACAGGCGGCGATGTGGCGGGAACAAAACCGTCGCGTCCGAAAACCGCCAGCATCGAAATGATTGCCGGCTCGCCGCAGACGTAACCTCGGTTCGTTAACGGTTGTGAAACCATGATCTGCTAAGTAATGTTCCCGGCTACGAGGGCCGCGCGTCCGATAAGTGACCACGCGTTCGGATGCAAGAAAGGCTCACTCAGCAACGAGTGGGCCTTTTCGTTTTGTCCGTCGGCTCCGCTCCAAGTGCGACTCGGGGATAGGTCGAAAGCCAGCCTGCGCCCGTCATAATCTGCCAAATGGCGCTCGTATTGCTGGCGTCCGTTTGAATCTTGGCTCCGGATGTAGATCACATCCCGTAACGACGCCGTACCAGCCCTTACACCAACCTTTTTGACCACCCGACGACGCTTTCAGACATGGTGATCATGTGATCGCCGAAAGACCGGATATTCTCTTTCGAGGCTTCAAGCCGGTCCCGATCTTCCAACCACAGAATGTCGATTTTGTCCGACAGTCGTAACTGTCGACGTCCTCCGGAGGGGTCATGTCACACTCACCATCAAGCCGGTGTTGGTCGAGCCGGCAAAATCTTAGCGGCCTGCTGGCCGGTGCGGCTATTTATTCCACGCCGCGCCGACGCCTTAATGCGGACTGCCTGAGCATCAGTCAGCGCATGTCGGACAGCGTCACTGACGTCGGAGGCAACGAAGTCGGCGCTAATGTCTTCCGCCAGTAGCGAAGGTGGCTGCTCTCCCGGCAAAGACGGCATGACGATTCCGACGCGCACTGAGGGCCGCATACGTTTTAAGCGGCGAATGGCTTGTCTCGCATGGGGCTTTGAACCCCGGTTAAGGAGGATAACCAACGCCGTATCGATGTCTGCGAGAGCTAAGGCACTCAAGGCCTTGCCGCTCAGGTCTTTGTGCCCGACCTGGGATACGGTTGTCCCTTGGACAGCCAGAACCTGGGCAATCATCGACGCAGCCGCGTCGTCGATCAATCCGCGACCGCCAATGCACAACACAGACTTTCCGTCGCCGTTGGGAAGGTCAGCCGCTTGGCCGGGCATCTCGACGTCGCTCTCGAACGAATCGTCGTCCTCTTCCTCTTCTTCCAACGCCGTGTCCGCAAGATTCTCGACCAGTTCGTTGGCTGTGGAAGCGAACAAGGCGATCTGGCTCTCAGTCATCACACCTCTCTGTCGGTCCAGCTCTCCAAGAAGAAGTGCAGGAAGTCCGACCTTTTGATAATAGTCGAGCAGGTAGTCGTTCTCCAAGAATTCGTCCGCGTTGTCGGTCGCTTCATTCGGGTCCCCGGCAAGAAGCCGTTGATAGAGCTTTTCGTGCGGTTGCAGCACAGGCTCGTTTCCAAGGAGCACATCAAGGAAACCAAACTGAGGAACGTATCGTCCCAGCACCACGAGGCAGACGGTCAATGGCGTCGACAACATCAGACCGACAGGGCCCCACAGCCAAGACCAGAATATCGCGGATACGATGATAGCGAGCGGCGAAAGGCCGGTATGGCTGCCGTAGAGCCAAGGTTCAACCACGTTATTGCTGATCAGTTCGGTTACGATAAAGAGCGACGCGACCCAGGCGACGAGCGACCATCCGGGAGCAATTGCCAAAGCAAGGAAAAGCGGCAGGATCATACCGATAACGGGGCCAATGTAGGGGACAAACCTCAATACAAGTGTAAGCAGGCCCCACAATATCGCGTTCGGAATTCCAAGAAGCCACAGCCCGATGGAGATCGGCAGAGCATAAAGCGCGTTCACGACTAACTGCATCAGAAGATACTTGCCGACACGTTTCCCGGCATCCTGGAGTGCGGCCGTCGTCCTGTGCAGGTCACCAAGTCCGACGAGACGTATGAAACGATCTCTTAGCTCCTCCCTTTCCAGAAGCATGAAGATGACGAGCACGCTGACGAGACCAGCGGTCGCGAATGGACTGATCAAAGGGATAATGAAGTTGCCGAGCGTCTGGACGGGATTTGACCGTGTGACGATTTCTACCGGCATCGGATCGCGTCGACTGGATGGAGCCGTAGGATTCGTTTGGCTTTCCTCGGCGCTGTCTTGCATCTCTGTCCCTATGCGCTCAACAATCTTGCTAACGTGTTCGAGCACACCGTTGCCGGACCCGGCTTGGCTCAGCGCGTGAACTTTCTCGACAATGTTCCGCTGATAGGTCGGGATGTTGTCCGCCAGTGTCGCCACTTGGCTGGCGATAACGAAACCAAACGCTGCAATCACCAGAAACGCGGAAGCGACCGCCGTGAGAACCGCTGCAAGTTTGGGAACGTGTCGTTTTCGGAGAAATGATACGATCGGAGCGAGCGTGAACGTTAGAAGAAGCGCGAGAGCAAGTGGAACGAAGACCTCCTGCCCAACATAAAGAATAATAGCTACGCCGATAAGCGTGACGATCGTACGCGCCGAAAGCGTCGACGACGACGCGCTGCCATCGCCATGTGATAAGGGCGCTGTCTGCGCCTCTGTTGCGCCAATCCCTGCCAAAGCGTGCCCCCATCATGTGCGGGCACAGACGCCCGTCCACCAGTAGATGCGTCAACGCAGGATTTAATCGAGACGCGCGTACTGTATTCTTCGAAAATTGTTAAGACTCGCGCTTTTTCGACGGGCGCTCAGGACCGAACCACCCGCGTTTTTACAACCTGCTGGTGCGTAAAAACACGTCCGGCTTTGTCGCATCGTCGATAGACGTAGACAGATGCGCAACGCGATCCTTGCTACGAGAGCTAAGCGCTCTAAGTGCGTTTGTGTTTCGGAGGTATTATGAACGAACTGACCGCCACTAAAGCAAAAACAGGCATTGAAGGTCTCGACGATATTTTATCTGGCGGTCTTTCTCGACGTCATGTTTTTCTACTCGAGGGCTCACCTGGAGCCGGAAAGACCACGATTGCCCTGCAGTTTCTCTCTGAGGGGGCCACTCGTGGAGAGAGATGCCTTTATATCAGCTTGTCCGA
This sequence comes from Hyphomicrobiales bacterium, assembly GCA_900472625.1. Taxonomy (GTDB): domain Bacteria; phylum Pseudomonadota; class Alphaproteobacteria; order Rhizobiales; family Rhizobiaceae; genus Rhizobium. The sequence goes on along the minus strand of UCIT01000009.1, from coordinate 8,666 downwards.
GACCGAAGAGGAACTCCGTGATGGAGCGGCTTCTCATGGGATCGAGTTGCCAGACGTCTTGAAAATCTTTGAGTTGGTCCCACCCGAAAGCCTGCTCGATCCCGATCAACAGCAAAGCCTGCTGTACTCGTCTGATCTTGAGCTCGGCGAGACGACGAAGCTGATCTTTCAGGAGTTCGAGCGCGTGAAGCCGGAGCGGGTCGTGATCGACAGTCTCTCCGAAATCAGACTGCTGGCGCAGAGTTCCCTCAGGTATCGCCGTCAGATTTTGGCACTGAAACACTTCTTCTCCAAGTCAAACGCGACGGTCCTGCTTTTGGATGACATGACAGCCGACACGCTGGACAAGACTGTGCACAGTGTCGTCCATGGGGTGATCCATCTTGAACAACTTGTTCCCGAGTACGGTGCCGAACGGCGCAGGCTGCGGGTGATCAAGTACCGCGGCCAAGCCTATCGTGGTGGATATCATGACTTCATCATCAGAACGGGTGGTGTTGCGGTATTCCCCCGTCTGCGGGCAAGCGAACACAGAATCGGCTTCGAACGGGTCACGCTTTCCAGCGGTATCGGCGAGTTCGACAATCTTCTTGGCGGGGGAGTCGAACGGGGTTCCAGCACGCTACTCATCGGGCCGGCTGGAACGGGAAAAAGCCTTTTTGCTCTCCAGTTCGTCGTGGCAACCGTCGCACGCGGTGAAAAGGCCGCACTGTTCCTGTTCGACGAGGAATTGGGATTGCTGTTTGCGAGAACCAAGGCGTTGGGTTTCGACTTGAAAAAGATGCGCGATGAAGGGTCCATTTACATCGAACAACTCGATGCAGCCGAGCTATCACCAGGCGAGTTCGCACAACGCGTCCGTGACCGCGTAGCGAGTTATGACGCGAAGACCGTCGTCATCGACAGCGTCAATGGCTATCAGGCTTCCATGCCGGAGGAAAATGCGCTTATTCTTCATATGCATGAACTTTTGCAATACCTGAACCGGCAGGGTGCGAACACATATCTCACTGTCGCGCAGCACGGTTTGGTGGGTGACATGAAGTCTCCCGTTGATGTCACCTATCTGGCCGACACCGTCGTCCTGCTTCGCTATTTTGAGGCCTCGGGCAAAGTGCGCCGAGCGGTATCCATCATCAAAAAACGAACCGGCAGGCATGAGGACACGATCAGGGAATTCCGTATCACTGAGACAGGGCTCAAGCTCGGTGAGGCTCTCAGCGATTTCCAGGGTGTGCTTCGTGGCGTTCCGACGTTCGTAGGAAAGAACGGTCCATTGCTTTCAGTTGGTTCGGAGGAAGATAACAATTCCTAACACCAACGCCACCGGCCTCATTTGCGCGCCGCTCGGTCGTGACGCACAGATCGCAGCAGCGCTGTTGACTGAAGCGGGTATCCGCGCGAAAACCGCACCTGATCTCAGCGAATTTGTCTCCAGCCTCAATGACGACATAGCCTTTGCCGTCATTACGGAAGAAATACTGCGGTTTACCGATCTTCGCCACATATCGACGTGGATCGAGAACCAACCCAGCTGGTCTGACCTGCCTTTCATCGTACTGACCGCACGCGGTGCAGGACCCGAGCGCAACCCTCAGGCGGCACGGCTGTCGGAGATGTTGGGCAACGTCAGCTTTGTTGAACGTCCGTTCCACCCAACTACATTCATTAGTGTGGCCAAGTCTGCACTGAGAGGTCGGCGTCGGCAATATGAAGCACGCCAGCGCCTCATTGATCTAAATGAAGGAGAACGGCGGCTGCAGACAGCGCTGGATGCCGGTAGGCTTGGTGCCTGGGAACTTGATCTTGACACAAATGTTCTGACGTCCTCTCCAGCTTGTCGTACCATTTTCGGTCGCGGAACCGGGGACGCTCTGTCGTTCGATGAGCTTCTGGAGAGCGTTCACCCAGAGGACGTCTCGCGGTTAAACCAAGCGATCGACGCGACGAAACGGGCAGGAGCTGATTTAGCCATTGAGTATCGCCTTGTCTGGAGCGACTGCTCGGTCCATTGGATTGAAATGCGGGCTCAGCAATACAAGGACAAGTCAGGGCAGGCGACCAAGATTGTCGGGGTGTCGGCGGACGTCACAGCTCGGCTGGAAGCGGAAGAGCAGCAACGTCAGTTAAACGAGTTGCTGGAACAGCGTGTTGAAGAGCGTACCCGCGCCTTGGAGCAAGCGCACGCGATCGTGCTCGACGAAGTCAGTCAACGCGAGCGGGCGGAAGAGCAGCTTAGGCAAAGTCAAAAGATGGAGGCAATTGGGCAACTGACAGGTGGCGTTGCCCATGACTTCAACAATCTTCTCATGGCGGTCCTTGGCAATCTCGAACTGCTGCGGAAGCGTTTCGCAAATGACGACAAGGCAACGCGCCTCATCGACGGCGCTATGAAAGGTGCTCAACGGGGCGCCTCTCTGACACAGCGGCTCCTTGCGTTTTCCAGAAAACAGGACCTGAAGGTTGCCCCAGTTAATATCGGCGACCTTGTAATGGGTATGGAGGACATGCTTAGGCGTTCAGTGGGATCGACAGTCACAGTAACCACCTCGGTGCCAGAGTATCTGCCGCCTGTCTTGGCCGATGCGAACCAGGTTGAACTCGCTCTTTTGAACCTTGCGGTAAATGCGCGCGATGCGATGTTCGAAGGGGGAACCATTCGAGTCGAACTGCAGACTGCTGAACTCGTCAGTACCGATGACGGCCTTAGTCCCGGGAGTTACGTTGTTCTTTCGGTCGCCGACAACGGCTCGGGGATGGACAAAGCGACACTAGCGAAGGCTGCGGAGCCATTTTTCTCTACGAAAGAGTTGGGCAAGGGCACCGGGCTAGGGCTATCGATGATCCATGGGTTGGCTCTTCAGCTCAAGGGTCGCTTGAGATTGGAGAGCGTAGTTGGGACAGGTACGACAGCGGAGCTTTGGATACCCGTGTCGGACGCTTTGCCGCTCGCTGCCACTCAAGAGGACACGGTGCCAATGCCAGGCGTTGAAGCGGGAAAGCCGATCCGAATTCTGTTTGTCGACGACGACGCGCTGATAGCGATGAGTTCCACCGACATGTTGCTTGATCTTGGTCACGACGTCGTCGAAGTCCATTCTGGGGAAGAGGCGCTCCAGGAGTTACACGGAGACTCGACATTCGATCTGCTGATCACAGACTATTCGATGCCGGGGATGAACGGAGGCGAGCTTGCAACCGCGGCTCGACAGACAATTTCGAATCTACCGATCCTCATCGCATCCGGATACGCGGACCTTCCACCAGGCGTAAGTCTCGATGTCGCCAGGCTGGCAAAGCCATATAGCCAGGACCAGCTTGCCAGCGCTATTTCCAAGGTAATGTCCTCATCCCAGTAAAGCTTAGTCAAGACATCGACGGGTTCGCGAGTTGTAACGGTTCTTGGCGGGCGGGGCTTTCAGGGCGTACAATTATCTTTGCATCGATTCACTTGAGCCGCCGTTTCGGTGCAGATCGGAATAGAGATGGAACCAACTCATTGGACAGGGTTCGGTATTCGTCCCATAGGATCTGCAGCGTCACATGCTTGCGCTTCAGCTCGCGGTGGACCTGCGCCAATCTGGTTCCGGCCCGCGGCGATGCCCTATCTTCGTCCCGGCCCCCCTGTAGAGGACGGCCTCCAGGACTGCGTCGCTGACGTCGTCATCAAGGGGCCACGTACAGGCCAGCAACCGTTGCGCGCCGTAGCGTCTCGCGCACCGTCGACGGCGCAGTCCCCACCGAACCGCAATCGACTTGTGCCCAAGTCCTTGCTCAAACCGATATCTCAGTATCTCGCAGACATGCCGCATCTCCACTCTCTCCGCAGGCATCGCGTTCCTTCCTCCTCGACCTCGGGGGAAGAAACTTCACACCTGCAGGCCACCCTTGAAAGATGCCTCAAAGGGGCGGCATCATGTCGGAACGAGGGGGCGACTATTTCTCGGAATCAGGCGGCGACATCATTTCGGAATCAGGGGGCGGATTGCCCCGGAATTTGCACTATGCCCAACATTCGGCCCGGCTCACGAGCCTTTCAGAGCAATACGACTTAGGAATGATCTTCTTCGCGTCCCATGCTTGGCTGACACCTGTGCTCAGCCTATCCCTCATGCTGTTCGCTTGCGGTAGTGCATTGCGTGGCCGGAAGATGGTCAACCATATCAGAAGCTTCAATGACCGTCTCGGTAGCTGGCAGTTCTAACGGTATTCAACCCACTTTGATGGGTTGAATAATTCGAAAAACTGCATTATTTGAACCATTAAAAGGGTCAATTAATGCGCCTTACGCTCCAAATCAGTTTTGATGGCCAGTGGCATCACGCCGCGACGCTAGAACTCAAGGAAGACGCGGCCGGCTTCCAGGGCGCGTCGATCGTCGATTACGATCTCGACTATTTCGTCACCGTGGCGTCGGCGGAATTTGCGGCCGGAAAGGCGGTCCGCGACCATCGCGCCTTGTCCGTCCGTTACCCCGTTGATCTTGAAAATCGATATAGCCGCAGTTGGCCACCTTTCCTTTTGGATCTCATGCCTCAGGGGCATGCAAGGCGAAAGCTTGCCGAGCATCTCAGTCTTGCTGAAGGCTCGCGCGCTTCTGATCTCCCGCTGCTTCTGCGATCGGCGACGGGCGGCATAGGCAATATCCGGATCAAAGAAGCGGCAGAGGCCGAGACGGAACGGCTGCGCGGTGTTGAGCGCCAAGGGGTTACAGAAGCGGAAATCCTTGAGCGCTCGGATCGTTTCACGGAAGTCGCCGATCGCTTCGCAATGCTCGCCTCTGGCTCAAGCGGCCTGCAAGGCGAATGGCCGAAGGTCTCGATGACCCAGGCGAATGACGGTCTCTATTATCCCGACAGCTTCGTGACCGATGATGAGGCCGTGCGCCACGTCATCGTCAAGCTGGTCCGCAGCAACGAGCCCGTGGACCGCCTTATACTCGAAGGCGAAGCCCTTTATTCGCAGATTGCTCAAGAGATCGGTCTGAATGTCAGCGAACCCTCGACCTACGCCGAAGGCGTCTTGATCATTCCTCGTTTCGACCGGAAGAAGAGAGACAGCGGCGGCACCGTTCGCCTTGGCCAGGAAAGCCTCGTGGCTGCGATCGGCGTTGCTGATTTCGGCCATCTCGGCACGCATGAGGCCTATATCGACGTGCTACGCCAATATTCGGCCGATCCCTTTGCGGACATTGTAGAATACCTGAAGCGCGACATCGCCAATCTGGCGCTCGGCAATCCAGACAATCACGGCCGGAACTCCGCTCTCAGCAAGCACCAGGATGGCACAATCCGCCTGTCTCCGCTGTTTGACTTCGCACCCATGCGGCTCGCAAAAGAGGGGATTGTTCGCTCCACCCGATGGGCAATGATGCGTGACCGAGGTCGCGATCATCTTCCTGACTGGAAGCATGTTTGCGCCGAACTGGTGCCTGATCCTGCTGAGCAGAGGGCGCTCGCAGTTACGCTTACCGAGTTTGCCGAACACCTGCGCCAGGCTCCGACCATCGCGAAATATATGGGTGCATCTCCGGACATTCTGGGCCGTGCGATGGGACGCTGTATCGAAATCGCAGATGGCGTTTTGGCGGCATGCCACTGATGACGAAGGGCAGCTAAATGGCTCGCTGGAAGAAACCGACGAAAGAAGAGATTCTTGAAAACCGGCGAACACTGGCGGAGCGTGCTCGAACAGGTGACTTAAGGCTGCCTGAAGCCGTTGCAGATATCCGTAAAGGGTTCGGCATGACACAGGAAGAGTTTGCCAAGACGCTGTCGCTTACGAGGCGGCAAGTTGCGGAAATCGAAGCGGGCATCGCAAATCCGACACTTGAAACTTTAGAAAAGATTGGTCGAGTGTTCGGTTTCGGGGTTGGTTTTACAACCAAAGGCGGTTGACTTAGGGACCCGTCTAAACAATCCAGAGGGGTATACCCGGTGCGTCATCGTCTGCCGCCGCCAAGCCGCCCTCGTTACTATGAGTCCAGAAAAGACTTTGTCGCCAAGATAAGGGGAAATGGACGATTTTTTGGAGACGTAGTGCACAGGCTTCTCAGCAGGTCCCAGAGGAACCGTCGAAGTGACAACATCTTCGGAAGGGCTGGTACACCGAAGAATGTGATAAGTTAGGCATGCAGGCGGCGTTGGGATCGGGGAACGATGAATGCATCGCCTTGACGTCACGCGGCAGTCTGTTCGTGGTTCAAGACGGATCCCGCGTCATGTGCTAACGAGATCACGCGCATGCCACCCTCTACTGCGGCTCTTATCAGCGCCAGTCTGGCCTCATGGGGTGACGCTTGGCCTGTTATGGCGTCAAGACATTTCTTCACAGCGACCACATAGTCTTCGCCATCGTCGTCGGGCCACTGCGACAGGAGCGCTTCAGCCGCATCAACCAGTGTTCCGATCTTGAGCGTCGTGCCATCTATTACAAGAAGAACGGTTTGGAAATCGCGTGAATTGCGTCGAAACATAACATCCATTTCCCCAGTCTATATTAATTTAGTAACCGTGCAATTTACGTTCCAAGTGGTCGAAGATGGCTGGAAGGCCGAGGACCACTATCGAATAAGCTGAATATGAAACGTCACCATAGTCCCGCCACCGTGGCTCCAGCGTTTGTCGCCTGGGCGACAGCGCGGCTGCCAGAGCCCAGCAGGCAGATGCACTGCATCGGTCTCGGTGTGCGCACGCGGTCGGGCGGCCCAGCGAGCCGACACACCTCAACAGTCGCTACCCGGTCGAAGCCGGGGAAGTCCATGTTGAAGCATGCCGACCGGTTGGTCCCCGCTTATAGAACCACAGCAGGTGTTTAAGGTTCCTTGGCAAGGTTAGACTAGCGCCAAAACTGAAAACCCGAGAACGGGCAGCGACTGCCTTCTCTAACGTCCGGGCCCAGTTCATTGCACGAAACAGCGCTGCGGAGGACCTCGATCACGTAACCCAAGGCAGAGATGCCAGTACTCTCCGTCTCCGGGAGGCGAGATTGGCTCACGAGCATGCGCGACGGACCGATGGGCAGAATCTAGTCTTACGATGAGCAGTAATCCTAAGGCTCCCATTGGCCTCATCTTGACTTACACCGAGCCACCGAGGCCCGGGGGTGGTGCTGTGTTCGTGTAACGGAGATACCGACGATCTGATCATATGGGCAGGTTTAAAGGACGCTGGCGGGAACTGGGCGGTGTCCTCGATCGTAACTGGTTACCAGAGGGCGCTGGTAACGAAGCGGATCGGAGTCGGTCGTTTGTCGAAGAAATTCTCGTGCAGCGCGGCCTTTGCCTCCGCCGCCCGGCTAGGCAATTTCGTAAAGGAAGTCGCAGACGAGGTCGGCGATCACGCTCGCCTGTGTGTCGCTCAGATATGCAGCAGTTTCAGCGGCGACCAAGTCCATATCCCCGCGGTCAACCGCAATGAGATCAAGAATTCGGGCAAACTTGAAGGCAAGCTCAGCATCGTCGGCGAACTCATCTATCGTGACAGCCAGAAGGCTCTCTGTCGCATCCACCAGGCGGACCTGGATGGTGTCGGGCGACGTCGATAGCGCTCTTACGGCCTCGAAAAGGTTTGCTCGCGCGGCTGGATACTTGACGTCCATGAAAATTCCTTTTCAGCGGGCTCAATGTAAAGCCCATTCGATGGTGTACCGGGCTGAGCGGTCTTTGTCGAACGCCTATCGATAATACTGCTAGTCACTGCCGAGGGGCGAGCCGGCGTAATCGGCCAAGAGCGAGGCGACATCGTCATAAATGGCCAGTGCTCCAGCCGCATTGAGGGTTTCGTCCGAGAAGCCACCGGATCTCAACGCTATTGTCTCAATGCCGCTCTTCTTCGCCGCCTCGATATCATAGGGTGTGTCACCGACCACTATGACCTCGCCAGCATCAATCGACGAGACTTTCTCCAACGCCACGGCGAATATGTCAGGAGCAGGCTTTGTATTCTCGACGTCCGCGCTGCTCGTTGTGGCGGTCACGAGATTGCGAATGTCAAGAAGTTCAACATAGTACTTCAAATCGTCATTCGATGCCGAGGAGGCGAGCACGACCTTCTGGCCGCATTCGTTGACATGTGCAATGAGTGCGTGAGCACCTGGAAAAGCCTCGACAGAGGGTCGATACTTTTCCCTGAATATCGCGCCTTGTGCGTCGCCCACGGTCTGCTGCACCTCCTCATCCAAGCCTGGAACAAGAGATGGTATCAACATGTCAGCTCCCTTGCCGATCTGACGGTGAATCGATGCCTGGTCGAAAGCCCGGCCAATCCCTAGAAATGCCTCCTCCCACGCGAGGACATGCATATCGTTGCTGTCCACCAGCGTACCGTCGATGTCAAACATAACAGCTTTAATTTTCATGGTTCTTGTACCCAGCTGGAAAAATTGAAGGGCTGGGAAGCAGACACCCTGCAATGTGCCTCCGAAAAACTGCTAAACGCTCGGTGCGCCTGTGCTCTCACAGGTATGAGCACTTCGTCTTGCCACTTCGCATCTGACGCACCGACACTACTCAGCTAGGTTTGGGTTGAGATCCGGGCTTCAAGCCGATCCCCGCTGCGTCTCGGCTTTAGGCTGCACGCTGTCTTCTTGTGCAATCCGCCATGGACCTTGGTCAATCGAAGGTGCGGCTTGTCCAGCCATCTCTTTCACGGCCAGATCCCAATGCT
>UCIT01000082.1 GCA_900472625.1 Hyphomicrobiales bacterium | reverse complement strand
ACGCTGCTTTGACATTGACCGACCATATTGATCATCTGCCGGACAGGAAGAGGCGCGAGCTCGCTCGTATCATTGAGACTCTGTTTTCGAGTGTGGAACGGTTCCAGGCAAGCAAGCTTTCGGTAAAAGGAAAAGCCGGAAAGATCCTCAAGGTCATCCTCTACGGCTCCTATGCCCGCGGTGACTGGGTTGAGGATCGTGTCAGTGGCTATCGCTCGGACTATGATCTCCTGATCGTCGTCAACACGAATGCCTTCGCGGAAGAACATGAACTCTGGGAAGACATCGAGAACGAGTTGCTGGAGCAGCAGCTAAGCCGTCGGATCGATACGCCGGTCGTTCCCATCGTGCACGATCTGGCCGATGTCAACGACCAGCTGTCTCGTGGTCGGCCGTTCTTTGTGGATGTCGCTAGAGACGGGATAGTCCTATACGAGATGCCGGGCCATCCTCTCGCACGGCCGAAGCCGTTAACGGCGGAAGAGCAACGCGCAGAAGCGCAGGCGCATTTCCAGCAGTGGCTTCCCTTGTCTCGACACTCGCTGAGGTTAGCTGAGACGAGTATTCAGGATGATGTTCCGAGGCACGCTGCTTTCAATCTGCATCAAGCAGTTGAAAGCGCGTATCACTGCGCCCTGCTCACTCTCGAACTCTACAGCCCGAAGTCTCACCGGATAAAGGCGTTGCGTTCTCGCGCCGAAGATGTCGAAAGCCGACTGATCGCTGCATGGCCCCGTGACAGTAGGTTTTCGCGTAGATGTTTTGAGTTGTTGTCTCGTGCTTATGTCGAAGCTCGATACTCAGCAAAGTACCAAATCAATGCCGTCGAACTGGCATGGCTCGTCGAACATGTTACACTGCTGCAAACAAAGGTCGAAACCGTCTGTCGAGAACGGCTTTCTCCATAAATGCTCGGGCGGTGCGGCTGGTGCAGGGATCACTTGGGCCCGTCCCAACCCAGGCGACGGCGATTGGCCTTCTTCAACTCTCTTGGAATGAGATCGCGCAAGGGGGGCAGCAAGGCTCCGGTCAAGGATTGAGCCCAGCATACATCACGCTCACCTTGTCGGCAAAGCGTGCCAACATCGCAAGACCTTGTGTGATCTATACCAACCCCATCTTCGAGCAATCTTTCGGTAACCGCCGGTAACCTCGCGATCAAGGGGTGGACCGGCGAGGCGACGGAAAGACTATGTCCTGATCGACAAGCACATTGAACTTGTAGCCAGGCCGGATCGTGATCGTCGGCTGGGCATTGAGGTTCCTGGAAATGGTCTGCTCAGCGACGCGGCCAAACGATTCGGCGAAATTGCGCCTTGCGGCATCAGAGGCAGTATCTTGCGTCGCGAGTGTCGAACTTTCCGGCATGGACATGTCAATCCCTGTTCCGATCAAGGCAACGAGGGCCGCGGAACCGAATGCCCGCCAAAGGTGTCTGTCGGTCTTGTCCCTGAAGCCCCCATATCCCTCCGCATCCGTTCCAGCCATCCCGCTAATCTGTAGTGTCGAGCCATCGGGAAAAATCAGGTCGGTCCAGACGATGAGGACACGGTCCTGCCCAAACGAAACCTTGGAATCGTAGCGACCGAACAGTTTCGCACCCTGTGGGACCAATAGACGATGTCCTGTTGCGCTGTAGTACACATTCTGGCTAACCTGAGCCGTAATCCGACCCGGGAGATCGGAACTGAGGCCTGTGATCAGCGTCACAGGGATGACCGACCCGCGCTTGAGCTCGAAGCTGGATAGCTGTGGAACGACCTGGTTGAGGTAGCGGAGATCCTTGATGTCGCGGTAGAGGAAACCTTCCTTCGAAGCCTGTCCGTTGGGATCCACGCCCTGTCCCACTCCGGACTTCAACGCGGCAGCGTAGAGGTCCTGGGCATTGCTCTTGTCATTCGATTCCGCCCGTCTGCGTATCCGAATTTCAATGCGTCGTCGCTCAAGGACATCCCCCGCCTGCCCCGCAGTGAGCTTGTCCCCCGGGACGACTAGCTGGGCCGCCGACATCGGCAGCACCGTGACGTGCTTGAGGTTTGCATTGGCCTTCAAGACATTCGCGACCGCGATTGCTCGTGCCAGCCCAAGTCCGGAGTTATCCGCCGGCTGGAGAGCGTCGACCGGGAGCCGGCCATCGATGACCCCGATCGACGCGTCATCGAGGTTGGACGTGCTTCTGGCGACGCGTTGCTCGTCAGTGTGACCGATCACCTCGACGACGTCGACCTTGTTGCGCTCGAGGTTGTCGGCAATCTGTTCAGCGATAGAAGTCTCGAGTTTGCCCTCGAACTCAGGTGTCAGCGCCGCGCTACTCGACGTGAAGTAGTATCCTCCCGCTTCAGACAGATTGATGATGGGAGGCCACTCGTGCGGTTGGGCGTTACCCTTGAAAAGCTGTGCCGACAACTCCTTGTTCTGTGTCTCCAATTGCACCAGCCGCTGTTCCGCAGCCATGCGCTGCTTGCGCTCGGCGGTAATCATCGCCGCAGCTACCAACAGGAGGCAAAAAACGAGCAGGAGCATGGACTCGGTCATTGTTAGGCCGAGGATAAGGCCGCGGTTATAGCCCTTGTGTTCCAGCTTCGGGCTCGCTTCTGCTCGACTCACCATCTAAACAGCCGCCGTTTCGGTTCAGCGCCCGATCCCGTTGGCCCGGACCCGACATCCTCCAATGGGCCGCTCGGAGCGTCTGCGGTCGTTTGTTCGATCACAGCGGCACTAATGTTTTCTGTATGCGCGGGAGACAAGCTACGCGGCTCGCTTTGGCGTTCCAGAGCTTCGGCTATGCGGTCCAGTTTGCTGTCTATGCTGTTGAGCGGCTTGAGTGCCTCGTCGACTTTGGCGGCTTGGGAACGGGTCTCAGCGGCCCCCGACCGAGGGCCAACGTCCACAGGCATAGTACTTTTTGGTTCTTTTAACTGGGAGGCAGATTCGATATGGATGTTTCATGATCGCGTGGAACACCCCCAGTTGCGTAGGATACCAATCCTTGCACCCGGTTCAATTCCGGGCGAGGCCTCCAAACGGTTTTAGCCCCTTCCCAACATCCTGAAACAGAACCACATTTTTTCAGGTGAGGCACTTTGGGCTTGAACCGTTCCGCTACACTAAATCGAGGTGTGGCAGCCTGTTCCCGGTATTCCCTTTAAGATTACCTGGAACAGGACGAAGTCTGGCGATGATCCCTTCCAAGCCGTGTGCGGACTACCTTGACATTAAAGTCCTCGTGTTCGATGAGACCGGGAGTTCACATTTAAGGTGTCGCGTGCGAATTATTAGCTTTTCAACTATTCCTTCACGCTTTAATTCACTCGGCCCGACATTGAAGAGCCTCCTGGCGCAGCGTGGGCAAGTCGACGAGATTAACGTTTACGTTCCCAAACGATATCGTCGTTTCCCCGAATATGACGGGTCAGCACCAGATCTTCCTCCTGGCATCAACCTCATACGGCCTGAAGAGGACATCGGGCCCGCATCCAAGATTTTGTTCGCTGCTAAGGAATACCGGAGCAAAAAAGCACAGATATTATTTTGCGATGACGACAAGATATTCCACCCTACGTGGTCGCAACGGCTCTTTGACGCTCAGGCGCAGCGCACAGGCGAGTGCGTCGCTTTGACGGGGAAGCTTGTTTCGAACTTTGGTGGTGTCACGACCACCCTTGAGCCCAAGGCAAAGCGTGCGGCGAGGCGAAACCCCTCGTTGATGGCACGTAGAGTGGCGCACAAAGTTACGCGACTGCTCGGCGCAGAGAAGCCTAAGCCTATGCACAAGGCCATTGCGAAGGCCGGCTATGTGGACATCCTGCAGGGATTGGGGGGCGCTGTAATTCGTCCAGAGTTTTTCGACGAAACCGCACAAGAAATTCCCGACGTGCTGTGGGCCGTAGATGACGTCTGGTTGTCTGGTCTATTGGCGGCAAAAGGTATTCCGATCTGGCTGCCAAAAGGCATCGAAATGCCTGAGACGACTGCAGCGCATGACATCGACTCTCTCTACGAGGCAACCATTGACGGTACCAAGCGAAAAGAAGCCAACCGGAGGTGCGTCGAATACATGCGTGAGCACTTCGAAGTCTGGAAATAATCCCTGATCGCAACTGACTTCATTCCGAACGGCGAGATTGGAATCGGGAGGCTGCAGCTTCAGCGGCATGGGCCGGTGAAGGGCAGCAAACAGGTCTAGCTGCCCTCGCCGGAGAAGATTGATCGAAGCGATCCTGGAGCCGATATAGCTCAAATGACTGATCCCGGCTCTTTCAACGAAATTGCCCTGATGAACAATGTCGTCAGTCACTGGCGGCTCGCCGATGATGGCTAGGAGATTGCAGCCTATCGCACGTCAAGCGGCGGTGGAAAGCTGAGGTCGATCACCGGCGATCGCATAGAGCGCAAGTCGGCGTGCGGACCTGGTGCACAAGAGTTTAGTCAATCCCTCGGATGGGTCATGATGATCGCTTGTACAAAAATCCAGAGCGACCGCATCAATGGCTCCCGTTAGTCAACCGATAACGGACACGAAATGATAGCTACGCTGCTGGTCTGCGCCAGCCTGACCGTCGTCGACGGCGATACCGTGAAATGCGACGGCCAAAACCTGATACTGCTGGGGGAAGGTGTTCCGTTCGTCTCGGGCATAGATCCGCCGGAGATCGGAAGCCATGCCAAGTGCATGAAGGAACGCAAGCTGGCGCTGCTGGCCAAGGGTAGGCTGAAAGAGATATTGGCCGAAGGTGGCCTCACAATTGAATTCTATGGCGTTACGGACAAGACTCATGCCCGCCGGCCGCTGGTGAACATTTACCGGAACGACGGCTCAGACGTTGGACAGACGTTGCTCAAGGAAGGGTTCGCCAGGCCTTGGCGGCCGAAGCACCGAAATGAATGGTGCGACTGATTTCGCTAATGGGCATTGAATCGGCGCCAGCTTCGGCCGTCGACTTTGAATGAAGGGCAACAAGCAGTGAGTGACCTCGACAGACCAAGACAGATGACATCGAACCATCCCGAGCGCTACTGCGACCATGAGGATGCAGCCGGCGTTCGATGCAAGGCGTGGGCAGTTACGGCTTCGACGAGAGCAGCGCCATAATGCCGATTCCGATGAAGCCGCCCCTTTGTTCCGAGATGATTGCGCCCCGTGATTCCGGGATGATCTCGCCCCCTGTTTAGTGGGGTCTGCAGGCAGGTATTGTTGTCAATTCGTTCAGGCGGCGTGTCAAGCTTTGCGCGACAGGTTTCGGCGCAAACTGTCGCCGCTCAATTCGACGCGATGGGCATTGTGAACAAGACGATCGAGAATGGCATCGGCGTAAGTCGGGTCTGCTATGACCCCGTGCCATGCCGATACGGGAAGCTGACTGGTAATGATGGTTGATCGGCGACCGTAGCGATCCTCGAGGATTTCCAGGAGGTCGTGCCGCGCCTGTTCGTTGAGCTGTTCGAGACCCCAATCATCCAGGATCAGGACCTGCACATGGCCCAGTGTTCGTTGTAGCCGTGCATACCTGCCGTCGCCGCGAGCGAGTGCTAGCTGGGCAAACAGCCTGGGAACACGCTGATATAGAACGGAACGATCGTCACGGCACGCCTTGTGGCCGATTGCGCAAGCTAACCAGCTTTTGCCGACGCCCGAGGGTCCGCAGATTGCCAGATTGTCGTGAGCATCAATCCAGTCGCCTCCAAGCAGTTTCATGAAGAGCGCGCGATCGAGGCCACGTTCGCTGCGATAATCGACATCTTCCGGGGTCGCCTGGTGGCGCAGCTTGGCGAACCGAAGCCGTGCAGCAAGCTTGCGATCGTAGCGGGAACTCCATTCCCGTTCGAGGAGCAGTCCCAGCCACTCGGCGTGTGAGAGATGTTCGGCCTCGCCATTGGTGACGAGCTCTCCAAAGGCCTTTGCCATGCCGGCTAGGCCCATGGCGTTGAGTTTATCGAGTGTTGGATGGGCAAGCATTCTTCGTTCTCCTTAGTGATAATAGCGGGGTCCGCGGATGTTTTCGTGATGGATCGGCTCATGCGAAGCGGGTCCATCGGTGGAGGCGGCTCGATCGAGATGATTGTCGAGAATGGAGCGCACCGAACCATAGGTCCGGGCCCCGATCTCCAGCGCGCGGCTGCAAGCGGCATTCACTCTGTCGCGGCCAAAGCCTTTGTTCAGGCGGATAATTCCCATGCAGGCTCGAAAGCCCTGCTCCGGGTGCGGCCTGTCGGCGAGGATCTTCTCGCATAGCAACGCAACCTCCGGCCCGATGGCCGTAGCCTCGCGTTGAATGCGTTCGATCGTCCAGTCGGCAAAGCGGCGGTGGGCCGAGGGCATGTGATCGGGGATCGTTGTGTGCTTGCCGTTACCACTGGAGCGGCGATGAGCGGCTATTCGCTCGCCTTTGTGGAAGATCTCGATCGTGTTGGCGGTAATGCGGGCCTCGACCTGCTCGCGAGCGAAGCGATAGGGGACGGAGTAGTAATGCCGCTCGATCTCGACGTGGTAATCCAGCCCTGCACGCCTGATGCGCCATTCCGCATAGACATAGCGCTCCACGGGCAAAGGCCGCAAAGCCGGGCGATCAAGCTCTTCGAAGAGTTGGCGCCTGGTAGCGCCGACACGGCGCAAAACTCGTTTGACGTTGAGATCATGCAGCAAATCGGTGATTGCTGCATTGACCTCGGCCAGACTGTAGAACGTACGATGGCGTAGGCGACCCAACAGCCACCGCTCGACAATACGAACAGCAGCCTCGACTTTCGCCTTGTCGCGAGGTTTTCTCGGCCGTGTTGGAAGGACCGCGGCCCCATAGTGTGCCGCCATGGCGCAATAGGTCCTGTTGACCTGAGGATCGAAGTGGCACGCCTTGATGATCGCCACCTTGGCATTGTCCGGAACCAGCAAGGCTGGCGCACCACTGAAGAACTCCAACGCCTGGATATGGCATTCAATCCAGTCGGGAAGCGTTTCCGTCCAGCGGGCCTGCGCGAACGAAAGACTGGATGCTCCCAGGACCGCGACAAATAAATGGGCCTGTCGCGTCTTTCCCGATCGCCGATCAACGACAACCTTTACCGTGTCGCCGGCGTAATCGACGAACAGCTTGTCGCCGGCGGCATACTCTTGCCGCATCGTCACCGGGAGCTTCAGCGCCCAGCCCCGATAGAGGTCACAATAGCGGCTGTAACGATAGCCGTCGGGATACCGGCTTATGTACTCGTCCCAGAGAATTTGCAGCGTCACGTGCTTGCGTTTGAGCTCGCGATGGACCTGCGCCCAGTCAGGCTCCGGGGCGCGACGATGACCCGTCTTCGTCCCGGCACCCCGGTAGAGCGCCGCTTCCAGGACGGCATCGCTCACGTCATCATCCAACGGCCACGAAAG
>UCIT01000081.1 GCA_900472625.1 Hyphomicrobiales bacterium | reverse complement strand
TCTTCAACAGCCTGCTAGGGCTCTCGAACCTTGTCACGAAATCATTGGTGACCTTCGACGGAACGGAGGCAGCCCCTCGGTGGCGTCTCCTGGAGACAGTGCGTGTCTATTCGATGGAAAAGCTTGGAGGAGGCACCGATTATGGAATGACGATGAGGCGTTCAACAGCCTTCTTCCATTCGTTATTCCGGCCATTTTCGAGTGAAGACTCGCTGCGGTTGGCGATCGAGGGTCTGGGGCGGTACCGCCGGGAGATCGACAATCTTCGAGCCTGTTTGACTTGGGCGCTTTCTCCAGAGGGCTATGGAAGGCTTGGAGCAGACCTCGCCGCAGTTGCCTCAGATTTCTGGACCGCGACCTCGCTCGTGTCCGAGTCAGGCGAATGGGCTAAGAAGGCGCTATCCTGCCTGAAAGAAGAGGAGGGGGGACGTACGGAACTCGTCCTGCAGTGCGCCCTGGGCTTCGCCATGATTTATACTCAGGGTATGAGCGAGCAAGGTAGGGCGGTACTTGCGCGAGCCTTGATGCTCGCTGAAAAATTGAATGACCAGGATTATAGGCAACGAGTAACATGCGCCCTGTGGCTCTTTAGCGCTCGCTCGGTCGAGCTGGCTGATGCGCTCGTTTACGCGCAAGAATACGAGAGAGGCGCTGGTAGGGGCGATGCGAGGTCAACCGCGACGGCAGCTTGGCTGTCGGGCATCCCGCAGACCTATCAGGCCCACCACGTCGATGCTCATGAGCGACTTGATTGGGCGGCGGATAATTCGCCATCCAGCAGTCGACTTACCGATATGCTCAGGCTCGGAGCAGACATTCGGACGTCCGCCATGGCTCACAATACCGTCAACTTGCTCTCATTGGGTCGATTGGACGTGGCTTCTCGGGTTGCCGAAGAGTCAGTCGACGAGGCCCGTGCAACCAAACAACCTTTCGTATCTTGCGTCGCGTTGGCCTGGGCGTCCGCCTTCGTGTCACTCAGTCTGGACAACGCGACACGAGCACGACAGTGGGGCGAAGAACTCACTGCACATGCACTACAGCATGGTCTGAAACCGTTCTACGCAGTTGGCATATGCGTACGAGGAAGCCTGGCGTCGCGTTCAGGCTCGCCCGCCGAGGGCATCGAAGCTCTTCGAGCCGGCATTCGAGACATGCGAGAGTCCTCGTATCTGCTGTTCTATCCGTTTTTCATGGCTGAACTCGCAACCGCGTTGCAGGCGGCCGGACGTCTGGGCGACGCGCTCTTGGAGATCGACGAGGCGCAAAAGTTTTCAGTGGAAAAAAACTACCTCTGGCTCATGCCCGAACTTCTACGAAAGAAAGGCGAGATCTTTGCAGCAAAAGGCGAGAACGAGAGTCTAGTCGTCGACTTATTTCGGGAAGCCGGCCTTAGAGCATCCGCACAAGGCGGTTTGTATTGGGAACTTACCGCAGGCATCAGCTACGCGGAATATCTGGCCAACCGCGGTGATCTTCGAGCGGCCCACGAGATCCTTCTGCCCGTCTACCAGCGGTTCCGCGAGGGGCTTTCTACCCCTCGACTCTTGCAGGCGAAGAGGTTGCTCGGTGCGTAGCAATGAGCTTCGTTGATCTTTCAGTGATGCTTCTACGAGATTAGAACTTGGACGACCACCTTATTGCCTCCTGACTGACGAGCCGGGGAATACGAAAGTATTGGCAATACCTATGTGCAACAGCTTCCCATTTTGCTCGTTGCCATAGTGGACTCCTAGCGAAGCCGTATGTCGGCGGGTGTCAGGAGAACGCTATGTCTAACAGAAGTCCCAGGCCGTCGGGCAGTGTCTTTCCCGGCGTCGTAATCTTATTTGCAATGGCAGTTCTGGTTGGTGTCCTGATGTCGATACAGCGGCCGTCTGCTCCGATCCGGGTGTGGGTGCCAGCCCAATCGCGTGAGTCCCATTTGAACGGGGAACAATCGCTCTCGGCCTGCTCACCAGTGTGGGCCGGCTGCAGCCCGTCGAATCCTGTATGAACAGCACCAAGGGCACCGACATAATGAAGCTGCGTTACAGCATGTGCGGTGTAGTGCTGAGCTCGGAGCACGTGTCCATGATGCGTGGTCTGCTCAAGGAGCATTGCGAGAACCGACAGTACCATAGACAAAGCGCCGAAGCCGAGGATGCGGCGAGGGGCCTTCTTTCTTGGTACCAGAACGGGGTGACCGACCAAGAGAGGCTCAGGCAGCTACTCGCTGGCAGCGTGGTTCGCCGATCTTGAAGGCCCACCTGCGTAACAAACTGACGCCTCTCGCCGTCCCACTGTTTGTCAGTCTGCGAGTTTCACCTTGACTGGCACTCCCTTGTAAGACGGTGTGCCGGACTGGCGATCGAAGTGTCGGAGCGACATGACGACATTCATCTCCGGATAGTAGCCCGCGATCGAGCTCCTCGGAATGTCATAGGCTACCGCCGTGAAACCGCTGACGAGATGCTTGTCATCGGCCGTGCCAATGAGCCCTTGGACCTCGATACGATCGCCGTCCTTAAGGCTCCGACTCTCGAGATCTTCCGCATTCATAAAAATCACGTCGCGCCGACCACGAGGCATGGCCTGAAGTGTAGAACTCGGCTTGGTCCGGATCGTCGAGCTTGTTTAACTCGACTGCGATCAGCGCGAATGCCGCGCCCCACGCGATCTGTTCAAAGTGATTGGTGCCTGGGTCGTACAGCAACGGCAGAGTCAGGCGGCCGGCGTCTTCGAGCTCATGATCCGTCCACGTCCAGAGCTCGGACACGCTATGTTGCTTGAAGAACCCAGCGCCGGTTGCGCTTGCGCTTCGCAGTCGACTCCCACGTAATTGCCTTGGCGCCGTTTTCGCAAAATTCAAACGAAGGCGTGCGCTTTGGGTCGGGCCATGCGCAGCCTGGGCAGTCGAATCCCTCCGGCTGGTTGGCCTTGAGTAGACTTTAGCTGCCTTGCGCGACGATCTGTTGGTGGGTCAGCTCTTCGCAACGGCTTTAGCGCGTCCCAGACGCCGGCCGGGTGGTCGTAGCGTTTGATTCCGTCCGCACGTTTGTTTTTCACGATAGTTCCTTCATCGCTGGAAGTGATAGTCAGATTCGGGTGAACGTGCGCGACGCCTGCTTACGGAGTGTGACTTCAAAAAAAAGGCCGTCTCCGGGCGGATGGAGACGGCCTTGGCGGACCTAGGCGGATCCGCGCGCTCCGGCAGAGGGGAGGAGTGCTGGAGCGCTGTGCTCTTGAGAGCCTATCGCCCGGACGGGTGGGCGATGAGTAAAGCTAACCCGTCCGCGCAGCCCCCATAAGTGCACTTTGGTATTGGACGTTCGCTGGCCACGGCGACAGTCCTATGTGCTCGCACAGTTTTAGGAAGCGGGCCGCTTTGACCCACGTGCGATTTCTTGCTTGTAAGCAAGCCAGCCCGTGGATTCTCTGTTTCTGACCTTGGTACGAAGGGCTTCTATGGCAAGGTCTAGGTGCTTGCCTCGTTCCCGCAGTTCTCCGGCGGTGCTAACCGGCGGCTCGCAAGGCTCTGCTACTACTGTCTTGTTTGTCATTCGACCGGCCTGTTCTGGGATGCCCCATGGGTTTCGCCGCAGCCTTGGACGCCTAACGCACGAAAGCCTATGATGATTGGATCCACTCGACGGGGCTACAGTACGATGGTGTCGTTCATCCAACCCACGGCGTCTTGCTCCCGGCCGGCCATACCTAAGTGCAATGGCATGCGTGGTGCTTGTTTATAAGCTTGGGCCATGTCGCCGCAGTTAAGATCCATTGGCGATGATCTCAAAGGAGCACTGATATGGATAGCGAACTGAGACCGTCCAGCAAGCAAGCCCCGCAGCCCCTCTCGGTAGTTGCGATGACACTCGAGCTTGCCGTGATCGCAGTCTCCGACGTCGAGAGAAGCAAACGTTTTTACACAGCTCTCGGATGGCGTTTCGATATTGACTTTCAAGGCGACGACTACCGCATCGTGCAGTTCACTCCGCCTGGGTCTAGTTGCTCCGTGATGTTCGGGCAGAATATAACCAAGGCCCCCGCTGGTTCATCGCGGGGATTGCACTTGGTTGTTTCGGATCTCCCGGACGCACGTAGCGATCTCCTATCCCGAGGCGTCGAGACGAGCGAGCCATTCCATGACGTCGGCGGAATTTTCCATCATTCCAACGGGGTGGGCATAAAGGCCGGACTAAATCCGGAGCGGAAAAGCTACGCATCTTATTTCGTCTTTCACGACCCGGATGGAAACGAGTGGACTGTTCAGGAGATCACGGCCCGCCTGCCTGGGCGCAAGGGGGATACTGCATTTACGAAGGAGCTAACTAAGGCAGTGTGGGGATAGGGACCCTCGTCCGTCAGATTACCTGCGATTATACCGAAAAGCGGTTCAGTGAGTGCCGCTCCCTAGCAATTCTCCCGATGGTCAAGAGCATCTAAATCAATGGCACCGACGCCGAGGGCGTAGGGCGGCCCGGACAAGGACCGCTGCAATTGAAAGGATGTTATATCATGAGCAATCAGCAGAAGGTCGCCGTCATCACCGGTGCATCGCAAGGCATTGGCGAAGGTCTCGTACGGGCCTACCGCGCGCGGAACTACCGCGTCGTCGCCACGTCGCGTTCGATCAAGCAGGGGTCCGACGATGGCGTGCATGCCGTGGCGGGCGACATTTCGAACGCCCAGACCGCAGAGCGCGTCGTCCGCGAGGCGATCGACCGTTTCGGCCGGATCGACACGTTGGTGAATAACGCGGGCGTGTTCACCGCCAAGCCGTTCGTCGACTTCACCCAGGAAGATTACGATCTGAACTTCGGCGTGAACGTTTCGGGCTTCTTCCACATCACGCAGAGGGCTGCGAGGGAGATGCTCAAGCAGGGTTCCGGCCACATCGTCAGCATCACGACCAGCCTTGTGAACCAGCCGGTTTCGAGCGTGCCCACGGCTCTTGCCTCGCTCACGAAGGGCGGCCTAAACGCCGTCACAAAGGAACTGGCGATCGAGTTCGCCAAGACGGGCGTCCGCGTGAACGCCGTGTCTCCAGGCATCATCAAGACGCCGATGCATGCGCCAGAGACCCACGAATTCCTCTCCGCGCTGCATCCCGTCGGCCACATGGGCGAGATCAGCGACATTGTCGACGCCGTGATCTACCTCGAAGGCGCAAGCTTCGTCACCGGCGAGATCCTCCATGTCGACGGTGGTCAGAACGCTGGCCGTTGGTAGCTCTCAAGCATCATGCGGACGCGTGCGGTAAATACGCCGCGCGTCCTGCATGCGAGTGAAAGGAAAGACAATGGAACTTGTACTAGCCGCCGATCCGATGTGCTCGTGGTGCTATGGCTTCGGCAAACAGATGGGGCTGCTCCTCGAGCGGCGTGCGGACCTATCCCTGAAGATCATCCTCGGCGGACTACGCGCTGGCGCGATCGACGTTCTCGACGACGCGGGCAAGCAGTTCAGACTGCACCACTGGGGCAAGGTCGAGGAGGCCAGCGGCGTACCCTTCAACCGCGAAGGCCTTCTTGCGAGGAAGGGCTTCGTCTACGACACCGAACCCGTGTGCCGTGCGGTGGTGACCGCACGCATACTCAAGCCCGAAGCCGATCTTCTGAGTGTCTTCCGGGCATTCCAGCATGCCTTCTATGTCGACGCGCTCGACACGACGGACGGAGGTGTTCTTGCGGAGACGGGTTCCCGCGCGCTCGCCGAACTCGGTCACCCCGTCAGCGCGGAGGAATTCCTTGCGGAATGGAAGAAGTTTAGCACGATCGAAGAAGCCGCGAAGGACTTCGCGACGGTGCGAGCAGTGGGTGTTTCAAGCTTTCCGACCTTGTTCTTGAATAAGGCTGGAACTCTCAGCAAGGTCGGCGCCGGGTATGCGCATGTCGACGAACTCGAGAAGCACCTCGCTGCAATGGCCGCCTAGCAGATCGACGAGGTTATCGAACAAGGAGAATAGGAATTGCCTATCGTCACCGTACAAGTAACCCGTGAAGGTACGACCCCTGACCGCACCTCGGTAACGTCAGAGGAGAAAGCCGCCATCATCGCTGGCGTCAGCCAGGTCATGCTCGACGTACTCAACAAGCCGCTGGAATCAACTTACGTGGTGATTGAGGAAGTCGACCTGGACAACTGGGGCTGGGGCGGCCTTCCGACCGTCCAATACCGGAAGAAGAAGGCCGAAGGCAAAGCCTGACGTCCCGAAGGTTCAGGGCAAGTACATGCGCGCCGCCGGTGATCACCGGCGGCGCGCGGGTTTTGCCATCTGACCTGGAGGCTGGCGTCCTCGGTGCCGTCAGCGCTTCGAAATACCATCGTACAATAGCGGTGGCCCCATGCTTGGCGGAAAGTTCTGGGCGACGCTGTTTTCGGAAATTTTGGAGACGCCAATGCCCCTTGTCAAAATCCATATCCTGAAAGGTCGTTCGCCGTTGGAGCTCGACGTGCTGCTCGATACATCCACGACGTCGTCGTCGAGTCTTTCAGGGTTCCGCCGCGAGATCGGTACCAGATACTCCAGGAGCACCAAGCGTCGCATGTTCGCGCTCTCGACACCGGGCTCGACATCACCCGAAGCGAGAGATTCCTACTGCTCGAAATCACCAGCCGTCCGAGGTCGCGTGATGCCAAGGTTGCTTTCTACTCAAGCCTCACCCGCGCGCTGCAGACTAAATGCAACGTGGCGCCATCCGACGTAATGGTCTGTCTGAATATTAACTCGGACGAAGATTGGTCCTTCGGCATGGGTAGCGCGCAGTTCCTGACAGGCGAGCTTTGATAGCGCTTGCATCCCGTATGGCGGAACCGACACCAAGGTATGGGCGATACTAACGTGCACATGCAAATCCCGCTAATCCAAGACATGCTTTCCGTCGTGCAGCCGACCGGCTGCGAATTCAGAGAAGTGGAAGGAGCCTAGGCATGAAGATCCTTATGGTATTCACCTCGCACGACACCCTCGGAAGCACGGGGCGCAAGACTGGTTTTTGGCTGGAGGAGGGCGCCGCACCATACTACGTCTTCCGCGATGCTGGCGTCGACTTGACACTCGTGTCCCCCAAAGGGGGGCAACCTCCAATCGACCCAAAAAGCGATCTTCCGGAAAATCAGACGCCCGCCATGACGCGGTTCAAGGCAGACGAGGCCGCGCAGAAGGTTTTCGCGAGCACCAAGAAGCTGAGCGAAGTTCGCTCAGAAGATTTCGACGCCGTCTTCTATCCCGGTGGCCATGGTCCAATGTGGGATTTGGTAGACAATCCGGATTCCATCAAGCTGATCGAATCCTTCTACAACGCCGGTAAGCCGGTGGCGGCAGTCTGCCACGCGCCCGCCGTGCTTCACCGAGTCACCTATAACGGCGCTCCGATCGTCAAGGGAAAACAGGTGACAGGCTTTACCAATGGCGAAGAGGAGGAAGTGCAACTGACGAATGTTGTTCCTTTCCTTGTTGAAGATGAGCTCAAACGTCTCGGCGGTCTCTATGAGAAGAAGGCGAACTGGGAGAGCTTTGCTATCACCGACGGCATATTGATCACCGGGCAGAACCCGGCATCCTCCACCGCGGGAGCGCAGGCGCTCATCAAGCTTCTCGCCAGTGTGAAAGCCGGCGCCGTCGTGGCGTAGGGGATCATCGACAAGCGAAAAATTGGCCGGGAGATGGTGTTCTTACGGCCTTTTTAGAATGCGATTCTGTGATGCGGAGCAGCGAACTCCCGCCCTACGTTCAGGCCAGACAGTTGAACCCTTCGAGGGGTTCCGCAGGGCCAGTTCCATGCCATTGATGCAGAACAAACCGTGTGGATTCTCCGAGCAATTATAACCTTTTGGAGCAATAACTTCGCTTGGAGTGTCTGCTTTCAACCTCGCATGCGGCAAGCCATAAAATCCAGCTTTGCTCAAGTTTTGCCGGATACCAACTGCCAGGGAACCGCTTACTTGGTTTGATATTTGGGAGGAAAAACATGACAGTAACCTCAACGGCGACGCAACTGTCGCAGATGCTCAACAACGCCTTCACAAAGTTTGATCGCGATGGCGACGACAAACTAAATTCCGAAGAGTTCGCGAGCTTCAACGAGGTGCTAAAACCGGGGCTGAAACTGGATGACAAGGGCAACCCTACCGTGGACATGAACGCAAAGATGGACCACGATGGCGACGGCCTGGTTGATAGGGACGAGATGGGTTCGACGGGTGTATTAATGCCGTCAAATTTGACTGATTCAACATTGAAGTCGATGATCGAATACTTGCATTTGAAGGTCGATCCCGCCGCTATCCAGGCTGCGGCTATACTTGAGGGCGATTCCAAGAGTTAAGGCCAACGTCACAACTCTTGCGACGCTCAACTTCTCCTTAGCCACGAAAAGGGTTCCCTCCCGTCGAGCTTATTAGCAGCGGCTGGTTCGAGTTCGAAAGTTCGAGCTCAGAATTAAGGCAGGTGACATGCTCGGATGCGCCGGGCTGGCCCTCGCACCGGGGGAATTGTCGCTCGGATCGGCCGGTATGAAACCGTGAACATCCTCGGAACGGCCACCCGTCTGACGCCGGCGATGGTTCCGAGGATAAACACGCGGCTATTTAGCCGTTGCCAGCGTGTCGGCTGCCAGTTCAACCGGCCATGCAGGTTTAAAAAAGTACTCTACATCGCGGGACATCTAAGGTTTTGCCGCCGTGACATAAGGTTCAGCGGTCCAGCCAGGCGGCGAGGCCGTCCAGCGTCTGCAGCCCGTATTCCACCGCGCCGAAGCCGATTACCGCCCGCCGCCGCTTGGCGCTGGGGTGGAGCTGGCGCATGGTCAGCACCGTCTTGCCGTCGCTCTGCTCGTCGAAGGTCACCGTGGCGCGAAAGCGGTCGGGATCGTCTGGATCGGGCGTGCCATAGTCCATCACGATCCGCTCGTTCGGCACGATTTCCAGAAAGCGCATCAGGTTGGAGAAGCGCTGCTTCTTGCCCTCGAATACACCCACCATGTCGAACCGCCAGACGCCGCCCTCGCGGATATCGGCTTCGTGGGTCTCGATGCTGAGGCCTGCCGGGCCATACCATTCCGCCAGCGCCTTTGGGTCCATCCAGGCGGCAAAGACCTTGTCGCGCGGGTGGTTGAGCAGCTTTACCAGCACGATTTCGCGGTCGAGAGACCAGGTGTCAAACAGATTTGCCATGTCCTTCGTCATCCTCTTGCGTCTTGTCCAGGTAGACTTCCAGCCGATCCAGCCGCTTGGTCCAGCGACGGCGCTCCGCTTCCATCCAGTCGGCCGCCTCATCGAAGCGCGCCTGTGCCAGCCGGCACCAGCGGCTGCGGCCGCGCTTTTCGCTGACGATCAGCCCGCAATCTTCCAGCACCTTTAGATGCTGGGCGAAGGAGGGCAGCGCCATCTCGAAAGGCTCGGCCAGCGCGCTGACCGGCAGCTCGCCCTCGACCAACCGCGACACCACGGCGCGGCGGGTCGGGTCGCTGAGGGCATGAAAGGCGAGGTCGAGCGGGGTCGAATGATAAGGCATGCGCATCAGTAAAATGGCTGGAAGCGCCGGTCAAGAATAAAAAGGTACTTGCCTTAGTATTTGGGGCTGGATATGTAGGTACATACCTTAGTTTAAAGCCCGCTTGTTACTGGGCCATCCAACCGTTCACCAGGAGGACCGATGGCAGTTCGTGTCGATCTCATGATCTCGCTCGATGGCTTCGCGACAACGACAGATCAGACGCCCGACGTCCCGTTCGGCGAAGACTGGCCACGGCTCGTCGGCGCATATGCGGCGACGCGAACGTTTCGCGAGCGGGTGTTCAAGGATAAGACGGGGGCAGGGACCACAGATCTCGACGACGAATACGCGAAGGCGTATTCCGCCAATGTCGGGGCCGAGATCATGGGTGCCGGCATGTTCGGACTCCACAATTTTCCAGACGATCCGAATTGGCGTGGCTGGTGGGGCGACGAGCCGCCGTTCGGCGTTCCGGTCTTTGTCCTCAGCCATAAGCAACAGCCCTCCCTGAAGATGGCCGGTGGCACCACTTTCCACTTCATCGATACCCATCCGGCCGATGCGCTCCAGCAGGCTGTGAGCGTCGCAAACGGCAAGGATGTGAGGATCGGCGGCGGTCCGACCGTCGTTCGCGACTACCTCAAGGCCGGCCTCGTCGACCGCCTTCACGTCGCCATCACGCCGATCTTGCTCGGGCGCGGCATCCGCCTGTGGGACGACCTTCGCGGCCTGGAAACCGGCTTCACGATCAAGTCAGAAACGGCGCCGAGCGGCACCATCCACCTTACTTTTCGACGATAGCCGAGGACCTCTCACGGCGACTTGTTCACGGGGAGGCCGTCGTGAGCGAAAAAATTCCAAGGGAGACTGCATTGACGGCGGTCGCTACCGAATACCGGAAAGTTCGCAAGTCGTCTCGGCAGGGACCTCAAGCTTTAGCTGCTCCATCGCCTTAAGCGGAGTATTTCAACGTCTTGAGCGACGGTGCCACCACTTACGCCGACGCCACCAACCGCTTCCAAGAACTCCCACCGAACGAGCAGTCTTTACAGGTCTTCTGGGCCTCGGCGATCAATCTCGACAACGAAGGCTATCGAAGCGTCGACGATATCGCGACGGCGCTCATGGACAGCGAAAAAACAAGGCTGCGCGCCTATGAAAAGTGGGAAGCAGGAGGCAGACCGGAAGGCGCCCACGAGCGTCACTGGTTGGAAGCGGAGGCGGAAGAGAAATCTGGCGGTGAAGACTTGCCACAGACTTGGTCATCTCAAGGCGATCATCAAGTAGCTCCTCGGTCGAGGGAGGGCGAGGGGTCTCCCACCGGCTCGGTTCCCAATCTTTCCGGAAAACCCCGCGAGCTTGCGTTAGACGGTCAACTCCAGAGCAAACGTGTCCGAACTTTGGTCGTGACCGGCGGCGAGACCGACGTATGCGTGAGCGCTGCGCTATGGAGCTATCGATCTGGGATACCGCGTCATTCTGCGGATGGATGCCGTCTGCAGCGGCGCAGACGAAACGCATGACGCCTTGTTGAGGTTGCTCGGCGACAGTTTTCCGATTCAATTTAAGATCATGGAGACTGCCGAATTTCTGTCCGCCCTGCGATCATCGCTGGTACCGGTAGTCTTTCGGAGTAGGCGAGGAACTCGATGAACAGCGTCGGGGTTTCACATCCGGCCGCACGGTCGGCTTGCCGCCCCGCTAGCCCGTTACTCCTGTTCGGCTGGGCGGCCGCCCCCTGGCCGCACATCCAAGCGACCTCGCAGTACCGCCTTTGCAAGAAGACAGCGAGCATCGCGCGCTATTTTAATGGCTCAAGTTCTTCCAACGCCCTTCCAAAGCGTTCAAGCTCAAGCGAATAGCAAAAAAGCCCAAATAAAATTGCACCGATCGAGATTGCTTTAATCATCGACTGTCCAACCGGGGGCAGAACGCCTAATTCAGGAAGATGCCGGAAGAAAATCGCCGAGAACAGTGCTCCACCGAACAGAAAGCTTAGGCGCGCTACGAACGAAATCAAGTGCGCGATGAAGATGTTGTGGAAGGGAGCATGAACGGCTACCCATCTTAGTCTTGCCCAGTAGCATGCCTGCATGACAAGAGTGCAACCCAGCAGGGCGGCCTGTGTCGAGCCAGTAATGGTCTGCTGCTCGCCGAAATGGATCAGGACTTCACGAAAAATCGGAAAGACGATCCAAAGAAGAGCCGCGGCGCCCGCGGTCTGGACTAGAAGCAGGCCCGCATAGGCCTTAGCATTCGTCGGTATCGAGGCGATCTGCACACTCCTCCTCAAACGGCGCCTTCGCTGGATGCTTCGCTCAGCGAATTGGCATATCGGCAGCGACGGCAACTCCAATATCTCTTCCGACATCGTGCGGGACCGGCGTGCCAGCTTTCCGCAATCCGTCTATCAGCCTCGCCGTGTCGGCAGGCTGCAGATTCCGCATCTCCAGTTCCGTAACGATGTTGGGCAGGAAGTCAGGCCGCATGCGGACGAATGCATCGCCCTCGCGCTTCGCTTCATCCGTCCTGCCGACCTCGGCGTAAATGACGGCTGCCACGGCATGATAAAGCGGGAACTTCTGCAAATCGGCCTGTTCGATCTCCCTAACAGCCGTCGGGTTGTCGTGCAGCATGTATGCGGCGAGCGCGCGCGTCCCGTGGTAGAACCCGCCACCACCTGGGTTGAGCATGATCGCCTGGTCCAGCAGTGCGGCGCCGCGACGCCAATCACCGCAAAATGCCAGGCGTGTTCCGTACTCACCCATCAGTTCGGTGTCGTTCGGATTGGTGGCGAGGGCCTGCTCGCCGACGCGCATGGCTTCGATCGGCTGCCGGTCGAAGAAGAGAGCCATCATCAATGCCTGCAGGCCGCGCGTATTGCCGGCATCGATCTGCGTCGAACGCCGGGCTGCTCTCAATGCGCGTTGCAAGGGCGGCTCCGCTCCGGCCTCGGAATTGAATTTGAAGCGACCTTCATCAAGGTAGACGATCGACAGCATCGCCCACGCCGTCGCGTAGGTCGGGTAGCGTGCCACCGCGGTCTCCAGGCATTCTCGGACTGCAGCATGCGTCTCGGCGCTCAGTTCTGCTCGATATGCGTAGAACCGAAGGGTGCATTCATAAGCGCGTGGGTCATCAGGCGGCGGGTTGGCCGCTTCTGCCTGCGCCATGACACCATAGGGCTGAGCGATTGCCGTCGCGACCCGCCGAGCGACGTCCGACTGGATCGCAAAGAGATCGCTCGAACCGAGATCGTTATCGTAAACCTGCGACCAGACGATCTCGTCGTCGGTGGTGTCAAGGAGACGTGCGGTGACGCGCAACCGGCTCTCGGAAGCGCGTACGCCGCCGGCCAGGATATACCGGGCGCCCAATTCGTCACGGACGGTCGCCGGGTTCACGTCGGGAGCAAGCGACTTCGACGTCTCGCGCCCGAAGACCTTGATCTCCTTGAACCGCGGCAGCGCCGTCAGCAATTCTTCGGTGAGCCCGACCGTGTAGAGCAGGGCGGTAGGTCCATCGCCGAGGTTTGCAAAAGGGGCGACCACGAGGGAAGGCCGGTCCGGATAGGGGTCGCCTTCAAATCGGGCGGGGGAACGAAGGGTGAAAGCTCCGTTAGCAACCGCCCCGAAGACCGCCAGTCCGGCTGCGGCCAGCAAAAACGCTGCTCGTCCGGTGCGCCACCATGGCTCGCTTGGAGGTAAAACGGCCGCCGGTGCGTTTTCGATCACGTCCGAGGCTTCGGTGTTCCAAGTGAAGGCCGGGACGTAGCCACCCTTTGGCACGTCGATCCTGACAGGATCACTCTTTCCGCTCACGAGATAGTAGCGCTCGAGCGACCGGCGTAGACGTCCCGCTTCGATACGAACGACGGGGTCGTCCTGAGTGAAGGTTTCGTCGCGACCGAACACTTCGATGGCGATCGAATAGCCTTTTATCCGGCCGCTCCGCCCAGCGAGCGTTTCCCTAACGACATAGTGCAGGAACGCCGCCGCCCGGCTGCCTCCAGGGAATTCAGGGCTGGCCGTGATGCGTTCGAGCTGCGCCAAGATGTCGTGGGCACACGGAACGGCACTTCGCGTCGATGCTGTCATGGACCCCTCCATAACGCGTGTGGCATGGAGCGTTGCTCCCCGGAGCTGCCATGCCACCGTTGCGTTTGGCGAAGAACCTACACCCCGAACGTGTTCTCGTCCACGTCCGTTAGTGAGCGGCGGTTGGCGCGATAATACCCAGACTGCCGAGCCCGCTGACGATCAATTGGATCGCCACGGCAGTGAGCAGGATCCCGAAGACGACCTCCGACACCACCATGCTTGCCGGTCTCATCCGCTTGGCAAGCTTGTCGATATTCGTGAACACCAGATAGTCGAAGGCGCCGACCACGAGGATCAATCCGGCAACCAGGGCCGCGCTTGCGATCGACACCACTTCGCCCGAGGCGAGGATGATGACCGTGATGCCGACCGGATTGAGCAGATAGGGAACCGCCAAGGGAAACACGGCGAGCTTGTCCGGGTCAACAGGTGTCTCCAGTTCCCCGTGAGGCTTCTCCGTCGGCCCCGATGCCATCTTGATGGCGATCAGGGCAAGGATGATGCCACCAGCCACGGCCACGGCGCCGCCCGTAATGTGCAGCAGACGCATCAGCAGTGCGCCCGTGGCGAACAGGATCAAGGCCGTGACCAGTGCCGTCAGAACCATCTGGCGTCCGATGCGGACCTTGGTTTCCGTATCGAACGCATGGGTCTTCTCGAGAAACGGCACCAGTGCAATTTTCGGCCCCATGCCGATCAGGAGTAGAAGCAAGAGTTTGCCGACAAGCGTCGCATCGATGATGGTGAAGTCCATGGTGCCCTCTGTTTTTTGATGATCTTAGAACCTCTCCCGACCCCGCGGGAAGGGCAGTATGCTCGGACACCTTCAGCGCGGGCAGACGTCCCAGAAACCTGTCGTCTTGGCGGGCGAGGTGTAGTACCAGCACTGGCCGGGCTGTGGTGGGGTGCCTGCCAGCGATACGGCGGCGGCGCCTGCAACGAAGCCGATAGCAGCGCCGGCGGCAATCGCGGCTCCTGGACGCCAGTAACGGCGAGGCGCGACGACGACGACCCCGCGTTGCGCGGGCCGGTATGCCGGCCGCACGGCAGGGCGATAGGCCGGACTGTATCCTGGTCGTGTCCGCCCGGCCGCCGCACATCCACGAGGACCGCACGCTGCCGCAGCGCAGCCTCTCGGACCACACGCCGCGACGCCGCGGCGGGCTTCGGCGGTGGACGGCACCAACACGGGTGCAAAAACCAACACGATAGCGGCCAGGGCCGCGAGAAGGTGACTTGGAATGGTGAGCATTCTCATTTCAGTTCCTCCGGTTCTCTTCATTTCGTCTGGCACAAACTCACTGAGTTCCCGCAGCGATCGCCGCATTGTGCGTCGCCAGTGCCTGCTGGGCGGCAGCGGCAACACCTTCATCCTTGCCGCCCGAAACCTGCACGGTCGGCACGGCGATCCTGATGCCGTTGTCGTTAAAAGCCTGATGGATCATGCGCAGCGCACGGCGCTTTAGCGTGAATTGCTGGCCGGGAAGCGTCATCACCTTCATCCGCAGGAGAAGTCCGGAATCACCCAAGCTGTCGATCCCCTGCATCTTCAAGGGCTCGATCGTGATCGGCTTGAACTCAGGATCCTCGAACAGCTCCAGGCCGATCTTCTTGATGATCTTTCGGGCCTTCTCGATGTCGGCGTCGTAGGTCACGGTAATCGTCATCTTCTCTATCGCCCAGTCGCGGCTCATATTCTGGACTGCTCCGAGTTCGCTGAAGGGCACGATATAGACGGCGCCGCGCTGGTGCCGGAGCTTCACCGATCTCAAGCTGAACGACTCGACCGTTCCCTTGTAGCTGCCGCTCTGGATGTACTCGCCGACCCTGAAGGCGTCGTCGAGCAGGTAGAACATTCCGCTGATGATGTCCTTGACCACCGTCTGCGCGCCGAAGCCGATCGCGACGCCAACGACGCCCGCACCGGCGATCAGTGGCGCGATCTCCACGCCAAGGGCCGACAGCGCCATCATGACGGCGACGACGGCAAGCAGGATCATCACGAAGTTGCGCAGGATCGGTAGCAAGGTTCTTAAGCGGGTACGCCGCCGCTCCCGTTCGCTACCGAATTCCAGCGCTGCCTCGGTGTCGCCGAGCCTCCGGTCGATCAGCACTTTCACGACATTCCATGCAAGGTCCACGACCAGCAGAATGATACCGGCGCTCAAAGCGCCACGCACGAGGCGCACGGCAGGGCTATCCTGCATCGTCATCGCGGTCAGACGAACCTCCAGCACTTCGGCGAGCAAGAGGATTGCTCCGACAATGAGCGCCGCCCGGATGCCGCGCTCGACCACCACGGATATGACAGTGCCTCGCTTGTGACCGTCTTCAACGTGATCGGATGAGCGCAAGAGATTGTTCACCGAGGCCTTGGTGAGGGCGACCGCTCCTGGAAGTGCAGCGCAGACAAGCGCTACCCAGAAAAGCTTCATCGCGCCAACCACCCACAGTAGCCAGACGCCGATGAAGTAGGCAGTCCATAACCAGTGTCGAGCGCGAATGCCGACATGGCGCGGCTGATCGATCGGGTCGGCCACCACCGGACGCCGCCAGACGGCTTCGATGGCAATGGCGAGCAGGATGAGCCCGAGCGTATAGGCAACAAGCTGTTGGGAGGGCACGGAAAAGCCAATAGTACCAAGCAAACGGATGGTCACCCAGCCGAAGGCATACCAGCCGGCAGCATAGCTCAGTCGCTTCGTCCAGAAGCGGGCCGCCTCGTCTGAAACAGGAACCACGCGGAACTGGTTCTGCGCCTGCCGGTGCGGTGCGAGCAACACGTCGAACAGAGCGCTTGCCAGGCGAAAGACGACGACGGCGAACAGGTAGCCGACGACGACTTCCCTGATGATGGGTGGCCATGGGAAAAGGAGGAAGAAGCCGATGCTGCCCAGCCCGAAAGAAAGAACGTCACCCGCCGCCCAGATCAAACGGGCGAACACGGCGATCATCCGCTCGCGAGCTGTCGAGACAGAGGCTCGCGCCATCCATGCGCGCCATCCGGTCGTAATCCACCGAAACAGCCATTGTGTCACCAGTCCGGCTGCGACGAAGGCGATCACCAGGAGGATTGGTCGCGACCCGCCATTCGCTTCGACGTCCCGCTCAAGAAGAGCGGCGCCGCGCATGGCCTCCGATGGAAAGGTTTGCGCCCCGGCAAGCAGGCCGGCTACGTGTCCGCGAAGGCGCATGGTCGCGGCGGCGAACGAAGCTGTGTCACTGTCCGCCGGCACCACTGGAGAAGCCGCGGCCGGTGTCGTTACCTGCTGATGCAGCCAGTTCTGGACGGCGGGATCTTTGAGAAGGTCCGCGAATTGCCTGACGCTATCGGGCGGCGTCGTGTCAGATCCGGTCGGCGGCGACGCGACCTGTGCCGCCGCCAGGTTTGCGCCGCACGACATGACCCCCAGAACCATAACAACCTGGATGATGGTCTTGACTGGCGACTGCTTCGAGAAAACGCGCATCGTACATCCTGAATTTTGAACACTGGCGCTCGGGCGGCTATCGTCCGCACGTCGTGGGTGAGGGGTCGTCGCTCCTGCAGGTCGTCTTCGCCTTCGGGCCGGGAGCCCCCGTGAGGCCCTCCACCTCAGTGGCGTAGTTATCCCTGGTGTTGGGGTCGACGATCGCGACCGGAGCGGCGAGGATCAATCCCGCAGCGCTGCCAGCCGCTGCAGCCGTGCTGGTCGTCGCTGCAAGGATCGTATCACCGAGGCCGACCTTGCTGTCGGTCAGCGTTTGCCCATCGGAAATCCGCGCGCCGATGAGGCGAACGACTTCTGGAGACTCGGCGAACTTGCCGTGGTTCAGACTGTCGCCTGCCTTGACCTTGGTGAGGTCGATCACTGTGATCTGACTGTCTGCAAGTTCCTTCTTGAAGGGCGCCTGTTCCGGATCGATCGCGCCGAGCCGGGCAACGTCGCCCCAAACCCGGCGCGAGACCGCGAGCGCGCGATCGTCCCGCGAGACGAACAACGTAAACTTTGGGTGCTGCTTGCCCATGTCGACGATCTGCTGGCGGACGTCTACATCGACATCGGGGGAGGCGAGCATAACGTTCTCGAACTTGGCGGGAAGGCGGCCGTTGCGGATCGCCATCTGCCGCAGCGCTTCCAGCGCCAGCCAGTTCCCCATCGAATGCGCCAGGATGGAGACCTCCTTCACCTCGGGGTCCTTAGCAAGGTACTGGAAGAGCGTCTCCAACGCATTGCGTGTGTAGTTCGTGCTTTCCCTGTCGTAACCGTAGGCGAGCAGACTGCCCCGCGACGGCCAGGTCACGAGCACGGGCGCACTTCGGACGCCGGAGTCCTGGACGATCTGGGCAAACCTGTAGACGGAGTCTTCGAAGCGGTTGTTGAAGCCGTGTATGAACACAAGGACACTTCCGTCGCGGCTCTTCCTTACTGAAGCGCTGAGCCACTTCCTGGCGTCGTCCCGCGTGATCTCGTCGGCCTTGAGTGTGGCGAAGTCTGTCGTTGGATTGGATGGCAGCCGCTTCGGCCATGCGACTTCCCCGACCTTTCGGACGCTGGCGGGTGGAATGGAAACCGTTATCTCGGCAAAGGCCGGGGCAGGCGCACGCTCACCAGAGAACATCTCTCCCTGGACAGACGAGCGGCTCCTTGTCGTTGTCACCAGCATGTCGACCTTCGTCGATTGCGGCGAAGTGTCGGCGACTGGGATGAGCACGTTTTTCGGATGGCCGCCGCATCCTGCGACCGCGATCAACACTACAAGGGGAACCGTCTTCAAACCACCTGGAAGTGCCGCGCGAATGCGGCCGACGATCGTGTTCGCTCTGTTCAATTCCAATGCCCCGCAGCTTCACCCTGACCAGTCCTCGCGCATTGCGAAGGAACCTGGCCGCGGGGAAGCTAGCCGAACATCAAGCTGGTTACGCGTAACATCGGGTATGTTACATCCCCATTTCCGCCAATGGTGGCCACGAAAACGCTTCCGCATCATCAGACAAGGGATTTTAACTTCCGCCCCGAATGCAGGCGGTTCTCGGTCAGATCGAACAATTTGCGAGCCCGGCAAGGCGTCCCGGAGCATGTATGATACCGTAACATACTGCACGAACAGCTCGTCTTCCCCGAACATAGTCGCAGAAGAAATTGCTGACCGGCACGTCCGATCGGCAGGACTCATGCACTCTGAAATGGAGTCGACGATGGATGAAAGCGTGTCGGCTGTAAGGCTGCGGTTTCCGCTTCGGGCCGAGGCGATAGAAGACCTTGCCTCGCGGGATGAGACCTTCCTCGAAATATGCGCGGACCTCGCAGAAGCCCTAAGGGAACTGTCCAATTGGCAGTCATCGACAGATCCCGATCGCCTTGGGCGTTGCGCGGAGTATGAGGAATTGATCACCGATCTCGCGAAAGAGATCGAGCAAGCGCTCGACGGCGAGACGCTCCCTCTTCATCCATCGTCCGTCCGGACCCTCGGCTAAGGACTGTCTTAGCCCTCTCGTAACGCGCTTAGAAAGAAGAATACCGTGGAATCCGAAATTGTAACCGAGCCTTTAAAAGATTCTGCTCCACCGAGCCCGTTGCGCAAGGTGGCCCTCATCGTCGTCCTCATCGCTACGGTCTTGTTCGTGCTCTCTGTCTTTATGGAGCGGCGCACGCCCTCGACCGCGCAAGCCCAGGTTCAGGCATACGTCGTCGGGATCGCGCCGGAGGTTACCGGACGGGTCGTCGAAGTGGGCGTCTCCGACAACTCTCGGGTAGAGGCTGACCAGGTTCTCTTCCGGATCGACCCGGAACGATATGAACTCGCTGTTGCCGAAGCCGAGGCGGCACTCGCCAGCGTCGGACAGACGATCGGCGCCTCGACCGCCGCTGTAGACGCGGCTCAGGCCAAGCTTGTGCAAGCCCAAGCTGATCGCGACAACCTTCGCGACCAGTACGCTCGGGCGTCAGAGCTCGTGAAACGCGGCGTCTTCTCCAAGGCGCGCTTCGATACGGCCAAGTCTGCCTACGATCAGGCAGAAGCTTCGGTCTCGGGGGCGCAGGCCGACCTCGCCAAGGCAAGGGAACAGCTCGGTCCGGCCGGAAATGACAATCCTCAGCTTCGTACCGCGCTCGCCGGTCTCGAAAAGGCCAGGCTCGACCTCGTGCATACGACTGTGAAGGCTCCGACCGCAGGCGTCGTTACCAATCTCCAGCTCACGGTGGGCAAGGTCGTCGCATCAGGACAACCGGCAATGACATTCATCGACGTCGGGACAATCTGGATCAGCGCCGCATTCAAGGAGAACAGCCTGGAAAAGGTTGCCGTTGGCAATCCGGCGGAGATCCTGTTCGACGCGCTTCCTGGTAAATTGTACTCGGCGACCGTCGAGAGTGTCGGTTACGGCGTATCGCAGGGGGGAGGTGTCGATCCGAACACGGGATTGCCGATGATCAGGAACGACAGCGGCTGGGTTAAGGAGGCGCAGCGTTTTCCCGTTCGACTGAACATCGCCGAAGACGCCCGGCCCAAGGGTGGCGTGAGGTATGGCTCGCAGGCGACGGTGGTCATCTACACCGGCGACAATCCCGTGACGAATGCGTGGGGATCTCTTTGGATCCGCGCAATGTCGGTTTTGACCTATGTCAATTAAGGGCGACCCGGCGATCGAGGAACAGAAACGCAAGGGCCTGCGCGTGGCGTTCGCGGTCTCCGTCGGCTTCTCAGTGGCTGTCTATTCAGGTGCCATCGTGCCGTTCCTAAGCCCATTATTTGCAGCGCAGTTCTTGCTTGGAAGCTCACGTCCTTTGCCATTCGGCAAGACGATCGGTGCGGCAATCGTGATCCTGGCCACAGGCATCATAATGATGCTTTTAACCAGCCTCCTCGGTGATCGGCCTGTGCCATTTCTTTTGCTGCTGGGGCTTACCTACTTCTCCTGTTTCCTGGCGCAGTCGGCGGGGAAGGGCGGTGCGGCGGTCTTTCTGGTGCTGGTCGTGGCGATCATCGTTCCGCTGCTTGGTATTTTGAACAAGGAGCTTGCCGGATCCATCCTGTCCATTCTCGTCACAGGGGTTCTGTCAGGGACGATCCTCATGTGGCTTGCCCACGCAATCTTCCCCGAACCCGATGGCAGGGACTTCTCCGTCGATCCGCCGCTCGTCCGACCATCGTCTCCCCGCCGAGCACTGGCGAACACGATCATTCTGCTTGTCGCCGTGGTGACCTGCCTGACAAGCGACAACTTGACTGCTGCGGCAGTAATCCCGATCACCGTGGCGTCGCTTCTTGGCCAGCTCGACCTCGCGGCAAGCAGCCGAACGGCAATCGGACTCGTGGTCGTCAATCTGTTCGGAGGCGTTCTTGCTTCGACCGCATACTCCTTACTGGCCCTGCGACCAAATCTCCTTTCAATATTCCTGATCGTCCTCGTCGTCGCTCTTGTCTTGGGTGGCCGTGCAGCATCCCGCTCGAAGGACGCTCCGCTGTTCGCAGGCGCCCTCACCATCTTCCTGATCCTGTTCGGGCTAGGCGTCTCCCCGCTTCCGGGAAGTGCCGCAGAATCCTTCACGACCCGGATCGGCTATGTCGGGGTGGCGCTGGTTTACGCGCTGTTATTCGCGGCAATCCTTTGGCCCCGCCCCGCTCTCCGGAAGGAAGCAACGTCATGAGATGGTTGTCCACGCCCACGCTCAGCGTTGCCGCATCGCTGATATGCTTCGTCTCGTCATCTCCCGTCGCTCATAGCGTCGAACGGAGCGAGGAATTTTCCGACGTCCTCAAACATTGCGAACTTGCGCATCTTTGCAAGGACCCGCAGGATCGGAGAGGATTCAGCGAGTGCATGAAGCAGGGTCACTATCGGCTTCACTTCTCACCTGCCTGCCAGACGGGAAGCCGAAGAGCGAGATGCTACGACCTCGATCCTCAGCCACCCGTTTCAAAACCAGGATAGAGCGTCATTCCGCCGTCGACGAGACATCCGGGCGGACGCCGCGAAACTCCCGCACCGCCGCGCGCGACCAGAGAAATGCGCCCTTGAGATTGACGTTCACGACGGTGTCCCACTGGACGCTTTTCATTCGTGGAACAGCGCGTCTCGTTGCAGTCCGGCGTTGTCGACGAGAATGTCGATGGTGCCGAACTCCTGCACCGTGGAGGCGAACATCGCCTCCGCCCGCGTCTCCTCGGCGACGTCGGCCGCAATCGCCAGCGACCCCACGCCGCATTGTTGGATTTCTTCGACGACCAGCGCGGCGTCGTCTGGCGCTGGGCCACAGTCTGGATGAGTAATACGATTGCGGTCAGTGTATTACTGTAACATACTCCGTCGATGGCGCTCGCTACTACGCTCCGCCCGCTCTTTGCTGTAGAACCTAGACCCCGGCCAACGCTCGGGCTCGTCCGTCGACAGATTGCACGCGGCGCAGTTACTGACCGGCTGAAGTTTGTCCGCGCAAAAGGAGGAAAGAGATGACGAAGTCTCGTGCATTGCTTCTTCTCGCCACGAGCCTGTGTCTGCCTGTAACGGGGCTACCGTCGCCTTATGCTATTCCGACCGCGGCGGCGCAGGAACCGATCGCTTCCAATCCGACCGCTCCCGGTCCGCCCGTCGCGGATGAGGTGCCGGCGCCCTTGACCGAAGACGAGTTGGAAATCCTGGTAGCGCGAATCGCGCTTTATCCGGACGAGCTGGTCGCTCTTGTTACCTCTGCTTCGCAATACCCGCTGCAGATCGTCGAGGCAGCGCGGTTCCTCGACACAATCAAGAAGCAGCCAAGTCTCAAGCCGAAGACGACGTGGGACGGTAGCGTGGTCTCACTTCTGAACTATCCACAAATCGTCGCGATGATGAGCGAAGACCTGGACTGGACGCAATCGCTTGGAGAAGCTCTCGCCTACCAACAGAAAGACGTCCTGGTCGCCGTTCAACAACTGCGCGACAAGGCGGTGGCCGACGGCATCATCAAGACCGACGATAAGATGACGGTGTCGGAGGAAAACGACAACGTGGTCGTCGTCTCCGCAAATCCGGAGAAGATCTACGTCCCACAATACGCGCCGGAAATGCTGTATGAGCCCGGCTATGCCGCCGCACCCATCGCCTATTATCCGGAGCCTTATCCGAACTACTATTACCCGACCGCGACGTTCTTTGCCGGCGTCGTGACGGGAGCGGTCTGGGCGGCCGCCGTCGACTGGAACCGCTGGGGCGTCTGGGGCGGGCGCTGGAATGGCAATATCGATATCGATATCGATTGCAACAACTGTTTCAACAACATCAAGGGCAAGGTCAACATCAACGACGTGGACTGGAAGAACGTCGACCGCAGCAAAATCAAATTCGACCGCTCCCAGCTCGACAAGATGGATCGGAGCGACTTCCGCAACAAAATCGAGGCGAACGCAGGCAACAGGCTGGGAGCGCGGACCAGCGACCGGTCAGGAACGATCCGGGAAAACCCCGGAAAGGTCAGCATCAACGACGTCCGCAGAAGCAAGATCGATGCGGATAGAATTGGAGCCGCTCGTAACAAGGGCGGAAACAACGTTGCCCCAGCCGCAAGAAACGCGGCGGCTGCCCAGACCCGTCGGCCGGAGTCTCGAACAAACAGGGTGGAGAACGCCAGGCCGAAAGCGAATGCAAAGCGACAGGTGGCGAAACCGAAGCCGGCGGCGAGAGTGGACAACCGCCCTAGGAAGCCATCGGCCCTGGGCCAGGTGGACAGCGGCAGACGCGCACAGATGCAGTCTAGCCGCGGGCGGCAGGCGATGGCCGGAGGTGGTCGTGGCGGCGGTCGGTAAATGCGGCGAGGCGGTGGCGGCCGTCGCCGGTAACAAGATGAGGATGGGATGAACGTCATGACAAAGTCATTGAGACCTGTGCTTCTGGCTTCCGTGTTCGCCGTCCTGGCAGTCGCCATCAGTCCGGCGTCCGCGCCCGCAGCGGAGCCATCCGATGAGAGCGTGTTCTCCGGGTTCGCCTCTCAAAGCGATCCGCCGGTCTTCTCGACCCCGGAAGAGGCCGTCGACGCCTTCAAGGCAGCGCTCGCGGCCGACGACTTCGAGAGATTCGTCTCTCTTCTTGGCATCGATGCGGCGAAAGCACGGGCGGGCGAGGGCGTGATGGACACCTACGCGCAGATCAGGGAAGGAGCCGCAAAGAAGGTGATTTCCGAGAACCGCGACGGGAACATTGTCGTTGAGATCGGCGACAAGCTCTGGCCGCTGCCATTCCCGATCGTGAAGGGCGACGACGAAAAGTGGAGCTTCGACACCTACGCGGGCTTCGAGGAGATCATCAATCGCCGCGTGGGAGAAAACGAGCTTCAGACCATTGCGACGATGCAGTCCTACGTAGACGCCCAGCACGAGTATCATTCAGAGGACCGGGACGGCGACGGAGTTCTCGAGTACGCGCGAAAGCTCGTCAGCAGCGACGGCAAGACCGATGGCCTCTACTGGTCTCCCGACTTGGGCGTGGGCGATAGTCCCGCGGGCAATGCGCTGGAAGACGACGCGGCCCTCGACAAGGCAAAGGCCGGGGAGGGCTACTACGGCTATCGCTACAAGATCCTGGATGGACAAG
The DNA here is from genome assembly GCA_900472625.1 of Hyphomicrobiales bacterium. Classification (GTDB taxonomy): domain Bacteria; phylum Pseudomonadota; class Alphaproteobacteria; order Rhizobiales; family Rhizobiaceae; genus Rhizobium. The sequence continues at coordinate 15,258 of UCIT01000081.1, read as the reverse complement.
GAGCAAATATAGCCGGCGGCAAGTTCGACTACGTCATCAACGGCAATATGATCGCAGGGTTCGCGCTCGTGGCCTGGCCGATCCGATATGGAGGAACGGGCGTCAACACCTTCGCGGTAAATGCCAACGGCGCCGTCTATCAGGTGGACCTCGGTCGCGACACCGCCAAGACGGCGAGCGGCATCAAATCGTTCAACCCGGACGACAAGTGGGAACTGACGGAAGAGTAACGGCACCCGATGTCGATAATGTCGTTTTATATCGAAGGACGTGCGGAGAAGTGGAAAGCTCGCAAATAGACGTTCCGCCCAGAGGAGCCGCGCGAAGCGGTCGTCTTCGGTTGATGTTGCGACTACCTTCTCTTCGATGGGCGCTTGAAGATCTCAGGGCAAGACAGCCTCTGGACAGCCTGTTTGAAGCTTATGAAGACGTTGCTGTCACACTCGATCGCCTCAGGCGCGACGGTCGCGTCGAGGATGCCGACCTGTTGTCTGAGTACGAAGCGATGCGCATTGAAATCGAGGCAGATGTGATCGCAGATTGTAGTTCGGCTCCGGGCCTCGTTAGTTGAAACTCCCCTGGAGTTCGGAGCATCGCGGGGGCCTGGGCCGTTATCTGCGTTTCAGCACGCGTGCCACCATAGCCTAGACCATCATTGAAACTGCCCGCGACGAGAACGTCAGCTTTCCAAACTAAGGCGCAACCCTGTCTGCTAGGTGAACGGCAGCTTCCGGAAAACTCAAAAGCAGACTGAACGACTTACAGGGCGCGAAGTTGCCTCCTTCTCGTCCGACCAGCAATGACTGCTTCTCTAATCGGGCATTGGGGTCAAGCTCCATCTTTCTGTCCTTGATGGCCTGATCATTCACGCGGGTCACGCTTCTCGTCGCAGTCTGTTGGCTCGGTTTCTTTCGGGCCGCTGCACAGTGTCGTGGAGTTAATCTGAAGTGAACTCCGACGTTTAGTGAGCTCTTGAAACGGGCTGGGTCATCGACTGCGGCCTTGCGCCAAGACTGAGCAGATGGTGACACCATCGCGGCAGGGTGCGCCAAGAGCACCGGCGCGCTCTTCCGCTGATCTTCAAACTCATCTACTAACGGTCTCATGAACCGAGAAAAAACCGCCTTTGACTTCCTTGCGCATCACGGCGAGGCCGCCGTTCTAATCTCTGCCTTCGATTGGTCAAGCACTTCGTTGGGCTGCCCTGAAACATGGCCGCAGAGCCTGCGCACCACGGTGGCGCTGATCCTGCAATCGCCAGTGCCAATCGTGACCCTCTGGGGAGAGGACGGCGTCATGATCTACAATGACGCGTATTGTCTTTTTGCCGGGGAACGCCATCCGCACCTGCTGGGGTCGAAAGTTCGGGAAGGATGGGACGAGATCGCCGATTTCAACGACAACGTGATGCGTGTCGGGTTGTCAGGTAAGACGCTTCGCTACACCGATCAAGAACTTTCGTTGAACCGCACGGGGTCACCCGAGCCCGTCTGGATGAATCTCGACTACTCTCCGATCATCGACGAGAGCGGTGTACCTTCTGGCGTTATGGCGATCGTCATCGAGACGACGGCGAAGGTGCAAGCTGAGCGGGCGCTTGCCGCGAGTGAAGAACAGAGCCGCCAGATCATCGATGGCGCGGTGGACTACGCCATCATCGCTCTCGACCTTGAGGGTAGGGTCCTCCGGTGGAACGAAGGCGCCCGGCGTATGTTCGGCTGGACGCAGGACGAGGTGTCGGGGCTCTACTGGGAGATGCTCTTTACGCCGGAAGACCGCGCAGCAGGCAGGCCGCGTGAGGCAATGGATGCAGCCTTGGGGCTGGGCGCTGCGCATCACGACAGATGGCACCTGCGTAAATCCGGTGAGACTTTCTGGGCGAGCGGCGAGATCAGCCCGCTGCGAAACACCGCCGGTATCCCGATCGGCTTGGTGAAAGTCCTTCGCGACCAGACTGATCAGCACAAGGCCGTTGAGGCTCTCGCCGAAGCCGAGGTGCGGCTTCGGCGCGCACAGCAGGCAGGCGGCGTCGGCGTGTTCTCGCTCGACCTTCAGACTGATATCCTGCGTCCGACGCCCGAATTCTGCACCATCTACGGGATCGAGCAGACGGATGCCATTCCAATCTCGGCGATCCAGCACCTCGTCCTAGACGAAGATCAGGAGATCGCCTCCAACGACGCTACGAGAGAAACTGGAACCTCGCCGCTTAACGTCGAATACCGTATCCGGCGCTTGGGAGACGGCCAGAAGCGCGTTGTTGCGAGACGAGGTGAGTTCGAGTTCGACGATGGCGGTAAACCGATCCGCTTCGTTGGCGTTGTCCAGGACGTGACGGAAAGGCGTAAAGCTCAGCGCGAACTGCGCGAAAGCGAGTCCCGCTTCCGGGCGCTGGCTCAGGCCATTCCGAATCATGTCTGGACCGCGACGCCCGATGGTCAGGTCGACTGGTTCAACGACCGGGTCTACGAATACGCCGGCCGATCGCCGGGAGAGCTCGACGGTGACGCCTGGGTGTCGATAGTCCATCCAGATGACACGGCAACGACGGCGGAGGAATGGAAGCGCTCGCTGGAGACGGGCGACACCTATCAGACGGAGTTCAGGCTCCGTCATAGGTCAGGCGGCTTCCGCTGGCATATCGTACGTGCCGTTCCCATCAAGAACGATGAAGGTCGAATCCTTCGCTGGATTGGTACGAACACCGAGGTAGAGGAATTGCGGTCTACACGAGAAAAATTGGAAGCCCTCAACGTCACGCTGGAACAGCGGGTCGCCGAGCGTACAGCGGATCGTGACCGCATGTGGAGGCTGTCGACCGACGTCATGCTCGTGGCTTCGTTCGACGCCAGAATCACCGCACTCAATCCCGCTTGGACGACTGTCCTGGGATGGACCGAAGACGATCTGATCGGCCGGTCCTTCATTGACCTTGTCCACCCCGGCGATCGCCAGAACACGCTCGATGAGGTCGGCAGGCTTGCCCAGGGCGCAACGACTTTCTCATTCGAAAACCGCTACCAATGTAAGAATGAATCCTACCGGACGATCTCCTGGACCGCCGTTCCTGACGACACCTTTATCCACGCCGTCGGTCGCGACGTAACCGAGGAACGGGATGCAGCCGCAGCACTTCGCCAGACCGAGCTTGCCTTGCAGCAGGCTCAGAAGATGGAGGCGATCGGCAACCTGACCGGCGGCGTCGCCCACGACTTCAACAATCTTCTGCAGGTCGTGGCGGGCAACTTGCAGCTTCTTTCAAAAGACGTTTTTGGGAACGCTAAGGCAGAGCGTCGTATCGAAAACGCCCTTGCAGGGGTCAACCGCGGATCAAAGCTCGCATCGCAGCTCCTGGCATTTGGCCGTCGCCAGGCACTCGACCCAAAAGTCGTCAACGTAGGTCGCCTCATTCGAGGCATGGACGAGATGCTGCGACGTACGATTGGCGAAGGCGTCGAAATCGAGACGATAGCGTCCGGGGGCCTCTGGAACTCGCTCGTCGATCCGATGCAGGTCGAGAACGCGCTCCTCAATCTCGCAATCAATGCTCGGGATGCTATGGAAGGCTTCGGCAAGCTGACCATTGAGGTCGGCAATGCGTATATGGACGACACCTACGCCAGGCTTCATGACGACGTCCAGACGGGACAGTACGTGGTACTCTCCGTAACCGATACTGGAAGCGGCATGTCGCCGGAGTTGATGGCTAAAGTCTTTGAACCGTTCTTCTCGACGAAGCCCGAGGGCAAAGGAACAGGTCTCGGCCTTTCCATGGTCTACGGCTTCGTCAAGCAATCCGGCGGCCACGTCAAAATCTATAGCGAGCTTGGCCACGGTACGACGGTGAAGATGTATCTACCGCGGGCAATGCAGCAGGAAGACTTGGAAGTCGAACGGCACGATGGTCCGGTCGAAGGAGGGCGGGAGACCATCCTCGTCGCCGAAGATGACGATGGCGTGCGGGCTACAGTCGTCGAACTTCTTCAGGACTTGGGCTACCGCGTTCTGAAGGCGCCTGACGCGTCCGCCGCGTTGTCTATTATAGAAAGTGGTGTGGGTATCGATCTGCTCTTCACCGATGTGGTCATGCCTGGACAGTTGAAGAGTGCGGACCTGGCGAGGAAGGCCAAGGAACGCGTACCGGACATCGCCGTCCTGTTTACCTCCGGCTATACCGAAAACTCCATCGTCCACGGTGGCCGTCTCGATCCGGGTGTCCAGCTTCTCTCGAAGCCCTATAGCCGTGAGCAGCTTGCCAAAAAAATTCGGTATGTCTTGGACAACCGGGAGCCGGTGAAGGTTTCCTCTCAGCCCGAAGCGACAATCTCTGAGCCTATGCCTTCTGCGGACAAGCACGGGGCGAGGCGTCGTATCCTTCTGGTCGAGGACAATGATCTGATACGCATGGCGAGCACCGACATGCTCGAAGAGTTGGGTTGTGACGTCGTGGAAACGGGATCCGCAGAGGATGCGCTTATCGCACTGGAGCAGGGCGGTATCGATATCGTCGTTTCGGATCTCGGTCTGCCCGGCATGTCCGGCGAAGAATTTTGCCGCGAGGTTCGCCGCCGCTGGCCACAGATCGGCATTGTCTTTGCCACCGGCATGAATCACGGCCCCGAGCTGGATGATCCCACGCGAACGGCGATGTTGCCAAAACCGCATGGGCTTGAGGAACTGAGGAATGCGCTTGATCAAGTTCGTTAGTACACCAACCCTTGCCTGGGCGAGGTAGGTCGACACAGGGAACCTGTCGCCGTGGTCGTCGAAGAAGCGATAGGCAGGCATAGCCGGATTAACGTGCAATCGGAAAAACCAAGCCCGGCAAAGGGCACGGGGCCATCAGGAGTCCCCAATCAAGGTTCGTCGTCGGTCCGGTCCTCACCACGCAGCGCAAGTTCGAGCCGCTTAAGTTCCGTCGTGAAGCAGAATACGGAAGACAGCACGGCGAATGAGGAGGAACCCTCGCCAGACGTAGCGGCCCCACGCTTACGCGAAGTCGATCTCCAGCAGGTGTCGGAAAAGCAACAGCGAGAACAGGGCACCGGCGATGATGAAGGCGAGTCTGCTGACGAAGAGCACGAACTGGCCGATGACGACGGGCGTGGCGCGCACGGGAAGTGGGTTGGTTAAGACCCGATACCAGTGAGCCGACTGGACGACAGCGATGCTGACGATGGTTATCGCCACCGGCTGTTGCGAACATAGCTGTCGTAAAGAGGAAGACCTCTGGCTTAAATCTTGAACTCCCTTGCGATCATGCCCATCGAGGGCACCTTACCCTTTCGCGACGTCCGGGATCTCAAGAAGCTTCGGCTTCCTCACCGAATATCTTCCCGGCACCGGCCCAGTCCGACGGGGCGACGTCTTCGAAGATAACGTAGATGTAGTTCGGGTCGGTTCCCGTGTTCTTGACGATGCTCTCGGTGATCTCGGCAGCAACCGCTTTCTTGGTCTTGGAATCCTTGCCGCTGAACCAGGCTACACGTACGACAGGCATGATGGTCTCCTTGATGGTTGAGCGGCAGTCAGCCGCCATTTGGGTGTCATTCGCCGGGCGGGTGCCGCCCTAGCGGTCCAGGAACGACACGAGGTCGCTCGTGAATTTCTGGGGGTTCTTGAAGGCTAGGAAATGGTCGCCCTGATCGGCTTTTGAGTAGACGAACAGTTCCGATCCGGGGATTACCGACTGCATCCACTTCTGGCTCGGGACGTTGTTGCTGTTCTCACCCGTGAAGATCGCCGTCGGAACATCGATCTTATAGCTGACGACGTCGCTCCAGTCGTTGGTCGCGTGATCGAAGAGCACGAGGCTCATTAACTTCGGATCGCTCTTTACGAACGCGCGTGCGAATGCTTCGGAGTTGCGGAAGCTTGGTGAGCTATCGTCCAGATAACGATGGACCGCGTTCATATCGACGAGCTGGTCGTTTGTCGGCGCACCCCCGAACGCCGCGATCATCCGTTCCGGCGACGTCGTCATGCCGCCAGCGTCGAGGCGCTGTTTCTCCGACCAGTCAGCATGGGTATAGATCGAGATCGGTTCGTCGATAAACGCTGTCTTCCGAATGCTCCCTGTGCCAAAGAGATCAATATAGCTCCAGACGACGGATGCTCCCATAGACCAGCCGCAGACATCGACTTTTGCGGCGCCGATGTGATCGATGAAGTCTTTCAGATCAGCGCCGTATCGGGCGATCCGGGTGCCATACTCGACGTTCTGGGACAGGCCCTGGTTCCGCGGGTCGATCACGTAGACGTGGTAGCGTTTGCTGAGCAGGTAAAGGACGTTGACGTATTCGGCCCGTTGGCCGACCAACCGGGAACGAAGATCAGCGGCGTTCCAGTTCCCGCTTCCCAGTAGGAAAGCTTCACTCCATCGCTGGTCGTGAAGAAGTTGATCTGCAAGCCAGCGAAGTCCGACAGCTTGGATGGAAGACCCTCGATCTTGTTCGGAAACGTGAAATCCCTCCCGAGAACGTCAATGGCTGGATCCGAACGTGCCGCCCCGACACACACGAGCATGCAGGCAGTCGCCGTCAGCATTATGAGTAGTGATCGTGTCATTGCCGCTCTCCTGAAATTGCGTTCCTAAGATGGGTAATGTAAATCTAAGGGCGGATAAACAGTCTCAAAGCTAAGAAGAGTAGAGGCAAATTCTACAATGGCGAAGATCGATCAGCTAAGCGGCGTCCTCGCTTTCGTCGAAACGGGAAACCTACTCAGCTTTACGGCGGCCGCAGACAAACTCGGGATCACCAAGTCGGCAGTTGGTAAAAGCGTCGCTAGGCTCGAGGAGCGCTTGGGGACCAAACTTCTGCATCGCACCACGAGGAAGCTGACCCTCACCCCGGACGGGGAAGCCTATCTTGCGAGCTGTCGGCACGCCCTACAGGAGATCGGGTCGGCCGAGGACGCCCTGGCCGCCAGGAACCAGCAACTGGCGGGACGACTTCGGATCGACGCCCCGGCGGCGTGGGGTCGTCAGTTCCTGCTCCCGATACTGGCAGACATCACGAGGCAGAATCCTGGGTTGACGCTGTCGCTATCGTTGACGGACAGGATCATTGACCCTGTAGAGGAGGGTGTCGATCTCGCCATCCGCTTCGGCGAAACCAAAGACACCACAGGTCTGATCACGAGAAAGTTGACCGAGCAGCGTGCGGTGATCGTTGCTGCACCGGATTATTTAAAGACACGGGGGTGTCCGGCGACGATCGACGACATCAAGGATCACCACTGCATCGTAGGATTTCGGCGAGACATTCCAGCCTCCTGGCGCGTAAGAAGCGACGACGGCTCGATCATCCGGATCTCACCGCCTGCAACGCATGAGATCGGCGATGGCGCTGCCATCGTCGACGCTGCCGTCAGCGGTCTTGGACTAGCTCAGATGCCAAGCTCGCTTCTGGAAAAACACATTCAGAACGGAAGACTGGTTTCGGTCTTGGACGCTTTCACGACCGCTACGGTCGGCATCTATGCAGTCTGGCCAAGAAACCGGCATCTTCTGCCTCGTGTAAAATACGTCGTTCAAATCCTAGCGGAAAGCGCTCGAAGTGGGCGTCTCGGAGCGTGAGCTGCAACGCAGCTGATGCTGCCTGAAAGCGCTGAGGGTCCAAGTTTTCACGTCTGCCTCACAAGGATTCAGCTCTGCGCCAGTACGGGCACCCCGAACCGGCCGGGCTTGGCATTCGAGCTACACGAGGCGGAAGGCTAACGTCGTAATCCGTCCGGCGCGACAACGTTGCGGACAACGACGGTACTCGTCGTTGTTGCACCCGTTTTGCGATTTGCGTTCGGGCCAGATCGCCGCGCTTCGAACATAAGCTCCCCAAAGACGGGAACCTGCCTCTGCCCCGTAGGTTCCCCTGTTACACAATGGAGCGGCAACTCATGACTAATCACGACGACGACCCTTATGGCTCGGCAGATAAGACGACCTCTTACGAGGCGCAGGGCCACCGCGGCGCCCGCGCAGGCAAAGCCCGCTCCGCATGGGCTGTCGGGATAGCTGCTGTTTTCCTGCTAGGGCTCGGCGCATGGATCCTGCTTCGTCCTCATACAGACAGCAATCCACCAGCCGCGGCCTCGGTAGACGATGGCGTCACGACCGGATCCAATCCTGAAACCAAGCCGCAATAGGGCGGGCGGTCGCTGGAGCACGTCGGCATCGACCGCAAGGGCTGCGGAACTTGCATCTATGACCGGCGTTTTCTTCCGCATCTCTGCGAGAAGAAGCCTGAGCCGGTATGGTCGAGGAAAACACGATCGTGGAAGTCACAGTGGTGACTGACGACGGTGGGCAGGTGCCAATTATTGACGGTTACGTCCGTGGACGCCGAGTCGCAAAGCTCGCACCGCTGTCGACAAGGGAGAGCAGCTTAGGTCTCTCTCCAGAATGCGGGTCTTCCTTCTCACAATTTGCGATGAGGAGGGCTTGCTACCAGGCATCGCCATACAAGTATGCAGCATGGGAAGACTAGGCTCTGGGTCACGCGAGAACGACGCATTAAGCATCTCGGCGTCGTACGTGTCACGTCCAGCATCTCCGCGTTGCGCCCTGTGTCGGCTTTGAATTAAACTTCTCGCCCGTGGATTCCGGGTTGCCTGAGCTAGGACCGACTGCCGTGTGGCCGGACCTCGGGACAGGATCTGACTGATCGTACGGTGGCGTCCGACCACGTAAAGAATTCGGTTTCGAGTGGTAAGGCCCGTGAGTTCTCTCCGCGGGGAGAATCCAGGCGGAGACGCCCAAGCCTCCTAATCGGTGCTGAGGTGCGGTGCGGGTCCTGGTTATATTTCTGGTCACGCGGAACATACAGGAACTCGAACCAGTTAGGATCATACATGTATCAAAAGATGCATGGATCCGACCAACTCGATCGGCGGTATCTCAAAATCATGAAAATCAAGCACTTCGATCAAAGAGATTTGAAATTCGCTGAACGCAATGTTGCAAAAGCGGAGCGTCTATTGGTGTCGCAGATCGCGATTGTGGACCGAAAACGCGATGGCGGGCTGTTGCCGGCCGATGACAACACGGTGTTAGCTGGACTTTATGAGAGCAAACGTCGTGCCATGGAGCACCTCAAACGCGTAATGGCGGCTATCGCTTAAATAGGATGAGGCATACTTCCGGCTTGGAGGCCATCGTGAACCTAAGTGAAATGAGCGACGACACCTGCATCCGGTTTCTTGAAAGCCACACGTTTGGCCATTTAGGCTGCAGTGGAGAGGGGTATCCCTATGTTATCCCCATCAACTACGCGTGCGAAGCACGCAAGGTCTTCATGTTCTCCATGCCAGGACAGAAGGTTGAGTATCTCAGGGCCAGGCCGTATGCATGCCTGCAGGTGGAAGACGTCGGAGCTGCAGGACGATGGGAGAGCGTGATCGTACAGGGACTTTTCGAAGAGCTTCCTGATACGGACGAACGGCGGACAGAAAGGCTTCACGCATGGTCTCTGTTAGAGAAGCGGCCATTATGGTGGGAGCCGGGAACATTCGAAATCACCGACGGTATAAGCCAAAGTGAAGGGGGACCGGTATTCTTCAGCCTGTCGATCCAGATCATGTCGGGTCGGCGGGTCGAACACAGGTCGTGAACGTGTAATGCCCTGTACAGAGTGCACAGTGAAGGTCCCAAATGGCGAACAACCTGATACTGACTTGCAACACGGGGTCCTCGTCCGTCAAGTTTGGCATCTATGCCAATGAGATCGCGACCGCGCGAAAGGTCGGCGAAGTTGTCGTCGATCTGCGGAAACATACTCTGTCACTTCAATACAGGGGGGACGTCCATGAAATGGACCTTGCCTCGACAGTGACCGACGACATGAAAGAACTCACCGAGGAGGTGCTCGGGATTCTTTCTCGGCAGTTCGACGCTGCCAAGTGGCAGGCTGTCGGTCACCGCGTGGTCCATGGAGGAGATGTGTTCCGTGGACCGGTTGTCATCGAGATCAATATAGAGGAGGCCCTCGAGGGTCTTGTCCCACTCGCGCCGCTACATGAGCCGCAGGCTTTAAAACTTATTCGTGCTGTGCGATCTCATCTCCCTGATATCGTTCAAACAGCGTCTTTCGATACCTCGTTTCACCTGACGAACGCCGATCACGTCAGACGCCTTGCCATCCCACGCGATCTTCACGACGCAGGCATCAAACGCTACGGATTCCACGGCCTTTCGTACACGTCGATCGCCCGTCAGCTAGCATCAATCGCACCAGAAATTGCAGGCCGAAGGGTCGTCGTTGCACACCTCGGAAGCGGCTGCAGCCTTTGCGGCTTGGAGAATGGCATCAGTCGAGACACAAGCATGGGGTTTTCGACGCTGGACGGCGTTCCCATGGCAACACGGTGCGGTACGCTTGATCCCGGAGTGTTGTTAAACCTCCTCCGTGAACAGAAACGGACGCTCGCAGACATTGAAGACCTGCTGTATAACAAGAGCGGACTATTGGGCGTGTCTGGGATCAGTGGAGACACACGCGATCTCCTTGAAAGCCTTGACGCCCGAGCTGCCGAAGCGCTCGATCTCTTCGCCTTTCGCATCGCGGGGGAAACCGCCCGCATTGCGAACACGCTGGGTGGTCTGGACGCATTCGTCTTCACGGCAGGTGTAGGTGAACACCAGCCTCCAATTCGGGCAGCTATTGCCACGCACCTGGCATGGCTCGGCCTCGGACTGGACACCGAGGCAAATGCTGCGGGGAGGCAGCTCCTGAGTTCTCCAGCAAGCAGTGTGATGGCATTTCTCATGCACACCGATGAAGGCCAAGTCATTGCGGACGATGCCCGCGAACTGCTTATGGGCATAGAGCGGAAGTAGCGCCAAATCGGCCTTGCCGAACCACGACTACTCGGAGCACCGAGCTGCACTCATACAGATCAGGAAGCTCAACATGAACGCGAGCGCACAAACATCACCTATGCCAACCGGCCCAGTACTTTCTCCAGAGGAGTTGAGGAAAACGGACGCATGGTGGAGGGCCGCTAACTATCTCAACGTCGGCCAGATCTATCTTTCGGCAAACCCGTTATTGCGAGACAAGCTCAGCGTGGAACATATCAAGCCACGCCTTCTCGGACACTGGGGCACGTCGCCGGGTTTGAACCTGATCTACGTTCATATGAACAGGTTGATTAGGAAATATGGTCTGAACGCAATCTACATGGCTGGCCCAGGCCATGGAGGGCCGGCACTACTCGCTAACGTCTATCTTGAAGGCAGCTACACAAACTTTTACCCGGAGATCACCCAGGATGAAGTCGGCATGTTGCGGCTGTTCCGCCAGTTTTCGACGCCGGGCGGCGTCCCAAGCCACGTCAGCGTACCAACACCCGGTTCGATCCATGAAGGTGGCGAACTCGGTTATGTTCTGCTGCACGCCTTCGGGGCGGTGATGGACAATCCCGATCTGATCGTCACGGCGGTGGTCGGTGACGGAGAAGCTGAAACTGGTCCGCTTGCAGGAAGTTGGAAGAGCATCGACTTCATCAATCCAGCCCGTGATGGCGCGGTGCTGCCGATCCTGCATCTGAATGGATACAAGATCTCGGGGCCGACGGTGTTCGGTCGGCATAGTGACGCAGATCTCGCAAAGTTTTTCGAGGGTCAGGGCTACAAACCGCATTTCGTGGAAGGCGACGTCCCAGAGATCGTCCACCAGGAGTTTGCAAGGGTACTCGAAGGATCGATTGCCAAAATCAAAGTGATTCAATCATCGGCCCGTCAGGAAGGCTCGACTGCCCGCCCTGCTTGGCCGCTGATAGTCTTGCGGACCCCAAAGGGCTGGACGGGTCCTAAAGTTGTAGATGGTTTTCCTGTCGAAGGAACATTTCGCGCTCATCAGGTTCCAGTCTCCGAAGTCCTCGACAATCCAGAGCACCTGCAGATTCTCGAAGACTGGATGCGCAGCTACAAGCCCGAAGAATTATTCGATGGCAACGGGTCGTTCAGAGCAGAATATGCTGCACTTGCGCCTGATGGCGATCGTCGCATGGGTTCGAACCCCCACGCCAACGGCGGCAGGCTGGCGGTGCCGCTGAAGTTGCCTGATCATAGAGACTACGCAGTGGCTTTGGAGAGTCGGGCACAAGACCGGATGGGATCGACGGCCGTCCTGGGCAACTACCTTCGCGACATTTATCAGAGCAATCCTACCAATTTCAGGCTGTTTTGTCCCGACGAGACCAATTCGAACCGACTTGGTGCCGTGTTTCAGGTCTCCGACCGATGCCTCGTTAGCGAGATCAACGGTGACGACGATCACGTCTCGCATGATGGGCGGGTTATGGAAGTTCTGAGCGAACACTGCTGTCACGGCTGGCTCGAAGGCTACACGCTGACCGGACGTCATGGGCTCTTCGCGACCTATGAGGCGTTTGCCATGATCGTTGATTCCATGTCGATGCAGCACGGCAAGTGGATGGAGCATGCCCGGCGGGTTCCTTGGCGGGCTGGCATTCCGTCTATGAATTACCTGCTTACCTCGACATGTTGGCGCAACGACCATAATGGGTTTAGTCATCAGGGGCCTGGGTTTATAGACACGATCATCCACCGCAAGCCGTCCGTGGCGCGTGTCTATCTGCCACCGGATGCCAACTGCCTCCTTTCGGTTGCCAACCATTGTTTTGAAAGCCGAAACTATCTCAATCTCATCGTCATCGACAAACAGCCTCAACTTCAGTGGTTGACGATGGAGGAGGCAACGGCTCATTGCGCTAAGGGTGCCGGCGTATGGGACATGTATAGCAACGATCCCGCCGAGCCCGATGTTATACTTGCCTGTGCGGGCGACATTCCGACTCAGGAGACGATTGCGACCGCCTGGCTCCTTCGCCGTCACGCGCCCCAACTCAGGGTCCGAGTGGTCAACATTGTCGACTTGATGCGGCTTACGCCTCCAGACCGTCACCCGCATGGAATGAGCGACGCCGAATTTGTAGAGATATTTACCGCCACTGCGCCAGTTGTATTTGCGTTCCACGGCTATCCCGGAGTCATTCACGATCTGCTACATGGCCGCGCGGCTCATGACCGGTTTCACGTTCGCGGGTACAATTAGGAAGGCACGACCACGACACCGTTTGACATGGTTGTCCTGAATAAGATGAGCCGCTTGCATCTCTGCCTTGATGTCTTGCGGTTTGTCCCTGGGCTAATTGTAATGAGCGCAGACCTTATCGCGTTCTGTAATGACACGCTGGTGGCGCATGATCGTTACATCCGCGAGCACTTCGACGACATTCCTGAAATTAAGAACTGGGTTTGGTCTGACCAGCCTTAGGGCGTTAAGCCTCAAGCACGCGTAAAAGCAGGTCACTGGGTGGTTGGCCGGGTGACCGGCTTTTGCAGGTAGAGTCTCCGTACTGCTGATCCTTGCTGGAACTCGACTACAGCGATCGGATCGTCGACGTGGTGGAAGAAGGGTTCGACGTCGTGATCAGGACCGGCGCAGCAACCGATAGCAGGCTGATGCGACGAAGCCTTGGGCGCTTCAGTGGTCGCATCGTGGCCTCACCCGAGTATCTCGCCCGGCGCGGTCGTCCGGCGACCCCCGCCGACCTTGATTCGCATGCATGTCTTCGGCAGCGGTCGCCGGCGACGGGAAAGCTTGCGGACTGGCCGCTTATCGTCGACGCCGCCGGACCTGCGCTCATCCCGGAGACGATGAGCGCGACTACGATCGAGCCGCTCGTCTACCTCGCTGAGAAAGGATTCGGGATCGCCTTTCTCCCGCCCTTCGCAGTGTCGCAGCAGATCGAGGAAGGAATGCTCGTTCCTCTGATGGAGGAATACACGCGCGAGACCGGTGAGTTCGCAGCACTGTGGCCAACGAGCCGACATCTCTCGCCAAGAATTCGCGCCTTCGTGAACTTTCTCGCCGAGCACTTGCACCTCGGCGGGACGCCGCCCGTCGCATACGGCAGTTCATAGCTTTGAGGTCCGTACGATCGCGTGTGAGCTTTTGCTGTCGCACGCGGATGCGATGGGAGCCATCAAAGTCTATGTGGTCAGTGGATAGCTGGGGAAACACCACGATATAACCGTCAGGTCCGATCCTGTTCGAACTGATCGGCACTCATCTAAGTAAAAGAACTTGAGGGTTTACCACGACGACGGCAACGTTACGGCCTTTCAGGAGTTCCAACCGCAGCCACCACATTTGCAACAAACCCGGCTGGGAAGAGGTCGCCAAGTTTGTTGCAAGTTAGTTGGAACGGTCTTTCCCGGCGCATACCCGCGATGATGAGCCCGGCAGGTTGTGCATGGTTCATAGGCGATTTATGCAGGGCAGGGCTATCGGACCTTCGGTGGCACTGCCTTGCCGACATTTTTGGACAGGCCAACAGCGGTCCAATCCCTATGAGATTTTGATGTCCGCGGATATCGGCGCCAATGGAAAGGCTATGTTCTCGGGTCCACATTCCAGTCGTTGAATGACAATGTGGAGACGAAGATGTACTTCGAACTCAAAGACGCGACCGCAGATATTCTTGCAAAGAGCCGCCGTCACGGTGAGCTGTGCGATCTCCCTCTGGACCTGATCTCCTCCGAAGCAGAAGCATATGAAATCCAGGCAGCCGCGCAGGACGCGCTTGGCTTCGAACGCAAGGGCTACGCGATCGTAGGTTCAAGCGATGGCGCGCGTCAAACGCTCGGCCTGACAAAGCCCGTGTTTTCACAGGTTCCGGGCTCGTCCCTGTTGTCGAACACAAGGGAGTTCCGCCTCCCTGACGGTGCGATCGGCGTCCAATGCGAATTCGTGTTCACCACCCTGCGCACGTATCCGGACGATGGGGAAGAAATCGACCTAGCGAGCGTCGCCGACGCTGTTCTGACCTGCCGACCGGCCATCGGCATTCTCGGCAGGAGAACGCGTCGTCTGTTCGGGGGTGATAAAGCAGCCATTGCAGACTATGGCCTCCATGTCGCCACCCTTTGCGGAGACCATATGAAGGACTTCGCGTTGTCCGAGCTGGCCGACATTGAAGTCACGACTTTCCTGTTCAAGGAGACTGTCCTGATGGGCAAGGCGTCGTCCGTGATGGGCAACCCGCTGAGTGCGGTTGCATGGTTGGCTCGCGAACTCCAGGCGAAGGGGCGCTGCCTCGAGCCAAACGACGTGGTCGCGACCGGGTCCTGCACGACGATCCTCCAGGTCTTGCCAAGACAGCACCTGGCCATCGATTTCGGCCCACTCGGCCAGATCGAGTGCATCTTCAACTAGGCCCTGCACTCATAAA
>UCIT01000090.1 GCA_900472625.1 Hyphomicrobiales bacterium | reverse complement strand
GCCCAGCAGGCGGCGCAGGCCGAACGCGATGCTCAGGCTCGCAACGCTAGCGCTGGCCGCACCGGTGCCAAGGTCTCCCTGCGCACCTTCGTGTTTGCCGAGATCACCGACTTCGACAAGCTCCTGATGGCACTGAAGGACCGTGCCGAGATCAGGGAACTCGTCGAGACGCTTGCAAACCGCGCCGCGCGCGGCGGCGTCGAACTGGCCGGCATGGCGATCCGCAGTGAACAGAGGGCGGCATAGATGACCGTAGCAACCCCACTCCTCGTCGCCGCCATCAAGTTCAAATGGCAGAAGGACGGCAAGACGTATGACTACTTCATCCCGGAAGACATGACGGTCAACGTCGGCGCCAAGGTCGTCGTCGAGACCGCGCGTGGCGAAACCACCGTCGAGGTCATGGCCATCAAGGCGGAATCCGAGATGGCGCAGAAGAAGATCGTTCGCATCGTCGGGCCGGAAACGGAAGGAACGCAAGCATGAACGCTCTTGTTCCTGCACTCTCTGGCGGCGGCCAGGTCCTCGCGATCGTCCCCCAGACCTTTGAGGAGACCATGCGCATCTCGCGCGCGGTCGTGGCCTCGAACCTCGCACCGTCCGCTCTGATCGGCAAGTTGACCGGTGACGACGCCGCGGCGGCCGTCGCTGTCGCTATCATGTCGGGTGCCGAGCTTGGCCTCAAGCCGATGGTCAGTCTTCGCAGCTTTACCGTTATCAATGGCAAGCCAGCGCTTTACGGCGATGGACTGATCAACGTCGTCCGGATGTCCGGCAAGGTCGCGTATCTCCGGACCGGCTGCGAAGTCCGCAACGGCAAGATGATCGGCTTTTGCGAGGCCAAGCGTCTCGACACCGGCGAAGACAAGCGCGTCGAGTTCAGTCAGGACAACGCAGCCCGTGCCCGCCTATGGGATGAGCGCGCTGTCGTCAGGAAACAGGTCTGGGAAAACGGTCAGAAGGTCTGGCGCGACAACGTGCCGAACGATGCCCCTTGGTATCGCTTTCCGGAGCGGATGCTGGCGTGGCGCGCGGCTGGCTACTGCCTCCGCGAGCTGTTCGGCGACGTGCTTGGCGGCATCCGCGACGAATACGAAGCCCGCGAGATCGCCGACCTCGACGAGATGCGCGATGTCACGCCTGTGAGCGCGGCACCGGCAGCCGCTGCGGTCAAGTCTGGACCTCCTAAGCCGCCGGTACCGCCGAAGCCGCCTGCCCCTAGCGCGGAGAAGACGATCGAGGCAACGGCGAATGAAGACGCCGGCGGTGAGTTCATTCTCAGCGAATTCCTCGAGCATATCGAGACGTCACTCGCAGGCGCGAAGGACGAGGCCGACGTCGAGGAGATCTGGAACGACTTCGATGCGCTGGCCACGCTTGAGAGCGAAGGCCATGGCGACATGATCGACGCAGCCCTCGCGATCAAGACGCGCCGCCTCGCGATCCTCTCCCCTCTGAATGGGGGCTGATATGGGTAGAGCGCTTCTCGTCCTCGCAAACGATCATTTTCGCCAGAAGGCGATCGATTGGATTCGGCGCGCGCCGATTGATACGCGCGTCGAGTTCAAGGGACCGAAGCGCTCCACCCCTCAGAACGACCGCATGTGGGCGATGCTGACAGACATCTCGCTCCAGCTCGCCTGGCACGGCCTGCAGCTCACCACGGAAGACTGGAAATTCGTCATGCTCGACGCGCTGCGCCGGGAGAAGAGCGAGCAGATCCGTTTCGTGCCGAACACCGACGGCACCGGCTTTGTGACGCTCGGCACGTCCTCGTCGGATCTCTCGCGAGACGAGATGACCGACCTCATCGAAATCATTTTCGCCTTCGGCGCCCAGCACGGCGTCGTTTGGTCTGATCCGAAAGGAAAAGCAGCATGATGGACCGAATGTTTACAGACATGCCGGAACGCATCCGATCACTTCCACGGAACGCAAAGGGCTTCCCGATCCCCTATTTCGCTGAGGAGGTTGATGGCGAGCGCGACTTCCGTGTGGTCTCGATCGTCAAGATGGCACATGCCGTCCGCAACGATCTATGCTGGGTGTGCGGAGCGCGCCTCGGCATCTACAAGGCTTTCGTCATCGGCCCGATGTGCGGTATCAACCGGACGATTTCCGACCCGCCGTCGCATCGGGACTGCGCGGTATTCTCGGCGAAGAATTGCCCGTTCCTGTCTTCACCGCTTGCCAAGCGGCGCGAGGCGGGCCTGCCGGATGGCGGCAACGAGGCCGCCGGGTTCATGCTCAAGCGCAACCCCGGCGCCGTCGGCGTATGGGTGACCAAGAGCTATAGGCCGTTCCGCCCAGGTCGAGGCAATGATGGAATCCTCTTCTCTATCGGCGATCCGATAGAAGTAACGTGGTTCGCATCAGGCCGCGCCGCAACTCGGGATGAAGTCAACCACTCGATCGAGACCGGCTTTACGACGCTTGTGGATCTCGCTGCTCAGCAGAGTTCGGCCGCCGTCCTGGAACTCTATCTGCAGAAGGAAGCTTTCGAAGCTCTTCTCCCGAAAGAGGAGATCGCAGCGTGACTGGCCCCTTCCTCATCTGCGACCTTCGCCCTGAATGGAGCTGGCGTCCTTACGTCACCTTCTGGCGCCCGAACAACGCCAACTATGCCTACCCCCTCGCGTGGTCGGGAGATTACACCGCGGAGCAGGTCATGAAGGGCGGCAGCTATTACACGACCGTCGAGGGCGGCGTCCTGATCCGATTCCCCGTCCTGCGCTCGCTGGTCGAGCCGATGGCGGTCGCGCCAGAGCGCGGGCAAATCGACGGCGATACCGGCCCAGTCGTTCGGCAAACTCCTGAGAACTGCGTGCGGCTGCGAGACCTTGCCTATCAGTCGGCGCTCGCGGCTTTCGCCCATGAGGAGTTGGCATCATGATCAACTGGCAAGCCACCGCCTCTCACACCATAGGCGAGGTTCACCGGAACCTGCCGGCCGACGCCGACCTTGCCACCCGCAAGCGCGCGTTGCGTGCTGCTCGTCCTTGGGAGTTCGCTTCCACGAGCTGGGGCCGGAAGGTATGGGCCAAGCACTCCCGCAAGTACCTCGAAAAGTTCGGCCTGCCGCCAAAGAAGGCGACGGCTGTCGAAGATCACCTGTCTCCGCTTGAGCGGATGATGGCAAAGGCGAAGGAAGCGAACCCATGAGCGAAGCAATCATCCTTATCAAAAAGGGCGATCCGGCAGAAAAGCCGATGCTCTACGCCTGCCCGAAGTGCGGCCAAGCTCATTCTCCGAAGATCTATGCCTGCCGTGAGGAAGAAGCTCACGAGGCGGCACGTCGCGCGGCAGAAGAATGCTACAACTGCCGTACTCACGGCGAGTGCCAGACCTGCGGAAAGCAGACCAATAAAGGCTGGCTGAAGTGCTCGGAATGCCGCGAGGCCGACAAGCTGCAGAAAGCCACAGTCGTTGAGCCGTCAGCGCTTGGCTACTGCTTCGGGGCCGATGGCGAGTATTACAATTCCCCTGACGATGCCGCAGAGGCCGGCAACGCATATGCTTTTGACTCCGAGTTCACACCATTCAGCCTGAACTTTGACAGCATCGTCGAGAGCATTCTTGACGATCATCACGAGGATGCATCCGAAAGCGATCTGATCGGCGTCGATTTCCTCAAGGCCACTATCGAAGCATTCAACAAGGCACAAAAGCACGGAAGCTATTTCGAAGACGCCTCCAAGGTGGCCTACTTTCCGAAGGTGGAGGTCGAGGAATGAGGAGCGCCGCCGAATACCTCCAGAAGCGGCCCCACGCTCGTCCGGCAACAATAGCCCATCGGATAAAGGTAGCCGCCACCGTAGAGCAGCTTCAGCGCGAGATAGCCGCCAAGGGGATGACAGCAAACCGGAAGCGCAAGTCTCTCGTTGAGCTCTTCCTGCCTTGGCTACGGAGGCGAACATGAGCCGACATGAATTCTCCCGGTCAACGCGCCAGGCAGCGCTTGCCCGCGCCGGCACCCGCTGCGAAGCCTCCGGCGCCCGCTACGGCCTTGAAGAAGGCCAGCGCTGCAACTGCTCGCTCTCTCTTGGCGTCCAGTTCGACCATGACGTTCCCGATCAGCTCGGAGGCGACAACAGTCTCGAGAACTGCCGAGCCGTGTGCGTCCAGTGCCATAAGATCAAGACCCGTGGCGATATCCAGCAGATCCGCAAGTCGGATCGCCAGCGCGACAAGGCCTCAGGCGTCATCCGCGCGGACGGCAAGATCAAGTCGCAGGGATTTGCAAAGGCGCCGAAGCCAGATCGCCCGAGCAAACCCGCGCTTCCACCCGCCCAGCTTTACGCCCCGATACAGGAGACGAGACGATGAAACTCCGAGTTACCCTCGAAATCGAAGTATCCGACT
>UCIT01000080.1 GCA_900472625.1 Hyphomicrobiales bacterium | reverse complement strand
AGCCTGGGAACACGCTGATGTAGAACGGAACGATCGTCACGGCACGCCTTGTGGCCGATTGCGCAAGCTAACCAGCTTTTGCCGACGGCTCTACGGGAACGACGAGGTCTGCGGGCCGTGGGGAAACGAAACCTATTAGCGCTGTTAAGTGTCAGCCAGCGCAACTTGAGTGCGCCGCCAGTGCTTAAGCCCACACTTCGGACAATCAGCGAGCTTCTGGACACTCATCGATGGAGTGTATAATCAGGCTTTACACAATAGGCGCTCCAGGCATTTGCGCCGCCAGCGACTTCTTTCTCGTTCTTAAAGTGTCTCGATTCCTACGCTCTTGAAAGCCCGTCAGTTCGGAGCGCAATACTTTGCAGGATAAAAATTTGTCGTTGAAAGTTCTTCGCAAACACATCTATCGATCAATTAAGTATCGCTTACTGCGTCCGACACCGCCTCCGCTGAGAAAGCCGTTCCGGCTACCAGTAGTGGTGGTTGGGTCAGCGCCCGGCTCAACTCCGCCACATGGCTTCCCGAGCCAATACCACGTGCTCACGGTGAATGCGTCTCAAATCACAGCACAAAAATGGGGGCTCGCTGTCCCCGATATGACGTTCATGCAGTTCAGCCCTATAATGAACACCGACTTGCACGGACAAGAGTTTCGCCAGGCGCTCCGTGGTAAACACACGAGATCGCTGTATGCATTGCTTTGGAGCGACGGCGAAGTCGCGTTGGAGAAGAGTCTAGACTCCTTTGCGTATAGCTTTGATGACCTGCACATCGTGAACCGTTATGAGAGGATGGCCCTGCTCGATAAGGTTTGCGGGATAAAAACGACGGAAGTCGATGTGAGGCGCAAATGCTCTAACGGAATTAATGCGGTCCTGTTTGCTTTTTATCATGGTGCCCCTGCGGTCATCATTTCTGGCATCAATCCCAGCTCTGCCGGCCATAGCTATAGCTCGAGCGAGCTGCCGCGTCTCCACGTTGAAACCGATCGGCAAATTATCAAGATGATTTTGTCGAGAGGCCTTCCGCTGTTTACTTCAGATGCGAGGGTATCGAAGGAGAACAATATACCGCTCTGGACTCCTCAATAGTAGGCTCAGCCGGACTAAAGAGGACTCCGCGTTTTCATGACCGTGCCCGCTACTGGTTGGGTACCCAGACAAAAAGTGTTGCCGTGACTGTTTGGACCATAAGTGAACCTAAAATTGGAACACTGTCTCAGTGTGTGGCAGTGGCCCGCCACTTCGATCCGCAACCAATTGAGAAGGTTGTTGTCCCGCGCCGAGGCTTGCGTCGGATTTTCGATCCGCCCCTCTATANNGTCGCGTCACGACTGGAAGCCGGACTTCGATCGGCGCCCGTCATATCATCCGATGATTGGGGTTCCTCATAGGTTCACAGAAAACTTCTGGGAAACACGACGGCAACTGGCTCGAAAAACTTACTCTGCAGAGAATGGAAAAATTGCGACCGTTTTGCTTGGAGGATCCAATGGAGCCTACACATATGACGACAACACTCACGCGACAATCAAGCGTGCCGTTGAAAGTCTGGTCGGCGGCGGTTGGAAGGTACTGATCTCGGTATCCCGCCGCTCCAGTGCTGATACGCTGAATGCAATCAGCGTTTTGCGTTCACCTCAGGTTGAAATATGGGACCGGGTAGGCCCCAACCCGTACCTTGATTACGTGGCGGCGGCAGACGCTTTTGTAATCGCCAAAGACTCGGTGACCATGCCATGTGAGGCGCTGTCCACTGGGAAGCCCGTTTATATACTTGATATCTCTGGCATTCCCGGAGACCGTCTGGCAAAATTTGAGTGGTATCATTCAGATCTACAGAATACACTTGCCTTGACGCGGCCGTTCGAAGGGGTTTTGACTACATACGATTACCAATCTCCCGACGAGGCGCTCAGGATTTCTAAGATCATTGAGCAAACGCTCGGTTCCCCGCCGGTTGCACCTTAAGAGCAGTCGCGCAATGATCGAGATAAAGTGTTAGCAGATGCTGAAACCTCACATCCTGATTTGGGAATGCCTGATTATTTACGTTGCGGTCCACGCCCTAGCCTTACGGTGACAGAGTAACGTTTCGCTCATGCGTGCGCGCAAGCGAAGCAGTTCGTCGTCGGCAAGAAGAGGTTGGGTAGGCGTGAGTGTGCCATGATGTGTTCGCCTGATTTAGCTTGAACGGACTGGCGATGGTGCTATCGTAGGGCACCTGATCTCCAGTACACATGACCCAGCCAGTTGGTCGGATCTTTTTTACCCGGCCTTCCGGACGTCAGCCATGTCGTCTGGGAGCACATGCATGCCTGCCGCTTGGGCGGCTTTGACGAAGGCCTCGCGAGCGGTCGGCGGCTCGATGACGTGGTCGAGCGCATCGAAAGACGACACCAGCGCTCGATGAAACTCCTTCGGCTTCTTGTTCGGCCTCCCAAGGCTCGTGAGTAGCGCCGTCGGGTCCTGGACGCTGGAAGCGGGAGCGTACTTGCCGACGCCATCGATCTCAACGTCGAGCGGTGCAATTGTGGTACGGTGCATGCCATCCATGACGCTTTACCACGATGACTGTCGACACTAGTCAACTGCCGGCGAAGTGATTCGTTCAGAACCAAATCAAGCGGTTGCCTCTGCCGGAACATTTCACGCGAATTAGTGTTGAGAGGCATCGCTGTGGGTGCTTGTCCGAGTTCTCCACGGCGCTAGGCGGAGGGTGCCTCTCCAGGGCTTCCAACCCTCCGCCGACTGTTCACGACAGTTGTCGCGAAAGTGCACCGAGGATTCCTTGCAACTACAAAAAGCTTTAAAAATCGTTGATCAATCTTCGCCTAACGTTTCCCTTAGGGCTTTGGAACTTCCGGCTTTATTGAGCTTTCTTGATGTTGTGGAGGAACGACATGAATGAACACCCACGGTCTAGACACCGTTATCGGTCGATAGCGTTTGAGCGCGCTGACTACCTAACGTGGTTGGTGGCTGGAACGATCATCAGCGTTGTTACTCTCCTCTGTCTTTCGCTCGGCCTGCACTAAAGCTTAATATACAGCCATCCGATCGTAGACTTGACCGCCGGCGAAACCACCTGAATGGGACCAATCCAGTTCTGAAGCCGATTACAGATATAATCGAGCGTTACCTCACAGCTTGCCGGCGCCGGTTTTGCCGCGGTCGGGATCGTGAATGATTGACGATAGGTCTCTTGTCCGGCCAGCAGCTTCAAGGCTGTCGTATACTGCGGGATAGAGTGCCGCTCGCCTACAGCATCATATAGCCAGCGATTAGCGGACATCGGCATATCCGCTTTCGAAAGACCGAGAACTCCACATCGATTGTGCCGCCTTGCGGCACCGACGTGGCAAGCGCTGTTGCTGTCTCATACTTGATTGGCGGCTCACGGTCTGACACCCAAGCAAAGCTTGATTGATCCGAGGATAGCCAACAGGAACACCAGCGCACCGACGGTTCTCCATACCATCCGCTTCAATGGGCTGCCCCTCCGCGGATGTACCCGATCACCTTGATGATGTTCTCGTCGAGCACCACCGTTCCCAAAAGATGCCGATGAACGTTATCACTAGCTATTTCGTGAACCGCCCCACTGTTTGAAGGTCATGAACTATCTTGAATGCCTGCCTCACGTCATCTGCTGGCAGTTCAACGACTGCCTGGAGTGTTTTTAATTCGTCCGGCCTGAGGTCTGCAAGCCAGTCTCTCGTGTCTTGTGGTAGTTCCTCGCGCCGTCGTGGAGTTTGATCCGCCATGCCCATTTTCTTTCGCAACCCCGTATGTCCTTTCGATTGAATGTCGGCGTGACCGCCATCGGCCAACAGCCAGTATGCGTGCAAAGAACCCACGTCTTCCGGCGGTGGTGAAGGCAGGGCTGCAAAATCCGCTGGGCACCCGGGCCATATACCTTGCTGACGGCGTGCTCCGCATTAACGGCACCAATGACCCTTCGTCTATCGGCATCAATGCCTCAAGTGGGTGCTTCCGGATGTACCGCTAGGATTTCGAGGAGCTTTATGAGATGGTTCAACCTGGAAC
The DNA here is from genome assembly GCA_900472625.1 of Hyphomicrobiales bacterium. GTDB lineage: Bacteria > Pseudomonadota > Alphaproteobacteria > Rhizobiales > Rhizobiaceae > Rhizobium. The sequence continues at coordinate 782 of UCIT01000080.1, read as the reverse complement.
GCAGGTCGTCGTCAGGTAGCTCGCTAAAGGAGACTGCCCTGAGTGGCGATGTCTTCACCAGGAGGTGCATTTCCCCGTCGAGCAAGTACCGATTCTGCAGTGAACCGAACATCTCGATCTCGATCCGAGAGGAACCGCTGTACGACCGGCAGATCGACTTGGTCCCAAGACTTGCCCCGCTCGGGTCCAGACGGAATGCGGAGCAGAAGTCCCGGCTCGGCGCTCCACAACAGCAGCTGATCTAGTGAAGCCTCATTGAACATGTCGCGCAGATGGTGGGCGGTAACATAGGCGTCCGGCATCGCCCTGTGGGCTGGAAGGCCGATTTCATGGACCAGGCCTTCGGGCATGCGCTCATATCTGAGCATTTGGTTCGAGAAACGCTGCAGTTCCCGCCAAAGCCTCAACGCGCACTTCCAGGTGCATATCCATTGTCGACCTCCGGTCAGGCGTGGAGTGCAGTAACGCTGCTCGAACGAGGCGCGGTGAGCGGCCAGAGCTTGGATTGGTCGATGCTGCAGTACCGAGGCAGCGCGGACAGCCTCCAGAGCCCCGAGCACGACCGCCTCGCCCCAGCACAACATCGACATCCGGGTTCTCTTTGCTGACTGGATTAGGCGCGATATCAGCGACACTAGTGACGCCAGGCACTCTGCTAAATGCATCACGCATCGCCTCAAACCGTAGGGTCAGGTACTCCATCGTATCCTGAGTGAGCAGAGCGACTTTGGCTCTCCGTTCGGCTTGCTGTTTATATAAGCAGTAGACATCAAAAACCGTAG
>UCIT01000079.1 GCA_900472625.1 Hyphomicrobiales bacterium | reverse complement strand
GATCGACGGGCGGTTGCCGGTGAAGACCCGGTGCGGCGCGATGAAGTCGGCCTGCTTGTCGTCCATGCCCTTGTCGGTCAGCTGCTTCTTGGCTTCCTCGAAGGTGCGGCCCTTCATCAGCGCTTCCGACTGCGCCACGACGTTGGCCATCAGCAGCTGGTGCTGGTGGCGCAACTCCGGCTCGAAGCCGTTCGCGGCGATCATAAACTCGGCCGGAATGATGCTCGTGCCCTGGTGGATCAGCTGGTAGAAGGCGTGCTGGCCATTGGTGCCGGGCTCGCCCCAGACAACAGGGCCGGAATTGCCCTCGACCGGCGTGCCGTCGATGGTAACGCCCTTGCCGTTCGATTCCATGTCCAACTGCTGCAGATAGGCCGGGAAGCGCGACAGGCGCTGGTCGTAGGGCAGGATAGCGCGGGTGGCGTAGCCCAGTACGTTGCGATTGTAGAAGCCGATCAGGCCGAGCAGGATCGGCAGGTTCTTGGCGATCGGCGCAGTACGGAAATGGTTGTCGAGGCTGTGAGCGCCATCGAGGAACTTGCCGAAATTCTCGGGACCGACGGCGATCATCAAAGGCAGGCCGATCGCCGACCAGATCGAGTAGCGGCCGCCGACCCAATCCCAGAAACCGAACACGCGCTCGCTCTCGATGCCGAAGGCCGCGACCTTGTCGAGCGCCGTGGAAACGGCCGAGAAGTGATGCTGCACGGCTGCTTCGCCGAGCGCCTCGGCGATGAACTTGCGCGCCGTCTGCGCGTTCGTCATCGTCTCGATGGTGGTGAAGGTCTTGGAGGCAACGATGAACAGCGTGGTTTCCGGCTGCACCAGCTTCAGCACGTCGGCGATGTGCGCGCCGTCGATGTTGGAGACGAAATGCGCGCGCGGGCCGTCATGGAACGGCGCCAGCGCCAATGTCGCCATCACTGGGCCGAGATCCGAGCCGCCGATGCCGATGTTGACGACGTCAGTGATTTTCTTGCCGGTCGCGCCCTTCAAGGCGCCCGAGCGAATGCCGTCGGCGAACTTGCCCATGGCGGCGAGCACCGCGTTGACATCTGGCATCACATCCTTGCCGTCCACCAGCACAGGCGTGTTCGAGCGGTTGCGGAGGGCTGTGTGCAGCACGGCACGGTTTTCGGTGAAGTTGATCGCCTTGCCGGAGAACATCTCGTCGCGCTTGGCTTCCACGCCGCCGGCTTCGGCGAGCTTCACCAGCAGCGCCAGCACTTCGTCGTTCACGGCCGTCTTGGAGAAATCCATCAAAAGGTCGTCGAGCGACGCGGTGAAACGGGAAAAGCGTTTTGGATCGGCGGCGAACGCTGCACGGATGTCGGTGGCCTTGGTGGCAGCCGCTGTGCTTTTCAGTTGGTCGACGATGGCAGTCATGGGAGGCTCCTTTGCAGGGCGTGAGGGTCGCGGAAACTATTCGCTTTACCGGGTGCAAATCAAGTTCACCGACCCGCCGAAACGCAAAAAAGCCATCCGCGAGCGCGGATGGCCTGCAATTTCACGAAACATTCAAATCAGTTACGCAGGTCCTTGCGCAAAATCTTGCCAACCGGCGATTTCGGCAGCTCGGTGCGGAACTCGATGAAGCGCGGCCGCTTGTAGTTGGTGAGATTGGCAGCGCAATGCGCCCTGACATCCGCCTCGGTCAAGTCAGGGTCTTTCCGGACCACGAACAGCTTCACCGCTTCGCCGGAATGCCCGTCGGCCACGCCCACCGCCGCCGCTTCGAGGATGCCGGCATGCATGGCCGCCACTTCCTCGATTTCATTGGGATAGACGTTGAAGCCGGAGACCAGAATCATGTCCTTCTTGCGGTCGACGATCTTGGTATAGCCGCGCGCGTCCATGAAGCCCATGTCGCCGGTGCGGAAGTAGCCGTCAGCCGTCATGGCGCGGGCGGTTTCCTCGGGCTTGTTCCAGTACCCGGCCATCACCTGCGGCCCGCGAATGCAGATCTCGCCGACCTCTCCGAGCGCCAGCGAATGGCCGTCCTCGTCGCGAATATCCAGTTCGGTGGAGGAGATCGGTAGACCAATCGAGCCGGTGAACTCAGGCGAATCGAATCGGTTTGCAGTCGCGACTGGCGATGTCTCGGACAGGCCGTATCCCTCGGTAATATGCGCGCCGGTGATCTTGAGCCAGCGTTCGGCCACCGGCCGCTGCACCGCCATGCCGCCGCCGAGCGAGATCACCAGCGACGAGAAATCGACCTTGGCGAACTCGGCATTGTTCATCAAAGCGTTGAACAGCGTGTTGAGGCCGGGGAAGACATGGACGTTCGACTTCGAGAATTCCCGCACCAGGGCCGGAATGTCGCGCGGATTGGCCACCAGGATATTGTGCGCGCCGAGCGACATGCCCATCAGCGAATTCACCGTCAGCGCGAAGATATGATAGAGCGGCAGCGCGCAGAGAAAGTTCAGCACCTCGGGCCGTGTCCGGTTCTCGAAGGCGGATTTCAGCCAGAACTCGAGCTGCAGCTTGTTCGACAGCAGGTTCCGGTGGGTGAGCACCGCGCCCTTGGCGATTCCCGTCGTGCCGCCCGTATACTGCAGAAAGGCGATATCGCCGCCGACAAGCCCGGCGGGCTTCAGCGCCCCGCCGTCGCCTTCGCTCAGTACCTGCTTGAATGTCCTGTGCTGCGGGATCGACCAGGCCGGAACGAGTTTCTTCACCTTGCGCACCAGAAGGTTGACGATCAGCCCCTTGGCGCCCAGCATTTCGCCGAGCGAGCTGACGACAACATGCCGGACATCGGTTTTCGCCAGAACCTGCTCGACGGTATGCGCAAAATTTTCGAGAACGAAGATCGCCTTGGCCCCGGAATCGCGCAACTGGTGCTCCAGCTCGCGCGGCGTATAGAGCGGATTGACGTTCACGACGACAAGGCCGGCGCGCAAGATGCCATAGGTTGCGATCGGGTTCTGCAGCACATTCGGCATCATCACGGCGACGCGGTCGCCTTTCTGCAGCCCAGATGCCTGCAGCCATGCGGCGATCTTCCGTGTCTGGCGCTCTAGCTCGCGATAGCTCAGCCGCTTGCCCATGCTCGAAAAAGCGATCCGGTCGCCATATCTGGCGCAGGATTTCTCCAGCAGTTCAGTCAGCGATTCATATTCAAGCGGCGGCAGCTCCGCCGGAATGCCGGCGGGATAAGCGGCAAGCCAAGGCTTTTCCAGCTTGGCACCGCCCGGATAGACGGAAATGCTGTTCATGGTCTCTCTCCCTGTCGCCGCCGGCCGGCATCGCCGGCAAACCTATTGGATGATCCTCCATCTTCCAATACGGCAGCTTATGTCATTGCCCGAATGGTTCAAGCGAGAATGAAGCTACAATAACCTTGACGTAAACGTCAATATTACTCTGGGTTGGTGCTGGACTCTAAATTGGATTGCAGAAAATCGGGAACAACCGCCGGTCGGCGACGTTTTCAATTCATACGCAAGACACCAAGAGCAACCAAACCAAGGAGCCGCATCATGCTGCATCAGGACACTGACAAGAACATCCGCGACCCGAACGTCAAGGACACGCCGACGCTGATCGCCAGCGACCGTGTCGAAGGAACCCGCGTCTATGGTGCCGATAGCAAGCACATCGGCTCGATCGAACGCCTGATCATCGGCAAGAAGGATGGTCGTGTTGCCTACGCGGTGCTGAGTTTCGGTGGCTTCCTCGGGATCGGTCATGACCATTACCCTCTGCCGTGGGAAAAGCTGTCCTACGATACCCAGCTTGATGGCTATCGCATCGATCTCACCAAGGAGCAGATCGAAGGCGCGCCAAGCTACGCGGATGATGACGACAACTGGTACAACGACAACGGCCGCCGCGTTTACGACTACTATGGCGTGCCGCCCTACTGGATGTAAAGTCTCCCGCTGGGCCGAAATGAAAGGGTCCCGCAGCGTGCGGGACCCGACCGGTCTTTAGAAAACCTCCGTCGAAAGCCGGAGGTTTTTGCATGTCCGCCGGCCGCTAGTCGTCCTCGTTACATTCTTGAATTTCGCAGATCTCGTCTGTACGGGAAGTGCATTGGTCGAGCGCCCGGTCTTCCGCTTCGCCTCTGCGGGTAAAGTCGGTGCTGTAGCCATAGGCGTTGCCGCTGTCTGAAACGGCGATGCATCCCCAGGCGAAGGTATTCGAAGCGGGGGCGGAGAGGCAGAGAGCACTGGCGACGGCAAGCAGGAGAATGCGCATTGGTTGGTCCTTGAGGCATTTGATCCGGCCTGACTAGCAGCCATGCCCTTAAGCCATCCGCAACAACGCCGCGCGCTTGCAGCCCATTTCTGGGGTGGATCACACGATCTGAATTTTACAGATAGCGGCCGTGCCGCTGCAGCACTTCGATCTTGTAGCCGTCGGGATCGGTCATGAAGAAGAACAGCGCCAGCAGCTTGCCGTCGCGGTTGAGCTCCACCAGCTTGCCGGGATTGAGGCCCGCATCCGTCAAACGCTTATGCTCCACGGAGACTTCATCGACTGACACCGCCAGATGCCCGTAGCCGTCGCCGAGATTGTAAGGCTCGACGCGGCCCTTGTTGATGGTCAGTTCCAGTTCGAAGCCGGTCTCTGGGTTGCTGAGATAGATCAGCGTGAACGTATCGAAATCGATTCGGTCGGCGATCTCCAGCCCGAAAACCTTGCTGTAGAACTCGACCGAGCGGGCCTCGTCGAGAACG
>UCIT01000103.1 GCA_900472625.1 Hyphomicrobiales bacterium | reverse complement strand
GGGTGGCCTACGCGCTTACAGCGGTTCTGGCTATGGCCGCGGATCAAAGCGCATCCACAACAGGCTCGACCTTTAGGACGTCCTCCCGCAGCGGGCCTGCAATGCGCTGGCCTCTAGCCAAGGAGCGTTACGCTAAGTTTTGACATCATCACTCGGATTCAGGATCACACGCATATCCTTCTTGATGAGGGCACGACAAGTCCATTTCGAAATCTTCCAAAGGTGGAGGCACCGTCCTCGAGAGCTTGCCAGAAATCCCTAATCCAGCTGCAGAGACGAAGCCGCGTCTCGCTGTGACTGTGGCCGACGCTCTTACCGATTCGCTCGTTGGTGGTGAATGGGAGCTTGGACGGCCATCATGCTATGCTCCCCGCTAAGGAAATCATGTTCAGATCACAGCATTCGGTGATGCGGCTAAGATGGAACCATCGTCTCACATCTCTGCGGGGCTAAATGCTGCCAAAGTGAATCACTTCAAGGCGTAACTCCGGGCTCCCAAACGCGTGCCAACTAGCCTTATATTCAATGCAGCGAGGACTGGGATGACGGCCAACCTCAAGACGCCGCGCTATCGTACGGTCGCTCCGTGGGATTTGGCTTTCGCTCTTGAAGCATGCATTGACAGTAGAAGGTGCCGGTGAGTGTAGCGAACTCGTTTTTGTCAGGATGTCGGGTGGGCTGGGTGTGCCCAAAGCGAAACTCGGGCAGATGCTGGTCAGCGTCGGCGTAAATTTCGTCGGTGGGGCCGTCGACGTGGTTCTGACCAGCATCACGCGAGATGAGCTCCATCGACGTCGAAGCGGCACGAGGGCCTGATGGGCCGGATGACATTAGGGGGTGGTTGGCTTCACCGGATGTCACAGATGAACGTCATGTTCCAGCCTAACACAACAAGTTTCTTAAGCTCCACGGCCTCGTTCGCGGGCCTGTCGGGAAGTCTTTCTTCCACTCTGGCTTATGCGGTAGAGCTGCGGAACGCCAAAATTACTGTGATGATTGCGGTGTTATCGTCGTCCTCGAAGGTGAAGCACCGCTAACGTGCCTTGCACTTGTTTCGGACATCGCCGCCAGTATTGTCGGATCGAGTTTTTGCAACCTGATCAGACCCGTTTAGGGTCGTGAGACGTCTCGTTTTCATGTGGGGCGGCCAAGTTGCGACCGAAAGGGTTAACGGCAACTAAAACCGTTAATAACGTCGCAAGAAGGGTCAGCGTCAGAAGCGGCGACTTGATCAACGTGGACCTCCCTATGCCCTCCATCTCGGGCGCCAGCGTTTACGGCTCTTTGGTTAAAGCTCCGTTTAGAACGGCGTCCGTGCGGGTTAGTTCCATCTGGATAGAGCGAGGTAGGTTGCGGTCCTTGTGCTGGGCTCAGGTCGCGACGTTTCGGACCCAAACGCTCACACTGCCGCCGGCGACCGGGAAGTCGCCAACCCCGTGTTCGTCTGTTTGGACGTGGGACTGATGGTGGCCGAGAAAGTCTATGAACACGCTGTCTGCATGATCCGGTCCTAATGCTACGGTCTTATGCCCGACGTCCGCATTTGTCATCATCACAACGCACCCTGGCATGTCCGCAGTGCCGTGGCGCACGAACCCGACAACGGAGGGATCATCGAACAGGTCGGTTTGGCCACCATGGGCAAATTTCTGGCGCGCTTCGATTAGCTTGGGCAGGCAATCTATTGGCGGCATGTCGACAGTTTGCTCGTTGCCGTCAGCGTCCGTGTCGCTGTAGCTCGCGCCATAGAGGTCGGGATAAAACACACAGGGCGTTCCTTGTTCCCTGAGAAGGATCAGCGCATAGGCGAGGGGCTTGAACCAAAGCTCAACCGTTGCCTCCAGCGACTGAAGTGGCTGAGTATCATGATTATCTACCAGCGTGACCGCATGTTCAGGCATGGATGAAACGAGCGAGCCATCGAAAATCGTGCGCATGTCAAAATCACCGCCCTGTTTCGACGCGTCATGGAAGCGATGATGAAGGGCAACGTCGAAGAGCATAAGCTGGTTGTCCACTAGGTTTAGATAGCTCGTAAGTGTCTCCATATCCGGATGCCAGTACTCGGCAACGACGAATAGGTCGGAACCTATCGTGTCACGCATGTGGCCGACCCAATCCTTGAAAAACCAGGCAGGTATGTGCTTGGCGGCGTCGAGACGGAAACCGCCAACGGGAACTTGCTCTGAAAGCCATCGACCCCAATATTTAAGCTCTTCGTAAACCGCATTGTTGCGGAACTCGACGTCAGCGCCCATTAGATAGTCGAAGTTCCCGAGCTCGTCGTCGACCTCCTCGTTCCACTGGCCCTCGCCATATTCATTGACCAGTTTGAAGACGCCCGTCTCGTCAGGGTCTTCTATTACATCGACACCGCTGAAGCATTGCTTGTCCCATATAAATTTCGAGTGGGCTCCGTCACGGCCAGGGAACGTGAAACGCGTATGGGCGCAGGCTGTGAACTCTTCGATATCGATTTGGGTCCGATCCTCCGGATTTACCCGGCGTACGACGACCTCCTCGATCTCGTCGGCTCCCATTCGGTGATTGAAGACGACATCATGGATCGGCCGGATGCGGTTCTCCTGCAAAGTCTTGCAAGCCGCCGCGAACGCGTTGCGATCACCATATTTCGTTGAACGGCTGCCCTTCTGCTCGAATTCACCGAGATCGAAGATGTCGTACACGTCATAACCTACGGAATCGGCACCCGAAGCACCCTTATAGGCCGGTGGTAACCAGACGTCGGTGATTCCAAGTTGCTTGAGATCGGTCGCACGCTCGCTCACTTCGTGCCACAGCTTCCCTTCGCCGGGTGCGTACCAATGGAAAAACTGGAGAAGTGTGCGCTTGGTCATGGAATACCTGCGAAATGATTCGGAGAGGCGTGGAAGAGACAGTGCTCGGCTTGTGCTACCTGATGCGCGACGGCCGGACGCAATTTGCGCTGAGTTCCTGCTTGGTGGCAATGTTTCCGAAGAGAGCTTTCAAAATCTTTGCCTGTCGCTCATCCAGTCGGTTTTGGAGTATATAATCCTCTACGAGAACAATTTGTTGAGTGTGGACTGCGGCAAAGGTCTTCGAGTCGAAATGGGAACTCACGCATAGTCTCCTGTGAAATACACTTCGGAATGCGTGACCGTTTAAAATGTTCCATGGGTATACACTGCATCCTCGCTGATCCCGATGGACCTCCTCACGCGGAGAGCCAGTTGCATAAGAGAGCCGCTCGTCCGACGAGCTAGGAGGCTGTCCGCTGTCGCATTTCGAGGATCGCCAAGTCAAAGAGGCGTTGACCTGGAAGCGGCTAGACGGGATGGCAGCGAGCGGGGAAGTAATACTAAATTCCGCATGCGGATCTGGAAACATTCTGGTCGGGCTCGTATTGGTTGCCTCCCGGGTTGTGTTAGGTGCAGGCTATGCGATTGAACGGTGAATGACATTGTATGTGGGTATAGGTGTCTTAAAATGACGTGAAGGGCATTCTTCGGCGCGTTTCTCGTCAACGACGAGGTTTCACACAAACAATATAATTGCGAAAATTTGTCTCGTTCGGACTAAGCAAGTCACCGCTTTTTTAGGGATTGGCATTACAGTCGGCCCAACAACAGAGACCCCCGCAATGCTTCCCTGGAATGAGCTTCTCGCAAATTTGGCCATTGTCGCCCTGGCCACTTCCATTTGGACCGCTGGCCATGGATGGCTCAGTGGGGTTTCCCCGACCAGACAGAGGCTTACGTTCGGTCTGCTCATGGGAATTGCAACGCTGGTGGTTATGCTGGTACAGTTCCAATTCACCCCCGGCGTCTATCTCGACCTGCGTTACACGTTGCTCGCGGTGACCGCGTATTTCGGTGGGCCCATAGCTGTTGTCGTTCCTATGGTCGTCGCAATCGCCAAACGTCTGCATGCAGGTGGCACTGGAATCCAGGTCGCGATCCCGCATATCGCGCTGGCGGTGTCGGCTGGTCTGTTTGGCTTCTACCGCTTGAAAAGCAGATGCACCTTGTCTGCGCTACTGTATCTGTCACTGGCTGTTGTTTTCAGCGGGACTGTCGGTTTCTTCGTGATGGTGCCGCCGTCTTCATGGCCCAGTATGGTGAGCAACGTCGTGGGACCGTTTGCCAGCGTGCTCTTTGTGTCGACGTTCTTTGCGAGCTTTGCCATATCCCAGGAGCTGAAGCGCCAGCGCCTCGCGCAGGAGAACTCGATTTACAGGGCGGTCTTCGAAGCGTTGCCCGACTGCCTCAATGCGAAGGACTTGGAAGGACGGTTTATCGCCGCCAACAGTGCTACCGCTGATCTCATGGGTGCCCGTGATGTCGCTGATCTCATAGGGAAGTCGGACTTCGACTTCTTCCCTTCTAAGGTCGCAGCGAGCTTTCGTTACGATGAGGATAGACAGCGATTGAGCAATGAACCGCTCACTGTCGAACAAAAGTTTCTCAAGTCGAATGGCGCAGAGGCCTGGCTTTCGACGTTGAAGGCGCCGCTCCTTGACGCTCACGGAAGTACCATCGGCGTCATCACACATAATCGCGAAATTACGGACCAAAAGCTTCTTGAGTTGCGGCTTGCGGAAACGAGACGAAATCTCTCCGACGCAATCTCCAGTATGGCCGACGGGTTAGCAATGTTCGATGCCGATGACACACTGGTCTTCTGCAATTCCAGATATCAGACGATGTTCCCACTTACATCACATATCCGCATTCCCGGAAGCCGACTCAACGATATCCTCCAAGCATCGATCCAACGTGGCGAAGTCAAATCGATCGCCGAAAAGGCGGTACCAAGCGCCGACGAAATTGCAATGCAGTTGAAGACGCCTGGCGCTGCACGTCAAATCGAGTTGACGGATGGTCGCTGGTTCGAGGCGCGTTGCTTCGCAACTAAGCTTGGTGGCTTCCTCATGGTGTACTCCGATGTCACCGACGCAAAAAATAGCGAGAAAAGGCTACACGAGCTGAACCAGCAGCTCCACGCGCTCGCCAATACCGATCAATTGACATCACTGCCGAACCGACGCGCCTTTGACCAGCATCTGGATGCCGCGATTTTTGATGCAATGATGAATGACAGCGACGTCGCGCTGCTGATGATCGATGTCGATCATTTCAAGCTTTACAACGACAGCTACGGCCATGTCGCCGGAGACGAAGCCCTACAGAAGGTTGCCGCATGCATTGACGCTGTTGTCTCAAACCTTGCTGGCGCAAAAGTCTCACGCTACGGCGGAGAGGAGTTCGCAGCGGTCATCCCCTACGTTTCAATGGATGAAGCGAGGAATGTGGGGTCGATTCTGTGTGCGGCGGTCCGTAGCCTGATGATATCGCATAAGACGTCTGACGCTGGGCATATCACAGTGAGCGTTGGGACAACGGCGATGCTGGCAAACGAAAGCTTGAGCCGGGAGGCGATGATTGAGTCCGCAGACTCTGCCCTTTATAAAGCGAAGGCTGAAGGGCGGGATCGTGTTCAGATCTACTCAAGCCGCGAGAACCACCAGATGTCGGGTCAGAAAGTCCTGGACGCACCGGTGCGGAAAATTCTTTAGCATGCAATGCACGCTTAATGATGCGCGATCGGGGGTGCATGTCCGACTTCCGGCGCTCGGTAGAAGCTGGCATACACAACGCAAATCTGAACCAGTCGCTCGATGGTCAAGCGACTTTCGGTCGGGCCAAAACCGGCTCGGCTTGAAACATTCTTTCGAGTAATTCTAGGACCATTCCAACCTTCTCCGACTTCACAGAGTAGTAAATGGTCTGGGCGTCGCGACGGGTCTTGACCAGATCGGTCGCCCGAAGTCTGGCGAGGTGCTGGGAAAGGGCGGACTGGCTCAAGCCGATACGCTCAGCAAGATTTCCAACTGCCATCTCTCCCTCCGACAAAGTCGTGAGGACACGCAACCTCTGTGCATTAGCCATGACGCTCAACAGCTCGGCCTTAACCTCGAATCTGTCCACCACCACCATAACCTTTATCGTTCGCCAGCCTGCTGACTTATGCGGGCAATTCAACTTTTTTACAAGCCAGATCACCCCTGTAAGTCAGTTTAGTCGATACATCGCATCCAGTGCTTTGCCCTTTGGTCCGAGAGTGGATATTTTAGAGAAATCCCCCTCAAGAGTTGGGGTCTCCCTATTGCTCTTTATTTGGTGCAGTAGCGCTCGCAAGCTCTCAAGCTCATGGCGCGCTCGGAGTCAGAGGTTACCATGGGTTGATGCGCTTAGAATTTCAACCAGTCATCTGAACAACGCATTTGAGTTCAAGTTGTTCTAGGTGGTGCGCTACCGATTGCAAGGCGAGTTGTTTACTCTCGCTATCTTCGAGCGACCAGCTCGTAAGGGTAGGCCCAGCGCTCCCAGATCGCTCGTCGAGATAGTTCTTCCACGGCCGTCTTAACCACCTTAAGGTCATCCCAAGGAGGATTCTGATGTCCACGATTTCGCACCTACCATTACAGAAAAGCGTCGGCAGATGGCCGGTAAAGCGTAGGCCAGTCCTTGACTGGCTTGTGAACGAAACCCGTTCGCAGCGTTTCCTTGACAACCTTTTGGTCGATCTGTGCGAGAGGCTTATAAGCGAGGGGATACCGGTAGAAAGGTCATCTCTTCACCTGAGAATTCAGCATCCACAGTGGCAAGGTGCCCGTATCCTTTGGCACCCCGGTGTCGAGGAAGCCCACATCGATACGTTTGACTACGATGTCGATACAACCGAGCTATTTCTTCGCAGACCCGCGACCGAAATCTACAACGGCGCAATAGAGGTCCGGCAATCCCTTGCGGAACCGAGCGCTGAAGTCGATCGCTATCCGCTCTACGAGGAGCTTCGGCGCGACGGCTTTACCGACTACGTGGCTTGGCCCATGGAACATACTTGGGGCAAACGGCATGTCATCACCTTTGCCACCAAACAGCCCAAGGGTTTTTCTGACTACGACATCAGCTACCTTAAGGACTTGCTGCCGGCCATCGCGTTGACGAGCGAAATTCGGATGAAAAACGCTATGGCTCGTACCTTGCTAGAGACCTACGTCGGGCGGCATGCCAGTGCCGAAATCCTTGCGGGAGCGACGACGCGTGGTAGCGGCAAGACGGTAAGCGCGGCGATCATGATTTGCGACCTTCGCGACTTCACTGCTCTTTCAGACCTTTGGCCCCGAGATGATGTTATCGAGATATTGAACGCCTATTTTGACGCATTATGCGATCCCGTTGAGGCCTGTGGTGGCGAAATCCTGAAGCTCATGGGTGACGGACTGCTCGCAATTTTCCCCTTGAGCGATCCGAATGCCTGCGCGAACCTGCTTAGAGCGATCGACAATGGCCGACAACGGATAGAGCAGCTCAACGATCGGCTAGCGAAAGACGAGAAGCCATTGCTGCGGTATGGGGTGGGCGTCCACGTTGGAGATGTGATGTACGGAAATATCGGATCTCGAAAACGGCTAGATTTCACGGCGATAGGACCTGCCGTTAATGTTGCCTCTCGGTTGGAGGACCTCACAAAAATCCTCAAGCGGCCGGTGCTGCTATCCTCGGACTTCGTGGATTTGCTCGGCCCTTCATCTAACTTTGATGAGCTTGGTTTGCACGCGCTGCGGGGTCTCGAAGTGCCGGTTAGTGTATTTGGGCTTGCCAATGGAAATCGCGGGGTTAGCTAAGGCGCCAATGCGTAGGGCCCTGTGCGGTTCACACGAAGCCAGTGTTCAAAGAACTCGTCGTCGGTCATCCTGTTCGAAGCTATGCAACCCGCCAGGCATCCTCTCGGATCTTCACGGATTACAGAAGCGAGGGAACATGCCAGACGAGGCAGCGTCACAGCTCCGCGGCTGGGAAGAGTTCGATGTCGACGGCCTGCTGCGAGAAACTGGGGTCAAAAGAAGAGCAGTCCGAAATCGTACGCTAAGGTCGAACGAAATCGGAACGATCCTGTCATCGGATGTGCAGCATCCGATCTCTGTGGAGTGAGGTCGACATGCGCCAGTCTTGATTTCTCTGTCTGGCCCGACTCGACAACGCTCGACGTAGATTGGTCGTGAATGGAGTCGGGCGATGGCAAAGCGCAAGCTTCTCAAAGATCAAGATCGCCGGAGGCTTGTCGATATCCCAGTCGATGAGGACAGCTTAATTCGCCACTATTCGTTGCTATCAGCGGATCGCCTGGAGATCGAACTGCGGAGACATAATCACAATCGGATCGGCTTTGCCATCCAGCTATGTCTAATGCGATACCCGGGTCGAGTGCTTGGAGCAGAAGAAACTCCGCCTCGCGCCATGCTGAGATATGTTGCTGATCAGATCGGCGCTGCTCCAGACGAATTTGCCCTCTATGCACGCCGTGAAGAAACCCGTCGGGATCATATGGCGCGGCTAATGGTCTATCTGGATACGAGAAGCGCGACGCTGCAAGATCGCCGCGCCGCGCTGTTGGCGGCAATTCAAGCGGCGACCATGTCCGATGACGGGGCTGCGATAGCCAGTTCGATTGTCGCCGCGTTTCGCGAACGCGGAGCCCTTTTGCCGGCGATCGACACGATCGAACGCATCGGCCTTGCCGGCCGTGCCATAGCCCGCCGCCGGGCAGAAAAAACCTGATTGAAGACATCCCACTCGTTAGGCTTCAATCACTGGATAGGCTTTTAGAGGTGGACCCGTCGATCGGCCAGACGCGCTTTCATTGGCTGCGTTCGGCACCAGAAGTGCCGGCTGCGTCGAACCTCGTCGGGCTGACCGAGCGGATAGCTTTTCTTCGGCGGCTGGCAATCGATCCGGACCTGCAGACGCGCGCAATTCTTTCGTGCGAGCGACCAAGCCGCAAAGCGCGGCGACATCAATTTGCACTACGGCAGCGAACCCGGGACGAGATTCTATAGCCATCTATCAGATCAGTACGGCTACTTCAGCATTTTGCCCATCAGTCCGACCGAAAGCGAGGCAGCCTATGTGCTCGATGAATTCTTCGACCAGGACACGGTGCTCGACATTCAGGAACACTTTACCGACACGGGCGGTGCCAGTGATCATATCTTCGGGCTGTTCGCCTTGATCGGAAAGCGGTTCTCACCTCGACTGCGCAATCTCAAAAATCGGAAGTTCCACACGTTCGACAAGAGCGATGCATATCCAACCCTGTCGAGCCATATCGGGGCGCCGATCAACACCGCCCTGATTCTCGACCATTGGGACGATCTGCTCCATCTCGCGGCGTCGATCACGACGCGGTCCGTGGTGCCGTCTACGATCCTCAAGAAACCGTCCGCATCTCCGAAGCAAAGCCATCTCGCGAGGGCGCTCCGCGAACTAGGCCGTATCGAAAGGTAGCTCTTCATGATCGAATGGTTCAGGAGGGGAGGAGCCAGCTAAAGCCCTGAAGCCTTGGTCAAATTCACGCGGAAGCGGTCACGGCGGCGCTGATACCGGCGGGTCATCTTCGCTGATCCATGGCCAGCTGCTTCTGCAAATATCGCTCGTCGACCTCGGCAGACGAGGCGAGGCCGGCGCGCAGGGAGTGGCCCGAGAATTTAAACTGACGCTCGATCTCGGCCAGATCGCCTCGAATACCCGCAGCCATGGCGGTGCGCTTGACCAGGCGGGCTATTTCCTTGTCGTTCAAGCGCTCCGATCCGACCGCTTTGCCGTGTCCCGTGACCCGACGGAAGAGGGGACCGTGCGCAAGCTTGGCGAACTTGATCCACGCTTTGATCGCGGCGACCGGGCAGGTGGCATCGGCCGAGCCGCGGCCGACCTCGACCTCTCGCCATCCGCTTTTGCCACGTAAGTTGAGGAGCATTCCCTTGTCGACGATCTCGATCCAACCGCGTCCGTCCTCGGTCCGGTTGGCTTTTAGATCAAGGCCAACGATCTCTGATCGCCGAAGTCCACCAGTGTAGCCGATTAGCAGCATCGCTCGGTCGCGCATGCCGCGCAGGGTGCCGCAATCGAGTGTTTCTAGCATGGCGATGATGTCGGTCGCCATGACCGCTTCCTTCTGGACCGGTGGGCGGGCATGGCTGTTACGAATGCCGGCCATGACAATGGCGATATGCAGGTCCTTGCGATCGAGGCTCAGGCCGCGTTGCGCATAATTCCACGAAATCGACGAGAGGCGGCGCTCAATCGTCGAAACGGAATTTGCCTTTGCTCCGCGGTCAACGGATCCCGAGCCGCAGGCTGTGATGTAGAGACCGACGGTCGCCGGATGTGGGGGGAGGGGGAAAGACAGCGACGGCACCAGGCAGAAAAGTGCTTCCAGTCGGCTGCGTAGGCTTTTCTAGTGTTGATCGAGCTGGCTGCCTCGACGTAGCTTCGAGCGCGATCGGTGAGGTCTTACAGGTGGCCCGACAGGCTGGACGCCGGTTGTGGGGCAGGGAAGGGGATTTCTGCTTTGGAAATGGAAGGCTCGTCCGCCACTGCTCGTCCGCCGAGAATGTCGCTCATCTCACGCTTCCCATGGATTGATCACGGCTGCGCCTGTGTCCTCAAAGTCCTTGACGTTGCGAGTGACGAGGATCAGGTCATGGACAATTGCAGTGGCTGCGATCAGCCCGCCGATGTCGCCGCGCGGACGGATCGCGGCGACGCGGCCCCACTCGACTGCGATCTCGTCGGTAACCGTGAGGATGCGCTCAGCATGATCGTGGCGCAGCTTGCGCAGCCATCCGGCAAGATGTGCCGCAGCCTTGGGATCTGATTTTTGTTTCAAGGCAATACCGCGCATGATCTCACCAAGCGTGAGCGCACTCAAGTGGACGCTGAGAGGATCGACAGAGCGCAGCCACGACACTGCCTGTGGAGTGCCCCGCCTTGCCTCCGAGACGATATTCGTATCCACTAGATACATCAGAAGGCCACGTTGCGGCTTGAGACTTTGGCCCGTGCGTCGACCGCGTCGGTGAAGGCGTCATCCCAAGGCGGACCGGCAAGCAGGTCATCGACCAAAGTCGGTCGCCCTGCGCGCAAAGCGTCATAGTCTTTTGCGGACAAGACAACCGCCGTGCGCTCGCCACGCACGGTTATCTCTTGCGGGCCTTCAAAGCGGGCTTTTTGTACTACTTTCGAAAATTGGTTTTTAGCGTCCTGCAGCTGCCAATCCATGAATCTGCTCCGATCTAGCTAGGCTGTCTAGCCACAATTAGCGCCGTTCTCGATTATCTGAAAGCGGCGAAATGCGCATTCAGAAGTAAAAATCGGTGTTGTCACGTTAAGTTTCTGTGGCCGGAAAGGTCAGCGGCTCGTAGACATTCAGGCGACACAGGCCGCAATTTTCCATGCATCGAAAGCTTCGAGCCGATGGTAGCGAATTGTTTGTGCGGCGCGGCGACGGGACGGGACTGAAAAGCAATTGCGGGTCGCTGAGTGGTGGATAAAGCACCTGTA
>UCIT01000077.1 GCA_900472625.1 Hyphomicrobiales bacterium | reverse complement strand
ATCGCGGTCAGAGGCAGTGAGGCTTGGGGCGGCGCGGGCGGGGGCACGGCGGTCATGGGGCATTCTGCTTTCCGATGTCGAGCGATGCACGGTGCTCCACGACTGTGTCGAATTTACCGCTTCTTGAACGGCTCCATGCCCTTGCGGGCGAGTTCGTCGGCGCGTTCGTTTTCCGGATGGCCGGCGTGGCCCTTGACCCAGTGCCACTTGACCTTGTGGCGCTGGTTGGCGGCATCAAGCGCCTGCCAGAGCTCGCCGTTCTTGACCGGCTTCTTGTCTGCCGTCTTCCAGCCGTTCTTCTTCCAGCCGAAGATCCATTTGGAGATGCCGTCCATGACATATTTGCTGTCGGTGTGGAGATCGACCTCGCAGGGGCTGGTCAGCGCCGTCAGCGCGGAAATCGCAGCCAGCAGTTCCATGCGGTTGTTTGTCGTGTCGGCCTCGCCGCCGCAAAGATCCTTCTCGACCTCGCCATAGCGCAGCACCGCGCCCCAGCCACCGGGGCCCGGATTGCCGGAGCAGGCACCGTCCGTGTAGATATCGACGTGCTTCATAGTGATAATCCATATTCGGCGGCGGATGTGATCTGGCGGTGGAAGCGCAGCTTGCGCAGATATTCGAGCGGGTCCTTCTTGGTGACCATGGCGCCCTCGGGCGTGGTCAGCCAGTCATAGAGCCGGGTCAGGAAGAAGCGCAGGGCCGAACCGCGGGCGAGGATCGGCAGGGCGGCGAGTTCGGCGTCGCTGAGCGACCGGACGCTGCGATAGCCTTCCAGCATCGCCATGCCCTTGGTGATGTTGTAGGCACCGTCCTTTTCGAAGCACCAGGCGTTGAGGCAGATCGAGACGTCGTAGGCCAGGAGGTCGTTGCAGGCGAAGTAGAAGTCGATCAGGCCGGAGAGTTCGTCGCCGAGGAAGAAGACGTTGTCCGGGAAGAGATCGGCGTGGATGACGCCCGAGGGTAAATCCTTCGGCCAGTGGGCGGAGAGGAAATCCAGCTCTGTGCGGATTTCGGCCTGAAGGCCCTTCTCGACCTCGTCGGCGCGGGCTTCGGACTTGTCCCAGAGCGGCTGCCAGCCATGGACGGAGAGCGCATTCGGGCGGGTGAGCGCGAAGCCTTCGCCGGCGATGTGCATGCGAGCCAGCGCTCTTCCGACCTCGCGGCAGTGCCTGGCTTCCGGCTTGCGCAGCCACATGCCCTCGAGGAAGGTGATGAGGGCGGCCGGGCGATCCGAGAGATGACCCAGCAGCGCGCCATCGTTGCGCGGCAGCGGTAGCGGGCAGGACAGGCCACGGGCAGCGAGATGCTGCATGAGGCCGAGGAAGAACGGCAGGTCGTTCTTCTCGACGCGCTTTTCGTAGAGCGTCAGGATCAGCGGATCCTTCGAGGTGTGCAGCAGGAAATTGGTGTTCTCGACGCCCTCGGCGATGCCCTTGTACGACATCAGCGTGCCGGCATCATATTCCGTCAGGAACCACTTCAGATCGTCTTCGGAGATATCGGTATAGACTGCCAAGGCGGGCTCTCGTTCTGGTGTGGTGGGCTATAGGACTGTGTCGCATATGAAGTAACCCCCCTCTGCCCTGCCG
>UCIT01000011.1 GCA_900472625.1 Hyphomicrobiales bacterium | reverse complement strand
GGTGCATCCCAGCCCTTGATCGGGAGTATGCGGGCCGGCAACGCGAACCCGCACTCGCTCAGGTTCTGCCGATCCTGAGCACACCAACCGAAGAGAGCTGGGCAGAGTTGCTCTTCCTCCCGACTACCACAGCCCGCCCGGTTCGCCGAGGCGGGCTTTCTCGTTCAACCAAGCAGAAAGGAAAGAGCATGCGCATTATCCGAAGTTTCCTTTGCGCTGGCCTCGCCATGATGGCGATGGCTGTATGCGCAGCGATGCCAACCGCCGCCACGGTCCCGATCGAGGTCGGTGCTATCGTCCAGCCCATGACGGCCAAGGAATATCCAGCGCCGGCCATCGTGAGCGTCCACGAGGACGTTGCCATGCTGCCGAGCGTGATGCCAGCAGCCGAGGGCGATGGCGGCGGACGAAGTTTCATCGCCGACAGCAGCCGATCCTTTGCCAGCACCACCGCACCAATCAACTTCTACCAGCGTATCGACCCTGACATCGCAGGCTGACACCGATAGATGAATGACCAAATTGAAGGGCTGGGCATGTCCCGGCTCTTCTGCGCCCCGATGTCGATCTCTGCTTCCTCACCCGAGGGCGAAGACATCCACATCACTCCGCCCCATAGGCGAGATACATGGAGAACTGGGATGAAAGCTGTTGAGTTCTGTTATTGGCTGCAGGGGCTGTTCGAGGTTGGAGAGCCTACCGAACTGAACTCGAAGCAGACCGATCTCATCAAGCGACATTTGGACATGGTCTTTATCCACGATATCGACAAGACCTACCCAGACGGTCAGCAGGATGCACTCGATAAGGCCCACAGCGGCCAAAAGGTCAGCTCCGTATTCGGCGACAGGCCGCCCGGCGCTCGTTGCTGATGACCCGCTCCCTCCTCATCCTCTCCCTCATCACCATAGGCGCGGTAATCGCTGCGCACTTCCTGTCTGGGTGCCAAGGGTACCAGCCACCAGGGCAGGATCTGTGGCTCGCGCTGCCGAGGAAGTAACAACCCCAACCGGAGAATGAAACATGATGCACACTGATGGTGACTATGCGCAGGCAATTCGCAGTGGTGGACTTATCGGCGGGCGGACCGGTCCCGCCACGGACACCCTCGGCGCATCTTCCGCCCCCACGTCAATGAGCGTTGCTGGTCGAGCGCTCGAAGACGCCCGAGCGCTGGCTTTCCGCGTATCCAGCATGGTTGACCGCCTCTGCGGCTGCACTCCTCAAGCCGTTGGCTCCGATGGCAAGGACAGCCCAGCACAGTCCGTATTCGACAGCCTCAAGCGCGATGCGCAGCGCACTCTTGAAGTCCTGCGGGAAGCTGAAAGCCAGTTGGATCGCCTTGAGCGCGAGATTCCGTAGAACAAAACGGCGAGCGCCCTCGGCTCAGTAGAAATGATCTTGCGCAATCTGCAAAGGAATAGCCCGATGCTTGGAACGATTTTGCTAATCGTGCTGATTTTGGCCCTTCTGGGCGCTCTCCCCAACTGGGGATACACCACAGGCTACGGCCCATCCGGCGCTCTCGGCCTCGTGCTCGTCATCGTGATTGTGCTCGTGCTGTTGGGGCGTATCTAGTGGACAAGGCCAAGATCGGGGATGAGATCGAAGCCGCCATCACGGTTCGCGGCGGTTCGGTAACCGAGGACTTCGCCCTCCAAGTCGCCGCTCCTCGTCTCAGCGATTGGCAGGCATCTCAGAGTGGTCTCCTTCCCGATGGTGCTCACTTCGAAGCATCCGACGCATTCACAGCAAAGCCTCAGGGCGAATACAGCGTAACCAGAACGCTCAAGGTAGTGGAAGACGATGGCCAAAGCCAAGGGTAGGCCGACCACCTACAGCGAGGAGATCGTCTCGACCATCTGCGCAAGGATTGCTGAAGGTGAAAGCCTCCGATCAATCTGTGATGATGATGATCTGCCTGCAATCAGGACGGTTTTCGATTGGTTGGCTGATGACAAGCGCGTCGATTTCCGCACCAAGTACGCGCGCGCACGCGAGGCTCAGGCAGACGCTCTCTTCGATGAGATGATCGACATTGCAGACGACGGCCGAAACGACTGGATGGAGAAGCGCAACTCCGATGGTGAGAATATCGGTTGGCAGGAGAATGGTGAGGCTCTTCGCCGCTCGGATCTTCGCATCAAGACGCGGCAGTGGATGGCCTCGAAGCTGCAGCCGAAGAAGTACGGCGACAAGCTGGATGTAGACATAAACGCCAAGGTTGGCTTCGTCGTGAGCGCGTCACCAGTCGATGAAGAGCAGTGGCTCAAAGAACATGGATCAGAATCTTAGGGTAGCGTGGTCTCCGCAGGCTGGCCCGCAGAAGGCGCTCATTGATTGCCCGTTCCGTGAAATATTCTTCGGCGGGGCTCGGGGTGGTGGAAAGACAGACGGCGTTCTCGGCAAATACGCGATCAAGGCATCTCTCTATGGCGCCGGATTCAATGCCCTGTTCTGCCGTCGCGAACTGCCAATGCTTGATGACGCGATCGAGCGTAGCAAGGAGATTTACGGCAAGATCGGCGCCCAGTGGAACGACCAGAAAAAGACTTGGTCATTTCCGGGCGGCGGCAGGCTGAGGTTTCGCCCGCTTGAGCGCGTCCAGGACGCTGACAAGTATCAGGGGCAGAACGTTTCCGATGTATGCATCGAGGAGGCCGGCATTTATCCAGATGCTAAGCCGATCGATCGCATCTTCGGCATTCTGCGCTCTGCCAAGGGCGTTCCCACGCAACTTATCATGACGGGCAACCCCGGAGGCGCCGGCCAGAGTTGGATCAAGCAACGGTACATTGACCCGGCTCCAATGGGTATGCAGCCACTGTCTCGCTTGCTGCCTAATGGCAAGACGCACCGATACGTTTTCATCCCGTCGCGCATTCAGGACAACAAGCTCCTGATGAACAACGACCCGGAGTATATCAACAACCTTTACCTCGTCGGCTCCGAGCAGCTGGTCAAAGCGTGGCTGGATGGTGACTGGAACGCCGTCGAGGGCGCGTTCTTCGACTGCTGGGACACCGGCAAGCATATCGTCAAACCGTTCTCTGTGCCTGAGCACTGGCTGCGCTTTCGTTCCATGGACTGGGGCTCGGCCCGGCCGTTCTCTGTCGGCTGGTGGGCGGTTGCCTCGGAAGACTATCCTACACCGTCTGGTGTCATCCCTCGGGGCGCCTTGGTGCGCTACCGGGAATGGTACGGATGCAAGGAAGGCGAGGCGAACACCGGCCTTAAGCTTACGGCCGAAGAGGTCGGGCTCGGCATCCAGAAGCGCGAGCAGGGCGACAAGATCACCTACGGGGTTCTTGACCCTGCAGCATTTGCTGAAGACGGCGGCCCGTCGATCCATGAGCGGTTGAGCAGGGCGACCGATTACAAGGTTAACTTCCGCAGGGCCGACAACAAGCGCGTGTCGCAGATGGGGGCGCTTGGGGGATGGGATCAGATGAGAGCCAGGATGAAGGGTGACGGCGAGCGGCCGGCCCTCTTTGTCTTCTCCACCTGTGTGGATTTCATTCGCACCATCCCAATCCTACAGCATGACAAGGATCGACCGGAAGACTTGGACACGGAGTCTGAAGACCACGTTGCCGACGAAGCTCGCTATGGCTGCATGTCGCGGCCATTTGTGCCTGTCGTCGAGGTGAAGCGGCCTACAGCCCTGAACGACTACAAATCTAGAACAGACACCGAGTCCGCTGGGGATTGGATGAGCTACTGATGATCAATCAAACAGGCTATGTTCCCGGCAGCGCTCCAAGCGGCACCGTGTCGTCGGCAGGAACGCCCGACGTCGACCATGGCAAGCTCAAGCGCGAATACCTCGGCTATCTGAACAACAAGAGCGAGGAAATCCGCGAGCAGCAGGACGCCCGCCGCTACTATCACGGCACACAGTGGACGGCGAAACAGATCAAGGCGCTCAATGCCCGCAAGCAGCCGATCGTCACCTACAACCGTATCGGTCGCAAGATCAACGCTGTGGTAGGGCTGCTGGAGCGTCAGAGGCAAGACCCTCGCGGCTATCCACGCACGCCCAAGCACGAGGAGGGCGCAGAGATAGCAACGGCTGTCCTTCGCTACGTGTGCGATGAGCAGAACTGGCCCGAGAAATCCTTGATGGCTGGCCTCAATGGCTCGGTCGATGGCATTGGCGGGATTGAGATCGTTCTAGAGCAGGGCGACCGCGGGGACATCGAGGTTGGCTTTGAAGAGGTGGACCCGTCCTCGTTCTTCTATGACCCTCGATCGTTGAAGGCTGACTTCTCGGATGGTCGATATCAGGGCGTCGGCAAGTGGGCCGATGTCGACATGCTGATCACCATGTTTCCGGACAAGGCGCAGGAGATCAAGGATTCAGTCAACAGCGGATCGGAACTGACCAGCAATCCAGATACGGACAACAAATGGTTCTGCTCGTCTGAGGTCGGCAGCAATCGCGTCCGTCTCGTCGATCACTGGTACATGGTCGGCAAGGACTGGTTCTGGTGCATCTACACCGGCGCTACCATCCTTTCCTCCGGCCCCGCCTATCTCCACGATGAGAAGGGCCGGTCGTTCTGCAAGTACCTGATGTATTCGGCCAACATCGACCAGGATGGCGATCGATACGGCTTCGTGCGCAACATGAAGTCGAGCCAGGATGAGATCAACCAGCGCCGCTCCAAGGCTCTACACACTCTTAACAGCCGCCGCATTATCACGGCTTCGAACGATGGCAAGGACATCGAGCAGATCCGTCGCGAGGCTGCGAGGCCCGATGGCGTCATCCAGTATCCGGCTGGTACCGAGCCGCCGGTGTTCGATGATGGGGCGAGGGGGCAGGAGCTGCAGGGCCATCTTGCATTCCTCGAAGATGCAAAGAACGAGATCGAGAACTACGGGTTTAACCCGGCCTTGGTCGGCCAGGGAGTTGAGAACTTGTCCGGTCGCGCCATGCAGTTGCAGCAACAGGCTGGCATTGCCGAGCTTGGCCCCTACCTGATCGCCTTCAAGAACTGGAAGCTGCGCGTCTATCGTGGCCTCTGGTGCGCCGTGCGCGAGCATTGGCAGTCCGAACGGTGGATCCGCGTCACTGATGACAACGATGTCGCCCAGTTCCTCGGCATCAACCAGATGGGGGTTGATCCGAACACCGGCCTGCCAGCGCTGGTCAACTCGCTCGGCGCTCTCGACGTAGACATCATCATCGATGAAGGTCCAGACACGATCAACATGCAGCAGGACGCCTACGACACATTGTCGATCATGGCGCAGAAGGGGGCAGACGTTCCTTCTGAGTTGCTCATCGAGCTTTCGAACCTCACCGGCAGCGTCAAGAAGAAGGCGCTTGAGATTATCGAGAACGCCAAGAAACAGCAGGCGCAGCCGAACCCGATCGCCATCGCAGGCCAACAGGCAGAGGTCAGGGAGATCAATTCCAAGGCCATGCTCAATGAGGCCAAGGCGCGTCAAGCTATGGCCGATGCGGGGGCTGCCATGCAGCCGGAGCAAGGCCAGCCAGGCCCAACCATGCTGGATGCGGCCGAGACTATGGCCAGCATCCGAAACAAGGACGCGAACACGGCGAAGACCATTGCCGAGACGCGTCGGACCCAAGTCGAGACCGCGCTAAAGCCAGCCGAAATGGTGCACCAGCAGCGCGAGGCCGACCTTGGCCGTCAAGAGAGATTGTCGATGCACCGGGACCAGCTAACCCGCGCACCGCAATAAGGGAGCCGCCATCCCTAAAGGGCGATATCGGCAGCTGGTCCGTAACCAGCAGAGTGCCGCCGACTAGACGGGCGAAAAGCCGCCGCCAGGCTCAAGGGCGATCCGTGAAACCTCCCACGCACTGGAGAATACCGTGAACGAACTGGACGAAATCATGTCTGGTGCAGACCTTGCACCGGAAGCAGCACCGATTCAGCAGGAACAGACACCAGCACCAGGCCAGCCGCGGGACGAAAGCGGGCGGTTTGCAACGAAGTCGGAAGAACAGCCGGCAGAAGTGCAGCATCCCATCGTAGAACCGCAGCCAAACGCCGCAGAACCGCCCGCCAGCAATGGCAACGGGGTTCCGGTAGGTGCAATGCAGGCAGAGCGAGAAAAGCGTCAGCAGGCCCAGCAGGAAGCTGAAGCCCTACGACGCGAGATCGCCGAGCTTCGCGGGATGGTAACGGCCCAGCGCCAGCCAGCCCCGCAGCCACAGCAGGAAAAGCCTCCGGTCTCGATCTTCGAAAACCCGGATGAATACTTGCAATCCCAGCTTTCGCCGGTCCAGCAGCAATTGCAGGAAATGCGAGAGGAAGTCTGGGAGTCTAGAGCAGCAGCTACCCACACTCAGGAAGCTGTCGATGCCGCGAAGGAAGCCGCCAACGCTTTGGCCGGCACTCCTCAAGGCCGCGCTCTGCATCAGCAGATCACCGCGGGTGGAAACCCGTTCAGCAATCTGGTGACGTGGCACAAACAGCAGCAGGCGTATGCCAAGGTAGGCAACGACCCTGATGCTTGGCTCAATGCTGAAATCGAAAAGCGCATGAACGATCCCTCATTCTTGGCTCAAGCCATTGAACGGGCTCGCTCGGGCGTGACTGCAACCCCGGCCAATCGTTCACAGCAACCGATCGTGAACCTGCCTCCATCACTCAATCGTCTACCCGCAGGCGGTAATCAGCCGGCGGACAACGACATGAGTGACGGGGCGATTTTCAGCCACGCCACGGCGCGCTGACCTGATCAGGCGCCGCCCGTCTAAAAGGAAACGCCACTCATGGCCCTGACTACCATTCAGGACAACAATAAGCTTGTTGTCTACACCAAGGAGATCAACCGCGAATACGTTCGCGAAAATCTCTTCTCGCCCTACATGGGGCAGGATCTGAACTCCATCATCCGCATTCGGCAGGAGCTGAAGTCGGGCGGTGAGCAGATGAACATCCCGCTCGTGACCAAGCTCCGTGGTCGCGGCACTGGCACCGGTACTCTCGTCGGCAACGAAGAGAAGATCGACAACTACGGCATGCGCGTCTGGATCGACTGGGCTCGTCACGCCGTCGTTACCAAGAAGAGCGAAAGCCAGAAGGACTCCGCCGACGTGTTCGGCGAGGCTAAGCCGCTTCTCTCCGATTGGGGCAAGGAACGTCAGCGCGACGATATCATCTCAGCGTTCATGTCCCTGCCGTCTGAAGGTGCGCCGTCTGGCCTCGGCTCCGATTTCGGCGCCACGGTTACCGGCATCCTGTACGAAGACGCGACGGCGGCCCAGAAGAACACCTGGAACGCCGACAACTCCGACCGCGTGCTCTACGGCAACGCCGTGAGCAACTACAACGCCACGCATGCCACCGCCCTGGCGAACATCACCACGGCGTCGGGCAAGCTCGGCGCTGCAACCGTGTCGCTGCTCAAGCGCCGCGCCATGAACGCCAACCCGGCAATTCGCCCGTTCAAGACGAAGAACGGTTACGAATACTTCGTCCTGTTCGCCGGCACCAACTCGTTCCGAGACCTGAAGCTCGATCCGGTTATCGTGGCAGCAAACCGCGATGCCCGTGCTCGTGAAGGCAACGGCATGGACAGCAACCCGCTCTTCCAAGACGGCGATCTGCTCTATGACGGCGTCATCATCCGCCAGGTTCCGGAAATCTCCCAGTACGTCACGAACGTGTGGACCACGCTTCTCACCGCCGGTGGCTCGTCCACTCGCGTCGAGCCCGTGTTCCTCTGCGGCCAGCAGGCTGCAGTTCTGGCTTGGGGTCAGATGGCGAAGCCCACCTTCCGCAAGGAAGACGACTACGGCTTCATCACTGGCGTTGGCACTGAAATGGCCTACGGCGTCGCCAAGATGTTCAAGAAGCATCCGAACGACGGAACCAAGCTGATCCAGTGGGGTCTCGTCACCGGCTTCGTCTCCGCCGCAGAAGACGCCTAATCGGTCTGGGGCGGGTTGATGCTCGCCCCTTCCATGTTTTCTTCCAACAAGAAAGGGCATTCCCATGCCGCTGAATAAGGACATCCCTGCGCGGAATGATCTGTACCAGGACATCCAGTACATTCGCCGCGACTTCACCTTCGCCGACAACGGCAAGGTTCTCCGAGTCGGTAAGCTCCCGGCAAACGCCGTCATCCTGAAGGCTATCTCGGGCGTTCACGTCTCGACCGTCTTCAATGCCGGTACCGCCAACACGCTCAATGTCGGCATTCCCGCTGACGATGATCTGTATGGCACGCTGTTGGCTCTGGGCACGCTTGGCCCGGTCCCGCTCGACGAGGCTGTCAGCTTCCTGATGACCGCAGACACGGAGATCACGGCTACGGTCGTGCTGTCCGGCACCGCTGCGACCACGGGCGCTGGTCAGATCGTCATCGCCTACGCGACCAAGAACTAAGGAGGGCATCATCGTGAAGTTCTCCTATCACCCGGAGCCGGGCGTCTCGGACGAAACCGAACAGTTCGGCGTCCAGTTCGCGGATAAGAAGCCTTCGGAAGTCACCGACGAGAAGGCGATCGAAATCCTCCGCGGCAATCGTTTCTTCAAGGCCCACGACGCTGAGAAGAAGCCAGCTGCAGCTAAGCCGGAAGCTCCAAAGCCAGCCAAGGCCGAAGTCGATCCGAACGCTCTCAAGGCGGTTCACATCGCTGGCGGCCGGTTCGTCATCAAGAAGGGCGAGGAAGTGCTCAAGGAAGGTCTGAACAAGGCTGACGCTGACGCCTTCAACGCAATGACCGACGAAGAAAAAGCCGAGTACGTGGCTTAACAAACAGGAGTGGCGACAATGAAGACTCGTCAGCAATTGATTGTCGCCATTCTTGACCTGCTCGTATCGTCGGCGGCCGGCCAAGACCCAGAGCCGGAAGACGTCACCAAGGTCGACGAAAAGATCGATGGCGCCATCAAGGAATTGAACAAGGGCGACGTGATCTTTTTCACCAACCCCCAGCAGTTCGAAGATGAATACGTCGAGCCGCTTGCGCTCTACATCGCCAACATTGTCGCGCCAGCCTTCGGGCAGCCACGGGATGAATCGCGCGATCTGAGCGCAAAGGCGCGGCTCTATGCCATGCGGCCTTCGACCTACGTCAAAGGCTCTGTCCTCTCGGTAGACTATTTCTGATGGCCGATATCCTCTTCCCGATCACGACAGCGCCGGGCGCTCGCCCAGGTGAGGGTGCTGGCCGGCTGATCAACTGCTATGCCGAGAAGCTTGCGGACGGCGCTCGATCGAGCCACACCCGCCGCAGGGCTCCCGGTTTGAAGGGCGT
The DNA here is from genome assembly GCA_900472625.1 of Hyphomicrobiales bacterium. GTDB lineage: Bacteria > Pseudomonadota > Alphaproteobacteria > Rhizobiales > Rhizobiaceae > Rhizobium. The sequence continues at coordinate 120,613 of UCIT01000011.1, read as the reverse complement.
GGCGAAAACCACTCATGTCGGCGCGCGCGGCTTCCACTACTACAACGGCACGCTCTACGTGGCGCAGGCTGAACGCCTCATCCGTATCAACTGGTCGGGAACGGCCTATGTGGTGACGGACGTGGGCAATCTCCCCGGGACAGGCCGGGTGACATTCGCCCGCAACAACAAGGCGCCGATCGCCGATATCCTTTGCACGACAGAGGATGACACCTTCGTCATTACCTCGGGTTCTCCGCCGGCAAGCCTTGGCGACGGCGATCTGCCGCAGGCTCTGACGGTGGATTTCATCGACGGCTATTTCGTCTGGGCCATCCGTGACGGCCGAGTGTTCTTCTCCGGCATCAACGACACGACGGTTTCGGCCCTCGACTTCGGCAAGGCGGAAAGCCATCCGGGCGGCATCTATCGCGCCGTCGCCTTCGGTGAGCTGCTGTATCTCTGCGGGCCGAATGCTATCGAGGTCTGGCAGAACGCCGGCAATGCGACGGGCTCGCCTTTCTCTCGCGCTTCGGTCATCAGCCGTGGTATCGCAGGGACTTTCGCCATCGCCGGCAATGAATATGGTTTCTCGGCCCTGATCTTCGTCGGCGACGACAGCGCCGTCTATCGCCTCGATGGCGGATACCAGATCACGAAAGTCTCGAGCCCTGATCTCGATCGCCTCATCTCCAAGGTTGTCGACAAGACGACGCTCGACGTCACCGTAGCCATCACAGAGGGCCACCAGTGGGCCACAGTGAGCGGACCTGGCTTCTCGTGGACATACGAGCTTGGCACCGGCCTTTGGCACGAGCGGGCAAGCTATCTGGATAACCATTGGCGCGGCGTCTGCTCGACCCAGGCTTTCGACAAGTGGGTGATCGGCGACCGCGAGACGGATGACGTGTGGTTCCTCGACCAGGACACCATGCGGGAAGGCGCTGACCCTCTCGTCATGTCGGCTATCTCGCTTCCGGCTTCGAACTTCCCGAACCGGACCATCATCCCGCGCGCTGACTTCGATTTCATCGTGGGGCAGGGGCTTGTGACCGGGATTGAACCGATCGAGACGGATCCCGTCTGCCTGATCTCATGGTCGGATGACGGTGGTCAGACATTCAAGCAGCCGCTGAAGCGCTCGCTCGGGCGGCTGGCGAAGCACAACACGTCGGTTTCCGTCAATCGGACAGGCACAGCGGGGCGATATCCCCGTGTCTGGCGGGTGGATATCTCCGATCCGGTCTATGCCTCGCTTCAGGCCGGCACCATGGACGCACAAGGGCTTTCACGCTGATGGCAACCACTTTGCAGCCGCTCACCCCTTTGCCGCCACCAACGCAGCCAGTCGTCAATCCTGACGGAAAGACAATGAACCGCGATTGGTACCTTTATTTCTCACGCCTCGATCAGCACACCCGCGAGATCGAAAAGCGGCTTGACGCCGGGGGTCTATAAATGGGTTTTCTCAGCGCACTGACCGGAAGCAGCACCGGCAAAGCCACGATCGCGGCCGCCGACCAGAACAAAGGCTTGATCACTGGCCTGCAGACCACCGGCAACAACATCATCAATACCGGTGAGCAGAAGTCGGAAGGCGCTCTGGACTCGGCGATCGGCGCTTATCAGCCGTGGGTCGATACCGGCAAGAGCGCCAACACGATGTATTCGAATGCGCTTGGGTTGAACGGCGCGGATGGCAATACGGCCGCTACCGGAGCGTTTCAAGCTGGACCCGGCTATCAGTTCGCCATGGACCAAGGCACTCAGGCGGCGCTGCGCGGTGCTTCGGCGGCCGGAATGCTCAACAGCGGCAACACGCTCACGGCCTTGAACGAGTACGGGCAGGGCGTGGCAAATCAGGAGTATGGCTCTTGGCTCGATCGGCTCAATGGCGTGTCTGGTCAAGGTCTCCAGGCCGCAGCCGGTCAGGCAAGCGGCTATGGCGCGAAATCCGAGCTCTATCAAAACACGGCCGACGATCGCCTCTCGCTGGAAAGCGGCGTTGCTCAGGGGCTCCTCGGCGTCAACAACCAGATTGCGCAGGGCAAGGAAGCCAAGAACGCCGCACAGGGTAGCTTCCTTGGCAACCTGATCAGCGGTGGTGCCAAACTCGCAGCGGGGCTTTTCTAATGGCTATTGCAAGTCTCCTCGTTCCCAGCGCAGCAATCCCTCAGCCGGATAGCTCTTGGCTTCAGACCCTCGGCTCTTCGCTCGGCGGAATCGCGCAGAACGTCAAGGCTGATCGCTCGTTCAATGGCCTTGCGGATCGGATAGGTGGTGCTCAGCCCGCACAGCAGCCACAGGCGAGCTTTCTGTCTCGGTTGACCGGTCAGCAGCCTCAGGCGTCCGCAGCGCCTACAGGAGGCCAGCAGCGATCCATGGCGGTCGGCAACATCGACCCTTCCATCAAGACCGGTATTGTCCAAACCGCAAGCGCTCTTGGCATCTCTCCTGTCGATTTGGCGACGGCTATCTCCTACGAGACCGGCGGCACATTCGATCCGACCAAGGGCGGCCCAACGACCCAGTGGGGGCAGCACCGCGGCCTTATCCAGTTCGGAGAGCCGCAGGCCAAGGAATACGGCGTGAACTGGGATGATCCAATCAATTCCCAGCTGGGCGAAAACGGCGCAGTTGCAAAGTACCTCCGCGCTACTGGTGTGCAGCCTGGCATGGGCATGATGGACATCTATTCGGCCATCAATGCAGGCGGCGTCGGCCGCTATGGTGCCAGCGATGCCAACAACGGCGGCGCTCCAGGCACTGTCGCCGACAAGGTCAATGGCCAGATGAGCGGACACCGGCAGCGAGCGCTTGCCTTGCTCGGTGAGGAAGCCAATGCCCAAGCAGCTCCTACGTCAGCGGACGCGGTGTCTGCCATGGCTGATGGCTCTCTTGCTTCGGCCCTCACTGGCGACCAGCCGCAGGCTCCGGCGCAGGCGGCTATCCAGCAGGCAGCACCCGCGCAGCAGCCCGCGCAGGCTCAAGCGCCAATGCAGCAGGCGCAGCAGGGCGGCAACATCATTGCTCCGGGTGTGACGCCCGTCGCTCGTGGTTCGGTTGATCCCAAACTGATCCAGTACATGCTTCGGGATCGGAACCTTCGGGAAACCGGCATGCAGCTATGGGCGGCCAACGTCCAAGGGCAAAAGGCGTCCGAGCCATGGCAGTTCGTCAACCTGCCTGATGGAACGCTTGCCCGCGCCAACCAGCAGACAGGCGCTGTGGAGAAGCTGGGCAATTTCGCCAAGCCGAACGAAGACGCTACCGTTGTCGGTGACAACCTCGTGCGTCGAAGCAATGGCGAGGTCATCTATGAGGGCAAGCCAAAAGACCCTGCAAGCTGGAACGAGTACCAGAAGGCCAAGACTGATGGCTTCACCGGCACATATGCCGATTGGGAGAAGGTCAAGGTTCCCGGCACGTCCGTCAACGTCAACACGGGCGAAGGCGACAAGTTCTATGAAAAGCTCGACCAGAAGAACGCCGAGAACTTCGCCACCATTGGCGAGCAGGGCATTGCCGCCCGCGCCAACACTGGCCAAGTTGACCGTCTCGAATCCCTCTTGGCCAACACCCCTCAGGGTGCGGAAGCCGCCGTCAAACAGTGGCTGGGCGATATCGGGGTCAACACGGATGGTCTCGACAACATCCAGGCTACGCGGGCTCTCATCGAGAAGATGGTTCCCGAGCAGCGTGCGCCGGGGTCTGGCACCATGTCAGATGGCGACATCCTCATGTTCCGCAACTCGCTGCCTCGCGTGATCAACCAGCCAGGCGGCAACGGGCTCATCATCCAGACGATCCGCGGCATCAATGAATACCAGATGAAGCAGGGCGAAATCGCGGATGCCGTCTCTGATCGATCGATCACGCCAGCGGAAGGGCGCAAGCGCCTTCGTGAGTTGCCAAACCCGCTTTCTACCTACCGGGATGCCGTCAAAGGCTTCAAGGAAGCTCCAAAGAACAGCAGCGGCATCAGCCGGCCGAAGAGCGATGCAGACTTCAACGCTCTGCCATCGGGCGCCCTCTATGTCGATCCCGACGATAACAAGACCTATAGGAAGCCCTGATGCCACGTTTCAACGGTACTCCGGTCGATGACGCCCCGGCTCCGGCTGGTCCACGGTTCAAAGGCGAGCCTGTCACGCATCAGGGGCAGCACCTGACTTTCGAGGAAGGTCAGCGCTTGCTCGACCAAGAGGCTATGGGCGGCGCGAGCGGCAAAGCTGGGGCGTTCTTGTCTGGCGCCGTCGAAGGGTTCCCTTTAGTTGGCCCGGCCATCATGGGTGGCATCAAGAAGGCTGCAGCGGGTATAGGCTCGGCGCTCGATGGCGAAAGCTACGATACAAACCTGCAGCAAGCGCAGCAGCTAACGCAGGATGCGCAAGAGCAGAACCCGAAGACCACAATCGCCGGCAATGTGACCGGCGCTGTGGTGGGCAGTCTGCCTATGATGGAGGCCGCCCCGGCCGCTTTTGGGATGGGCAACGGCACTGTAGCCGCTCGCACGGTTACAGGCATCGCCGGACAGGTCCCCCTTGGTGCCGCCGATGGCTATATCCGCAACGGCCAAGAGGGTGCGATGTGGGGTGCTGGCGCTGGTCTTGCTGCTGGCTTGCTTGGTCCTGCTGTCGGGAACGCTGCGTCCAGCGCTTATCGCGGGGTCATGGGCAACCGAGCCCTTGGCGAAGCAGCACAGGCGGCGGGCACCTCTCGTCCTGCCGTCGAGGTGGTTGCTCGGGCTCTCGGCGCTGACAATGCCGCTGCGGGGGCCACGAATGCCAACATTGCGGCGGCTGGCCCTCGCGCCATGCTGGCCGATGCTGGTCCCTCCACGCTCTCCGTGCTCGATACGGCAGTTCAACGCGGTGGCCCGCAGGCAGGCGAAGCAGCGCAGCGTGTTGGTGCGCGTGCGGCTGGCGCAACGGATGACATCAACGCGGCTCTCGATGCTGGCCTTGGTCCTGCGCAGGGCATGGTTCGCCCGCTTGAGGAGCTGCGCACGGCTTCACAGCCAGCCAGAGCTGCGGCGTACGATGCGGCCTATTCGACGCCGATCAATTACGCAGACCCCCGTGGCCAAGCGCTTGAGCAGATGGTGCGTGGCCGAGTGCCGGCATCTGTCATCAACCGCGCGAACAACCTGATGCGGGTCAACGGCGAGCAGTCTCGCCAGATCATGGCGAATGTCGCTGAAGACGGCACCGTAACCTTTGAAACCCTTCCAGACGTTCGGCAGCTCGATTACATCACCCGTGCTTTGAACGATGTGTCCCGTGCTGGTGATGGTGCTGGGGCCCTTGGGGGTAATACAGCAGAGGGCAGGGCATATGGCGGCCTTGCCCGCGAGATACGCAACGTGCTCGGCGGTCTTGTGCCTGAGTATCGGACGGCGCTGAACACGGCGGCCGAACCTATCGCGCAGCGTGAGGCAACCCTATTCGGTCAGCGAATCCTCTCGCCGGCCGTGGCCCGGGATGAGGTGGAGGGCTTCGTGGCTGGGATGTCTGACGCCGAGCTGCGCAGTCTCCGTGGCGGCGTCCGCTCGCAGATCTCGGAATCGCTGGCCAATGTGAAACGCGCTGTATCCGATCCGAATGTTGACGCTAGACAGGGGATTGCAGCGCTTCGTGACCTATCCAGTGACGCAGCTCGCCAGAAGCTAGCGACGGTCATGGGGCAGCGCGAAGCAGACGCTATGCTCCGCACGATCGATGAGGCTGCGCGATCCTTTGAGGTGAGGGCCGGTGTGGCCACCAATAGCCGCACATACGCGCGTCAGGCCGCAGAGCGGGCGGTAGGGCAGGCAACCGGCGCAGGCGTCTTGGAAAAGGCTGCGCAGGGCAAGCCGCTGGCTTCTGTGCAAGGCTTCCTTGCAAATCTTTTTGGGGCCGGGGAAGCGGCGCAGCTTGCTCGCCAGGATGCCGCATGGGGAGACATCGCCAATATTCTCACCCAGCCGGCGGGGCAGGCGGGCGGCACGTTCCTGTCAGCGATGCAGGGCGCGGCAGGACGGCTTCCTGTCATTGATCAGAATGCTGCGCGGATCGCGGCCGGCGTAACCCGTGGTAACGCTATCGCTTCGCGTCCATTCGCAGAACAATTGGGATCATCAAAGCGATGAGCGCGAGAAGCGCCGCGGCGAATAAAACGTGGCTGTAGTCGAAGATCATTCGAAGACCGTAGAGCACGGTCGAGATCACAACGACCGTCACGATCGTCACGAACCATGCCTCGCCACGAAGCGGGCGAGGAGGTTCATTCGGGTTATGGTCGATCTGCTTTAGTGACATGACGTGTTGACCATGTTCCCGTAACGGGTGCTCGTACAATTGATGTTGTTCCGAGCCTGGGCGGCTTGGATGTAGGCGTTTCGATCGGCCTGGCGCTGCATGTCTTCGCCGGCCTCACTCAAGGCTCGAGACATGTTCTGTCTCCGGCGCATGTTGTCTTGCTCTTGAAGAACGGTCAACTGCATCCGGCAGTTCGCCATCTCTGTCGATCCGGCTTTATACCCAAAGCTCTCGCATTTCTGCATGCTCATCTGCTGAAACTTAGGCGACGAGGTGTCCACGCAACCCGCGAGGCACACCGACACAACTGCAACCACAAGCGAAAATCTCATCCTCATCCCCATGCTGGCGTTGCGCCACCATGCACCAACTCGCGCGGGAAGTGAATATGGCAGGATATTGGCCGAGCAGCGCTCAACAGATCAACGATCTGAACGGCAAGCCGATCGTCGGCGCCAAGGCGTTCTTCTATCTCGGCGGCACGACTACGCCGCTTGAGGTGTATCGCGACTATGGCCTGACGAATCCGCACACCAACCCGTTGACGACAGACGGCTATGGTCGGTTCCCCTCTGTTTTCTTCGACGAGGCGGATGGGTTCTATGACTTCCGCCTCACCACAGATGGCGGAACGCTGATCTACACGGCGGTCCAAATCCCGATTGTTGGGCCTCAGGATAGCGGCGGGGATACGCCGACCGCTCCGGTTGACCCGGATGGCGTCTTGCAAACCGGGGATATGAAGCACCGTTACGGAACCGGGTTTATCTCGGGCTGGGTGCGGGCGAACGGCCGGACCATCGGCTCGGCGCTGTCTGGAGCCTCAGAGAGGTCTGCCGCTGACTGCCTGGCGCTCTATGAGCACCTATGGGCAGCTAATCCCTCACTGGTGGTCCTTGGCGGGCGTGGGGCAAGTGCTTCTGCCGACTGGCTGGCGAATAAGCCGATAACGCTCCCTGACCTTCGTGGGCGCGCGCTGATCGGCCTCGATGTTATGGGCAACATCGCGGCCAACGTTACGCCGGATGCCGTTGCGCTCGGCTGGTCGGGCGGTGAGGCAACGCACAAGCTGACGATCGACGAGATGCCGGCGCATACTCATACGGGGACAACCAGTAGCGACGGAGCGCACACGCACAGCGTCAACGGCACGGAAGATGTGAATGGCAGCAATAACATCGGTTTCCGAGGAAATGGAACAAATCGAAGCCAGAGCACGACTTCCGCCGGAGCGCACACTCACACGATCACGACCAACACCGTCGGCGGCGGCGCCAACCACAACAACCTTCAGCCCTCTACGGGCGTCACGATCTACATAAGGCTGTAGCGATGTATCAGGGAACCTTCGACCCGATATCCAATCGCGCAGATTGGTTCGGGACACTTCAACTCGTCAATGCGGATACCGGCGACATCATCACCGACCTGACTGGGGTCGATGTCACGCTCGTGGTGCGCAAGGACCGTTGCGGCCCGTATCTCACCGCCACGCTGGATAACGCCAAGTTCGACGATCTCGGCGGCGGAGTCCTTCAGTGGCATTTCACAGCCTCCGACATGGGCAACATTTGCCCGGATACTTACCAGATCGGCATCACCGTCAAGCGTGACGGAATCGTCGAGCAAGAGGTCATCGGCGTGCTGCCGATCATAGACGGGATAGTTGGCCGATGAACACAAACCTTGTTCTGAACGTTCTGCCGCGGTTCCCGGCGCATATCCGGGCGACGGATGGCTTGACGATCATCGTGGAAAATGGCGTCGATCAGGTGATCAAGCCAAACTTTGGCGCGCTCGTCCCGGTCCCTGCCGTGACCAACCCGGCGATGACCTATTTCCAGGCTTGGGACAAGAGCATTGACTATTACCAGTCGATCTCATTTCAGGACTTCGCGAACAACCTCGCGGAACAGGTCCTTGTGGGGACGCTTCTGGCCTTATCCGAAGTGACCTTTGCCGCTGATCAGGGTATTTACTTCAGTGATGCAAACACCGCTCACGGTTACAGCCTGTCCACCTTCGTTCAAAGCATCTCGGGCTCGGCTGATGCCGACGCGTTCAAAACGGCTCTGTCGCTGTCGAAATCCGATGTTGGCTTGGCGAACGTGGACAACACGTCGGACGCAAATAAGCCTGTAAGCACCGCGCAGCAGACGGCGCTCAACCTCAAGGCCAACCTTGCATCGCCTACATTTACAGGGGATCCGAAGGCCCCGACACCGTCCCCCGGTGACAACGACACATCGATCGCGACGACAGCGTTTGTTGGCGCGGCGATTTCAACGGCGCTTTCTACCTCGATTTCCAAAAAGTTCCTTTCAGCTAACCAGACGATCACTGCGGCGGGGCCTTTGACGATTGGGCACGGGCTAGGTGTGGTCCCAGAAATCGTCGTAGCTGAATTGGAATGCCTGACAACGGACGCTGGATTTGCAGCAGGCAAAGTTATCACTGTCGCCCCGTCCGCGAATGGCTTGGGGACGGGCGGAGCTGCTGGCAACGGCTTCATGATGGATCGAGATGCCTCGAACATCTACGTCCGCTATGGCTCTGGCACCAATCCATTCCAAGTGCTGAACGGCACCTCTGGCGTCATTGTCAATCTGACAAATGCCAACTGGCGCTTCCGAGTGAGGGCTTTCGCATGACAAAATATTTCGTCGACAAGCAGGGGAACTATATTGGTGGCTTCGATGAAGCTCCAGCGCCAGCCGGAGCGGTTGAGGTGCCGTTAGCCCCGGATGACGCCCGGCAAAAATGGCTTGGAACGGCATATGGCCCTATCCCGTCTGGGCCTTATATGATCTCGAAATCAACGCCATGGATTCGGATGAGCGATGACGAGGCTGAGCTGATTACCGGCGCCATGCAGCAAGCTGGAGCGCGTCTCAAAGGGATCTATGACGCAGCTACATTTCTAAGCACTGACGATCCGCTTTGGGCGACCCTACACGACATGATCGCTACCACCCTCAATTCCTCGACCCGCGCCGATGAACTCCTAGCCCCGGAGACCTGACATGCCTCCCAAGCTTCCGCCTGCCGACACACTGACGGGAAACGAGGTTGCCGTTGTCATCCAAAGCGGAAAGCCTGTGACGACGACGGTGCAGAAGATTGCCAATCGTGGTCCGGTCGCGAAAGGCGACAAGGGGGATAAAGGCGACAAGGGCGATCCGGGTGCCTCTGTCAAAGGCGACAAGGGAGACCCAGGCGTTGGCACAAAGGGCGATAAGGGCGATCCCGGCTCACCTGGTGCTGTCGGCACTCCCAAGCGCGTAGAGCGGTTCTCCGGCGTCACGAATGCCAGCGGGATCGCCGCTATCGTTTTCAACCCTGCATTCGAGGCGGTTCCTGACATCGACGTCATTCAGGGATGGATAGGCGATCAGGAAGTGGGCGGCAGCGTTGTCGCTGGATCCGCCACCAAAACTGGCTGCAACGTCCTAGTGAAGGTCTCTCGCGGCACACTCCTTCTCACCAGCGGGCCATTCCAGACCGCAGGCGCTGGCGTATCCGTCACCGTGCGGGCGATCGGCAATTAAGTTCCACAGATGATTTCCAGAGATAGCAAGTGTGCCACATAGAATGGTGGATACGGCGGGTCCGAATGAATACACTCTGAGTTGTTTTTTACTCGGAGTGTATCATGAAGGTTCTCTGTCGTAGCTTCGCCGCCGTGCTGGCTGCGTTCCTGGTCATCAACTCACCATCTCAATCTCAAGACGAGGGTGCAAGCATGACCGATGTTCAATCCTATATGGGGCAGGTAATTTCCGGCACATCCGGGGCAGGTAACGCCCAATTGTGGAATCCGTTTGGATCCGGGAAAATTCTGGTTGTCGACAAGGTGATTGTCGCGGGTTCTCGGTTCTCTGGAAATGACCCGCTCGGCGCCGATATTCGCAGGACACGAGCACCACTCGCTAGCCTCTTTGCGGATCATTCCAGCAATAAGGTGTTTGGTGGCCCAGACGCGAAAGCGGAGATTCGCTTCAATGAAGGAGCGTCTCCGAACAACTACCCGCTCAATAGGCCAATTCAGGAAATCTGGCTTGGGACCGAATGGCAAGATCGGCCCTATACCTTCGACCCTCCAATTAAAGTTCCGCAAGGCTGGGGCGTGGTTGTGTCGATGACGGGTGGCGCTCGTGTGATAGCCTCTTGGCAGTGGAGTGAGGAAGAAGACCCTCAAGGGCCGATCGCCGCCGATCCATATGTTCCGGTCGAGGCAATCGCCACTGATCTAACAAATGGGCCGAATGTCTTTGATGCAACAGACGTCACGTTCGCCAGCAGCGAGAGCAATAGCTTCTACATCGGAAAGACTTGGGCTGAAGAGAAGACAATCTCCTCGATCACAATCAAGAGCCCTGCTGGTCGATCTTTCGCAGGTGCAGCGCCGCCGCGGGTGCTGAACTATTTCGTTGATGTGTTCGATGGCGTGTCCTGGGTGCAAGCAGCCACAGGCTCCTTCACTGACGCCGCATACAACGCGCAATCAACTCTGAATGCATCGGGCTCGTGGAAAGGCTTTGGCCACCGCGTGCGCGTAACCGACCCTTCCGTCGCAGCGCATCGCGTGGCGGTAATGGGATTCGCCGCCCCTTGAGGGCCGCAAGAGGCGGCTCTTTCACGGTTCGCCGCCTCGTACCCATTTTCTGAAATCCCTCGACAATCTGGAGCCCATCCATGCAGGTCCTCGACCCAGCAAACGAATTCTCGCGTTCTCTCGCCAAGGTGCTGGTGCACGAGGGCGGCTTTTCCGACCATCCACAGGACCCCGGCGGCGCGACCATGAAGGGCGTCACCCAGCGCGTCTATGACGAGTATCGCGCATCAATCGGCGCCAGCCCTCTGCCGGTCAAGAATATCAGCATGACCGAACTGCAGGCGATCTATCGGCGCCGATATTGGGATCTCGCCAAATGCGACAGGCTCGCGCCCGGTGTGTCCTATGTCGTCTTCGACGGCTCGGTAAACTCTGGCGTCGGTCAGTCTGTGAAATGGCTCCAGCGCGCTCTACAGGCGCTCGGGCTGTATCAAGGTGCCATTGACGGCGTGATCGGGCAGGGAACGCTGCTGGCGGCCGCTAGTGTCAATGACAATGATCGGCTGGTGGCTCTCATCTGTGAACGCCGTATGGCCTTCCTGCGGGCGCTGAAGACGTTCAAGACTTTCGGCAAGGGTTGGACATCCCGCGTGGCCGGCGTGCTCGCTGTCGGGCAGGCGTGGGCAACCGGCTCGGTCGGTCCTGAAGTGCACTATGTGGTTGGCGGCGACGCCAAGGCGTTCCTGTCTGACGCTAAGGCAGCCCCGACGATGGCGGCGGCCGATGCCTCGACCGGCGGCGGTGTTGGCTCCGGCGGTATCGCCGTAACGCTCGAACAGGTCCGTGACCAGTTGGCACCGTACAGCCTTGGCTCTGAACTCATCGGCAAGGTAGTCGCGGGGCTGATCATCGTCGGCGCCGTCCTGACCGTGGGCGGCCTCGCTTATCGTTGGTACGCGAACCGCCGCAAGGCCGAACGCCTCGACGCCCTCGATCTACAGGTGAAGACAGATGCTCAAGTTGCTGCCTGAATGGCTCAAGATCGGCGGAGGCGTGGCCGTAGGCGCGCTCCTGACCGTTTACCCGTCAATCCTCGTCGGCAGACATGAGGGCCGCCAGCAGGCCGCTACGGCTGCCCTTGAGCAGTCCGTCGAACTTCTCCGCAAAAGGAACGACATCAATGGTGAAGTCTCTGCTTCTGATTCCTCTGCTTTGTGCGCCGCTATGGGCTTGTCAGGCGACGAACAAGCAGAATGCGTGCGACGGGTTCTCGCGCCTGACACCCAGCCTTGAAACATCGGTGACCATCCTCAAGACTGACCGGCCCTTTGCCGATCAGGTGGCATCGCATAACCGCTTCGGCGCCTCGCAAGGGTGCTGGAAATAGCATTGCATTGAAAGGGCATGGGGTTGGCAGGGAACATCGATATGAGCAGCAACGGCAACAATTTTGACCCGATGGCCTCATGGGCCAGGCTGTCCGAAAGGGTAGAGAACCAGGGCAAAGACATTGTAGATCTGCGCTCCAACATGAACACCGGCTTTCAGTCGGTGAACGCAGCGATCGGGACGCTATCGAATGAGCTGCGGTCGAACTCCCGCACCCAATGGCCGGCAATCTGGGCGGCTCTAAGCGTAGGGGTTGCCATCCTTACAGGCCTAGGGTTCATGGCCCTTCAGCCCATCAAGGACAGCATCGTCCAGATACGTGATGATGCCAAGGTTCAGGTATCGGCCAGCGCGCAGGCGATCGGCACTGTCGTCGACAAGATGGTCACGCAAAAGGAAATGGAGTGGCGTACCGCTCGAGGTGCCGAAGACCGGCAGAGAATGGAAGGCTCGGTTAAGGATGTCCGAGACGCTCAGGTGCCGAGAGAAGAGCTTGACCGGGTGTGGGCGAGCTATGACCAGCGGTTCAACGACCAGCAGCGTCAACTTGATGACCTGAAGACAGCGCAAGGCAGCGTCTATGGGCAACGCGACTTCATGCTTGATCTCAGGGAGCGGCTTGATCGTGTTGAGCGCCAGCGACTGTCAGCGGCGCAGGGCGGATAAGTGCGACAGTCATGGCTAATATTAACCACCGCCTTAAAATAGTTTAGCGAGTATCGTCGCGACACTATGCAACTAATATTGTTTCTGTCACTCATCTCGCCGTTAACAACCTTATGGGGAGTGAGTCTTGATCAAAGTTCTATTTGTAGCAGCGCTGGTCGGTCTATCCGCTGCATCTGCATCCGTCGCCGGTAACTGCGCACATTCTTACGATCGTGCAAGCGACGGTTCTTCGTGCGGCGGTCGCGCTGCCGATCAGCGGGACGGCGGCAACTGATCAACTGAAGACGAGGGGCTCCTAACGGGGCTCCTCAATCCTGCTTGCTGCCCTTCATCCCGTTGGCTGCCATGAGCGCGTGATAGTATTCCTCGACCTTCCGGCCGGCCTCGCGCCTCGTGGGCTCATATCCTTGGTGGGGGAGATGCCGCTTGACCCGGTGCGGGCCCCAAGCTGACCACATCCACTTGTCCTTCATCGGCCCGTGCGGCTGCAGTTGCACCCTCCCGATTGCAATCTCCCCGTCATAGCCTGACCAGTCGGAATCGCGAGGTTCGTCATTCGCGTCTAGCTTGGTGCGGCGCCAGGTGTAGAGGGGTTGGTAGGGCATGAGAACATCCGCGTCCGAGTACGAATCTGGAACCGTTTTCCCCGCACCCAAGGTCCAGGTGCGGGACGAACTGCAATTCGTATAGCAAAAACAATCGCTTGAAAAATAGATGGTGGGCCCGGAGGGACTCGAACCCCCAACCAAGCGGTTATGAGCCGCCGGCTCTAACCATTGAGCTACAGGCCCGGCCGCCGCGTGCGGTGGCGTGCGGCCGGCGCAATGGTTCGCCGGTGCGGTTTTGGCTCTAACGCAATTTGTCAGCGGTCACAAGCCATTGCCGCAATAGCTTCACAATCAAACGGCAAGAGATGATCTGCAAATCACAATCGGGGAGTGAAATCATGTCATTGTCGAGAACCAAGAGCCTTGCCGCCGGCCTCATGCTCAGTGTGCCGTTCGCCATCGCAATGCAGCTGCCGGTCGCGGCGGCCGAGACGGCGCAGCGACAGGCGATCATTTCGGTGATCGGCGAGGGGCAGGCGAGCATCGCGCCCGATATGGCCGTTCTCAACCTCTCCGTGGTCAAGCAGGCGAAGACCGCGCGCGAAGCGCTCGATGCCAACAACAAGGCAATGAGCGATGTGCTCGGCGCGCTGAAGACGGGGGGGATCGCCGAGCGCGACCTGCAGACCTCGGGCTTCAACGTGCAGCCGCAGTATCGCTTTCCGCAGGGGACCGACGGACAGCAGCTGCCGCCGGAGCTGATCGGCTACCAGGTGTCGAACTCGCTGACGGTCAGGGTGCGCGACCTGTCGAAGCTCGGCGCCATCATCGACCAGTCGGTGACGTTGGGCATCAATCAGGGCGGCGATATTCAGTTCACCAACGACAAGCCGGAAGCGGCCATGGAAGAGGCCCGCAAGAGTGCGGTGGCCGATGCCATGGCGCGGGCAAAGACGCTGGCCGCCGCCGCCGGCATCAAGCTCGGCAGCGTCATCGAGATCAGCGAAAACGGTCCGCGGCCGCAGCCGGTGCCGGTCATGCGGGCGGCGATGATGAAGTCGGCAGCGGACTCCGCGGTGCCGATCCAGGGCGGCGAAACGAGCTACAACATCACGGTCAACGTCACATTCGCGATCGCGCAGTGACCTTCTAGCCGCCGTCGTTCATTTTAGTTAACAAACTGGAGCCGTTGATATTGTGTTCAATATCAACGGCTTATCTTTTTGTGGACACAGCTGTGGCGAGGGTGCGGCAGAAAAGCGCTTTATCACGGCTATATTACACTATAACATTGATCGTGTTATTCGGTTCGGACGGGAACCCGAGTTCTGTTTCCCGCGTTAATGCCGACCGATGAGGAGGAATGGACTTATCCCTACAAGAGGAGACAGACATGTCGAATGCCTTGCCGCCACTTCACAATGGGCACGCCCCGTTCACCCTGCAGGAACTCTTCCGCGAAGCGCTCTATGCGTTCGAAGAGTGGGATAGCGAACTTACCGAACCAATCGTCACTTTCGAAGGCCGTGTCGTTCCGATCAGCAACGTCTTCGAAGCCATGCGCCAGTGCGACGACATCGTGCCGATGAACATCGTCGGTGCCGTGACCGAGCGTCTGACCAAGCCCTGGGAAGGCGAGGGTCCTCTCGACCAGATGACATTCTCGACGGCTGCCCGCGTCATGGGCGTGCTGGTGCGCAAGCGCCTGCATACGACGGGAACCCCCGATATCGTGGCGGTCGCCGCGGTGCCGGCGGAACGCCGCTCGCGCGGTTGATCATCTGACACTCATATCGCGGTTGCCATGGCGACCGCGATATCTCCGGGACATGCAAGATGCTCTCAGCCTCTTGTCCCGATGCCAAAGTGCGCGGTTCGACGCATTAAAGATCGAACGCTTCCTTCAGTCCCTGGCCCTTCCGCTCGCGCAGATCGAGGTCCGCCTCGATGTGGGCGATGTGGTGCACCATCAGATGGCAGGCGTGGTCGAGATCCTTGCGCTCGATGGCGCCGACGATGTCGCCATGCTCGGAGTGGCCGCAGCTCGAGATGGTCGACTGGCCGTAGAGCGCAATCACCAGCGAGGAGCGGGCGACCAGCTCGTCCATGAAGCGCTGCATGATCGTGTTGCCCGAGATCGACGCCAGCGTCAGGTGGAAATCGCCCGAGGCCTTGATCTCGGCGCGGCGCGCGGTCTGGCCGCGCTCGCTAATCAGCCGGCTCTCTTCCAACAAAAGCTGCTTCAGGTGCTGGATCTCGGATGGCGTGATCCGGGCTGCGGCTTCGCGCAGGATGCCGGGTTCGATCAGCCGGCGGGCGGCGAAGATCTGACGGGCTTCATCGGGCGAGGGGTAGGCAACGAAAGCGCCGCGGTTCTTCTCGACGCTGACGAGGCCTTCATAGGACAGCGCCTGCAGGGCGGCGCGTGCCAGTGTGCGGCTGACGTTGAAGAGATTGCCGACATCGCTTTCCGACAGTTTCGTGCCAGGCGACAGACGGCGCTCGACGATCGCGTCGCGGATGGCGTCGCGGATCTGCTGGGCGCCTGTCTCGGCGGAATCGTCTGTCTGCTGGAGCGCGTTGGCGGCGGAGTTCATGAAATAAAATACCCTTTGACCGGCAAATGATATCCGCGTTCGGCCGAAAAGTTAAATGGAATTTGCGAGCAATGTTACGGCTAAATTGTATACGATATTTTGCGTAAATCGCAGACAAAAGCCTATTTGATGTGCAGACACATCAGGCGCTTCAATTTTAGCCGATGCCGGATTCTGTCGAAAATTCAGATTTCATAAGGGTTTGACGCACTGCGGCAGAAACTGGCACGGCGAATGCATCGTCTTACTCGAACAGGGGAAGACACGATGTCGAAAGCGGCAGAGATCGATATAGCATCCGTTTCGAAGGTGTATGGTAGCACGACTGCCGTCCACGCAATAAGCCTGAAAATACCGGCCGGTTCCTACTGCTGCTTTCTCGGGCCATCGGGCTGCGGCAAGACCTCGACGCTCCGGATGATCGCCGGCCACGAGAGCATTTCGTCGGGCGATATCCGGCTCGGCAACACCGTCGTCACCGATTTTCCGCCGGCCAAGCGCGGCACGGCGATGATGTTCCAGTCCTACGCGCTGTTTCCGCACCTCGACCTGATCGACAATGTCGCCTTCAGCCTGAAGATGAAGGGTGTGGAGAAGGACGAGCGTCGGGCCAAGGCGCTTGAGATGTTGAAGCTGATGCAGATGGAGGCCTATGCAACACGGCGTCCGGCACAGCTTTCCGGTGGTCAGCAGCAGCGTGTCGCCTTGGCGCGTGCGCTGATCACCGATCCCGAGGCGCTGCTGCTCGACGAGCCCTTGTCGGCGCTCGATCCGTTTCTGAAGATCCGCATGCGCGCGGAGCTGAAGAAGCTTCAGAAGACGCTCGGCATCACTTTCGTGCACGTCACCCACAGCCAGGAAGAGGCGATGGCGCTGGCCGATATCATCGTCATCATGAACGACGGCAAGATCGAGCAGGCAGCCACGCCGCGCAAGGTGTTCGAGGAGCCGGCGACGGCCTTCGTGGCCCGCTTCATGGGCGACCACAATGTGCTGACGGGTCGGGTCACCGCGTCAAAGGACGGGGTCATCACGCTTGAGGTGCCCGAGGGGCAGAGCTTTTCGGTGCGCGGCACGGGCCGGGAGATCGGGGAAGTCGTCGATATCGGCATCCGCACCGATCGCGTTCGCCTCGATACCGCGCTCGACAAGACGCTCGGCTTCAACGGCATCGTCTCCAACATCGAATATCGCGGCGCCTCGGTGAAGATCACCGTGGTCGGCGCGGGCAGCGATGACTTCACCGTCATTGCGACCGACGGCGATTATTTCGCCAAACCCGCATCGGTCGGCGATGCGGTGTCCCTGAGTTGGGCCCTGGAGGATGCTGTCCTTCTCGGCCGTGTTTCCGCCTGAACCACCATCACCACAAAAAATAGAGGGAACTGCCATGACTGATGCAACGAAAACCACCAAGGCCGACAAGACGGACAAGGGCCTCTCCCGCCGTGCGCTGCTGAAGACGGGCGCCGCCGCGGCCGGCGCGATCGCCGGTTCGGGCCTGATCACCGGCTTCCCGACCATTTGGGCGCAGACCAACATCACGCTGCGCCAGTTCGGCACCGGCGTGTCGAACATCAACGCCATCGCCGAGAAGTGCAAGGCCGACCTCGGCATCACGCTCGAGATGACGGCGACCGATTCCGACGCCGCTGCCCAGCGCGCCGTCACCCAGCCTGACAGCTACGACATCGCCGACATCGAATACTGGATCCTCAAAAAGGTCTATCCGACCGGCGTCATCCAGCCGATGGATGTCAAGAAGCTGAAGTATTACGACCAGGTCGTGCCGCTGTTCAAGAACGGCAAGCTGAAGGCCGACAGCGTCATCGCGCAGGGTACCGCGCCGCACACGGTCGGTTACGTTGAGAGCGCCGACGCGAAGACGTTCGCCAAGAGCGAGACCGAGTTCTTCACGATGATGCCGACGATCTACAACGCCGACACGCTGGGCATTCGTCCCGATCTCGTCGGTCGCGAGATCACCAGCTGGGCCGACATCATGGACCCGAAGTTCAAGGGCAAGACCTCGATCCTCAACATCCCGTCGATCGGCATCATGGATGCGGCGATGATCATGGAAGCGCTTGGCAACATCAAGTATGCCGACAAGGGCAACATGACCAAGGAAGAGATCGACAAGACGATCGACTTCCTGATCAAGGCCAAGCAGGACGGCCAGTTCCGCGCCTTCTGGAAGTCGTTCGACGAGTCGGTCAACCTGATGTCCTCGGGCGAAGTCATCATCCAGTCGATGTGGTCGCCGGCCGTTGCCGCCGTCCGCTCGAAGGGCATCGCCTGCAAGTATCAGCCGCTCAAGGAAGGCTACCGTTCGTGGGGCGGCGGTCTCGGTCTCGCGTCGCACCTCAAGGGCGCACAGCTGGACGCGGCCTACGAGTACATCAACTGGTACACGTCCGGCTGGGTCGGCGGCTACCTCAACCGCCAGGGCTACTACTCCGCCTGCATGGACACCGCCAAGAAGTTCATGACCGCCGACGAGTGGGGTTACTGGATCGAAGGCAAGGCCGCGCAGGGTGACGTCATGTCGCCTGAGGGCAAGGTCATGGAGAAGGCCGGCGCGGTTCGCGATGGCGGCTCGTTCGAAGAGCGCATGGGCCATGTCGCATGCTGGAACTCCGTCATGGACGAGGACCGCTACATGGTTCGCCGCTGGAACGAGTTCATCGCGGCTTAAGGCTGGCATCGCCCGCCACGGCGGGTGCCGCTTTCCCCTCCGCAAACCCTCCCCACAAGGGGGAGGGAGTACCGGAGGCGCGGCAAGAAAACTCACTTCCCCCTGTGTTGGGGGGAAGGAAAGGCATCTCTCAACCTCCCTCATTCCTGTGCTCGTCACAGGAATCCAGCCAGCCCAAGTCCTTGGGCTGGAAAGACTCTATCACCGCGCGGACGCGCGGTTGCTGGACCCTGTGACATCCCGTGGGCGAAGCCCTAGGTGGCACAGGGATGAGGGCGGAGAGGATGGGCGGATGAATGTGGAGAGGTCCTCCGACCAGATCAGATGGAGACGTGACATGGCGACGATTGCTTCAGCAGAGACGACCGCAAAGGCCGAGCGGGTGCGCAGCCCGGGCTTCCGGTTGCCGGCGTGGGCCGCCTCCTATCTGCAGGCGACGCCGCTGGTCGTGATCCTCGGCTTCTTCTTCATCCTGCCGATCGCGATGATCGTCATCGTCAGCTTCTGGGACTATGACTTCGCCGGTCTCTATCCCGCCTTCCTGACGATGAACTACACCGAGACGCTCGGTTCCTGGGTCACCTGGAAGACCTATCTGAACACGCTGAAATTCACCGTCATCGTCTGGACGCTGACCGTGCTCATCGGTTTCTGGGTCGCCTATTTCCTCGCCTTCCATGTCAGGCGCACGTCGACGCAGATGATCCTGTTCCTGGTCTGCACCGTGCCGTTCATGACCTCCAACATCATCCGCATGATCTCCTGGATTCCGGTGCTCGGCCGCAATGGCCTGATCAATTCGGCGCTGGTCGAGATGGGGATCGTGCCGCAGCCGATCGAATGGCTGCTCTATTCGGACTTTGCCGTGGTTCTGGCCATGGTGCACCTCTACACGCTGTTCATGGTCACGCCGATCTTCAACACGCTGATGCGCATCGACCGGTCGCTGTTCGAGGCGGCGCGCGATGCCGGCGCCAGTGGCTGGCAGATCCTCTGGAATGTCGTCATCCCGCTCGCCAAGCCCGGTATCGCCATCGGCTCGATCTTCGTCGTCACGCTTGTCATGGCCGATTTCTCAACGGTGCAGGTCATGTCCGGTGGGCAAAGCGCCTCGGTGGCGCTGATGATGAAGAACCAGATGTCGCTGCTGCAGTATCCGGCCGCCGCCGCCAATGCCGTGGTGCTGCTCATCGTCGTGCTGATGATGGTCGCCGCGATCCTGCGCGTCGTCGATATCCGCAAGGAGCTTTGAGATGGGCCACGAAAAACGCACCTTCGAATTCTACATCCTCGCCGCCTTCTTTCTCGTCTTCGTGCTGTTTTTATACGGCCCGCTGTCGGCGATCCTGATCCTGTCCTTCCAGGGGCCGGATGGCGGCCTGACCTTCCCGCTGAACGGCGTGTCGGTGCACTGGTTCTTTAACCTGTTCGAAAAGCAGGCCGTGGGTGATTTCGGTGCCTCTTTCCGCCGCTCGTTCACGCTCGGCTTCATGGTGATGATCGTCACCGTAGTCGTGTCGCTGCTTGCCGGCCTTGCCTTCCGCCGCCGCTTCAAGGGCGCGACGGTGCTGTTCTACGCCACCGTCGCCAGCCTCGTGGTGCCGTCGATCATCATCTCGCTCGGCATCGGCGTGGTGTTCCAGCAGGGCGGCATTCGCCCGGCCTGGTATTCGTCGGCCTTCGGCGCGCATCTCACCTGGACGCTGCCGTTCGGCGTGCTGATCATGTTCGCCGTGTTCAACCGGTTCTCGCCGGCCTATGAGGAAGCGGCGCGCGATCTCGGGGCGAGTTCCTGGCAGACCTTTGTGCATGTGGTGCTGCCGATGATCGCGCCGAGCCTGATCGGTGTCGGTCTGTTCGGCTTCACGTTGTCCTATGACGAATTCGCCCGCACGCTGATGACCTCGGGCAGCTACAACACGCTGCCGCTTGAGATCTACGGGATGACAACCAACGTCACGACGCCGGTGCTTTACGCACTTGGAACGGTGACGACGCTGTTTTCCTTCACCATCATTCTCGTCGCGCTCGGCATCATGATGATGCTGCGCGGCCGCCAGGCAAAGATAAGCTGACCTCATGCGCATTCTCATCGTCAATCCGAACACGACAGCCTCGATGACCGAGAAGGCGGCGATCGCCGCGCGCGCAGTGGCGGCAACGGGGACGGAGATCATCGCTGCAACGTCGCGGATGGGACCGGTTTCGATCGAGGGGCACTATGACGGGGCACTGGCCATTCCCGGGCTGCTGGCAGAACTGAAGGACCGGGCAGGGACCTACGATGCCGCCGTCATCGCCTGTTTCGACGATACCGGGCTCGAGGCTGCCCGCAGCTTCGCCGATGTGCCGGTGCTGGGGCTTTGCGAATCCGCGGTGGCGACCGCAGGCTTCCTGGCGCAGCGCTTTACCGTGGTGACGACGCTGGAGCGTTCACGGGTGCTGATCGACAATCTGGTGCGGCGCTACGGCATGGGCGACCGGGCCAGGGTGCGGGCCTCGGATATTCCGGTGCTGGAACTCGAGGACGAAGCGTCGGGCGCGATCGGCAAGCTCAGGGCCGAGATCGAGCGGGCACTGACGGAGGATGGCGCCGAGGCGATCGTGCTCGGTTGCGCCGGCATGACCGATCTGGCGCGCGAACTTCAGGAGATCTACGGCGTGCCCGTGGTCGATGGCGTGGCGGCCGCGGTCAAGCAGGCGGAGGCGCTGGTATCGCTGGGGCTTTCGACCAGCAAGCGTGGCTCCTATGCGTCGCCGTTGCCGAAGCCCTTTCTCGGCGCGATGAGCGGTTTTGCGCCGCTGCAGGCAGCGAGCTGAGCCATGTCCATCTGCTTCGATTTCGAAACGCTCTCCGAGCGCGAACGCTACAAGCTGATGATCGGCACCGTCGTGCCGCGGCCAATCGCGCTGGTGACCACAGTCGACGAGCACGGCCGCGTCAACGCGGCGCCGTTTTCCTTCTTCAACTGCCTGTCGGCCGATCCGCCGATCCTGGCGCTGGGTGTCGAGAACAACCCTGATATGTCGTTCAAGGACACCGGCCACAACATCCGGATGACGGAGGTGTTTACCGTCAACATTGTCTCCTTCGCGATCGCCGAGGCGATGCATGTCTGCGGTTCGAAATATCCGCGCGGCGTCGACGAGCTGAAGGAAGCCGGACTGACGGCGAAGCCGGGCGTCAAGGTCGCTTCGCCTTATATCGCCGAGGCACCGGCGGCGTTTGAATGCAAGCGGCATGTGACGCTGGAGCTCGGCAAATCCAGGCAGATCATCATGGGCGAGATCGTCTACGCGCATTATCGCGACGGCGTCGTCGATCCCGAACGGCTGCGGGTCGATCCGGCTCAGCTCGATGCCATCGCCAGGCTCGGCGGCGATACCTGCAGCACGATCCGCGACCGTTTCGAGATGCTGACGCCAAAACTCTGACTGCGGGGCTATGCCGATTATTTCGCTTTACTTTCCGTGGCTGCTTGCGAATGTTTGCGCAAAAGCATTGCAAGAGAGGAAGCCCATATGACGACGCCCGAAGACGACCTCGCACGGATCGCCGAACAGGAAACTGCGCTGAGCTTCGACAGTTTCGACCTGACGACGGCGTGGCAGCTGGGCAAGCTCCTGCAGGAACTGGCGACGGAACGCGGCCTCGGCATCGCCATCGATATCACCCTGCATGCGATGCCGGTGTTTTACGCCGCGCTGCCTGGTGTGACGCCGGACAATGTCCAGTGGGTTCGCCGCAAGCGCAACCTGGTGTTGCGCTACTTCAGGAGCAGCTACGCGATCGGCCTCGACCTCAAATCCAAGGGCAAGACTGTCGCCGACAACGGCCTTTCCGACGCCGACTACGCGCCGCACGGTGGCAGCTTCCCGATCACCGTCAAGGGCACCGGCTGCATCGGCGCCGTCACCGTCTCCGGCCTGCCGCAGCGCGATGACCACAATCTGGCGGTCGAGGCGCTGGCGCTGATGCTGGCGAAGGACCTGGATGCGTTGCGGTTGGGGTAAGAGCGGCTAACCCGCGCTCCACTGTGCGGATAGCTCTTTCTCGCTCTCGGATGCCATGACTCTGGGTCTCGGCGCAAAGCCGGGATGAGAGCATAGAATGCACAACCGTTGAATTTTTGCCGATGGCTGCGATACTCGCTGTGGGAGTGAGATCGATGCTGCGTCATCTTCGCATTCTTGCGGCGTTTCTGTCGCTGGCGCTTGTTGGTGCCGGCGCGTCCGATGACGGGCGGTGGTATGCTGGCGACTATTCCTTTTCCGACGAACTTGGTGGGTTTCGTATCCTGTCGATTTCGGGCTCAGGCAAGAAGGACGATCCGATCGAAATCGTCGAGGCGCTCGGCAGGCCGACGCCGGTGACGATGGTGATCCGGGCCGCCGTGCCGTCGCTGCTCAACACGACGATGCCGAGCGCGCTTTATCTGCGGGTGAACGTCGCGAACAACAGCGGGCTGGCGTGGATCGGCTTCGGCTTCGAGCTACAGGAGATCCTGGGCAAGCCGAGCGACTTCAATGACGGCCTGTCTTTCAGCCAGACCAATCCCGACCCGGCGCTGGTGTCATCAAGCCAGTTCTCGCATCTCGAAAGCCGTTTTGAGAGCTTCGACCGGATCAATTTCGATGATGGCCATGTCGATCCGCTCGCCGCCGCCGCCTTCAGCTTTCCAGTCACCGACGTGACCCCGGTTGCGATCTTCTATCTGGTGCAGGAACCGCGGATTCCGTCTTCGTGAAGCTTCGCGTGGCGCGATAACCGGATCGTAAGCTCTCCACCTATACAACTTGCGCCATCCATCCCGATGGTTCCCTGTCGCAAACTGTGTTGGCAATGCGTTTCGTTCATTTCAAGCTCGTCGGTCCCGCCGTCGCCTGCGTTACCCTGTTGATCCTGGGCATGGCGACTTTTTCCTACTACGGCGCGGCACGGATCGATGCGGAGGCACGCCAGCGTCAGGAAGCACTTGTCGAACGCAACATCGCGTTCTGGACCGCCGATGTCGAATTTTCCCTGACCGCCTGGACGATCTGGGACGAGGCGATCGCCAAGCTCGACAACCACTTCGATTTCGAATGGACGGATCGCAACATCGGCGCTTCCCTGATCGGCACGTCGCGCACGCGCTTTACCGCCGTTCTCGATGCCGGCGATGCAATTCTCTATTCGCGCACCGATGACAGCGTAAAGGACAGGCCATTCTTCGCCCGAGGGTCCGCTTCAATCGTCGCGGATACCGCGCTTCTGGTGGAAGACGTGCGCATGCGTGAACAGGTGCCCCGCAAGAACGGCATTCCGGATCCCGTGGTCAGCAGCCGGATCGAGGTGCTTGGCGATGAGGCGGTGCTCTTGTCGGCCAGTCTCTTTCAACCCGATTTTGGAACGGCGAAGCTGAAAGCAAGTCGGGCGCCTATCCTGATCACGGCGATGCCGATCAGCGGCAGCCTGCAGAATTTCTTCGGGGACCGCTTTCTGCTGGATGATGCCCATATCACGCCGCTGTCCATGGTGGCGCCCGATCGCGCCCGCGCGGAAGTTGCGATCGGCGCGGAGGGAGAGGTCGAGGTTCTCTCCTGGCGGTCACCGGCGCCGGCGGCTGATGTTCTCTATCAGGCGCTCCCGCTGATCGTGACCGTCATTGTGGTCCTTCTGGTCGGCGGCTTTCTGATGGTGCGTGTTTCGCAGTCGACGGCGCGGACGCTGGTCGAGCGGGAAAAGCAGATGCGGCATGCCGCAACGCATGATTTTCTGACGGGACTCGCCAATCGCTCGCTGCTTGAGGCCGAATACACGACGCAGGTCGCGGCAGGCGCGCTGACGGTGGTCTGTTTCGATCTCGATGGCTTCAAGGCGATCAATGATTCCCACGGGCATGCTGTTGGCGACGACCTGCTGAAGGTCGTTGCGTCCAGACTCATGTCGGCGACGCGCGACGCCGACCGACTTTTCCGCCTTGGCGGCGATGAGTTCGCGGTGCTGATGCCCGGCATCTCGGTCAGCGACGCCGAGGCGGCCTGCCGGCGGATTTCCGCGTTGCTTCGCGAGCCGATGTCTCTGGCTGGTTCCGTCGTTGCGATCGGTGCGTCGTTCGGCCTCAGCGAGGTCGAACACGGGACGAGTTGCGACGCCGCCTTGAATGCAGCTGACGCGGCGCTTTATCAGGCGAAAGCGGATGGCCGAGGTGGTGTCGTCACTGCGTCCAAGAGGTCTTTGCCGAATCCGGTCGAGGATACCCCGCCGAGGAAGGTCGCGGCGGGGCGTTGATCGGTCGCGGCAGGGCTGGTCGGCTGCCGCTCGCCCTCCTCAGATCTTCCCGCCGGCTTCCGCAATCACCTTGGTCAGGCTTCCGGTTGCGGGGAAGAGGGGGATGAGGCAGGCCTGCAGGGCGTGGTAGATGTCGCCTTTACCGGGGAAGATGGTGTGGGCGGGGGCCATGTCTTCGGTCAGTTCCTCGTGCCAGCCGCCGTTCTTGTGGTCGATGAAGCGACGCTCGATGACGTTCCAGATCTTGCGGTAGCTCTCCTCGTGGAAATCGCTCGGCAGGTGCTGGTTGAGATAATGCGCGGCAGCCGCACCTTCGCAGGCGGGCCACCACATCTTCTGGCGCTTGTCGGGGCGGTCTTCCCAGTCGAGCGTGTAGAAAAAGCTGCCCTTGTCCTCGTCCCAGCCAAGCGCAATTGCTTGCGAAAACAGGCCTTTGGCGGCATCCGGTAGCCATTCCAGCTTCTTGCCGCCGAGCGCCCAGAGTTGCAGCAGGAGGCGCGCCCATTCGAGCGAGTGGCCGGGCGTGGTGCCGGCTGGGCGGAACATCTCGTTGGGGTGGTAGTAATTCTTGTCGAGCGTCCAGTCGGTGTCGAAGTGCTCGGCGACGCGCCAGCCGACGGAACCTGCTGCGCGGCGGATGACGAGGTCGGCGATGCTTTCGGCCTTGGTGAGATAGGCGCGGTCGCCTGTCGCCTCGAAGGCGGCCATCAACGCTTCGGTCAGGTGCATGTTGGAGTTCTGGCCACGATAGGTGCCACCGTCGAGCGGCTGCCAGTCGGCGGTGAATTCCTCGGCGATGGCGCCGTGCTTTTCCTCCCAGAATCGGGTGTTCAGGACTTCGGTGATGTCGGCGAGCATGCCGTCGGCAAGCGGATGGCCGATGGTCTTGGCCGAGGAGGCGGCGAGCAGCACGAAGGCGTGGCCGTAGCCCTGCTTGTTGGTGTCGACCGGTCCGTCATTGTTCAACGACCAGAAATAGCCGCCGTTCTTGGCGTCGCGGTGCTGGTTCCAGATATACTGCATGCCGTGATCAACGACATCCGAAGCGCCGGGGCGACCGAGCAGGGCGCCGATCGAGAAGCAGTGTACGGCGCGGGCGGCGATGTGGATGCCGCGGATCTGGCCTTCGGCGTCCAGCGGCTTGCCTGTGTCGTCGAGATCGTAGAAACCGCCCTTCGGGTTGATGGAGGCATGCTGGAAGAAATCGAACAGGCCGTTGGCCTGCGCGACCAACCAGTCGCGGTGATAGGCGCGGGTGGACCAGTTTCCGAGCGTGGCGTCGCCGATTGCTGGTGTCATGACATACCTCCATTTCATACACAAAGCTTTGAAATTGCCTATATAGGGGACGGTCGAGTCTGTCATCCCGAGACAGTTGCTTGTCGCCGAAAATGTCGCTGATATATTGACATAAAGATATCTTTATGTGATTTGAGCCTCTTGTCTTTCAATGACGTCAAGGAGTCCGCCCGTGTTTGATACTCTGTTTGGTTCCGAAGGAGCAAAACGCGACGGCAGCGATGTGTTCGAAGCGCTGCGCAAGGCCGCCAGCGAACGCATTCTCGTGCTTGACGGCGCCATGGGCACGCAGATTCAGGGGCTGGGCTTCGACGAAGATCATTTCCGCGGCGACCGGTTCATCGGCTGCGCCTGCCACCAGAAGGGCAACAACGATCTGCTCATCCTGACGCAGCCGGATGCGATCGAGGAAATCCACTACAAATACGCCAAGGCCGGCGCCGATATTCTCGAGACCAACACGTTCTCGTCGACGCGCATTGCGCAGGCCGATTACGCGATGGAAGGCGAAGTCTATGCGCTCAACAAGGAAGGTGCGGAAGTCGTGCGCCGTGCGGCAATCCGCGCCGAGCGCGAGGATGGCCGCCGCCGTTTCGTGGCCGGCGCCATCGGCCCGACCAACCGCACCGCTTCCATGTCGCCCGACGTCAACAATCCGGGCTTCCGCGCCGTCGATTTCGACGATCTGCGCGTCGCCTATGGTGAGCAGATCGACGGCTTGATCGATGGCGGCGCCGACATCATACTGATCGAGACGATCTTCGATACGCTGAACGCCAAGGCGGCGATCTTTGCCTGCGAGGAGCGCTTTGAGGCGAAGGGCGTGCGCCTGCCTGTCATGATCTCCGGCACAATCACCGACCTTTCCGGCCGCACGCTGTCTGGCCAGACGCCGTCGGCGTTCTGGAACTCGGTGCGCCATGCCAACCCGTTCACCATCGGTCTCAACTGCGCGCTCGGCGCCAATGCCATGCGTCCGCACCTGCAGGAGCTGTCGGGCGTTTCCGACACCTTCATCTGCGCCTATCCGAATGCCGGCCTTCCCAACGAGTTCGGCCAGTACGACGAGACGCCGGAGCTGATGGCGGCGCAGATCGAGAGCTTTGCACGCGAGGGTCTGGTCAACATCGTCGGCGGCTGCTGCGGCTCGACGCCGGAGCATATCCAGGCGATCGCCGAGGTCGTCGCCAAGTACAAGCCGCGCGAAATTCCCGCGCACCGGCCGTTCATGTCGCTGTCGGGCCTCGAGCCGTTCGAGCTGACCAAGGATATCCCTTTCGTCAACGTCGGCGAGCGCACCAACGTCACCGGTTCCGCCCGGTTCCGCAAGCTGATCACCAATGCCGACTACACGGCGGCCCTCGACGTGGCGCGCGACCAGGTGGAGAACGGCGCGCAGATCATCGACATCAACATGGACGAGGGCCTGATCGATTCCGAAAAGGCGATGGTCGAGTTCCTCAACCTGATCGCCGCCGAACCCGATATCGCCCGCGTGCCTGTGATGATCGATTCGTCGAAGTTCTCGATCATCGAGTCCGGCCTGAAGCGGGTGCAGGGCAAGCCGATCGTCAACTCGATCTCGCTGAAGGAAGGCGAGGAGAATTTTCTGGCGCAGGCCAAGCTGCTGCATGCCTATGGCGCGGCGGTCGTGGTCATGGCCTTCGACGAGACGGGGCAGGCGGATACCTATGACCGCAAGGTCGAGATCTGCAGCAGAGCCTACAAGCTCCTGACGGAGCAGGCGGGCTTCCCGCCCGAGGACATCATCTTCGATCCGAACGTCTTTGCGGTTGCCACCGGCATCGAGGAACACAACAATTATGGCGTCGACTTCATCGAGGCGACGCGGACGATCCGTCAGCGCATGCCGCTGGTGCATATCTCAGGCGGCGTCTCGAACCTCTCCTTCTCGTTCCGCGGCAACGAGCCGGTGCGCGAGGCGATGCATGCCGTGTTCCTCTACCACGCCATCCAGGCGGGCATGGACATGGGCATCGTCAATGCCGGGCAGCTGGCCGTCTATGACAACATCGACCCGGAACTGCGCGAGGCCTGCGAGGATGTTGTGTTGAACCGTCGTTCCGACGGGACCGAGCGGCTGCTCGAAGTGGCCGAGAAGTTCCGCGGTGGGGCGGCGCGCGAAGGCCGCGTGCAGGATCTGTCGTGGCGTGAGTGGTCGGTCGAGAAGCGGCTCGAGCATGCGCTGGTCAACGGTATCACCGAGTATATCGATGCCGACACGGAAGAGGCGCGGCTGAAGGCGGAGCGTCCGCTGCATGTCATCGAGGGCCCGCTGATGGCCGGCATGAATGTGGTCGGCGATCTGTTCGGTTCTGGCAAGATGTTCCTGCCGCAGGTCGTCAAGTCGGCGCGCGTTATGAAGCAGGCCGTGGCCGTGCTGCTGCCTTACATGGAAGAGGAAAAGCGCCTCAACGGTGGCGACCAGCGCAAGTCGGCCGGCAAGATCCTGATGGCGACCGTCAAGGGCGACGTGCACGATATCGGCAAGAACATCGTCGGCGTCGTGCTCGCCTGCAACAATTACGAGATCGTCGACCTGGGCGTCATGGTGCCGGCGACGAAGATTCTCGAGACGGCGGTGGCCGAGAAGGTCGATATCATCGGTCTCTCCGGCCTGATCACGCCGTCGCTCGACGAGATGGTGCATGTCGCGGCCGAAATGGAGCGTCAGGGTCTGGACCTGCCGCTGCTGATCGGTGGCGCCACGACCAGCCGTGTGCATACGGCGGTGAAGATCCATCCGGGCTATGCGAAGGGGCAGACGGTCTATGTGACCGATGCCAGCCGTGCGGTCGGCGTGGTCTCGTCGCTGCTGTCGCCTGAAAACCGCGATGGCTATATCAGCGATATCCGCGCCGAATATGCCAAGGTCGCGGCGGCGCATGCGCGTAGCGAAGCGGAAAAAGTCCGCCTGCCGCTGGCGCGCGCCCGCGAAAATGCCCACAAGGTCGATTGGTCCGCTTACACGCCCGGCAAGCCGAGCTTCCTCGGCACCAAGGTGTTCGAAGACTACGATCTGGCGACGCTGGCCGAGTACATCGACTGGACGCCGTTCTTCCAGACGTGGGAGTTGAAGGGCCGCTATCCCGCCATTCTCGAGGACGAGAAGCAGGGCGAGGCGGCACGGGCCCTATGGGCGGATGCGCAGGCGATGTTGAAGAAGATCATCGACGAGAAGTGGTTCCGCCCGCGCGCCGTGATCGGCTTCTGGCCGGCCGGTGCCGTCGGTGATGACATCAAGCTGTTCAAGGACGACAGCCGCAAGGAAGAACTCGCGACCTTCTACACGCTGCGCCAGCAGCTGTCGAAGCGTGATGGCCGCCCGAACGTGGCGCTGTCGGACTTCGTGGCGCCGGTCGATAGCGGTTGCCAAGATTATGTCGGCGGCTTCGTCGTCACGGCGGGTATCGAGGAAGTGGCGATCGCCGAGCGTTTCGAGCGGTCCAACGACGACTACTCGTCGATCCTGGTCAAGGCGCTGGCCGACCGCTTCGCGGAAGCCTTCGCCGAGCGCATGCACGAAGAGGTTCGTCGCGAATACTGGGGTTATGCCAAGGATGAGGCGCTGGCCAAAGATCAGCTGATCACCGAGGAATATGCCGGTATCCGTCCGGCGCCCGGTTATCCCGCGCAGCCCGACCATACCGAGAAGAAGACGCTGTTCGCGCTGCTCGACGCCGAGAATGCCGCCGGTGTGACGCTGACGGAAAGCTATGCGATGTGGCCGGGCTCGTCGGTCTCGGGCATCTATATCGGCCATCCCGACAGCTACTACTTCGGCGTTGCCAAGGTGGAGCGCGATCAGGTCGAGGACTATGCCAGCCGCAAAGGCATGGAAATCCGCGAGGTCGAGCGCTGGCTCGGACCGGTGCTGAACTACGTGCCGGCGAAGCCGCGCGAGGATGTCGAGGACGCGGCCTGATCGGTCGCGTTTTGAGGATCTGATTCAAGGCCTGGAGAAAGTGATTCAGGAATGGCGGCCAAGCTGCTGATCCTGAATCGAAAATCGGTCTCTGGTCAGGCGGTCAGTTCGACCAGGATCGCCGTCGTGTCGTCGCTCTGCTTGAAGCGGGGATAGCGCAGGCCTTCAGGATCGGTTTCGCGCTCGAAGCGGCGCAGTTCCTCGATCATCGGGGAGAGGCCCTTGTCGAGGGCTGTGCGCACCAGGCTTGCCGCATCGTAAGCCTGATAGAGCACGACGAGATCGGCAAAGCCGTCGCTGCAGACGATGGCGTGCGCCTTGCCTTCGATCGGCAGATCTTCCGAAACGAGATGATCGGCCGCTTCCGGCACGAGGCCGAGCGTCCAGATGCCGCCAGGCGTGTTCTGGGTTTCGCGATGCCGGCGCAGCGCTTCCAGCGTCTGCGTGTTGCCGAGCGCGCCGCCGTTTTTCGTGATGCCGCCGGTGCGGGCGATGTGACTTTGGGCGTGCGCCTGTTCCCGGGTGAAGGCGTCGGGGATCGCCATGTGTATGCCGGCAGTGCCATCCGTGTTCAGCAGGAAGACGCAGGAATCGCCGAGGCCGTAGAAGCGGAAGCCGGTGCGCGTTGCGTGCAGCATGGCGAAGGCCGAGAGCGGCCACGCGTAGCGCGGGACTTCAGGGTGATTGCCGAGGAATTCGCGTTTGGCGTCGAGCGAGACGGTGCGGGCGATGTCCGAGATGGCTGTGTCACGGGTGATGTGCTTGGTGAAACCGTCGGCAAAGCGAGCGGCGATCCAGGCGGCGTCGCTACCGGATGCATCGATATACTGGCGGTCGCCAAGACCTGTGGCGCCGTCGATCACGAAGGCGGCTGCCTCGTTGTGGCCGTAGCGGTCGTCGTTCGGCTTGGCCGGGTTGCCTGGTGTGGAGAGCGCTTCGAGGACGGTGATTTGCGGGTTGGGCATCGGCTGGCACTTCCTCGTCGGTCCGGCGCTCGTCTCGCATGTCCAGTGTGGTCGGTGGCGGGAACGCAGCGCAATAAAAAGCCGGGCGTTTGGCGCCCGGCTTACTGTGGCTTGATTCAGGTGCCGGCGGCAAGCCGCTGGTGGAGTTCCTCGATGCCGACCTCGGCCTCGACCGTGTCTCCCTTTATCAGCAGATAGATGCCGAGCACGAAGGCGAGTGCGGCGATGAACAGCAGGTAGTAGGCATGCGCCATCGGGTTCAACGGCAACAACGACGCGACCGCCAGCGGCGTCAGTCCGCCGAAGATGGCGTAAGAGACGTTGTAGGAAAACGACAGGCCGGTGAAGCGGACACGGGCCGGGAAGGCGCGGACCATGACATAGGGCACCGCACCGACCAAGCCGACCGACAGGCCCATGATCGCGTAGAGAACGAACAGCACCGTCAGCGACACCGCCGCATAGCTGTAGAAGGTGAAGGTGGCAGCGCCGAAGAAGAGGCTGGCGACGATGAAGAACCGGCCGGAGCCGACCTTGTCGACGATGGCGCCGGCCGCCGCCGTGCCGAAGATCAGGAACAGCGTGCCGAAGCTGGTGGCGGCGAGCGACTGCTGCGCGGTGTAGCCGTAGAGCTTCTGCAGGAAGGTCGCGGTCATCAATGTGGTGACGACGATGCCGGCCGAGAGAATCCAGGTGAGCAGCATCGAGATGATGACGCCGCGCGGGTAATCGCGCAGGACCGCCTTCAGCGGCAGTTCGCGCACCAGCGAGCGGCTCTGCTTCATCTCGGCAAAGATCGGCGTCTCCTGCAGCCAGCGGCGGAGGTAGACGGCCACGAGGCCGAAGATGCCGCCGAGGAAGAAGGGGATGCGCCAGGCGTAGCCGGCGACATCCTCAGGCGTGAACACCGAGTTGATGATGGTGGCGATGAAGGAGCCGAGCAGGATGCCGAGCGTCAGGCCGGAGCAGAGGAAGCCGCAGGCGAAACCGACGCGGCGGAAGGGCACGTGCTCGGCGACGAAGGTCCATGCGCCCGGTACTTCACCGCCGATGGCCGCACCCTGCAGCACGCGCATCAGGATGAGCAGGATCGGCGCGGCGATGCCGATCGTGGCGTAGGTCGGCATGGCGGCCATGCCGAGGGTGGAGAGTGCCATCAACATCAGCGAGAAGGTAAAGACCCGCTTGCGGCCGAACATGTCGCCGAAATGCGCCAGCACGATGCCGCCGATCGGGCGCACCAGATAGCCGGCGGCGAAGATGCCGAAGGTCTGGATGGTCACCAGCCAGTCGGGCATGTCGGGCGGGAAGAACAGGTGGCCGATGACGGCTGCGAAGAAGACGAAGATGATGAAGTCGTAGAACTCAAGCGCGCCGCCGAGGGCGGAGAGGCCGAGCGTCTTGAAATCCTGGGTGGTGAGGCGGCGCGGGGCCGCTGATGGTGTCGTGGTCGGGGACATGGCGGGCTTCTTGCGGTGGGGCTGCGGTTGGCCCGTCGTCGCGCAATGGGGTGGGGATTTCAAGTGATTTCTGTGCAGAGG
This sequence comes from Hyphomicrobiales bacterium, assembly GCA_900472625.1. Lineage (GTDB taxonomy): Bacteria > Pseudomonadota > Alphaproteobacteria > Rhizobiales > Rhizobiaceae > Rhizobium. The sequence continues at coordinate 87,854 of UCIT01000011.1, read as the reverse complement.
GAGGGCGCGTCTGATGATCGTGCACCAGTGTGTGACAATGCGGCAAGCGTTAGGCAGCGGGCATTTGCCCACTCCCCCTCATCCCTGTGCCCGTCACAGGGATCAGCAACGTCGCGTCCGCGACTCGAAAAGTCTTTTCACCCCAAGGACTTGGGGTGACTGGATTCCTGTGACGAGCACAGGAATGAGGGTGGAGGAGGGTGCCGATGACCCTAGAATAAGTGGCCGTCAGATGCCGCGCCGCTTCAATCCCTAATAACCAGCAAATCCGCCGCCATGAAGCGCAAGGTCACCGTCTCGCCGGTTGCCGGCGGCTTGACGCCGGGGCTGTTGAACATGTCGAAGGAAATGACGTTGCCGCCGACGTTCATGCGGGTACGGATGACCGAGCCGAGGAAGTGGGCGGAGACGACTTTGCCGGTCAGCGCCGTGTCGCTCGGCAGCGTGTCGGAGAGCGAGCCAGCTTCCGGGCGCAGCGCCAGCGAGACGGTATCGCCTGCCTTGAAGGCTGCGATCGATTGCTTCAGCGTCACGCCCTGATCGCCGATCTGGATGCGATTGACCGCGGGATCGACGACCTTGGCTTCGATGATGTTGAGCGTGCCGACGAAGGAGGCGACAAAGCGGGTGGCCGGGGTGTTGTAGATCTCGAACGGGGTACCGATCTGGTCGGCGCGACCGCCGTTCATGACGACGATACGATCGGAGATCGACAGCGCCTCTTCCTGATCATGGGTAACAAAGACGGTGGTGATGCCGAGCTTCTGCTGGATGGCGCGGATTTCCTCGCGCAGCGACACGCGGATCTTGGCGTCAAGCGCCGAGAGCGGCTCGTCGAGCAGCAGCACCTGCGGCTTGACGGCGAGGGCGCGCGCCAGCGCCACGCGCTGTTGCTGGCCGCCGGAGAGCTGATAGGGATAGCGGTCGGAGAGATGGTCGAGCTTGATGAGGCTCAGCATCTCCTTGACGCGGCTGTCGATCTCGGCCGGCTGCGCACCTGCGATCTTCAGGCCGAAGGCCACGTTGTCGTGGACGCTCATGTTCGGAAACAGCGCGTAGGCCTGGAACACCATGCCGATGTTGCGCTTGTTGGGCTTCAGGTTGCCCTGTTCCTTGCCGCCGATCTGGATGCTGCCGGCGCTTGGGGTTTCGAAGCCGGCAATCATGCGCAGGACCGTCGTCTTGCCACAGCCTGACGGACCGAGGAACGAGATGAATTCGCCCTTTTCGATCTTCATGTTGAAGTCGTGCACGACCTGCGTTTGGCCGAAGGATTTCTTGAGGTTTGCGAGTTCGAGAAAAGCCATGAAAACCAGATACCTTACGACTTGGCCGGAGCGGCTCGGTGGAAGCGGGAGACGAGTTGAAGCAGGCCCATGCTGAGCCATGTGATCGAGAAGGCGATGACCGCCAGGGCCGACGGTTCATAGGCGCGGTTGGCGCCGACGAGCTGCAGGTAGGGGCCGAAAGCCGGACGGTTGAGCAGCGCCGCCATGGTGAATTCGCCCATGACGATGGCCAGCGTGATGAAGGCGCCGGAGAGCACACCGCTCATCACGTTCGGGAAGATGCACTTGAACATGATGGTCGTCCAGCTGGCGCCAAGGCTCTCGGCCGCTTCCGTCAGTGTACGCACGTCGATGGCGCGCATGGCGGTATCGACAGCGCGATACATGTAGGGCAGCGACAGCGTGATGTAGGACAACATCAGGAGGATGTTGGTGCCTGTCGTGGTGCCGGTCAGCGGCACGATCGACGACGAGTTGTACATTCGGAGATAGCCGAAGACGATGACGATCGCCGGGATGACCAGCGGCAGCAGCGTGATGAACTCGACCACCGGGCGGATCTGCGGCAGACGCAGGCGGACCCAATAGGCGGTGGGAACGACGAGCAGCATGCCGAAGACGATGGTCAGCAGCGCCATCAGCATCGAATAGCCGAAGGTCTCGCGGAACTGTGGCTCGGAAAATACCGAGGCGTAGGCATCGAAGCTATAGACGCCGCGGCGCATGCGCAGCGAGAACTCGATGGTGGCGATCAGCGGCAGGATGAAATAGATCGCGCCAATCGCAATGGCGATCCAGGCTCCAAGGCGTGATGTCTTCATTTTTGCCACCGTTCGGCGCGCATGCGCAGGAGGATGTAAAGGAGGTTGGACAGGCCGGTGATGACGATCATGCCGAGCGCCAGCGCATAGCCGAGATTGGCATTGTGCAGCACGTCGCCGCGGATCTGGGCGTAGAGCAGGATCGGCACGATGTTGAGCGACGAGCCGGTCAGCGCATAGGCCGTGGCGATGGCACCGAAGGCGTTGGCGAACAGCAGCAGCGTCGTGCCCATCAGGCTTGGCCAGAGGATCGGGAAGGCGACCATGCGCCAATACTGGCCGTTGGTGGCTCCGAGAATGGAGGCGGCTTCCTTCCACTCCTTCTTCATGCCGTCCAGCGCCGGCGTCAGGATCAGCACCATCAGCGGGATCTGGAAGTACATGTAGGTTAGGGTGAGGCCCATGAAGCTGAGCAAGTTGAAGCCGGTCGAATAGAGATTGAAGCCGAACCAGTCGCGCATCAGCACGGTGACGAGGCCGGTGCGGCCAAGCGTGGCGAGGAAGGCGAAGGCGAGCGGCACACCGGCGAAATTCGAGGCCACGCCCGAGAAGGTCAAAAGGCCGGAGCGGACCCAGGTCGGCAGGCCGCCGAGGACGATCGCCCAGGCGAGAAAGAAGCCGATCAGGGCGCCGCCGAGCGCCGATGCCACCGAAACCTTGATGCTGATCCAGTAAGCGCTGAGGATCGTCGGCGTGAACAGGTCGGCGATGTTCTTGAGCGTCAGATCACCGTCCGGCGTTAGGAATGCGCCTGCAACCAGATAAAGCGTCGGTATGATGAGAAACATCGCGGCGAAGATCATAAACGGCGCGATGCCGAGCCAGTCTATGACCCTGTCGCGGTTTATCAGGGACGTGGAACCGGCCACGGATGTTGAAACAGTTCTCATAAAACGACAGCCTTATCGGGCAACAGGAGGAAACCCCTCCGCCGTGAGGCGGAGGGGTCGAGCGTCAGGTGTTACTTGACGTTTGCGCCAACGACGCTGTCCCACTTCGTGGTGATGGCGGTCTTGCCGGCAGCCTGCTCGTCGAGCGTCGGGAAGACAGCCTTTTCATAGGCAGCAGCCGGAGGCAGCTTGTCGAGCATTTCCTGCGGAATGGCCTTCTTCTTGGCCAGATCGTTGAAGCGGATCGGGTGGCAATAGCCCTTCAGCCAGCCGAGCTGACCTTCGTCCGAGTAGAGGTATTCCATCCAGAGCTTGGCAGCGTTCGGGTGTGGTGCGAATGCCGAGATCGCCTGGACGTAGACGCCGGCGTTGACGCCCGATGCAGGAACGACGACTTCAACCGGCGGGTTGCCCTTCAGCGTATCGCGCCAGGACAGGCCGTTGTAGTCCCATGCGACGACGATCGGGGTCGAGCCCTGAGCGAGCGAAGCGGACTTGCCGATAACAGGAACGAGGTTGCCTGCCTTGTTGAGTTCGGCGAAGTAGGCGAGACCGGCTTCACCAGCCTTGGTCGCATCCTTTTCACCGGTCGCGATGCCGGCGGCGTAGACAGCCTGGACTGCCTGGTTGGAAGCGCGTGGGTCACCGGCGAGGGCGATCGAGTTGGCATAGTCCGACTTCTTCAGGTCGGCCCAGTCCTTCGGAACGTCCTTGACGATGTCGGTGTTCACGACGAAGGAGAGAACGCCGTAGTAGTCGCCGTACCAGTAGCCGTCGGCATCCTTGGCGCTGTCAGGGATCGAATCCCAGGTCGACACCTTGTAAGGTTGGATCAGGCCATCGGCCTTGGCGGAAGGACCGAAGGAGAGACCGACGTCGATGACGTCAGGAGCCTGCGGGCCGGTGTTGCCCTTGTTGGCCTTGATCGCTTCGATTTCGTCGCCCGAACCGGCATCCGGGTTCAACTCGTTCACTTCGAGGCCATACTTCGCCTTGAAGCCGGCAATGACTTCGCCGTAGCCGCACCAGTCATGCGGAAGAGCGATGGTGGTCAGCGTGCCTTCCTTCTTGGCGGCAGCGATGAGTTCGGCGCTTGGCTCGGCAGCGGCAATGGCAGTGGAAGCCACAACGAGTGCTGTAGAGAGCGAGAGCAGTCGAGAAAGATTAGAGATCACTGTTGTTCTCCTTCGGGTTTCAGTGTCCGACGATGCTGTTACTGACGTTACGTGAAGCTTGTGTGACAGTTGGATGACGTTCTTTTTTCTTTGTATCGCAGGCGTTTGGCGCTGATGTTTCAATTACGACACCGCCTTGCCCGTGCACATGTCATCCTTGCCTGTCGTCGTTGTTCCTCCTAACCGAGTTTGCGGAAGAGTCTGGTTTGCTCAAACAGACCCTCCAGGGTTTTCATGCGCTCCTTCGTCTCGTCCCATGTCGAGTTCTGGATCGCTTCGATGAGCGCCTCGACGATGAAGAGAGTGACGACGGAGGAATCCCAGGCCGACGGCGCCTCGATCTGTACGCGAAATGTATGACGCGCCAATTTCGCTGCGGGGGAGGCCCATTGATCGGTGAAGACAATGATCTCCGCACCGCTGTTGCGGGCCGCCGTCGCCAGGCTCACCAGCTCCTGTTCGTAGCGGCGGATGTCGAAGATGATCAGCACATCGCCGGCGCTCATATTCAGCACATATTGCGGCCAACCGCTGGAATTGGCCGACAGCAGCGTCGTGTTCGGGCGGATGACTTGCATGTGGGTGAAGAAATATTCCGCGAGCGCGCCGGTGATGCGGCCGCCGACGAAATAGAGCCCGCGCTTACGATCGGACAACAGCGACGCGACGCTGTCGAAGGTCGCGGTATCCACACCCGTCAGCGTCTGGCGCAGGTTGCCGATGATGGCATCGGCGAAGCGGTTCAGAATGTGGGTGCCCGGCGCGTTCGACGCCCAGCGATCGTGCTTGGCGATCGGGTTGGAGATCGTTGCCTCGACCTCCTGATGCAGATGAGCCTGAAAATCAGGATAACCCTTAAAACCGAGCTTTTGCACCATGCGCACCACCGTCGGCGTCGAGACGCCGGCGTTTTCGGCAATCGTCGTTATGCTCCCCAGTCCTGAGACAGGGTAGTTATCCAGCAGACTTTCAGCCAACTGCTTCTCCGCACGCGTCAGCGCGCCGAAATGCGAGTGGATTACGTCCGAAACTGTTTTCGACGCAACGGTCACGCGATCTTGCTCCCCGGGATTGGTCTTGTGCCACTTTCCCACCCAAAGTTAACAACGCTGTCACAATCCATGTCAACTGTTGTCATGAAAAGAATTTTTCAGAGTGCGCTTGACAGTGGCTCGAACCTGAAGAATTCTTTTCTTATAAGTATTTTATTAACAGTTGTGGTGGAGCGACTGTGATGCTTGCTCAGGTGACAGTGCTTAACGAAGTGGACGGGGAGTGCGTGGCGGTCGAGAGGCCCAACGGCGCGAGCCCGGTGCTTATCATCTGCGAGCATGCGTCACGACAACTGCCGGCTCGCTTCGATCATCTCGGCCTCACCGAGGAGGCACTGAACAGCCATATTGCCTGGGATCCCGGGGCCCTTGCGGTTGCCCGGGGTCTGTCTGAAGCACTTGATGCGACTTTGGTTTATCAGCGTTTTTCGCGTTTGGTCTACGATTGCAACCGGCCGCCCGAAGCCGCAGGCGCGATGCCGGAGAGAAGCGAGGTCTATGACATTCCCGGTAATGCGGGGCTGAGCGATGAGGAGAAGAAGGCGCGTACGGACGCTCTCTATGTTCCGTTTCACGCCGCCATTCGCGCACTGATTCGTGATCGCAAGGCTGTCGGTCAGGATACCGTTATCGTCACTGTGCACAGCTTTACGCCTGTCTATCACGGAAAGACGCGTGCCGTGGAAATCGGCATCCTGCACGATGATGACAGCCGTTTGGCGGATGGCATGCTTGCTGTTGCCAATGCTGCGCCGCAATATAAAGTTGAACGCAACGAGCCCTATGGCCCCGCAGACGGGGTGACGCATACGCTGATCCTGCACGGGGTGGCCAACGGGTTGCGCAATGTAATGATCGAGGTCCGCAACGACCTCATCGCAGACCAAGCCGGCCAAGGGGTCGTGACCGGCTATCTGACAAGGCTGCTCCAGCAGAGCCTGGACGCCTGACAACGAACGATAAGACCCCAGGGAGCAGTTAAACTGCGATCCGCCCGTAGGCGAATACGTCGCGGGCACTTTGGCACTGGAAAATCAGCCGCAATTCCGCGGTTGATGGTGGAACAGGGGGACGTCATGTCCGATTATTCGGAACTCGACAAGAAGCAGGATGTGCATATCCTGCATTCCATGGGCTATGCCCAGGAACTCGAACGGCGCATGAGCTCGTTTTCGAATTTTGCAGTTTCATTTTCGATTATTTGCATTCTCTCCGGCGGTATCAATTCGCTGGCGCAGGCAACCGCCGGCGCCGGTGGCGCCGCCATTGGTATCGGCTGGCCGATCGGTTGCTTCGTGTCTCTGGTATTCGCGATCGCGATGGCGCAGATCAGCTCGGCCTATCCGACGGCCGGGGGCCTCTATCACTGGGGGTCGATCCTCGGCAACCGCTTCACCGGCTGGCTGACCGCCTGGTTCAACCTGCTCGGTCTGGTCACCGTTCTTGGCGCCATCAACGTCGGCACCTATTACTTCTTCATGGGCTCGTTCGGCACCAGCTATTTCGGCCTGACTGATACCACGGTGGTGCGCATCCTGTTTCTGGTGATTATCACCGGCGCGCAGGCGCTCGTGAACCACATGGGCATCGGGTTGACGGCGAAACTCACCGACTTCTCGGGATATCTGATCTTTGCTTCGGCGATCGCGCTGTCGGCCGTGTGCCTCTACTTCGCACCGTCCTACGAGATCGGTCGCCTTTTCACCTTTGCCAACTATTCCGGCGAAGCAGGCGGCAACGTCTGGCCGGCGACCTCAGGCACCTGGGTGTTCCTGCTCGGCCTGTTGCTGCCGATCTACACGATCACCGGCTATGACGCCTCGGCGCATACGTCGGAAGAAACGGTGAAGGCAGCGCATTCCGTTCCGCGCGGCATGGTGTCTTCCGTGCTGTGGTCGGCGCTGTTCGGCTATATCATGCTGTGCTCGTTCGTGCTGATGCTGCCTAATATGGACGATGCGGCCAAGCAGGGCTGGAACGTGTTCTTCTGGGCGATGGACACGCAGGTCAATGCGACCGTCAAGGATATCCTCTATTTCGCGATCCTTGTTTGCCAGTGGCTGTGCGGTCTCGCGACCGTGACCTCGGTGTCGCGCATGATCTTCGCTTTCTCGCGTGACGGCGGTCTGCCGGCATCGAAGGCGCTTGCCAAGGTCAGCCCGAAGTACCGTACGCCGGTTTCGGCGATCTGGACGGGCTCGATCCTCTCGGTCCTGTTCGTCTGGGGCTCGTCGCTCGTCTCGATCGGCGATACGCCGGTTTATACGATCGTCGTGTCGTGCACGGTCATCTTCCTGTTCTTCTCCTTTGCGATCCCGATCACGCTCGGTCTGTTCGCCTGGGGAACGTCGAAGTGGGACAAGATGGGTCCGTGGAATATCGGTGAGGGCGCTTACAAGCTGTTCTCTGTGCTGACGATCCTGGCGATGATCCTGATCTTCGTGCTCGGCGTGCAGCCTCCGAACGGCCCGGCTCTCTATGTTACCGTCGGCTTCCTGGTGCTGACGGCGATCGTCTGGTTCGGCTTCGAAAGCCGCCGCTTCAAGGGCCCGCCGATCGGCGAGGAAGTAGCGCGTCGCCAGGCCGAAATCGCGGCCGCTGAAAAGGCCGTCGGCGAAAGCTGAGCCTTGCCTTCAAAACAGCGGGGCCGCGTTGCGCGGCTCCGTCTTCCGGCTCAACGAAAATGCATGAGGCGCAATCGGCGCGTCCGTCGTCGCACGGAGGCATGCGGTTTCGTTGGCCGGATTTCATTCTGAATTTATGGGGAGGTCCATATGAGCATCTATACTCTCGACGATTTGAAGCAGGACGTCGCCGACGGGCGCATCGATACCGTGCTGGCCTGCCAGGTCGACATGCAGGGCCGCCTGATGGGCAAGCGTTTCCAGGCCGAATTCTTCCTCGAAAGCGCCTGGAAGGAAACACATAGCTGCAACTATCTCGTTGCCACCGACATGGAGATGGAGACCGTTTCGGGCTACAAGGCGACGAGCTGGGAAAGCGGTTACGGCGATTACACGATGAAGCCCGATCTTTCGACGTTGCGGCGTATTCCGTGGCTCGAGGGGACGGCGCTGGTACTTTGCGATCTCCTCGATCACCATACGCATGAAGAGGTGCCGCATTCGCCGCGCGCGATCCTGAAGAAGCAGGTTAAGCGGCTCGAGGACATGGGCATGAAGGCCTTCATGGCCTCCGAGCTGGAGTTCTTCCTGTTCGACCAGAGTTACGAGTCGGCGCAGGCGTCAGGCTATCGCAACCTCAAGCTCGCCAGCGCCTATAACGAGGATTACCACATCTTCCAGACTACCAAGGAAGAGGAGGTCATGCGGGCGATCCGCACCGGGCTGCAGGGCGCCGGTATTCCGGTTGAAAACTCGAAGGGTGAGGCATCGGCCGGACAGGAAGAGATCAACGTCCGCTATGCCGATGCGCTGACGATGGCTGACCGCCACTCGATCATCAAGAACGGCTGCAAGGAAATCGCCTGGGCCAAGGGCAAGGCGATCACCTTCCTCGCCAAGTGGCACTACAACGCCGCCGGCAGTTCCTCGCATATTCACCAGTCGCTCTGGAGCGCCGACGGCAAGACGCCGTTGTTTGCCGACGACAACGGCAAGTACGGGATGTCCGAGCTGATGGAAAATTACATCGCCGGGCTGCTCGCGCATGCCAGCGAGATCACCTATTTCCTGGCGCCTTACATCAATTCCTACAAGCGCTACATGGCCGGCACCTTCGCACCGACCAAGGCGATCTGGAGCAAGGATAACCGCACGGCGGGCTATCGTCTCTGCGGCGACGGCACCAAGGCGATCCGCATCGAATGCCGCGTCGGCGGCTCCGATCTCAATCCGTATCTGGCGTTCGCAGCACTGCTGGCGGCCGGAATCGACGGCATCGAGAACAAGATGACGCTCGAAGCCCCGTTCGTTGGTGATGCCTACGGCGCTCGCAAGGTGCGCGAAATCCCGCGGACGCTCAGGGCCGCGACGGCAACGATGACCAAGTCGAAGATGCTGCGCGGCGCGTTCGGCGATGATGTGATCGACCACTATACGCGCGCGGCGGAATGGGAGCAGGAGGAGTACGATCGGCGTATCACCGACTGGGAGGTGGCGCGCGGCTTCGAGCGAGCATGAGATAATCGCAATACTCGCTCTGATTGTTGCGTTGGTCGCATTGTGTTAATGTGCCGGGCGTTTTTCCGAGGAGATCGACATGAGTGTGATCGACCGCGCATGGTTCTACGAAAAGCTTGCGGAGCGCGGCTCCTCGCTTCGCGATATGGCTCGGTTCATGGGGCTTGATCCGAGTGCGGTGTCGCGCATGCTGAGCGGTGAACGGAAGATGAGCGCGGAGGAGCAGGATCAGGTGTCCGACTATCTCGATGTTTCTCTGATCGAAGTTGCAGCGCATCGCCGTGGAGAAATCCCGCGAGGGTGGGAGGAAGACAAACAGAGCCGTTATGCTCATGATGAAAGTGAAACAGCCTCGCCAACGAAGCCGGAGTGGAAACCGGGAGACATGCATCCAATCTTTGGGTGCATGAAAGGAACGATGACCATACCGGATGATCTTGATCTGACCGCGCCAGCCGATCCCGAATGGGGCAAAGTCTATGAGGACTGAGCGTTACCTATTGGATACATGTGCGATCATTTGGTTGACCAACAAGATGACCATATCCGATGAAGTAAGTGATCTGCTGCGGACCATTCCGCCCGGGAGTGGTCGATTGAGCGTGTCTGCCATCTCGGCGTGGGAGATCGGTTTGCTGGTAACAAAAGGCAGGCTGCCAACAACGAAGCATGCGTTATCGTGGTTCGAGGACTTCCTTGAGGCGGTCGATGTCATGGTACGCGAGGCATCGGCTAAAATACTCGTTGCGTCATCCTATTTGCCGCAGCCGATACACAACGATCCCGCCGACCGCATTCTCATCGCAACCGCACGCGAATATGACCTGACGATCATCACGCGCGACCGAGCGATCCTTACCTATGGCGGCGCGGGGCATGTCCGCACGCTTGAATGTTAATGACTGGAGTTTGGAAATGACTGTCATCCAATGCATATCACCCGTGGACGGATCGGTTTACGCCGAGCGGCCGGCGCTGCCGCTGGAGGCGGCGAAAGAGGTCGTGGCGCGGGCGCGCAAGGCGCAGAAGGTGTGGGCGAAGCGACCGCTCGAGGATCGCGTTCAGCTGGTGCTGAAGGGCGTGGCGCGGCTGAACGAGATGTCCGACGTGGTGGTGCCGGAGCTTGCCTGGCAGATGGGCCGGCCGATTCGCTACGGCGGCGAGTACAAGGGCTTCAACGAGCGCTCCAACTATGTCGCCTCGATTGCAGCCGAGGCGCTGGCGCCGCTGGTGGTGGAAGCCAGCGCCAGCTTCGAGCGCCGCATCGAGCGCGAGGCGCATGGCGTCGTCTTCGTCGTGGCGCCGTGGAACTACCCCTACATGACGGCGATCAACACGATCGCGCCGGCGCTGATGGCGGGCAATACCGTCGTGCTCAAGCATGCGTCGCAGACGCTTTTGGTCGGCGAGCGGCTGGTGCAGGCGTTTGTCGAAGCTGGTGTGCCCGAGGACGTGTTCCAGAACGTGTTTCTCGACCACGAGACGACGTCGGCGCTGATTGCCGCAGGCAGCTTCAACTTCGTCAACTTCACGGGTTCGGTCGAAGGTGGCCGGTCGATGGAGCGGGCGGCGGCGGGGACGTTCACCGGTCTCGGGCTCGAGTTGGGTGGTAAGGATCCGGGCTATGTCATGGAAGACGCCGATCTCGATGCGGCCGTCGATACGCTGATGGACGGGGCGACCTACAATTCCGGGCAGTGCTGCTGTGGTATCGAGCGCATCTATGTGCATGAGAGCCTCTATGACAGCTTCGTCGAGAAGTCGGTTGCCTGGGTGTCGAACTACAAGCTGGGCAATCCGCTCGATCCCGAGACGTCGCTTGGCCCGATGGCCAACAAGCGTTTCGCCAAGGTCGTGCGCGAGCAGATCGCCGATGCGGTTTCCAGGGGTGCAAAGGCGTTGATCGATCCGAAGCTGTTTCCCGCCGATGATGGCGGCGCCTATCTGGCGCCGCAGGTCCTTGTCGATGTCGATCACTCCATGGCCTTCATGCGCGAGGAGACCTTCGGTCCCGCCGTCGGTATCATGAAGGTCAAGAGCGACGACGAGGCGTTGGCGTTGATGAACGACAGCCAGTACGGGCTGACCGCCTCGCTCTGGACACAGGACGCCGAGCGGGCAGGGCGGCTTGGCCGCGAGATCGAAACCGGCACCGTGTTCATGAACCGCGCCGACTATCTCGACCCGGCGCTTTGCTGGACCGGCGTCAAGGAAACAGGCCGCGGCGGCTCGCTGTCGATCATCGGTTTCCAGAACCTGACGCGTCCGAAATCCTACCATCTGAAGAAAGTCACAGCATGAGCGCGCATATCACAGCCAACTGGAGCTATCCCACCGCTTTCAAGCTCGGCCGCGGCCGCATCAAGGAGCTTGCGGACGCCTGCAAGAGCCTCGGCATCAAGAAGCCGCTGCTGATCACCGATCGCGGCCTGGCATCGATGGCAATCACATTAAATGCGCTCGACATTCTAGAGGAAGCCGGTCTTGGCCGGGCGATCTTCGCCGATGTCGATCCGAACCCGAACGAGAAGAACCTCGAGGCCGGCGTCAAGGCGTTCAAGGATGGCAGGCATGACGGCGTCGTCGCCTTCGGTGGCGGCTCGGGGCTCGATCTCGGCAAGTGCGTTGCCTTCATGGCCGGGCAGACGCGGCCGGTCTGGGACTTCGAGGATATCGGCGACTGGTGGACGCGCGCCAGCGTCGAGGGCATTGCCCCGATCGTCGCCGTGCCGACGACGGCGGGCACCGGCTCGGAAATGGGCCGCGCCTCGGTCATCACCAATTCGCAGACGCATGTGAAGAAGATCATCTTCCATCCGAAGTTCTTGCCCGGCGTCGTCATCGCCGATCCGGAGCTGACGGTCGGGATGCCGAAGGTGATCACGGCCGGCACCGGCATGGATGCCTTCGCGCATTGCCTGGAAGCCTATTCCTCGCCGTTCTATCACCCGATGTCGGCGGGCATCGCGCTTGAGGGTATGCGTCTCGTCAAGGAGTTCCTGCCGCGCGCCTACAAGGAGGGTACCGATCTCGAAGCCCGCGCCAACATGATGTCGGCCGCCGCCATGGGCGCTGTCGCCTTCCAGAAGGGGCTCGGCGCTATTCACGCGCTGTCGCACCCGATCGGCGCGGTCTACAACACGCATCACGGCATGACCAATGCGGTGGTGATGCCGGCGGTGCTGCGTTTCAACCGCGCCGTCATCGAAGACAAGATCGCACGTGCCGCCGCCTATCTCGGCATCGCCGGCGGCTTCGACGGGTTCTATGACTACGTGCTGAAGCTGCGTTCTGAACTCGGCGTGCCGGAAAGCCTGTCTGCCATGGGCATCAAGGCGGATCGAATCGATGAACTGTCGGCTATGGCGATCGAGGATCCGAGTGCTGGTGGCAATCCGGTGGCGATGACGCTCGAGAATACCAAAGTGCTTTTCAACGATTGCTTCTAACAGGGTCAAGATGCGTCTTTCTGTGCGACATGCCACCGTGCTTGTGGTCGCGTTTGCATCCAGCGTGCCTGGCGTTGCCAGTGCCGAATCGTTTGCTGCTCTTTCGAAGCAGGGATATTCGGTCGGAAAACTTGGTCCGGGAAAGTCCGGAGCCATGGGCTGGGTACTTTCCAACGGCGGCAAGCGGTTTTTCTGCAAGATGAGAGCAAGCATGGCCTATTCGGGGAAGAACGGAATGGTGAGCTTCACGACGAGTGGCAGAATGGTCAAGCTCGACCGGGGTGTGTTCGAAGCCTCGATCGGCGGGCCTGATCCGACGATCCCGCAGCTTGCCGATCTCCAGGCTGGCCGCCTGCGGCCCAATGATGTGGGCTCATGCGGCGCGATCTGAACGCCCCGTACTTCTGATACAAAATGCGGACCTGAGACTTGGCCCGGATGGCATCATGCTCTCCGGGCTTTTTTGTTTAAACATAAGGCAATGGCGCGGTCGGCTGTCGCGGATAGCAGAAATCCACGCCGCGAATTCGGGGTGCTTGTTCAGAGATTGTTAACCATGATTGGAAAGGATGGGTTAACCGCACGATGCTCCCTGATGTGCGCGATAGAGCGATATCCGGGCTCGCGACATTCCCCCTGAGGACCGACAATGGCAGTCATTACGTTTGCAAACACCAAGGGCGGCGCCGGCAAGACCACTGCCGTGCTCCTGCTGGCGACAGAGCTTGCCCGCAAGGGCTACCGGGTCACCATTCTCGACGCCGATCCGCAGCACTGGATTTCGCGTTGGCATGAGGTTTCCGGGCATGTTGCGAACATCTCCGTCATCGATTTCGTGACGTCGGCGTCGCTGCCGCATCATATCTCCGACAACAAGCACAGCACCGACTATTTCATCATCGACCTGCCTGGCGCGCGCAACCCGATGCTGGCGACAGCGATCGGTCTTTCCGACCATGTGCTGATCCCGATCCAGGGCTGCGCCATGGATGCCCGGGGCGGCGCGCAGGTGCTGGAGCTGCTGCAGTATCTGGATGAGAAGGCGGGCATCAGGATCGGTCACTCCGTGGTTCTCACGCGGGTCAACTCGATGGTGACGACGCGGGCGCTTGGTATCGTCAAGTCGCTGCTCAGCGAGCGCCAGGTGCCGGTTCTCGACACGGCAATCATCGAACGTTCCGCATTCCGCGACATCTTCGATTGCGGCGGTACGCTGCACACGCTCGATCCTGCCCGCGCCAGCAACCTTGAGAAGGCGCGTGAGAACGCACTCTGTTTTGCCGAAGAGATCATGCGCAAGCTGCCGGTGCGGCTTCCGGCGCCGGCCCGCATGACCGGCCCGCTGATCCGTTCGGCCGCCTGAGCCGCATTGTGATGGTATGAGAATGCGCCCCGGTCCGCTGGGGCGCATTCTTTTCGGCATCGAGCCACTCCCTCGTATCGGCGGCTGTGGATGCACTTCTGCTTTCGGCCGTTTCCGTTTATGCATTTCCGGGTCACGTAACGGGCGCGCTGCATCAATGGTCATTTTCGGTGCCGCCCGCATCACCCGAAAGGGGGAATTCCGGTGTTTTGCATAAGCTTTACACTGGTCTATCTGCCAATGGCGCAGGCGTTTACCGGGGAGAGCAATGGTCGTTGCGGAGAATACCTATGACAGTCTGGTCGACAGCATCTACGGCGTGATCTTCGGCGACGGGACCTGGGACATGTTCCTCGGTCGCTGGAACGAGATCGTCCCAGGCGGCAGGACGACGCTCTTCTACCACGACTCCGACCGCGCCGAGGGTGCATCGCATATCGACAAGGGTTTCAGCGAGGATTGGGTCGAGAGCTACTCCAACCATTTCGCAAGTGTGAACCCATGGGCACCGTCGATGAGCGTGATGCCGATGTGGCGCGGCCTGTTGGCCGAAGAGCTTCTGCCGCGCGCCGATTTCATCAAGACCGAGTTTTATAACGACTTCTGGAAGTCGTGCGGCGAGACAGCGATCGGCATGGCGCTGGTGAAGCGCGATGGCCGGATGTTCAATATCTCGACGTCGATCGAGAATGGCGGGCCGGACGACAATCGCGTTTACGCCGACATGCTGACACGGATGGCGCCGCATCTGCACCGGGCGGTGCGCTATTTCGAGGCCGGTCAGACGGATAAGGGTGCCGACGAGATCGGTGGACGGCTGTTCGATGCTATCGGGGTCGGCGTGCTGCTGGTGGGGCAGGGCGGCAAGCTGCTGTCGGCCAGCGCGGTCGGCGAACAGGCTCTGGCAGACGGCAGATACGTTCGTCTGGATTTTCACGGCAGGGTCTGTCTCGCTGATGAGGACGCCGATGTCCGCTACAGCAGGCTGCTCGCGCAATGGCGCGATGGTGAGCGGCAGCAGGTGATCGATGTCAACGGCACGAAGCTGACGCTGGTGCGCCTGCAGAAGAGCGCGCGCGTGCAGTTCTTCGATTCCCCCAGCATCGCGATCATCATCGAACCCCCGGTCAAAGCGGCCGTGGTGGATATGCCGCAACTCGGCGGCAGGTTCGGGCTGACAAAGGCTGAAATCCGGATCATGCACGGATTGCTGCACGGCTCATCGATCAACGACCTCGCGGTCGAAGGCAACCGATCGCGCGAAACGATCCGCAGCCAGCTCAAGTCGGTCTTCGCCAAGACCGGTGTGAAGTCGCAGACCGAGTTGTTGCGACTGGTTTACCGCAACAGCCGGGATCGCCGGCAATAGGCTGTATCGTATCAGTCGACGAATTCGACGGTGACGCCTGGCTTGACCATCTTGGCCAGTTCGGTGGCGTCCCAATTGGTCAGGCGGATACAGCCATGGCTTTGCGTGCGGCCGATCTTGGAGGGCTCCGGCGTGCCGTGAATGCCGTAGGTCGGCTTCGACAAGGCCATCCATACTGTGCCGACCGGGCCGTTCGGGCCTGGCGGGATGTTGAGGATCTTGTCGTTGGCGCCCTGCTGGAAATTGATCTTCGGATTGTAGGTGTAACCCGGATTGAAGGCAACGCGTTCGACGGTGACGGTGCCCGAAGGCGAGGGCGTGTCGGTCGAGCCGATCGAGGCCGGATAGGCGGAGATCAGGCTGCCGGAGGCGTCGTAGGCGAAGACCTGCTTCTTGGCCTTGTCGGCGACGATGCGCGCGACGCTGCCGGTCTTGATCTCGCCGGGATTGACAACCTTGATGACGGTGCCTGGAACGGTGAAGTCGGCGCCCGGGTTGAGTTCCTTCAGGAAGCCTTCGTCCATGTGGAAGCGTTCGGCCAGCGCCTCGGTGGTCGATGTGAACGCCAGCGACGTCAGCTGCGCCTTGTGCGCGTAATCCTCAGGGATTTCGGCGACATAGGGACCGGCAGCATCGGCGGGCGTGATAGTATAGCTGACGACCGGGAGGCCGCCCGACATGCGCAACTGCTCGAGGATCGCATCCGTGTTGTTCGGATCGAGCGTCTCGCCAGTCATCTGGTTGTAGGCATAGACCGCCTTGGTGACGTTGGCGCCCATGTGACCATCGATGGCGCCCGGCGAAACACCGGCGCGGTCGAGGAAGACCTGAAGTGCGACGATCTCCGACTTGGACTTGTTTTTCAGCGTGATCACAGGATCGGCCGGTCGGGTCGGCTGGGTGACCTCAGGCTGCTGCTGGTCGGGTTCGATCGAGGCGTAGTCGCCGTCGTTTTGCGGGTAGGCCTGGTTTTCCAGCGGCTGGCGATCGATCGAGGCTTCGCGGGGGATCGCGCCGGTCACGGCGCCACGTTCGGAGTAGCGCGTGTCGCCGTAACCGTCATCGCTGTAATAGGGATCGTTGTTGTAGACCTCGCGCGAGGGCGGCGGCGGATAGTAGCCGCGTGCTCGGGCTTCCGTGGCAACGATGTTGCCGTAACCGTCCACCAGCACGCGGTTGCCGCTCCTGTCGCGGGCGTAGCCGGTGCCCGATGGCACGTAGTCGAGGATCTCGCCGTTCGGCGTAATGAAGACGACGCTGCCCTGGCGGCGGTATTGCTGCGCACCGGCATCCTTGGCTGCCGCCGTGAAGGCCAGCACGATGATTGTCCCAGACAATGCCGATTTCAGAAAGCGATTCACGTCTTCGTATCCTTCAGTGACTTGGCGACACACACCCGCGAATTTTGACGTTAGTGTGGAATTTATGAAATCGTGCTGAACAAAATATGAAAAAACTGCTGATTTTCCCTTTACTCATAAACATTTGAGAGGGCCAGACGGTTCCAATCAAAATGCTGCTATGACGCGCATACGCCAGATTGACGAAACGTGGCGCGCAACCTAACCCTACGTCGATATCATAAGGAGGAGACGAGGCATGATGGAGTTTGCGGCGGCGCGCGGGCCGAAGTTGATGCTGGACGATACATCGTTGATGGATATCGGCAGCTGCGTGGTCGATGGTATCGACATCGCGCCGAAGGAGGCGGTGCCGGATGATGGCGACGCACGCATCTCGCATTCCGTCCAGGGCTTTCTCTTCACCTGCGGACCTGATCATATTCGCCATCGCGAGCCTATCCCCGGCGATCCGGACGGAAAGACCTTCCCGCTGCACGGATCCGCCGCCGGACATGCCGCCACGGTTCTCTGGACGCGGTTCGAGAACGGCAATGCCGAATGCCGGGCCGATATCGAGATCGTTAGCGTCGAAGGGCTTCCTGCCCGCATCGAGCGGCACTGGTTCATCGACGGCCAGACGGGCGAGGCGTATCTGACGGACAGGGTGATCAACACCAGCGACCGGACGGTGCCAACCTTTCTGATGTATCACATGAACATCGGCGGCAAGTGGTTCGACGACGCGACGCGGCTTGAGGGCGCGATGCTGGATGACGGCGGCTTTCCCTGGCGGTTTGGCAAGAACGGCGGCGATATCTTCTGCGTCGAGGCGCCGGCGACGGACCGTGGTCTTGCCGAGGTTCGGCTTGGGCCGATCGCGGCGATATCGGGCAAGACGCTGCGGGTGCGCGTCAAGGCCGATACGTTGCCGCATTTGCAGGTCTGGAGAAACCAGACCGCGCCGGCCGACGTGCTTGGCATCGAGCCGGTCTCGCATCGCTGGTTGGGGC
Organism: Hyphomicrobiales bacterium; assembly: GCA_900472625.1. GTDB lineage: Bacteria > Pseudomonadota > Alphaproteobacteria > Rhizobiales > Rhizobiaceae > Rhizobium. The sequence continues at coordinate 69,951 of UCIT01000011.1, read as the reverse complement.
GCTCCGAGCTTGAGGCCGCGGGGGAATTCGTGCTGCTGGCGCCGGGCGAGAGCCGCGACTATGCGCTGAGCTTCGCCTTCGTCTAAGCGCCTCGATCGGCGCGATCTGCGGTTGACGCCCCGCATCGGGCGGCGTAGTCATTCAGCCAACGAATTCAGGAGTATTTGCGATGGACATTCGCCAGATCGATGACGAATATTCGGTGTCGGGCCAGATCACGGTCGATGAGCTGGACGAGATCAAGGCTTTGGGTTTCAAGTCCATCGTCTGCCATCGTCCGGACCAGGAAAGCATGGACCAGACGCCGTTCGCTGATATCGAAGCGCGGGCGAAAGAGCTCGGTCTCGAGATCGCCCATGTTCCCGTCGGCCCGATGGGCGTGACGGAAGAGGCGGTTGCCGGCATGGTCGATGCGCTCGATGAATTTCCGCGCCCGATGCTCGGCTACTGCCGCTCCGGCGCCCGCTCCACGGCGATCTATCAGAAGACCCACCATATCCGCACTTAGCTTCAGGTTAAGTTGACATCCGGCGCCGCCTCTCGTGCGGCGTCTTTCTTATCATAGCAAGGAGAATACCATGAGCATCAAGCGTATCGACGCCGGCGCCCGCATGAGCGGCGCAGTGGTTCACGGCAACACCGTCTATCTGGCTGGCCAGGTCGGTGAAGGCGAGACCGTCACCGAACAGTGCAAATACGCGCTGGCCGAAGTCGATCGCCTGCTGGCGGCGGCCGGTAGCGACAAGTCGAAGATCCTGCAGACGCTGATCTATCTTTCCGACATGTCCTATTTCGCCGAGATGAATGCTGCCTGGGAAGCCTGGGTCGATCCGGCCAACACGCCGGCCCGCGCCACCAGCGAAGCCAAGCTGGCCGCACCGAAGTACAAGGTCGAATTCACCGTAACAGCCGCGATCTAAGATCGTCGCCTCTCGATTTGAGAAAAGCCGGTGGGTTCGCTCACCGGCTTTTTTTGTTCTTGGGCAATGTCAGGGCGCCCGTGTTTCTTCCGAGGTGTCGGATACCGGCTTCGAGGCGAAGCGACGCTCGCGCCAGATGATGTAGAAGCCGGAGCCCATGATGATCAGTATGCCGAGCCATTTCAGCGCATCCGGGAAATCACCGAACACCAGCCAGGCAAAGGCCGTCGCCGAGACGATTTCGAAATACTGCAGCGGTGCGAGCGTCGAGGCAGGTGCCGAGCGGTAGGCATAGACGCCGAAGATGCCGGCGATCGCGGCGGTGACGCCAACGCCGAGCAGATAGAGCCACGCGCGAGTATCGGGCAGGACGGGATCGAAGACGTCGGAACCCGTGCCATGGCCTATATAGAGCAGGATGGCGCAGATCAGCAGGCCCCACAGCCCCATGTGGAACTGCATCACCCAGGGGTCCTCGCGCTGCGCCAGTGCCCGGTTCATCATCGCCGATATGGCGATGCAGACAGCGCTGACAACAGGCAACAACGCGACGTAGCCGACTTCCTGGAAGCTCGGCTGGATGATCAGGATGGCGCCTAAGAAGCCGACGCCGCAGGCGGTGTAGCGCCGCCAGCCGATGGCTTCCTTGAGGAAGATGCTGCTGAGGATCGTCAGGATGATCGGCTCGACGAAGAAGATGGCGATGGCGTCGGCCACCGCCATGTATTTCAGCGTGGTGACGAAGGAGATCATCGAGATGGTGATGATGGCGCCGCGGATCGCGTGGAACAGGCTCTGGCGCCATGTCGTATCGGCGAGGTTGCGGCGCCACAGCACGATCGGCAGCATGCAGAGCGCCTGCACGGCAAACCGCGCAGCGGTGATCTGAGCGGACGGTACGGTGGTGATGGCGAGCTTGGAGAAGATGTCGATGACGGGCGAGATCAGTACCGAGATGAACATCAGGATAAGGCCCGTCATAACCTCTGAGGAGGTGTTGACGAGCCGGGTGTTGTTGCTGCTCATGCTGTGCTCTCTGCTGCGGACTTGACCACCGCCTGGTCGCACCAGTCGGCGAATGCCGTGATGGCGGCCTCCGCGCCGATCTCGTTCAGCGTCTCGTGGCGCATGTCCTGATATATCTCAGTGCTGATACGGGAGAAGCCGGATGCTTTCAAATGATTTGATAGCCAGAGGATGGCTTTTCCGTTCTCCGTGGCCGGATCCTGCCCGCCGCCGACAAGATTGATCGGCAGGCGGGTAGGCAGGCGCGCGAGATGAGACTTCTGCGGTGCGCGGAACGTCAGTTCGAACAGATCGAGCCACAGGGAGACCGACGCGTCGAAGCCGCAGAGCGGGTCGGCGATATATGTGTCGACCTCGGCTGGATCACGCGACAGCCAGTCGAAATCGGTGCGGTGGCCGGCGATGGATTTGCCCCATGCGGCGAAGGTCAGCTTCGGTAGCAGGGCGCTCGGCACGTCGGATCCCTTCAGTGCACGTTCGGCAACCAGGATCGCCTGGGCTGCGCGCCCGGCGAGGCCGGGATTGAAATTGGAGTTCCAGATGGCCAGCGCATCGAACTTGTCCGGATGGCTGACGGCGGTGTTGAGTGCGATCAGTCCGCCCATCGAATGGCCGAAGAGGATGACGGGAAGGCCAGGATGCTGGGCTGCGGCGTGGCTGCGCATCGCCGCCACGTCGGCAATCACCCGGTAGATGCCGTCACGCTTGGCGAAGCGGCCGATCGGCGCGTCCGTGGCTGTCGTCTCGCCGTGGCCGCGATGATCATGCGCGTAGACGTGATAGCCGCGTTTCGCCATGGCAGCGGCAAACGGCGCGTAGCGTCGGGAATGCTCCGCGAGGCCGTGGCTGACCAGAAGGATGGCGCGGGGCCGTCCCTCCGCCGGCTGATGGTGAAAGGCAAGCGAAGCGCCTTGCGTCACAAGGCGCTGGGTGTCTGCAAACATGATTTCCTCCGTCACGGGAGAAAACCAGAACAGCAGCCAAATGCAACAGCCCGATATCGTTGTGCCGGGGAATTTCAGCCGGTGCGTTTTGCGTCTTGCGAAAACGGAACACACATGGTTATTTGTTCATGAATTGTTCCTTGTTGGAGGTGGAGATGAGCAATCAGCTGCTGCGCGTGGTGTTGATTCTGCTGGCGACGATCTCGGCAAGTGCGGCCGTCGCGCAGGAAGGTGGCGGGCGGACGCGGTTTATCCTGGCGGCCAGCTGGCAGCCGGCGTTCTGCCAGACCAACCAGCGCAAGGCCGAATGCGCCAGCCAGACGCGCGATCGTCACGATGCGACGAACTTCTCGCTGCACGGGCTATGGCCGATGCGGCGGGACTACTGCGGCGTTTCGGAGGATTTGCGCGCCGCCGACAAGGATAGCCGCTGGAGCGATCTGCCTGCGGTGAGTTTGTCGGCAGAGGGCAGGGCGGCGCTCGACAAGGCGATGCCCGGAACCCAATCCGGCCTCGAGCGGCATGAATGGCTGAAGCACGGTACCTGCACCAACATGAGCGCCGACGATTATTTCGCCACTGCCGTCCGGCTGATGGGCGAACTGAACAGCTCCGGCGTCCGCGACCTGTTTGCCGCCAATGTCGGCAAGTCACTGAGCGCGCAGCAGATCAAGTCGGCTTTCGACAAGAGTTTTGGGCCGGGCGCCAGCGACCGGGTGAAAATGAGCTGCCGCCGAGCCGGCAACAGCCGGGTGATCAGCGAAATCACCATCGGATTGTCCGAGGATGCGACGACGAACGCTCGAGCGGGCCTTGGCGATCTCATTCAGGGGGCTGGGAGGACGTCGTTTGGCTGCAATGAGGGGATTGTCGACGCGGCTGGATTTTGACGTCGTAGCTAACGCTGCGGCGACGGTTTTTTAGCTTCTTGACACTAGACTGGTGCTTCCCGGTCAGTGAAGGGCAATCCGTTGAACATGCATGGGGTCGGTTTAGCCAGCCAGTCGAGTTTTTCCGGCCGAATCTCCAAGGCCGGTGCTTTTCTCCTGATGTATGCGACATCGTTGGCGATGATCGCTGTCGATCTCGCGACAGGCGGGCCGTTCGTCGGTGATATCGACGATGTGATGAGAGGCTTACAGATCCGGCATCTGCTGTCGGCCAGTGGCCACTGGTTTGACCTGACGCTGCCGGCGATCTCAATGCCAGAGGCTTACATATCGCCTTGGTCCCGGCTTATCGATCTTCCCTATGTCGCCATTGCGCAGACGCTTGCGCTCTTCGTGCCTCTCGCCGATGCGATTCAGTACAGCTTCTACATCTGGCCGCCTCTGCTGTTGTCGGTCTTCTGCTTTCTGGTTGTCGGAACGGTCGATCGGCTGCTCGGTGTCGTGCCGATCTCGAAATTGTCACTGCAGATTTCCCTTGTTTTGATGACGCTCGCCATGAGCCTCGGGATCGATGAGTTTTCGCCCGGTCGGATCGATCATCACAATGCGCAGATCGTGGTGATGATGATGATCATAGCCGGCCTGGTTCGCTGGGATCGTCGGGGCGGCGTGATGATAGGGGTGGGAGGCGCTCTGTCGATCGTCATCGGCCTGGAATGCATGCCGTTTCTGGCCACAGGCTATGCCGGGCTGGTGGCGTGCTACATCGCCGGTATCAGGAAGAGCGGCGATATCATCGTTTCGGCATCTCTGGCGATGATCGCGGTGACCGTCGCTTCGGCCTTTGCCTTCATCGGGCCTGCCGCTGCGCTGTCGACACAGTGTGATTCATTTTCCGGCCCGTATATTTTCCTGACGATCGGGCTTTCCGCGGTTCTCGCAATAGGCGCACGCATCGGACAGGCGACGCCGCTGTCTAGAATCGTCATTCTGGCGGTTCCTGCTTTGGCGGTTGTCGGGGGTGCCACATTGTTGTTTCCCACCTGCACGGCTGGTCCCTACGGCATTATCGATCCCCTGTCGCGGCAACTCTGGTTCGATCGCATCTGGCAGGAACGCAGCATCGTCTACTTCTATGAGAACGGCCGCGAGAGCATTGCAGCGCTGCTCGGCCTGACCACCTGCTTCGCGGTGCTTGCCCTGCCGATGATCTGGGGAAAGCTGCGGCGCGGCGAGGTCGGCGCATTCATCGCCTTTTGCGTCGCCTCTAGCGCGCTCGTGCTGACGTTTCTGGTGACCCGCAATATCCGCTTCCCGGTCGCTTTCGTCCCGGTGTTCCTGCCGTCGGCCATCGCGTTCCTTTCCACCGCGCATTCTTCGATGCAGCGGTATCAGTTTGCGGGTGTGGCGGCGGTTGTTCTGGCGTTCCTCGGTATGCGCGCGGCGATCGCTCCCGTCGAGCAGACGTTCGATGCGGTCGATTTCATGGCTTTCGACACCTGCAAGGGACAGGACTTCGGCGTGTTGTCCAATGTTCAGCCCGGCGGGATCGCATTGCCGCAGGGGTTGTCGTTGCCGGTTCTGAAGGTTCTGCCGGATGGCTTCTCGCTCGGCGCCATACCTTTCCACCGCTCCGCACCGGGAATGAAGCGCATGTTTCAGACGTTCATGTCTGCGGAACCAGCCATCCGGCAGGCCATGCTTGCGCCGTTTGACTACGTAGCCGTCTGCCGGTTTCCGCTGGAGGCTGACGCAGGGCAGGCGCCGCTCTACGCCGCGTTGGCACGCGGTGCCGATTGGCCGGGCCTGGAACGCGTCCAGCCGCCGGTCGCGACCAATTTCCAGCTTTTCCGGATCGATCACGCAAAGCTGCAATAAACACGGGCGGCAAGCCGATTGCGGGAACGCATTGCGAAAAGCATCCGGTTTTTGGCTGCGGCGCGTTGCTCCCGGGCGTCAATTCGCCTACATAGCGGCAAACCTGAAATTCCGCCGCGGAGCACCTTATCAATGGCACGTCAGTTCATCTATCATATGTCGGGGCTCAACAAGTCCTACGGCGCCAAGAAAATTCTCGAAAACGTCAACCTGTCCTTCTACCCGGACGCCAAGATCGGTATTCTCGGCCCGAACGGCGCTGGTAAGTCGACCGTGCTGCGCATCATCGCCGGCCAGGACAAGGAATTCACCGGTGAAGCCTGGCTCGCCGAAGGTGCCACCGTCGGCTATCTCGAGCAGGAGCCGCACCTCGATCCGGCCAAGACCGCTTTCGAGAACGTCATGGTCGGCGTTGCCGACAAGCAGGCCGTGCTCGACCGCTACAACGAACTGATGATGAACTATTCCGACGAGACCGCCGACGAAGGCGCCAAGCTCCAGGACATCATCGACAGCCAGAACCTCTGGGACCTGGAACAGCAGGTCGAGATGGCGATGGAAGCGCTGCGCTGCCCACCGAAGGACAGCGACGTCACGCTGCTGTCGGGTGGTGAACGCCGTCGTATCGCTCTTTGCCGCCTGCTGCTGTCGCAGCCGGACCTGCTGCTCCTCGACGAACCGACCAACCACCTCGACGCCGAGACCATTGCCTGGCTGGAAAAGCACCTGCGCGATTATCCGGGCGCCGTGATGATGATCACCCACGATCGCTACTTCCTCGACAACGTCACCGGCTGGATCCTCGAGCTCGACCGCGGCCGCGGCATTCCTTACGAAGGCAACTACTCGGCCTATCTGCAGGCGAAAGCCAAGCGCATGCTGCAGGAATCGCGTGAGGACGCCGGCCGCCAGAAGGCGATTTCGCGCGAACAGGAATGGATCGCATCCAGCCCCAAGGCGCGCCAGGCCAAGTCGAAGGCCCGTATCAAGTCCTACCAGCAGTTGGTGGATGCCGCCGAGGACGTTCGTCCCGGCGATGCGCAGATCATCATTCCGGTGTCCGAGCGCCTCGGCCAGGTGGTCATCGAGATGGAAGGCATCACCAAGGGCTTTGAAGGTCGTACACTGATCAACGACCTGTCGATCAAGCTGCCGCCGGGCGGCATCGTCGGCATCATCGGCCCGAACGGCGCCGGCAAGACGACGCTGTTCAAGATGATCACCGGCCAGGAAAAGCCGGATTCCGGTTCGGTCCGCATCGGCGAGACAGTGCAGCTCGGCTATGTCGACCAGAGCCGTGATGCGCTGGCCGCCGACAAGACCGTATGGGAAGAAATCTCAGGTGGTGCCGAAGTCATCAAGCTCGGCAAGTTCGACATGAATTCCCGCGCCTATTGCGGCGCCTTCAACTTCAAGGGCGGCGACCAGCAGCAGAAGGTCGGCAACCTCTCGGGTGGTCAGCGCAACCGCGTTCACCTTGCCAAGATGCTGAAGGCCGGCGGCAACGTTCTGCTGCTCGACGAACCGACCAACGACCTCGATACCGAAACGCTCGGCGCACTTGAAACGGCGCTCGAAAACTTCGCCGGTTGCGCCATCATCATCAGCCACGATCGCATGTTCCTCGACCGCCTGGCCACCCACATCCTCGCCTTCGAAGGCGATGGCCATGTGGAATGGTTCGAAGGCAACTTCGAAGACTACGAGCAGGACAAGATCCGTCGTCTCGGAGCCGACGCGCTGAACCCGGGCAGCCAGTCCTACAAGCGCCTGACGCGCTAAGCGTTCGCCGCTGATCAAAAGATGTCAGAGCCCCGCTTCGTCGGGGCTCTTTTTTTGAGCGACCATGTCGCTTTCCGCGTAGCGAATTTCGTGAACGGATCGAAATCCTGCTTGCACGGCCAATCCATTTCACATAAAGATATCTTTATATGTTGATTGGATCGAATATGGGTGAGCCCGTCAGGCTAGGTTTGGATGCGTTGGTGGACGTTCTCAGGGCGGCCGGTGAGCCGACGCGCCTGCGTCTTCTGGCGCTGCTGGCCGCCGGCGATGTCACCGTGACCGATCTTACCGAAATTCTCGGACAATCCCAACCGCGTATCTCGCGCCACCTCAAGCTTCTCGGAGAGGCTGAGCTGATCGATCGTTATCAGGAAGGTGCCTGGGCCTATTTCCGGCTCCGGCAGGAGGGGAAGGCAGTCAGCTTCGTTCGGAGCCTGCTGTCGCACGCGTCGGAAAACGATCCGGTCATCCTGCGCGATGGCGAGCGGCTCGATGCTGTCAAGCGTCAGCGCTCGGAGCGGGCGCAGGCCTACTTCAGCCGCAACGCCGCCGAATGGGACGAGCTTCGCCGCCTGCATGCCGCCGACGAAGAGGTCGATGCGGCCGTCATCCGCTTGCTGGGCAGCCAGCCAATCGATTCGCTGCTCGATCTTGGCACCGGCACCGGCCGTATTCTCGAACTGCTCTCCGGGCTCTATCGTCGCGCCATCGGCGTCGATGCCAGCCGCGACATGCTGAGCGTGGCGCGCGCCAATCTAGACCGGACCGGTATCACCAAGGCCTCGGTGCGCCATGCCGACATCCTGAACCTGCCCTTTGAGGCACAGGATTTCGATCTCGTGACGATCCATCAGGTGCTGCACTTCTTCGACCAGCCTGACATCGCGATCGGCGAGGCGGCACGCATGCTGCGACCGGGCGGACGGCTCGTGATCATCGATCTGGCGCCGCATGCGCTGGAATATCTTCGTGACGAGCATGCGCATGTGCGTCTCGGCTTCTCGCACCAGTCGATGACCGACTGGCTGCGCAAGGCCGGATTGGACATAGAGCAGGTCGTCGATCTTCATCCGGGTCACGAGAGCGGGCAGGGACTTACGGTCACCATCTGGCTCGCGCGCGACCCCAGGCGTCTGATGGCCTCCGCCGAGAGCGACCATGCCGCACCTACCTTTGCCGGGAGAGACTGACATGACTTTGAACCACGACGCGCGCAAGCGGATCGGCATCTCCTTCGAGTTCTTTCCGCCGAAGTCGGATGAGGCGGAAAGCCAGCTGTGGAAGGCTGTCGGCGAGTTGCAGGACTGGAACCCTGATTTCGTATCGGTGACCTACGGTGCCGGGGGAACGACCAAGGCGCCGACACTGGCAACCGTGTCGCGCTTCATCGCCTCGACCCCACTCGCAACCGCATCGCACCTGACATGTGTCGGCGCGACCAAGGATGAGACACACAGCGTCGTCGAGAGTTTTCGCGCTGCCGGCGTGAAGCATTTCGTCGCCCTGCGCGGCGATACGCCGGATGGCGTTGGGGCGCCTTACACGCCGCATCCCGGTGGCTATGCCAATGCATCGGAACTGGTCGCGGGCCTGCGTGAAATCGGTGATTTCGAGATCTCGGTTTCCGCCTATCCGGAGAAGCACCCGGAAAGCCGCGACGTGGCGGCCGATATCGACATGCTGAAGCGCAAGGCCGACAACGGCGCCAACCGGGCGCTGACGCAGTTCTTCTTCGACAACGACAATTTCGAGCGGTATCTGGAGAAGGTGCGGGCTGCCGGGATCGGCATTCCCGTCGTTCCCGGTATCATGCCGATCATGAACCTGACGCAGCTGAAGCGCTTTGCCGGTGCCTGCGGTACCGTCATTCCGGCGTTCCTGGATGAGCGCTTTGCTGGATATGACGACAAGCCGGAAGAGCGGGCCAAGGTGGCCGCCGATGTCGCTGCCGAGCAGATCGAGGATCTGGCCAGGCGCGGCATCAGCGATTTCCATCTCTACACGATGAACCGTTCGCCGCTGGTGTCGGCAGTGCTGACCAATCTCGGCTTCAAGCGGGATGCGAAGAGCGCCGGCGCGGCTGCCTGATAAACACGTCTATAAAACCAAAAGGCGCATGCCGTGATGGCATGCGCCTTTTGGATTCTGAACTGTTCGCTCTTCAGGAGTTTCGGCATAGCCCTTGAGAGGCAGCTGGTGTCAGACGAAAAGCATCGACACCACAAATAGAAACGCTGCACCGATCAAAAGGACATTGAAGGATCGTGTCAGTCCCATGTCTTTCTCCTCGCGTTAACAGACCCATAATATGTCGGGATTGCGGCGCTTGAAAAGCGATTTTTTTGCTGCGATGCGGCGAAAATGTCACATCTCCCGGTGGTGACAAAAGCTATTGCGCTGGAATCGCTGGCAAAAATGCCTAGCGAAAATATTCACAGATTTTAACGGAGCGTAAAACTGGGCGATCCGGCATTTACGCCTGCGGCGGATTGAAGGCGCAGCATAAGCCTATGAGAAGCAATAGAAATCTGGAAACGAAAAAGCCGGGCTCGTGGCCCGGCTCATCGTGACTCATTGGGTGCTGCTCAGAGCGCGTTGAGGAGGGCGGGCGTTGCCCAGCCATCCGCCGGCATGCCCAGGCGCTGCTGCTGCTTCTGGATGGCGACGCGGGTGCCGGAGCCGAGAATGCCGTCGATGGCGCCGACGTCGTGGCCCATGGTGTCGAGCTTGGTCTGAAGCTCCTTCATCTGGTCATTGGTCAGCCCCTGTTCCGGGGTGCCCTTCAGATAGGGCTCCGCGCCGGAGAGGCGGGTGCCGAAGTAGGCGGCTGAGGTCGTATAGATGAAGGACTTGTTCCACTCGAGATAGATGCCGAAGTTCGGGTAGGCGATGAAGGCTGGTCCGAGGCGACCCTGCGGCAGGACGAGATCGCCGCGCAGCGTGCCGAAGCTGGTGTCGCCATTGCGCGGCTTGACGCCGAGCGCGAACCACTCGCCGGCGGTCATGGTGCCGCCGAGTCCGGACTTTTCGAAGGGCAGGCTCTCAGGAAGGGTGACCTCCTGCAGCCACGGCTGGTCCTTCGTGAAGCCGAGATGCTGGATGAAGCGGGCGGCGGTCAGGATGGCGTCCGGGCCGCTCTGCTTGAGGCGGACGTGGCCGTCGCCGTCGCCGTCCATGCCGTAGGCGATGATGTCGCGCGGCAGCATCTGCACCTGGCCGATTTCGCCGGCCCATGCGCCGGTGTTGGTCTCAGGGTCGAGGTCGCCGTGCTGGACCATTTCGATCAGCGCGATCAACTGCGGGCGGAAGAGTTCCGGGCGGCGGCAGTCATGCGCCAGCGTCACCAGCGCGTTGCGGGTGTTGAAATCGCCCTGCACGGCGCCGAAGTCGGTCTCCATCGCCCAGAAGGCGGTGATGACGCCTGGAGGCACGCCGTATTCCTGCTCGGCACGAGCGAAAACGTCGGCATACTGCTTCATCTTCTGGCGGCCGATGTCGAGGCGGGCCTGGCTGACGGTGCGTTGTGAAAATTCGAGGAAAGTCTGCTTGAAGACGCCCTGGGCGCGGTCGCGGCTCAGAACCTTGGGGTCGATCTGGGCGCCAGCGAGTGCCCGGTCGGCGGCTTCGGCGGAAGCGCCGGCGGCGATCGCTTCGGCCTTGACGCCGGCGAGGAACGTGGAGAGGTCGCCGTCGCAGGCGACGGCAGGAGCGGCTGCCGCAGCAGGTGCCTGTTCAGCCGGAGCGGCCGGGGCCGGTGTTTGCGCTGCCGCGCCGGTTGCGAGGCCGACGGCGAGTAAGAGAGCGAGCGCAGAACGGCTAGCAGGCGTGCGGTGCATGGAGTGTATCCTCGTCATTGCTTGAATTGCTGTCGATGTCCCAAATGATTGTGACAGAAGCAAGAAAGAAAGCGCGACGTTACTAAGAATTCCTATCCTTGGATACAGACGCTACCCAGTTATTCCAGTTCTTCGCAGAGCCCGCGAACACGTTAATGTCAGTCGGGCCCTTGATGCCGGGAATGACGCCGGTCGAGGTGTACTGCCAGAACGCCCAGCGGCGGTTGGCGTAGGTGACTTCGGGGTGCTTGGCGACCGAGCGAACCCAGAAGTGGTAGTCCTGGAAATAGCCGTCGAGGTTTTCGCGATGGAAATCCACCGAGGTGTAGATGATCGGGCGCTTGCCGTAATAGGCCTCGAGCCTGTCCATGAAGCGCTTGATCTCGGAGCGCACGGTTTCAGGATCAGGCCGTGTACGGCAGGTCTTCGATTCGCCGTTCCACTCGACATCGAGCACCGGCGGCAGGCGCATGGCCTCCTTCGGCACGTTGCTTATGAACCAGTCGGCCTGTTCGTCGGCTGACGAGCAGAAATAATAGAAGTGGTAGGGGGCGTGCGGAATGCCGACCTGGCGGGCTTCCTGCCAGTATTCGCTGAAGCGCGGATCAACGCGGTCCTTGCCCTCGGTCGCCTTGATGAAGGCGAAGGCAACGCCTGACTTGCGGACCGTCTGCCAGTCGATGTCACCTTGCCACTTGGAAATGTCGATACCGTGAATCGCGTTCTGCTGTGGATGCTTCGGGCCGAAATCCTGCGGATCCGTGTCCTGAAAACGCATTTTCGGCTTTATCGACGCTGTCGAGAGATAGTCGTAGCCTGACGAGGTGCAGCCAGCGAGCATGATGGCCAGGGGCAATACGCATAACAGGAGCCGGCGCATGGGTGTTCCGTTGTGAACAGAATGATCTTGTCGCCCCACAGCCTGACCTTCGAAAATGACGTGCCCAGCAGATAGATGCCCCTCTATTCACCATATCAACGTAAAAAATCGGTTAGTTTCAAGCTAAATATTAGCGGCCTTTAATTATAATTGCCCGCCAGGCATAGCCGCCGCCGATGCTCTTGAAAGTCAGGGCGGCGTTTTCAAGGTCCGCCTTGGCCCGCAGGACCTCACGCAGATCGGCGCGAGGGGTGACGTGGAATTTCGTTAACCACGAGCGGAGGAGGGCGCGAAACCAGGCCGGGAGGCGTTCCTGCTGGCCGAAATCGACGATGTGCAGTTGTCCGCCGGGGTTGAGCGCGGCGAGTGACGCGTCGACGGCGCGCTGCCAGTCCGGGATCATCGACAGCGCGTAGGAGATCATCACGCGGTCGAAACCATCCGTGCCGAATTCCTGCGGCGTGAAGGCGGTGGCGTCGGCGACGCGAAAGTCGGCCGAGATGGGATGGCCCGCAAAGGTCTTGCGCGCCGAGATCAGCATTTCCTGCGAGATATCGAGGCCGTAGAGCCTCGCCTGCGGAAAATGCCTGTGGGCCAGCGCCAGATTGCGGCCGGTGCCGCAGCCGACTTCGAGCAGCGTCGCGTTCTGCCCGAGGTCGAGGTTGCTGATCGTCTGGTCGCGACCCAGCAGGTAGTATTTGCGCGTCAGGTCGTAGATGTGACGCTGGTAGCGGTACATGCCGTCCATCAGGTCGGCATGGTTTTCGGCCGGTGCGGAGGCGCGGGTCTCCACTGGGCTCATGGCTTCTTCACATAGATGTGGAAGCCGCCGTAGATCGCCGAGCGGTCTTGCGCGGTCAGTTCGAGCGAGCGATCCGCGAGATAGGTCCACTGGTCGCGGATGGCAGGCGACAGGCGGCCTTCGATGATGCTCTTTTCGGCGGCGGTGCGGAAGATTACGCGGGCACCGTCGCGGGCGGTGCGCGAGATTTCCGACCAGACGTCGTTCAGCTGCTGGTCGGTCATCCAGTCCTGCGCGTCGAGCAGGATGTAGCGGTCGCGCGAGGCGGCCGGTTCGCCTGCGAGCAGCTCGGTGAAGCTCGCATGATGGACGCTGACGCGGTCGACATTGGCGCGGATCGCTTCGTAGTGCTCAGGCTTCAGGTAGGTCGGCAGCGGGCCTTCGCCTTCCTCGGCGTAGCGGCGGGCGAAGGCCTGCCAGGCGAAGTAGTTTTCCTGCATCGGGAAATGACAGGTGAGTTTTTCCAGCCGGTGGCGCAGCACCGGCGCGATCGAATTGTCGGCGGCGAGGCTTGCCAGCTCGTCATATTGCTGCGGCGGGATGCCGAGGCCGAACAGCGAGCTCTTGCGGCTGGTGATCCAGCGGACAACAGGCTTTTCGAAAAGCGGCGCGATCTTCTCGTCGAAAAGCTGGCGCTGTTCCTGGAGTGTCTTCGCCTTGGCAATGTCGGTGAGGTCTACGCCGTGGATGCGGGCGAGAAGGTGGGCGGCGCCGATGAAGCGACCGAGCAGGCCGGTCTTGTAGATGTTGCGGTCAAACACCGTGACGCGGCGGCGGCCGAGCTTGCGGCCGTTCCAGTAGTTGCGCGTCGTGTCGTCGAGATTGGCCGACAGGAACCGGTCGAAGGACTGGCTGTTGGCGGTCTGGCCGGGTCTGGCGAGGAAGCGGACGAGATCGGCGCGGCTCGGCAGATGCCGGAAGGCGGACAGCTTCAGCTTGTTGAGGGCGATGTGGTGCGGGTTGAGATCGACGACGTCGATCGAGGCCGGGCTCTGCGAGAGATAGGCGAGCATGTTGCAGCCGCCGGAGCCGATGGTGACGATGCGGTGATGCGGCTCTAGCTCCATCGCCAGCATGTCGAGATCGGGGTCTTCCCAGATCTGCGGGTAGACGAGGCCGGAGAAAAGCATACCGAACAGACGTTCGGACAGACCCTCTTTCGAGAAGGCCTTGTGGCGGAGGAGCGCTGCCTTGAGTTTCCGGTTCTTGCGGAAGCCGGCGTCCGGTGCAAATTCCGTCATAAGTGAGTCTCTCAACTTTTTGGCGTTCAGGGCGTTTAACGCGGCGGGACTACAGTTTGATGACGTTGCCTGTGGGCGGCTTTGGCTGTGGAAAGCGTGCATCGATGAGAGCATGCGGCCGATCGAGGGGCTTCCGCACTTTCGATTTTCCTGCTTCCTTAGCGTTTCGGAGGGGTGCCTATGCCAGTTGTTCTGCGTGTCCTGAAGGCCGTTGCTGTCCTGCTGCTCGTCATCGCCGCCATCGGCGCCGGCTGGCTCTATGTCAGCCCGCCGGAACTGCTGCGGGTTGGTGATGGCTATGCGGCCAAGATCGTCTGCTCGAATGTTTTCGTGGCCGGGCGCGATGCGGATGCGGTGCTGGCGAAGGACGTGCAGGCGCCGGGAAATCCGTTGCTGCGGCTGATCACTGTCGACGTCGATCACGCGCAGAAGCGGGTGACAGCGCGGATCCTCGGCATGTTCGCGGCCAACTATGCCGCCTATCGCGATGGCTTCGGCTGTGCCAGCGTGCCGGATGGCGATTTCGAGGCAGCGCAACTGGCCGTTCCCGATGCACCGCAACCCAAGCCGCTGGAAAGCAAGGAGAACTGGCCGGAAGGGAATGCGGTTGGATCGTTCGCCGATGCGCGCATTGCGGCGCTGCTCGCGCGGAAAGAGCTGACCGGACCTGATATGCGGGCGGTCGTCGTCGTTCATAAAGGCAGGATCGTCGGAGAGGTCTACGGAGAGGGATTTGGCCCGGAAACACCGCTGATCGGATGGTCGATGACGAAGACCGTCAACGCGGCGGTGGTCGGGCGGCTGATGTCGTCAGGCAAGATGGCGTTCGAGGATGCAGACCTGCTGCCGCAGTGGCAAAACGACCCACGATCGCGGATCACGCTGGCGCATCTGTTGGCGATGGAGAGCGGCCTGGGGTTCAACGAGAACTATGGAACCGTGGCGGATGTGACGCGGATGCTCTATCTCGACGCCGACGAGACGGCGCTTCCGGCCAGCCGCGCGCTCTCGTCCGATCCAGGCACGAAATTCAACTATTCGAGCGGCACCTCAGTGCTGATCTCACGCATCTGGATGAACCGGATCGCGGATGCCAGGCAGGCGCTGGATTATCCCCGGCAGGCGCTGTTTGCGCGACTCGGAATGTCGAGCGCGGTGCTGGAGGCGGACGCGCGCGGTACGTTCGCCGGCAGCTCCTATCTCTACGCCACGGCCCGCGACTGGGCGCGATTCGGCCAGTTCCTGGTTCAGGATGGCGTGTGGAATGGCGAGCGGCTGCTGCCGGAACATTTCATGCGGATGATGTGGACGCCGACTGTGACGTCGGGCGGAGCGTATTCACGCGGTCAGGCCTGGCTCAAGCCGCCTGGCAATGCCGATGACGGCATTCCCGACGATGCCCTGTGGCTGGAAGGGCATGACGGGCAGAGCATGGCGGTGATACCGTCTGCAGAGATGGTGGTGTTGCGGCTCGGGCTGACGCCGAGCTGGCTGGGCTACAGGCCGCAGGTTCTGTTGAGGAATGTCATCGAAACGTTGGCGAACGACCGGTAAGCGCTCCAGCACGCGTTAAGTGCTAGTAGTTGCCCTGGGCGATGTCGTCCATGCCCTTGCGCTTGGCGTCGTAGTAGTAGCCGCGCGCATAAAGCCTGACAGCGTTGTCTTCGCTGCTGTCCGATACCAGCCAAGCGCCGCGCAGGTATTTTGCCGCGTATTTGATGTTGGTTTCGGCGTCGAACAGGCCTTCCGGCTGCCCGTCGTAACCCATCGACTTGGCGGTGTTGTACTTGATCTGCATGAGGCCGAAGTAGCCGCGCTTGTTGTAGGCCTTCGGATTGTAGCGGCTTTCGCGATGCACGACGCGGTGAAGCAATGATGCCGGGACCTTGTAGATCTGCGAGTACTTGTCGATGATCTTGGTAATCGCGCTCTTTTCGACCGTCGGTGCGCCGTCATCGTCGTCGTCGCCAAACATCGGCGGTGCGGCAGGCGGGTCGATCGGGCCCGACGTGTCGAAGCCGTAGTCCATCATCTGATGCGGCGTCGTGTCGATTGCTGACAGGGCAGCCACCGCGTTGTTCTGCGGGCTGGCGGCGAAGGCGAGTTCTGTCGCCGGCGTGCCAGGACGCGGCGTCGGCACAACGGACTGGATCGCCGTCATCTCGGGCGTCAGCGGAATCTGGCCATAGGCCACCGGCTGGAGCTGGGCTGTCTGTTGCAGGGGATCGGTGCTCGGCATGGCCGCGGTCGCGACGGTCGGTGCCGTCTGGTCGGCACCGGCGATCATCTCGGTCGCGGGCGCGCCTTCTCCGGCTGGAATGGCTGCGAACATCGCATCTTCGCCGGGCTTGGGGGTCGGAACAACGACCTGCTCGGCCATCAGATCTGCTTGGGACGTATATTCGACGCTCGAGCAACCAGCGGCCACGCAGCACAGCATCGTCGATACGATGAGGTTGCGTTTCAAGCCGGAAATACCGATCGCTGCCATACTCTCACTCTCGTGAAACGCGCCGCCCCGGCAGCGTTAAAAGTTACCAAAAACCTTAAGCCTTGATCTGCCAATTAACCTATTCGTGGCTTTGCGGCAACCCGGAGAAAATTTCTACGCGGCAATGCGTCGATATCCAGCCGTCACGGCACCGGCGGCAATCAGCAATGTGCCGCCTGTTCGGTTGACCGCGCGCTGCACCGCGGCCTTGCGAATCAGGCCTCGCGCGGCGTGTGCGGCAAGGGCATAGGTCGAGGCGTTGATCGTCGCGAGGACGAGGAACGTTGCCTCCATGACCAGCATCTGACCGAAGAAGGGCAGGGCCGGATTGAGGAACTGCGGCACGAAGGCGACGAAGAAGACGATGCTCTTCGGATTGAGCGCGGTAACGACATAGGCATGCAGAAAGATCTTCAGCGACTTCTCTTCCGGCAGATTGTCGTTGTCGGCCATCGGCCCTGATATGATCGGCGCCCGCCAGAGCTTGATGCCAAGCCAGATCAGATAAGCGCCGCCGATCCACTTGAGCACGGTGAACAGCGTCGCCGACGCGGCGAGAAGCGCGCCGAGGCCGAATAACGAGGCGGTCATCGCTGTGAAATCGCCGAGCGCCACGCCGCTGACCGTTGCAAGGGCCGTCTTGCGACCGTGACCGAGCGCATATGATACGACGAGGAGGATCGTCGGTCCTGGAATTGCGAGCATAATCGCGGACGCAGCCGCAAAAGCGAGCCAGGCTTCGAACGACATGGAAATACCTCCTCTTCCCTATTGAGCAAGCAAAGACATCATATGCAGCTTGCGTCAATCATGCGTCGCGGTATTTCTGCCCGATCTCGTCCATCACTTCGCCGAACCACTTGACCGACGTGTCGAAGGGCTTGCCGCCCTTGATGCGCGGGAATTCGATGGTGCGCAGCTTGCCGTTCTGGCCCTCGTCGTGGCCGGTGACACCGGAGACCTTGTTGAGCGCGCTTTCGACGGCAAGGTCGGTCATGCTCTGGATCAGGCGGAGATCGTCGGCATTGGCGGGGGCGGAGCGGGCGAAGTAGCCCGATTTCTGCACGAGGGAACGTTCGGCATTCAAGAGACTGGCGAACTGCTTCTGGAACCAGCCGCCGACGTTGATCGTATCAATCTTGACGTGACCGAAGGCATCGCGCTTGACGGTCTCGCCCGCCGCTTCGCGCTCGGCGACGATGGCGTCGAGGCACGCCCCTTCGGAGACGAAGACGGTCGCGTGGCCGGTGCGGTCCATCACTTCCTTTAGCCGGGCTGATTCGGCCTCGAGATCGAAGATCGTCTCCGGCAGATAGACGGCGTCGATGCTCTTCATGTTCGCATTGGTCATCAGGCCGTCGACATATTCATTGTTTTTGGTGCGCTGGAGATAGGCGCGGGCGGTCGCGGCTGTCAGCCAGCCGCAATGGCGGCCCATGACTTCGTGGATGATCAGCGTGCGTGGCGCTGCCGTCTGCTCGTTGCTGACATTGTCGAAGAAGTGGGCGCCGACTTCGGCAGCCGTCCAGGCGCCGAGCGACTGCTTGATCGGCACCACGTCGTTGTCGACGGTCTTCGGCAGGCCGACCACGGTGAGGTCGTAGCCGTTGGCCGCGAGATAGGCGGCGAGATCGGCCGCAGTGGTGTTGGTGTCGTCGCCGCCGATGGTGTGGAGGATGCTGACGCCGTCGCTGGCAAGCCGTTCCGCCGCCACCCGCAGTGGGTTTTCGCCTTCCTTGACGAGGCCGCGCTTGACGCAGTCGGCTGCGTTGGTGAGCTTGACGCGGCTGTTGCCGATCGGCGAGCCGCCATAGCGGTGCAGGAGATACGCCTTCTCGCGCATGTCTGATGTGATCTTGATGCTGTCGCCGAGCAGCACGCCCTGGTAGCCGGAGCGGTAGGCGATCAGATCGATCTCAGGGGCGACGTCGGTATAGCGCTCGATCAGCCCGCCGACTGCCGAGGAGAGACAAGGTGCCAGGCCTCCGGCCGTGAGCAGTGCGACTTTCTTTTTCGGCATGGTGCCTCCGCTATCGTCTGGATCATGGGCTGTTTTCAGTTCAAGCATGGATGCGGCAGGCGGAGATGACTGTAAAGTGTTGTTTTGATGAAAAATGCGGCTTTCCGCTGCTGAAAATGGCGGAAGGCCGATCTAATCGTTTCAAGCGCGAGCGGCGGTTGAAAGGAGCTCTTGATATCGTTCGACGGAGGTACGGGTTTGCGCATTCCGTGCCGTTCCCACGCGACCATTACCGAAATGTGAAAGGTGTTTTCAACTCTACGACCAATCGTGATCTTGCAAAGGCAACCTTTATTTGGTCAACGTGTTTCTCTTTTTATTGCACGAGAGACCTGATGTCCTTCTGGGAAAAACTGCTGAACGCCATTGGCAACGCTGCGGGAAATGCGCTTTCCGCCGTGGTCGAGGCTATTCGCACCGTTTTCGAAGGCGACCCGGAGACCCGGCGCAAGGTTGCGTTCTCCGTGGCGATCATCGCGCTATCGGCCAAGATGGCCAAGGCGGATGGAATCGTCAGCGAGAAGGAAGTGAACGCGTTTCGCGAGATTTTCGAATTTCCCGAGGATCAGGCTGTCAACGTCGCCCGTCTCTACAATCTGGCGCGCCAGGACGTGGCGGGTTACGAGGCCTATGCCGAGCGGCTGTCGACGCTGTGCGTGACCTGCGCCGCGAATTGCCCAGTTCTCGAGGAAGTCCTCGACGGTCTGTTCCATATCGCCAAGGCGGATGGTCTTATCCATGAGAAGGAAATGGCGTTCCTGACGCATGTCGCCGAAATCTTCCAGATGAGCGAAGAGCGGTTCGAGCGGATTGCGGCTAGGCATGTTTCGATCGGTCATGACCCTTATAAAGTTCTCGGCGTCTCGCCGTCCGACGATTTCCCGACGATCCGCCGTCGCTACCACGGCCTCGTCCACGAGCATCATCCCGATCGGTTGATTTCGCGCGGCGTGCCGGCGGAATTTCATGCGATTGCCAATGAACGCATGGCGGCGCTCAATGCCGCCTATGAGGCGATCGAAAAGGAACGCCGGGCCGCATGAGCGCCTTTACGGCAGACTACGCCAAGGCCAGCGTGCGGATATCGCCAAACCATGGCGAGCGTGTCGACGGGCAGAAGCCAGACATGCTGATCCTGCACTACACCGGGATGCCGACCGCCGAGGGCGCGCTGGACTGGCTCTGTCGCGCGGAAAGCCAGGTCTCCAGCCATTATTTCGTTCACGAGAACGGCGATGTCGTGCAACTGGTGCCGGAGGCGCGGCGCGCCTGGCATGCGGGCAAAAGCGTCTGGCACGGCAATACCGACATCAACTCGGCGTCGATCGGCATCGAGATCGCCAATGCCGGTCATCCCGGCGGGCTGCCTCGCTACCCACAGATGCAGGTGGATGCGGTGATCGAATTGTGTCGCGACTGCGGCGAACGTTGGTCGATCGCGCCGGAAAGGGTGCTTGCGCACTCTGATGTGGCCCCAAGACGCAAGCTCGACCCGGGTGAAAACTTCCCTTGGGATCTGCTGCACGAGAGGGGTGTCGGCCACTGGGTTTCACCGGCGCCAATTACCGGCGGTCGGTTCTTTCAGCGTGGCGATCAGGGGCAGCCGGTCGAGGCCCTGCAGTCGATGCTGTCGCTCTATGGTTACGGCACTGAGATATCAGGCGAATTTTCTGACAAGATGGCTGGGGAAGTCGAGGCGTTCCAGCGCCATTTCCGGCCTGAGAGGGTCGATGGGATCGCCGACTTTTCGACCATCGATACGCTCCACCGCCTGCTTGCTGCCCTGCCGCGCTACGGTGCCTGAGCGGCCGTCCGCGCAATAGCAATTATCCCTAGATTTTGGGGGTATGCTGCGCTGCCACATGTTTTCCCTATTATCTCCTCAATGCGATGGTCTAACCCCAGTCGCTGAACGGCGATCGTTGCTTAGTTGTGGGCCTGCAACGTCGTAAAATGAAACATAAAAGAATATCCGCCTCGAAATTAAGTATTTTGGCGGAAATGTGCATTGGTTGGATTTCACCTGAATCAATGCATTTCTTTTGGTCGGAGTACTTCTACTACATGAGAAAGATTATTTCTGCTGCGGTGTGCGCGAGCGCTCTGCTGATGGGATTCAATTGCGCTTTTGCAGGCGATTGGGGCAACAGAGCGCAAACAACAGACAAGACGCCGATCCTGAAGACTGAGAAGGCCGAGACGTCCAAGAAGGCGCCAAAGGTCCGGAAGACTGAGAAGGTTCACAAGGCCCAGAAGGCGCCGAGTGCTCAGAAGCCTCAGAAGACCGTGGCATTGAAGACCGTCGATAGAACCTCCGGTTTCGCTATGCCTGAGATGCCTGGCAGCAAGTATGCAGCGATCATCGTGAAGTACGCCCGGCAATATGATGTTCCGATCGAACTCGCACATGCCGTGGTTCGCGTCGAGAGCAATTACAATCCCAACGCACGCGGCAGCGCCGGCGAAATCGGCCTCATGCAGATCAAGCCCGCCACGGCACGGATGATGGGTTACTCGGGTTCGAGCAAGGGGCTTTTCGATCCTGATACCAACATCAAGTATGGCATGAAGTATCTTGCGGCAGCCCACGAACTCGGCGGCGGCGAAACCTGCGGCACCATTCTCAAGTACAATGCCGGCCATGCGGCGACGCGGATGAATCCGGTTTCCAAGGCCTATTGCGGCAAGGTCATGGCGATGATCGACTGATCGGGTTCGAGCGATCGGATCGACCGGCCGGGCCGAGGCCCGGTGCACGTCGAAAGGGCTTGTCGCTGAATCGCTTGAGCCTCGCACTTAACGATATGATTCAACTTGGTGGTCATGCTATCTCGCCTCGAAAACGAGGTGAGAGATGGCAGTCGATTTCAAAGTAATCGTGATCGGGCGCGGGATGATGGGTGCGGCTGCGGCCCGCCATCTTTCCGCGATGACCGAAGGTGTGGCGCTGGTCGGCCCGCGTGAGCCGGTCGAGCGCAAAAGCCACCACGGTGTCTTTGCCAGCCATTATGACGAAGCGCGGATTACCCGGACATTCGACGACAACATGGCCTGGGCGACATTCGCCGGCCGTTCGCTGGATCGTTACGTGGAGATCGAAGCGAAAAGCGGCATACCCTTCTTCACGGAGGCCGGATGCCTTTTCGCCGGTCCCGCGCCGCAGCCGGGACAGGGTTATCTCGGCCGCGCCATCGAGGTTTCCGCCAAGCTTGGCGTCGATTTCGAAACGCTGGATGCGCATGCCTTGCGGGAGCGGTTCCCGCAATTTTCGCTAAGACCTTCCTTCAGCGGCTATTTCGAGAAGCGCCGGGCGGGACATATCAATCCCCGCGCTCTGGTTCGTGCGCAGGTGTCGCTAGCCGAGGCCGGCGGCGTAACGCTGATCGATGCGACGGTGACCGGCGTCAGAGATGCCGGCACGCATGTCGAGGTGACCGCGGGCGACAGGATCTTGACGGGCGAGCGCGTGCTGGCGGCGGCCGGCGGTTTCAGCAATTTCAACGAGCTTCTTCCTGATCCGATCGATATTCGCGTCGCGGCGCGCACGGTCGTGTTCTACGAGCTTGGCGAACGCGAGATGGCGATCTTCGGCGACATGCCGTCGAGCATAGTTTTCGGCGATCGTGACGAGGATCACGTCTACATTCTCCCACCCGTGCGCTATCCCGATGGCAAGACCTATCTGAAGCTCGGCGGCGATACCGAGCAGCGGACCTTCGAAACGCTGCAAGATGCCGGCGCCTGGTTTCGCTCGGATGGCGATGCGGCCGAGCGCGAGCTGCTGGTTGCTGCCGCCAGCGATCTGATGCCGGATCTCGCCGGCTGCCCGGTGACGATGGCACCCTGCGTTGCGACCTTCACGCCAACTGCCTATCCTATGCCGGATTCACGTCGTCGCCGCGGATCGCGGTGCTGACGGGTGGCAATTTCGTGGCGGCCAAATCGTCGGACGAACTCGGACGCCTCGGTGCTGTGCTGATAACGGAAGGGCGGCTGGGCGACGCGGATTTCGGCAGCGAACTGACACCGGTTTTTCGATAGGTGAGATGATCATGGATGTGGATTTCAAGTACATCATTGTCGGCCGAGGCATGATGGGTGCCGCCGCCGCCAGGCATCTGGCGCGGCGGACGGACGGCGTTGCGGTGATCGGGCCCGACGAGCCGGCCGATCGGAAAAGCCATTCCGGCGTCTTTGCCAGCCATTATGACGAGGGGCGCATTACCCGCACCATCGATCCCGATCGCGACTGGGCGTTGCTCGCCAATCGTTCGATCGCACGCTATGGCGACATCGAACGCGATAGCGGCATCTCGTTCTATACGCCCGCGGGTTGCCTTGTGGTCGGCCCGGAAGAGGGCGGTGCCGAGAGCTATGTCAAGCGGACATCCGCGGCGGCGGCGTCGCTGGGCGTCGAGACGGTAACGCTTGACGATGCCGGCCTCAAGCGCCGCTTTCCGTTCTTTGCCCTCCCTGCCGGCAGTCAGGGTGTCCACGAGGCCACGGGCGCCGGCTATATCAGCCCGCGCAATTTGGTCCGCGCCCAGTCGGTGGCTGCCGAGAAGGCCGGGGCATCCGTCGTTCGCGATTTTGCGGTCGCGATCCGCGAGGAGGGCGGCGTGGTTGCCGTCGAGACGGCGGCCGGCATGACCTATCGCGCCGAGAAGGTGCTGCTGGCGGCCGGCGGTTTCTCCATTGCGGAGAATCTCTTGCCGCAGCCGGTTGATCTGAAGGTTTATGCGCGCACGGTCGCTTTCTACGAGGTCGACGAGGCGGCCGCCGCAGCCTTTGCCGGCATGCCGTCGCTGATCATGCACGGGACCAGCGGCCCCGATGGAATCGACGACTTCTACATGCTGCCACCGATCCGCTATCCCGACGGAAAGTTCTACATGAAGATCGGCGGCGATCCCGACGACGTCAGGCTTTCTCAGGAGCCGGAGCTACGGTCCTGGTTCAGGACGGATGGGCGGGAGAGTGTGCAGCAGCATCTGATGCGGGTGATCTCGCGCGTCGTTCCCGAGCTCAAGCCGGTGACGCTTTCCAGCGGCTCATGTGTCGTCTCGTTCACGCCAAGCGGCTACCCGATGATCGGCTATACGTCTTCGTCAAGGATCGGCGTGCTGACGGGCGGTTGCGGCACGGCTGCCAAGAGCTCGGACGAGATCGGGCGGCTCGGAGCCGAGCTGTTGCTCGAAGGTCGAATCAACGGGCAGGGCTACGCAACGGATTTCAAACCGTATTTCCGCTAGCGGTGGCCGATATTTCGTTGGCATTCCTCTCCGCTCTCCGTTAAGGGAGCCTTGCCAGTTGGCCGGGCAGCCGCGCTTTACCAATGTCGAAAGACGGTAGGGTGAGGAAAGTCCGGGCTCCACGGAAACACGGTGCCGGATAACGTCCGGCGAGGGCGACCTCAGGGAAAGTGCCACAGAAAGCAAACCGCCTGCCTCGGCAGGTAAGGGTGAAAGGGTGGGGTAAGAGCCCACCGCATCTCCGGCAACGGCGATGGCACGGTAAACCCCACCGGGAGCAAGACCGAATAGGGATGACGCGGACGGCGCAAGCCGTCCGGCTGGTTTCCAGGCCAGTCATCCGGGTGGGTTGCGAGAGGCAGCGTGCAAACGTTGTCCCAGAGGAATGGCTGCCACGTTCCGGTTTCGGCCGGAGCCATACAGAACCCGGCTTACAGGCCAACTGGCGATTATCTTCCCCGCGAAGCATACGATTTCACTGATCCTGAATGGCTCAGTGGGACGTTCGCGGCTGCGCCGAACATTCTTCGCAGGTGGTCACTGCCGACGACAATGCCGACCATCTTTTTAATAGTTTTCCACAGGTTATGCACTTAATTTCCGATGTAAGACCCATTTTCGTAGATGGGATCACCGAATCTTGAGTCTTCGAAGCCGGTAAAATTCCGCCGAAGCTGAAACTTGGCATCACACTTCTCCATTTTTATTTGGTTGGTTTGCGGATAAGCTGGTTTTTATTATAAAATTTCTATTTATGAATATACTATATTTAATGTTTCTATGATAGGTGCCCCGGCGGCACGATTCTTTGCTCTTGCCGTTTGAAGATCTGTCTGCATGTCGAGTGTGGTCGGTTTCCGCATTGCTGCGTGCCGGGCGTTTGTTTCTTCGCCGCTCTCGCTTTTCGAGGGGGCGTGTGCGCGGTCCTTGGGAGGGATCGGGTTTTGCGGCCTTAAGTGCCTGTTGCGCATCCGGTTTTCCAGTCATGGGTCCGTGCGTGACGGATGGGATGACTGCGCGCCAGTGGCTGGGATCTGCGCGTTCATAACCCTTTGTTAAACTTAACAGCTTATAAATTTTCGATACTGCGCTCATCGTGAGACGGGCGTTTCCCATTGACGCCCATATGGTCCCATGTTATCCCATTCCTGCACTGCGCAAGGGCAATCAAGTGCCCACCAATCGCATAGTAAAGGCGTTCTCCGTTGCGGAGGCGCTGGATGGGTTTTTGCTCATTCAGCCTGCGAAGCTGTGTCTGATGTTTGGGGTTCCGGGCGCGTGATGTCTGTCGGGGCTCTTTCGGGAACGGATGTTTCGTGTCATGAGCCGCTTCCTTTCACATGCGACCAACAGGATCGATTCCAAGGGCCGGGTTTCCGTGCCGGCGGCATTTCGGTCGGTGCTGGCGCAAGGCAATATCCAGGATTTGTACTGCTTCCAGGATTTTGTGTTTCCGGCGATCAGCGTCGGCGGTTCGGAGCTTCTCGAAAGGTTCGAACGGCAGATTGCTGCGGGGGATCCGTTTTCGCCGGAAGCCAACGAGATGTCGCTCCTCATTCACGGGGGCGGGGTCTTCATGAAGCTCGACGCCGAGGGTCGGTTGATGGTCACGGATTTCATCCGCGATTTCACCGGGATTTCGGACGAAGTGACCTTCGTCGGTCGGGCGGATCATTTTCAACTGTGGCAGCCGAAGGAATTTCAGGCTGTCCAGTTGCGGGCACGAGAGGAGCGCAGGCTGGCGGGCAGGCGTTCCTCGTAACACGAGGGAACGGAATGGCGGCGAATCCTGGCGAAGGTTCTACTGATGCCGGTGGCGGACCGGTTCGCCACATTCCGGTTCTTCTCGGCGAGGTGCTTACGGCGCTCGAGCCTGCGGCTGGCAAGGTCATTCTCGACGGTACCTTCGGTGCCGGCGGCTATACCTCGGCGATCCTCAACGCTGGCGCCGACGTGATCGCGCTCGATCGTGATCCGACGGCAATCGCTGCAGGCCAGGAACTGGTTGCGGCGCATGGCGGCCATCTCAAGCTCATTCACGCGCAGTTCTCCAATCTGGCCGATCAGGCGCCCGCCGGCGGGCTCGACGGTATTGTCCTCGATATCGGCGTGTCGTCGATGCAGATCGACGAGGCGGATCGCGGCTTCTCGTTCCAGAAGAACGGGCCGCTCGACATGCGCATGTCGGCAGCAGGCGTTTCCGCAGCCGACGTCGTCAACCGCGCCAAGGTTGCCGAACTCATCCGCATCTTCCATTTCCTCGGCGAGGAAAGCCAGTCGCCGCGCATCGCGCACGCGATCGAGAAGCGGCGCGCCGACAAGCCGTTCGAGACCACCCGCGATCTGGCCGGGCTGATCGAGATCGTCACGCCACGCAAGATGAAGGACAAGATCCATCCGGCAACGCGCGTCTTCCAGGCGCTGCGCATCTTCGTCAACGACGAGCTAGGTGAGCTGGCGCAGGCGCTGTTTGCCGCCGAGCGGTCGCTGAAGCCGGGTGGTCGGCTCGTGGTCGTCACCTTCCATTCGCTGGAAGACCGGATCGTCAAGACCTTCTTCTCCGACCGTGCCGGCAAGGCCGTCGGTTCGCGCCACATGCCGGTTGCCCACGAGCGCGCCGCGACCTTCGATCGGATCGGCAAGCCGATGGTGTCCGCCAGCGAAGCCGAAGCCGCGATCAATCCGCGCTCGCGTTCGGCGAAGCTGCGTGCCGGTCTGCGGACCTCCGCTGCCGCCGAAGCCGCCGACATGTCGATCTTCGGACTGCCCAACCTCGCAAGCCTCGGAAAGCTCGGAGCCTGATATGCTGAGAACCTTCGACCTCATCCTGGTTGGCGTCATGACGGCAGCGGCCGCTCTGACCTACACGATCAAGCACCGGGCCGAACTGAAGCTCGAGGAGGTCCATCGCCTCGAAGCCGAGATCAAGCTCGAGAAGGACACGATCGACCTCCTGAAGGCCGACTGGGCACTGCAGTCGCAGCCGAACAGGCTTGAGCGGCTGGTCAACAACTACAACAGCGAACTGCAGCTGCAGCCGACGGTCTCGACCTCCCTGGTTCACGCCAAGGAGTTGCCGATGCTGAAGTCGCAGGTGCCTGTGCCTGAAGTGGCCGACGCGAAGAGCGGCGCCAAGCCGAAGGCGAAGGTCGTGCCGGCAAAGCCGGTTGAAGACGAAGACGATATGGCAACCGGATCTGTGGAGTAGAGATGTCCTTTCTTTCACGCATCATGGACGCCAAGAGCCAGGCGCATTTCTCCTCCGGCGTCTACAGCCGCTTCGGCGGTCCGTCCGGCAATACAACGATTCAGGGCACGCGCAAGAAGCGCAGTGGCCAGGCCAAGAACCGTGTCGGCCTGCTGGCGTTTGCCTTTGTCTGCCTCTACTGCGTCATCGGTGGGCGGCTGATCGAATATGCGGTGCGTGATCAGGACACCGTCTCCAGCATACCGCCGGCCGACCGCTTGATGGCATCGCGCCCCGATATTCTGGATCGCAACGGCGAAGTGCTGGCGACCGACATTCGCACCGTCTCGCTGTTTGCCGAGCCGAACAAGATCGTCGACGCCGACGAGGCCGTCGAGAAGCTGACGACCGTGCTTCCCGATCTCGACATGAAGGGCACTTACAAGAAGCTTTCCACCCGCACCTCGCATTTCGCCTGGCTGCGTCGCCAGCTGACGCCGAAACAGCAGAGCCAGATTCTGGCACTCGGCATTCCCGGCATCGGCTTCCGCCCGGAAAAGCGCCGCTTCTATCCCGGCGGCGCCACGGCCGCGCATATTCTCGGTTACGTCAATGTCGATAACCGCGGCGTTGCCGGCATGGAGAAGTATATCGACGACCAGGGATTGGCCGATCTTGCCTCCGTCGGCATGACCAGCGATCAGCCGTTGGAGCCGGTCAAGCTGTCGATCGATATCCGTGTCCAGAACATCGTGCGCGATGTCGTGGTCAACGCGGTCAAGAACTATGAAGCCAAGGGTGCGGGCGCCGTCGTTCTCGACATCCACACCGGCGAAGTGCTGGGCATGGCCTCGGCGCCGGATTTCGACCCGAACAACCCGCTTGAAGGCGCCAAGGAAGGTTGGCTCAACCGCATGTCGAACGGCACGTTCGAGATGGGCTCGACGTTCAAGACCTTCTCGCTTGCCATGGCGCTCGATACCGGCAAGGTCAATCTCAATTCCAGCTTCGACGCAACGCAGCCGATCCGTATCGGCGGCTTCACCATTCATGACTTCCATGGCCAGCGGCGCTGGCTGACGCTGCCTGAAGTCTTCCAGTATTCGTCGAACGTGGGCACGGCCCGCATCATCGACATCGTCGGCATGGAAGCGCAGAAGGACTATCTGACCAAACTCGGCCTGCTCACCAAAATGAAGACAGAGCTGCCCGAGGTGAAGATGCCGAGCCAGCCGAAGGTCTGGAAGAAGATCAACTCGGTGACCATTTCCTTCGGCCACGGCGTCTCGACCACGCCGCTGCAGACGGCGGTGGCAGGGGCCGCGCTGGTCAACGGCGGAAAGTTGATCGAGCCGACCTTCCTGCCGCGCAGCCGCGACCAGGCGGATAACGTGGCCGAAGTCGTCGTCAAGAAGACCACCAGCGATGACGTGCGCTATCTCTTCAAGCTGAACGGCATCAAGGGCTCCGGCCGCAATGCCGACGTGCCGGGTTTCGACGTTGGCGGCAAGACTGGCACGGCCGACAAGGTCGTCAATGGCCGCTACGCCACCAACCTCAACTTCAACGCCTTTCTGGCCGCTTTCCCGATCGACAATCCGCGCTATGTGGTGCTGACATTCTGCGACGAGCCGCACAATGGCGAGAAGGGCCAGAACATCGCGGCCTATACCGCGGCGCCGATGGTGAAGAACATCATCGCGCGGGCGGCGCCGATCCTTGGTGTGGAACCGAAGTTCGGTGAGGACGGATCGGCCATGTTGGTGTCTTATTGAGTCACAATGAATGTCGCAGCCGATTCGCCATGGGGGTGCCACGGCTCGAGAGAGAAGTTCTATGAAACTGCGGGATATCGCCGGAAACGCTTTTCCGGAACTGAAGGAACAGCTGGACGGGCCGGTTGGGGCGCTGGAGATTTCCGGCCTTTCTCCCGACAGCCGCAAGATCACGCCTGGAATGGCGTTCGTGGCGGTCGCCGGAACGAAGGCTGACGGCGCGGGCTTCATCGCCGATGCCGCCGCGCGTGGCGCAGCTGTTGCCATCGCCGCGCACGCCGTCGAGACGTCCATTCCCGTTCTCGTGGTCCAGGAGCCGCGTCGCTTCCTGTCGATCGCCGCATCGAATTTCTACGGCAAGCAGCCGGAAACAATGGTCGCTGTTACCGGTACCGCCGGCAAGACGTCGGTTGCGTCCTTCACCCGCCAGATCTGGGCGCATGCCGGCCACCCGGCGGCGATGATCGGCACCACGGGGGTCGTGTCTCCGACGCGCAACGATTACGGCTCGCTGACCACGCCGGACCCTGTGTCGCTGCATCAGCTTCTGGCGGAACTTACCGACGAAGGCGTCACGCATGCGGCGATGGAAGCGTCGAGCCATGGTCTCGACCAGTCGCGTCTCGATGGCGTAAAGCTCGCCGCCGCGGCCTTTACCAATCTCGGCCGCGATCATATGGACTACCACCCGACGATCGAGGACTACATGGCCGCCAAGATGCGGCTGTTCGATACGTTGCTGCCGCAGGGCTCGCCGGCCGTCATCTTCGCCGACGATGCATGGTCAGAGCAGGCGATCAAGGCGGCGATCGATGCTGGGCATGTCGTGCGCACCGTCGGGCGCAAGGGTGACTATCTGACGCTGAAGCGCGTCGAGCATTTCCGCCACAAGCAGGTCGCCGAAATTCATGCCGAGGGGCAGATCTTCGAGGTCGACATTCCCCTCGCTGGTGATTTCCAGGTGGCCAACGCGCTTGTCGCCGCCGGCCTTGCCATGTCCACGGGCGTTCCGGCCAAGGTGGCGATGGCGGCGCTCGAAAAATTGCAGGGTGCCGCCGGGCGCCTCGAACTCGTCGGCCACACCAAGGCCGGCGCGCTCGCCTATGTCGATTACGCGCACAAGCCCGAGGCGCTTTCCAATGTCCTGGCATCCGTACGTCCGTTTACGACTGGCCGCGTCATCGTGGTGTTCGGTTGCGGCGGCGATCGTGATCGTGGCAAGCGGCCGATCATGGGCGAGATCGCCTGCCGTCTGGCCGATGTGGTCGTCGTCACCGACGACAATCCGCGCTCGGAAGAACCTGCTTCGATCCGCGCCGAGATCATGGCGGCTGCTACCTGCGCCACCGAAATTCCAGACCGCGCCGAGGCGATCCGCCAGGCCGTCGGCATGCTGACGTCAGGCGACACGCTGATCGTTGCCGGCAAGGGCCATGAGGAAGGGCAGACCATCGGGAATGAGACACTGCCGTTTTCGGATCACGCCGAATTGCGCAAGGCTTTGGAGGGGCTGACATCGTGAGCTGGCTTTGGACGACGCAGGACATGATCGCGGCCATGGCGGGGCGCCCGTTCGGGACGCTGCCCGAGGGCATCACCGGCATTGCCATCGACAGCCGTTCGATCGCGCCTGGTGAAGCCTTCTTCGCGATCAAGGGCGATCGTGTCGACGGCCATGACTACGCATCGATGGCGATGGCCAATGGCGCGGCACTGCTCGTCGTCAGCGAAGCACGGTTGCCGGCCATGGGGCGGCTGACGGTGCCGATGATCGTTGTCGAGGACGTGCTGGTCGCTCTCGGCAAGCTCGGGCTTGCAGCACGGGCGCGTTCGCGGGCGCAGATCATTGCGGTCACCGGTTCTGTCGGCAAGACGACCACCAAGGAGATGCTGCGCCGCGTGCTGGCGCCATCGGGCAAGGTGCATGCTTCCGTCGCTTCCTTCAACAATCACTGGGGCGTGCCGCTGACGCTGGCGCGCATGCCGCTCGACACCTATTTCGGCGTGTTCGAAGTGGGCATGAACCATCCCGATGAAATCCGGCCGCTGGTGAAGATGATCGAGCCGCATGTCGCCGTGATCACCACGATCGCGCCGGCGCATCTCGGCAATTTCAAGAGCATCAAGGAGATCGCCACGGCGAAGGCCGAGATTTTCGAGGGCGTGGTGCCGGGCGGTCATGCGGTGCTCAACCGCGACAACGATCAGTTCAATTTCCTTGACCGCACGGCGCAGGCCTGCGGCATCCAGCACATCCATTCCTTCGGGCAGCATGCCAAAGCCGATTTCCGCATGGCGGAATTCAACGGCGGCGATCAGAGCTCGACGCTGTGGATTACCATCGACGGCGAAACGCATGAGGTGGCGATCGGCGCGCCCGGGCGGCATATCGCCGAGAACGCGCTGGCGGCGCTCGGCGTCGTCAAGATCGTCGGCGCCGAGATGCAGTCTGCCATCGCCGCCCTTGCGACACTGCAGGCCGAAAAGGGCAGGGGCCGCCGGCACAAGCTGTCGATCGGTCACGGCAGCTTCACCGTCATCGACGAGAGCTACAACGCCAACCCGACCTCGATGCGTGCGGCCATCGCGCTGCTCGCCAGTTCGGTTCCGACAGGGTCGGGACGGCGGATCGCCGTGCTCGGCGACATGCTGGAGATGGGCGATTATTCGCAGAAAGTGCATGCCGACCTCGCTGGACCGCTCTTGGCCGCGGGCATCGAGCATGTCTGGCTTGCCGGCTCGGAGATGCTGGCGCTGCAAGAATCACTTCCCGAGAGCGTTTCCGTCGTGCACCGCACGCAGACGGACGAACTCGTCGA
Organism: Hyphomicrobiales bacterium; assembly: GCA_900472625.1. Classification (GTDB taxonomy): domain Bacteria; phylum Pseudomonadota; class Alphaproteobacteria; order Rhizobiales; family Rhizobiaceae; genus Rhizobium. The sequence continues at coordinate 38,205 of UCIT01000011.1, read as the reverse complement.
CCATGTATTGAACTCGGTCGCGGTAGGCGACGTGCTGATGGTAAAATCGTCCTTGGGCATCGGTTTCGGCAAGATTATCGCCGCGCTGCTTGACAAGTTCCCGCCATTTGCCGACACGCAACGCGAATTTTGAGCGGGTAAACAAGGGGCCCTGAATGCTGATTTGGCTAGTCGAACTGTCGGACCACCTGAAATTTCTGAATCTGTTCAGGTACATCACGTTCCGTACAGGCGCCTCTCTGTTTACCTCCGCGCTGATCGTCTTCCTGTTCGGGCCGATGATCATCAATTCGCTGCGCATCCGTCAGGGCAAGGGTCAGCCGATCCGTGCCGACGGTCCGCAGACGCACTTCAAGAAGGCCGGCACGCCGACCATGGGCGGCCTGATGATCCTCGCCGGCATCGTCGGTTCATCGCTCTTGTGGGCGGATCTATCCAACGTCTATGTCGTCGCCACGCTGCTGGTGACGCTCGGCTTCGGCGCCATCGGCTTCTATGACGACTATCTGAAGGTCAGCAAACAGAGCCACAAGGGCTTTTCGGGCAAGGCACGCCTCGGTATCGAGTTCATCATTGCCGGCATTGCCGTCTACTTCATGATGCGCGCCGCGCACGCGTCGGGACCGGCGGGCTCGACCTTCGGGTCGTCGATCGCCTTTCCGTTCTTCAAGGACTTCATGATCAACCTCGGCATCATGTTCGTGGTGTTCGGCGGTTTCGTCATCGTCGGCGCCGGCAATGCCGTGAACCTGACTGATGGTCTCGACGGCTTGGCGATCGTGCCCGTGATGATCGCCGCCGCCTCCTTTGGCGTGATCGCCTACCTCGCCGGTAACGCCGTGTTCGCCAACTACCTGCAGATCAATTTCGTGCCGGGAACCGGGGAGCTTTCCGTGGTGCTCGGCGCGGTAATCGGGGCGGGGCTCGGATTCCTGTGGTTCAACGCGCCGCCCGCCGCCATCTTCATGGGAGACACCGGTTCGCTGGCGCTCGGCGGCACGATCGGCACGGTTGCCGTCGCCACCAAGCACGAGATCGTCATGGCGATCATCGGCGGCCTGTTCGTCATGGAAACGCTGTCGGTCATCATCCAGGTCGGCTACTTCAAGATGACCGGCAAGCGCGTGTTCCTGATGGCGCCGATCCACCACCATTTCGAGAAGAAAGGCTGGACGGAAAGCCAGGTGGTCATCCGCTTCTGGATCATCGCCGTCGGGCTCGCCATGCTCGGCCTCTCGACGCTGAAGCTGCGGTAAACGACCATGATCCCCGTCACCACGCTCAGGGACAAGAAGGTCGCGCTCTTCGGGCTCGGCGGTTCCGGTTTCGCAACGGCGCGCGCGCTCATTCTAGGCGGCGCGGACGTGACGGCGTGGGACGACAATCCCGACAGTGTGACGAAGGCCGCGGCCGAGGGCATCCATACGGCCGATCTTCGGACCATCGACTGGAACGCGCAGTTGCTGTTCGTGCTGTCGCCGGGCGTGCCGCTGACGCATCCGAAGCCGCACTGGACGGTCGATCTTGCCCGCGCGGCAGGTGTCGATATCGTCGGCGACGTCGAGTTGTTCGTGCGCGAGCGGCGGGCGCATGCGCCTGACGCGCCGTTCATCGCCATCACCGGCACCAACGGCAAGTCGACCACGACGGCGCTGATCGCCCATATCCTGAAGTCGAGCGGCCGCGATACGCAGCTCGGCGGCAATATCGGCACGGCCGTCTTGACGCTGGAGCCGCCGAAGGCCGGTCGCTTCTATGTCGTCGAGTGCTCGTCCTACCAGATCGACCTGGCGCCGACGCTTAACCCATCTGCCGGTATCCTGCTCAACCTAACGCCCGATCATCTCGATAGGCACGGTACGATGCAGCACTATGCCGACATCAAGGAACGGCTGGTGGCCGGCAGCGATGTCGCCATCGTCGGCGTCGACGACAGCTTCAGCGAGATGATCGCCGACCGCATCGAGCGGGCCGGCGGCAAGGTCACGCGCATTTCGCGCCGTCATGCCCTGGCGGACGGCATCTATGCGGAGGGCACGAAGCTCGTTCAGGCGTCCGCGGGTGCGGCGATCCCGATCGCGGACCTCGACGGCATCCAGACGCTGCGCGGCAGCCACAATGCGCAGAACGCGGCAGCAGCCGTGGCTGCCTGCGTTGCGGTCGGCGTTTCGGAAGACGAGATCCGCGCCGGGCTTGCCTCGTTCCCCGGACTGAAGCATCGCATGCAGCCGGTGGGACGTCGCGGCAATGTGTTGTTTGTCAACGATTCCAAAGCGACCAATGCGGATGCGGCAGCTCCTGCGCTGTCGAGCTACGACCGCATATACTGGATCGCCGGTGGCCTGCCGAAGGCGGGCGGGATCACGACGCTTTCGCGGTTCTTCCCGCGCATCGCCAAGGCCTACCTGATCGGCGAGGCGGCGGCGGAGTTTGCAGCGACGCTCGGCGAGGCTGTGCCCTACGAAATTTCAGGAACGCTGGGTCAGGCTGTCGCGCATGCGGCTGATGATGCGGAAAAAGATGAGAATGGTCCGCTTGCGGTGATGCTGTCACCGGCTTGCGCAAGCTTCGACCAATACAAGAACTTCGAAGTCAGGGGCGATGCATTTGTCAGCCATGTGGCAGCGCTCGACGAAATCACGATGCTGATCGGTTCGGCAACAGGAGAGAAGTGACATGGTAAGTCGCGCGGAACGTGGGGCTCTGGCCGATTGGTTCTGGACCATCGACCGGTTTTTCCTGGCGATGTTCATCTTCCTGATGGGCATCGGCTTCATGCTGTCTTTCGCCGCGTCGCCGGCAGTCGCCGAGCGTATCGGGCTGGAGCCGTTCCACTTCGTTAAACGCCATGCGGCCTTCATGATCCCCTCGCTCTGCGTGATGATCGGGCTGTCGTTCCTGACGCCGCGTCAGGTGCGGCGTACCGCGATCATCCTGCTCATCGTCGCTTTGTCGATGATGCTGCTGGCGCTGTTCTTCGGTATCGAGGTCAAGGGGTCCCGCCGCTGGGTGACGCTGGCCGGCATCTCCATCCAGCCGTCCGAGTTCATGAAGCCGGCCTTCGTCGTCGTCTGCGCCTGGCTGTTCGCCGAACATGCGCGCCAGCCTGAAATTCCGGGCAATCTGTTTGCCATCATCCTGTTCGGCATCGTCGCGGCGCTTCTCGTAGCGCAGCCCGACCTTGGCCAGACGATCCTGACGACGGCGGTGTGGGGCGGCATGTTCTTCATGGCCGGCATGCCGTGGCTGTGGATCATCGTGCTCGGCGCCATGGGTGCGGGCGGTCTGGTCAGCGCCTATTACGTCTTCCCGCACGTCGCGCTGCGTATCGACAAGTTCATGACCGGCGAGGGTGACACCTTCCAGATCGACACGGCGCGCGAGGCGATCATCCGTGGCGACTGGTTCGGTCAGGGGCCGGGTGAGGGCATCGTCAAGCGGATCATTCCCGACGCGCATACGGACTTCATTTTCTCGGTGGCGGCCGAGGAGTTCGGCATCATCTTCTGCATCGCGCTGGTTCTCTTGTTTTCGGCGCTGGTGCTGCGCGGCCTGTCGCATGCCTACAAGGAGCGCAACGACTTCAACCGTTTTGCCGTTGCTGGCCTCGTGCTGCAGATCGGCATACAGTCGATCATCAACGTGGGCGTCAATCTCGAACTGCTGCCGGCGAAGGGCATGACCCTGCCGCTGATTTCCTACGGCGGTTCGTCGATGGTCGCCATCTGCGTCACGGCCGGGTTCATCCTGGCGCTGACGCGTCACAGACCGGAAAAGCGTGCGCAGGAGCGGAGCCTGTTCCGCGTCGCGCACGGCGTTCCGGCGGAGTAAGAGTTCATGAGCAAAGGCATCGTTCTGCTTGCCGCCGGGGGAACCGGCGGCCATGTGTTTCCGGCGGAGGCCCTGGCCTTCAAGCTGAAGGAACGCGGCTATTCCGTGCATCTGGTTACGGACAGCCGGGCGGAGCGCTATGCCGGCAAGTTTCCGGCCGACGAGATCCATGTGGTGCCGTCGGCGACGCTCGCCTCGAAGAACCCTGTCGCCGTCGTCAAGACGCTGTGGACGTTGTGGAACGGCATGCGGGCGGCCAAGAAGCTGATCGTGCGGCTGAAGCCCGTCGTGGTTGTCGGCTTCGGTGGCTATCCCACGGTCCCGCCGCTGCTCGCCGCCACACGGCTTGGCGTTCCGACTGTCATCCATGAGCAGAACGCGGTGATGGGACGCGCCAACAAGGCGCTGGCATCACGCGTGCAGGCGATCGCCGGTGGCTTCCTGCCTGATAATGGCGGCGCTTTTCCCCAGAAGACCGTAACGACGGGCAATCCCGTTCGCCCTGCCGTCATCGAGGCTGCGAAGACACCCTACACGCCGTCGCATGCCGGCGAGCCTTTCAACCTTGTCGTCTTCGGTGGCAGTCAGGGCGCGCAATATTTCTCCAAGGCGATGCCGACGGCGATCAGCCTGCTCGACGACGACCTGCGCGCGCGCCTCAGGATCACCCAGCAGGTGCGGCCCGAGGACATGGGCATGGTCGGCGATTGCGTCGCCAAGCTGGAGATGGGGGCGGCCTCCGAGATCGCGCCGTTCTTCAACGACATGGCCGAACGACTGGCCAAGGCGCATCTGGTGATCTGCCGGTCCGGTGCCTCCACCGTCTCCGAGATCTCGGTGATCGGCCGTCCCGCCATTCTGGTTCCTTATCCGCATGCGCTCGATCACGACCAGGCGGCCAATGCGGCGGCGCTGGCAGCGACCGGTGGCGCCAAGGTGATCGTGCAGGCGGAGCTTTCGTCCGAGAAGATCGCCTCGATCCTGACGCATGTGATGAACGACCCGGAAAAGCTGGCCCGGATGGCGGCAGCGGCCAAACAGGCGGGCAAACCCGACGCGGCGAACTTGCTTGCCGACATGGTAGAGGCTATTGCGGCCCGACAGACAATTGCAGAGTTCAAGGGGAAGAGCGCATGAAAATGCCGAAGGCCATCGGCCTCGTCCATTTCATCGGTATCGGCGGCATCGGCATGAGCGGCATTGCCGAGGTGCTGCACAATCTCGGCCACCGCGTGCAGGGATCGGATCAGGCCGACAGCGCCAACGTGCAGCGCCTGCGCGACAAGGGCATCGAAGTGTTCGTCGGCCACAAGGCCGAAAACCTCGGTGACGCCGAAGTCGTCGTCGTCTCCACGGCGATCAAGAAGGACAATCCGGAACTGATCGCCGCGCGCGAAAAGCTGCTGCCCGTGGTGCGCCGCGCAGAAATGCTGGCCGAGCTGATGCGCTTCCGCAATGCGATCGCCATCGGCGGTACGCATGGCAAAACCACGACGACGTCGCTGGTCGCCACGCTGCTCGAAGCCGGCGGGCTCGACCCGACCGTCATCAACGGCGGCATCATCAATGCCTACGGCACCAACGCCCGCATGGGCGAGGGCGAGTGGATGGTTGTCGAGGCCGACGAATCCGACGGCACCTTCCTGAAGCTGCCGGCCGACGTCGCCGTGATCACCAATATCGACCCCGAACATCTTGACCACTACGGCAACTTCGACGCCGTGCGCGCCGCGTTCCGCCAGTTCGTCGAGAACGTGCCGTTCTACGGCTTCGGCGTCATGTGCCTCGACCATCCCGAAGTGCAGGCGCTGGTCGGCCGTATCGAAGATCGCAAGGTCATCACCTATGGCGAAAACCCGCAGGCCGACGTGCGCTTCATGAATGTCCGCATCGACGGTCCGCGCTCGATCTTCGACGTCGAGATTCGCCGCCGCCGCACAGGCCAGGTGATCAAGCTCGACAATCTCGTCATGCCGATGCCCGGCCGCCACAACATCTCCAATGCCACGGCTGCGATCGCGGTCGCCAACCGTCTCGGCATGTCGAACGAGGACATCGCCCGGGGGCTTGCCTCCTTCGGCGGCGTCAAGCGTCGGTTCACGCTGACCGGCGAATGGAACGGCGTGCAGATCTTCGACGATTACGGACACCATCCGGTCGAAATCAAAGCCGTGCTGCGCGCCGCGCGCGAGGCCTGCAAGGGCCGCGTCATCGCCGTTCATCAGCCGCACCGCTATACGCGTCTCGCGAGTCTGTTCGAGGAATTCGCGGCCTGCTTCAACGATGCCGACAGCATTTTCCTGGCGCCGGTCTACGCCGCTGGCGAAGAGCCGATCGAGGGTGTTGACGCCGAAGCGCTTGTTTCGCGTATCAAATCCGGCGGGCATCGCGATGCGCGCTTCCTCGCTTCACCCGAGCTTTTGCCTGAAATGGTCGCAGAGATTGCAAAGCCAGGCGATTTTGTGGTTCTGTTGGGGGCTGGGAGTATCACATACTGGGCGGCAGCACTGCCCAAGCAACTGGAAGGCCTTTCGGGAATATCTGCATGAAACAGGTGAATGGGGAAAAGCTTCTTGCGTCGCTCGGCGACGGTGTAAAGGACATCCGTGGGAGGATCACGCCGGATGCGCCGATGGATCGCGTCACGTGGTTCCATGCCGGTGGCCTGGCGGAACTGATGTTCCAGCCACACGACGAAGACGATCTCATCACCTTCCTGAAACTGCTGCCGGAAGAAGTGCCGCTGACCGTGGTCGGCGTCGGCTCGAATATTCTGGTGCGCGACGGCGGCATTCCCGGCGTCGTGCTGCGGCTGTCGGCCAAGGGCTTCGGCTCGGTCGAGCTCGCCGGTGAAAACCGCGTGCGCGCTGGCGCGATCTGCCCGGACAAGCATGTCGCGGCGATGGCCATGGATAACGGCATTGGCGGCTTCCATTTCTACTACGGCATTCCCGGTAGCATCGGCGGCGCCGCGCGCATGAACGCCGGCGCAAATGGCGGCGAAACGCGCGACCGCGTCATCGAGGTGACCGCCATCGACCGCAAGGGCCACAAGCAAGTGCTCTCGAACGCTGACATGGGCTACGCGTATCGCCACTCGGCGGCGGCCAGCGACCTGATCTTCACGTCCGTCCTGTTCGAGGGCTATGCCGAGGATCGCGCCAAGATCCGCGCCGACATGGATGCGGTGCGCAATCACCGCGAGACCGTTCAGCCTATCCGCGAGAAGACCGGTGGCTCTACCTTCAAGAACCCCGAGGGCTATTCGGCCTGGAAGCTGATCGACGAGGCCGGTTGCCGCGGGTTGGTCATCGGCGGGGCGCAGATGTCGTCGCTGCATTGCAACTTCATGATCAATAACGGCCAGGCGACCGGCTACGATCTCGAATATCTCGGCGAGCAGGTTCGCCGCGAGGTGTTCGAGAAGTCGGGCATCAAGCTCGAGTGGGAAATCAAGCGTCTCGGCGTGTTCATGCCGGGCCGCGAGGTGAGGCCGTTTCAGGGCGTGACCAGCGAGTAAATCTAGCCGAATTTCTTGGTGAAGGCGGTGGTGAAATTCACCCCGCCTGGCTCATCGGTGGCTTCGCCGATCGCCACGTCCATGGTGTCGCCCTTGACGCGCACCAGGCTGAAGCCGCCCATGAAAGCGGCTCTCGCCTTGAAGACGTCGATGCCGCCGGCCTGATAAGCCATCGGCGTGTCATGTTCGTGCCCATGAAAAATGCCGATTACGTTGTAACCTTCCAGGGTTGCAAGCAATTGCTGACGTTCTGATTCAGCCCACCAGTGCGGCGCGCCGCTGCCTTCGTCAGTGAAGGTGTTCTTTGTCGGGTCCCAGCGCTCGAGCGAGAACTTGTCCCAGCCGTAGTGCTGGAAGATCACCACCGGTCGTCCGTCGGACGCGAAGGTGGCGAGATCGCGCTTCATCCAGTCTAAGCTGCTTGCCGTTCCCTTGGTGTTGTCGCCGCCATAGCGCTGCGCCTGGATGAGGTGCAGGCCGCCCCAGTTCCAGGAGTAGTTGTCGGAGGCTTCGTCGTAATTGTCGACGGGCACCACCGGCTTGAAGAAGACGCTCGGCTTGTGGTTCATCTGCACGTAGTCGCGCAGCTCGTCGCGGTACCAGTCGACCTGCGGCGGTCGGCCGTCCTGGTCGAGATCGTGGTTGCCGAGGCCGACATAGACGGGGAAGTGGATGTGGTCGGCGCCGGGGCCGCGCTGGTAGCGGTGCGAGAACTGCAGCAGCTGCGAGCCCTCGGCAAACTCCGCCATCTGGCCGCCGCCGTCGTCCGTGACGTCGCCGCAGACGATGACGCCCTGCGGTCGGGCGATCCGCTCGCCCGCCAGCGCGAAGCCGGTGGGCCTGCCGGAGATTTCTTCGGGCCATGTCTGGTGATGGATGTTGTTCAGCGCCCTGATGTGGCGGAGCAGGTTGGCGTCGGTCTTGCCTTCGGCCTGGCAGTTCGGGCTGAGGCCGTCGCCGACGCGGCAGACGTGGACGTCGTTGATGACGAGGAAGGTGACGTCGATCGCCGGATACGCCGCAGCGCGCGCCATGTGTGACAGCGTCAGCGACAGGCCGGCGCCCAATCCCTGGGTCATTAGCGATCGTCGTGTCAGCATGCGGCTCTCCCTTGTTTCCATGAGCGAAAATAGAGACAGGGCGTTAACAGACAACAACGAAAAAGGCCGCGGCGGTTTCCCGTCGCGGCCTTCTTGGTGAATTGCGTCGGCGATCAGACTTCGTCGCGGCCGGACGCCAGGATGCAGAGCAGCGTCACGACGGCGGCGATGCCGAGGTAGTAGCCGACATAGGTCATGCCATAGTTGGCCTGCAGCCATGTGGCGATGTAGGGCGCGAGCGATGCGCCAAAGATGCCAGCCAGATTGAAGGTGATCGATGCGCCGGTGTAACGCACGGCGGTCGGGAAGGGGGCGGCGAGGGCCGTGCCGATCAGACCGTAGGTCATGCCCATCAGCGCCATGGCGATGATCGCAAACAGAAGGATGCTGCCTTCGCCGCCGGTCATCAGGCCGGGCAGGAAGAAGGAGAACAGCGCGATCAGGACCGTAGTCAGGATCAACATCTCGCGGCGGCCAAAGCGCTCTGCCAGCTTGCCGATGATCGGGATGAAGATACCGAACACGACCGAACCGACGATCTGGATCTCGAGCGCGTCGAGGAACGGGATCTTCAGGACCTTGACGTTGTAGGACAGGAGATAGGCCGAACCGATGTAAAACAGCACGAATGTGGCGAGCGCCACGAAGGTGCCAAGGAACAGGCTGCGCTTGTGCTTGCGGAACAGTTCGACAACAGGAACGGCGACGCGCTCATGCTTGTCGATCGCCTTCTGGAAGGCCGGTGTCTCGGTGATCGAGAGACGAACCCAGAGACCGATGACGATCAGCACGATCGAGGCGATGAATGGAACGCGCCAGCCCCACGCCAGCAGCTGTTCCTGCGGCATGGCCTGCAACAGCAGCCAGAAGATACCGGACGAGAGGAAGAGACCGACGGGCGCGCCGAGCTGCGGGAACATGCCGTACCAGCTGCGCTTGCCTTCGGGTGCGTTCTCGGTGGCGAGCAAAACCGCGCCACCCCATTCTCCGCCGAGGCCGAAGCCCTGGCCGAAGCGGCACAACGCCAGCAGCAGCGGCGCCAGAACGCCAATCTGCTCATAGGAGGGCAGAAGGCCGATGATGACGGTCGAGATGCCCATGGTGAGGAGCGCTGCGACCAGCGTCGTCTTGCGGCCGATCCTGTCGCCGAAGTGTCCGAACACCACGGCACCGAGCGGACGGGCGAAGAAGGCGATCGAGAAGGTTGCGAACGAGGCGAGCAGGGCGGTCGTCGGATCGCTGTTCGGGAAGAACAGCGTCGGGAACACCAGCACGGCTGCCGTGGCGTAAACGTAGAAATCGAAGAATTCGATGGTGGTGCCGACAAGGCTCGCGATCAGAACGCGTGCCGGCGAGTTGAGCGGTGCACTGTTCGATGATGCGGCTGTCGGCGATACTTTGGATATCGCGTCTGACATTTTCATTCCAATCGGGATTTCAGGTGTCTGCCTAAGGAGGCATGCGGCTCATAACGCAATTTTAATTCGGCGCAAATGCAAAACACGCAATAAACAGACAAAAAATAGGGTGCGCGCTTTTTGAGCTGGAAACATGCGCGGCAAGGTCTGCTTGACGATTCACAATAAATATCGGATTCGTTATGTACTTTATGGTTGTGGCGCGGGAGGGCTGCATGCAACGGAGTCTCATCGCGGAGTTTATTGGTACGTTTTGGCTGGTGTTCGGTGGATGCGGCAGCGCGGTGCTTGCGGCCGGCTTTCCGGAGCTCGGGATCGGTTTTGTCGGCGTCGCCATGGCGTTCGGCCTTACTGTTCTGACAATGGCCTATGCGGTCGGCGGCATTTCAGGCGGCCATTTCAATCCTGCTGTATCCCTTGGCCTGACGATCGCGGGCAAGCTGCCCGCCGGCCGGCTGCTGCCTTACGTCGCGGTGCAGGTGCTTGGCGCCATCGTCGCGGCAGCGGTTCTCTATGTGGTTGCCAGTGGCAAGGCCGGGTTCGAGCTCGGCGGCTTTGCGGCAAACGGTTATGGCGAGCATTCGCCAGGCGGCTTCTCGCTGCTTTCGGCGCTGGTGATCGAGATGGTGCTGAGCGCCTTCTTCATCTTCATCATAACAGGAGCGACCAGCAGCCGGGTGCCGGCGGGGTTCGCGCCGATCGCCATCGGACTGGCTTTGACGTTGATCCATCTGATCTCGATTCCCGTTACCAACACCTCCGTGAACCCGGCCCGATCGACGGGCCAGGCGCTGTTTGTCGGAGGCTGGGCGCTCCAGCAACTGTGGTTGTTCTGGCTGGCGCCGCTGGTTGGTGGGGCGCTCGGCGGTCTCGCCGGCAAGGCGCTCGACGAACGATCTTAAACTTTTTGCTTTGCTTTGACGGGAACCCCGTAGTGCTTGGCGCTGCGGGGTTTTCGCGTTTTCCGCTGCCGGATCCGATGTGCCGTTTCATGACTTTCGCAGGCGGGAGTTAATGAAAGTAAACGCTTCGTTAACTATAATGCTGCTCTAATACACAGGCGCCAAGCGATCCAGATTCGGAGCGAAACAAGCTTGGTGCAAGTCTTGGAATTCAGAGTGCAGATTATTTTGGGGGTATCCATGAGTCGCAAGCATGTCGCTGTCCTAATGGGCGGTTTTTCCTCCGAGAGGCCTGTCAGCCTTTCGTCGGGGGCGGCGTGCGCGGATGCTCTCGAAGCTGAGGGCTTTCAGGTCACGCGCATCGATGTCGATCGCGACGTCTCCGCGACGCTGTCGGCGTTGCGTCCTGATGTGGTGTTCAACGCCCTGCACGGACCGTTCGGTGAGGACGGCCTGATCCAGGGCATTCTCGAATATCTCGAAATTCCCTACACGCATTCCGGCGTTCTGGCGTCGGCGCTGGCGATGGACAAGAGCAAGGCGAAGGGTGTTGCCTCTGCTGCCGGCATTCCCGTCGCGCAGTCGGAAGTGATCAATCGCTTCGCGTTTCCCGCCGAGCATCCGATGAAGCCGCCTTATGTCGTCAAGCCGGTGCGGGAGGGGTCCAGCTTCGGTGTTGTCATCGTTCAGGAAGATCAGTCCCGGCCGCCGCAGATCATCGGTTCGTCCGAATGGCGCTATGGCGAGGAGGTTCTGGTCGAGCGCTACGTCCACGGGCGCGAGCTGACCTGTGGCGTGATGGGCGATCAGGTTCTCGGTGTGACCGAGATCGTGCCGCAGGGCCACAGTTTCTATGATTATGATTCCAAGTACGTTGCCGGTGGTTCGAAACACGTCATCCCGGCGAAAATTTCACCGAATATTTACCAAAAAATACAATCATTGTCATCAAGGGCGCATCAAGCAATTGGTTGCCGTGGGGTGAGTCGGTCGGACTTTCGGTACGACGATCGCTTCTCCGAAGACGGCGAAATCATCTGGCTGGAGATCAACACTCAGCCAGGCATGACTCCAACCTCTCTTGTGCCTGAAATGGCCGGCCATGCCGGTTACTCGTTTGGTGAATTTCTCCGTTGGATGGTGGAGGACGCTTCTTGTTCTCGGTAACGGTTAAAAGGATGGGGCGCCCCAGCCATCATGCCGAGCCTTCCTATGCGGAAGGCGACGGGCGGATGGTGCTGCCGCGGCCGCTGCGCCGCGTCGTGCGCTTCCTTGTCAGTCTCAGCAGTGGCCGTGTCTATATCCCGGCTCACACAGGTACGGTATCGGCGTTGGCGTTCTTCGCGGCGACGGGCCTGTACGGCATGTCTCTCGGTGGTCACACGGATGTGGTGGCGCAGGCAACGACGGCTGCGGCCGGCTTTGCGGTCGAAGACGTGAAGGTCTCCGGCAATTCCGAAACGTCGGAAATCGACATTCTTCAGCTGATCGGCCTCGACGGGACGACCTCTCTGGTGGCGCTCGATATCGACGCCGCACGCCAGAAGATCGCCGCGCTTCCCTGGGTGGAGAGCGTCGAGGTTCGCAAGGTCTATCCGAAGACGATCGAGGTGAAGCTCAAGGAGCGTGAGGCCTACGCGATCTGGCAGCACGGCGCCGAGCTCTCGCTGGTCGAAAAGGGTGGGGCGGTCATCGCGCCGCTTCGCGACAACAAGTTTTCGCAGCTGCCGCTGGTCGTCGGTCGCGGCGCCGAAGTGGCGGCCGCATCGCTCGACGCCGAGTTTTCCAAGTGGCCCGACATCAAGGCGCGCGTGAAGGCCTATGTCTGGATTTCCGGCCGTCGCTGGGATCTGCACATGGACAACGGCGTTGTCGTCAAGCTGCCGGAAGATGATGTCGATCAGGCGCTTGCTCGCCTGTCGAAGTTCAATGCGGATCAGGCTCTGCTCGACCGCGATATCGCTGCCGTCGATCTGCGCCTGTCCGACCGGATGGCCGTGCAGCTGACGCCTGAAGCGATGGAACGCCGTCAGCTGGTTCTCGATCAGCGCACCAAAGATTTGAAGAAGGCGGGGCAGAATATATGAGCTTGTTCGGTTCGTCCCATTTCGGCCTGCCGCGCCTGAAGCCGCTTTCATCGAAGCGGTCGCATGTTGTTTCCGTGCTCGACATCGGATCGACGAAGGTCGTCTGCATGATCGGTCGGCTGACGCCGCGCGAGGAGAGCCAGATTCTCCCCGGCCGCACGCACAACATCGAAATCATCGGCATCGGCCACCAGCGCTCGCGCGGCATCAAGACCGGTGCGATCTCGGATCTCGACGCGCTCGAGAGCGTCATCCGCCTGGCCGTCGATGCTGCCGAGCGCATGGCGGGCCTCACGGTCGAGAGCCTGATCGTCAATCTGACGGCCGGCCGTCTTGCCAGCGACATCTACACTGCAACTATCGATCTCGGTGGCCAGGAAGTCGAGCTCAACGACCTGAAGAAGGTGCTGTCGGCAGCCTGCCAGCAGTCGCTGCGCCAGGATCGTTTCGTCCTGCATTCGCTGGCGACGGGCTTCTCGCTCGACGGCGAGCGCGGTATTCGCGATCCGCTGTCGATGTACGGTGACGTTCTCGGCGTCGACATGCATGTCGTCACGGCTGAACGCACCGCGCTCAAGAACCTCGAGCTCAGCGTCAATCGCGCGCATCTCTCGGTCGAGGGTATCGTCGCGACGCCTTATGCGTCTGGTCTCGCTGCGCTGGTCGACGACGAAGTCGAACTCGGTTGCGCCGCGATCGACATGGGCGGCGGCACGACGACGATCTCGGTGTTCGCCGAGGGCAAGCTTGTTCATACCGATGCCGTCAGCCTCGGCGGTCATCACGTCACCACCGATCTGGCTCGTGGCCTGTCGACCCGCATCGAGGACGCCGAGCGTCTGAAGGTGGTTCATGCTTCGGCAATGCCGAACTCTTCGGACGAGCGCGAGCTGATCTCGATCCCGCCGATCGGCGAGGACGACCGCGATCTGCCGACGCAGGTGCCGCGTGCGCTGGTGTCACGCATCGTCAGCGCTCGCATCGAGGAGACGATGGAACTCATTCGCGACCGCATCCAGCGCTCGGGCTTCAGCCCGATCGTCGGCAAGCGCGTCGTGCTGACAGGCGGCGCTAGCCAGCTGACCGGCCTTGCCGACGTTGCCCGCAAGATTCTTGCCCGCAACGTTCGCATCGGCCGCCCGATGGGCGTCTCGGGTCTGCCGACGGCGGCCAAGGGCCCGGCCTTTTCTACGGCTGTCGGCCTGATGATCTACCCGCAGGTTGCGGACATGGAAACACATGCGTCACAGAGCGGTCTGCTCATGTCGCTTGGCGGAAATAGCAGCCGCTTCGCCCGGATGGGCCAGTGGCTGAAGGAAAGCTTCTAGAAATTGAGTGAATTGGCCGGCGTGGCGATGCGGCCATAGAGAGAAGGAACGGGTACCATGACTATCAAGCTGCATAAGCCAGATATCACTGAGCTGAAGCCGCGCATCACCGTGTTCGGTGTTGGCGGTGGCGGTGGCAACGCTGTCAACAACATGATCTCCGCTGGCCTCCAGGGCGTCGACTTCGTCGTTGCCAACACGGATGCCCAGGCACTGACGATGACCAAGGCGGAGCGGATCATCCAGCTCGGCGCCAGCGTCACCGAAGGCCTCGGCGCGGGTTCGCAGCCGGAAGTCGGCCGTGCAGCCGCTGAAGAATGCATCGACGAAATCGTCGATCACCTGAACGGCACCCACATGTGCTTCGTCACTGCCGGCATGGGCGGCGGCACCGGCACCGGTGCTGCTCCTGTTGTCGCACAGGCCGCCCGCAACAAGGGCATCCTGACCGTCGGCGTCGTCACCAAGCCGTTCCACTTCGAAGGCGGACGCCGCATGCGTCTGGCCGAATCGGGCATCCAGGAACTGCAGAAGTCGGTCGATACCCTGATCGTCATTCCGAACCAGAACCTGTTCCGGATCGCCAACGACAAGACGACCTTCGCCGACGCATTCGCGATGGCCGACCAGGTTCTCTACTCGGGCGTTGCCTGCATCACCGACCTGATGGTGAAGGAAGGTCTCATCAACCTCGACTTCGCCGACGTGCGTTCGGTCATGCGCGAAATGGGCCGCGCAATGATGGGTACCGGTGAAGCGTCCGGCCAGGGCCGCGCGATGCAGGCTGCCGAAGCCGCGATTGCCAACCCGCTGCTCGACGAAACCTCGATGAAGGGCGCGCAGGGCCTGCTGATCTCCATCACCGGCGGTCGCGACCTTACCCTGTTCGAAGTCGACGAAGCCGCGACCCGTATCCGCGAAGAAGTCGATCCGGATGCGAACATCATCCTCGGCGCCACCTTCGACGAATCGCTTGAAGGCATCATCCGCGTCTCCGTCGTCGCAACCGGTATCGACCGCGCGATGAACGAAGCTGCCGGCAAGAACTTCCAGCAGATACAGAAGCCGATTATCCGTCCTTCCGCGGCCGTTGCTCCGGCGCCGGCCGCAGTCCAGCCTGCCCCTGTCATGCAGCAGGCACCGAAGGCCGATCCGATCGCACAGACCATCCGCATGGCGGAAGCCGAAATGGAACGCGAACTCGACATCCACGCTCCGCGCGCGGCTGCCCCGGTTCACCAGCAACCTGCTCAGCAGGAAACGTTCCGCCCGCAGTCGAAGATCTTCGCAGCGCCGGAAGCCGCTCCGATCATTCGTCCGGCTCCCGTCCAGCAGCAGGCACCCGTGATGCACCAGCCGGCTCCACAGCCTGTGATGCATCAGCCGGCACCGGTCATGCAGCAGCCTGCTCCCGTGATGCAGCAGCAGCCGGTCCGCATGCCGAAGGTCGAAGACTTCCCGCCGGTCGTTCAGGCCGAACTCGATCATCGTTCGCAGCCGGCACCGGTGTCGCATGCGCATGAAGAGCGCGGCCCGATGGGCCTCCTGAAGCGGATCACCAGCTCGCTTGGCCGCCGCGAAGAGGAAGTCGCGCCTGAAATGACGTCTGCTCCGGCCGCCTCCTCGCAGCAGCGTCGCCCGCTGTCGCCGGAAGCCAGCCTTTATGCACCGCGCCGCGGAAACCTGGATGATCAGGGCCGTAGCGTGCCGCAGGCGCGCATGATGCAGGAAGACGATCAGCTCGAAATTCCGGCCTTCCTTCGCCGTCAGTCGAACTGATAAAGAGACAGAATCGCTACGAACAGGCCCGGGAGTTCACTCCCGGGCATTCGTGTATCAGGCACCTGGATTTCGACCGGATTGCCTTGCGATTTCAAGTGCATGCTTTCGTTACAAACCGAAAGAAACAGTGATTTGGATTGCAACGCGGGCACACGTATGTATGGGCTAACAAACCGTCTTCGTTTGCATGGTTGCAAACTCCCGACGGAGGGAAATAAGCCTTGGCAGATGGGTTTCGGCAGTCAGGTCGCAGCGGATCGTCAGGGGCAATAAAGGCAAGATTTATGGTTATTGGCATGTTGGGTTTTCAGACGACGGTATCACGTCCGGTTTCTCTTTCGGGAATCGGCGTTCATTCTGGTGCCGACGTTTCGATCACCTTCAACCCAGCTGAAGCCGACACCGGCGTCGTATTCAATCGCATGCACGAGAATGGCGAAGTCACCGAACTTCGCGCGGTTTCCTCGCAGGTCGGCAACACCGATCTCTGCACCGTCCTCGGCTTTTCCCCGGCCCGCTCCGTCGCGACGATCGAGCACGTGATGGCCGCGGTGTACGCATTGGGCCTCGACAACGTTCTGATCGAAGTTGATGGCGCTGAAATGCCGATCATGGACGGCAGCTCGATGCCCTTCATCGATGCGATCGAACAGGTCGGTCTGGTGTCGCTCGGCGTCAAGCGCCGCTACATCCGCGTAACCAAGCCTGTTCGCATCGAGCATGGCGGTTCGTGGAGCGAGTTTCGCCCCTATGACGGCATGCGTTTCGAGGTCGAGATCGATTTCGACACGCCGCTGATCGGCCGCCAGAAGTGGGAAGGCGACATGAGCGCATCCGTCTTCAAGTCGGAACTGTCGCGTGCGCGCACCTTCGGCTTCATGCGCGATGTCGAACGCCTGTGGGCGTCCGGTCATGCGCTCGGTTCGTCGCTGGAAAACTCTGTCGTCATCTCCGACGATAACACGGTCATCAACGTCGAAGGCCTGCGTTATGCCAAGGACGAGTTCGTGCGTCACAAGACGCTCGATGCCGTCGGCGACCTTTCGCTTGCTGGCGCACCCTTCATCGGCTGCTACCGTTCGTATCGCGGCGGCCACAAGATGAATGCCAATGCTCTCAAGGCATTGCTCAGCGATCCCACGGCCTATGAAGTCGTCGAGACGTCTGCGCCGCGCCAGCGTGTTGCACCCCGCGATTTCATCCGGGTAAACGCTCCTGAATTTGCTCCCTGGTCGGCTTGACCTCCGCCGCATTCTTTAGGCCAGGGCCGCCTCCTTCGGGGGGCGGTTTCTTTATGTGGAGCTCGCTGCGGTGATTCCCGGCCGACCTTTTTTCGCCGATAGCGAAGGCGGCCGGAAACGGTTTTCTCTGGGCAAAACAGACGATTATCAGCAGTGCCGCCACAAAAATGCGTTAATGCTTCATCATTGCGTTGCTCTGGCCACGCATTTGTGGCTAGAAACGCCAGCGAGGCGTGGCTGCTGTTGAGGGATGGCAGCTTTTGGGATGTTCCGATGGGTTATGCAGGGTCTGAAAGTATGATGAAGACAGCGCGTGCTTTGTTCGCATCGCTCCTGGTGCTGAGCGCAGGTGCCTTGATTTCCGGATGCCAGTCCGACCCAGACATCGATATCACCAAGCTCGGTCTCGAGACCGATCCGCCTGACGTTCTCTACAATCAGGGCCTCGCCAACATGAAGGCGGGCAACATGGCGGAAGCCGCCCGCAAGTTCGATTCGATCGACCGCGAAAACCCGTTCTCCGAGTGGGCCCGCAAGGGTCTGGTGATGAGCACCTTCGTCAAGTACCGCCAGGGCCGCCTCGACGATGCTCTGGCGTCGGGCAATCGCTACATGGCGCAGTATCCGAAGTCGAAGGACGCCGCCTATGTGCAGTATCTGATCGGCCTGACCTATTCCAAGCAGATCGTCGACGTGACGCAGGACCAGCGCGCCTCGGCGCGTACGATCGATGCGATGCAGGCTGTGATCGACAACTATCCAGATTCCGAATACGTCGACGACGCGCAGGCGAAGATTCGCTTTGCACGCGACCAGCTGGCTGGCAAGGAAATGCAGGTCGGCCGCTATTACATGGAGCGCAAGGAGTACCTTGCTGCCATCTCGCGTTTCCGCATCGTCGTCGAGAAGTATCCTGCGACCAACCAGATCGAAGAAGCGCTCGCCCGTCTGGTCGAAGCCTACTACGCGATGGGTATCGTCGAGGAAGCACAGACGGCTGCCGCCGTTCTCGGCCACAACTATCCTGATAGCCAGTGGTATGCAGATTCCTACAAGCTCCTGAAGAGCAACGGCGCAGAGCCGCGCGAAAATCAGGGTTCGTGGATTTCGGCCGCCGGCAAGAAACTCCTGCTCGGTTCCTGAGGCCAATGCTGATCCAGCTTTCGATCCGCGATATCGTCCTGATCGAGCGGCTGGATCTTGCCTTCGAGGCTGGCCTGTCGGTCCTGACCGGCGAGACCGGCGCCGGCAAATCCATCCTGCTCGACAGCCTGTCGCTCGCTCTTGGCGGGCGCGGCGATGGCGGTCTGGTCCGCCACGGCGAGGACAAGGGGCAGGTGACTGCCGTGTTCGACGTCGGCATGGATCACGGCGCCCGCAAACTGTTGCGCGACAATGGCATCGACGATGACGGCGACCTGATCTTCCGCCGTGTGCAGACCTCCGATGGCCGCACCAAGGCTTATGTGAACGATCAGCCGCTCAGCGTGCAGCTGATGCGCCAGGCAGGCCAGATGCTGGTCGAGATCCACGGACAGCACGACGACCGGGCGCTGGTCGATACCCACGCACACCGTATCCTGCTCGACGCCTTCGCTGGCCTTAACGACGAGGTTGCTGGCGTCTCGCAGCTTTACCGCATCTGGCGCGACACGGAGCGAACGCTGAAAAAGCATCGCGAGAGGGTGGAAGCCGCGGCGCGCGAGGCCGACTATATCCGCGCCTCCGTCGAGGAGCTGGACAAGCTCTCGCCGCAGGACGGCGAAGAGGACGATCTGGCCGAACGCCGGCAGAAGATGATGAAGGCTGAGCGGATCGCCGGCGATATCGCCGAGGCCTCCGAGTTCCTCAACGGCAATGCCTCTCCCGTGCCCCATATCGCCTCGCTGGTGCGCCGGCTGGAGCGCAAGAGCCACGAGGCGCCGGGTCTGCTCGAAGACACCGTGGCGCTGCTCGACGCGGCGCTGGACCAGCTGTCCAACGCGCAGATGGAAGTGGAAGCGGCGCTGCGCAAGACGGAATACGATCCGAAGGAGCTGGAGCGCGTCGAGGAACGGCTTTTCGCACTGCGCGGCGCCTCGCGAAAGTACTCGGTGCCGGTGACAGAATTGCCGGCGCTGGCCATCCGGATGAACGATGATCTGGCCGATCTCGATGCCGGCGAGGAGAAGCTCGCCAAGCTCGAGGCCGAGGTCGGTGTCACAAAAGGGCACTACGAGGCTGCGGCACAGGTCGTTTCGGCCAAGCGCCACCAGGCCGGCGAGGCACTGGCCGCCGCCGTCATGGCCGAGCTGCCGGCGCTGAAGCTGGAGCGCGCCCGCTTCATGGTGGAGATCACCTCCAATACCGACGAGGCGGCCGCCGAAGGCATCGACGTCGTCGAATTCCACGTCCAGACCAACCCGGGTACGCGCCCCGGCTCGATCATGAAGGTCGCGTCCGGCGGCGAGCTGTCGCGCTTCCTCTTGGCGCTCAAGGTGGCGCTGGCCGATCGCGGCTCGGCGCCGACGCTGGTCTTCGACGAAATCGACACAGGCGTCGGCGGCGCGGTGGCCGATGCGATCGGGCAGCGTCTGAAACGGCTGTCCGCCAGGGTTCAGGTTCTCTCGGTCACCCATGCGCCGCAGGTGGCAGCACGGGCGGCGACGCATCTGCTGATCTCCAAGGGACCGGCCTCCGAGGGTTCGGAGAAGATCGCGACCCGGGTGGCGACGATGGAGCCCGGCGACCGCACCGAGGAAATCGCCCGCATGCTGGCCGGTGCCTCGGTGACAGAAGAGGCGAGGGCGGCTGCCAAGCGGCTTTTGGCGGCGGGCGAGTAACGTCCCGGAACTTTCAGCGGCGGCAATCGGTGCAATCGATCATAGGGCCGACCGCCAACCAGTTGCAGACAACTGCAAAGCGGCGCTTTTTCCCCGACAAGAATTGCTCTAGAAAACGACTCCTTACAGGAGTCCCGCCATGTCCGCCGAAAAAACGCCCGTCGAAAACTTGAGCGAAGAGCAAGCAGCCGCCGAGCTCGCTTTTCTGGCGGCCGAGGTGGCCAGCAACGACGAGCTCTACCACGGCAAGGACCAGCCGGCGATCTCTGACGCCGACTACGATGCGCTGAAGCGGCGCAACGACGCGATCGAGGCCCGCTTTCCGGCGCTCGTCCGCGAAGACAGCCCGTCGCGGCGTGTGGGCTCCGCACCACTGCCGACCTTCGCGCAGATCACCCATTCGCGGCCGATGCTCTCGCTCGACAACACGTTCTCCGACGAGGACGTGCAGGACTTCATCGGCTCGGTCTACCGCTTCCTCGGTCAGCTGCCGGACGGTTCGATCGCCTTTACCGCCGAACCGAAGATCGACGGCTTGTCGATGTCGATCCGCTACGAGAACCGCAAGCTCGTCAGCGCCGCCACGCGAGGCGACGGGACGACCGGCGAAAACGTCACCGCCAACGTCAAGACCATCAAGGATATCCCGAACACGCTGCCGTCCGATGCGCCCGATATCGTCGAGGTGCGCGGTGAGGTCTATATGGCCAAGAGCGACTTCCTGGCGCTGAATGCGCAGATGGAAGCCGAGGGCAAGCAGACTTACGTCAACCCGCGCAACACCGCCGCCGGCTCACTGCGCCAGCTCGATGCCAAGGTGACGGCAAGCCGCAAGCTGCGGTTCTTCGCCTATGCCTGGGGCGAAATATCAGAGATGCCATCGGACACGCAGATGGGCATGGTCGAGACCTTCGGCAAATGGGGCTTTCCGATCAACCCGCTGATGAACCGGCTGTCCTCGGTCGAGGACATTTTGGGGCATTACCGCGAAATCGGCCTCAAGCGTCCCGATCTCGACTATGATATCGACGGCGTCGTCTACAAGGTCGACCGGCTCGACCTGCAGCAACGCCTCGGCTTCCGCTCGCGCAGCCCGCGCTGGGCGACGGCGCACAAGTTTCCGGCCGAGCAGGCGTTCACGACCGTCGAGAACATCGACATTCAGGTCGGCCGCACCGGCGCGCTGACGCCGGTGGCGCGGCTGACGCCCGTCACCGTCGGCGGCGTCGTCGTCACCAACGCGACGCTGCACAACGAGGATTACATCAAGGGCATCGGCAATTCCGGCGAGCGGATCCGCGAGGACGAGCACGACATCCGGATCGGCGACACGGTCATCGTGCAGCGCGCCGGCGACGTCATCCCGCAGGTGCTCGACGTGGTGATGGAGAAGCGGCCGGCGGATGCCAAGGCTTACGCGTTCCCGAAAACGTGTCCGGTGTGCGGTTCGCATGCGGTGCGGGAGGTCAACGAGAAGACCGGCAAGGTGGACGCGGTGACGCGCTGCACCGGCGGTTTCATCTGCCGCGCACAGGCGACCGAGCATCTGAAACACTTCGTCTCGCGCAACGCCTACGACATCGAGGGGCTTGGCGCCAGGCAGGTGGATTTCTTCTTCGAGAGCGAGGATCCATCGCTACAGATCCGCACGGCACCCGACATCTTCACGCTGGAGAAACGGCAGGCCGACTCTGCGCTCACCAAACTCGAAAACATCGACGGCTTCGGCAAGGTCAGCGTCGGCAAGCTTTACGCGGCGATCAACGAGCGGCGCAGCATCGCGCTCCATCGCTTCATCTACGCGCTCGGCATCCGCCACGTCGGCGAGACCACCGCCAAGCTGCTGGCGCGCTCCTACGGCACCTATGAGGCCTTCGAAGCGGCGATGAAAGAGGCGGCTCCGCTTTCCGGAGAAGCCTGGAACGACCTCAACGCCATCGAGGGCATCGGCGAGATCGTCGCGCGCGCCATCGTCGAGTTCTACAAGGAACCGCGCAACGTCGAGGTGATCACGCGGCTGCTGGCCGAAGTGACGCCTGAGGTGGCCGCACAGCCGGTGACGTCAGGCAGCCCGGTGGCGGGCAAGACGGTCGTCTTCACCGGCAGCCTGGAGAAATTCACTCGCGACGAGGCAAAGGCGCGGGCCGAAAGCCTCGGCGCCAAGGTCGCCGGCTCGGTGTCGAAGAAGACCGACATCCTGGTGGCCGGCCTCGGCGCCGGATCGAAGCTCGACAAGGCCAGGGAACTCGGCGTCCAGACGATGGATGAGGACGAGTGGCTTGTGCTGATCGGCGGATAGCTGATCCGGATTGACGTGTTCCCGTTTCGGGAATATGTTTTCAAGAATGCAGATCGTTGCCAAATCGACACTGCGAGCATTCTGGCAACGCCATCCGCAGGCGAAGGCGCCGCTCATGATGTGGTACCTGCTTGCCAGCAAGGCCAGGTGGACAGGCCCCGCCGACATCAAGCGTATGTTCGGTTCGGCGGTCGATTTTGTCGGCGACAACAGGATCATCTTCGATATCGGCGGTAACAAGTACCGGCTGATCGTCCATGTTTCCTACCATTACAGGCGGGTACTGATAAAATTTGTCGGGACGCATTCCGACTATGACAGGATTGATCCGGAGACGGTTGGATGAACAATATCAGGCCTATCAGGACAGATGCCGACCTCGAATGGGCCATCGCCGAGATAACCCCGTACTTCGACCATGCGCCGGAGAAGGGAACCGATGATGCCGACCGTTTCGATGTGCTTGCGGACCTGATCGAAGCCTACGAAAACCGGGACTTTCCCGTCGAGGATATGGAACCGATCGCGTTTCTCCATGCCTTCCTTGATCTGACCGGCAGAAGTCAGGCGGACCTTGCAGACGTGCTCGGGTCGCGTTCGCGGGCCTCGGAAATTCTCAACCGCCGGCGGACGCTGACGGTCGAGATGATCTTCAAGCTGAACCAGGCATGGGACATTCCGACGGATTGCCTCGTCAAACCGTATGCGCTCGACGTCGCCTAGCGTCGCAGCCGCCCCATCGCATAAGCATCGACATATTCGCCGGCGCGGAAGCCGAAGGATCTGAGCAGGCCTTCCTGTTCGAAGCCGAACTTGCGGTAGAGGCCGATGGCGACGGCGTTGTCGGTGTAGACAGTCAATTCCAGTCGCCGGATGTCGAGCCAGTCGTCCGCAGCCTCGACCATGGCGGCGAGGATGGTTCTGCCGAAGCCACGGCCGGTGAAGGCGTCATGGACGCCCATGCCGATGCTCGCTGCGTGCTGGCGGCGACCGTTGAAACGGTTGAGACCACCATTGGCGACGATCCTGCCATCCAGTGTCACGACAAGGTTGAGGGCGCCGGGTGCTGGGCTGTCCAAGTTCTTCCGGACATCTGCAAGCGATTGGTATGGCGGCCGCAGCGTGCCTGCACGGTAGCCGGGCAGGTTGATCAGCGCTGCGACCTCCTCGGCGTCGGCGGGCTGCACGGCGCGAACGATGATGTCTCCGGCCGGTGACGGCTGTTTGACGGTTGGATTTTGGTAACTTTCACGCATATCGGGCTCTACATTTCATCGGGAGGAGAGCCGGTTCCAGAACCCTGCTCGCCTCGGCAGGGTTCTCGGGATGATCGCTATGCTGTCAACGCACCATCGCTCCCGCGCACCCTTCTGGGGTCGTGGTGATATGAAGCGTCGTCATGGTTGCAGAAGCGATCATTGGGCCAGCTTGCGATACCGGCCGTGTCCTGTCAACCGTGCCGTGCAATTGCCTTGGAGGTGACGCGGCATTAAACCTGATCATCCCACGAATCGGAGTTCTGCCGCTTGAAGACTATCGCCATCGATTTCGAGACCGCCAACGAGCAGCGCGGCAGTGCCTGCTCGGTCGGTCTTGCCTGGATCGAGGATGGCAGGGTGGCCAGGGTCGAGGAGCGGCTGATCCGGCCGCGCGACATGCGGTTTTCCGGGATGAACATCGCCATCCACGGCATTCGCCCGGAGCATGTCGAGGATGCGCCGGAGTTTCCCGAGGTGATGGACGAGTTCATCGATGATTTTCGCGGGGCGACGATGATCGCCCATAACGCCGCCTTCGATTTCAGCGTCTGGCGCTCGAGCCTCGATCTCTACCGCCAGTCCTATCCCGAATTGACCTATCTCTGCAGCCTGAAGATGTCGCAGCGCATCTGGCCGCATTTCCTGTCGCATCGCCTGAACATCCTCGCCGAGCATCTGGGGCTGCGCTTCGTGCATCACAACGCTGCCGAGGACGCAGCCGTCTGCGCGCAGGCGGCGATCGAGATGGCGAGGCAGGTCGGGGCGGCCGCGGTGCATGCCATTCCTGGGGTGATCGGCATGAAGCCCGGGCGGCTGATGGCCGGAGGTTATGAGCCCTGCACCTGCCGCAAGGCGTAACACTAAGGCACGTTCAAGAACGTACTGATCGAACTCCGTTTTCTTGCAAAGGCGCCGCGCGGGCCTATCTCTAGCTCCTGACAATCGAGGGAGCCATCATGTCGAGACTACGCACCACCGTCCTTGCTATCGCCGTCGCCGTGATCGGCCTTTGCGCCGGGCAGGCATCCGCAGATGTTGTCGGCAAGGTCGGGGTCGACTGGATCGGCAACGATATCCTTGTCGATGCCGTGGCCGATCCCGAGGTGAAGGGCGTCACATGTCATGTCACCTATTTCGACCGCAGCGTGATCGATCGGGTCAAGAACGGCAAATGGTTCGAGGATCCGTCCAACAGCGCCATTTCCTGCCACCAGACGGGACCGATCGAGATCGGCGATATCGACCTCTCCAAGGGCGGCGACGAGGTGTTCAAGTCTGGGCTTTCGCTGATCTGGAAAAAGCTGGTCGTCACCCGGATCTATGACAAGCAGAACGATACGCTGATCTATCTGGCGCATTCGCGCGAGGTTGTCGACGGATCGGCCAAGATGGCGCTTTCCACCGTCTCGCTCTACGGGCAGACCGTGACCTGGAAGAACGGCAAGCCGCAATAAACCAACAGAGGACACGCACCTCTTGGCGAGCGATGGCACCCGAGCCATATGCCGGGTCGTTGTCATATGTCGTATGGAAATCGTCATGCGGCACGGATAAGGTCCCGTCTGAATCAAATCGAAGAGGACTGCCGATGCCAAGCTCAACCCGGATCGCCAACGACCATCTCACCGTCGATGTCTCCTCACTCGGCGCGGAAATGCAGGCGCTGACGACGGCGGACGGCCAGTCGCTGCTGTGGAATGGCGACGCAGCCTTCTGGAGCGGTCGTTCGCCGATCCTGTTTCCGATCGTCGGCAAGGCGCCAGATGACACGGTCGAGATCGATGGCAAGGCCTATCCGATGAACCAGCACGGCTTCGCTCGCCGCGCCGAGTTTACGCTCGCCGCCTCCAGCGCAACCATGTGCCGTTACGAGCTTGCCGCGTCGGAGGCGACAAAGGCTTCCTATCCGTTCGATTTCCTGCTTGCTGTCGAGCATATCGTCGATGGCAGGACGCTGACAGTGGCGGCCGAGGTGACCAACGGCGACTCGCGGGCAATGCCGTTCGGTATCGGCTTTCATTCGGCCTTCGTCTGGCCGTTGCCAGGCGGTGACGGTGCCGATCATGTGATCACGCTCGACAACAAGGCCGAGCCGGATCTGATCCGCCTGTCGGGTGGGCTGCTGTCTTTCGCCAAGCATCCGTCGCCGTTCAAGGAGGGGCGCCTGGTGCTCGATCGCAGCATGTTCGATGCGGATGCGATGATCTTCCCGGAAGGTGCGGGCGAGGGACTGCTCTATAGCGCCGAAGGCGGGCCGACCCTGCATTTCACCTTCGACAACCTGCCCAATCTGGCGCTGTGGCAAAAGCCCGGCGCGCCGTTCATCTGCGTCGAGCCGTGGCATGGCATGGCAGCCGAGAATGGCGGCTCCAGGGAATTGGCGCGACGCCCCTACAGCGCGACGCTGGCGCCCGGCAAGACTGCCCGATTTGCGTTTTCGGTCGAGGTTTCAGCTTAGCAGACCCCCGACGCCCGTTTCCCTGCACATGAAAACGCCCGCGACGGCATCCGTTGCGGGCGTTTTTCTTGTTTCTGTCGCTGACCTTACGCGGCTTCGCGGGTCAGTTCGTCGGCGATGACGGTGTCGAGGTTGAGGAAGCAGACCATGCTCTTTTCCAGTGCGACGATGCCGCGGCAGAAGGCGCGCTGGTCGTCGGGGATGATCTCGGGGGCCGGCTGCAGGTCTTCGCTCTTGATGGTCATCATGTCGGAGACCTGTTCGACCAGCAGGCCGACCAGCTTGCCGGCGATGTCGGTGACGATGATTGCCGAACGCTCTGATGGTTCGGTCATCTTCATGCCGAGGCGGCAGGCCATGTCGATGACGGGGATGACGGCGCCGCGCAGGTTGATCAGGCCGAGGACGTAGGGCGGGGTGTGTGGCATCGGGGTGACCGGCGCCCAGCCGCGGATTTCGCGGATCGCCATGATGTCGATGCAGAATTCCTGCTCACCGAGGTGGAAGGAGACGATCTCCAGATGCGAACCGGTCTGGTTTATGACGGTATTATTCATGATCAAAATTCTTCCCAGTTGTCTCCGGCCGGACCGGCCATGGTTCTTGCGGCAGCGCCGCCGCTGAATGCGCCCGCGACCTTGCCGATGAGGGCCCGTGCGGGAGATGATTTCGGATGCGAGGCTGCTGATGCTTCCCGCGGCGTGTGACGGGCGTTCATGCCCTCGCCGATCTTGAACGTCTGAATCAGCTGGATCAGGTTGTCGGCGTCCGCGGCCAGCGTGTGGCTTGCCGCATTCGTCTCTTCCACCATGGCCGCGTTTTTCTGCGTGACCTGGTCCATCTGGCTGATCGCTGTATTGATCTCGTTCAGTCCCACTGATTGTTCGCGTGCAGAGGTTACGATTGATTTAACATGTTCGTCGATCCGCGAAACATCTTCGCCGATTTCGCGCAAAGCCTGTCCTGCAGCGGTCACGAGCTCGCCGCCGATCTTCACTTCGGCGCCGGAGCGGCCGATCAGCGTCTTGATATCCTTGGCGGCGCCTGCGGCGCGGCCGGCCAGTTCGCGGACTTCCTGGGCAACGACCGCGAAGCCCTTGCCGGCTTCACCGGCACGTGCCGCCTCGACGCCGGCATTGAGCGCCAGTAGGTTGGTCTGGAAGGCGATCTCGTCGATGACGTTGATGATCATGCCGATTTCGCGCGAGGCGCCTTCGATGCGCTCCATCGCCGCCATGGCATCGGTGACGACGAGATCGGACTTGGCGGTGTTCTGGCGGGTGTGGGCCACCATCTGCCCGACGCTCTCGGAGCGGTCGGTGGCGTTGCGCACGGTGGCGGTGATCTGGTCGAGGGCTGCCGATGTCTGCTCCAGCGAGGCTGCCTGCTGTTCCGTGCGCTTGGCGAGATCGTCGGCGGCTGAGCGCATCTGTCGGCTGTTTGCCTGGATCGAGGCGCCGTTCTGGGCGATGTCTGTCATCGTCTGGCGCAGCGTCACGGTGGTCTGGTTGAAGTCGCTGCGCAGGCTTTCCAGCTGAGGCCGGAACGGCTTGTCGATGGTGACGGTCACGTCGCCCGCCGCCAGACGCTTCAGGCCTTCGCCGAGCGCGCCGACGGCGGTGTTGAGCGCTTCGGTGTCGGCCAGCTTGGTCGCGTCGCGGCTGCGGCGCTCGTCGTCCGACTGCTGGCGCTCGGTTTCACTGCGCTGTTCCAGCGCCCGCTTGTCGATCGCTGCCATGCGGAAGCCCTGGGCGGCGCGCGCCATGTCACCGATTTCGTCGCCACGGTCGGTGGCCGGAACCGCGCTGTCGAGATCGCCGTTGGTGATCCGCTGCATGCTCTGACGGACCGCCTCGATGCCGCGACGGATGGATCCACCATGGATGTATTGCAAAGCGGCCATGCAAAGGATGGCGATGAAGCCGAGGCCGATCTGGATGAAGACGGAATTCTGCGAGATGGCGTTTGCCTGATCGACACGGCGCTTGGCAACGATGCCGCCATCCTGGGCGAGCTTGTCGAGCGTGGTCGTCAGCTTGTCGCCGCCCTGGTCGATGACGCCGTCCAGCCGGTCAAACTCGCTGTCCGGTGCTCCTGCCTCGACGGCGGCCTTGAGGTCTCCGATGATGCTCTGCTTGAGGCTGGCGACATCGGCATCGTAGTTCGAGACGAGCGCGGCGGCGTTCAGCTCGTCCGCGACGAGGCGCATCTGCACGGAGCCGCTGGACAGTTTTGCTACCGCGTCGTTCATCAGTTTCAGGCGCTCGGGGGCGACGGCTTTTTCGCCGCGGTCGACGATGGTGTCCATCGCCGCCAGAACCAGGGTCAGGTTGGCAATGCGCATGTCGTTGATGTCATCGACACTGGACTGGATTTCGTTGGCACGCTCAAGGGCGGCGCCAACGATCCGATTCTCGTACCAGCCGACCGCGATCGTCGCGCCGAAGCCGATGAATGCCGCTCCTGCCAGCGTTCCCAGCCGCTGACCTACAGAGAGGCCCTTGTGCACCGTCATATCTGCCATGTGAAAGCCATCCCCCTCCGCGATGCGACGCGGCTCTGTTCTCGTTCGCAGACGGATAATCGGGAGCAGGTCTCCAGCCAGGCGTCATGCCGGTTGAACGGCAAGCGTTCTATCCGGTGCCAGATATAACAATCAGATTTTAAGTATTTCCTAATGATATAAGCACTTGGAAACGTTAGATACTGCTGGTCGATTTCGATATTTACTCGCCCGAATCAGCGGCGCGGGGCCAAGCAAACGAAGATGAGGCGATTCGGCGCGGGGTGAAAACGCGTTGTTGAATTGCGCGCCGGGATTTGACGCGATATCAGGCGGTGGAAGGCATTGCGGCCTTTGCGAGGAATCCGATCGATGAAGACCATCCGTATTGCCGTCTGGGTCGCCGTGCTGTTGATGGCCGGCATTCTCGGCTGGCTGACGCTGAATGTGACCAAGACCAAGGAAGCGCTGTCCGATGGCCCGTTCGGCGTGCCGTTCACGCTGACGGCGCAGAACGGTCAGCCGATCACCGAACAGGCGTTCCGTGGCAAGCCGTCGGCGGTGTTCTTCGGCTTCACTCATTGCCCGGAGGTCTGCCCGACAACGCTGTTCGAGCTTGATGGATGGCTGAAGACGGTCGATCCCAATGGCGACAAGCTACACGCCTTTTTCGTCAGCGTCGATCCGGAGCGCGACACGCCCGAGGTGATGAACCAGTACGTCTCGAACGTTTCCAAGCGAATCGTCGGCATATCGGGTGCGCCCGACAAAGTGGCCGATGTGATCAAGGGTTACCGCGTCTACGCCAAGAAGGTGCCGATCGACGAGAACGATCCGAATGGCGATTATACGATGGATCACACGGCCTCGGTGTTCCTGCTCGATTCGGCTGGACGGTTCGCCGGGACGATCGCCTATGGCGAAAATCCCGATACAGCGGTAAAAAAGCTGGAGAACCTCGCCAACAAGGGATGATGTCATGGCGCCGGAGCATCGCAGCATTCTGATTGCAGGCGCCGGCACGACCGGACTCACCGCTGCGCTGGAACTCGCAAGGCGCGGATTTCGTCCCCGTATCGTCGACAATGATGCCGGGCCTGTTCCGATGGTCGAGAGCCGGGCGCTCGGCGTCAACGCCCGCATTCTGGCGCTGCTGGGACCGTCGCGGGTGGCGGATGCCATCCTGCAGGAGGCGCAACAGATCGCGCAGTTCCGGATCGTGGCGAAGACAAGCCGGCTGGCGACGCTCGACATTACCAAGGTGCCGGGACGCCATAGCGCCATGCATATGCTGGCGCAGGGTCATACAGAGCGTTTGCTGCTCAGCAAACTCGACGACTTCGAGGTTGATCCGGAATGGCAGACCACGGTCGAGACGGTGTCGGGCGATCTCACCAGACCCGTCGTCAGCCTGCGCAGACCCGACGGGACGCTCGAGACGGCGACGTTCGATATCGTCATCAGCGCGGATGGCGCGCATTCGGCAATTCGCAAGGCGGTCGGCATCGGCTTTCCCGGCGAGGCGCTGGAGAGCAGCTTCTATCTCGCTGATTTCCGCTACAAGCGAGAGATCGATCCGCATTTCGTCGAGATGCAGTTGTTCGATCCCGGCATGATCGGGCGGTTGCCGGTCGATCGCGAGGTGTTGCGCTATATCTCGACGCTGCCGGATTTCGAAGAGCGGATCGAACATCCGGCGCCGGTGGCCGAGGTAACGTGGCGTTCAAACTTCCGTATCCATTTCCGCCATGTCGAGACAATGTCGAAGGGCAACGTTTTTCTGGCCGGCGACGCGGCGCATATCCATTCACCGGCCGGCGCACGCGGCATGAACCTCGGCATCGAGGATGCATGCTGGCTGGCGTGGCTGATCTCCGAAGGCCGGGAGGGCGATTATGACAGGCTGCGGATGCCGGCGGTCAAGACGGTGCTGAAGCAGACGCGGCAGTTGACGACGCTGTTCACGATGAGCAATCCCTTGGCAATTTCGATGCGCAATCTTGCGGTGCCGGTGCTTTTCAGACTACCTGCATTCTCACGAAAATTGCTTCGCGGCGTTGCAGGATATGATACGCCGTCACCGCCGTGGATCGACGGCGCGCTGTAACGGGAAAGACCGACCTTGAGTGAAATCCGCCTTTATGTGACGACCACCGAAGTGCTGGCCGGTGAAGTCCTCGATCTCCTGTCCGAGGTGTTCGGCGAAGAAGACTTTGCGATCGCCACCACCGAGATCGACGAGAAGAAGGACATCTGGGAAGCGTCCGTCTACATGATGCGCGACGACGAGGACGAGGTGCGGGTTCGCGTCGAGAAGGCGCTGTCCGTGACTTTCCCCACGATGACGCTCGAACGCGAGGTCATTCCTGACGTTGATTGGGTGGCGAAGTCGCTGGAAGGGCTGAAGCCAGTGCGGGCAGGGCGCTTCCTCGTCCATGGCTCGCATGATCGCGACAAGGTGCGCTCCGGCGATATCGCCATCGAGATCGATGCCGGACAAGCGTTCGGCACCGGCCATCACGGCACGACGGCGGGCTGCCTAGAGGTGATCGACCGGGTGGTGCGGTCGCGACGGGTGCTGAATGCACTCGATCTCGGCACCGGCAGCGGCGTGCTGGCGATTGCCGTGCGCAAGCTGAAGAATATTCCGGTCCTCGCCACCGACATCGATCCGATCGCGACGCGGGTCGCCGCCGAGAATGTCCGCCGCAACGGCATTGCCTCTGGCATCGTCACCGAGACGGCGCCGGGGTTTCATTCGACGGCGTTTTCCAATCATGGACCGTTCGACCTGATCATCGCCAATATCCTGGCGCGGCCGCTGATCAAGATGGCGCCGCAGCTCGTCACCCATCTGGCGCCGGGCGGATCGGTGATCCTGTCGGGCATTCTGGCAGCGCAGCGGTGGAAGGTGCTGGCGGCCTATAACGGCGCCCATCTCAGACACGTGCGCACGATCTGGCGCAATGGCTGGGTGACCATCCATCTCGATCGCCCCTGAGGCGATCTATCGACGTTCAGAGCAAAGCCCCGTGGTTGCCGCCCGGGGCTTTGTCGTTTTCTGACCGTGGATGTTCACGCAAAAAAGAAAGGCGGCGCCGATGGCACCGCCTTTTAACCGGTTTCCCGGTCATGTCTGCGAGCTGGATGAGGAGGAGCGCTCGAGCAGACGTCTACTTATTCTGACCGCCGATCCGGCAAGGGAGGAGAGCGGAGCGGCGAGTTGCTCAGAATGCGTAGCCGATTGCGCCCTTGTGGCGCGAAACGGTGTTGCCGGCGCCGAGCATCGTGAGCGTATCGACGTTCACAGGGCGGCGCGAACCGATGATGTGACGGACGGTCTGGCGCTCGCCAGCCTGTACCGGGCTGCTGTAAGCGGAGCGCGACAGAGAGGCAGTCATTTCTAAAATCCTTTTGTTTCCGGTTCATCTCGAACCAATCTGATAGCGTCTGTATAATCGTTTTAGAAAATCGAGGCAGAGGGTTTGGCTCATGGGAGCCATGCAGCCAATGCATAAAGCGTGCCACTTCTGAAAATCAGGCCTCATTTCCGCCCAAATATTACGCGGTTCCGGGCTGGCGTCGGCGCTCTGTTTTTCTCCCGTTTTCCTGAAATTACGATAACATAGCGGCCATTCCGCTGCCGGATTCGTCGTCACTGTCAGGGCAAATATCAGGTTTTTGAGCATGTACCAGTCTTTCGAAGTCACCTCCACGCCACATTTCGGCCGCGATCGCACCTCTGCGCTGCGTGCAAGTTTCGATGCTTTGGCCATCGATGCGTTCCTTGTCCCCAGGGCAGACGAATATAATGGTGAGTATGTGCCTGCCTGCGCCGAGCGTCTGGCGTGGCTGACCGGCTTCACCGGTTCCGCCGGCATCGCGCTGGTGACACGCTCGCAGGCAATCGTGTTCGTCGATGGTCGCTATGTGACGCAGCTTGCCGAGCAGGTGGACGGAGCGGTCTTTACCGGCGGCGACCTGGTGGGCGAACCACCGCATCTGTGGCTGGCCAACAACGGCAGCAAGGGACTGCGGCTCGGGATCGATCCGTGGCTGCACTCGGGCGCCGAGGTGAAGCGGCTGGAAAAGGCGTTGGCGGAGATCGGCGGCACGCTGGTCATCCTGCCGCACAATCCGCTCGACCGGTTGTGGACCGACCGGCCGCAGGAGCCGCTTGGGCAGGTGGCGATCCAGACGATCGCCCAGGCCGGCGTGCTGGCGACCGACAAGATCGCTACCATTGCTGCCGATCTTTCTGCCCGCAACCTGAAAGCCGTGCTGATCGCCGATCCGTCGTCGATTGCCTGGATCTTCAACATTCGCGGCGCCGACGTGCCGCATACGCCGCATCCACTGGCGCGCGCCATCATCCATGCCGACGGCAAGGCGGAGCTGTTTCTCGACAAGCGCAAGACCGGCATCGAGGCCGAGGCCTATCTGGCGCAGATGTGCACGCAGCTGCCGCCATCTGCGCTGGAGGAACGGCTTTCCGCCGTTGCCAGCGATGGTGGCCGG
Source organism: Hyphomicrobiales bacterium (assembly GCA_900472625.1). Taxonomy (GTDB): domain Bacteria; phylum Pseudomonadota; class Alphaproteobacteria; order Rhizobiales; family Rhizobiaceae; genus Rhizobium. The sequence continues at coordinate 5,137 of UCIT01000011.1, read as the reverse complement.
GTGCTGGTCGATCCGGATCTCACCTCCTACGGCCTTGCCGGCATCATCCGTGCGGCCGGCGGCATCGTCGTCGAGGGCAATGATCCGGCCAAGCTGCCGCGGGCGGTGAAGAACAGCGTCGAGATCAACGGCTCGGCGGCGGCGCATCTGCAGGATGGTGCGGCGATGGTCGAGTTCCTGTGCTGGCTGGACCAGACCAAGCCGGGCACGGTCACCGAAATCGAAGTTGCCGAAAAGCTGGAAGCGGCGCGCGCGCGGGTCGGGCAGAGCATGCAGAACCCGCTGAAGGACATTTCCTTCGACACCATATCCGGCGCCGGCGAGCATGCGGCGATCATGCATTACCGGGTGACGACCGAGAGCAATCGCACGCTCGAGGCGGGCGAGTTGTTCCTGATCGATTCGGGCGCGCAGTACATCAACGGGACGACCGACATTACCCGCACTGTGGGCGTCGGGACCGTTTCCGAGGAGCAGCGCCGCTTCTTCACGCTGGTGCTGAAGGGCATGATCCAGATCAGCACGGCGCGGTTCCCCAAGGGCGGGCGTGGCTGCGATCTCGATCCGCTGGCGCGTATCGCGCTGTGGCGGGCAGGGGCCGATTTCGGCCATGGCACTGGCCACGGCGTCGGCTCCTATCTCTCCGTGCATGAGGGACCGCAGCGGATTTCTCGGATGTCGACGCAGGAACTGCTGCCGGGCATGATCCTCTCCAACGAACCCGGTTACTACCGCCCGGGTGCCTTCGGAATCCGTATCGAGAACCTGATCTATGTCCGCGAGCCGGAGATGGTCGAGGGTGGCGACACGCCGATGCTGAGCTTCGAGACGCTGACATTCTGCCCGATCGACCGCAACCTCGTCATTGCCGAGTTGCTCACCCATGACGAATTGCACTGGTTCAACGACTACCACGTCAGAACCCGCGAAGCGCTGATGCCATTGATCCATGATCACGACGTCAAGGCGTGGCTGGAGAATGCGACGCTGCCGCTGGAATATTGAGGGTTTCTGGACTGCTTGAGCGGCGGGCATCGAACGGGATAGGCCGGCGACCGGGGTTTGGGTCGCCGGGTCAGGCACCGACTGTGTGGCGCCAGGCCATGACGACGGCCCAGGCGGCGACCAGCATCCATGTGTGCGAGACGCGCAGGCCGACGAGCAATGCCACGACCAGCGCCAGCTTGACCTCCCAACCGCCAGTGAAAAAGGCGGGCGCCACCAGTGTCGTCAGCACCGCGGCGGGAACGGCGGCAAGAGCTGCCTCCATGCGCGGGGGGATGCGCTTCATCGTCGTGATCAGGATGTAGCCGCCGATGCGCGTCGCATAGGTCGCGACGGCAGCGGCGAGGATGATCAGCAGCATGTGAAGATCGAAGGTCACGTCACACCTCGTGCAGGTCGGATTCGAGTTCCTGGGCCGTCGGCGGCGGCGGGAACAGGGCGGCGAGGGTGATGCCGGCGGCGGCGCCGAGGCTGACATGCCAGGGTGAGCCGACATAATGATAGGCGATGACCGAGGCGACGGCGCTGACGGCGGCGACCGGCACGAAATTGTCACGGTGGCGGAAATCAAGGACGATGCCGAGGAAATAGGCCGGCAGCAGGATGTCCAGGCCGATCGATTTCGGGTCGCCGATATAGCGCCCGAGAACGCCGCCCAGCAGGCTGACGATGGTCCACGGGATGTAGATGACGAGGCCGAAGCCGAGATACCAGGCAAAAGTCACCGGCTTTCCGGCTTCGCCGCGCTTGACGGTTTCGGCAAACTGCGGATCGACCAGCAGGAAGAAGGTGAAGAATTTCTGCACCTTGGTAAAGTGCTTGATATAGGGCGCGATCGCTGCCGAATAGAGCACGTGGCGGAAGTTGACGGCGAGGATCGAGGCAACGATCAGCCACGCCTGCACCTCGTGGCCGAACAGCTCGATGCCGACCATCTGGCTGGCGCCGGCATAGACGGTAGCGCTCATGAAGGTGAGTTCGAAAAGCGACATGCCGTGATCGGCGGCCAGCGCTCCGAATAGCGCGCCGAAAGGGGCGGATGCCATTGCGATGGGAAAGCCGCCGCGCAAGCCGTCGATAAAATTCGCGCGACTCATCGGCGACATTCCTCCTGGAATTTTCGAACTCCTCTAAGCGGCGATACTATCTGCGGCAAACGAATTTCCTTGATTGACCGATCGATTTCGCTGAACCGTGTCAGTGTAGCCGCACGGGAATGGAGGGGGATGATGAAGCCGATCGAATTCACCAAGGATGCCAAGGCGGCGTTGATCGCCCGCATCCAGCACCACTTCGACGAAGAGCTTGACCAGCCGATCGGACTGTTGAAAGCAGAGCTGGTGCTGGAGTTCTTCGCGAAGGAGGTCGGGGCGGCCTACTACCGCCAGGGGATCGACGATGCGCAGGCGGCGCTGGCGCGGCGGATCGATGATTTTTCCGACGACGTCTATCAGTTGCAACGGGATGCCGCCGACTGATCGGACGAGCGATCAGCCGTCGATCACGTCGGCGCTGGTGATGATACCGATTCCTTTGGCGCGCATCTCGTCGATCGCCGCCGTGACGCCTTCCGGCGTGATGCCACGGCTGGCATCCTCTATGAAGCGGACCTTGACGCCCGGCAGCATCTCCAGCGCGTCGAGCGCCGAGAACTTCACGCAGTAATCCGTCGCCAGACCGCAGATGTCGATCTCGTCGACCGCCTGATCCTGGAAGAAATTGGAGAGGCCGGTGATGGCATCCTGGTCGTTGTCGCGGAAGGCCGAATAGCTGTCGACGTGGTGGTTCTCACCCTTCTGCAGGATCAGGTCGATCTCGGGAACGCGAAGCTCCGGGTGAAGTTCGGCATCCTTTGTGCCCTGCACGCAATGGTCCGGCCACATCATCTGCGGCTTTCCAGATAGCACGTGGAGGTCGAAGGGTTGCTTGCCGGGGTGCGATGAGGCGAAACTGCCGTGGCCTTCGGGATGCCAGTCCTGCGAGGCGACGATCAGATCGTATTTGCCGCTTTCGATCAGTCGGTTGGCCACCGGGACCACCTTGTCGCCATCGGGGACGGCGAGATTGCCGCCCGGACAGAAACCGTTCTGGATATCGATCAGCAGCAAGGCTTTCATCGGCAGTGCTCCACCTATTGTTGCAGGGCAACATGCCAAGGCGAGCGCCAAGGTGCAAGGGCGGAAACGCTCCGCCGCCAGGGCGGCGAAGCGTTATTCTGTGGATCAGGCGTGCGCCGCGATCTGATGCGAGACGGGGCGGTGGCCCTTCAAGCCGTAGAAGACAATGTAGGCATAGCAAATGATCGGCATCAGGAAGGCGAGGTGAATGCCGATGGTGTCGGCAAGAACGCCCTGGATGACCGGCAGGAGCGCGCCGCCGACGATGGCGAGGCACAGGATGCCGGAGCCCTGGCTGGTGTATTTGCCGAGACCATAGAGGCCGAGCGAGAAGATCGTCGGGAACATGATCGAGTTGAACAGGCCGACGGCGAGGATCGCCCACATGGCGACGTGACCGGTCGTGAAGACGGTGACGAGCAGCAGGATGATGACCGCGGCAGCATTGAAGGCCAGCGCCTTGCCGTCGTCGATGTAGCGCATGACCACGGCACCAATGAAGCGTCCGACCATGGCGCCGCCCCAGAAATAGGAGACGTAGTGGGCAGCGTCCGCTTCCGAGAAGCCGGCGATATCGGGCTGGCTCATGAAGTTGACGAGGAAGCTGCCGATGCTGACTTCAGCGCCGACATAGACGAAGATGCCGACTGCGCCGAGGACGAGGTGGCGAAACTGCCAGGCCGAACCACCGCCGGTGATCGGCTCGATGTTCTCGTCGCCTTCGACCTGCGGTAGCTTCAGCGCCGCGAAGATGGCAGCAAGCACCAGGAAGGCGGCCGCGAGCAGCATGTAGGGGAATTTCACGGCGCCGGCTTCGGCGATCTTGATGGCGTCGAGCTGTTCCGGCGTCGCGCCGACGACGGCTGCCGTTGTTGCCGACAGGATCAGGAACGCGCCGAACATCGGGGCGAGCGTGGTGCCGAGCGCGTTGAAGGCCTGCGTCAGGGTCAGGCGGCTGGCGGCCGTGTCCGGCGGGCCGAGCACGGTGACGTAGGGGTTTGCTGCGACCTGCAGCAGCGTCACGCCGCTGGCGAGCACGAAGAGCGCGCCGAGGAACAGGCCATAGACGCGGTAGCTTGCCGCCGGGATGAACAGCGCGCAACCGATGGCGGCGATGACGAGGCCGAGCACGATGCCCCACTTGTAGCCGATGCGCTTGACCAGCGCGCCAGATGGCAGCGAGGCGATGAAATAGGCGCCGAAGAAGCACAGCTGGATCAGCATCGACTGGGTGTAGTTCAGCTGGAAGACGTTCTTCAGGTGCGGAACGAGGATGTCGTTCAGGCAGGTGATGAAGCCCCACATGAAGAACAGCGATGTGAGCGCGATGAGCGCGAATTGATAGTTGGCCGTTGGGGAAGATGGGGACGCGATGGTCCCAGTCGTTGCGGCGTTGCTTGGAATACCAGCCACTTTTTTGTACCTCTTGTTCTTGTTGGCGCCGGGCGCTGCCCTGCGAGGGCCGCAGATTGCGACGGGTCGGCGGCGGCTCGGCGGGGCGCTCTGGGAGGGAGCGTGCAGCAAGCCACGGGTTGTAATATAGCCTGCCGCCGCAAATTTCGATAGGATACGAAGCTTTTTCTTGTGCTTTGCGGTAAAATGTTTTGCGGGTGCGAGATTGACGTGGGGCTTGGCGAGTTGGGAGGTCCTTGATGGTGTGCCGTGTGGCGCACCCCCCTCTGTCCTGCCGGACATCTCCCCCTCAAGGAGGGAGATCGACCCGCGGCATGCTCTTCTCAGAACGTTGAGGTTGGAGCGAGTGGCCAAGCCCAGCCGATCTCCCCACCTGAGGGGGAGATGCCCGGCAGGGCAGAGGGGGGTAAGCAACGGTAAAACCTCAACGATACTCACCGAAATCACCGACACACCAAAACCCCACGCGACCTCTAAGCCCGTGTCTCCACCATGCCATTTCACTCGGACGGGGCGCTGCAAAACACCGCGATAGAGTAAAATAATATGGCGCCTTCCAGCGCCCCGTTCGGCGGTTTATGCCCGAACTCCGGTCTCTCTGC
>UCIT01000075.1 GCA_900472625.1 Hyphomicrobiales bacterium | reverse complement strand
ATGCGCCATCCGGCTCACGTGTGATGATGTCTGCAAGCATAGGCGCATGTCATTGCCCCATGGGGTTTGATCCATCCGAATGCCTCAAGGCCGCGGATGACAATCTCTATCAAGCAAAGGCGCTCGGCAGGAACAGGGTCGTCGCGTAAAGCCACGTGGAAAGGATCTGCGCGCGACATCCGCTGTAAATGGGGAAGCAAGAGCAGCTCTTGGCGTTGGCTCACTCCGGCGGCGGTGCGCCTCGCTGACGGTAGGAGAGAAGATCCGGCGCGTCGTCCGGAACGGGATGCGGCGCTTGGGCTGGCTCATCAGACCTCCGACGTGAGGTGAAATGTGTCGCAGGTTCGCAGGCATGTCGAGGCGACGCAGGCATCGGTGTACTATCGGGCGGTGAGCCGCTAGCGAGACGGAACGATGATGCTCGGAGAATGTTATTTTTCCAAGCGGATCGTTAAGCCGCCAACGATGGACTTACTCTTTTAAGGAATCGACGCAGGGATCGCCGCTTCGATAAGGCAATACCTCAGAGTTGAAGCCAAAAAGCTCAGCGTGAAAAACACATCGCCGAACTCCTCGACTTGGTAAATATTCAAAGTCAATGCTTTAAGACAGACCACCAGCGATCTTGACCAGATCAGCGACTGATGCCGCCTTCATCTTCCGCATCATATGACCCCTGTGAAGCTTCACTGTCGGCTCCGCAAGCTGTAGTTCAGCCGCAATCTGTTTATTTAACTTGCCGGCGATGACCAGGGTTAGAATCTGGCGTTCACGTTCGGTAAGCGACGTATACCTCAACTGGGCAGCGGTCTTCGAGTTCCGTTCCTCTCGGCGAGCGGCATCATTAGCAATCGCGCGGGCTACGGCTTCCAGCAGATCCTGTTCACGGACTGGCTTTGTCAGCACGTCAATCGCACCTGCCTTCATTGCTCGAACGGCCATCGGAACATCGACGTGAGCGCTTATCAGGACGACAGACCTGGGCAGGTTGCTTTGCGCTAGCGCTTCCTGAAACTCAAGTCCGCTCTGCCCGGGAAGTCGGATGTCGAGGACGATGCATCCCGCTTTTTCGGGATCGTCTGCAGCGATAAACTCCTTCACGGAGCCGTGTGTCTCGGCGCTGAGCCCCACAGACTCAAATAGGCCCTTAAGAGCTTCGCGGACACTGTGATCATCATCGATAATGATAACCGTGGGGCGCTTGTTCTTCCTGTCATCGATCAACGGCTGGTCTCCTCGAAGCTAGAAAGTGTAAACGTAAATGACGCGCCTCTGGGGTGGTTGCTTCCAGCCCAAATGCGTCCACCGTGCGCTTCGACAATCGATCGGCAGATAGAAAGCCCCATGCCTATCCCATCCGATTTTGTGGTGTAAAACGCCTCGAATATCTGGTCGAGCTTGTCAGCGGATATTCCGTGTCCTGTGTCGGAAACACTGACTTCAATGTCGCCACCGGTTCTTCTCACACACCTGACAGTAATCACCGCCCTCTCATCAGGGTGCATGGCTTCAGCACTATTCATGATCAGGTTGAGAAGAACTTGCTGTAGCTGCGTACGATCTCCCAGCACATGAACGGGACCGGTCGTCATATCCGTGACGACCTGCACGCGCCGTGAATGCAACTCTTTTCGCAATATAAACAAGACATCGTGTAGCACCCGACCCACGTCGGTTCTCTCCATCCGCACCGGAGATCGCTGGGCCATGGCGCGAATGCTAGCGACAATCTCGCCCGCACGGTGGCCGTCGTGCACAACTCGCTCCGCGGCTGACTGGGCTTGTTTTGTGTCTGTATGTCCGTCCTGCAGCCAGCGAAGGCAGGTTCCCGCATTGGTGACGATCGCCATAAGTGGCTGATTGATCTCATGGGCGATCGAGACAGCCAACTCGCCGATTGTAGTTAAACGGGTGACATGAGCGAGATCGCTTTGGCTCCGATGAAGAGATTCTTCAGCTCGTTTTCGATCCTCGATGTCGACAACAACTCCATACCACCGCACCACATTCCCATCTCCATCAAGAAGCGGATTTTGCTGCAGGTTGAACCACCGATATTCGCCATTGCAGCTTCTGATCCGTGCGTCTACAGGGCGAGGCTGTTTCGTAACTATGATCTCGTCCCACGTCTCCCGCATCCTTTCTGTGTCCTCTTCGTGGAACATCTTATAGAAACCGAACCCAACAAGATCCTCGAATGGCAGGCCGACATAATCGGTGAGATTGCGGTTAAAGTAGTCAAGACGGCCGTCAGGTGTGCAAGACCAAGCCATCGCCGGTATCGTATTCAGTACTAGGTTGAGCCGCCTTTCGCTTTCCCGCAACGCAGCTTCCCCTTCTCGAAGCGCGTTCTCTGCTGATTGAAGATCCTCAATGTCGATATTTACCCCGAACCAGCGCACTTCGCCTTTCGCGTCAGTGAGCTTTCGACCCGAGAAATAGAACCAGCGATATTTCCCGTCTCCACCACGGATGCGACCTTTAAGCTGAGTATGGTCCGAATTCTCAAGATCTCGTTTCCAGATCTCGACCATCTCAGGGATGTCTTCCGGGTGATAGAGGTCAAGGAAGCCCCAATCCAGAATTCGCTCAGCGGGTAGCCCGGCATAATCTAGCCAGCTTTTGTTGACAAAGTCCGCGCTGCCATCGGGTCGCGCCGACCAGACGAGGACCGGAAGCGAGTCGATGATGAGCCGGAGATTGTGCTCGCTGGCTGCAAGCGCGGCTTCGGTTGCCTTGAGCGCATTCTCAGCCTGCTTGCGATCCTCGATATCAAGAACGACGCCGTACCATCTGACAACCTTTCCATCCCGATCGTGCCTCGGCTTTTGCCGGAGACTACACCACCGAAATTCACCGTCCGCGCGTCTGAGCCTGCCTTCGACTTCCTTGGCGGTCCTGGAAGTCATGATGTCCAGCCAATCCGTGGCTAGTCGATCAAGGTCGTCGGGGTGGAAGAGGCGGTAGAAGTTTTCGCCAGCAATGTCAGCCAGTGGCAGGCCGACATATTCCAAGAAGTGCTGATTGGCGAAATCCAGCATTCCATCCGACGTTGTAGACCAAGCCATTGCCGGGATCATGTCGATGATCTCGTCACTGTTTATTGGGTATTCCAAGTCGATCCCCCGGCTGCTCGTAACGCTGGCACAGAACCTAAAATACGCTGTTCCGCGATTTTAAGTTAGCTGAGATTTATAGACCAAGGTCTATTTTTGCAGTCCCTTCGTCTAGTCTTAAGAGACGATGATCTCAATTGAGATTTGACCTCATCAACCCTACACATGGCAGTCAGGGGTGGGGGCACGCCTGCCTAAGCAGCGCATTATCAGATACATCCACAGCATTCTCTGGCCTCCAAAAGCNNGCTTTTGGAGGCCAGAGAACTCGATTGGTGTCACCCGGGAGCTCGCGTAATGGCCTCAAATCCATCCAAACTCGTTTCAATTGTACTCGTGCACGGAGCGTTTGTTGATGCCTCCGGCTGGAGGAAGGTCTACGAGATTTTGACGCATGAGGGTCATGAAGTCCTTGTTGTACAGAATTCCGCAGTCACGTTTGCCCAAGATGTGGAGCGCACGAAGGGTGTGATCGCGGAGGCTGCCCACCCGGTTGTACTCGTTGGGCATTCTTACGGTGGCGCCGTCATTACGGAGGCAGGGATTGACGAAAAGATCCTGAGTCTCGTTTATCTGGCAGCCTTCGTTCCAGACGCCGGGGAATCAGTTTTAGACCTGGCCTCGCAAGAAGTCCCTGGTGCGGAGAAAGCCCCACTCCTTCCGCCGAAGGACGGCTTCATCAAAATCGATCCGCTAAAGTTTGCGGCCGCATTCTCGGCCGACATCGATCCCGTCGAAGCGCAGTTCATGGCTGCCGCCCAAAGGCCGTGGGGCCTTGAAGCGGTCCAAGGCAAGATCACCTCTGCGGCATGGAAAGCCAAGCCGTCCTTCTACCTGCTCGCAACGGAAGATCGAATGATACCCTCCCAAGCGCAGGCCGCCATGGCGGCGCGCGCAGGAGCCGCGGTCGTGGAGGTTAGCAGCAGCCATGCGGTCATGTTGTCCCAGCCTGACGAAGTGGCAGCGCTCATCAGAACAGCAGCTGAGCCGAAATAGCAGCACTGATGCGGATCGTCAGCTGCTGTTCACATCAATCACAGATAGGGGATTACCATGCTCAAATTTCTTATGACGACACGTTCGCAAGCACTGCAAACATCACCTATTAAAGCCGAGGAGAATGGCATGCCTCAGCTTTCCCGCCGCGCCTTTGCGGGTGCCTTACCTCTTGGTCTCGTGGGAGGAGCCCTTTTTGGTGGAAGCGTTCTGGGCGATCTGACCGCCCAAGCTGCAACATCTAAGGCTGCTGGAACACCGGTTACAACGACGCCGTTTGCACAGATCCATATCGGCCGTTTTACGGTAACGGCACTGACGGATGGCTATGCTGATATGCCCTACAATTACTTTCCGGGACGTTCAGCTCCCGAAGTGGAAAAGGCTGCCGACGCCCAGTTTACGGCCAGACCAAGCGGGGTTCGTTTTCTGTTCAATCAATACCTCGTTGAAGACGGTAAGCAACGCATTCTGATCGATGCCGGCGCTGCGGGTTCCATCGGGGAAACCGGGCATCTTCCGCAGGCGCTGGCCACGCTCGGTCTGAAGCCGAGCCAAATCGATGCCGTTATCGTGACCCACATGCACCAGGACCATATGGGCGGTTTGGTTCTCGGCGGTAAGAAAAATTATCCCGATGCCGAAGTCTACATAGATCGTCGTGACGTCAAGCACTGGACCGACCGGGCTAAGCGCAATGGGGCTCCTGATTTCCTGCAGCCCAGCTTCAAGATGGCTGAAGAGGTGGTGCGCCTTTATCCGAAGTTGCAAGCGATCGACGGGGAACGTGAGATCGTTCCAGGCGTCTCAATTGTCGACTTGACGGGCCATACGCCTGGCCATATCGGCGTCCGCATCGAGGATGGCGGTAAGAGCCTGATCATGGTTTCCGACATGATTTTCCCCGTCGTCCATCCTGCTGCAACGGACGTGTTCTTCCTGTTCGAGCAGGATCAGGCTGCTGCCAAAGCGATGCGCGATCGCTTCTACCCACAAGCTGCCTCCGAAGGTGCCCTGATCGCTGCGACACACATGCCGTTCCCAGGCCTTGGTCGCGTGGTCTCCGATCGTGGTCAGATGCGCTGGGAAGTAGCCGATTGGGCTCTGCAAGACTAAATGCTGTAGTCGGATGATTTAGGCAGCCTGAAGATAAATAAAGGCCCGCATTGTTCGCTGATGCGGGCCTGCTCGAATATGGAGGCGAGGTATGCCGTACCACTTTCTGGAAGTCGCCGTGACGCCAAGCGTCCGAGCCGCGCAGGCGGATATGGGGGTGGACCAGATATGGCTGGGCGAGCACGATCGCCCTTCGGATACTTTGACGGAGAACGAAATCGCTTTCATTGCCGCGCGCGACAGCTTCTATATCGCTTCCGTGTCAGAAACAGGTTGGCCGTATGTTCAACATCGTGGTGGGAAAATCGGTTTCCTTAAGGTTCTTGATCCCCAAACGATGGCATTTGCTGACTACCGCGGAAACCGCCAGTACATTAGTGCGGGGAACTTTGCAGCAAACGACCGCGCCTGCCTATTTCTTATGGACTATGTTCGGCGGACCCGGCTTAAAGTTTTTGCCCATGTAGAGCGGCTGACGCTCGACGCGGACCAACCTCTCACGAACCTAGTATCCGATCCGACGTATAGGGGACGTGCAGAGCGGATATTCAAGCTCCGCCTTGAAGCTTACGACTGGAACTGTCCCCAGCACATCGTCCCCCGCTACACCGAACAGCAGGTTGAGCAAGCAGTCGCACCTCTTCGTCAGAAGCTGCAACAGCTGGAAGCTGAAAACGCAGAGTTACGAGCAAAATTAGAAGGAAGATCTGAATGACAGACGCTCAAAGACCGCCTCTTCCCCCGTTTACATCAGAGACTGCTGCCGAGAAGGTGCGGCTTGCCGAAGATGGCTGGAATAGCCGGGACCCGGCCAAGGTCGCCTTGGCGTACACGGCCGATAGTCAGTGGCGTAACCGCGCCGAGTTCGTCAATGGCCGGGAGGCTATTGTCGCTTTTCTTGCAGGAAAGTGGCGGCGGGAACTCGACTACCGTCTGATCAAGGAGCTGTGGGCGTTTGATGGCGACCGGATAGCCGTCAGGTTTGCCTATGAGTGGCATGACGACAGCGGCAATTGGTTCCGATCCTTCGGCAACGAGAACTGGGAGTTCAATGATAGCGGCCTGATGCGCAAACGATACGCCTGCATCAACGACCTGCCGATCCGCGTGGAAGACCGTCGCTTTCACTGGCCGCTCGGTCGTCGGCCCGACGATCACCCGGGGCTCAGCGCGCTTGGTTTCTGATCGACCTCGTCCCCATCTCCATCAGTCGAAAACAGCGGCATGGTCATCTTGACATCGCACCTTTTACAGCGTTCAGCTCCGGCAGACGAAGAGGCTATCGAGGTGAAAGCCTTTGTCGATCTGTACAATGTCTCTCCGACAACGCTCAAGTCCAAAGAGCATTTTGAATGCCTGTCTATCAACCATGGATGCGCAATCTCGCTGCCTAGCGCGCCGGCTATCGGTCTAAACCGTGTGCTAGGACTAAACTCCGTAAAAGATCTTGAGGAAGCGCATGGGTGGATGAATGGAAGGGCCGGAAACCGGTTTTTCCAGATAAATATCGACCAGGTGTCGCCCCGGACTAAAGACTGGATCCTTGAGAAGGGTCTGGTTGAATATGGTGTCGGCTGGGCGAAACTTATCTACGACGCCTCATCAGCAAAGCTTTCGGAGGCCAACCCCTTCCTGACGCGACCCGTTCCTGTTGCGGAAGCCATGCTTTTTGGATCGATGGTCTGCAAAGGCTTTGATTTCCCCTCGACCCTGACGCCCTTGTGGTCCGCGATCGTCGGAAAAGTAGGCTGGTCGTGTTTTTTTGCCCTGGATGGTGACACTCCAGTCGGATCAGCTGCCATGTATCAGTCGGGCACCTGCGCATGGTTAGGGGGCGGCACGACACTCCCGGAGTTCCGAAATCGCGGCATCCAGAAAGCGCTCATCAAAAGCCGTATCGAACATGGGCTGGGCAACGGCGTGTCGACATTTGCCGTCGAGACATTAGCACCCGCAGGCGGAGAATCCAATGTTTCGTTTGATAACCTTAGGAAGATTGGCTTCCGGCATGCGTTTAACCGGAAGAACTTCAAGTTGTGAGAGCGTGATCTACGCGAAGGCTCACTCACCGTCCGCCAGACGACGGGTGCCCAAGAGTGCAAGGACACGCGGTACCTCCTTGCTAAGCCACGCCTCAAAATTTCGGTTCGATATCAAGAAGGAAAGTTTGCATGAATACGGAAACCCACAAAGAAATGGTCGCCCGGCTGACCTCGACGCCCGGGATTATCGCGGCGCTCGATCAAAGCGGAGGGTCTACCCCTGATGCCTTGAGCTCATATGGGATATCGAACACAGCCTATCAGGGCGAAACGGAAATGCTTGAGCTCATCCATGCGATGCGCGTGCGGATAATGAGCGCCCCCGCATTCTCGGGCGAACGTGTAATTGGCGCCATACTATTCGAGCACACGATGGATCGCTCCATCGGCGGAAAATCCGTCCCGGCATACCTTTGGGAAGATCGCGGAATCTTCTCCTTCCTTAAGGTCGACAGTGGCCGAGAAGCCGAACATGACGGCGTTCAGTTAATGAAGTCTATGCCCAATTTGACAGACTTGCTCGATCGCGCATTGGAAAAAGGCGTGCTTGGGACGAAAATGCGTTCGGTCGTGCGCTCAGCTTCCGAAAAAGGTATTTCTGCTGTTGTGGCACAACAATTTGACGTGGCATCGACAATTCTGAAGAATGGATTGATCCCGATCATTGAGCCTGAGGTGCTTGTCGGCAGTCCGGATAAAGCGATGGCCGAAGCGATTCTGGTCAAGGAAACCCTAAGCAACCTGTCGGAACTCGCGCACGGAGCGCATGTCATATTGAAGCTCACGCTCCCAAGTCAGCCAGATCTTTACGCGCCTCTTGTCGAGCATCCCAAAGTTGCTCGTGTTTTTGCTTTATCGGGAGGATACAGTCTTCAGATCGCGTGTGAAAAACTCAGAGAGAACACTGGGATGATTGGAAGCTTCTCGCGGGCTCTGGTTGAGAACCTACGTGTCTCCATGCAAAACGATGAATTCGACCGAAATCTTTCTCAAAACATTGAAGAAATATATCTGGCGAGTGTACGGAAAGGCGGGAGCGCGCTCGTTGAGCCCAGTGCGAGAGCTTAATGAATTGTTGCATGCAAAACCGGTTGGCAGTTGTGCCGGAGACGAGCGCTGTGACACGGATATTAGTCCATCTGTTGGGTAGCCTGGGCGCACCGTCGCCTTCATGGCCTCGCATGTGACGATCACAAGGCACACAGATGCGCCGTCAGTCACGGTCAACTGACCGTTCTCAAAGTACAGGAAGGGTGCCGGCTCGCAAAGCTGAATTCGCCATCGTTCGACATCAACCCGCCTTCCTGCTCTTCAGTTCGTCGGCAACGCTTTTCCGCAGGGCGTTTATGATGTTGATGACGTTCGAAGCAGGAGCGGCGGCCTCCGTGGACTTGGCGCTCTTCTTTCGTGGCTTCAGAGCCTTTTTCTTCTCTTCAATGAGGGCAAGCAGGCTTTCTTGAATGGGGTCGGTGACCATGTCCGGCGACCACCGCTTCGTCTTCTGCTTGATCAGCTTCTGGACCAGCGGCACGAGATCAGGATCGGCCTCGTCGTCGATGTCCTCGAAATACGCCTCCTCAGGTCGGACCTCGTCGCCGAAACGCAGCGACCACAGGACGATGCCCTCGTCACGAGGCTCGAGCACGACCGCCTTCTCGCGTCGTCCGACGACGAGTTTCGATATACCGACCACTTTGTCGGCCTTCATCGCATCCCGGATGACCGCGAACGCCTCATTGCCGACGGCGTCGTCCGGCATGAGGTAGTGCGGCTTCTGCAGGTAGACCCATTCGATAGATTCTGCGGGAACGAATTTCTCGATGTCGATCGTTTTGACGGTGTCGAGCGCCACTCGGTCGAGGTCGTCGTCGGTCAGGATCACGTAGTCGTTCTCGCCGGGGGCGTAGCTCTTGGCCTCGTTCTCGTCCGTGACGGGCTTGCCCGTGACGGAGTCAATGTATTGGGAGACGACCCGGTTGCCTGTTTCCTTGTTGAGCGTGTGAAACCGAACCTTCTCCGATTCCGACGTCGCCGGGCTCATATTGACCGGGCAGGTCACGAGCGAAAGCTTCAGATAGCCTTTCCAGTAGGGACGCGCCATGACCGACCTCCTAGCTCGCCTTGCGCTGCGGAGCAGCATTGGAGGAGGCGGCCTTCGCAGCCGCTCCGCGCGCGGCGCGCTGCCGACCGGTGCCAATGTTGGCACTGGCGGCAGTGCGTTTCGGTTTGCCCTCGTCCGTCTTCGTCAGGCCGGCGCTTTCGCGCAGAGCTGCAAGCAGATCGTTCTGCTTCGAAACCTGGACCTTTTTCGGCTTAGGCAGGGATCTGCCTTCCATCTTCGCCTTCACCAGTTCGGCGAGGGCTGCTTCGTATCGATCGTCGAAAGTGGCCGGATCGAAGTCGCCCTTCTTGGTGCTTATGATATGCTTGGCGAGGTCAAGCATCTCACCTTCAATCTTCAGTTTCGGCATTTCCTCGAACGCCTTCTTCGACGAGCGGACTTCGTAGTCATAGTTCAAGGTCGTGGCGATCAGGCCCTTGCCGTGAGGCCGGATGAGGACGGTGCGCATGCGTCGGAACAGAACGGTCCTTGCGATCGCCGCGACCTTTGACTTCCGCATTCCCTCACGCAGCGCGACAAAGGCGTCGCCGCCCATTTTTGTCCGGTGTCAGGTAGTAGGGCTTGTCGAAGTAGACGTCATCGACATCAGAGCAGGGAATGAACGCTTCGATCTCAAGGGTTTTGCCGCGTGTCGAGGCACCAAGAACTGCCCAAGCGGTATCGACGACCTGCAGCCTGATACCGTCTCCCGGAACCACAGCAACGCGATAGTGCTTCATAACGTCTTACTCCTTCACCAGACCAGCACCCTTCAACCTTCGACGAGCGCAATAGCCCGCCCCATGGCGGCCAGGAAGAGATCGATATGCTCATCCCGGCATACGAGTGGCGGCGGGACCTTGAGCGTGTCCTCGTTGGCACCGGTTGTGCTGATAAGCACGCCGTCGTCTCGAAGCGCATTGACCATATCCAGCGCATCTTGCGCCGGGCCGCGGCGCTCATCTCTTTCGAGCCTATATCAACGCCGAAAAACACGCCTGCGTGCCGCACATCCCGGATGACTGGAGACGTCGCAGCGATGGTCTCCAGTTCGTTTAATTTTCGTTACATGTTACCGCGACTTCCGGGGTCTGGAATGTGGCCGCTTGGTCGCGGCGCATTGGTAGTTTCCTTCATCGTCCGGAAATCGAGTAAGCGCATGAATCATATTCAATTTCAGTACAAAAGATTACTTGTCGAGAGTTCATACCCTTTCAAGGCGATACGATCACATGCGAATTGCAAAGAAAATATGCTGTTCGACGCGGACGCGGATCGGCCCGATTAGCTATGGATCCCGCTGCCAAAAGGCTGTGGTTCAGCATAAAGCTAGACTCTCTTGCGCATCATGAACATCAGAAACGGCGCGCCTATCATGGCCGAGACCAATCCGGCTGGTATCTGATAAGGGGAAACGAGCGTACGGCCTAGGAAGTCGGCAGACACCATAAGCGCCCCGCCGATCAACGCGGCACCGATCATTTGCGGTAGTGCTCGCGTCAAACCAGCCTCTCTTGCGAGATGCGGTCCCATGAGGCCAACAAACGAGAGCGGACCGACCGTGAGCGTTGCGGCGCCAGTCATCAGGCCCGCCAATGCGAAGAGCGTAAGCCTCGATTTCGCCAATGATATTCCAACGGCCGAGGTCGGGGATGGCCCGAGCGGAAGGATATCGAGCCAGCGTCGGGTGGCGAAAGCAATGGTGATCAGCACCACACCAATTCCCATTTCCGTTAGCGCAGCAGGCCCGTCGACCAGATAGGTCGAGCCGCTCATCCACCGCATGAGCTGAGCGGCGCGTGGGTCTCCGGTTGAGCTCAATACGCCGACAACCGCATCGACCATGGCGCTCAGAGCAATACCGGCGAGCAGAACACGTTCGGGAGAAAAACCGGATCGGCGGGCGCTCAGAAAAATAACGGAAAGAACGCCGATCGCCCCGGCAACGGCAAAGGTAAATTGACCGAATAAGCCCGGCGCGATTGCAAACAAGCCGATCGCGACACCAAACGTCGATCCGGCGCTGATGCCTAGGACTTCAGGGCTCGACATTTCGTTTCCGGTAAGCCGCTGCAAAATCGACCCTGCCACCGCAAGCATTGCTCCGGAAGCCAAGGCGGCGAATACTTTTGGCGCGCGTATGGCGAGGATGTCCGACGACGTCTCGCCTGTTGGAATTGAAAGGCCGCCATCGATGCCACGTCCCACGACCAGGCCGATGCCCACTGCTACAACCAGTCCAACCGTGACGAAGGCGATCGATGTAGCCGCGCCCGACCGCCGAGGCCTGTTCCAGACCGCGGATCGTTGTATCCGATGACGGATCTTCAGACGGGGTAACAGCGCCAGCAGCAGGGGAGACCCGAAGATTGCCGTAACCGCGCCCGTCGGCAGGAAGTCGCCGAGCCCACCTGCGACCAGCTGCAGCACCGCGTCGGCGCAGAAGAGAAGGCTGCCTCCGATCAACGGAGACCAGAAGGTCAGCTGCCCGGGACGCCGCGCGCCCGACAGTCGCGAGAGCGTCGGCGCGACCAGACCGATAAAGCTGATTACCCCGATAGCACTGGTGACGAAGGCGGAAAGGGCAACTGCGCAGGCGATCGCGATGAAACGCAGCTGGCCCACGCGGATACCAAGGGATGCTGAACTGCTGTCGCCGAGATCGAGCAGCGACATGGGCCTCGCGATCAAAGCGCAGACGACGGTCGCCGCCGCCATCTTCCAAAGCAAGGACAGCGGGATGGCCCAACTCTGCTGGGAGAGCGAACCGCTTCCCCAAATGAAGAGGCTGGCGAGATATCGTTGGTTGAGATAGGTCAGAATGGCGGAGAGGCCGCCGCACCATAGGCTGAGGATCAATCCAGAGAGTACGAGCGAGTAGGGCGAAAACCCGCGCCGCGCGCCAAGGCTGAGAACGATTCCCGCCGCTGCCGCGCTGCCAGCCAGGGCAACGAGATCACGATTGGCTCCGAGCAATCCAGGGATGTAGAGCGACGCCACCACCAGAGCAAGGTTGGCGCCAGCTGATACGCCAAGTGTTGTCGGATCTGCGAGCGGATTGCGTAATACCTGCTGGAACAGCGCACCCGCCAAGGCAAGCGCTGCGCCGGTAAGGATTGCCGTCGCAAGACGGGGAAGGGTCGAGTAGTAGAGCACCAGCCGTGTTGCATCGTAGCTTGCCTCGGAAGGCGCCCTCATGGAGGGAGTTACGAGCAACGCTGACGCAAAGCCGCCGACGATGAGAAACATGGCGACGACGAGCGCCGGCCCGAGGATGTCTCGGCGAAAATTGGTCATGCATCGCGCTCCAGGAGATCGGTCAAAAGACCTGCAAACCGGACGGCTTCGTTCACCATCCCGAACATCAGGGCGGCTGGAAGGATCGACAGGTGTCCGGGGCGAGCGAAAGCCAGCCGGTTCCACAAGGGGCTTTCAGCAAGTTTGGGAAGAACGTCCGGCGGCACGGGGTCGAAGGCCACGAGGCGCGCGTTCGGATCCGTGATCTTGGCGAGATCTTCGATGCCGATGGTTTCGAACCCCCAATAGTTCGCTTCCCTCGTCCATGCGTTCCGGACGCCGATCCGCTCGAACACACCATGAAACAGTCCGGGGTTTGAATAGATGCGGACGTGCCGCGCGTCCATGAAGTTCACCAAGGCGATCGGCGGTATGTCTTTTCCCGCCAGGCGTTCGCGGCACTGATCAAAGAAAGCCTCGGACCTCGCCAGGAACGCCTCGGCTTCGGTCTCGCGTCCTAGTTCCGTCGAGATCTTGCGCGTCCCGGTGATCGCCGATTGAAGGGCCGGTCCGCTATCCGGCGTGAATATCTCCAGGCGCACGATCCTTCCATAGGGCTTCAGCCTTGGCAGCAACTCGTCGAGATAGGGCGTCGTCAGGATGATGTCGGGTTTCAGCTGGAGCAGGATCTCTAAATTCACTTCGAACGAACTTCCGATATCGACGACGGAACTTGGCATTTCCGGCTCGACCACCCATTTGCCCCAGTCAGCGAGATCGGAAATGCCGACCGGCGGCAGACCGAGGGAGAGCAACGTCGACGAAATGCCGTAGTCCAGGCTGACGATCCTTTGGCCGGACGCCTGAGCGAATAACGGCGTGGGACTAGCCGCCATCACGGTCGCATATTGCAGGAACGTCCTTCGAGAGATCGACATCAAGCCACCGGGTCTAGCAAGCATAGGCGAGTGGGTGGTTCAGGTTGGGCGCGGAGATGACGTTCATGTCGATCCCATAGATGTCATGCAGCGTCTCAGGCACGAGTATGTCGGTCGGCCTGCCGCTGGCAACGACCCGGCCGTGGTTCAGCGCATGAATGCGATCACAGAAGCGCGCGGCCATGTTGATGTCGTGCAGTACGATCACCACGCTCCTTCCACCTTCATGTGCGAGACGCCTGACGAGGGAAAGAACCTCGATCTGGTGGGCGATGTCGAGTGCCGCGGTCGGTTCGTCGAGCAAAAGGCAGCGAGCATCCTGAGCCACCAGCATGGCGATCCACGCCCGTTGCCGTTCGCCGCCGGACAAGGTGCCGACCAGCCGTTCCTCGAATGCCTCCATATGGGTTGCGGCAAGGGCCGCATCGACCTTGTCCTTGTCGCCTTGGGAGAAGCGACCGAGCGCGCCATGCCAAGGATAGCGCCCGCAACCGACAAGTTCGCGAACCGTCATTTCCAGGCCCGTGCCCAGATCCTGGGGCAAAAAGGCGACCGCTCGCGCGAAATCGCGTTCGCCGTATTGGCCGAGTTCACGACCGTCGCAAGCAACAGTTCCCGATGTGGGCGACAGCTGGCGCGCAAGTATCTTCAGGAGGCTGGACTTGCCCGAACCGTTGTGCCCGACAAGAGCCACCACTTCCCCCATGGGAAATTCAAGATTGACATTGGACAAGATCGTGCTGCCCTGGATCGAGAGCCCAACGCGACTGACCTCAAAGGCATTCGTCGATTCGGACATGCTTTGCTCGGGATATGGCGAGGTCAAGGTGTTTCCTTTTAGGTGAAGGTGTCTATCGGTGCGGCTGATCATCATCCGCGCCACCGCGCTCGAACGCGATGCCCACGGCTCGATTGACGGCCGGCCCAAGCACCGACATGTGCGTCTGTCCCGCGAAGAGCTCGAACTGCGTGTAGATCCCTGCCTCAGGATCATTCAGCCTGTCTGCCATTTCCTGCGCCAGTGCCAAGGTGCGTTCGCTCTTCCTTTTCTCGATACGGGATGCGGCATCCTCGTTGCGATACTGGAAGGGAGCGAGCCTCTCGCCTTCAAACTCGCCCGCCGATAGATGAAGCAAGACCGGAGCGCCAACGATGGGCTTCCGTGCAGCCTCGTTGTTCAGGATCTCGCTTTCTTCCCAATAGATTGTCGGACTTGCGGCAATCCATTTGGTGAAAAGTCCTGGCCTTTCGAAAAGCGTATAGAGCGTGAAAAGCCCGCCGAACGAATGCCCGAACAAGGACCTGCGCGTTTGATCGATGCGCGTCATCTCGTCGAGCCACGGGAAAAGTCGGTGCTCGATGAAGTCGACGAGTTGGCTGGTCCCGCCGATACGGACCGGCGGTCCTCCCTCGAAATAGGGTGGATAGGATTTTATCGGCGGAGGTCCCAGATCCCAGGCGCGCCGGAAGGCGTCATAGGGTTCGTCGCAGGGGTAGCCGATCGCGGCAACGACCCCCCAGTCGACGTTGGTTCCGGTCGGGTATGGTGCTTGCGTTACCAAGCTGGCGAAAGCGAAAGGAAACGTTGCGTTACCGTCGGTGGTGACCAGAAGAGGCCAGCCGCCGGCGGGCGGCTCGCCTTTCGGTATGAACAGGAAGATGCGGTATGGGTCGCCGCCGTCCGTTGGCTCCAAGTCAAAATGAACTGTTCCGGGCAAGGCGTAGGCTTGATCAGTCATATTCATTCCGTTTATCGCTTGGTCGACTGACGAGCGCTTGCGATGCTCGTTACCACTTGAATTTCAGCGAACCCATGACCGTACGGCCCTGGCCGGTATAGCAATAGCCATCGGTGCAGACCTGTTCGCGCCGGTCTGCAAGGTTGGTGGCACTTACGGAGAGTGACAATCCCTTGAGTTCGGGAGAGCTCACGCCGAAGTCGTATGAGACAACGGCATCGAGATAGCCGACGCCGGCGTTCTTGGCTGTGTTCGCGTCGCTGGTGAAGGAACTGCTCATCGCGCGAATGCCGCCACCAATGCTCAGCCCCGGTATGGCGGATGTCTCCGGCATCGCGTAGTTCACCCACAACGAAGCAACGTGGCGCGGCACTGTCGAAGGAGCATTGCCGATCAACGTCTCGTCGATATTGCCGGTGATTTCGGCGTGAGCATAGGTGTAAGCGGCAATTACGCTTATGCCGTTGTCGAACTGCCGACGCGCTTCAAGTTCGAAACCCTTATAGGTGTTTTCGCCGGAGTTCTCGTAATAGTAAAAGGCAGGCAGCACAAAGCCGGCATATTGCGGCTTGCCTGTTTCCACCAGCTGGTACACGGCGGCGCTCAAGGAATAGTTTGCATCGTCAGGCTGGTATTTGACACCAACTTCGATCTGTCGGCCTTTGGTCGGATCGAGTACTTCTCCGTTCACCGAAAGGTTCGTGGATGGCACGAAGGACGTCCCGAAATTGACATAGGGAGCGATGCCGTTGTCGAAAAGATAGAGCAGCCCCACCTGTCCGGAGAGAACGCCATCGTCCTTGACGTCTGTGGTGCCTGCGTCTTTGTCGGTCGATTCCTGGTGTGCCCAGTCATAGCGAAGGCCCGCTACGGCGCGCCAGTTGCCGAATTCCATCTGATCCTGTGCATAGACGCCGGTCTGATTGAGGCTGCTGCCGCTGAATGTGTCGAGTGCAGGGATAGGCACGCTTGCGCCCGGCGTATTTGCAGGAACGCTGCTGCCGCCCATGGCGAAGTCTGATGAGACCCACGTATAGTCGAGGCCGCCGAGCAACGTGTGGGAGACGTCGCCGGTATCAAACTTCGCCTCAAGCTGATTGTCGATCTGATAGCTGCGCATGTCCTCTGTCACCGCAGTCGTGGGCCAGCTGCCGTCCGTATTGACCAAGATGCGATTGAGGTAGTGGGCCTTCAGATCGACATCGCCAGCGCGGGCATTCTGGCGGAAGGTGATGCCGTTGTCGAAGTTGCGCTCGAGCTGATAGCCGAGCTGATACTGTTCGACTTTCTGGCTGTTGAAGTCGGGGTCAGTGTAGAGGAAGACGTCGTCATCCTGCAGGTAGCTCCAGGCGCTTGCGCCGGTTTCGCTTTTCTGCGCCAAGCCGTAGACGGTCAGGGTCGTGTCCTCGTCCGGTTTCCAGGTGGCGGAGGGTTGCAGCAGATAGCGGTCGTCAGCGATGTCGTAACTTCCGTCACCCGCGCGGGCTAGGCCGACCAGACGGTAATCTATCTCGTCGTTGATCGCCCCGCCAAAGTCGAAGGCGGTCTGCTTGCGGCCGAATGTGCCGTATTGCAGCTCGATCTCGTGGTGCTCTTCCCCAAGCGGCAGCTTCGATATGCGGTTGACGATGCCGGCTGCGCTGGCCGCGCCGTACATCACAGATACCGGACCCTTCAGGACCTCGATGCGATCCAGCGTATAGACTTCCGTCATGAACGAACCGTAGTTCATGATCGGCTGGCGCAAGCCATCACGGAAGTCGCCCGTGGTCGTGGTTTCGATGCCGCGGATATAAATCTGGTCGAATCGGGGGTCATAGCCAAACGCGCCGGTGGTCACGCCCGAAGCGTAGCGCGCCGCCTGGACCATGTCGGTGACGGCGCGTTCGTCCATTTCTTCGCGGGTGACAACGGATACAGAGCGCGGCGTCTCGACGAGCGGCGTGTCCGTCTTCGTCGCGGATACCGTGCGCTTCGGCACAACCGTTGAATTGTCTTCTTTGATGGACTGAGGATCCGAGGCGTTGCCGGTAACTGTAATCTTCTGAAGCTCGGTGCTGGTACCGTCCTGCCCAAATGCATGCTGCGCATTCAGCGCAGCCACCGCGACGATGCTGACGAGCATCGTGGAGGCTAGGAGACCGCGATCTGTGAGAGCCTTTGTGAAAGAAAATACCATTGCGCGACCCTTTTCGGCAAGCAGAGGCGCCAGCTGTTCACTGACGCGGAAAAATATCGCGGCAGTACGCTGCGCTGCCGTCTTTGGCGCATCAATAAAAAGATTACTAATTGAGTCAACATAACGAGACTGCTGCCGTCGCATTCGTGGCTAATGTCACTCAAATGTCACAACCCTACGGGGGCGCTGCTAGAGTTCATTGTTAAATGGAATCGGTTCTGTTGGCTCAAACGGAGTCGGATGGTGGTCCGGCCGGCGCGCGTCGTAGCCTAAGCATACGGCCAAGCCGGCCGGACGATCAGGCGGCACATTTCAGCCAACCCTCGCTTGTTTGCTTCGCAAACCGGCTAGCGCCGGGCATCCTTCCGCCAGGATCAAAGGCGATCGGCTCGACCGTATCGTAGCGGACCTGTTGTAGCTCCAGATCGTGAATGTGGCGCTGGACTTCCTGTCGCTCCCGGTGCATCCGCTCTGCTTCAAAAGTCGCCTCGATCCTTAATGATTCTACCGGAGGCGGACACCGTCTGAATTAGGCGCTGTGCCCACATCCGATATGCGGCCTATTCGAAACAGGAGGAAGCAATGTACGACCAACCTAAACTGTCGAAGCTGATGGAGTTTGCCCATGTCGAGGAAGGCTCTACCGTCATTGACGTATACCCGGGAGACGGCGACTGGACCAGGCTATTTTCCGATGTCGTAGGTTCAAGGGGGAGAGTCTACAGCTTCGTGCCGGCCGAGGTATCACACTTCAAGAACGATCCGGTCGGCCGCATGCGCGATCTCGCCGCCGAACACGGAATGGAGAACGTCGAGGCCGTATCGGCAGACTTGCTGGAAATGTCCCGCGTGACGCAACCAGTTGATGTCGTTTGGCTGCATCTGTTCTACCACGATCTCCACACCGAATTGATGCAAACCAGGGGCGCAACGGCGGCGAGCTTTAACAAATCGGTCTATGAGCATCTCAAGCCCGGCGGCTACTTTGTCGTCGTAGACCATGCCGCTAACGCCGGAACAGGCACGAACGATAGCCAGTCGTTACATCGGATCGATCCTTTAGCGGTACGGCAAGAAGTCGAAGCGGCAGGGTTCGTCTTGGACGCGGAAACTACCATCTTGGCCAACCACGACGATGCACATGTGATCAAGGTGTTCGATTCGTCGGTAGAAGGTGAGACCGACCGTTTCGCCTATCGGTTCGTTAAGCGCCAATAAATTTGGTCGATTACGTTAGCGCCTGGCGCGCGCCGGCGACTTGGAGAAAACGCCTCTAGTCGATGCTGTCGGACCAGTGGTAAGCCGGACCAAGTCTCACACCGCGTGAAACTTCCGCGCTGGACCTTCATATCGAAACGCTGAAGGTAACGAGCAGGAATTTCAGAGACATGCGATATGACCAGGCCGGTCAGAAGTTCGAATTGGTTCAAGAGCTGCGAGCCTGTTCCCCCACTCGAAAATGATCTAGCTCGGCCACCCTATGCAGCTTGGCCCTTAAGCCGCACGACATCCTTCGACGGTGGCAGCCCGAACTGCCGGGCATATTCACGGCTGAACTGATTGGGGCTTTCATATCCGACACCGAACGCCACGGATGTCGCGTTTCCTTCTCCGGCCATTAGCAGCGTCCGCGCGTGCAGTAGGCGGACCTGCTTCTGAAACTGGATCGGGCTGAGCGCCGTCACAGCCTTGAAATGACGATGGAATGCCGAAACGCTCAGCGCCGCCATCTCGGCGAGCGCTTCGACACGGAGCGGTTTCGCGAAGTTCTCCCGTATCCACTGGATCGCTACGCCGATCCGCGACAGCGCCGCATCGGGAGCGGCGATGTCGCGTAGCATCCAGCCCAACGGCCCCTGCAAAACGCGAAACAGGATTTCCCGCTCGTACGCCGGCGCAAGCACTGTGATCTCGTCCGGTCGTTCCATCAGCCGCAGCATCCGCACCCAGGCGTCGAGAAATTCCTCGCTAACCGGCGCGATCGAGAAGCCGGAGCCAAACAGTTTGCCGCAGACCGGGACGGGCAGGTCGCTGATCAGTGCCGCGACCGTTGGCGGGTCGAGCGTGAGGCTGACGGCCAGATATGGCTCTCCCGCCGCAGACGGATGAACCGAGCCAACGGCCGGCAAATCGACCGACATGACGAAGTAGGTGGCAGGGTCGTAGGCGAAGGTCCGCTCGCCGACCGTCATCGTCTTCGATCCGGTCAGGATGAGGTTGATCATCGGCTCGTAGACGGCCGAAAGCCTGTGCTCCGGGATTTCGCCCTGCACCATGGCGACGCGGGGGATACCCGTGTCGGTCCGACGGTTTTCCGCTGACGACGCCAGGGCGCGCAGTTCCTGAAGTTGCTTTTCCATGAAGGCGACCCTGACAGGCTAGGGTATGCGCTGCAAGAGCGAAGCAGAAATAGGCAAGTTTCAGAGAGGAATGGGTGAGCGCCGTGTGTGAGGGCCGCCTAGCTTCAGCTCACACCAGACACGGAAGGAACGCCCCATGAAGATCGTCATCATCACCGGCAGCAGCCGCGGCCTCGGAGCAAGCGCCGCCATCGAATGCGCCCGCAAAGGCATGGGTGTCGTCGTCACCTATAACAGCAGCCCCGACAAGGCCGAAGGAGTCGTGACAGAGATCACGCAGGGCGGCGGGAAGGCCGTCGCGCTGAAGCTCGACGTCAGCGACACCGGTTCATTCCCGGCATTCCGGGAAGCCGTCGCGGCGGAACTACAGTCCGTCTTTGGCCGCAACGACTTCGACTATCTCGTCAACAATGCCGGATACGGACTGTTCAATCCGATCGCGACGGTCACAGAAGAACAGTTCGACGGGCTGTTCAACGTCCATCTCAAGGGGCCGTTCTTCCTCACGCAGATCCTGCTGCCACTGATCGCGGACAATGGACAGATCATCAATATCACCAGCGCCACCACGCGCGTCGCGACATCAGGAGTCGCTCCTTACGCTGCCTTCAAGGGTGGTCTCGAAGTCCTGACCCGCTACATGGCCAAGGAGTTCGGCACTCGCGGTATTCGGGCGAACTCGATCGCTCCCGGCGCAATCCGCACGGAACTCGGCGGCGGGCTGAACGACGAGTTCGAGGCGATACTTGCCGGCCAGACGGCCCTTGGCCGCGTCGGCGAGCCGGAGGATGTCGGTGGCGTCGTCGCCAGTCTGCTATCCAACGACAATCGCTGGATCAACGCCCAGAATATCGAAGTCGCGGGCGGCTACATCATCTGAACAAGGAGAGCGCCATGCTCGATCACGTCTTCCTATCCGTCAGCGATATCGCCCGATCGATAGCCTTCTACGAGAACGCGCTCGCCCCGCTCGGGATCGTCCACGCGCATGACTACGACGGAGAAGATGGCCCGCCCGGTCATCCTGACCTGAAGGGGTTCGGCGCGAATGGCCGGGTGTTCTTCTGGCTGCGCGAAGGCGTGGTCGAAGGTCGTGCCGCTCATATCGGTTTCGTCGCCAATGGTATTTCCCAGGTCGACGCAGCCTATGCCGCCGCTATCGCCGCTGGCGCGTCAAAAATCCATCCGCCGGGAGCGCAGCTCCACTACGACCCCCGCTACTACGCCGCGCAGGTGCGCGACCCAGACGGCTATAGCCTCGAATTCGTCTACAAGGAATGGCAGCACTGACATGACAAAACTGATGATCTACGGCGCGACCGGGTATACCGGTCGCATGGCGGCGGAGCATGCGAAGGCGGCAGGGACGCGGATCGTTCTCGCCGGCCGCAACAAAGCGACCCTGTCGAAACTTTCTGCAGAACTCGGCGTCGAATACCGCGACTTCGGTCTCGACGATGCTGCCGCGATCGATGCCGGCCTCGCCGGTATCTCCGTCCTCCTGAACTGCGCAGGTCCGTTCATGCGCACCGCCGATGCGTTGATGACGGCGTCTATCCGCAATGGCGTGCACTATCTCGATACGGCAGCCGAACTCGACAGCTACCGACTGGCCGAAGCGCTCGATGACGAGGCTAGGGCCGCAAGTGTCATGCTGATGCCGGGCGGGGGTGGCAGTGTTGCCATGCTCGGGAGCCTCGCCGGACATGGTGCCGGTCGCGTCGCCAATCCCCGCAAGATCAGGATCGTACTGCATGTTGCCGGTGGTCTTTCGCGCGGGTCGGCGATCAGCGCCACCGAGAATTTGACGGTCGAAACTCTGAAGCGCGTGCATGGCGCATTGATCCCGGCGGAGGCCGACGTTCAGAAGTTTGACTTCGGCAAGGGCGCGGTCGATTGCTTCCGGGTGACGCTTCCCGACCTGATTACGATCTGGCGGGCAACGGGTATTCCCGACATCGAGACCTTCGTGCATGTCACCGGCGATGGCTTTCCGCAGGGCGATCTCTCGGCTCTCCCGGACGGGCCGAGCGAACAGGAGCGACGGGCGAACCGCTACCAGGCGCTGGTCGAGGTCACGGACGACCAAGGGCAGGTCGTCCGATCACTTCTCGATACCGTCAACGGCTACACCTTCACAGCCATGGCTGCGGCCGAGGCCGGTCGCCGTATTCTGGCAGGTGAAGCACGCTCCGGCTTCCAGACCCCGGCTGGCCTGTTTGGAAACGGTTTCGCGCAAACCATCGCCGACACCACGATTATCGATCTCTGAGGAAGTCGCCATGCAGAAGATCGTCGAATCCTTCATCCGCGCCGCCAACGCCTTCGACGTCGATGCTGCGCTGTCCCTGTTCGGTTCGGATGCCGTCATCGATGACGTTTCTGTGGGCGACGCCTTCATCGGCCGGGATGGTGTTCGCGATTACCTCGAGCGGTTCTTCGTTGGTTACCACACGAAGAGCGAGCTGTTGTCGCTTGAAAGACTCGACGACTTCAACGCCGCCATCCGCCTCGATTTCACGGGCGATTTCGGCCACGAGATCGGCGCGCTCAAGATCACCGTCAACGCAGACGGCCTGATCGAACGCATCGACGCCGACCTCGAATAGCATCCCCACCAACAACCCATCGATCACGTCCATCGGCGCCCCAGGCGCCGATGCCGGCAAGGCTTGCACTCCGTGAGCCTCCGGCACGACAAGGAGAACCTTCATGACCACGTCACCATCGTCCGCACAGGACGCCGCAGACCGTCTCGCCGTCGTTGAAGCCCTCTATCGCTTTACCGCTGGAATCGATCTCCGTGACAGCAACTTGCTCGCATCGTCGCTTGCGGAAAACGCGGTCTCGGATTTTCGGCCGGCCGCCGCGAAGGCAGGATTCGAGTATCCTGTTATCGAGGGCAGGGAGGTGATTGTCTCGGCGCTGACGACATCGCTTGCCGCGTTGGACACAACGCATTCCGTCAGCAATCCGCGTGTGACCATCGATGGCGACACGGCACGCATGGATGTCCTCGTCGAAGCCCAGCATGTGCCGCGCAGCGATCCGTCACGTCACTATCTGATGAAGAACCGTTACGACGTCGAACTGATCAGAGACGGCGACGTCTGGCTCATTGCTCGTAACACGGTCGACAACGTCTGGCGATCCGGTGACATCAGAGTTCTCGCCGGGATCTGATCGTCAGACGTCACGTGGCAAAATGAGATGGCGGCGGGACGACATTCCCGCCGCCACTGCTGTTCAGACCTGTGCCTGGCCGCCGTCGGCAAAGATTTCGGCGCCGTTGACAAAGCTGGAATCATCGGACGCCAGGAACAGCGCCACCTTGGCGATTTCCTCCGGTTCGCCCACCCGGCCGAGCGGGATCCGCGTGCCGAGATAGTCGAGCATTCCCTGCTGCTGGGCGGGGTCGTCGCCCGCAAAGTCCAGAAGGAACGGCGTGCGGATGGGGCCGGGGCTTACCACGTTCACACGGATGCCGGCCTCCTTCAGATCGAGGACCCAGCTTCGTGCCAGATTGCGAACGGCCGCCTTCGAGGCAGAGTAGACGCTGAATGCGGCTGCACCCTCGATGCTGGCGCTCGACCCGGTCAGGATGACAGACGCGCCCCTGGCGAGCAGGGGCAGCGCCTTCTGGACGGTGAAGATCACCGAGGTGACATTGCGGCCGAAGATGCCGTCGATGTGCTCTTGCGTGATCTGACCGAGCGGCAGCATGCCGCCGCCGCCGGCATTGGCGAACAGAACGTCGATCCGACCCGCTTCCACTTTTACCTGCTCCATAAGATGGTCGAGATCTGCGTTGTTGGTGGAGTCGGCCACGATGCCCGTGACATTGCCGCCGATCTCGTTCAGGGCTGCCTTGAGCACATCCAGGCGGCGGCCGGTGATATAAATGTGGGCGCCTTCTGCCGCAAAGACCTTTGCGGTTGCCAGTCCAATGCCCGACGTGCCGCCCGTGATGACGGCGATTTTTCCATGCAGTCTGTCCGACATGGTCGTTCTCCTTGGTTGGGAGCGGTCGATCCGAACAGTTCAGGCCGATATCCTGACGCTGATGTAGGCCCATGCGAGGAGCGGCAGAAGCTCGCCGCCATGGAGGCAAGATCCACTGGTATGGACGATCAAACCGGCTGAAGCGTCATGCCATTCGGGAGAAGATTTCGACGGCCCAGTCCGCGAAAGCCCGAAGCTTGGCGCTCTGATGGCGGGTGGCCGGATAGACGAGATGCAGGGGATGGGATCGCGGCGTCCAGTCTTCGAGCACGGAGACGAGCCTCCCTGCTTCCAGGTGCGGCCGGGCGCTGAAGCTGAACGCCTGGCCAATCCCGAGGCCAGCCAGAAGCGCCTCCGTAAGAGCGGTGCTCTCGCTGACGCTGACCGCCGAGCGCGGTTCGATCTCGACAGGGTCGCCGTCCCTGGCAAACTGCAGGGGCAGGATCCTGCCCGTCTGCGGGAAGAAGTAGCTGACGGCGACATGATCGCCGTGGAGATCAGACGGATGGCTGGGCGTGCCGTGTGCTGCCAGATATTCCGGCGTCGCACAGGTGACGTATTCAAGATGGCATAGGCGGCGGGCGATTAGCGAACTGTCCGACAGTTCGCCGCCCCGGATCACGCAATCGACGGCGTCGCCGACCAGATCGACCGGACGGTCGTTCACGCCCAGCAGCAGATCGATGTCGGGATATCGTCGTCGAAAATCAGGAAGGGCGGGGATGATGACGAGATTGGCCAGCGATGAGCCGACATCCACCCGCAACCTGCCGCGGGGCACGGACCTCGTCGATCTGGCCGACAGGTCCATTGCGTCGAGGTGCCCAAGAAGATCGACGGCCTGGTCGCGGTAGGCCTCGCCCTCGGCCGTAATCGTCAGCGCCCGAGAGCTGCGCTCCACGAGCTTCGTCCCAAGGTGTTGTTCGAGATCCTGCAGCAGCTTGCTGACCGACGAGCGCGGCAGGTTGAGGGAGTCCGCTGCCTTTGCAAA
This sequence comes from Hyphomicrobiales bacterium, assembly GCA_900472625.1. Lineage (GTDB taxonomy): Bacteria > Pseudomonadota > Alphaproteobacteria > Rhizobiales > Rhizobiaceae > Rhizobium. Next base: position 25,415 of record UCIT01000075.1, on the reverse strand, counting down.
CGATCCGGCATCGACGATCCGGATGAAAACGCGCATCGCCAACAGCTGGTCCACGTTGATGTCCTTCTATGGCCGGAGCGCCCTTGGTTGGGGGCTCCGGATGCTGTCTCACATTAGCCGGCGCACTCGGTCGCGCGCGGTTCGTCCGGTTTCCTATCATGGACGACGCGATCGGTATCGCTCGGATTGCGAACGCAGAACCAGGCGACGACTGCCGAGATCAGTGCGATGGCAGCGCCGCTGCCAAAGGCTGGAGGCAACCCCGACGTATAATGTTCGGGCACCACGGCGAAAGAATAGATGGAAGCGATCACCGCGATCCCGAGCGCGCCGCCGATCTGCTGGTCCATCTGTAGCAGCCCGGATGCCGAGCCCGCATGTTCGTCGGGTACGCCATCCATGATCGCAACGGTTCCCGGCGCAAAGACCAGAGCGATCCCCGCAGCATGGACGAGAAGTGGAACGACGACCGAGGGGAAGAAGGCGTCGCCAGGTCCGAGGAATGCAAAGCCGATAAGACTTGCGGCCACCAGAACGCTTCCCGTCACCAGCAGCGATCGAGGGCCGAACCGCCCGAGCATTTTCGGCACGAAGTGACTGATCACGAACACGGTCATGGTCAACGGCAGATAGGCGAGACCTGCGACCAGCGGCGTGTAATGCAATTCCCGCTGCAGGTACTGGACCAGCATGAAGAGAACCGCGAAATGCACGCCGACAATCAGCGCCATCACGACCAGTCCGCCAAGACGCGACCGGTTGCGGACGAGGTTGAGGTCGAGGAGGGGTTCCGCATGCGTGCGCTCGATCCTGAAGAAGGTGACGATCATTGCCGCGGCAATGACGATGGATCCGATCGTGCCGGGCGACGTCCAGCCATGATCGGAGGCGCTGATGAATCCATAGACCAACGCGACCGATCCGAATGTCGCCGTTAGGGCGCCGCCGAAGTCTAGGCGGGCCTGCCTTGGATGGGTTTCCGCGACGAGCTTGCCGATCGCCATCGCGACCACGGCGCCGATAGGGACGTTGATGAGCAGCGACCAGCGCCACGACAGGAATTCGGTGAGGACGCCGCCAAGGATCAGGCCGGCCGACGCGCCGACGGAAGAAACGGCAATGAAGAGAGACAGCCCGCGGGCACGCTCGTCGGCGTCGCGCGCCGTCACCATCACCAGCGCCAGAACGCTCGGACCCGCCAGTGCCGCGCCAACTCCCTGCAGGACGCGCGCGATGACTAGTATCGCGGCAGTCGGGGCAAGGCCGCCGAGAAGCGATGCTGCGATGAAGATCCCGATTCCGATGCGAAACGCGCGAACCTGTCCGATCATGTCGCCCAGCCTGCCGCCGAGCAGCAGTAGTCCGCCAAAGGCCAGACCGAACGCATTGAGGACCCATGTGAGCGCTGCGGAGGAGAAGCCCAGGTCCTGTTCGATGCGCGGGAGCGCCACGACCACGATCAGGAGATCCATGCAGAGCATGAGCTGGGCGGCAAGGATGATAAGCAGGGCGAGCGCGCGTCGCGCCGATGGGGGAGCGCTGCCCCCGTCGATCGAACTGGCCATAGTTGTTTCCTTATTTACGAAAAAGGACGCGGAACGACGTCCGGCAGATGGCCGGACGTCGTAATCTCCGGGGGGATGGAGACGACCTTGTGGTCAATAGCCCACGCCGCGGACGCCGCCTGAGGCGCGCAGGGATTCACCCGTGACCCAGTGGGCGTCGTCGGAGGCAAGGAAGACCGCGACTGGTGCAATGTCTTCCGGTTCGCCGAAGCGGCCGAGTGGCGTACCGGCGAGCAGTTTTTCGCCGAGTTCACCGGCAAAATTGCCGTCGGTCGCTGGCGTGTTGGTGTGACCCGGCAGGATTGAGTTCACCCGGATGCCACGGGGGCCGAGTTCTCGCGCCAGGGCGAAGGTCATCGTGTCGACGGCGCCCTTTGTGGCCGCGTAGACGCTCGACGCCAGATAAGGATCAGTGCTCAGGATCGAGCTGATGTTGATGATGCTGCCGCCGGTGTCGCCGAAGATCTTCAGCCCCTCGCGGATCGCGAGGAAATATCCGAGCACGTTGACATTGAACTGCTTGTGAAACGCCTCTTCCGTCAGGTCGGCGACCATTTCGAAAACGGCCAGTCCGGCATTGTTCACCAGAATGTCGAGCTTGCCGTGATTGGCCTTCACGGTCTCGAACAGGCGAATGACATCCGCCGATCTGCTCATGTCCGCCTGTACCGCGACGGCCTTCCCGCCGGCCGCCGCGATCGATGCGACGACGGCATCGGCACCCTTCTGGCTCGTGGCATAGTTGACGACGACGGTCGCACCCTCGGCGCCGAGCGCTTTGGCAATCCCGGCGCCGATGCCGCTCGATGCGCCGGTCACAACGGCAATTTTTCCATTTAGTCTCATCCGAAAACCTCATTTGTCTCGTGTGTCGGAGCCGGTCGGCCCCATCGACCGTCGAAATGTGGGTTGCAGATGCGCCGCTTGCGTGCCGGTTCTTCTCGCATCCTTGCCTATTCTTCTCATCCGCTTGCTCGGGCGCGTGCCCGTCGCCATATGCCTCTCATGAAAAATGCGATGGACGAACTGCGCAGCATCGTGATGCGCGCCGAAAGCAGGTGGACGGCCACGGGGATACCGCGCGTGTCTATGGTCCGGAGCGAAGCATGCTCGGATCAGGTCTACGAGCCGATGCTGCATGTCGTCCTGCAGGGGAGGAAGACACTATCCGTCGGCGATCACGTCCTGCAGTTCGATCCGGCGAGCTATTTTGTCGTTCCCGTTCACCTTCCGGCCATCGGTCAGGTGAGTTCCGACGATGCGGGCAACCCGTTTCTCGCAGTGAGCTTGGCGCTCGACCCCTCGGTGCTCGCAAGCGTGCTTGGAGGGGATGGCGGTGCGTGCCGGGAGAATTCGGAGTTCGTTGTATCTAACGCTGGGCCGGATCACGTCGACGCCTGGCTGAGGATGATGCGTCTCCTCGACCGTCCCGACGATGTGGAGATGCTGGCGCCGATGATAGAGCGTGAGATTCTGTTCAGAGTGTCTCAGGGACCCCAAGGCGACATGCTCAGACAGATCGCCCGCGGGACCAGCCGTATGTCGCAGATCCGTCGGTCCATCGACTGGATCCGCGAGCACTTTACCGAGACCATCCGCTCTGAAGAACTCGCGACACTGGCGGGAATGAGCGTGCCGGCTTTCTACCGACATTTCGCGGCGATGACGGCAATGACGCCAATCCAATACCAGAAGAAGTTGCGGCTCCTGCAGGCCCGCCGGCTGATGCTGTTCGAGCACCGGGACGCAACAGCGGTTGCATTCGCGGTCGGTTACGAGAGTGCATCGCAGTTCAGTCGTGAGTATGCTCGGATGTACGGGTTGCCGCCTGTCCGCGATATGGCTCGCTTTAAAGCACCCAACCTTTCTGGGGAAACCTCGATTTAGGCTGCTAAAGTTCTAAAATCGTCTTCCAGCGCCCGTCCGGCCATTTCCGCACAATGGGTCAGACGCTCAGTTGTATATCCGAGACACGCGTAGGACGACAATCCGCGAAGGGTCATCAGGACGTAGTCGGTCACCCGCTCCGGGTCTTTCGCGCCGTGTTCTCGGATGTAGTTGGCGATGATTTCGCTACCACCCTTGGCCAGCTCGGCAGCCATGTTGCGAGCCGTTTCGTCGTCAGCGCGCATGCCTTCGGTGACCATACAACCTTTCCACTTATCGTGGCGGGTGTATTGTTCAGTCGCCCTGACAAAGAGTTTCGTCAACGCTTCTTCCGGCCTGCTGTCCGGCGTGAGGATGTCGTCCAGAGGTAAGAAATCGGTCTCGACATAACGCTTCATCGCCCGATTGAACAGCTCGGCCTTGCTTCCGTAAGCGGCATAGAGACTGGGTGCGACGATACCAAGCGCGTCGCACAGGTCCGCCACGCCCACAGCATCGTAGCCGCGTTCATGAAACAGACCTTTGGCGATCGCCACACCTTCTTCCCGGTCGAAGGCCGGACGCCTCTTGCGGATTTTTGTTTCCATGGATCACCTGTTCAGCCTCTCTTTATAGCGAGCGCTAGCTGCGGCGGCAAGCTCACCGAGAAAAATATATAGCGACCGCTAAATAGATGTTGCGCCGCACTCCAAACGACTGTAGCTGTCTATATAGCGACCGCTAAATAGGTTGCCATCGTCATAAAGGAAACATCGATGTCATTCGAAGGAAAAGTCGCGCTCGTCACGGGCGGATCGTCAGGGATCGGTCTGGGCATTGCCAAGGAACTGGCTTCACTCGGCGCCAAGGTCATCATCACGGGTCGCCAGGACGCAAAGCTCGATGCCGCGGTCAAAGAGATCGGCGGCCACACCAAGGGTATCAAGGCAGACGTTTCTAACCTCCAGGAACTCGATACACTGTATGCCGCTATCAAGTCCGAATATTCGACGCTCGACATTCTCGTTGCCAATGCGGGCTTTGGAATTCTGGCTCCATTGGGCGCCATCACCGAAGAACAGTATGACAGCATTTTCGACACCAACTTGAAGGGTGTCATCTTCACCGTGCAGAAGGCGCTGCCGCTGATGGGTTCCGGTGGCGCGGTCGTGCTGATCGGATCGACAGCTTCCATCCAGCCCGGCACGATGATGAGCGTCTACGGTGCGACCAAGGCAGGCCTCCGGAATCTGGCAAGATCCTGGATCGACGACATCCGTGGTTCCGGCATCCGGATCAACGTCGTTAGCCCAGGCCCGGTCAGAACCCAGTCCCTCTACGACTTCTTTCCTGCGGAAAAACGCGACGAGATTCTTGCGCAGCTCGAAACCAAGAGCACCGTTGGCCGTCTAGGACAGCCGAAGGACATCGCCAAAGCCGTCGCCTTCCTTGCAAGCGAAGACGCTGGTTACATCAACGGCGTCGAACTGATTGTCGACGGCGGCGCATCGCAAATCTGATGCCCATGGGCTGAGAGCAAAGTCCGGCCTAATCCTTCAACACCCAAGACTTCTTGAAAAGGTGGCGCGACATGGCGACCAGCGAAGGAGGACCCATGTCCTCGAATTCCCCACGTCTTCGACGTGCAATAGCGCTGACGACGATCCTGACGGCTCAGCTCATGCTGACGATGGACTTCCTGATCGTGCTGGTCGCGCTGCCAAAGATCCAGACAGAGCTCGGATTTACCCCGGCCGGGCTTTCGTGGGTGCCGAACGCCTTCGCCTTGGCGTTCGGCGGCCTTCTCTTGGCTGGGGGCCGCCTCGGTGACATCTACGGCCAGGTGAAAGCTTTCAAGATTGGCATTGCTGTCTTCGTCGCGGCATCGCTGCTGGGCGGTATCGCTGGAACGCCGTTTCTCCTCATCCTTGCACGTGTTCTCCAGGGTGCCGGGGCAGCTCTTGCCGGACCGAGCGTTCTCGCTCTGTTCACGACGATGGCGCGTGATGAAACCGAGCGGAACCGGGGCCTCTCCCTCTTCATCTCGATTTCCTCGGTCGGAGCTTCCGTCGGGCTCATCCTTGGCGGCGCCCTGACCGACCTGCTGTCATGGCGTTGGTCGCTGCTGATCAACGTGCCGATCGGGGCTATCGTCCTTATTCTCATCGGCCGGCTGGTCAAGGAAACGGACCCGAAACCAGCGCGGCTCGACGTCGCAGGTGCGCTGACGGCGACCCTCGGATCAGTCGCGCTCGTTTATGCCTTCATCAGCGCTGCCGAGCACGGGTGGACAGCGGCGTCGACAATCCTGTCCTTCGCCATCTCCGCTGCTCTCCTCGTGTCGTTCTTCCGTATCGAGAAATGGGCTGCGGAACCTCTCCTCGACCTGTCGCTGCTCCATAGTCGGCCACGCGTCGGCGGACTGATCGTGATGGCGATCATCGTCGGAATGCACTTCTCGATGCTGTTTCTGATCGTGCAGTATCTGCAGCAGGTCCTCGGTTTTGCGCCACTAATAGCGGGGCTTGCCTACCTACCGCTGACTGCCACCGTCTTTACGGTCTCGCCGTCCATGCCCCGCTTGATCGTCAGGTTCGGGCCTCGACCGCTCTTGGCCTTAGGCGGAGTGCTGGTTGCTCTGAGCTTCGTCGGCTTTGCGGTACTCGACGGTAACAGCGCCTATTTCCCTGCCGTGTTCGTGCCCCTCGTCATGCATGCCATCGGCGTCGCGCTGGTCTTTACGCCCGGGACAGTCGCGATCATGGAAGGCGTGCCTGCTGAGCATGCAGGTGCAGCCTCGGGGCTCCTGCAAATGGACCAGCAGGTCGGCGGTGCGCTTGGCCTCGCAATCATCGCTGCCGTCTATGCGGGCAGCTCGGTTCCGGGCCAGTTCACGGTCGGACTTGGAACTGCATTCGCGGTTGCCGCAGTGATCTCGCTTCTCGCCACTCTGGTCGCGATCCGAACGGTTCGCCCGAAGGCTCCCTCAATCGGCACTGAGGTTCCAAAACCCCAAGCCGCTCACGTCTAAACCCCGCGCGAGCCTTCGGGCCCGCCAATCTCAAAGGAACTGTCATGACCAATACCACAGACATCATCGCACGCCTCGACGCCGAAAGCGCCATCACGCGGTTGCTCGCGACCTACACCCACCTGCTGGACGATGGAAAGTTCGATCAGGTCGGCGAACTTCTCCAGCATGCCACCATGGATATCCTCGGCGAAACGGCAAGCACCCGCGACGGCATCGAAAAGTACCTAGCAGCCGGTGTCCAGCGACATGGTGATGGTACCCCGCGGACGTGGCACCAGGTTTCCAACATCATCATCGACGTCGATGCCTCGGGGGAGAAGGCAAATTCCGTCTGCTACTTCACTGTCCATCAGGAACTTGAAGGCTTCCCGCTGCAGCCGATCTGCACGGGCCGTTATGTCGATACGTTCGAAAAGCACGATGGCGAATGGCGTTTCGTATACCGCCTTTTGAAGCCGCGCCACTTTGGTGACCTGCATCATCACGTTGGCCAGCCGATCGACAAGTCGAAGGCATGATGGATCAGTCATGAGCAATCAACCGACAGCGCTGATCACCGGCGCAAACAAGGGTATCGGACTGTCGATCGCCAAGGGACTAGGTGCCCTTGGATATCAGGTGTGGGTCGGATCCCGTGATGCCGAACGCGGACGCGCAGCCGTTGTCGAACTCGAGGGGGCGGGCGTCGACGCCCGCCACCTTCTGATCGACGTGGCGGATCCCGGCAGTGTCGAAGCCGCAGCTATCTTCCTGAACAGGCAGTTGGGATCCCTCGATGTGCTGGTCAACAATGCCGGGATCGCCTTGGGTTTCTCCAATCCGCCGAGCGAGCAGCCCATGGACGAGTTGAAGGCCGTCTATGAGGTCAACGTGTTCGGGCCGATCCGCGTGACACAGGCGTTTTTACCGCTTCTCAAGAAGGCCGCCGGCGCTCGCATTGTGATGATGAGCAGCGGCCTTGGGTCGCTCGGTCTCGTCACCGATCCAACGTCGATCTATTCCACGGCGAACCTGCTCGCCTACAACTCGTCGAAGACGGCGCTGAACGCTGTGAGTGTTGCCTTTGCCAAGGAACTCGCGCCGTTCGGCATCAAAGTCAACGCCGTCGAGCCCGGCAGCGTGGCCACCGACCTCAACGGCAACAACGGTGCATTGACGCCGGACGAAGGTGCAGCAAGCGCGATCCGACTTGCGACGATCGGTGTCGACGGCCCGACGGGCGGCTTCTTCGGACACGACGGCACGCAGCCCTGGTAGCCGGGCTTCGGCTATCAGACGACAAGGGCAGCCAAACGGCTCCAAAAAATGAGGTTTCAAATTGAGCACAGAAGAAACATGCGCTGATAACCGGCGCGAATAAGGGCATTGGCTTTGCCATTGCCAAAGGGTTGGCCGAGCAAGGCATGACGGTCTGGATCGGCGCGCGAGATCCCGAGCGGGGAGAGGCAGCGGTTGCGGAGCTCACGAAAGACGGCCTCGACGTGAGGTTCGTTGCGATCGATGTGGCCGACGACATCAGCGTTCAGAAGGCTGCCGCGCGGCTCTCCGACGAAATCGACGCGCTCCAGGTCCTCGTCAACAATGCCGGGATATTGGTCGATGTCAGTACGCCGCCAAGCCAGGTACCGATGAAGGACATCAAGTCGACCTTCGAGGTGAACCTGTTCGGACCCATCCGGGTGACCCAGGCCTTCGTTCCTCTGCTGAAGGCGGGACGAGACGCGCGTGTCGTCATGATGGGCAGCGGCGTCGGATCGCTCGCTCTCATCACTGATCCGACGTCGCTCTACTCGAGCGTCAATCTTCTCGATTACACCGCCTCCAAGGTCGCCCTCAATGCAGTCGCGGTTTCCTTCGCAAAGGAGCTCGAGCCGTTCGGCATCAAGGTCAATGTTATCGAACCCGGCCATGTTCGCACGGATCTCAACAAGAATACGGGCTTCATTTCGCCGGAAGAAGGTGCCCAGACGGCGATCAAGATGGCTTTGATCGGGAGCGACGGTCCCAACGGGGGCTTTTTCGGAAGCCATGGTCGCCAGCCCTGGTGATCGTGCGTCGGCTAAATGCAAGTTGGAATTTTGAAATGCAGGCGCCAGTTTACGAGTGGCACCCGAATAGGACTGAACCCGTTGAGCCAAATGACTCCAGACTTGTTGCTTCCATCTGCGGGGTCGCTGGTTCCGATCCTTTCAAGACCTGCTTACATGCTCGCCAAGGTTTGGGGGACTCGAAAAGGATGCTTCTGATCGCGAACGGGTCGAAGAAAATGGCCTCACTCAGTTTGACCGACCTCGTTCTTTAGCCGAGATTCATTGCTCGCCCCGTTTGCTGAGGATTGGCTGGGCGGATACGGGAGGGGGAGACGAGAGTGGCAACCGTGAGGACCTGCGCCAACACCTCATCGGACATGGAGGTATGCTCCCGAAGCAGGTCGACAATCGATCTGCCGGTCTTCAGTGCCTGCTTCGCAAATCGGCGAAAAGTCATAGCCGAGCAGCGGGACAAGCGCGGTCGCCAGCGCCGTTCGAGACATCAAATGTCTCTGGCAGATATCGGCGTTCGCCGCGATCCCTTCGATGCAGTTGATCTGCAACGTATGCATCGCGTTCACGAGAAGGCGGATATTCTCCAGCAGGCTCTGGATGATGACCGGTTCCATCGCATTCAGCTGGAGTTGGCTCGCCTCGGCGGCCAGCGTGATGGTCAGATCTGACCCTATAACGCGAAAGGCAGCCTGATTTACCACTTCGGGGATCACCGGATTGACCTTTCCCGGCATCATCGACGATCCGGGCTGCACATGCGGTAGCTGGATTTCGCCAAGGCCTCCGCGCGGACCGCTGGACAAGAGATGCAGGTCGTTTGAGATCTTCGATAACTTCGTGGCCGTCCGTTTGAGGACGCCGGAGAAAAGTACGAAGGCGCCCGCGTCCCAGCAGGCTTCGATCAGGTTTTGCGACAGGACGAGAGGGTGCCCGGCGATCGCTGAGAGCTCCTCCACGACGCGTCTGGAATAAGCAGGATCGGCGGTGATGCCGGTCCCGATCGCAGTAACGCCAAGATTGATCTCGAGCATCAACCGCGCGGCTTCCCGCAGCCTGAGAATGTCTTCCCTTAGCGTGGTTGCAAACGCGCCGAACTCCTGGCCGAGCGTCATCGGCACGGCATCCTGCAACTGGGTCCGGCCGAGCTTCAGAATATCAGCGAACTCGGCCGCCTTCAGATCGAAAACGGCTGCCAGTTCATCGAGCCAACGCACGAGTTCTTCGCTGTCGAGGAGAGCTAGGCGGATGGCCGTCGGATAGACGTCGTTTGTCGATTGGGACAGGTTGACGTGATTGTTGGGGTGGTTCTCGTCATAGCGTCCCCTGGACCCAGATGTTCGAACGCCCGGTTAGCAATGACTTCGTTGGCATTTATGTTCGTCGATGTTCCGGCGCCGCCGTGGTAGACGTCGATGACGAATTGATCGTGGAAGGCCCCGCTGATGATTTCCTCGCAGGCAGTTTCGATGGCAGCAAAGCGACGCTCGTCGATATCGCCAAGCGCTCTGTTCGTCCTGACAGCGGCGAGCTTGACCATGCCGAGCGCCTTGATGAGAGGCTTTTGGGTGCTCTGAATTGTTCCCGAGATCCGGGAATTCGTTACCGCGCGTTGCGTCTGGGCGCCGTAATAGGCTCGGCAGGCACACCGACATCGCCAAGCGTGTCCTGTTTCGACGCGCATTTGTACTGGGAGCATCATATTCAAGACTTTAAGCAGCGCTAGCTAGGATGTTGAGATAGACGGCGAATAGGCTACGTGTCGCCGTAATGAACAGGCGGTTGCGCGCATGCCCGCCGAAACACACATTGCTGACGGTTTCAGGCAGCAGGATCTTTCCAAGCAAGTCGCCGTCCGCCGACAGGCAGTGCACCCCGTCGCCGGCGCTCGTCCAGATGTTGCCGCGCGAGTCCAGCCTGAAGCCATCATACATGCCGCTGTCGCAGACACGCAGGATGCGCCCAGCGGTCGGAATCTTGTCGGCCGAGAGCTCGTAGGCCATCAGTCGTGCCGGGCTTGCGCCGCTGTCGACCACGAAGAGACGCGTCTGATCTGCCGAGATTGCCAGCCCATTCGGCTGTTCGAGATCGGTGATCACCGCATGCAGGCTGCTATCAGCATCAAGGCGAAAGACATTGCGGGATCCGATTTCGCTCTCCGAACGCGCACCTTCGTATTCGGTTGAAATGCCGTAGGTGGGATCGGTGAACCAGATGGATCCGCCGTTGTCGACGACCACGTCTTTCGGAGAGTTCAGCCGTTTACCCTCGAGGCGATCGGCAAGAACCGTGCGCGAACCATCATGCTCGAAGCGCACCACGCTGCGTGTCTGGTGTTCACAGGCCACCACGCGACCGTGCCGATCGAGCGTGTGGCCGTTTGCGAAGTTCGATGGCCGCGCGAATTCCGAGACGGTGTCGTCGCACTCATTGTAGCGAAGCACGCGATTGTTCGGGATATCGGAGAACAGCAGATGTCGCGCAGCCGGAACATAGACCGGCCCTTCCAGCCAGCGTCCGCCTGCATACAACTGATCGACATGGACGTTCGGCAAAATCAGCTGCTGAAAACGCGGGTCGAGAATCTCGAACCAGTGCGTATATGTCATGTGCTTCCTCCTCCTAGGTAAGCTAAAGCGCGTGCATCCAGCCGAGGCCGTCCTCGGTCCCGGCTGCCGGCCTGTATTCGCAACCGACATATCCGCGATAGCCGATCGCATCGATCTCCTGGAAAATGCGACGATCGTCGAGCTCTCCGGTCAGCGGCTCATGCCGGGTCGGGACGGCGGCGATCTGGATGTGGCCGATCTGCGGCGCCATGGTTCGCAGGGCGGTAATGACGTCGCCGTGCAGGATTTGCCGGTGATAGACGTCGAACTGCAGCTTGACGTCAGGCCTGCCGAGTTCCGAGATCAATTCAATTGCCCGGTCAAAGTCGTTGAGGAAATAGCCCGGCATGTCGCGCTTGTTGATGGGCTCTATGACGAGGCCGATGCCCACTTGGGCCGTCGCGTCGGCAGCCCGCTTCAGGTTGTCGCGGTAGCAGGCGAGCGCAGCCGCATCGTCGGCAGGGGCAATGCCGGCCATCATGTGCAGAAGCGGCGTTTCAATCACCTTGCCGTAGGCGATGGCGGTGGCAAGCGCTGACTTGAACTCCTCGCGCCGATCCGGAAGGCTCGCCAGGCCGCGATCGCCGTCTGTCCAGCTGCCTGGCGGCATGTTGAACAGGGCTTGCGTCAAGCCTGCGGAGCGCAGCGCTTCCGCGACCGTTTCTGCCGGGTAGTCGTATGGGAAGAGATACTCGACGGCCGTGAAGCCAGCGGTTGCGGCCGCCTGGAAACGCTCCAGAAACGGCCTTTCGTTGAACATCATCGACAGGTTAGCGGCAAATCTGGGCATAGTTTTACGCCTCCTTTGTCATTCCGGGCAGTTGCAGCCCGGCGATCTGCGCCAGCAGGCGCGCGACTGAGCTATCGTCATCTCGCCCCATGCCGGCGGCTTCGGTCATGATGAAGAGTTGCAGCGCCGCCGCCGTGATCGGCAGCGGGAATTTCTGGCTGCGGCCGATGTCGGAGACGATGCCCAGATCCTTGGTGAAGATGGAGACCGCGCTGTGCGGCGTGTAGTCGCCTTCCAGAACGTGCGGGACGCGGTTCTCGAACATCCAGCTGTTGCCGGCAGATTTGGTGATGACGTCAAAGACGCGGGAGATGTCGAGATCGAGGCTTTTTGCGAAGGTGATCGCTTCGCAGGCGGCAGCGATATGGACACCCGCCAGCAACTGATTGACGATCTTGAAGGATGAACCGACGCCGGCCTGATCGCCGAGCTGGTAGACCGTGCCCGCCATCGCATCGAGCGCCGGGCGCGCCGCCTCGAATGCGGCGGCGGATCCGGAGGCCATGAAGGTCAGTTCGCCGGAATTCGCCTTCTTCGAGCCGCCGCTGATCGGACCGTCGAGATAGTGAAGGCCGGCTGCTTCGGTCTGTGTCGCAAACAGCTTCGCCTCGCTGGGAGAAATCGTGGCGCAGGATACCACCACCGCCCCGGGCTTCATTGCGGAAATGATGCCGCCTTCGCCAGAGAGTACGGTTTGCGTCTGTGCGGCATTGACGACGACCACCACCGCGACATCGGCGCCCTCAACCGCTTCGGCGGGCGTTGCGGCGGCTATGCCGCCTTCGGCCGCGAGCGTCTTCAGCGCATCTGCGTTGATGTCGAAGCCACGAACCTCAAGGCCCGCCTTCAACGCGGACCGGGCCATCCCAAGCCCCATGGAGCCCAATCCGATAACGGCAACAGTGATCCGGCGTGACATGAATAATACCTCTCATGCGAAATGGCGCGCCAATCTCAGCGCTAACATCTCTTTAGAAGCACATCCTCTTGATCTGTTCAAGCAAGTTATGTTAGCGCTGAGATCAATTTGGAGAATGAGCCATGACGGATGACGGCCAGACGCTCGACGACTCTGCCTTGCTGCACATTGCGCAAGTCGCGGGAACGACGCCGACGCTCGCGCATGTGGCCCGGCTCGCCAATGTCAGCGAGAACACCGTGTCGCGTGTGATCCGCAACAAGGGCTCGATCGCGGTCGAGACGAGGCAGCGGGTGAATGCGGCGATCGAACAGCTCGGCTATGTCCCGAACCGCGCCGCCGGCTCGCTCGCCTCGTCGTCCTCGCTGATTATCGGCGTCATTCTGCCTTCGCTGTCCAACATCGTTTTCCCGGAGTTGTTGCGCGGTATCAATGCCGGTCTGAGCGGCACGCCCTACAGGCCGATGATCGGTGTGACGGACTACGATCTCGGGATCGAGCAGGAACTGATCTCCTCGCTTCTCGCATGGCAGCCGGCGGCCCTCATCACCACCGGCTTCGAACACACGGATCAGGCGCGCCGCATGCTGGAAGGAAGTCGAGTGCGTGTGGCGGAACTGATGGATATCGATAACCAGCCGATCGACCTAGCCGTCGGTCTGTCGCATTGTGAAGCCGGCCGCGCCATGGCACGCCATCTTGTCCGGCGCGGTTACACGAATATCGGCTATGTCGGCCACGACTGGATTGCGGATCGCCGTGCCTATGCGCGCTACCAGGGGTTGGGCGAGGGGCTTGCAGAGGCTGGGCTGTCGCTTGTCGCCGAATGCCGCACGGAGCAGCCGAGTTCGACCCTCGAAGGACGCAAGACGCTCGCCCGGCTTCTTGCCGGCGATGCGGAAATCGATGCCGTTGCCTTTTCGAATGACGACATGGCCGTTGGCGGTTTCATGCATTGCCTTGCGGCAGGCATTGCCGTGCCGGACGATCTTGCGCTGATCGGTTTCAACGGTCTCGAGATCGGGCAAGCCCTTCCAAAGCCGCTGACGACGGTTCTGTCGAACCGTTTTGCCATCGGCAAGGCGGCCGTCAACGTTTTGCTCGAGGATTCGAAACGTCCGCCGGAGACACGGATCATCGATACCGGATTTTCAATCATCGAGGGTGCAACCGCGTGAGCGGAGCCCCTGCCTACGGAGAAAAGACATGCTGCTTGGCGCAATCGCCGACGATCTGACTGGAGCGACCGATCTGGCGCTGATGCTTTCGCGCGAAGGCATGCGCACCGTGCAGACGGTCGGTGTCCCACCCGAGGATTTCGACATCGGCGACGCCGAGGCCGTGGTCGTTGCTTTGAAGTCCCGGACAAACCCGGCGGCAGAAGCCGTCGATATGTCGCTTGCAGCGCTGGAATGGCTGAAGGCCTCGGGTGCCCGGCAGGTCATCTTCAAATATTGCTCGACCTTCGATTCCACCGCGAAAGGCAATATCGGCCCTGTTACGGATGCGCTGGTCGCGGCGCTGGGCACGGATCTGACGATCGTCTGCCCGGCCTTTCCGGCAAACCGGCGGACGGTCTATAAAGGCCATCTGTTCGTGGGCGATCAGCTGCTTTCCGATAGCCCGATGCGCCATCATCCGCTGACGCCAATGACGGTTTCTTCGCTGGTTCGCCTGATGGCCGCCCAGACGGACCTGAAGGTCGGTCTGGTGGGGCATGACACCGTTGTCCGCGGCGCCGATGCCATCCGCAATGCCTTCGCGGAAGCCAGAAAGCGTGGCGAGGGGGTCGTGGTCGTCGATGCGATCTCGGATCAGGATTTGCGAGCGATCGGGGAAGCTGTCGCCGAGTTCCCGCTGATCACCGGTGGCTCGGGCATCGCGCTTGGCCTGCCGGACAATTTCCGGCGCCAAGGTCTATTGCCCGAGGCCGGCACTGGTGGTGCGTTCAAACCACCGGCCGGTAGCGGCGCGATCCTGGCAGGGTCCTGCTCGGAAGCGACCCGCGGACAGATCCGGCAGGCGATCGAGGCAGGGCTGCCGGCGCTCAAGCTTGATCCGATCGCCATTGCCGAGGGGCGTTTGACGGTCGACGAGGCGCTGCGGTGGGCGCTGTCGCAAACGGAGAATATTCCGCTGCTCTATTCCAGCGCCGAGCCACAGGATGTCCTCGCCGCCCAAAAGAGCCTTGGGCAGGAGAAGGCCGGAGACATCGTCGAAAAATTCCTGGCCAAGACCGCGACCGGACTGCGGCAGGGCGGTGTTCGACGCCTTATCGTGGCAGGCGGTGAAACATCGGGCGCCGTGGTCGGTGCACTTGCGCCTGCCGCCTTGTATATCGGCCCGGAAATCGATCCGGGCGTGCCATGGACGGTGACGCTCGGTGACGAGGAACCGATGGCGCTTGCCCTGAAATCCGGCAATTTCGGCGCCCCCGACTTCTTTCTCAAAGCCTGGGAGACCCTGAAATGACGGCCGTTCTGTCGGAAGAAACACGCTTGCGCGACGAGATCGTGGAGGTCGGCCGATCGCTGTTCGACCGCTGCTTCACCTTCGGTTCCACCGGCAATATCAGCGCAAGGCTCAGCAATGGAGAGATGCTGATGACGCCGACCAATGCGTCGCTGGGTGCGCTCGATCCGGCGCGTCTGTCCAGATTTTCAGCCGAAGGCGTGCATCTGGATGGAGACAAGCCGACCAAGGAAGCCTTCCTGCATCAATGCATGTATTGCGAGCGCGCCGGCGCCGGCGCTGTGGTCCATTTGCACTCTACCAATGCAGTTGCCGTCAGTTTAATCGACGGGCTTGATCCGGACGATCTTCTTCCGCCGCTGACGGCCTATTACGTGATGCGGGTCGGCAGGCTGCCCATGGCGCCGTATTTCCCGCCGGGCGACGTGGCGCTGGCCGAAGCGGTGAGGGAGCGAGCGCGCGAAAGCCATGCCGTGCTGCTCGCCAATCACGGCCCCGTGGTTGCCGGAAAATCGCTGCGCGAAGCGCAGTACGCGACCGAAGAGCTGGAGGAGACGGCGAAGCTGTTCCTGATGCTGCGCGGGGAAAAACTCCGGCCTCTGACAGAGGCGCAACGTGACGCCTTGTTGAAAGGGCAGAGCTGATTATCAGCTCTGCTGTTCGGCACCATCCGACCGCGTATGGGCGATCAGCGAGAGGTACCGTTCCGCCGCCTTGCTGAATTTCGCCTGCCAGATGACCTGCGCTTCTGCAAGATTGCGATCGCGAAGCGCCTCATAAAGCTTCATGACATAGCGCTCGGCGTCGCCCTTTCGATCGGTGTACTTCACCTTCAGCAGATTGTTGAAACGACGAACATCTCCGGTCAATTCGGAGAAATACCGGATGGTCCGTTGCAGTTCGGTCGCTTCGATGATCGCCTGCTGGAATTCCAGGTCGTTCTGAACAGTTTCCGTCTGGTTTTCGAGGTCTGCGAACCGCACCGCGTTAGTGGCCAGCTTCTCGAGCTTTTTGAGATCGGTGGCCGACAGGCGGCCTTCCTCGGCCAGCAGGTAATCGAGGGCGATCTTTCCGAGCGCCATGCGAATATTGTAGACTTCGATGACGCTTGCGGCATCGACATCGCTGACGAGCGCGCCCTTGTTGCGCCGCAACTCGACGAACCCTTCGCGCGCCAATAGGCGCAGCGCCTCACGCACGGGGTGGCGCGACACGTCGAGCATGTCGGTGAGTTGCTGTTCGATCAGCCGGTCGCCCGGCTTGAAGCGCCCGGAAATGATGGCGCGGCGGATTTGCTCGGCAGCAAATTCGGTGCTCTCCATGTTGGTCATAGGCGCGAGCGGTGCGTTCTTCGAATTCGACTTTGCCACGATGTTTCCCGTCAATGAAATGTGAGCCACGCCGCCCACATGGCAAGCAAGGGCATATCAGGCCGTCGAAGAGCCGATTCTGTCCATCGATATTTCTCGATGGCCTGACGATCGTCCCTCTACATCAGGGACGATCGATTGTCGATGATATACAATCTTTCCGCTACAGCGAAATCGAGATACGCTTCTCTGGAAGCGCGCTCGCGCCGCGAAACGCGGTGATCTCGATCTCGAACAGATATTCCGGACCGCCGAGCGGACCGCAGCTCACGCAGCTTGCAGGATTGATGCCGCGGAACTTCTCGCCCATGTAGGCCATGACATCAGGGACGTCGGCCTGGTTGGGAATGAAGATCCGTCGACGGACGACATCGGCGAGCGATGCGCCGACCGAGGCAAGGGCGCCCTCGACGTTCTTCATGGCCTGCTCGGCCTGGCCGATGGCGGTGTCCGGCATGGCGCGGGTCTTGTAGTCACGGCCAGCGGTCAGCGACATGAAGATCCAGTCGCCAACCGCGACGATGCGCGAATAGCCTTCCTTCTCTTCAAGAATGCTGCCGGATGCTACTTTTACGATTTCGGTGGTCAATGTTCATTCCTTCATGACGTTCGGTGGTGCCGCCGGCTGGAAGCCGGCGATCACATGTAGACGCCGCCGTCTATGTTGACGGTCTGGCCGGTGATCATGCCGCCCGCGAAGCCCAGATAGATGATCAGTTCCGCAACGTCGTAAGGCGTGCAAAGCTTTTTCAGCGGCGTCGAGGCAATGGTGCTGGTGCGGCGCTCGTCCGACCATTCGATGGCCCAGGAGCTGTCGACCGAACCGGGGGCGACCGCGTTGACGCGGACCTCAGGCGCCAGCGACTTGGCGAGGTTCTTGGTGAGGTTGATGACGGCAGCCTTCGAACCGCTATAGACGAGCGTGCTGGCGACAGCGCCCAGACCGGCGATCGAGGCCGTGTTGACGATGGCGCCCTTGCTGGCCTTCAGTGCATCGGCGGCCGCTTTCGAGCAGCGCCATACACTCATCAGGTTGACGTTGAGGAGGTTCGCCCAAAGTTCTTCGCTGATGCTGTCCAGATCGGTGATCGGGATCGGCGTCTTCACACCCGGGGTGCCGGCATTGTTCACCAGAAGGTTGAGATGGCCGAGATCGGCGATTGCCTTCTTTACCATTGCTTCGGCTGCTGCGGGATCGCCTACATCGCCCGGCGCGGCGACGACGTCGAAACCTTCCTTGCGAAGCGCTTCGACGGCCGCCGGACCACGCGAATCGTCCGGGAGGAAGTTGATGGCAACCTTGCCGCCGCTCTTGCAGATGATGCGGGCTGCTTCGAGGCCGATGCCCGAACCAGCGCCTGTGATCAGCGCAGCGCGGCCCTTCAGATCGAATGAGATCACTGTTTTTTACTCCTTCAAGAATAGGTATCGGACGCCGGCTCAGGCCGCCGACGTCTGGTTTGAAATGGCAGGACGCCGTTCCCGTCTCAGAAACTTCTGCGTCTGCTCCTTGCGTGGATTGTCGATGACCTCTTCAGCCGTACCGATCTCGCAGACCTCGCCCTGATGCAGGAAGGCGACGCGGTCGGCGGATTCGCGGACGAAATTGATGTCGTGGGTGACGACGACCATGGTCATGCCCTCCCGCTTGAGAAGGCGCATTGTCTCCAGCACCTCGCCCACAAGTTCGGGATCGAGGGCTGAGGTGACCTCGTCAAACAGCATGTATGCCGGCTCCATCGCCAGAGCGCGGGCAATGGCAAGGCGCTGCTGCTGGCCACCGGAGAGCTGCGAGGGCAAGGAGTTGGCTTTGTCGCCGAGACCAACGTGTTCGAGATGCTTCTGGGCAAGCTTGCGTGCTTCCGAACGGCTCTTTTTCAAAACGACGCGGGGAGCAAGGGCAACGTTCTCGATCGCGGTCAGATGCGGGAAAGCATTGTACTGCTGAAAGACAATCCCGAGTTTGCGGCGCAAGTGGTTGATGTTGGTCTTTGGATCGTGGACGCTAACACCATCGACGATGATTTCGCCGCCCTGGATCGGCTCGAGGCCATTGATGCATTGCAGCAGTGTCGACTTTCCGGAGCCGCTGGCGCCGATGAGGCAGAGCAGCTCACCCTTCTTCACATCAAGATTGATACCGTTGATGACGGTCAGCGGGCCGAAGACCTTTTTGACATTGCGGATCTCAATCATACGAGAACCTTTCTTTCGAGATGGCGGCTGTAGCGCGAGACGGGATAGCAGATGACGAAATAGAAGAGCCCGATGCCGAACAGCAGCAGCCAGGTCTCATGTGTTCGCGTCATCAGGTTCTGCGCGTTTCGGGTGAACTCGACATAGCCGATCACGCCCGCGAGCGAACTGTCCTTGATCAGGCTGAGCACAAGGCCGATCCACGACGTCAGGCCGGCACGATAGGCGAGCGGCATTGAAATATGGAAGAACTCCTGGGGATAGGTCATGCCCAGCGAGCGGGCGCTCCGCCGGAACTGGTTGGGGACTGCGAGGAAGGCCGAACGGGCGACTTCCGCGGTTACCGCGGCCATCCAGGCGCTGAGCGCAAGCGCACCGAACCAGAAGGGCGAGGTGCCGAATCCGGCCATGGCGAGAAAACTGTTCATGAGAATCAGCTGGATGACCATCGGCACGGAGCGAAGGATATCGATCAACGGCGAGGTGACGAACCGCGCGATGCGGGAAACCACGCGCAGCCAGCCGATGAAGATGCCAAGAACAGTCCCAATGAGCGTGGCGCAGAGCGCCAGCCGGATCGTGTTCCAGGCTCCCATCAGGATGAAGTAGCTGTCCGACCATTGCAGGCCTTGATGTGCAAGCTGGAATTGCATGTTAGCTCCTGTACATCAAGCGGAACACGAACTCGGCGGAAAGCTGGACCGCTTTCGCCATCGCGTAGTAGATTGCGGCTGTGACGATGAAGAATTCGAAAGTTCGGAACGACACTGATTGTGCGTACTGTGCTGCACCGGCCAGTTCCTTGAGGCCAACGAGCATCCCGAGCGACGTGTTGAGCATGCCCCAGATCGCCTGCGTGACATAGGCGAAGAAGATGATCTTGAACATCTGCGGGAAGACGATGTGGATGAACCCCTGAAAGGTTGTCATCCCCAAAGAGCGAGCGCCGGACATCTGCTGGCGAGGCACGGCGTTCAGTCCCCCGCGGAAAATCTCGGCGAGGTAGCCGGCGTTGTTGAACGAAATCGCGGCAAGGACGGATAGGTAGCTCGAGATGTTGATGCCGAGCGCGCCCAGTCCGAAGTAGATCATGTAGACCTGGAAGAGGACGGGTGTGTTTCGCGAAAGCTCGACCCAGGCCGTCGAGAAGCGGTAGCCCCAGCCGGATTGGCCTCGACGTGCAACCGCCATCGGCAAGGCGATCAACGTACCGATGACGAGGGACAGAATGGTGATCTGCAGGCTCACCCACGCCCCGGCAAGAAGCTGGGGAAGGGCAGTCCATACGATAGACCAGTAGAATTGATAGCCAAACATTGCGCTGTTCCAATGCTATCCCGGTCTTGTACCACAAGACCGGGATCTCTTTAAAAGCTTCAATAATCAACGCCGCTGATGGCGAGGGCGGGGACAGGGCCCTCGCCAAAGTAGGTCTTGTAAACCTCGGCGAAGCGGCCGCTCGTCACTTGCTGCCAGACAAACTGCTTGGTCCAGTTCAGGAACTGCTGGTCATCGCGCTTGACAGCGATGGCGACCGTGTCGGAAAGCGGAGCCGCGCCGGCCAGGACGAATTCGGAAAACTGGCCGCTCTGCGACAAGGCATTGAAGACGCCCATGGCCACGAGGATCGAATCGACCTTGCCCTGCTGCAGCGCGAGATAGGATTCCGCATCGCTTGCATAGCCGGTGTAAGTGCTGCCTGCGGCAGCCCAGCCCGCCTCCATCTCCTTGTCGATCAGCTGCTCCTGCGTGCTGCCCACAACGCCGCCGAGCTTCTTGCCCTTGAGGTCTGCATAGGACTTGATGCCGGTATCGGCGCGCGTGATGACGCCCATGGTGAAGTTCATGTAGGGCTGGGTGAAAGCCACGGTCAGCGCGCGCTGAGGCGTGGGCGTCGTCGAGGCGATCAGAACGTCGATGCGATTGGAGACGAGTGCGGGGATGCGGTCCGGAGAGGGCGTTTCGACAACCTCGGCTTCGGCGCCGAGGATCTTGGCCATGTCCTTGCAGTAGACAACGTCAAGTCCATCAGGCTCGTTGGCGGCATTGCGGAAGCCGGAAGGCGGGTTGTCCATCATTATGCCGCAGCGCAGCTTCTTGCTACCGATGACACGGTCGAGTGTCGATTCTGCGAGTGCCATGTTGGATGCGAGTGCACCGATGGCAGTCGCGAGGATCATGATGGTGAGTTTCGATGTGTGCATGCCAGTTCCCCTTGTTTTTTGGCTTTGGTCGAGCGGGATCTTCCCGTCTCGTTCGGCTGTTCTGACCCCCGCGCCGATATCTCGCGCGGGGGCCGGGTGCTTGAATGGTCTGACCCGTCAGGGCGCGATCAGAAGTTGACGCCTTCCGCGTTCAGCGACGGTACCGGAGACTCGCCGAAGAATGTCTTGTAGACCTCGTCGAAGCGGCCGCTGACCTTCTGCTGCCAGACGAAGAGCTTCGCCCAGTTCAGGAACTGCTGATCGTCGCGCTTGACGGCGATGCTCACCATGTCGTTGTTGGGGGCGAGGCCGGCCGAGACGAATTCCGGGAACTGGCCGCTGCCGGCCAGCGTGTTGAAGACCGCGGTCGCCTGCAGGATGGCGTCCACCTTGCCCTGCTGCAGCGCCATGAAGGCTTCGGTGTCGCTTGCAAAGCCGGTGTAGGTTGCGCCGGTGTCTTTCCAGCCCTTTTCAACCTGTGCATTCAAGAGCTGCTCGGTCGTCGTGCCGATGACGCCGCCGAGCTTTGCGCTCTTCAGGTCGTCCCAGCCCTTGATGCTGGTCTTCTTCGTCGTGATCACGGTGGTCGTGTAGTTCATGTAGGGCTGCGTGAAGGAAACCGTCATGGCGCGTGCCGGCGTCGGCGTTGTTGAGGCGATCAGAACGTCGATACGGTTGGAGACCAGCGCGGGGATGCGATCAGGTGCTGGTGTTTCGACAATCTCCGGCTCTGCACCCAGGGCCTTCGCCATGTCCTTGCAGTAGGCGACATCGAAACCATCAGGTTCATTCGAGGTGTTGCGGAAGCCTGATGGCGGAGAGTCCAGCATGATGCCGCAACGCAGCTTCTTGGTCTGTACGACCGTATCGAGTGTCGAGGCTGACTGAGCGTAAGCGTGGCTGGCTACGGCCGCGCACAGGATCGTGCCGGCAAGCATAAACGTCTTGGTATTTCGCATTTCATTCCCCTTCTTGTTTGATGCGGTATGACTTTAATGCATGAAACAGGGGCCGGTGCGTTATGCGCCGGACCCCGATTGCGTGGCTCAGCTTGCGAGGCGCTTCAAGACCGGGGCGTTGGCGCCGATGTCGGCGAGCGGGCCGACTTCCTTCTCAACCAGCGGAATGACCTCCTTCGTGAAGCGCTGGATTGAGCGATGCGCCCGTTCCAGAGGCATGCAGCCGAACGAGAAATTGCAGGTAAAGTTGCTGGGGTTCAGCCGCTTGATGTTGTCGACCATCTTTTCGGCAACCATGTGGGGATCGCCCACGACCATGTTGTCGGCATATTGGTCGAGCGAGTATTCGCCCTCGAACGCTTCGTTGGCGATGAAGCCGTTGTCGTCGAGCGGCAGTTCTGCTTTGCGAAGGTGGTGCGCCATGCGTCCCACATAGCGTGCCCGCTCGGCGACTTCGAGTGCCTCGGCTCGGCTGTCGGTAATGCTGACATATTGCATGATGGCGAGCGGCTTTTCCGCCGGCCGCTCGCCGATGCTTTCCCAGGCCTTGTTCAGTCCGTCGGCCATCTTGTAGAGGACGGGCGAGCCGAGGGTGCTGGCGGCGATGAAGGGCGTCGCGTTCCACTTCTTGAAGCGGTTGAGCAGCTTCGGATGCGAGGAGGTCACGAAGATGGGCGGCAGCGGCGACTGCTGCGTCTTGATGGCGAAATTGGTCTTGGGGACCTTAATGAACTGCCCGTTATACTCGACCTCGCCTTCGACGAGCGCCTGTTCGATGACGTCCCAGTACTCGACGAAGATCTCATTCTTGCTCTCGAGAGAGACATCGTAACGGTCGAATTCGTATTGCTGGTAGCCGGTGCCCATTCCGATGATGAGGCGGCCTTCGCTCTGGGTGTCGGCGACTGCGATTTCCTGGGCGACGCGCAGCGGATTGTAGAGCGGCAGCACGATGACGCCGGGGCCGAGCTTGATCTTGCTGGTCCAACCGGCCGCGTAGGAGCACATCATCAGTGGCGACGGCGAACTGGAGTAATTGGCGAAGTGGTGTTCCGCAAACCAGGCAATGTCAAAACCAAGTTCTTCGGCTGTCTGCACCATTTTCTTCGTGTCGCGCATGACGCCGACGGCACCGTCGACGTGGTCGCGCAAGGTCATTAGGCTGAACAGACCTAACTGCATGATATTCTCCTGGGCTTTCTTTCGGCGGAACAGAAATTGCGGCCGCCGGTTTTCAATTAAGCGGCCGCCGACAGGTCGAGCGGTGCGCCGACAGCGTATTTTCCGTCCTGATAAAGCAGCGGCGCCACTTCCGTGTTGAAGCGGGAACTCAGCACGCGGCCGACAAGAATGTCGTGGGTGGCATACCCGAATGCCTCGTCGATCTCGCAAAAGATGTTGGCCTGCGCGTCGGCCAGATAGGGGATGCCGTCATCCGACAGGCACCAGGCTCCCTCGAGAAAACGCTCGCTCGCCGGCACACCGCCACTGAACCGCTTCGATATGTCCGCCTGGCTCTGCGTCAGGAGGTTGACGCAATAGCGGCCGACGTCGCGGATGTGCGGGCGGATGGAGGCGCTCTGATTGATGCAGACGAGGATCGACTGCGGCTCCATGCACAGGGAAGTGACGGATGTGACGGTGATCCCGTAGCGAACCCCATCTTTCTGGCAGGAGATAATGCAAACCGTGGCAGCGAGCCTGCGCATTGACTGACGGAAGTTTTCCAAATCTTGCTCTGGCATGCGTTCAGTTCCCTTGTTTGTTGAGATGAAAAGTTGCAGATTATCTACAATCTGTCAACGCGAAAAAATTGCGATTTGTTAAGTGAATGTATCTGCACGATTTTCGTGCTTCTGCTGTTAAGTCACTGCTTGTGTGAACATAAAAGCATCACCTCATCACATTGCAATTGTAGATAATCTGCATAACACTGAGAGAACCCCAGGAGGGATTTGTGCTGCTGCATGGAGATTTGAGTGCATGTCTGAATTTGCCGGAAAGACTGTCGTGGTGTCTGGAGCCTATGGCGGCGTCGGAGTGGCCGTCGTCAGCAAGCTGCTCGCGTCGGGCGCCAATGTGTGTGCCACGGATCTGGAGAGTGTTGTCGCTGGCCGTGCGCCAAGCGGCAACAGCCGTCTTGTCGCGGTAGGTGGGGATGTGACCCGTTCCGCCGACGTCGATCGCATCTTTGCTGCGGCGGAAGATGCGTTCGGTGAGGTGGACATCTTGATCAGCAATGCTGGCTACATCGTTTCGAAATCGGTTCACGACACCAGCGAGGAGGAATGGGACCAGGTCCTGAATGCCAACGCCAAGTCCCTGTTCCTGATGGCCAGGCGCGCGCTTCCATCGATGATGAGGCGCAAGAGCGGCGCGATCGTGGCGACTGGCTCGATCTCGAGCGTCGTCGGCTTGCCGGAACAGGCAGCTTACTGCGCCGCCAAGGGTGCGCTGTTGCAGCTTGTTCGACAGATGGCCGTCGACTACGCCGCACGCAATATAAGGGTGAACGCGGTCGGCGCGGGTTCGATCAATACGCCGTTCCTGACCCGCTACCTCGATGGAATGGACGACCCATCCGCTGCCGAAATGGCAATTAAGGCTGCACATCCGCTGGGACGATGGGCGGAGCCAAGCGAGATAGCAGATGCCATTTGCTATTTAGCGAGCCCAGCCTCGTCATTCATTACCGGCCAGATCTTGATGGCTGATGGCGGATATAGCGCGCGTTGAATTTCAATTGAATCGGGGCGCCGCACATTGTCGCGGCGTCCATCGAGGAATGTCCGAACAGAATGCGGGCACAATTCCTCGTAGGTCGCTTTATCAACTACTTGTCCAGTTGAATACGGCGGCATCGGTTCAGATCACATCAAGAGCGTTAAGCTTTCGGCCGACCGGAAGGGTTTGACTGCATCAAGGTCGCGGGCAAGATCACTTTGCGTCCAGTCTACCACCCTTCATGCATCAGCCAGGAGCTTGGATTTGCCTTCGCCCAAGTCAGGCTAATGAGGGTGAATAGCCGCTGTGTGGTGTCAAGATCGCGCCTAGTTTTGGCGGGCATTCGGTCTATCAGTAACGTCGGATTCGGATCGTCATTGTGAGCTGACCGTCGCTCCCGCCTAGGCATCGCCTAGACTTGGCGTTTGTCAGCGTCCTACGGTCGTCTACTGTAGTCCATGGGAGGAGGGAAGGAGTCTCTGGAGAGCAGTGTGAATAGCCGCAAGGCGAGACATTCCTGGCAAACGCAAGCACGATCGCTTGCGTCTGCCGAACATTCAAAACGGTGCCTCTGCAATCGCTTTGGATCATGGAGGCAGCGTTCGCGGTTCAGCGCTCGACGTGGACACGCTCGGGCCAGGCCGGGACGACCATCGTGCGCGCAT
>UCIT01000072.1 GCA_900472625.1 Hyphomicrobiales bacterium | reverse complement strand
GGCGGGCGGCGGCTGCGGGACTCAATCCTAGGGTCACGATGATCAGGATGATCCAGAGGATGGCGTTTCCGATCTCCTCGGTCGTGCTGAACGAGCATTTTAGCTTTGCCGCGCGGCTTGTCGTTGTCATGTCCATCATTGTTGCCCCGCGCAATTCTTGCTGCGCATGGCATTTTGAATTGCCTGCACTTTGCCCTTTGCGACTGCCACGTCGCCCTCCTTGTCGCCCCCGAAGGTGCTGGCTGTCGGAACACCTATCAGGAAGACGCCGACTGCGTCGCCGGTTGCTGCATCATTCTGCACCTTTGACACCGCAGCCAATTTCTCTTGCTCTTTAACGAGCTCGCTCGCCAGGCTCTGGCAAGACGACCCGGTGTAGGCTGCCATCGGAATATCCACCGGCACGATGGCGTCTGGCCGTTTCGCGCACGACGTTGCTGCCAGCAGAATAGCCAGCATAGCGTAGCGAATCTTCATAGTTCCTCTCGGAATGAACTTAACCCCGAGCGAGATATACATGTCACATCTAGTCGTGAAACGATTACTTGTGGGTTGAACAGACTTTTCCACTGTTGCAACCAATGGACGACCCATCCGGCGGGAAGAACTCCACCCTCAAACACTCTTCCAGTATGGCATCAGAAGCCGACGCTCACTTGGGACATGCTTCGTTAGGCCCTCCAGCTCCCTGATCATCCGAAACTCACCTGCCCCCCAAACAAACGTCTGATCAGGAAGCTCTTCTTCGGTTGCTCTCAGTGCCATTTCAGCGATCCGGAGCGCGCTCTTACGCGCACTCGTAGGCATCCAGGTCACGGAAACACCTGTCGGCACACTGAGCGCGATCGGGTGATCGCTGAGAGCGATGATCCGACCGATGCAAGCCGGCACAAGGGTTTCGCATATCCTTCCGATTGCCGGGAGCGCGGTGGCGTCACCGATCAGAACACAGGAACTGCACGGCTTCACGCCGCGACCACATGGGCCAGAGATACCGCAGGAATCGCCCGCGCGCGCCGCAAGCGCAAACAAACAGCCAGGCCCCCCGTGGTCATGCAGCACGAAGTCGATCTCGATCCAACCTGCGTCAGCGTCGATGTGACGGATTGTGTAATAGCGCATGGCAGAGACAGATAGATCGTTCAGGCTCTCGTCGATCGATCCATTGTCGGTCGTGTTCCAGCCGCTTCGCGGCTCCTTCGGTATGTAAAGCCTGACGTGCAGGTTCTCGTATGTCGCAAAACGGTGAAGGTCATCCCCTGTCAGTCGCAGTCGCTGCATGGATGGAGAGATCCGCCGCGATGACACAACCCGCATCGTTCTGAAATCGTCCCGCTGTCTCATCGCCTTCGCCCAATCAAGTAGAGTAGGAATGGACCGCCAATCATGGTTGCCAACAGGCCGGCGGGAATTTGGAACGGGAAAATAATATTCCGGCCGAGCCAGTCAGCGACGAGCAGGATCAGTCCACCGAATAGGACGGCTGCGGTCATTTGCGTTCCGGCACGCACGAATCCGGCAAGTCGGGCCAGGTGTGGGCCCATCAAGCCGCAGAAACTCAAGGGACCGATGAGGATGGTGGCGCCCGCCGTAAGGAGCGCTGCCAGAGAGAACAGTATGCCCCGCGCCAGTGGCACCGGCACACCAAGTGAGGTGGCTGTCGCGTTGCCCAGGGGAAAGAGTTCCAACCAACGCCTGGTGACTGGAATTGCGGCGAGGCTCACGCCAAGTATCCCCGCGGCCGTTCCAGCTTCGGTTAGGCTTACCTGATAGGTCGATCCTGACAACCATGTGAGAAGTTGCGAAAGACGTGGATCCTGCGCAGCCATCAGCACGGCCATGACGAAGCCGGATACGGAGCCAAGTGCGATGCCGATCAGTAGTAGCTGTTCGCCACCATATGAGTGGCGACGAGCGAGGCTGAGCATGATCGACAGCACGACAAATGCACCGAGCGCCCCGGCCGCGATCTGCATCCCGCGTGTGGGAGCTGCAACGGAAAGCATGAGCGTAATAACCCCGAGCATTGCACCGGAGGAGACGCCTAGGACTTCCGGCGATGCTAGTGGGTTGCCGGTCAATCGCTGCAGGATAGCGCCCGCAAAGGCTAGCATGGCACCGCCTGCGAACGCGGCGACAACGCGCGGCAACCGCCAATCGAGGAGATTGACGAAGCGCTCGCCGGTAGCAATCCCCCAGCCGTTCGGCCCTTCGCCAAGCGCCATGCAGAGCCATAGAACCACAGCGGTGAGAGCTGCCAAGGCCGCAAGCGTCGCAAAGGGGTTGTTCAAGCGCGAGCGAATACCTGATGTGTCTTGCGCAGGAGGAGTAACCGAACGCAGGCGTGGGATCATGAAGAAAAGCAATGGCGCGCCGAGCATTGCGGTAACGGCACCTGTCGGAAAGAGGCGGTAGGTGGTGGGCAAAGACTGTACGATCTGGTCGGTCGCCGTCAGCAGCAACGCGCCGATAAGCGCTGCGCTGAACAGATAACCTCCTGTCGTTCGAGCGCCCGCGGAACGCGACAGCGCAGGTGCTGCGAGACCAACGAAGCTGATGACACCCACCACCGCCGTGACAAACGCGGTCAGCGCGCCGGCGACAGTCAGAGCTATCAGCCGAATGGCTACAGGCGAAATGCCCAGCCCACGTGCGCTGTCGTCTTCGAGTGCGAGCAGTGCCAGGGGGCGCACCAGCAGTCCTGCAACAACGAAGCAGGCAGCCAGGCGAGGGATGAGAAACGTGACCCCCGACCAGTCCTGTTGATCGAGATAGCCCGCACCCCAGAGGAACAGGCCGATCAGGAGATCATGATTGAAGAGGGTCAGCACTGCAGCCGCGGCGCCGCAGTACAGGCTGACGATCAGGCCCGCAAGAATGACCGTTACGGGCGAGAGGTTTCGTCGCCAGGACAGGGCAAGGATCGTGAGAAGAGCGGCGCCGGCGCCGAGTAGTGCAATCCATTCCCGGGCAACGATGGCGACAGCTGGCCAGAAAATCGATGTCGCCGCCATCGCCACGTGCGACCCTGCGGAAATTCCAAGCGTAGCTGGCTCGGCAAGGGGATTGCGCAACACCCTTTGCAGGATCGCACCCGCCATGCCGAGTGCTGCACCGGCCAGCAGCGCGATGGCAATGCGCGGGAGCATCGTGTAGTGCGCAAGCATGGCGGCCGTATTCGTCGGGTCGGGGAAGAAGAGGTCTCCGATTGGCGTGCCGGCCGGCAACGCGCCGGCGATGTTTCTCCAACCAAGCCCGCATGCAAGCGCCGCGAGCAACAGCATGGGCAAGTGATTTCCAACCCGAAACGCCTGCCTCATAACGCGGTTTCCTCAGTCAACGCCATAGAGACAAGCCGAGCAAATCGGCGCACTGACGGCAGCCCGCCGTAGAACAGGACATCGTCGATGACCGCGACGCGGTTTTCCCGAACGAAGGGAAGACTGGCGACCGCTGGAGCGGAACGGATTGTCTGTAGCGACACGCGCTGGCGATTGCCGATCGAGAGAAGGCGTGCATCGGGTTTGCCTGCCAATCGGTCGATTGTGACCGTCGCATGCCCGTATGGGGACAATGGTCCGTCGTAGGCATTGGCTATTTGAAAGCGGTCGAGCACATTCTGAAAAAGACCGGTCCGGCCGTAGACAAGCGCGCGCCTGCCATCGAGGAAGGTCAGGCAATAAAGCGGCCGACCGTCATAGCTAGCAAGGCGGTCCTTCGCTTCGTTAAGTTCGTGCTGGAGGATGGTCAAATGGGCCGCGAACTCGGCTTGGAGGTCGAGTTGTCGTGCAAGCCGGCCAAGCGCTGCGCGGCCGTCTTCGACATGATCCGAAGTCCCTCCGTTCGAGCTGTCGAAAGCCTCGAAGGTGATGATCGGCGCTATTTTTTGAAGACGCGTTTCAAGCGGTCGCAGGTCGGGGCTGATAACCAGGAGATCTGGTCGAAGCGCCTCAAGCATCTCCAGGTTTGGTTCCGAGCGCAGGCCGAGCTCTTGAACCGTCGAGACCGGCGCGGGTTCGACCACAAGATTGCCATAACGCTCGATCTCAGGCATCGCGACCGGTTGAAGGCCGAGCGCCATGAGGTTCTGTGCACTGACCCAGTCCAAAGCCGCAATCCGCAGCTGGCGAGCGCGCGCAGGCGCGGCAAGCAGCAGGGCTGCGCCGCCGAGGAATGCCCGGCGGCCCAGTCGAGGGGGCGGTGTCACTACCACTTGTAGCTCAGCGTGGCATTGACCGTGCGTCGGTTCCCGTAGAAGACCGAGTTGGCGTAAAAACCTGGCGTGAAATATTTCTCGTCCGTCAGGTTGGTCCCGGCCACCTTCAGGCTCAAGCCATCGAAGTCTTTATTTGCCGCGCCGAAGTCATAAGAGATCGCGGCATCGAGCAATGTGTATCCGGGAACTTCAGTCTGGCTACCGTTGGTCGTGTTGACCACAGCCATCGAGCTGCCAACGTAGCGAACGCCCGCTCCAACGCTCAGGCCCGCCAGCGCCTCTTGCTGAAACGCGTACTCCAGCCAGAGGGATGCCTGGTGGTAGGGCACCGAAGGCATCCTCGTGCCGACCTTGCTGACACCGCTGGCATTTTTGTTATCCTTGGTCACCCGGGCATCGGTGTAGGAGTAGCCAGCCGTCAGGCTCAGACCATCGGTGAGCTCCGTCTTGGCCTCGAGTTCGAAGCCGCGTGAGCGCACCTCGCCCTCCTGAATGCTGTAGCCGGAGTGCGAGGGATCGGTCGTCGTGACATTCTGTTGGTTGATCTGGAAGATCGACGCGCTGAGGAAGCCGTTCCAGCTTGATGGTTGATACTTTACACCCGCTTCCCATTGCTCACCGGTGGTTGGATCGAACATGTCGCCGTTGAAATCGGTCCCCGATGTCGGCTGGAACGACGTCGCGTAGCTGATATAGGGCGCTAGCCCGCTGTCGAAGAGATAGCCAAGGCCGACACGACCGGTAAACGCATTGGCGGTTGCCTCAGCGACCTCATCAGGGGTGGCGTATACCGTGTTGGAATAGAAATTGTACTCAGTGTTCTTCACGTGGTCGAAGCGACCGCCCAGGGTCAGGACCCAGCAATCCCATTTCACCTGATCCTGAGCATAAAGACCAACCTGGCTGACCTTGCTGCGGGTGTCGGTCGTCAGCAGGGCATTCCAGACAACGGGCGCGCCGTAGACGGGATTGTCGATATCGACCGCGTGGTTTGCGCCGCCCCGACGCGATTCCTTGCCGTCGTAATAGCCGTAGTCCAGCCCGACGAGCAGGTCATGGGTCAGAGGACCGGTTTCGATTGTGCCCGAAAGGTTGTTGTCGATCAGATAGCTGTTCGTGGATTTCGGTCGATCCTGAAACCCGAAAGTTGCTGTCGTATCCGCAAACGAGCGATATCCGCTCGAGATGTAATCGACATCGGCATGCATGTAGCGCGCGTTCTGCTTGAACGTCCAACCGCTGTCGAACTCATGCTTGAACTCGTAGCCCACAGAGGTGTTGGCGACGTCATAGTGTGTGACGCCGGGTTCTCCGAGGAACAGACTGGAGGGGAAACTGCCCGAACGCGTCGTATAGGGGTATATCGTCCCAACCATGGGCAGGCTCTGCTCTGCGCCGCCCTTCTTGGTCTTCTGGTAGCTGCCAAGGATCGTCAGGCTGGTCGCTTCGTCGGGCTTCAGAGTGACGGCCGGCGCGATGTACAAACGATCATCCGGTGAGTGATCGATCTGTGTTCCGCTGTCGCGATAAAGCCCCGTCAGGCGATAAAGCACCGTGCCGTCGGTGTTGACGGGGCCGCCAAGATCCACCGCGATTTGCTTGCGATTGAAACTGCCATATTGCGTTTCCACCTCGTGCAACGGCGTGTCCGTCGGTCTCTTCGAGGTCATGTTGACAATACCACCTGGTGCGCCCTGGCCGTAAAGAACGGAGGAGGGTCCTTTCAGGACATCGATCTGTTCGAGCGCAAACTGCTCTACGTCGGTGTCATACTGATTGAACCCGCTTCTGAGACCGTCCCGGTACATCGAGAACAGATTGAAGGCGCGGAAACCGCGGAGGTAGATGTCTGGCGCACCTTGGCCACCGGGATAGTCGATCGCTCGAATGCCCGGCGTGTAGGACACGATCAAGTTGAAATCGGTGGCGCCGCGCTGGTCCATCTCCTTGCGGGTGATGACGTTGACCGTCTGCGGCACTTCCAGGATAGGCGTGTCCGTTTTCGTGCCGACGCGACTTCCCTTGGCAACGATGCCGTTGGTTGCCGTCGCCTCGCCTGCGACAGTGATGGGTTGCAGCATAGTCGAACCGTCGGCGGCGCCTGCATCGGACCTCAGTGTTGGGTCGATAACCGTCACGGTCGTGCCATTGGTAAAGGCGTAAGTCAGGCCGGACCCCGACAGCAACGTCGAGATGGCTTGGCTGGCCGTCAACGAACCAGACACCGGCTTGCCGACTTTCGAGGCCTTTTCCGTCTCGTTGAAGATGATGGCAATGCCGGTCGCCCGCCCGATATCATTCATGGCCTGTCGGATCGGCTTGGCGGGGATGGCGAAAGTGTAGGCGCGCTCAGCCGCCTGTTGCGCACTGGCAGTGCCGGAAAACGATGTGGCGCAGGTCGTCAGCACGCTTGTCGCCAGCAACAGTGCGGCTCTGCTATTCAGTCTCATAAAATGCCCTTCCCCGGAAACAACTTCCAGCCAGACCTTCGGATCGAAGGTGGTGGTTCATTGCTCTAACGACGGGCGTCAGCCTTTACCCTCATAGAAAGTCGAATTTTTTGTCATATTTTTTATGGGGTTTCATGGGCGCACGATGACAAGCGCCCCGGCGACCTTGTCGACCGTGAAGCCGACAGTGGACTGCACGGCGGCAAGCGCGGCATCGGGGTCGTCGAGGGAGAAGCTGCCGCTG
Organism: Hyphomicrobiales bacterium; assembly: GCA_900472625.1. Lineage (GTDB taxonomy): Bacteria > Pseudomonadota > Alphaproteobacteria > Rhizobiales > Rhizobiaceae > Rhizobium. The sequence continues at coordinate 17,288 of UCIT01000072.1, read as the reverse complement.
AGGCGTCGCTGGCCCAATTGCTGACCGATGATCACGATGCGCCCGCTGCGATAGCGACCGATCGTATTTAGGACATCGCTCAACTGCATGTCGTTGAAAACGAAACGTCCTTCGTGCCAAGCCATCGTCGCATCGAGATCGGCCGGGCGAACGCTGCCAACATTTGCCGCGTCATAGCTGACGGTTTCGCCCGGTTTGAGGACGACGGAATTGTTCTCGGAACCTGCGGAGACCTGCAAACTTCCACGTTCCAATGTCACCGACACGTCGTCCTCGCCGATCGCGACATCAAACGCTGTTCCAAGGACTAGCGATTGGCCATTTTCCGCGGTCACCACGAACGGGATCTGAGAATGGGAGACATCGAAGTAAGCATTGCCTCGGAGGAGATGAATCGTTCTGCGAGTCTCGGACAAATCGACGTCAAGAGCAGAGTCCGCATCCATGAGGACGGACGATCCGTCCTTTAGGACGACCGTCCTGCGTTCGCCGCGACCAGTCGCATAGTCCGCCGCCATATCTTGAAACAGGTTTGGCCGTTCGAGCCATACCCAAGCTCCCGCAAGAAGCATGGCAAAACAGCCAACGACAAAGCCGGTTGCTGCGACTGAACGCTTGCGTTTTCTCAAACCCTGCAGCGTTTCCAGGTGCCGAGATAGCTGTGGGTCGTGTTCGCGGGCAACATCGAGGCCAGACACCGATGTCGAAGACCACATACCGTGGACGCGATCGAAGACCTGCAGATGCAGAGGGTCGCGATTGAGCCATGCCTTGAAGTCGCTGCGCTCGCGCCGGTTCGGCCGACCGTTCATCCGCGTGATCCACGCAACCGCCTCTAGCTCGACTTGTGCTATGCGTTCAGCCGATGAGTTTTGATCTGGCATCGCTCATAATCTCATCAGGGTTGAACGACACTCATGCCGTCTGGAACGTCGGGGATATCTGCATAACGCGCGGCACACGATCTCACCCTCACATCGGCTCGCCACTATTTCACTCCTGCGACACATGCAAGCAGGGCTCTCGCCATCTCTCGTTCGACCATGCTGCGGCTCAGGCCGAGAGCTTCGGAGATCTCCTCGTAAGTGAAGCCGTGTGCACGGTTGAGGAGGAATATGTGGCGTGTCCGTTCGGGAAGCGCCCGAATGGCGTCATCCAGCCGGCGAAGATCGTCGCGCGCCGCGGCGATATCGTACGGCGTCGCGACGGGTGCTGCGTATTGCTCTTCGGTGAGGTTTTTCTGGAAGTCGCGAAACCGATTGTCTGAGCGCAACCGGTCTATGGACGCATTCTGTGTGCAGCGGCTGAGAAACGACGGGGTCAGGACCACCTGGTCGATCGCTCTCTCCCAAATCCGTGTGAAGACATCCTGGACGACATCAGAGGCGGTCGAAGGCCCGACTTTTCGAGTGGCCAGACGCTCCAGTCGCTTCTGTTCGGAGCGGTAGATATCCGCGATTTTGTCCGATGTGATCGACATTTATCCGTGCCTGACCCGTCATGCTGAAGCCTCATTATTGGCCCCGTCTGGTGCAATCAATCCCTCCGAAATCAATAATCGAGATAATATGAGGAGAATACTCATAAATTATGCGATGTCCGCGAGGTGTTGCATTAATGATGCGATGTGGACGGTTCCGGGACGGTCGCAGATGTTACGAAGGTTCGTCGAACATGCCTGTCGGAAGGCCGTCCATGCTGTATGTGTTCTTCTCCCGACGATAGCTCGCAAGATCGCTTGGGCCTTTTGCCTGTGTCCATTGGTCGAGACTTGTCCGCTCAGCTTTGTAGTCAAACAGAGGTACGCCAAAGCCGCATGAGGTCTGCACCAGATCGATGTCCAGCCAAATGATCTGACGCGCTCCCAACGGTTCTGATCCCTCGTAGTGACTGGCTAGAACGTTCTCGTACTCGGGGCTGTCACGATGTATCGCCCGTCCCTGGCCATAAAGGCGAAGGATCATCGGAGGTCCTTCGACTGCGCAAAACATTATTGTCAGTCGGCCGTCTGCGCGCAAATGAGCGGCGGTCTCGTTCCCGCTCCCAGTCCTATCCAAGTAGACAAGTGAGTTCGTATCTACCACTCGGAGGCAGCCAGTCTCGCGAGGTGAAACATTTACCCGAGAGCAGTTCGTGGCCGAAGCCGTGAAAAAAATGTGCTGGCGGCTAATGAAGTCCTTTAGCCGCGCGTCGATGCGTTCGAATTGCTTTGCCACGGCCGATGCGCCCCCCAATGCTATCATGCAATTAGCGGCAGGTAGTCATGTATTTGCCGGAAATTCAAGCGTTTAGCTCTGCCGACCTATGCGAGATGCCGCCGGTTCGATTCCGTTCACAGAATGGAATGGCATTCACCCGTGAAAGAGCCTTCGGAAGCTGGTGCGTCTGCAGCCGACTGAACGATGCGTTCCCGGTGACGGGAGGTTTTTGCTCGCAGAATAGTCAAGCTAAGAGCCGACATGAGCCAGGCAGCTATGGCACCATATAAGGTGACCCAACCAATTCCTTGAGAGAGAGCTTCCCGAGCCACCTTCAATGGGACGCCGAAGTTGCTCGCGCCGGCGACATTGCCTGCGGCGATCATGTCGGCAACAGCAGCTATTGTTTTGGACGGATCGACGAGCGCCGCATTTGTAAGATGAGCGGCGACACCTCCCGACAGCAAAAGCCCCATGATGGCAATGTTGATTGCCAGCGAGATCATGCGCGCGCTCATATCCATTCCCGAAGCCATTCCGGAGCGTTCTGCAGGCAGGGCGGCCGTCGCAGTATTGGTGACGGGCGTGTTGGTTAGGCCGAGACCAATGCCCGCCAGGAGGCATCCCGGCAGCAGCGTCAGCCAGCTCATGTGACCGCTGATGATTGCAACGTGGAGCAACACGAAGCCGAAGCCGATGGTGAATAGGCCGAGCGGGATCACCGTGCCGGGTCCGCGGCGATGGAGGAGCCTTTCGGCATAGGGGGGAACGAAGATCGTCGGCAGCGTGTACGCGAGCACCGTCAGTCCGGCGGCTGTCGGGCTATAGCCGAGCACGCCTTGCAAGTAGATCGGGAGATAGATCACGAAGGGCCAGAAGCTGAAGTTCATTCCGCTCGAGCCGAGCAGGGCACCCGAAAATCTGCGGACACGAAAGACACTAAAGTCGAACATCGGCCGCTTGACGCGCATTTCGATGACGATGAAAAAAGCCAGGCTGATGATGGCGATTGCCAAGACCGTCCAGAGCAGTGGCGTATCCGATCCGAGCGGTCGACCTTGCGTGATCAAATAGACGATGCCGAACACAGCGACAGAGAGCGTAGTCATTCCTGCGTAGTCGAGACGGCGCGCGCTGGGATCACGAGATTCCACCACACCACGGGCGGCGCACAACGCCGTCACCATGGCAAGCCCGACGTGAATGAGGAATACCCATTCCCAGCTCACAAGAGCGACAATGGCACCGCCGACGATCGGACCGAACCCAAGCCCAATTCCGAAGACAATGCCCCAGGCGCCGAAGGCCTTGCTTCGTCCAACGTCGCGGAACTGATGCGACAGAACAGCCACTTGGCACGCCAGCATGGCGGCCGCGCTCAGTCCTTGCAGCAAGCGCGCAGCAACGAGCAAAGGCGCACTGTTTGCCAGTCCGCATAAAAGCGACGCGATCGCGAAGACCAGCGTGCCCCAGACGAACACACGCTTCCGACCGAAGCGGTCGGCAAGGGCGCCCATTGCCATAAGCGCCGCGCACATGGCGATCGTGTAGGCATTCGCGATCCATTGGAGCTGGCGAAAGTCAGCGGGAAGTACCGTCTCAAGCGTTGGTAGGATCGATGGAACGCTGGTGATCTCCAGCCCGAGCATGAGTGCCGACAAGCACACTGCAATGAGCGCAATTCTGTTTCCGGATGAAATATCTGCTGTCATGGGATTGCCTTTGAATATCGAAGCCCAGGGTCGCCGAGGCTCCTCACGCTTTCCGTTAGTGCACTAGCGCTGGCCCGCGATCTGTAATTGCGCTCGCGAGTGTCATCTTGCAATCTGATGGCTGAACATATGAGTGATAACAGAATCGGATAGATCGATGGATGTGCTTGATGTCGAGGCGGTACGCGCGTTTGTCATGATCGCTGATCTTCAGAGCTTTACCCGTGCCGCGGAGGCGCTCGGCTCTACGCAGGGCGCCATTAGCGTGAAGCTCAAGCGTCTCGAGGATCGTCTCGACAAACGGCTTATCGAGCGAACGCCAAGACAGGTAAGACTATCGGCGCAGGGCGAGACATTCCTTCCGGCCGCTCGCGAATTTCTGGCGGCACATGAACGCGCTGTTTCGGCACTGACCATGGAGCGTCGACGTTTCCGCCTTGGGATCGCGGCCCATCTGATGGGTCCGGAAATGCCGACATTGCTCGCCAAGCTGAAGTCGCTCGATCCTTGCCTGACGGTCGAGGTCTTGGTCGACAACGCGCGAAATCTGTTGGACGCCTACGAGACGGGTTCACTCGATGTTGTGATTGCCCGAAGCGACGACGACAGGCGCGATGGCGAAGTACTCGGCCCTGAACACTTCGGATGGTTCGCTTCGAGAAATTTCGAGCATCGTGCCGGAGAGCCGCTGCCGATCGCCAGCCATCACGCCAGTTGCACCGTGCGCGAGGTCGCCACGCGGCTCTTGGATACCGCCCAGATTCCCTGGTCGGAGGTTTTCATTGGCGGCACGTCTGCGGTCACAGCCGCGCTCTCCGCCGGGCTTGCTGTTGCTGCCTTCCCAGTCAGATTGGCAACGCCAGATATGGTCGACATGAGCAGCGCTCTCGACTTGCCCGCAATTCCCTCCTTGTCGATCCTTCTGCATTCATCATTGACGGACCAGAAGACGCGCGCCACGCTCCGGGCGATCACTGCCGCGTTCAGCGAGCATCGCCCAGCCACCAATAGGGCGGTCCGTTAAGCGTAGGTAGCCGCATTGGCAATAATCTTTTGCCGAGCAATATTATGACACATTTGCTCATGTTATCTGCGTTGGTGCGGGGTGCGCGATTCCGTAGCGGTGCGGCCTACTTGCAGACATGGGTTTGAATTTGAGAGCTTTTCAGATCTTTGGCGCCTGTGTCGCCAAGATGATGCTGGTGCTACCCTTCGGTCAGACGGTGCACGCTCAGGCGATACCGGAACAACTTGTTTCCCGTCTGTCGCCCGACGAGCTGCGGCTGCTACGGCGTGTCATGAGCACCCTTAATCTCCCGTACGACGACCGGAGAGTGACGCTACGTGTCACAAATCCAATGCGACGCGCCATCTCGGCCACGCATTGGGAGCTGTTGAAGTACATGAAGATCGATCCCGACAAGTCTTATCGGTATCAATTAGCGAGCACGAAGTTCCTGATTGACGGCACCAATCTCATGTACGCCAGAAACCGCCAGGCGAGTTTCGACGCGCCAGCGGACTACTCAATTTGCGTCGCAACGGCATGCGTCGCGGACGAGGTCCGGATTCGTGTGGAGCCTGGGCAGGGATCGAGATATTTCGATGTCGTGGCCTGCGACGAGGATAATCTCTCGTGCTTGCTGATATCGAAATCGCGATGGGCAAAGGTTCAACCATACGGGCATTGTGTCGCTCAGCGGGTAGAGCTGTTCTGGAACAAGACCGAGGTCCTAAGCATGACCTTTGTCAAAAAGCAGATCACGTCTGCCTCGTTTGTGACCTTGAACATTCCCCTGATCAAGACGCGAAAGATGGCAGAACAGGTGTTGGACAAGGCATGTTCGGAGTACAAGTGATCCAGAAAGTCGGCGACCGCCTGTTCACACGCGTATCGTCGCGTTTCCAGGCCAAAGATTACTTTACTGTGACAGACGGTAGACTGGATCCCGTCCCTGGCGCGGCCTGCGCACTGCTCCGCGCTGAGGGGAAGAGACTGGCTCCCGACGGTCATCAGCATGAAGCTTTCCTGGACGACTGAGGCAGGACGAATCGTCGCCAACCAACGATCCGCGCCAACTGTCGGTTAACGTCACAGCGCCTCCAGGAACGCCAGCAGTGCCTGACGCTCCCGATCGCTTAGCTCAAGCGGTTCCAACAGCTCAGAGGTCGTCGCAGCCAGGGGAAACAACGGGAGCTTGCCTTCTGCCTCATTCCGCGGCCGAATGTGGCCGCCACCCTGTTCGTAGAAGGCAATGACGTTTCGCAACCGAGGCATGACGCCATTGTGCATGTAAGGCGCTGTAGCGCTGAGGTGCCTGAGCGCAGGTGTTCTGAACTTGCCGACGTCGTCTGTGTTTCGTGTCACTTCGAATAGGCCAAGGTCCTGGAGCCGTCGCTGGAAAAAGGTTAGGCCGATGTTGTGAAGCTTCTCATCCGTCAGGAGTGGCCCGAAGTGACAGTTCGCGCATCCTGCCTTGCCGCGGAAGAGATGCAGCCCCCAGATTTCCTCATCCGACAACCTGGAGCGTGCGCCGCCTGAGAATGCATCGAAACGAGTTGGGCGTTCTAAGTGGCGCTCGAACGCGGCGAGTGCATCGGTGACCTGGGTCAGTACGATGCCATCGCCTCCATAGATCTGACTGAATGCCCTTCGGTAACTTTCGACCTTGTTCAGCCGGATGGCGACATCGGCTTCATCCGTGTTGGCCATCTCGATCGGACTGAACAACGGGCCATCCGCTTGCTCCGTCAGTGACTTCGCGCGTCCGTCCCAGAAGTATGACTTCCTGTAGCCAACACTGAACAAGGACGGGGTGTTGCGAACACCAACCTGCCTTCGGTCGCCAAAAGGCACCCTGAGGCCGTCACCCCAGCCCAATTCCCTGTTATGACAGCTCTGGCAAGCAATCTGTCCCGATGGCGAAAGAATAGGATCGGCGAACAAGCGTCTGCCAAGCCGATATTTGTCCAATTCGCGGCCCATCGGTGGCGCGCGCAGGGTGAGGGCGCCAAGTTCCACGAACTCGACGCCTTCGCCGATCTGAGGCGGCGGCCAATACGATTTGTCGGCCGAGTAGACGCGTCGGAGTGCCTGAAGGTCTTCAGGATCAGGATCGGCGGACAGCGAGTAGACCGTCCGTAGATCCCGCCAGGAGAATCCGGGTGACGACGTGAGGTATGGGCCCAGCAGAACTATGCTGAGCCCAACGAGCAACGCCATTTTCGCGAGGTTGCTGCGGTTCTCCATCAGAATGTCGCCGAGGCACCGAGCCAGAACGCACGCCCTCGGACCCAGGGGTTGCTGGTGCCCGCGAGCGCGTTTCCGGTCTCGTCAAACACGTTGGTGACCTTGAAGTTCACCGCCAGCGACGCGTCATCCTTCTTGGCGACGGTATATGCACCGCCGACGTCTACGGTCAGGACTGGCTTGAAGTCTCGAACTTCCCAGAGGTCGTGGTTGATGCCGTCGACCACGATCGTGTCGCCCGTATCCCCCGCGCCCTTGTAGGCGAAGTTGTAGTTCATCGCCATGCCGAGATTGAGACGTCCGTCCATCCAGACGCTGTCGACGGCAATCTGGGCTCTGACGGGGATGTCCTGGTTGCCTGTCACGACCGAGAAGCCGCCGAGGGTGTACGAGCGCCCCTTATAATAGATCGGATCGAGCAGATCGTCCTCGTCGGTGAAGTAGGAGTCCGCGGATCGCTGCTGCTTCGACCATGTTATCGATGCCGAGAGCGTCAGGGTCTCAAGATTGTCTATGCCGGCCACCGCCCATTCCTTCGCGTATTCCGCGGTCGCCGACTGATAGGCGCCTGTCGCGCTGTTGGTGAGGGCGTAGACGTTCTTTCCGAGGTTCTCCGTCGCGTACTGATCGCGGAGCTGGCGGTTCATGTACCGGAAGCGCCACTGGCCATCCGTGAACGTGTCCTTGATCGTAATCCCGGCGGTGAACTCATCGACATAAGGTGTGTCGATGTCCGCGACGCTGTTGACGTAGTTGCCCGTGAGCGTTCCGATCGTCCAGGTATCGCCCACTACACCAGCTGATGAGACCTTGCGGGTGTAGCTCTGCGCGCGGGGTTGGATCTCGCGCACGGCATAGGCGAGGCTCTGGCCGTCATAGTACCGATTGTAGCCGCCGCTGAACGAAATACCATCAAGTGGCGTGATCGTGGTCACAAGGCGAGGGGAGATATTGAAATTCTTCTGGTAGTCGTCGAACTCGGCGCGCACACCAGCTCTGACACTGAACCAGTCCCAGGTTTGGTCGAGTTCGGCGTACGCATTGGCGGCGTTGAGCTTCGCCGTCACATCAAAGGCGCGCCATACGGACTTGATGGATGCAAACTGCTCCGCGCTGCAGACCTCCGTGGTGTTGCAGGTGAAGCCGGGGACACCGAGCGCGCGGGAATCCCAGATCGTCGTGGTGGACGTGTAATAGGTGAAATCGTGCAGCCGGGCGCGGTTCGCTTCCGTGTGCTGGACTTCGTATCCGGCGTTAAACGTTCCGGCGCCGATTTCTCCGGAGACGGATTGTGAGAAGCCGAACTGCTCCTGACCCTGCTCTTTGTTTCCATATCCGCCCTCGCGGCAAACAGTCGACGTGGTCTTGGTCGGATCGGTGCGGCACCAATCCGTCATCTCGGATGACTCCCACTGCACAACCTTGCTCGTCAGCTCGCTCTGCGTATACGCATAGGCAGTATCCGAGTTCGAGGTGTTGATCGTGTTCCCGCGAGAATAGGAGAGCTTGGACTTCAGGTGCACGTTTTGAAGCGGAACACCCGCGAAGGTGAAATCGCCCGCGTCGTAGTCGTTCTCCAGCTTGCTCGCGAAGCTCCGCGTGCCTGTGTCGAGCTCCATGTCGCGCCAACCGACGCTCTCGAAGTCCTGATGGTACTTCGTGTAGACGCCTTCGAGAATGAAATCGCCGTAGTCCGTGTCGGCATTCGCCTGCAGGCGGAAGAACTCGTTCTTCGACTTCTCGTCGATGGTGTCGTTTCCGTAGATATAGTTTTTCTGCTTGGTCGTCGCCGCATTCTCGAGGCTGTACTGGCCGATGATCGAGATGTTGTCGGTTATCGGACCCGTTGCAGAGTATGAGGTCTTTCGTTTGATGAACTCGGGATGGGTTCGGTCGAGCGGATTGAGGCCATCTTCGGTCGCCAGCTTGTAGTGGACCATGTCGTCGGACTGGTAATTGATGGAGGTACTGTAGTGCCAGCGATCCGTCTTCGGCTGCGCGAGCTTGTAAGAAACGATGCCGCCGAGGAAGGATCCGTACTGGGCAGACGCGTTGCTGTCGATCACGATCGCGGAATCGACGAAGTCCGCTGGAACGAACACAGTCTGAGGATGCAGGCCGTACATGCGATCGGCATTGGGCGTATCCTCGTCACTCGTCAGTTCTTCCGAGCCGTGGCGCTCCTCAGTCCCCGTGATAGTGTTGATGCCCATTCCATCGAGGATGAAGTTGTTCTCATAGGTGCGGCCACCGGAGATACGATACTGGCTTGGGCGGAGATTGATCTCCTTCTGGCCATCCATGCCAGCATCGTCGTCGGTATCGTTCTGGTATTGGACATTGGGTAGGCCGCGCAGGAAGCTGTTTGCATCACCGCTGCCATCGGTCCGGGCTCGGTATTGGCCAGTGTCGAGGACCGTGGTTCCGGTATCTGCCGGAGAACGACCTCCAAGGTAGGCCCAGAACCGAACGATGATTGTCTTCAGTGAGGTGTCGCTATCTCCAAAAGGCGTTGCGGTCTGCGCGACGGCTGGTCCGATGGAGAAAGGTATTGAGAGGAGAAGAGCGGTGGAAACGCGAACCAGGGGGCGAGGTTGCGTGGGGATGCGTGGCATTGGAAAACCCATAGCATTGCCGTGCGCGCTGGAGGTTCCAACTCGCTCGATTTCTAAAATTGTATGGCTGGCTGTGGCAGGACGGACCGGCGCACTTGCTGGCTGCGGATGTGCGATTCTAACGCACGAGCCGTCAATACAAAAAGGTGACTAATGGAGTCAAGTATAAGGAGACCATCTGCCAGCGCCATTTTCAAAGCCGACGTAGTCTTTGATAAACGCTATTCACGGCGAATTCTTGGCTCATACCGGTGGCGGGTTCAGATCTCATCACCACCGCCAGTGCGAACGTTCTGATCTGGTTTAAACTGCGGAATCAAATGAAAGGTGTGCTTTGCAAACGGTCCGCACGATTTCTTGCAGCACTTGCACGTGCTCAAGCAACCAAGCCAACTCGTGTGCGTCGATTTTATACGTTGGTGAATAGCGCGCTTCGACATACGCCCGTGACAGCAATTCAAAACGTTGACGCGAGGTCCGGGTATCGCGTGGCCAAGCGGCGATGAGACCCTTATTCAAATCCTCTGCGTGGGAACGCAGAAGCTTGAGGCGATGGGACTTCGGACTGTAGAGCGTCAGTGTAAGCAGGGTGCAGTGATACAAGCGCTCTGCCGCCTGATGCAAATTGAAGGCAGCTTCCTTGAGGTCACCTCTCTCGAAAAGGAACGACGCAGACGCTTGGAACGCATCAGCGCTTTTCGACCAGTCGTGGTAGTAGTGCGCCGCTTCGCGCCTCGCATCTGCAGCGGCCAGGGGTTTCGGTTTGGACAAGGGATGTCCCGGCCTTTCGTAGAGGATGATGCCGTCCCTGGCGACGTCGACGAAAAAAGGTCGGCCACGTGAAAGCTGCTCGTTCACGTCGTTGAGGTCGTGTACGATCGGAACAACAGGTGTGTCGATTCCACGGCTAAGCTGCTGGGTGAGCAGTTCGTTCTCGATGCCCTCCCAGAGCTCATGCTCTTCCGCGAAAGCCTTGGAGTTGACGACGATCAAGAGGTCATAGTCGGAACGATAGCCGCTGACCCGGTCCTCGACCCAGTCTCCGCGGGCGTAGGAACCGTAGAGGATGACCTTGAGGATTTTGCCGGCACTGCGCTTCTCGGACAGCTTGGTCGCCTGGAACTTCTCGACGCCTGCAAACAGGATCTCGATGATGCGCGCGAGTTCGCGCCGCTTTCTGTCCGGCAGGTGGTCGATATGGTCGGTCAGGGTCAAAGCAGCGTCGAAGCCTTCGGTGTGAATCGCATACATCCTAGCGGTTCCGTCTCGATTGCACATCGAAACGTTTTACGGGATTTATGATAGTTTCACAATCAAAGGTGTGTGTGAATTATACACGCGGAACCAGAGGCGCCGGTCGATTTCTCAAATTACTGTTGCTGACGATCCGGCCCGAAAGCGTAACACGCTGGCGTGGGGCAGTCGGTCCCGCGTCTCCTTTGGACCGCTATGCTGACGCTCCTTCGGCTGCCCTTTCTCACGCCCTCGTGTGGCGCGAGTTCCCGCTTTCCGCGCGTGTTCGCGCGCCGCTATGCTGAAAGCTCCGATACGCTTCTTTGTTTTCTAGTATTGGCCGGGTGGGCGGAGGCGCTGGCAACTGGCGCTTTTCGACCCCCGACATCTCTTGTCTGCAGCTAGAGTCGCTTGCCATCGCCGTCGAACAGCAAGCAATCAACGAGTCTTACACTAAGGCGAAGCTCGTTCCCAACCTTCAGGCCCGGCTTTCCGCGCACCTCGGCAATGAGCGAGCTATCGCGTCCCGCGTTGGTATACGCGTATGACACGCCCTCCAGATGTTCGACGACTTCTGGCATCAGGCTGAACGTGGCCAGCACGATGCCGCCGACAGCCTCGGATATTCGTTCCGCCACAAGATCCTGCGCATTGTCGGTCCGCAAGCCGTCCATATCGCTCTTCCGGGCTACGGCAACTCAATCATGTATCTGATCCATAATGTGGCGCTGGTCATGTATATCGGCGCAGCCGACGTGATGGCGACTGCACATCTGGTGATGGAGCGAGACTACAACCAGTATCAGTTCGAAACCTATCTCGTACTGGCGGTCATCTATTCCATCATGTGCCTGATCGCCTGGTTGATCGTTCGTGGGTTCGCGTGCTGGCAAATATACGACCAAGGGTGCGGCGCTGAAGCTGACCCGTATGGCGAGCGTCTAACGAAAGGGGAACCAACATGTTCGATAGTGAAGTCCTGCTCCCCGATCTCTGGGAAATCTCGGGTGCCATACCGGTTACACTGGCGATGGCGCTAACAATTTTCGTCCTTTCGACGCTAATCGGCAGCCTGTTTGCCTTCGTCGAGCATCGGAAGATGCCGGTGCTGCGCGAACTGGTGGTCGCCTATAAAGTAGTGTTCAAGGGCGTCCCGATGGTCGTCGTGATCTTTCTTTTCTATTACGGCCTTCCGCCGACGCTGCAGTATCTAGCCTCGCTGGTAGGGATTGAGTTCAATGGCCACCGGACGCCCAACTGGGTTACGCTCGTCGTGGCGCTGGTCGCCTGTGTCGCCGCGTTCCAGGCCGAGGTTGTCAAGGGTGCGTTGAACTCCTTCGACACGGGCCAGGCGGATGCGGCATATTCGCTGGGTTACAGGAGCAGCCAGATGTTCCGACGCATCCTGCTGCCGCAGACGATCGTGGCGGCAATCCCCGACCTCGCCAACTCGTTCATGGTGATCATGAAGGCACTCTCGCTCGGCTTCGCGATCGAGGTCGTCGACATCTTCGCACAGTCGCAGCTCACCGCGGCCTTGAACTTTTACTATCTGGAAGCCTTCCTGATCGCCGTGGTTATCTACATGGTGATTGCTTATCTCGTCACGCAGATCGCCGACAGGACGGAGCGCGCACTGAGAGTTCGTGCCTAAGGTCCCTTCCGCCACGCCGGACAAAGACGCCGCCGCTAGGATGTAGCGGCGGCGTCTTCGCCATATCGGCAAGCCAGCGGCAGGGTTTGACTATCGTAGCCCCATCAGATCGACTGGGCGATTGTTGATGATCGCCTCCATCGAAAAGAATCCGGTCACCGTCGCAAGATCGAAATTCGTGATCAGCTTCTGGTAGAATGCATCGTACCCAGCCATGCCTTTCGTCACCACTTTGATCAGATAGTCCCAGTCACCGCCGATCCGGTAAAAGTCGATCACTTCCGGCAGCCGGTCGACATGGGCGCGAAAATCCTCGATCCATTCCTTTGAATGATGGCGGGTTCGGATCATAACGAAGACCGTCAGGTCGAGGCCGAGCGCCCGCAGATCGATCTGGCTGTGCGATCCCCGGATCAGACCAAGCGCGTGCAGCCGCTGAAGACGCCGCCAGCAAGCGTTCTGCGAGAGCCCAACCTTCTCGGCGAGATCCCTTTGCGAGAGCGTCGCATCGATTTGCATGGCGCGCAGAATCTTCAAATCAAAATCGTCTATTTTTTTGCCTTCGGTGATCATTTGACACAATTCCAAGCGTTATTTCGATATAATAGGTGAGAAAATTGATCGTGCTGTAGATTATGATTGAGGTCAACATCCCGAACAGGAGAATGACCTTGGACGCCTCCCTCCACCAAGCTAAACGTGCCGGCACACCACTCGCGCAGTTCCGACGCAGCCTTGGGAGAGCCGACATCATCGATCATCTTCGTGAGGGCTTGGTTGGGTCCAAAGCCACAGTCTCTGGCCCATACGGTGAAAAGCCTCTGGTCTACGCCGACTACGTCGCATCCGGTCGTGCCCTCCACCAGATCGAACGCTTCGTCCTTGAGGACGTCCTGCCTTACTATGCCAATAGCCATACCGAGGCTTCCTACTGCGGCGGCTTCATGACCCGTATGCGTCGCGAGGCACGTGCCTTGATCGGTACGTTCTGCGGTGCGGACAACCAGCATGCCGTCATCTTCGCGGGCTCCGGGGCGACGTCCGGCATCAACCGGCTGGTCAATCTCTTTGGTGTGTCGGATGCCGTTGCGGCAGGCAAGGCCGTGCGGGTAATCGTCGGTCCTTACGAACATCACTCCAATATCCTGCCATGGCGCGAAAGCGGTGCCGAGATCATCGAAATCGCAGAAGGCGCGGATGGCGGCCCTGATCTTCCGCAACTCGGCGAGGCCCTTGCCACCGGGCCGGAACTGACGATCTGCACCTTGTCGGCAGCATCCAACATTACCGGCATCACGAGCGAAGTCGCCGCCATCACGCGAATGGCCAAGGCTGCCGGTGCGAAGATGATCTGGGACTATGCAGGTGCCGGCCCGTATGTGCCGATCGCCATGACACCAGCGCCGGATGCGGCGATCGATGCTATCGTTGTATCGCCGCACAAATTCATCGGTGGCCCCGGCGCATCCGGCATTCTCATCCTTCGTCGCGATGCGGTGACGACCAAAAAACCGTCCTGGCCGGGCGGAGGGACGGTCAAATTCGTCTCGCCGCACACCCATGACTATTCCGACAGCATCGAATCCCGCGAAGAGGCGGGCACGCCGAACGTGGTCGGTGATATCCGCGCGGCGCTGGCCTTCATCGTCAAGGACGCGATCGGCGGGGACACGATGGCGACCCGCAACCGCGAGCTTGCCAGGCGCGCGTTCGGCGCGTGGAAAGATCTGCCGCAGATAGAAATCCTAGGCCTTGCCGAAGTCGAGCGTTTGCCGATCTTCTCCTTCCGGGTGAAGGATGGAAAAGGGGGCCATATTCACCAGCAGCTGGTCACCCGCATGCTGAGCGACCGGTTCGGAATCCAGGCCCGCGGAGGCTGCGCCTGTGCCGGGCCCTATGTCCATCGGCTTCTCTCGATCGACGAGGATCAGTCCGAGATGATCCGGCAGGCGATCCTGTCCGGCGACGAGATCGAGAAACCCGGTTTCATCCGCCTGAATTTCAGCGTCCTGCTTCCGGAAGAAAAGGTTCAGTTCATTCTGGATTCGGTGGCACAGATCGTAGCGGACGCGGCCGCCTTCGTTGGCGATTACCAAGTCGATCTCAGCCGCGCGATCTTTTCGCCCAAGGCTCCTGCAAAGCAGGATCTGGTCGATGCATAAGCCTGATGTCGCCGGATTTCACGATCCCCGCACCGGCAGCATCCAGTATGTCGTAGCATGCCCTGTCACGGGCAAATGCGCGATCATCGATCCGGTCCTCGACTTCGACGAGAAATCCGGTTCAACGGCTACGACGAATGCCGATCGGTTGCTGGCTCATGTCGAAAAACATGGGCTTTCGATCGAATGGATCCTCGACACGCATCCCCATGCCGATCATTTTTCGGCCGCGCCCTATATTAAGGCACGCACAGGGGCGCCGACGGCAATCGGCGAATATGTTTGTCAGGTTCAGGAGATCTGGCGCGACATTTATAATTTGCCGGACCTGACCTGTGACGGCTCGCAATGGGACCGTCTTTTCAGGCACGGTGAGACATTATCGATTGGCGAGATGAACGTGCGGGTCATGCATTCGCCGGGCCATACGCTGGCTTCTGTCACCTATGTCGTCGGCGATGCCGCCTTCATTCATGATACTCTGTTCATGCCCGACAGCGGTTCGGCACGGGCCGACTTTCCCGGTGGCAGCGCCACCAGCCTCTGGCATTCGATACAGGACATCCTGAGCCTTCCGGACGATACCCGCCTGTTCACCGGCCACGATTATCGGCCGGGAGGGCGACCTGCACTTTGGCACAGTTCGGTGGCGCAGCAGAAGGCGGAAAACCCTTATCTGGCAGGGCAATCCGAAAGCGACTTCGTCGCGCAGCGTGAAACGCGCGACCGGACCTTGCCAATGCCGAAGCTGATGCTGCATGCGCTACAAGTGAATATCCGCGGCGGTGAGCTGCCTCCGGCAGAAGAAAACGGGCGTCGTTATCTGAAGATTCCGCTCGATGCCTTGTCGGGCGCGGTATGGGGATCGTGATCCGGTGGATGGTTCGCTCCCGCATCTCCTGCTGACGATTGGATCGGGGTCTCTGATAGGCTTTACTCTTGGGCTGATTGGCGGCGGCGGGTCGATCCTCGCGACGCCCCTGCTTCTTTATGCCGTCGGCATGCGTGACGTCCACATGGCGATCGGAACCGGTGCATTGGCCGTTTCCGCCAACGCCTATCTGAACCTCATCGGTCACGCCATTCGCGGGCACGTCTGGTGGCGCTGTGCATGGACCTTCGCCATCGCCGGCGCAATCGGCGCTTATCTGGGTTCGAGCCTTGGAAAGCTCATCAACGGACAGAGCCTATTATTCATGTTTGGATTGTTGATGATGTTCGTCAGCTTCGTTATGGGCCGCTCAGACGGCCATTCGGACGTCACAGCACAATCGCTTACCATAAAGACTCATCGAAAGACCGGTATGGTGGCGCTCTGTACCGGCGTGGGGTCTGGATTTTTCGGGATCGGCGGTGGCTTCCTCATCGTTCCTGGCCTCTTGTTATCCACGAGCATGCCGTTGATCAACGCCGTTGGCACCTCGCTGCTGGCAGTTGGTACATTCGGCCTCACCACCGCAGCGAACTATGCCGTTTCGGGGTATGTCGACTGGAAGACGGCTGGATACTTCATCGCAGGCGGCGTCGGTGGAGGTGTGGTCGGCACAATGTCTGCCAGCCGTCTTGCCTGCCACAAGAACGCACTCGCTAGGATTTTTCGCTGGGTAATTTTTTGCGTGAGCCTTTACGTCCTCTGGCGAAGTGCCTCGTCGCTCCAGTCCTTGAGCTAAGCTTCATGGTGCTGAATGCGCAAGGGTTACGCGCGTGAAGCTGAACGAAGACGCCTTCCTCCAGACAACATCTGACCGCGCCAACGCAATGCGGCTGCATATTAAAACCGGCACGGTGGTTGCCGCCGATCTATCCAGAGAGGCGGATCGAAAGCAATCGTGGAGCCTCTAGCGACGGGTGGGCCGCTTTAGCGGCAATGACGGAGGCCTGAAATCTCCAGGCCTCCGTCTTGCATGTTCAACTCTGCCGTTGTGTAGCGGGAAATCGGCATGCCGTGGCACCGGCAGGAACGTTCATCCCGCGCGGAGGTGACCGCGGGGATCATACCGACGCCGGAGTTCGGTCGTGATGACGAGGCCCGATGAGGATGAAAGGGACGAGCGAAATTTTTCTCGTGCCTTGACCGCGATTTTTCACGCCGCGTTTCGACGTTGAGAATGACGCCTCGTCTAGCGACCGAAATGTTGTTTGCCATTCACTCACACCGGCATCGTATCTCGGAAGCCATCACGGTGCTCGAGGCGTTCTAATTTTGAGCGCCTCGAGCCTCAGATTTAGAACGGGATCACGGCTTCAGACGACGCATGGCGTTTTCGAGCGGGCCGCCGTGTGGGGGTGGGCCTGCAGGGCGAAGCGCTTCGGTTTTACCATCCTCGTGGACGATGAAGCTTGCATGCATGAAGCCGTCATCGAAGCGGCCCTGGACGCTGACCGACTCATTCGCGGCGACGAGCTTGCCGCCATCGCCGGCCGGGCCGGTCTCGATCAGCGCTTGGCCACTCTCGTCCTGCAC
>UCIT01000069.1 GCA_900472625.1 Hyphomicrobiales bacterium | reverse complement strand
GACTTGCCGTACACGACCTCCTTCTGCCAACACATTTTCGCTAAAAGAAGTCTATACATTCGATGATGGGCACCCGGCCTTCCTCACCTGGAAGATCATCAAACGTGGCGAGACAGGGTACGAGGGGCGTGAAACACGCTGATAGATGGCAAAGCGACGGGCGAGCAATCTGGAAATGCCTTCCGCTGGAAATATACCCGTGAGAACCCGGCCGCGGATGGCTCCAAAACGAAGTTTGGTTTTGACGATTGGTTCTTCTCGCGCGAGCCCAATCACATGACAGCACATGCATCGCTGACAAAGCTTGGTGTTGAGTTCGCGCCTTCAACGCCTTGTACAAGCGCTAGCGCTCATTCGAAGTGGTCGAGGTCGTCGGCGCGGCTTTGGAGAGCGGACAACGACCTCGAAGCAGGTCGTCGCCGAACCGCCTGCGAAACACGATACCAGACATTCCTGAGAAACCATATGAGTGTAAAAGCCGGCCTCGTGTCGGCGCGTCACGTTTCAGGGGCCAGCTCTCAATTTCTTGATGACCGCGGCTAACGCTGTGAAGTCGAACGGTTTCAACAAGTGCAACGCATCGCGGATCCCGGATTTCGCATGAGCAGTGTCGTCACCGCTCGCAAACACAATACCGACCGAGGGCCAGCCCTCCCGGACCTGCCCCGCAAGTTCGATGCCAGACATTCCAGGCAGGCCGACGTCTGTCAGGAGAATGTCGAGCGATGTCCGAGCCAGAATATCGATCGCTTCCTCGGCAGTGCTCGCCTCCCACACGGCATGACCCATTTCTTCGAGCATTTCGACCATGTTCATCCTGATAAGGGGCTCGTCTTCGACCACCAATATTTGAACACGTTCCTCCTGAGCACGTTGTGAGTGTTCTGCCGCCATAGTGGGCGTCGCGGCTTGATCCATCGACATCTGCTGCTGCGTCGCGTTCGCAAGAACATGCCGGACTTTGCGTGCAAGCCCCTCCCGAGTGTAGGGTTTCGAAAGAAGTTCGACGCCGTGGTCCAGCCGTCCGCCGTGCACGATCGAGTTCTCGGTGTACCCGGAGGTGAAAAGCACAGCCATCTTCGGACGAAGAAGCTTGGCCTTGCGCGCAAGCTCGGTGCTTCGCATTGGTCCCGGCATCACCACGTCGGTGAAGAGCAAATCGATATGCGCGCCGCTTTCAATGATGGTGTAGGCGGATTGCGCATCGCGCGCCTTCAGGACCCGGTAACCGAGGTCAGACAACAAAGCGACCGACGTCTCGCGAACACCATCGTCGTCCTCGACCACCAATACCGTCTCCGTGCCACCTTGAGCAGGTGCTGTCGTCGTCTCAACGAGGCTATCCTCCGTAGCCGTTGACCGTGGAAGATAGATCCTCATGGTCGTACCGTGGCCCACTTCGCTGTAAATCTTGAAATGCCCACCTGACTGTTTGATGAAGCCATACACCATGGAAAGGCCAAGACCGCTTCCCTTGCCCTCGACCTTGGTGCTGAAAAACGGTTCTAGGACGTGATCGAGGATCTCTGGAGCAATGCCGGACCCGGTGTCAGTTACCGCGACGAGGACGTATTGCCCCGGCCGAACGTCGTCGTGAGCTTCTGCGTAGTCGTAATCCAACACCGCATTCGCTGTCTCGATCGTCAACCTTCCTCGCTCGTCCATAGCGTCCCGGGCATTGATGGCGAGATTCAAAATGGCATTCTCGAGCTGGCCAGGATCAATCAAGGTGTTCCAAAGTCCGCCGGAGACGATCGTGTCGATTTCAACCTCCTCGCCAAGGGCACGGCGCAACATGTCGTCCATGTTCTGAATGAGCTTGCGAACATTCACGACCTTCGGTTGGAGCGGTTGCCTTCGCCCAAAGGAAAGAAGCTGCGAGGCCAGTTTGGAACCGCGAGAAACGCCCGCCAGTGCATTCTGGACGCGGGTCTCTGCGTGGGCATTGCCCTCGACATCTCTTGAAAGAAGCTGCAAATTGCCGCTCACGACCTGGAGGAGGTTGTTGAAGTCGTGCGCGACGCCTCCGGTCAGCTTCCCGAGCGCCTCCATCTTTTGAGCTTGCCGAAGAGCAAGCTGTGCGTCTTCGCGGTCTCTCGATTCCTTCTCGAGGTTGAGGAGAGCGTCTTGAAGTTCGGATGTCCGTTGCTCCACCCGCAGTTCGAGCGTGTGGTTGAGGGTCTGCAGCTGATCTTCCGCCCGTTTCTGATCCGTGACATCAAATCCATCAACGAAGATTCCAGAGACATCACCGCTCGTGTCAAAAATCGGTTGGTAGATCAAATTGACAAACCGCTCTTCGACGGCGGCTCCCTGAGCTCGCTGAAGCGTGACCGGGAGGTTCATCCCGACGTAAGCCTCCCCGGTTGTGAATACTTGATCGAGCAATTCGAAGAAGCCTTGGGATGAAACATCGGGGAGAGCATCCCTTACGGTCAGACCGATCAGATCACGATGACCGACGAGCTGGAGATAGGCGTCGTTCGCAAGCTCGAAGACATGCTCCGGACCCCTCATGATGCATATGAAACTCGGAGCCTGCTGGAACAGAAGCCGCATGCGGTCACGCTCGGCGGTTCGCTGTTCCACCTCGCCTGCAAGCTGTCGGTTCAGTTGCTCAAGTGCAACGGCTGCTGCTTCCCGCATCTGTGCCGCGTCTGCCAGGGCAGCTGCACGCCTTCGTTCGGTTTCGAAAGCGTCGGCTCCCGCGAAACCAGCTGCGATCTGGCCGCACACGAGCTGGAGGAAGTCGAGGTAATCGTCAGTTACGCGAAGGTGCGGGTTGAGCCCGCAGACCAAAACGCCGATCGGCTTGTCGCCGCCTTGTCCCAAGAGGGGGAGAAGCACCGCCTGGCTCGGCGGGACTTTCCATTGACCTGTCGGAACACCCCCGAAACCACTCAAGTCAACGAGCTTCGACGGCTGACCGTTTCGTATGGCGGCAAGGTCCCAAGCTGTCTCTCCGGTCTTGACCGTTAGAGGCGCGAGCGGATGGCTCTCAGCCATACCGTCGGACCACGCCAACGTCGCCGTATCCTCGGCATCGTCGAAGAGGTACAGAAGGCTGAAGGGGAAATCCTTTCGATTTGACGCAAGTACTGTGCGGGAGTTAGCCCTGACTTCTTCCGTGGTCTTTGACAGAGCGAGCACCGAGGCGAGATCCCGCAGGGTGCCCATCCGCCGTTCGCTGATCACGCGTTCCGTCTCTTCACTCACCGCGCAGAATACGCCTTCGACCCTGCCACTGTCGCCGATAAGAGGACTGTACGAAAACGTGTGGTACGTCTCTTCCGGATAGCCGTCGCGGACAAGCAGGAGGAGCAGTGCGCGGTCCCATGTCGCCTGGCCTGTCTCGTAGACTGTCGCAAGCCTTCCCTTAACGTCGTCCCATATTTCTGCCCAGAGTATTTCCGTAGGCACAGCAAGGGCGTTCGGATGCTTGTGCCCCAAGGTTGGACGATAGGCATCGTTGTAGAAAAAGTTGATGTCAGGACCCCAGCCGAGCCACATCTCGAAGCGGGAGGTCAACAGCAAGCGAACCGCCACCTTCAGAGCTTCAGGCCACGTTTCAGGAGCGCCCAAAGCCGTCGAGGACCAGTCGTGCCGACGCATCATCTGCGCCATCTCGCCATCACCGACAAATATGTCCCGGTACCGTTCGGCCGTCGCGTCCATGGCATTCCCTGCGGTTGTCAGCGGACTTCAAGTAGGAGCGTTCGAAAGCAAGTCTAGGGTTGGTTGTGATTTTCGTTGCTAAATCAAAAGTTAGGGACAGCCAGCCTTCACATTGGGCCCGAAGATAGCTGGGCCGAGCGTTGGGTATTCTGAGGTTCAGCGGATCTCCTAAACGTAGCGGCCACCAAGCCGAAGATCATCGGTAGACTGATGGCCAGAGCAAACGCCCTGCCTTATCAGGCAGAGGCGCCACGAACGAAACCTTTGTTGTCGACAACGCGTTCGGCCCGACTTCTTCCTCAGCTGGCCTAGGCCGACTGTTATCGCGCCGGGGATGCGGCGGCGTCGATAAACATGAATGGCGAGTTCACAAAACGTTCATCCCGGCAAGAGCATGGTCGCGCTCATCACTAATGGAAAGGCATAACCATGAATAGTTTTGCTCGCATAGGTACTGCTCTGGTTGCGGCTGTTATCGCAGCGTCTAGCTTCGGCGTGGCTTCGGCCGCGCCATCGGTAGGGCAGCACGCTGAACTAACATCCGCGATAGAACTGGCGCAGTACCGCGATGATCGCCGCCATGACTGGCGTCGGGACAGAGACCGCCGGGACCGCTACGAACGCCGTCACTACCGACCCGGCTACTGGAATGGCCATCACGGATATCGGGATTATCGCAAAGGCTATCGGCGACACAGCGATGGATATTACTATCCGCGGTCTGTATTCCAACTTTACATCCGTTAAGCGGCGTTCAAATGTCTGATGCCAGGCCCCCGCTAGCAATAGCGGGGCCCTATAAATCGAGTCAGTGCGCGGCTTCCACCACAAGGAATGTCCGCCTCAATCGGCCATAGCCTTGCGGGATTTGCGGCCGCGCGCTCCTCGACTTGAATCGTAACACCCTAGGCAGATGCGCAGCATAGTCGCTGAACGTTCCCATGGATGACGAGGACGCTCTCCACACTAAACAGAGCGCCCTGTTTCCACCGGTCACTGTTGATTGAAGCCGGGCGCGATGATTGGAGAGACATCACCCGGCATCTTGCCGTCAGCATCATCTGGTCCCGCGCCTGCTTGCCGATTTCTCAGGTACTCGGCGATGTCACCTCCGCATGCGTCAAGCAGCTCATCAGCAGAATAGCCCGCGGCTTCTGCCTTGGCTCGAATGATTTCGGCGCGCTGTTCCACGTCAGCGTTGTTTTCGAAGGTAAACGCGCTGTCGCTGGTGTTCGCGTCGAGCCAGTCCACTATGTTCTTCATGCTATCCTCCAGTGATGAGAACGCGGCCAAACTTGGCCACCACGGATAACGTGGAAAATGCTCGCGGGTTCAATGCCTGTTCCGGCAAGCAAAGGCACGTCATCAGCCGTAACCTGTCGTTTCAAATGGCGGCGTGATCAACGGCGGATTGAGCGGAGATGGCGCCACGCGCGAGGACGGCTTGCAGACCGGCGGCTCGACATTGGCATTCGACCGGCGCGACGCTGCTTGGCGGCATCCTGATTTCAGACGCCGAACTGGCAATCGGCGCGAACAGCACGACCATGTCACGAGTGTTACATCTGGTTCTGCCACCGCCGAAGGTTCTTGTTTCTCACTTGAAGAAGGCTTCGATCCAGGACAAAGGCTTAATGGAGCTGTCAGAAATGTGGGCGCGCCTTCTGCGCTGGAAAACCGCTCACCAATGGAAAACTTACCGATGGTCAAACGCCCGCTTTGCGGGCCATAGGTGCGGCCCGCAGTTGGTTGAAAGCCTGGCGACTCTTAGGCCTCGTCTAACTCGATGTTGACCGCCTTGGGACCCTTGCCCCTCAGGTCCGGCTCGGTCTCGAACGAAACCTTTTGGCCGTCTCGGAGGGATTGCAGTCCGGACGCTTGCAAAGCAGAGATGTGAACGAAGATATCGCTGCCGCCGCCGCTAGGTGTGATGAAGCCGAAGCCTTTGTCGCTGTTAAAGAATTTTACTGTCCCAGTAGCCATTTTATGTCCCCGCAGTCACTTGATGTGATGGGAAATATGCCGCCGACGCATGTTGCGCGCAATCTAAAAAATGTACTGACGGTTATTGTGCTGCGTGTTCGGCGCTTAACTGCGCATGTGCAGCTGATCTGGCAGCCTTTACGAGACGAGATCGTGCCCCGTAGCGTG
>UCIT01000067.1 GCA_900472625.1 Hyphomicrobiales bacterium | reverse complement strand
GCCGAGAATGGCGGCGGCGCGGGTGAAGCTGCGCTCGCGCGCGACGGCCGCGAAAGCCATGAGATCGTTGAGTGTGTTGCGTTCCATTACTGCATCCTGCTCACAAGTTCATGCAACGAGCAACCGCTAATCCTCGGCGACAGCGCGCCCTAAATGGACTGCGATGACACAAGGAGAAGATGCATGGATCTCAGCAGCTACCGCACCCTAGGCCGATCCGGCCTGATCGTCAGCCCGCTTGCGCTTGGCACGATGACCTTCGGCGCCGGCCGATGGGGCGCAAACGAACAGACCTCCCGGGCGCTGTTTCACGCCTATGTCGATGCCGGCGGCAATTTCATCGATACGGCGGATATCTATTCCGGCGGTCGCAGCGAAGAGATGCTCGGGACGTTTCTCGCCGACAGCGGCCTGCGCGATCGTCTCGTCATCGCGACGAAATCGGGTTTTTCGCGCGGGCAAGGCACGCCGCTATGGGGCGGCAACGGGTCGAAGAACATCCGGCTCGGCGTCGAGGGATCGCTGAAGCGGCTGCAGACGGACCATATCGACATGTACTGGATGCATGTCTGGGACCAGACGACGCCGGCCGACGAAGTGTTGCAGACGCTTACCGACGCCGTGCGTGCCGGCAAGATCCTTCACTACGGCTTCTCCAACACGCCGGCCTGGTACGTCACCAGGATCGCGACGCTGGCCGAGGCGCATGGGCTGCCACGGCCGATCGGCCTGCAATACGCCTATTCGCTGATCGATCGCGGCGTGGAGCTCGATCTCCTCCCGGCCGGCGAGGAACTGGGATTGGGCATGGTGCCGTGGAGCCCGCTTGCCGCAGGCCTGCTGACCGGCAAGTATGGTCGCGACATGCTGGCTCAGGCCGATCGTGCCACCGACCTGCCCGACAAGACGTCCGATACGGCAGACAGCGGCAGCGACGGGCGGTTGAACGGTGACAATCCGTTCGGCGGCATGCTGTTTACCGAGCGCAATTTCGATGTGGTCGATGTACTGACATCGGTCGCAGCCGAAATCGGGCGGTCGCCGGCCGAGGTGGCGCTGGCCTGGGTGGCAACGCGTCCCGGCGTGTCGTCGGTGCTGATCGGCGCCAGTCGCGTCGAACAACTGGCGCAAAATATCGCGTCGCTGGATGTGGACCTCGACGCGGGCAGCCTTCAGCGGCTGGAGCAGGCGACGGCGCTGCCGCTGCTGAACCCGTATTTCATATTCAAGATGCCGACGAGCCGGCTGTTCGGCGGCCAGCAGGTCAAGCGGTGGCAGGTACGCTGATATCTACCTGATGTCGGCCGCACCGGCCGTTGCTGCTCGCGTAAAATCGTGGGGCGACGGCTGGTGTGGTGCTTTTCTGCCCAAGTACCGGGCGCATTTCGGTCGTGGATACCGAAGCGGCACACAACGGGCCTTTTCCCGTAGACGTCGGAATTTTTTCCTGCTATCGGCCTTTTCACGATCTCAGGAACCCGATTTGATGTTTGCACCCAGAAGCTTGCGACGACGCTGATGCTCCCGAACGCCCGACGGCGCGATCGAGAACCCATCATATTGTCTATCCGGTTTCTGTCTCATCATGCACAAGCACGATCTGGTCTACCTCACTGAGGACGCGTCGCACGACGCCGCAATCGAACATATCAACGAAGAAGCATTCGGCCCCGGCCGGCACACGCGCGCCGCCGCCCGCATTCGCGAGCAAGGGCCGCACGACCTGTCGCTGTCATTCATCTGCGCCGATGACGGCGAAACGATCGCTTCGGTGCGGATGACGCCCGTCATGGCTGGCGGCGTGCCCGGCCATCTGCTTGGGCCGCTTGCAGTGCGTCCCTCGCACAAGAACCGGGGCATCGGCCGCGAGTTGGTGCGGATTGCCGTCGAGGCCGCAAAGCGCAAGGGATCCGAAGCCGTCATCCTCGTGGGCGATCCGCCTTATTACGGGCCGCTCGGCTTCGAGAAGGTCGCCTACAACGCGCTGACCTTCCCCGGTCCCGTCGATCCCGGTCGCGTACTGGTGGTGCCGCTCGGCAACGATACGCATGCCCGGCTGAAGGGCACGATCGGCTGGCGCAAATAGGCCAGTTGCTCTATTGAGCTATGAAAGAAGCCGCGCTTTGCGTGGCCTTTCATATGCTTGAGGGAGAGTGAGCATGGGTCGCATTTCAATCGACGAGGCATTGGATCGGGCCGGGACGGGCTCATTCCAGCGACGGTTGCTTGGGATTTTCGGGCTGGTGTGGACGGCCGATGCCATGCAGGTGCTGGCG
The DNA here is from genome assembly GCA_900472625.1 of Hyphomicrobiales bacterium. Lineage (GTDB taxonomy): Bacteria > Pseudomonadota > Alphaproteobacteria > Rhizobiales > Rhizobiaceae > Rhizobium. Next base: position 78,851 of record UCIT01000067.1, on the reverse strand, counting down.
GTCGGTTTCACTGCCGCCTCGATTGCCGCGACCTTCGGGCTTACGGTGCCGCAGGCGCTGCAGACGGGAACACTGTTCTTCCTCGGCATGCTGATCGGCGCCTACGGTTTCGGCCGGCTGGCCGACAAGGTCGGGCGGCGGCGGGTGCTGATCCTGACGGTCGCCTGCGATGCCGTGTTCGGTGTGCTGTCGATCTTCGCGCCCAGCTTCGCGGTCCTGCTCGTCCTGCGCTTTCTGACCGGCATCGCCGTCGGCGGCACGCTTCCCGTCGATTACGCGATGATGGCGGAGTTTCTGCCGGCGAAAAGCCGTGGCCGCTGGCTGGTGGGGCTGGAGGGTTTCTGGGCAATCGGCACGCTGATCGTGGCGCTGACCGCGTGGGCGGCGAGCGTGGCCGGCGTTGCCGATGCGTGGCGCTATATCTTCGCGGTGACGGCGCTACCGGCGCTGATCGGCCTCGGCCTGCGCTTCCTCGTGCCGGAATCGCCGCTTTATCTGCTGCGCATCGGCCGTACGGAGGAGGCCAAGGCGACGGTCAACAAGGTGCTGGCCGTCAACGGCAGGCCGGTACTCGGTGCCGCCGACNNACGAGTTGGTGTCGGCGGCGCATGCAGCCTCGGAAGGACTGTTTTCCCACGCGCTTCGCCGTCGGAGCCTGCTGATCCTGGCGATCTGGTTCCTCGTCTCCGTTTCCTATTACGGTGTCTTCACATGGATGCCGGCGAAGCTTGCCGGCAGCGGTTTCGGCTTCGTGAGAGGCTACGGCTTCCTGGTGTTCGTGGCGCTGGCGCAGATCCCGGGCTACGCGCTGGCCGCCTACGGGGTCGAACGCTGGGGACGCAAGCCGACGCTGGTGGGGTTCTGCCTGCTGTCGGCGATCGGCTGCCTGCTGTTCGTGATTTCGACTGTCGACAGCATGGTCGGCACGTCGCTGCTGATCATGAGCTTCGCGCTGCTCGGCACCTGGGGCGCGCTCTACGCCTATACGCCGGAACTCTATCCAACCGGCGTCCGGGCGACTGGCATGGGAGCGGCGGGCGCCATCGCGCGGCTCGGGGGCCTCGTCGCGCCGTCTCTGATGGCCTTCGTCGCATCGGAAGGGCTGGGGCTGGCGATCGGGCTGTTTGCCGGGCTGCTGGTGATTGCCGCCATCGCGGCGGTGGCGATCGACTCGGAAACGCGGCAGGCGTCGATCGCTTAGTGAAGGTGTAGTGCCTCTTGACTACTCGCTTCGGTGGAAGTCATTTTCTTGTTCTTTGCGTGCGGCAATGTCATATTGAACGGGAAGAGAGGATGGACGGGCGTGAGCGACAGCGAGACGGCAAAAATGTTGGCGATGATGGAAGCCATGTTCAATGGTCAGAAGCGCACCTTGGGCATGGTCGAAGCTGCCATAAATAAGTTCAGTACGGTCGAAAGTGAAATTTCCAAGCTCAACCGTAAGGTCAATGGCTTGAACGAGCTTGCTCTTCGCCACCACAGCGAGACGTCAGGAAGACTGGAAGCGATCTCTGCCAGGCTTGAAGAGACCGAAAGGCTCCTTGATGACCGCGCGGTCGATCTGAAGAGAACTCAGATCGACGTGGTGGGACAGTACAACGAAGTCCTGACAGCCTTAGGCGATGCATCGCACGCGTCACGCATTGCAGAAGAGGTTCGTTCGAGACTGACTGAGGTGGAAGCTAAGATCGCTCATCTCTAGCACTGTTAACACGCAGCAGGCCCGAGCGCGTGTTCGTACCGACCGACGACAACCTTGATTATTCACCGCCAAATGGAGAAGGCTGGCCGCTCAGCGCCTTGCGCAGAAACGTTCGCGTGCGGCCTTTCGGAAACTCCGGCAACGCGCCAAAGATCTCGTATCCCTGCTTGAGATAGGCCAGCAGCGCATCCTGGCTGAAGGTGTCGATCCAGGCGCCGTGACAGCCGCGTTCGGCGGCTTCCTGTTCGGCGGTCGCAAGCAGCCTGCCGGCGACGCCCTTGCCGCGCTGGCTTTCAGGGACGAAGAGCAGTTGCGTGAAGAGCCAGCCCCAGGCGGTGTAACCGGAGAGGCCGCCGATGACGACGCTGTCCTCGTCGCGGATCAGCACAGCCAACGCCCGGCGGTCAGCCAGGCCGACATCGGCATGGTTGAACGCCGTCAGTTCATTGCCGATCAACGCGAGGTCATCGGGGGAGGGCGTGGCGGTCAGCTCAAGGCTTGCCATCGGTCTAGCGGCCCTCGCGCCACCACATAGCGCCGAAGGCGAGCAACAGGATGCCGACGCCGGCGAAGCCCGCAAACAGCGGCAGGGTGTTGATGCCCTTCAGCACAGTCTCGTTAGTCAGCCTGATCTGCATGCGGTCGTTGTCGGCGACGCGGATCTGGCCGCGCACCGGCAGGATCGGGGGGATTTCGATGGCGCCGTCGGCATTCGACACCCGGGAGACAAGGCCACGCGTCTTGTCCGATATCGGCTTCAAGGCATCCGGCGTCGAGATCATCGCCTTGAACTCGGGCGCATCGACGGCGCCGACATGGACGAGCGTCGTCAGATCGCCGTTGCGAATTTCGAACAGGCCGATCTCGTCCATCCGCTTGTCGGCCTTGTAGAGGCCGGGCTCGGACTGGACGAGCGGCAGGCTTTCGGTCTTGCCGGATGGGTAGCGGACCGTGGCATTACCGGGATTGTCGCCGATCGTCTGGCGGGTGATTTCGAGCGTGCGGCCGGAGGCACGCGCCGTCAGCGCTTCCTCTTCGAGCGCCGGTTCCTTCATCAACCAATGGGCGACGCGGCGATAGAGCGAGACGTGCGGGCCGCCGCCTTCAAAGCCGCGCGCCCAGAGCCAGCCCTGATCGGAGAGCAGCATGGCGACGCGGCCCTGGCCGGCGCGGTTCAGCACCAGGAGCGGATTGTTGTCGGCGCCGACCATCACGGTCTCGCCCTGCGGCGGCTCGACGCCGACCGAGCGGAACCAGCGGCCCCAGTGCGGCGGCTCGTCGGCCGAGCCGTCGAGGCCACGGGTGACAGGGTGCTTCTTTCCCTCGTCGGAGAGGCGCGGATAGAAGGCCTTCTCTACCATCTGGCCCGTGGGGGCGGCAGGCAGCACCGATGAGAGCGGCGTCAGCGCGATCGAATCCTGGCCGGCATGTTCGGGGCCGGCTGCGATCAGCAGGGCGCCGCCGTTTTCGACGTACTGGGCGATGTAGTCGTAATAGAGGATCGGCAGGACGCCGCGGTGCTGGTAGCGGTCGAAGATGATCAGGTCGAAGTCCTTGATCTTGTCGACGAACAGCTCGCGCGTTGGGAAGGCGATCAGCGACAGCTCGTTGATCGGCGTGCCGTCCTGCTTTTCCGGCGGGCGCAGGATGGTGAAGTGGACGAGATCGACCGAGGCGTCGGACTTCAACAGGTTGCGCCAGGCGCGTTCACCTGCGTGGGGCTCGCCGGAGACCAGCAGCACGCGCAGGTTCTCGCGGATGCCGTCGATGACGTGGACGGCGCGGTTGTTGGCCTGAGTGACTTCGCCCGGCAGGGCGGCCACGGCAAATTCCAGCACGTTGCTGCCGCCGCGCTCGACCTTGAAGGAGAAGGGCGTGTCCTGGCCGGGGATGGCCTGCAGCGTGGCGATCTCGTTGCCGTTGAGCTTGACGGTGACATTCGCCGTGCCGCCGGGGCTGGGGCCGTCGTCGAAGACGCGCAGCACCAGTTGCTGCTCCTCATTGACGATGCCGAAGCGCGGCGCCTTTATCACCTCGATGCGGCGGTCGAACTCGTTGGCCTTGCCGGTTATGAGCCCGTGGATCGGGGCGTCGAAGCCGAGCGCCTGGTTGACGCCGGGAACGTCGTGGACCTGGCCATCGGTGAGCATGATGGCACCGCCGATGCGGGCGGGCGGCACGTCGGCGACCGCGGCCTGCAGCGCGTTGAAGAGGCGCGTCGAGGGCGCGTCGGAATCCTCGGGCTCGGTGGCGTCGACATAGCGCGGCTCGACGTTGGGGAAGCGGGCGAGGCGGTCCTTCAGCTGCGCCAGCGCATCGTCGGTCATCTTGATGCGCTCGGGCGTCTGCTGGCTCTGGCTGCGGTCGACGATCACAGGGACAACGGTCGAGAGCTGCTCGCGGTCTTCCTGCAGGAGTAGCGGATTGGCGAGTGCGGCGAGCAGCGCCAGTGCGGCGACGCTGCGCACCCAGGCGCCACGCACGCCGCGGAAGATTGCCAGTGCCGCGATGGCGACGACGAGGACGGTCAGGCCGGCAAGGATCGGCCATGGAATGAAGGGGGCGAAATCAACCGTCATGTCACTGTCCCAGCCGTTCGAGGAGGGCGGGGATGTGGACTTGGTCGGCCTTGTAGTTGCCTGTCAGCATATACATCATGATGTTGACGCCGCTGCGGTAGGCGTATTCGCGCTGCGCCTCGTCGGGCGGGACGGTCGGCAGGATCGGCGTGCCGCTCTCATCCACGGCCCAGGCGCCGGCGAAGTCGTTGCCGGTGATCAGGATCGGCGAGACGCCGTCGGCGGTGGCGGCCGATTTGGCGTTGGTCGAGCGGTTGTCCTGCCGCGCCTCGATCCACAGCGGGCTGCCGGCGTAGCGGCCGGGGAAGCTGGAGAGCAGGTAGAAGGATTTGGTGAGCACGTGGTCGGAGGGGACCGGTTCGAGCGGCGGGATGTCGAGATTGGCGAGGATCTGCTGCAGGCGCTCGCCATTGGCGCTGCTGCCGCCGCTGTTGTCCAGCGCGCTGAACTGGTCGCGCGTGTCGAACAGCACGGTGCCGCCGGCGCGCATGTAGGCGTCGATGCGGTTGATCGAAGCGGCCGACGGCATCGGCGCAGTGGCCGAGATCGGCCAGTAGATGATCGGGTAGAAAGCGAGCTCGTCCTTGGTGAGGTCGAGGCCGACAGGCTTGCCCGGCTCGAGCGTGGTGCGGAAGGTGAGAAACTCGGTGAGGCCCTCGAGGCCGCGCTCGGAGATGCGGTCGACTTCGGCCTCGCCGGTGACGACATAGGCGAGATGGGTGTTGTCGAGCCGCTGGAAGATCTGGTCGTCGCCGGGCTTTGCGTCGTCGGCGCGCGACTGGCCGGGTTGGACGAGGAAGGCAGCGCTGACCGCGACGGCAATCAGCGCGGCGGTGCGGGCGGCGGGGCGCAGGCGAGAGAAGGCGCCGCTCATGAACATCACGATCAGGCTGTCGGCCAGCAAGAGCAGGAAGGCGATGAGGAACAGTGACGGTTTGGCGGACCATGTCTCGCCGCCGATCAGGCCTTCGCGCACCAGCGTGACACCGGAGGCGTCGATCGGCTTCAGTTCGGTGTTGGCTGGCAGGACGTTCAAGGCGGTGAACCCTTCCTCGGAACCGTAGAGGCCCGGTGGATTTTCGAAGCCGGCCACGGGGGTGACCTTAGCGTTGGGGATCAGCGGCCGTGCAGCGCCGGTCTCGGTCGTCAGCGCACCCTTGGCCGTCAGCAGCCGGAAGGGAGGAAGTGCCTCGGCCGTCGTCGCGCCGCCGGATTCGGAGGTGACACCGCCAGAGCGGGAGAGCTGCACGAGGCGGCGCAGCATCTCGACGAAATTGCCCGAGATCGGCAGGTCGGACCATGTGGCCTCGGCGCTGACGTGGAAAAGCACGATGCGGCCGGCGTTCATGGGCTTCATCGTCACCAGCGGCGTGCCGTCGGCAAGGCTGGCCCAGGTGCGTTCGGCAAGGTCAGGCGTCGGCTCGGCCAGCACCTGGCGCTTGATGGTCACGTCGGTCGGGCGCGGCATGCCGGCGAAGGGGCCGAAATTGGGAAACTCCGCCAGCTGCTGTGGCTCGGCCCAGGAGAGCGCGCCACCGAGCGAGCGTTCGCCCTGGCGCAGCGTTACCGGCACCAGCGGATCGTCGGCGGGAGCGGCGGCGAGGCGCGGGCCGGCGAAGCGGATCAGGGTGCCGCCGTTGTTGATCCAGCGCTGCAGCGGCTCGTAGGTCTCCTGCGGCAGGCGGCCGATGTCGGCCATGACGATGACCGAGGGGTTCTGCGAGAGGAGATCGGGAATCGACGTGGCGAGATCGGGCGCGTTCGGCTCGATCAGGTCGGCATAGGGCTGCAGGGCGCGCTGGATGTAGTAGAGCGGCGATAGCAGCGGCTGGAAGCTGTCGCTGGCCTCGCCTGACAGGAGCACGACGCGGCGGCGCTTGAAGCCGTCGTCGAGCAGGTGGACGGCGCCTGCGGTGGCGTGGTTGTCGATGCCGACGCGGGCAAAATCGTTGCGCATCTCGAAGGGGGCGGTGATCGAGCCGGAAGCCACTGACTGGCCGGGCTGGAAGGAGACCGAACCCGAGGCGATGGCGCGGCCCTGCGCGTCCTGCGCGGTCAGTGGCAGGGTGGTGGCGAGGGCATCGTCGAGGCGAGTGGCGGTGACGGTCATGGCGTCGGCGGCGTTGCTGGCGGCGGTGATCGCCACCGTCTGCATTGCGTCGCCGGAGATCAGCCGGAGCTGTGCCGGCTGCAGGTCCGACAGCTGGCGGACGGTGGCGTCGTTGTCTTTCGCTGCGGCGCCGTCGGTCAGAAAGGCGAGCGTCCCGGGGTGAACGCCGTTCAGCGCCGCGCGCAGTGCCTCGAAGGCGCGCTGACGGTCGGGCACCAGCGGCTGCGGTTCGGCGGCGCGCAATTTTTCGCGGGCGACGGCGGCGGTGCCTGGAACGGCGTCGTTGGTAGAGTCTGCGGTGAATGCGATGGCGACGGGAGCGCCGGCGGAATCGGCGTCGTTGATCAGTGCGTCGGCGGTCTGGACGCGGCGTTCCCAGTCAGGCGCGGTGGCCCAGCCGTTGTCGACGAACAGCACCAGCGGGCCGCCTGATGCAATCGAGCTTGTGCGCGGGTTGAAGACCGGGTCGGCGATGGCGAGGATGACGGCGGCGGCGAGCAGCATCCGCAGCAGCGTCAGCCACCATGGGCTCTGCGACGGTGTTTCCTCGCGCTTCAGCACGGTGGCGAGAATGCGCAGCGGCGGAAAGATCTCGCTCTTCGGGCGCGGCGGGGTCAGGCGCAGCAGCCACCAGATGACTGGAAGTGCGACGAGGGCGCCGAGTATGGCAGGGTAGGCGAAAGCGAAGGGAAGGGCGTTCACAGCTGGCCTCCGTGCGTCGCCTTGCTGGGCAAGCTAGCCTTGCCCGGCATGCCGGAGAGATGCATGTGGACGGCGACCAGCGCTTCCGACGCCAGATGATCGGTGCGGTGGGTGACGAAGGTCCAGCCGAGATGGCGCAGGCTCTGGCCGAGCGCGTCGCGGCGGTCGAGATAGGCGCGGGTATAGGCCTCGCGGATGTTTTCGGCTCGCCCGGAGGTGAGCTTCGCGCCGGTCTCCGGGTCGGTGAACTCGGTGCGGCCGCTATAGGGAAACAGTTCCTCGGCGGGGTCGGCGACCTCGATGACGTGACCGCGCATGCCGCGCCGCGCCAATGGGCCGATACGCGACATCACCGCCTGCGCGTCGTCGAGGAAATCGCCGATCAGCACCAGATCGCTCCAGCCGCGGATCATCGAGGTGTCCGGCAGGCCTGATGTCAAGGGCGCATGCATTAGCGCCACCGCCAGGCGTTCGGCGGCGTTGCGGGCGGAGATCGGCTCCATGACGCCGGGGCAGCCGACGCGTTCGCCGGAGCGGGCGAGGATTTCGGCCAGCGCCAGCATGATGACCAGCGCGCGGCTTTCCTTCGAGACGCTGCCGAAGCTCGACTTGAACATCATCGACGGCGACATGTCTGCCCAGAGCCAGATGGTGTGGGCCGCTTCCCATTCGCGGTCGCGGATATAGGTGTGGTCGTCGCGGGCCGAGCGACGCCAGTCGATGCGCGACAGGCTCTCGCCTTCGCTATACGGACGGAACTGCCAGAAATTCTCGCCGATGCCGCGCTTGCGGCGGCCATGCCAGCCGGCGATCACGGTGTTGGCGATGCGCTTGGCCTCGACGAGGCAATCCGGCAACAGGCTGGCGCGCTGCCTTGCTCGCGCAAGGGCATCGCTGCCTGAGGTCGGAGTGACGGTCTGTCCGATCGATGCCACGCGTGAGGCTTCCTTCCTGCGCTTAGCTTAGCCTTTGGCCTGCTTGACCAGCCCGGCGATGACATCGCGCACCGACATGCCTTCGGCGCGGGCGGCGAAAGTCAGCGCCATGCGGTGCTGCAGGATCGGTTCGGCCAGTGCGTAGACGTCGTCGAGCGAAGGCGCGAGTCGGCCTTCGTAAAGCGCGCGGGCGCGGGCGCAGAGCATCATCGCCTGACCGGCACGTGGGCCGGGGCCCCAGGCGACGTTCTTGTCGGTCTCGGCATTGGCCTGGCCGGGACGGGCAGAGCGGACGAGGCTGAGGATGCCGTCGACCACCTTGTCGCTGACGGGCATCTGGCGGATCAGAGTCTGGATCTCGAGCAGCCGTTCGGCGTTGAGCACGGCCTGCGGTTTGGTTTCGCTGAGGCCCGTGGTGTCGAGCAGGATCTGCCGCTCGGCTGCAAGCTCGGGATAGTGAACATCGACCTGCAGCAGGAAACGGTCGAGCTGGGCTTCCGGCAGTGGGTAGGTGCCTTCCTGTTCCAGCGGGTTCTGGGTGGCGAGAACGTGGAACGGAGACGGCAGGTCGTATCGCTGGCCGGCGACGGTGATGTGGTACTCCTGCATCGCCTGCAGCAGCGCCGACTGGGTGCGCGGAGAGGCGCGGTTGATCTCGTCGGCCATCAGCAGTTGGGCAAAGACCGGACCCTTGACGAAGCGGAATGAACGGCGGCCGCTCTCGTCCTGGTCCATCACTTCGGAACCGAGAATGTCCGACGGCATCAGGTCGGGGGTGAACTGGATGCGGTTGGCGCCCAGCCCGAGCACCTCGCCGAGCGTGGTGACCAGCTTGGTCTTGGCGAGGCCGGGAACGCCGACGAGGAGCGCGTGGCCGCCCGAAAGCACGGCTAGCAGCGTGTTTTCGACGACGCTTTCCTGACCGAAGATCACCTTGGAGACTTCGCTCCTGACGGAGGCGATGTCGGCAAGCGCTTTTTCGGCGGCGGCGACGATCGCCTTTTCATCGAGGGGGGCTTCGGTCTTCATCATACCCATCAGGCATCTCTCCAGCGGCTGATATCATTCGTCGCGAATCGTCGGACTTTTACACGTGTGCCTCATACCCGATAGAGTTATGAAGATGTTGCGGGCTGACAAGTTCGTTTCGAATGACTATCTCGTGACATTCATGCGTTAAGTGCAAACCGGGACGGAACAATGGCAGCGCAAGAGATCAGGGCGACAACCGATGCTGCAGATCTGGCTGCGTTGATTTCGCGCGCGTCAGGCGATGCCGGCGACGGAAAACGCGGGCTTCCGCCCGTGGAAAAATGGAATCCGCCGTTCTGTGGCGATATCGACATGGAAATCCGCGCCGACGGGACGTGGTTCTACATGGGCACGCCGATCGGGCGGGCGCCTCTGGTGCGGCTGTTTTCAACGGTTCTGCGCAGGGATGACGACGAAAAGACATATCTCGTAACTCCTGTGGAAAAAGTCGGCATCAGGGTCGTCGATGCGCCTTTCGTGGCTGTCGAGATGAATGCGTCCGTTCGGGACGGGCAGGCACTGCTTACCTTCCGCACCAATGTCGGCGATGTCGTCGAGGCTGGCAAGGACCATCCGCTGCGCTTCGTGATGCACGGGGATAACAATGAGTTGAAGCCTTACCTGCATGTGCGCGGACGGCTGGAGGCGCTGGTGTCTCGGGCGGTGATGTACGAGCTGGTCGAGCTGGGCGAGACTGTTGACGTCGATGGCGTCGCGATGTTCTGCCTGCGCTCCGGCGGCGCGGTCTTTCCTGTCATGCCGGCGGGCGAGCTGGAAGCGTTGTCGCGATGACTGGTGTGGTGGCAGATCGCCGCGCGCTCTACTCCGCGGCCGAGTTTCGTCGCCGGGCGCTGCACCAGATGGGCGGACCGGTGGATGTATCGTGGCGCGAGCATGGCGATCACATTCTCAATCCCGAGATCGTCGCCGAGGTGGAAACATTCAAGCTGCGGGACGCGGCGGTGCTGGTGCCCGTGGTCGATGATGGCGACGAGGCGATGGTGATCTTCACCCAGCGTACAGCAACGCTGCGCAAGCATTCCGGCCAGATCGCCTTTCCCGGCGGCAAGATTGATGGCGAGGAGGAAACGCCAGAGCAGGCGGCGATGCGCGAGGCCGACGAGGAGATCGGGTTGAAGGGCCTGTTCGTCGAGACGGTCGGGCGGCTGCCGGTCTATCTGGCCTCGACCGGGTTCCGGATCACGCCTGTTCTGGCGGTCGTCAAGCGCGGCTTCGAGCTCAAGCTCAATCCCGACGAGGTGGACGACGTCTTCGAGGTGCCGCTGTCGTTCCTGATGGCGCCCGGTAATCATGTCCGTGACAAGCGGGTGATCGACGGGCTCGACCGGCATTTCTACCGGATGCCCTATGAAACCCGGATGATATGGGGCATCACCGCCGGCATCGTCCGTACGCTCTATGAAAGGCTCTATGCATGACCAACCTCGCTCACGAAGCCTGGTTCCAGGACCCGGCGCTGAAGCGCGTGTTTTCGCTGCTGAATGCCGATGGCGGCGAGGGGCGGGTGGTCGGCGGCGCGGTGCGCAACAGCCTGATGGGGCTTGCCGTCAGCGATATCGACGTGGCGACGACACTGACGCCCGACGTTGTGATCGAGCGGGCGAAGGCGGCAGGCATCAAGGCGGTGCCGACAGGCGTCGAGCACGGCACGGTGACGCTCGTCATCGACCGCAAGCCGTTCGAGGTGACGACGCTGCGCGCCGATGTCGAGACCGACGGGCGCCGCGCCAAGGTGGCGTTCAGCACCGACTGGCAGACCGATGCCGAGCGGCGCGACCTGACGATCAACGCGCTATATGTCGATGCCGCGGGCGATGTCGTCGATCTGGTCGGCGGGCTTGCGGATATCGAGAAACGCAATATCCGCTTCATCGGCGATGCGGCGACGCGGATTTCCGAGGATTATCTGCGCATCCTGCGGTTCTTCCGGTTCTTCGCCTATTACGGATCGGGACGGCCGGATGCCGACGGGCTCCGGGCCTGCGCCGCGGCGCGCTCGAAGCTGCAGACGCTGTCGGCCGAGCGGGTCTGGTCGGAGGTGCGCAAGCTGCTGTCGGCCGAGGATCCGGGTCGGGCGCTTTTGTGGATGCGCACGGTCGGCTCGCTGACGGAGATCCTGCCTGAGACGGAAAAGTGGGGGATCGATGCGATCCCGGCGCTGGTCGGGACCGAACAGGCGCTCGGCTGGACACCCGATCCGCTGTTGCGGCTGGCGTCGATCGTGCCGCCGGATGCCAAGCGCCTGGCGGCGATGGCGGCGCGGCTGAAATTCGCCAATGCCGAGGCGGCCTTCTTCCAGGCGTGGGCGAATGCCGCTCCCGTCAACGACGAGATTTCATCGGCGGCGTTCGACAGGTTGCTCTACCGCAACGGCGTGGAGGGTCTTGTCGTACGTATCAAGCTGGCGCTGGCGGTGGCCCGCGGCAAGGCGGAAGACGACATGAAGGAAATGGCGCGATCGGCGCGGCTGGGCGCGTTGCTCGATCGTGCGCAGCGCTGGTTGAAGCCCGCGTTTCCACTCAATGGCGGCGACGTTATGGCTGCGGGCATTCCCTCAGGCCGGCAGATCGGCGAGACGCTGGCGACGCTGGAAAATCAGTGGATCGACGAGAATTTCGTCTCCGACCGGGCGGCGCTGCTCGCCCGGCTGTCGGCTTTGGTCAAGTAATCAAAAAGTCAGGCCGCGTGCGCTTCGTTGCGGATGCGGGCCTTGATGTTGTCGACCATGTTTTCGCGGATGACGGTTTCGCCATGCGCGGACTTCATATGCTCGACGGCACGGCGGACAACCTCGGCGTCATCGCCTGCGCGTGTGTGCCAGCTGCATCCGGGGACCAGCGTTCCACATTCGAAAAGTCTCATCGTCTCCTCCTGACTTTGAATTCGGGCTGACTTCGGCTCGGGTGTTGAACCCGGCGCCAAACGCTAACGCGTCATTTGGGAAATGCCTGTCGTGTAGAAAAAGTTCCGGCCGGGCGCCGCGCCGGCCGGTTTGATTGCCAACTCCCGAGATCGGTTTTCGGCCTCGGCGTTGCCTAACTCAATGATGCTCGGGCATCGCCCACGCACGAAAGCAGTCGGTGTGGCTCCGGTTGTCCTGGTCTTTGGTCAAACGATCCATGTCTTCCGGAGATCTGCCCCCGGCAAGCTGCAGCTTGACTTGTTCGACAAAGCAGGAAAGGGGCAGGTCGGAACCGCTTTTCGCCTTCAAAGCCTCGGCGAGCCTGTTCAGCATCTCCGGGGTATCGATCGGGCGGGGTGGCTGTTGGACACCTGCCGCTGCCGGTGTTCCACTCTGTATCGTCATTACAATCCTCCTCCGATTGTTACGCGCACATCTATGAAATTGGTATCCGGTCCGACTATTCAAAGCCTCTCACAAGGAATTTACCGATCTTTCCTCCGCGTTACGGCCAGCGAACGGTGGGGGGCAGCGATGAGAGAATGGACTCGACATTCCCGCCCGTTTTCAAGCCGAAGATCGTTCCCCTGTCATATAGCAGGTTGAACTCCACGTAACGCCCACGGCGGATCAATTGTTCTTCACGATCTGTTTCCGTCCACTGTTTATTGAAGTTGGAGCGGACGATCCGCGGATAAACCATCGAAAAGGCGCGGCCGACATCGCGGGTGAAGGCGAAATCGGCGTCCCAGCCGCCGGCCTCTTCGCTCGAATGCAGCCAGTCGTAGAAGATGCCGCCGGTGCCGCGCGCCTCGTTGCGGTGCTTCAGGAAGAAGTATTCGTCGCACCACGCCTTGTAGGCCTCGTAGTCGGCGACGCGGGCGTGACTGCGGCAGGCGATCTCCATCGCCTTGTGGAACAGCCTCGTGTCGTCGTCCTCCTGGGTGCGGCGACGGTCGAGCACCGGGGTCAGGTCGGCGCCGCCGCCGAACCAGCGGCTCGAGGTGACCACCATGCGGGTGTTCATGTGCACGGCGGGTACGTTGGGGTTAACCGGGTGCGCGATCAGCGAGATGCCGGAGGCCCAGAAGCGCGGATCATCCTTGGCGCCGGGCATCTGTGCGCGCAGGTCGGCGCTGAACTCGCCGTAGACGGTGGAGGTGTGGACGCCGACCTTCTCGAAGACGCGGCCCTCCATCATCGACATGCGGCCGCCGCCGCCGGCACCATTCTCGCGCTGCCAGTCCTTGGCGACGAAACGGCCCGGCGCGCGGTCGGAGAGTGGACCGGCCAGTTCGTCCTCGATCGCCTCGAAGGAGGCGCAGATGGTGTCGCGCAGGCCCTCGAACCATGTCCGCGCCGCCGTCTTCTTGTTCTCGATGTCAGCGGGCAGGCCGATCGGAAGGTCTGGTCGTTCCATGGTCGTCGTCTCCGGTAGTCCCGCATCCGATGATGCGACTCTTGATATTGCAATTGCCGCCCCTGATAGCAGGTCGTTCGGCCTCGCGCCAACCGCTGGAAAGCAGGGGCTTTGGTGGCTTCAGATTCGACTCGCAAAAAGCGAAGTTCGATATTACCTTTTCTTTCAGAGGTAGATTTTTATGGCAAAGATCCCGGGACCTCCGTCCTTTGACGGCCTGAAGCGAAGGATTGCGACGCACCGTGCCGAGGGCACGCCGCGCAAGAACGATCGCTTTGTGCGGCAGACCTATTGCCTGGCGCTGCTCGATGCCCGCGCCAAGGCGCGGGAATGGTTCGACGAATATCCGAAAGCCGCATATTGGACCGAGGTCGAGAGCTGGCGCCAGATAGACGGCGACCAGATCGAGTTCACCATGCGCCGGCTTCCCTCGGCCGATTGAGCTTCATTCCGCTGCGTTGCGCAGGCGGCTTTCGATCAGGAGGCCGCTTTCGTCCAGGATCGGATGGGCGACCGAGACGATGTGGGCGTTGATGCGCTTCAGGTCGCGCAGCATGTCGAGATGAAGAGAGCTGGTCTGCAGGCTGTCGGCACGGCCGTCGCGCAGGCGCTCCAGATGGCGCTCCGAGGACTGCTTCTCCATGCGCCGCACCTCGACCTTCACCTCCATCAGCTGTCGGGCGAGATTGAAGTCGCGGGTGACGAAGATGGTCTGGGCGATGCGCAGGTTTTCCAGCGTGAGGTGGAAGAGCTTGCTGAGTTCGGCATAGCCGTCTTCGGAGAATTTCAGACCGAGCGAGACCTTCTTGGCGACCTGCGGCAGCAGGCCCTTCTCGATGATGTCGCCGATGTGCTCGAGATTGATGGCGTAGTCGATGATGACGATCGAACGGCGGCCGTCCTCCTCGCTGAGGCCGCCGCGGCCGAGCTTGGAGAGATAGATCTTCACCTCCTGCTGCAGGCTGTCGACGCGCTGCTCGAGCGAGGCGATTTCCGTGAGCTTCGACATGTTGTTGCGTTCGAAGGCATCGGCTGCACGCTGCAGCATGCGTTCGATCAGGTCGCCGACGCCGAGCACCTCGCGGGTGGCGCTGGCGAGCGCCACCACAGGCGTCGAAAGCTCCTGCAGGTCGAGATATTTCGGGGCATTGTCGGTCTGGGCGTCATCCGGCACGATCCGCAGCATCAGCTTGGCGAGCAGACGGGAGAAGGGCCAGGCCAGCGCCGCAAGGATGAGGTTGAAGCCGAGATGGGCGTCGACGGGAAGCTTGGCGGGCGAGAGCGGCAGCGTCTCGAGCAGATCGGCGCCGAAGCCTGCCAGCGGCAGGGCGATAAGGCAGCCGATGGCCCGCACGATGAGGTTGCCGAGCGTGACGCGTCTTGCCGAGGCCGGGCCTGAGAGCGAGGCAATGACCGGCGGGATCGCGCCACCGAGATTGGCACCGAGAACCAAAACGATGACAAGGCCGGCCGACAGGATGCCGGTCGAGGCCAACGAGAGGATGAGGACGACGGCGGCGAGGCTCGAGGACGAGATGAAGGCAATGCCGGCGGCGAAGGCCAGCGCGACGGGCCAGGCATTGTCGAGCAGGCCAATGAAGGCCGACAGCGCCGGCGACTGGCGCATCGGTTCCGTGGCGCTGCTCAGCAGATGCAGCGACAGCAGCATGAGGCCGATGCCTATCAGCGCCTGACCGCCGCCCTGGCGGGAGGTCGAGCCGCCGCGATAGAGCACGATGCCGGCAAGGATGACGAGCGGCGACAGCCATTCAATGCCGGTCGCGACAATCCAGGCGGTGACGGCGGTGCCGACATTGGCGCCGAGCAGCACGATCTGCGCCATGCGCGGCTTGACCAGTTCGCGCTCGACGAAGGAAGAGACCATCAGGGCTGTGGCGGTGGAACTCTGCAGCGCGATGGTGGCGAGGAAACCGGAGAGGAAGGAGCGGACGCTGCCCTTGGTGCCTGACGCCAGGCCCGTGCGCAGCCGGGCACCGAACGCCCTGTTGACGCCGTCCTTGACCTGCGCCAAGCCGAACAGCAGCAGGGCGACGGCGCCGAACAGGTTGATCATGACGATTGTGGATTCCATGCCGTCTTGTCTTCTTCTATTTCTTGTCACGCCCTCGACGCGCTGCACATTTTCAAATCTGGAGCTACAGCCAAATCATTGAAATCGCGGCGGTCGGCGTGATTTTTTGATTGCCCGGCTAAAAACTATACGCCGGTTCGGCGATTTCACAACGCCGTTCGCGACATATTGCGCGGCCGAACCGGCATTTGTGCGGCGGGTGATAAAAATCAACCCCAGACGGTCTGGCGCATCGTCTCGCCGACGATCATCGCGACGGAGACGGCGATGTTGAGCGAGCGCTGACCTTCGACCATCGGCACGAGGATGCGGGCGTCGGATTTTTCGTGGACATGATCGGGAACGCCGGCGCTTTCGCGGCCGAAGAGCAGGATATCGTCGGGGCGAAAGGCGAAGTCGGTATAGCGACCGGACGCCTTGGTGGAGGCGAGCACGAGGCGGCGGCCGGTGGTCTGGCGCCAGGTTTCGAACTGCTCGAAATTGACGTGTCGGGTGAGCGCTGCGGCGGCAATGTAGTCCATGCCCGATCGTTTCAGGTTGCGGTCGGAGATGTCGAAGCCGGCCGGTTCGATGATATCGACGGCAAAGCCGAGGCAGGCGGCAAGGCGGAGGATGGTGCCTGTGTTACCTGCTATATCAGGTTGATAGAGAGCTACGCGGAGGTCTGCCATGATCTGTACCGGTTCTTCTTTTCTGCTCGGCAGACAGGTATTGCAACTGTGATCCGGAGGCAACAGACCCGTCTCCAAGGTCGATTGTTCCGCTTTTTGGCTAATCGGGGCTGGAATATTCGTCAATTTCGCGTTATCGGTGCATATCTTCAATCGCCAGCAAGGGAGAGCCAAGATGAAAATTTTCTCGAATACGCGCCTCCCGTCCGCGACCATGTGGCTTGTGGCGATCCGACGCTCCTGAGCGTTCTTCTTTCCTGATTTCCCCTATGTAATCCATTGCGCGGCTGTCATGGCCTCGTTCCTTGAACGTCCGGTTCCCATATGAGCTGTTGCGCGCTTGCGCCAGCGGGGAGTGGAGCGCTGAAGTTCGGAGCATTTTCATGTTTGGCTGGTTTGAACAGCGTCTCGAAGCCTTCCCCACCGAGGAGCCCACGGTTCCTCCGAAGGGTCTGTTTGCCTTCTGCTGGCATTACACCAAACCGGCGGCCCCGTGGCTAGCCGCGATGGCTGTGCTGACAATGCTGATCGCCGTCGGCGAAGTGGCGTTGTTCCAGTTCCTCGGCAACATCGTCGACTGGCTGACGCATGCCGATCCGAATACCTTCCTGGAGACGGAAGGCCACAAGCTCGTCTGGATGGGCGCGCTGATCCTGATCGGCCTGCCTCTGGCGGCGGTGGCGGATTCGGTCATCATGCACCAGGTGCTGATCGGCAACTATCCGATGAGCGCGCGCTGGCAGATGCACCGGTTCCTGATGCGCCACAGCATGACCTTCTTCGCCAACGAGTTCGCCGGACGCGTGGCGACCAAGGTAATGCAGACGTCGCTGGCGGTGCGCGAAACGGTGATGAAGATCCTCGACGTCTTCGTCTATGTCGTTAGCTACTTCATCTCGATGATCGTGGTCATCGCGGCGGCCGACTGGCGGCTGATGATCCCGATCCTTGCCTGGCTCGGCGTCTATGTCGCCATCGTCTCCTATTTCGTGCCGCGGCTGCGCAAGATTGCCGCGACGCAGGCGGACGCGCGTTCGCTGATGACCGGCCGTGTCGTCGACAGCTACACCAATATCGCCACGGTGAAGCTGTTTTCGCATGCGGGCAGGGAGGAAACCTATGCCAAGGAGGGCATGGACGAGTTCCTGCAGACCGTTCACCAGCAGATGCGCCGTGTGACGATGTTCCACGCATCGGTCTACATCAACAACTGCGTGGCGCTGGCGGTCATCTCAGGCCTGTCGATCTGGTTTTGGCTGAACGGCGGCATCTCCGTCGGCGCCATTGCCATTGCCATCGGTCTCGCCATGCGCGTCAACGGCATGTCGCAGTGGATCATGTGGGAAGTCTCGGCGCTGTTCGAGAATATCGGCACGGTCTATGACGGCATGGAGATGATGACCAAGCAGCATGACATCCTGGATAAGCCAGGGGCGCTGCCGCTGACGGCCAAGAAGGGTGCGATCCACTACGACCGGATCGGCTTCCACTACGGCAAGGGCAAGGGCATCATCGACAACCTGTCGCTCGACATCAAGGCGGGCGAGAAGGTCGGCTTGGTCGGTCGCTCCGGCGCCGGCAAGACGACGCTGATGAACCTGCTGCTTCGCTTCTACGATCTGGAAGGCGGCCGCATCACCATCGACGGTCAGGACATCGCGCATGTCTCGCAGGAGAGCCTGCGCGAGCTGATCGGGGTGGTCACGCAGGACACGTCGCTGCTGCATCGCTCGATCCGCGACAACATCGCCTATGGCCGTCCTGACGCGACGGATGCGGAGGTGATCGAGGCGGCGAAACGAGCCAATGCCTGGGACTTCGTCGAAGGTCTGGTCGACATGCATGGGCGCAAGGCGCTCGATGCGCAGGTTGGCGAGCGTGGCGTCAAGCTCTCGGGCGGTCAGCGCCAGCGTATCGCGATTGCCCGCGTGTTCCTGAAGGATGCGCCGATCCTGGTGCTCGACGAGGCGACCTCGGCGCTGGACTCCGAAGTGGAGGCGGCGATCCAGGAAAACCTGTTCGCGCTGATGCAGGGTAAGACCGTGATCGCCATCGCCCACCGCCTGTCGACGCTGACGGAGATGGATCGCCTGATCGTGCTCGACAAAGGCAAGATCATCGAGGCGGGCTCGCATACCGAACTGGTGAAGGAGGGGGGCGTCTATGCCGATCTCTGGAACCGGCAGTCGGGCGGGTTCCTTGCCGATCATTCCGAAGATGCAGAGGCTGCGGCGGAATAACGCAGGCTTCCCTCGCTCCGCCATGCGCGTGGGGCGAGGGAATTTGACAGACGTCAACTGTGGTACGGCTTTTCTGCATGGCCTCGTTGCAGCGCGCGCAAAAGCACGCACTGGTGGTAAGTTTTTGTTTAGCGGAGGCTGGCACAAGGGTTTCATAGACTTAGAAACTTTTCAGGTGCCAGCCATGAACTCTCTCAAGATCAAGATTCTTCTGCCCACTCTTTTTGCCTTCATCGTCATCATCCTGATCGCCCAGGGTGCGGCCGGCATGCGGTCGGTTTGGCAGCTCAACAGCCAGGCCGAAAGCATCAGCGTGCGGATGGACAAGTCGCTGATGATTGCAGAGATGGAGCGTCGCATGTCCGACGTCCGTCGCCTCTATCTCGCGGTGTTTGCCGCCGTTAGCGATGAAGAGCAGAAGGCTCTCCTTGGGCAGATCAAGACCGCCACGGTAGCGCGTGAAGCCGCAGTTGCCACGTTCGAGGCTGCGCAATCGGCCGGCCCGCGGCCTCGCTTCGAACAGCTCAAAACCATCATGGCGGATTACGACACGCTCGGAGACCAGTTCGCCAGCCTGCTTGTCAGTGCACGAAACAGCGATGCGAAGGCCGTCATCGAGAAGATGACGCCGATGGGCAACAGTGCCGGCGATATTCTGCAGGGTATGATTTCAGACAATCGCGCCGCTGCCGGCAACGACAAGAAGGCTGCGGCCGACACGACCCAGGTCGTGACAATCGCAACGGTCGCTGGCGTGCTGATCGCGGTGCTTCTCGCGATCGGCGCTGCGGTGCTGAGCCTCGTTCGCGTCACGCGGCCGATCGGCGCGATTACGCAGTCGATGAACGCGCTGGCGGCGGGCGACAATCAGGCGGATATTCCCTATGCCGGCCATCGTGACGAGATCGGCGAAATGGCCGCGGCCGTCGCCGTCTTCCGCGAAAATGCGCTGGAGCGTGAACGTCTGGAACAGGAGACCGAGGCAAATCGCTCGATGAGCGAGCGTGAGCGGATCGCCCGCGAAGAACAGAAGGCACGTGAAGCGGCCGCCGTCGCCGCTGCTGTGGATGGTTTGGCGAACGGCCTGCGGCATCTGTCTGACGGGGACATGACCTATCGGATCGACCAGGTCTTCGCCGGCCAGCTCGATCAGCTGAAGGTCAATTTCAACGAGTCCATGGCCAAGCTGCACATGGTGCTGCGCTTGGTTGGCGAGAACGCCTATGCCATCGATGCCGGCGCTGGTGAGATCCGTTCCGCTGCCGACGACCTGTCGAAGCGTACCGAACAGCAGGCCTCCTCGGTCGAACAGACCGCTGCCGCTCTCGAGGAAGTGACGACCGCCGTCAAGGATGCGGCGCTGCGGGCTTCCGAGGCCGGTGAACTCGTCGCTCGTACTAAGGCGGGCGCAGAGACGTCGGGCACGATCGTCCAGGATGCCGTCAGCGCGATGGAGGAGATCGAGACGTCTTCCCGCGAGATCTCCAACATCATCGGTGTCATCGACGACATCGCCTTCCAGACCAATCTCCTGGCGCTTAATGCCGGTGTCGAGGCGGCACGCGCCGGTGAGGCCGGGAAGGGCTTTGCGGTCGTTGCTCAGGAAGTGCGCGAACTGGCCCAGCGTTCGGCCAATGCCGCCAAGGAGATTAAGGCGCTCATCACCAAATCGGGCGATCAGGTTCGACAGGGTGTCGAGCTCGTCGGCGAAACCGGCCGGCGGCTTGCAACCATCGTTTCCGAGGTGCAGGGCATCAATGGCAACGTTTCCGCTATCGTGACCACCTCGCGGGAGCAATCGACAGGCCTCAACGAAATCAATGTCGCCGTCAATCAGATGGACCAGGGGACGCAAAAAAATGCCGCGATGGTCGAGCAGACGACCGCCGCCACCCATAGCCTGGCGCGCGAAGCCGCGGCTCTGATCGAACTTCTCTCGCAGTTCAGGCTTGGCGAGGGGCAGGATGAGGCTGGTGCGATGCATGTCGCTTCAGCGGCGAGCGATCAGCCATTCCAATCGCCGGCGCGGGCGCTCGGCGTCCGCGTTGCCCGGGCCTATGGCGCCTGACGAGCGGAGACCGCCAGCGCGTCTGAATTCTTACAGGACACGATGCGAACAATAAGAAACGCCCTCCCTGGGATATAGGGAGGGCGTTTTGGTATTCGTCCTGTGGTGTGAAGTCCGGTCAGTGGCGGTCGGCGGACAGGCTGTCCGCCCAGTCGATGACCCGGTGGCCCTCGACCGCCATGCTGCTGGCGTACACCAGCGTGCGCAGTGTCATCAGGCGGCGCTGTTCCTCGCCGTCGATCCATGCTGCGATCGCCTCGCACACGATCTGGTCGTGCGTCACGTCCATTTGTTCGATAACCGCATCCAGCTTTTCCGCCAAGGCTAGCGGAATGCTCGACACGAGCGTCCTTCTTTGCATCGTTGCCGTCTCCCGTGAAATCCCAGGCTAGTCGGACATTGTGGCGGGACATGTCTCAATCAACGGCGATGCCGCCGATGTGACCGATCATTACAAAAATATAAGGTTGGTCCGGAGGAGAGGTTCCTTTCCCGATCCGGCAGATAAGCCTATATCGCAAATATGCTCATAAATCGACTCTTTCATGCCTTTGAAACCTGGATAGATCCGTTCCGCCCGCGCGACAACATCCAGCCGCCGCGGACGACGCTGGGGTTCATCTGGTTCTATATCGGCCAGGCCAAGACGCCGTTCGTTGCGATGCTCGTCCTCGGCGGGATGTCGGCGGCCATCGAGGCGGCGCTGTTCTGGTTCGTCGGGCGGGTTGTCGACATTCTCGCAACCGTCAAGCCGGATGTGGGCTGGGACGGATTGCTGGCCGCACACGGGTTCGAGCTGTTCGGCATGCTGATCCTGATCGGTATCGTCCGCTTCGTCGTGCAGTTGCTGATTGCGCTGGTCGATCAACAGGTTATCACGCCGGGCTTCTACAATCTGGCGCGCTGGCAGTCCTATCTGCATGTCTCCCGACAGTCACTGTCGTTTTTCCAGAGCGATTTTTCCGGCCGCATCGTCACCAAGGTCTGGGGCGCGGGGCAGGCGACGGGCGATCTCGTGACATCGCTGATGGAGAGCGTGTGGTTCGTCGGCATTTATGCGGCAACGACGCTGGTGCTGGTGGCGCGTCTCGATATCTCGCTTGCCATCGTCGTGCTTGCCTGGCTGGTCGCCTTCGGTGTGCTCGCCCGCTATTTCGTGCCGCGCATCCGCCGCCACTCGCGCGACACCGCCGAATCGGCCTCTATGCTCAACGGCCGCATGGTCGATGCCTACGGCAATATCCAGACGCTCAAGCTGTTTGCCCGCGACGAAGAGACCGATCGCTACATGCGGCAGGGCTTCGACGCGTTCCAGGCAACGGTGTTGCTGTTCACGCGCTTCATCACCGGTGTGCGCGCCTCTATGGCGCTGCTGTCGGGCATCATGATCGTGATGATGGCGGGGCTCAGCGTGCATCTGTGGCTGCAGGGGCTGATCAGCTCGGGTGCGGTGGCGTTTTCGCTGGCGCTGGTACTGCGGCTGAACTTCCTGCTTGGAAGGCTGATGACGCAGTTCAACGGCATCATGCGCAATCTCGGCACCATCCAGAACTCGGCGGAGCTGATTTCCAAGCCGCTTAGTCTGGTCGACCGGCCGGATGCGCCGGATCTGAAGATCGTGCATCCTGGTATCCGCTTCGAGGACGTGTCGTTCCACTACGGCAAGGGCAGCGGCGTGATCGACCACTTCTCGCTGACGATCAAGCCGGGTGAAAAGGTCGGCATCGTCGGCCGGTCCGGTGCCGGCAAGTCGACGCTGGTGAACTTACTGTTACGTCTCTACGACCTCGAGGGCGGGCGGATCCTGATCGATGGACAGGACATTGCCACCGTGCGGCAGGAATCGCTGCGCATGCAGATCGGCGTTGTCAGCCAGGACACCTCGCTGCTGCACCGCTCGGTGCGCGACAACATCCTGTTCGGGCGTCCTGATGCGGGCGAGGCGGGGCTGATCGAGGCAGCACGGCGTGCCGAGGCGCTTGGCTTCATCGAGCGGTTGAGCGACCAGCAGGGACGGAAGGGGTTCGACGCGCATGTGGGCGAACGGGGCGTCAAGCTTTCGGGTGGCCAGCGGCAGCGCATCGCGATTGCGCGGGTGATGCTCAAGGACGCGCCGATCCTGGTTCTTGATGAGGCGACGTCGGCGCTGGATTCCGAGCTCGAGGAGGCGATCCAGGCGAATCTCAATGGGATCATGGACGGAAAGACGGTGCTTGCGATCGCCCACCGACTTTCGACCATCGCGGCGCTCGACCGGCTGATCGTCGTCGACAAGGGACGGATTATCCAGGAAGGCACGCACGAGGCGCTGTTGCGCGACGGCGGGCTGTACGCCGAACTCTGGGCCCGGCAGTCTGGCGGCTTTCTGGCGGTCGATCTGGAAGAGGCCTGATCAGGTTATTCAACGGTCGATGGCGATTTCCGCCATTAGGCCGAAATGGTTGGAGCCTGCGTCGTCGGCGATCTGCGTGACCGAGGTGAGCCGCAGCGGTGGACGGGCAAGCACGTGGTCGATGGCGATGCCGAACGCTCCGCCCTTGATCGGCCAGGTGGCTGGCTCGGGGAAGACGGTGTTGAGGCCTGCTGTTCGGACAAAATCCTGGATGTGTGGGTCTATGATGGCGGAGTTGAAATCGCCGGCCAATAGCAGCGGCCCTTCCACCGCCGCAACGGCATCCTTGAGATCGGCAAGTTCGTCGACCTGGAAGTCATCGAAATAGGGTTTGGCCAGATGAACCGACACAAAGTGTATCGTTGTGCCGTCGATATCCAATGCGACCTGCACGAGACGGTTTGGCCACATGTCGCCAATGCTTTTTACGGACTGCTCGCTAAAGGGTCGCTTGGACAGGACCAGTGTATCGCACCCGTTGGTGATGGTTCCGCACCCGATATGATAGGGGTAGGCCACCGACAAGCGCTCCATCTCGGGCTTCAGCGGTATGGCCTCGAGAATATTCACGACATCTGCGCCGGAAGCGATCACGGCATCGGCGATGCGGCTGCCATTCTCGAAATTGATGTTTTCGATGTTGAAGGACATCAGCTTAAGGACAGGCGGTGTGGTTGCGGCCGTCGGCGACGCTTCGAATGCCTTCAGCATCAGGATGCCGTGCCCAAGCAGGACGACCGCGATGGTCAACAGTCCGTAGGCATACCAATGTCGCTTGATGACCAACAGGACAACGCTTGCCGCGAGCGCGGCCAACGCGAAATGGACCTGAAAGCTGTAGATGAACGCAAGCAGCCAAGTATGCGTTACATAACGCAGAGAGATGGCTGCAAGCAGCAGAGAGACGAGAACACTCCCCACGCAGATTAAAGTGTCTCTCATCGACCGGTACCAAGCGTGAGCGAAGAATAGTGCGGCGACGTATCACGGCGCTGGAAATGTTGCAACGCAACACTGTTGCCGCAACGCGATTGTCCTAAAGAATCAACTCCTAAAGCCCGCGACATTGTGCCCACATCCCTTGCCAAGGCTGGACATCATTTGCGATCAATAATAGAACGCGCCTTAGTGGGTGGGGAATCTATGTTCGACTATTGATATGACAGATTCGTCGCCTTGGAGGGATGGCGCGGAAATTTCCGCGAAATTGGGCAGAGGATGTTAAGCCGTGAGCGAACACGAAACGACAGGCGGGGTCTCTAGCGAGCCCACACGCCGTGATTTCCTTTATCTGGCTACGGGTATGGCGGGCGCTGTCGGCGCTGTCTCCGTCGCATGGCCGTTTATCGACCAGATGCGCCCCGATGCATCGACGCTCGCGCTGGCTTCCATCGAAGTTGACGTGTCGAGCCTCGAGCCGGGCATGTCGCTGACCGCCAAATGGCGCGGCAAGCCGATCTTCATCCGCAACCGGACACCTGAGGAAGTGAAGGAAGCCGATGACGTTCCGCTGGCGGAACTCAAGGATCCGATTGCGCGCAATGCCAACCTGACCGCCGATGCGCAGGCGACGGGCGTCGATCGCTCCGCCGGCAAGGACAAGGAAAACTGGATCGTGATGATCGGGTCCTGCACCCATCTCGGTTGCGTACCGCTCGGCCAGGCCGGCGAATACAATGGGTGGTTCTGTCCCTGTCATGGCTCGGTCTACGATACGGCCGGCCGCATACGCAAAGGCCCGGCACCGCAGAATCTCGCGATTCCGACCTATTCGTTCGTATCCGATAAAGTAATCAAGATCGGTTGAGGGGGACTGATTCATGAGTGGCCATTCCAGCTACGAGCCATCAACCGGTCTCGAGAAGTGGATCGATGCACGCCTGCCGTTGCCTCGTCTCGTCTATGACAGCTTCGTCGCCTATCCGGTTCCGCGCAACCTGAACTATGCCTATACCTTCGGCGCCATGCTGTCGGTGATGCTGGTCGTCCAGATCCTCACCGGGGTCGTGCTCGCCATGCATTATGCGGCCGAGACGACGGTCGCCTTCAACTCCGTCGAAAAGATCATGCGCGACGTCAACCACGGCTGGCTGCTGCGCTACATGCATGCCAACGGCGCGTCGTTCTTCTTCGTCGCCGTCTATCTCCACATCGCCCGCGGCCTCTATTACGGCTCGTACAAGGCGCCGCGCGAAATCCTCTGGATCCTCGGCGTGCTGATCTATCTGCTGATGATGGCGACCGGCTTCATGGGCTACGTTCTGCCCTGGGGTCAGATGTCCTTCTGGGGCGCGACCGTCATCACCGGCTTCTTCTCGGCGTTTCCGCTGGTCGGCGAGTGGGTGCAGCAGTTCCTGCTCGGCGGCTTCGCGGTCGACAATCCGACGCTGAACCGCTTCTTCTCGCTGCACTATCTGCTGCCGTTCGTGATTGCCGGCGTCGTGGTGCTGCATATCTGGGCGCTGCATGTCGTCGGCCAGACCAACCCGACCGGCGTCGAGATCAAGACCAAAACGGATACGGTGCGGTTCACCCCGTATGCGACGCTGAAGGATGCGCTTGGCGTTTCGGTGTTCCTGCTCGTCTACGCCTACTTCGTGTTCTACCTGCCGAACTTCCTTGGCCATGCCGACAACTACATCCCGGCTGACCCGTTGAAGACGCCGGCGCATATCGTTCCGGAATGGTACTTCCTGCCGTTCTACGCGATGCTGCGCTCGATCACCTTCAATATCGGCCCGATCGACTCCAAGCTGGCTGGCGTTCTTGTCATGTTCGGCGCGATCATCGTGCTGTTCTTCCTGCCGTGGCTGGATACGTCGAAGGTTCGCTCGGCGGTCTATCGCCCGTGGTACAAGACCGCCTACTGGCTGTTCGTGATCAACGCGATCATCCTCGGCTGGCTGGGTTCGCAGCCGGCGGAAGGCCTCTACACCACCATCTCGCAGATCTGTACGCTGCTCTACTTCGCCTTCTTCCTCGTCGTCATGCCGATCCTGGGTCTCGTCGAGACGCCGCGCCGGGTGCCGAACTCGATCACGGAAGCGGTGCTGGAAAAGCGCAACAAGTCCATGCCGACCGAGGCGGTCAAGGCATGAGCGGGCAGCGAGAGGAAACACGGACGATGAAAAAGCTCGTTGCAAGCATTCTGTCACTGGCTCTCGTGGGCTGTCTCGGGACGGCGGCGCTTGCCCAGGAGGCAAAGCCGGCGGAACACCACGAGGCGGCGACGCCGCACTATCCGCTGAAGGAGCCGAGGGAAGTCGAGTGGAGCTTCGCAGGTCCCTTCGGCCACTATGACAAGGGCCAGCTACAGCGCGGCCTGAAGGTCTACACCGAAGTCTGCGCCGCCTGCCACTCGATGAAGCTGGTGCCGTTCCGCAAGCTGAGCGATCTCGGCTATTCGGAGGCGCAGGTGAAGGCGTTCGCCGCCAACTACGAAGTGCAGGACGGCCCGAACGCAGCAGGCGACATGTATACCCGCAAGGCGGTGCCGTCGGACTACTTCCCGTCGCCATTCCCGAATGCGGAGGCGGCGGCTGCGTCGAACAACGGTGCGGCTCCACCTGACTTTTCGCTGATCGCCAAGGCGCGCGAAGTGGAACGCGGCTTCCCGCGCTTCGTCTTCGACATCTTCACGCAGTACCAGGAGGGCGGGCCCGACTACATCTACTCGCTGCTGACGGGCTATGAGAATCCACCAGCCGGCGTGACGGTATCGCAAGGCCAGCACTACAATCCCTACTTCCACGCCGCCTCGGTGCTTGCCATGCCTCCGCCGCTGTCCGACGGTCAGGTGACCTTCGACGACGGCGCCCCGGCGACACTCGACCAGTACGCCAAGGACGTCTCCGCCTTCCTGATGTGGGCCGCCGAGCCGCATCTGGTCGAGCGCAAGCACACCGGCTTCATGGTCATGGTGTTCCTGCTGATCTTCACGGTGCTGATCTACCTGACGAAGCGGTCGGTCTACGCCAAGAAGGAACATTGAGCGCTTCGCTCGGACGTGATCGAAAGGCGGCCCTCGGGCCGCCTTTTTTTGTTGGTTCCGCTGTCCGCAGTTGATAGGTTGCAGCCGATTTGACGCCCATACATTGGATACCCCATGACCGACATGAAATCGGAGCTTGCAGCCAGCATCCGCTCCATCCCCGACTATCCCAAGCCCGGTATCATCTTCCGTGACATCACCACGCTGCTTGGCGATGCGCGGGCGTTTCGGCGGGCGGTGGATGAACTGGTGCAGAATTATGCAGGCATGAAGATCGACAAGATCGCCGGCATGGAAGCGCGGGGCTTCATTCTTGGTGGGGCGGTGGCGCATCAGTTGTCGGCCGGCTTCGTGCCGATCCGCAAGAAGGGCAAGCTGCCGCACGAGACCGTGCGCATCGCCTACAGCTTGGAATACGGCGTCGACGAGATGGAAATGCATGTCGATGCGGTGAAGCCGGGCGAGAAGGTCATTCTCGTTGATGACCTGATTGCCACCGGTGGCACGGCTGTGGGTGCGACGAAACTGCTGCGGCAGATCGGCGCCGAGGTGGTATCTGCCTGCTTCGTCATCGACCTGCCGGATCTCGGTGGTCGCGCCAAGCTCGAGGAGCTGGGCGTCGATGTGCGGACGTTGGTGGAATTCTCAGGGCACTAGCCTCTATTCGAATTCGATCACGCTGCTTTCGAAGCGGATGACTTGCGTGCCCTCGACGGAGCCTTCGCAGAGGATCGTGTTGAGGATGCGGCCCGGTCGCGAAGCGAGCGGGCGACTGGTCAGCAGGGTCACGGCGTAATCGACGGTTTCGCCCGCGAAAACCGGGCGGATCCATTGCAGGTCCTTGAACCCTGCCGCCGGACCGAGCTTCGGCGGTGCGACGCCGTCTCTGGCCAGTCTCTTGCTCTCAGCGATCCAGTAGGCGACGAAGGTGGTCATCCAGCCGGCGCAGCTATGCCAACCGGAGGCACAGAGGTCGCCGAACAGGCTTTCGCGGGCGGCCTTCCTGTCGACGTGGAAGCGCTGTGGATCGTAGCGGCTGGCGAAGCGGACGATGTTTTCCTCGGTGAAATCGTAGCTGCCGATCACCGTTTTCGCGCCGAGCGCGTAGCGTTCGACCATCCTCATGCCGAGGCCTCCACGGGCTGGCGCATGCTGAACATGATGGCGTTTTCCGAGGTGCAGACCAGTTCGCCGCGCTGGTTTTCCAGCTCGTGTCGGAACCTGATGATGCCGATGCCCCGGCGCGAGCGCATTGGGCGGATCTCCAGCACGGTCGAGTGGCCGGAGAGGGTGTCGCCGGCGATAACCGGCTTGCGCCATTCCATCAGATCGATGCCGGGCGCGCCTTCCGACAGCGACCGAAGCAAATAGCTGTCGACCATCATTCGCATCAGCATTGCCGAGGTGTGCCAGCCGGATGCCGCCAGTCCGCCAAGAATGCTGGCGCGGCCGGCCTGTTCATCGAGATGCATGGGCTGCGGATCGAATTCGCGTGCGAACTCTATGATCTCCTCCGAGGTCACCGTCTTCGGACCGAGCGCAAAGCGTCTGCCGGGCGGAAAATCCTCGAAGGTCAAAGGCTGATCGGACACATCGCTCTCCCCGTTGCCAGCATCTGCGTCAGGATTACCCCAGCCGTCGTCGGGTCTCAACGATTTATCGGAGTTTTCCATCTGGCTGAGGGGAACAACGAAAAACTGCCGCCCTTGCGAGGCGGCAGTCGGGTCTCTTTTGCCTTGCGATTTCGCGACTTCAGGTGTTGAAGCGGAAGTGGATGACGTCGCCGTCGTTGACCACGTATTCCTTGCCTTCGTCGCGACCCTTGCCTGCTTCCTTGGCGCCGACTTCACCCTTGAAGTTGATGTAGTCGTCGTAGCCGATGGTGAAGGCGCGGATGAAGCCGCGTTCGAAATCCGTGTGGATGACGCCGGCGGCGGCTGGTGCCTTGGTGCCGCGGACGATGGTCCAGGCGCGGGTTTCCTTGGGGCCGACGGTGAAATAGGTGATCAGGTCGAGCAGGTGGTAGCCAGCGCGGATCAGGCGGTCGAGACCGGCTTCCTCAAGGCCGAGCGCCGAAAGGAATTCCTTGGACTCTTCTTCCGGCAGTTGCGCGACTTCGGATTCGATCGCGGCCGAGATGATGACGCACTCGGCGCCCTGTTCCGTTGCCATCGCAGCCACGGCCTTGGTGTGGGCATTGCCGTCCACGGCGTCGGCTTCAGCGACGTTGCAGACATAGAGAACCGGATGCGAGGTCAGGAGATTGAGACCCTTGAGGATCTCGATATCGTCGGCCGCCAGCGTCTTCAGAAGAATACGGGCCGGCTTGCCTTCGTTGAGCAGCTTGATCACGGCTTCCATCACAGGAAGCTGGGCCACCGATTCCTTGTCCTTGGACGAGGCGCGCTTGCGGGTCTGCTCGACACGGCGTTCCAGGCTCTCGAGGTCGGCGAGCATCAGCTCGGTCTCGATGGTGTCTGCGTCGCCAACCGGATTGATCTTGCCTTCGACATGGGTGATGTCGTCGTCCTCGAAGCAGCGCAGCACGTGCACAACGGCATCGACTTCGCGGATGTTGGCGAGGAACTTGTTGCCGAGGCCTTCACCCTTCGAGGCGCCGCGCACGAGGCCGGCGATGTCGACGAAGGAGATGCGGGTCGGGATGATTTCCTTGGAGCCGGCGATCGCGGCCAGCTTCTGCATGCGCGGATCGGGAACCGCGACTTCGCCGGTGTTCGGCTCGATGGTGCAGAACGGATAGTTCGCCGCCTGCGCCTGCGCCGTCTTGGTGAGAGCGTTGAAGAGGGTCGACTTGCCGACATTCGGCAGTCCGACGATACCGCATTTGAAGCCCATGGCCTGAAACCTGCTGTTCTTGAATTCCTTGGCCGTGCGTATGGGGTAAAAGCCGCCTCCGGGTCAAGCTTTTCGAGCAGATCTCACGCGATCAAAGCGGGTTTGGCTTGAAAGCTGCGCTTGCAGTGCAATATAATGGTCACGCTGAGCAACGCGCTCGCCCCATTTTCCTGTCATTAATGAATGGACCGCCCGATGAGTGAAAACGACGTCGGCCTGAAGCCAAAAGTGAAGTCGAAGCCGAAGCTCGATCGGCCGAAGCTCTACAAGGTCATCCTCGTCAATGACGACTTTACGCCACGCGAGTTCGTGACGGTGGTGTTGAAAGCCGTGTTCCGGATGAGCGAGGAGACCGGATACCGGGTGATGCTGACCGCCCACAAGATGGGCAGTGCCGTCGTGGTGGTCTGCGCCAAAGATATAGCCGAGACCAAGGCCAAGGAAGCGACCGATTTCGGCAAAGAGGCCGGCTTCCCGCTGATGTTCAGGACCGAGCCCGAGGAATAGGCTCAGACGCTTCGCCTGATCTGGAAGCCTGTCTTGTTCTGCACGAAGCCGCAGTTTTCGTAAAATCGCAACGTCGCCGGGTCGCTCGATCCGGTAAGTAGCATCACCTTGTAGCAACCTGTATCCCAGGCCGTCTCGACAGCGTGCGCGATCAACGCCGCGGCGTATCCGCGTTTGCGATAGCGTGCGGCAGTGACGACGTTCTCGATCAGCGCATAGGGCGCGCCGTTACGCGTCAGGTTGGGGATGACGACGAGCGTCACGGTCGCCGCTGCGGTGGCGTCATCAAACCCCAGCAGCACATGCATCCCGGGATGGCTGAGCATCGCGTCGAAGCGAGCGTCGGCGGTCGCCGGATCGATGATGGGGTCGGTGGGGCTCAGTTCGCGGTAAAGAGAGAGCAGGGTGGGCAGGTCCGCCTTTTCGGCCGTGCGGATGACGAGAGGCGAAGGCGACACGGTCAGTCGTCCTTGCTTCCGAACATCTTCTTCAGCATCTCGGCCATCGGTCCCGTCGTCGGCAGCTTCTTCGGCTGGGCGCTGTTGCGGGCTTGATGGATGTGCGACTTTCCCGCGGGCTTGGGACCGGCGGTGGTGGGCGCCTTCGCAGGCTTCGGCTTGTCCTCGTCGGCCTTGCCGCCGACAGCCAGCGCGAGCTTGTTCATCAGCTGTGAATCCTCGTTGCGGACCAGCATGTCGGCATTGTCGGCCAGCGCATCGAGCATCGGCTCGAGCCATGTCTGGTCGACCTTGGCGAAATCGCCGAGCACGTAGTGCTGAACCAGATCCTTGTTGCCGGGATGGCCGATGCCAAGGCGCAGCCGCCGGTATTCCTTACCGCAATGGGCGTCGAGCGATTTGATGCCGTTGTGGCCGCCATGGCCTCCGCCGGTCTTGATGCGCGCCTTGGCGGGCGCAAGGTCAAGCTCGTCGTAGACGGCGACGATGTCGGATGGCTGCAGCTTGTAGAAGCGCATCGCCTCGCCGACGGATTCGCCCGACAGGTTCATGTAGGTCTGCGGCTTGATCAGCAGCACCTTCTCGCCCGCGATCTCGCCTTCGGCGATCTCGGCCTTGAACTTCTTCGACCACGGCGAAAAACTGTGGCGACGATGGATGGCGTCGACGGCCATGAAGCCGATGTTGTGGCGGTTGCCGGCATATTGTCTGCCGGGATTGCCGAGGCCGGCGATAACAAGCATGGCGGGTTCATTCCTCGCAGAAACGTCTCGACGTTCACCACCGCGAAACGACGGCAAAGTCAAGCGCCAGCATGCCGAGGGTCATCAAAATCAGTTTTCGGGATGCAAGCCGTATTTCGCGAAGATCGTCTTCTGCGTGCCGTCGGCTATCAGGGCGTCGAGCGCGGACTGCATCCTGGCGCGGAGATCGTCGGGGAAGTTCTTCTCGCAGGCGATGCCCAGCGACAGCGAGGACAGGAGGGCAATCTTCACCAGCGGCTGGTCGGCCTGCATCTTTTCAAGATAGAGGCCGGAAACCGGCATGATGTCGATGCGGCCGCTCAGCAGCTTGCGAAGCGTCGCCGAGAAATCGCTGGCGACGTCGATCCTGGTAAATCCCATGGCCTTCAGCAGATCCTGGGTGTAGTCGCCGCGGTGGGTCCCAACGATGTACTTTTTCGCGTCATCAAGGCTCGTTGCCGAAATCCCGGATCCCGCCTTGGCGACCAAGATGTTGTCGTCGACCAGCAGCGGCTCGACCCATTTAAACAGCTTGTCGCGCGCGTCATTGTGGGCGGTCGAAAAGACGCAGGTCATCGGCGTGGTTTGCGCTGCCGCGTAGGCGCGGGTCCAGGGCATGATTTCGATCTTGTAGTCGATACCGGCCGCATGCATCACCATCTCGACCTGCTCGGTCGATGCACCTTTCATCGTGTTGCCTTCATGATAGCTGAAAGGCGGATATTCCTCGGTAAAGAGCTGGACGGTTGCGGCGTGTGCGCCGCTGACACCGGTCAGGCTGATGAGAGCGGCAAGCAAAAGTGATTTCATCGTATTGCCTTCTCCTTTCGGTCAAGAGGCGCGGGCGAGGGCGCTGGTCGCGCCGGCCATCCTGGCGATCAGCTGTGCCGCGGTCTGTGGACGATGGAAGAGATAGCCCTGGCCGTAGTCGAGGCCCATCTCGCATAGGGTGCTGCATTCCTCTTCCGTCTCAATGCCCTCGGCGATGACGGTGCAACCCATCTTGTGCGACAGCGTGGTGATGCTTTCGACCAGCATACGGCTCTTCTGCCTGATGTCCTCATTGGCGTCGTTGATCGAGCGGGTGAAGGACTGGTCGATCTTGATGATGTCGACGGTAAAGCGATTGAGATAGCTCAGCGACGAGTAGCCGGTGCCGAAGTCGTCGAGCGCGACGCGGCAGCCGAATTGGCGGATGTCGCTGACGATCTTGCGAATTTCGGGGTTGTTGTGCATCAGCACCGCCTCGGTGATCTCCACGACGATCCGCTCCGGACGGATGCTGTGGCGCATCAGCGACGCGGCAAGGCGGGCGGGCAGGCCGGGCTCGAATTGCAATGGCGAGAAGTTGATGGCGAGGTAGCTGTCGTTCATGCCTGTCATTTCCGACAGATGGGCAAGATGTTCGATCGCCTTGTCCATGATCACGTTGCCGACCCGGATGATCTTGCCCGTCTCTTCGGCAACGCTGATAACTTCGGCCGGAGCCATCAGCCCCTTCTGCGGATGGTTCAGGCGCATCAGCGCCTCGAAGCCGGCGATGCCGCGTCCGTCGAGATTGACGATCGGCTGTAGGTAGGCCTCAAACCAGTCCTCGATCAGGCCGATCTCGATGCAGCTTTCGATTTCGGCGCGAGCGCGGGCGTGATCGATCATGCCATTGTCGAAGTGCTGGGCACCGTTCTTGCCGTCACGCTTGCGCGCATACATCGCCATGTCGGACTTCTGCAGCAGTTCGGCGGCATTGTCGGCGTGGCGTGGATAGATGGCGATGCCGACGCTGGCGCTCAGATACATGTCGGTTCCGAACGGCTCGCTGAAGATGGCGGCGAGATGCTCGGCCATGGCGTCGGCGACGCGTCCGG
Organism: Hyphomicrobiales bacterium; assembly: GCA_900472625.1. Lineage (GTDB taxonomy): Bacteria > Pseudomonadota > Alphaproteobacteria > Rhizobiales > Rhizobiaceae > Rhizobium. The sequence goes on along the minus strand of UCIT01000067.1, from coordinate 45,565 downwards.
CGTCCTTGGCCGGTAGCAGGATTGCAAATTCGTCGCCACCGAGGCGGGCTGCAACATCCGATGGCGCAAGTCTGGCCTTCAGGCGGCCGACAAATTCGCGCAAAGCCTTGTCACCTTCGGCGTGACCGAGATTGTCGTTGATCCACTTGAAGCGGTCGAGGTCGACGAACAGGCAGGCGAGTTCCTGGCCGGCAGCGTCGGCTTCACGGATCTTTCCGTCGAGAACGGTCTCGAAGCCCTGGCGATTGAGAAGCCCGGTCAGATGGTCGGTGATCGCCTGCTGATGGTTTCTCGCCTCGGAGGCCTTCAGCGCCGTGACGTCCGTCATGACGGACAGCGAGAGCAGGTCGTGCCCGCCGGTCGCTGCTTTCGATTCCAGGATCAGAACGTCCATGACGCTGTCGTCGGCGCAGAGGAACTTGACGGTCACATCGACGGCCTTGCCGTCGCGGCGCTCGTCCTTGCGGTGCAGGAAGATCGCGCTGGTCTCCGGCGTGACGAGATCGACGAAATGGCAGCCGATGATGCGGCGGCGCTCATAGCCTGTGGCGACGAGCCAGTAGTCGCTGACAGCGGTGATCCGATCGTCCTCGTCGAGCGAGAACAGCATGGCCGGCGTCAGGTCGTAGATGTCGATGGCGCGGCGATGGGCGAGCTTCAGTTCCTGCTCTTCGCTTTCGAGCTTGGTCTGCATCTCGTTGAAGCTGCGCGCCAGCCGGCCCATCTCGTCGTTCGATTGCCAATCGACGCGGTGGCGCGAGCCGACCTGGCCGGTCGCCTCGATGGCTGCGGTCAGGCGCATCAGCGGCCGGATGAGGACGAAGCGGTTGGCGATCAGGGCGGCGCTGAAGACGATGAGGACGGCGAAGACGAAGATCGACATGAAGACGATCTCCTCCTGCTGCAGGCCGGAAAACAGCCCGAGGGCGGGATAGAAGACCGAAATCGAGCCGAGGTTCTTAGGCCCGTCGAGCGCGCTGTAGATAATGGCGCGCGAAACCTCGACGAGGTCACCTCGGAAGGACTTGGGAATGGTCGACTGGGTGACGTCCAGCTGGCCGGACTTGTCGCGCACCTGAACCTTGACGATGGTTCCCTGCGAAACGACGGTCGCACTGATCTGCGCGACGCTGTCTTCGTCGAGATCCCAGAGCGGCTTGGCGAGTGCCTGCGAATTGGCGACAAGCAGAACCGAGATATGATCGCGGATTTCCTTTTCGGCGCGTTCGGAGGAAAGAAAGAGGAAGAGAACGAAGAGCGGGGTTACCAGGAGAAGCAGTGCGCCAAACACAATTCCTAGAAATCTGTTCTGAACGGAATTGTGCATTGCCTGCGTCTGCTCCTTGTCATGACGTTTCCGCGCCCAGAGCAACCAAGTCTCTTCGAACGTTGAGCAATGCTTCCATGAAATATCTTAACTGATGTTGAAGCGGCCGCTTTCGTACAAATGAAAAGGCCCGCTTTCGCGAGAAAGCGGGCCTTATACTTTACAAATCATTCAAGCGATCAAGCTTCAGCTTCGCCTGCTTCTTCTTCTTCCGAGACGCCAGCTGCCGGAGCAACGATCGTCGCGATCGTGAAGTCGCGGTCGGAGATAACCGTGGTCACGCCCTTCGGCAGGGTGACTTCGGAAATGTGGATGCTGTCGCCGATCTTCTTGCCGCTGAGGTCAATGTTGAAGAACTCAGGGATGGCATCAGCCGGGCAATGAACTTCGACGTCGTGACGAACGATGTTCAGAACGCCGCCAACCTTGAGGCCCTGGGACTTTTCTTCATTGATGAAGTGAACCGGGATCGCAACGGTAACGGCGGTGTTGCCGGATACGCGCAGGAAGTCCACGTGCATCGTGAAGTCGCGGACCGGATCGAGCTGGTAGTCCTTCGGCAGAACCTTGTACTTCTTGCCGTCGACGTCGATCGTTGCAACGGTGGTCATGAAACCGCCGGCGTGGATGCGCTTCGTCACCTCATTGGTGTTGAGGGTGATAGAAACTGGGGCCTGCTTGTCACCATAGATGACAGCTGGAATAAGACCATTGCGGCGAAGTTCACGGGCGGACCCCTTACCAACCCGTTCGCGCGCCTCGGCCTTGAGCTCGTAACTTTTCTGGCTCATGACTTTTCCTTCCGAGGTTATATGGAGAGCTTCGCGACGGCCTGTGCCGGTCACGAAACTGGAGGCGGGTTACCCCATCCTCATCCGCATTGCCTCCAAGGGTGTCTGCGCGGACGCGTGCGCTATAGTCTAGTTGCGCTGCAATGGCAAGGGTTGAGGCGGTCGCTGAAGCAACACGGTACACCGATCGACGGACCCGGCAGTGCGCGATCAGGCATTGCGATGCGAGGTGGGCCTCCACGCTCCTTAAAAGTGAGCGGCGGCTGAGCAGGTTCAAGAATTATGGCTGGAACGCCATTGTATTTCAATGCTCTAATTCAACTTGAGAAACCGGTGCATTGCGTTGTTTAAACTCAGGATAATCGCGCGTTGTCAGGCTATTAATGACGTCGAGACTTGGCAGACGTCAAATGCGGCAAGGCAAATGCAGTTATTGCTTTTTTAAGTCGCCGCGTATGAAAGCAGAGAGGTAAATTACCTTGGATCTGCCATGTTCACCGTTCTCTCATGCCTTGCCTACATGCACGACACCAGACTGGTCGCTCTGGCGGCATGCCTGTGTTTCCTGTCAAGTCTGGCGGCGCTGACGCTTCTGCAGCGGGCGCGCAGCACGGTGAAAGTCGCGCGGCTGATCTGGCTGCTGATGGGTGGTGCTGCCGGCGGGTTCGGTATATGGGCGACGCATTTCGTGGCGATGCTCGCCTATGACGGCGGCGTGGTCGTCGGTTACGACACGTCGGAGACATTGACGTCGCTCGCCATCGCGCTGGTTGCTACGCTGGCGGCCGTCAGCTTTGCGGCATTGAGCGGGAGCAGGTTCGGGCGGGCGGTTGCCGGGGCTCTGTTCGGTGTCGGCGTCACGTCGATGCATTTCCTCGGCATGCTTGCCGTGCAGTTTCCGGGCACGATGGCGTGGGATCGTTCGCTGGTTGTTGCATCGATGGCATGTGCGGTGATCATCTCCGCGATCGGTTTTGCCCTGCTGCCGGAAATCAAGACCTCTGCGCGCAAGCTGCTGACACCGGCCGCGGTCGTCTGTGTCGCCATCGTTGCCATGCATTTCACTGCGATGGGTGCGTTGACGATCGTTCCCGGCCCGGGACCGGCGATCGATCCGAGCGAAACAATGTCGACCGGCTTCATGGTAGTGACGTTGCTGTCCGTTTCTCTTTCGATGATTGCCTCCGGCTTTGCGGCAGCGCTATTTGCGATGCGCGCCGAAACCTCGACCAAGGAGAGCGAAGCGCGTTTCGAGATGCTGGTACAGGGCGTTACCGACTACGCAATCTACATGCTGGACTGCGACGGCCGGGTGACCAACTGGAATGCCGGGGCGCAGAGGGCAAAAGGATATACCGCCGACGAAATCGTCGGCGAGGATTTTGGGCGCTTCTATTCCGAAGAGGATCGAGCCAGGGGCTTGCCGCAGATGGCGCTGGAAACGGCACGCATCGACGGCAAGTTCGAGGCCGAGGGCTGGCGCTTCCGCAAGGATGGTACATCGTTCTGGGCGCATGTGGTCATCGATCCGATCTGGGGCGCGGACGGCAGCCTGGCGGGCTATGCGAAGATTACCAAGGATGTGACCGAGCAGAAGGCTGACCGCGACCGTCTCAAGGAGGTGTCGCGAAACCTCGATCTGGCGCTTGAAAACGTCTCGCAGGGCATCTGCCTGTTCGATGCCGAGGAACATCTGGTCATCGCCAATCGCCGCTACAGCGAGATATTCGATTTTCCGGAAGGGGCGATCAAGCCCGGGCTTGCATACCGCCAGATCATCGCGATGGGCTACGCAAACACCATCCAGGACGCCGAGCTGCTCTCGAAGCGGACATCCGATCACTACGATAAGCTGATGCGTGCGCTGCATTCGGGCGAGCGCTCAATCGTTCACAAGATGACGCAGGGGAAGTCGATCCAGGTCAATCTCAACAAGCTGCAGGACGGCGGCTGGGTGTCGACGTTCGAGGACATCACCGAACGGCTGCGCTCGGAAGAGAAGATCGCCTTCATGGCGCGGCACGACGCGCTGACCGGATTGCCCAATCGATCGGAGTTCTCCGAGCGGCTGGCACATGAGCTTGCCGTTGCTAAGCGTGCCGGGACGCAGGTTGCGGTCATCGGCATCGATCTCGACAAGTTCAAGGAAATCAACGATCAACGCGGTCACAGTGCGGGCGACCAGGTGCTGATCAAGCTGGCCGAGGGCATGAGTGCGATCCTGCAGGAGGATGAATTCGTTTCCAGGTTCGGAGGCGACGAATTCGCCGCCGTCAAGCAGTTTGCAGACATTGGCGACCTGCACGATTTCATTGCGCGGCTGGAGGCAAGTCTGACGGCGGAGTTCAAGATCGACGGCTTCGACATCTATTCCGAGGCCAGCATCGGGGTTGCGATCTACCCGCAGGACGGCGCCACAGGCGAACTGCTGCTCGCCAACGCCGACCTTGCCATGTACCGCGCCAAGGCGACGCTCAGCGAGCGTATCTGCTTCTACGAAATGGCCATGGACGAGGCTGCCCGGGACCGCCGGAAGATCGCCACCGATCTGTGGTTGGCGATCGACAGGCATGAATTGCACCTACATTACCAGGTCCAGAAGTCGGTGCTGACAGGCGACGTGACGGGCCACGAAGTCCTGCTGCGCTGGCAGCATCCGACGCGGGGCAATGTTCCGCCCGGCGATTTCATCTCTATCGCCGAAGAATGCGGCGCGATCGTGCCGATCGGCGAGTGGGTGTTGCGGGAAGCGTGCAAGGAAGCGGCCGGATGGGCCGACAAGCACAAGATCGCCGTCAACCTGTCGCCGATCCAGATCGGTCATCAGGATATCGCCCGTCTGGTCCACTCGGTTCTGCTGGAAACTGGGCTGGAGCCATGGAGGCTGGAGCTTGAGATCACCGAATCCTCGATCATCGTCGACAAGGAGCGGGCGCTTCATACGTTGCGGCAGGTGAAGAACCTCGGTGTGTCGATCGCCATCGACGACTTTGGTACAGGTTATTCCTCGCTCGAGACGCTGCGGGCTTTCCCGTTCGACAAGATCAAGCTTGATCGCAGCTTCATGAAGGAGGTCGAGACCAGCGATCAGGCGAAGGCGATCATTCGTGCTATCGTCGCGCTCGGTCAGAGCCTGAGCATTCCGGTGCTCGCCGAAGGCGTGGAGACGGATGTGCAACTCGGGATCCTGTTCGACGAAGGTTGCGACGAGGCGCAGGGTTATCTGCTCGGCCGGCCGATGCCGATGCGGTCCCGCAAGATCGCGGCCTGAAGACTTGCGTTGCTGTGTCGGGTTGACAGGACACGGTCTGAGACTTCACATGCCACCTCGAATGGTACGGGAGAGATTCAGCATGCAACTCAAGACGATAAGCGCCACGGGCGTCATTCTCCTCGGATTGGTATCGACAGCTGCGGCGGTCGATATCAATCAGCAGGGTGCTAAGGATATCGAAACCAACCTGTCGAAGCTGTTGCCGAAAGACGTGGCCAAGGGTTTCGTGACGGTCAACCCCGCCGGAACGCGCTACGAGATCATCTACGATTTCGCAAAGCTTCTCAAAAAGGTCGATCAGGCCAGCTTCTCCATCAAGGGGTTGACGCCGTGGTCGATCTTCGCCACGCCCGAAGAGAGCGGCCTGTGGACGATCGAGGGCAACAATTCGCTCGACGCGTCGGGAAGCTTCAAGGCTCCGGGACAGCCTAAGACCGATTTCACCTATGCAATCGACAGTCTCGTCTCGAACGGGGTCTTCGATCCGGCGATCAGCTATCTGAAGTCGGGTGACTTCTCGAGCAAGGCGGTGCGCTTCTCCTCCAAGACCGAGCAGGAAGAGGTCAGCGCCGAGACCGGACCGTCTAACTACAAGCTGACCTCGTCGGACAGCGAACTGCAGGGGCGAACCAATTTCGCCGGCAGCGGCACGATCTCGTCCTTCGTCGAGAAGGTCAGCGGCAAGGAAGTGCCACCGGTGGAGATCCGCGCCGATTCCGTGGATTTCGCAGCCGCGGTGAACGGCGTTTCGGTCAATGATTTCCGTGACATCCTGGCATTTCTGATTGCCCATTCGGAGGAGAAGAAGCTTCGTCGTGCCGAAAGCGAGGAGATCAAGGATCTACTGCGCAAGTCGTTCCCGCTGATGACGAGCCTTAACGAGACGGTGACCCTGAACAAGGTCAGCATATCAAGCGTCGCCGGCAATGGCGGTGCCGACAGCGTCGACTACAACATCGGCATGAGCGGGCCGACCGACTCCATGCGCTTTGATTTCGGCATGGCCGCCAAACAGATCAACGTCAATAGCGCGCTGCTGCCCGAGGTGTACGCTCCTTTCGTTCCGCAGGAGCTCGACGTGCAACTGGCCTTCCCGGAACTCAACCTTGCGGCAGTGGGCGAAGAGCTGATGAAGGTCGATCTGTCGGACGAGAAAAAATCCTCCGCAGAGAGCGACAAGGCATTCGAGAAGCTGCTGTCCGGCGGCGATATGGTGATGGCATTCCCGAAGATTTCGGCGAAGTCCAGCGTCTACGATGCCGAGATCTCGGGCGAAGTTCGCGGCACACCAATGTCCAAGAGCGACTATTCGCTGAAGGCTTCGATCCTGGCGCGCGATTTCGACAAGACGATCACCGCGATACAGGACTTGGCGAAGAGCAATCCCGAGCTCAACCAGGTGTCGTTCGGCCTGATGATGGTGAAGGGCTTCGGCAAGACCGATCCCGACGGTCGCCAGCGCTGGGACGTCAGCGTGGCGCGCGACGGGTCTGTCACGGTCAACGACCAGGTGATCAAGGGCGCAGACTAAGATCGCTGGCTCGCATTCCGCCGTCTGACCGATTGCGCGGTTAGCGGCGGCATTCGCCCGGACCGACGATGCGGAAGCCGGCATTGCCTGCCTCGCAGCCATTCGGGAACGTCCGCATTTCTCTCCCGCGCTCGCCGCAGACAGGCCGATACTCGCGCGTGCAGATGCCATCGGGGCGCTGCGGCCGCGAAGGCTCCGGCGGGCGAGGTCTGGATGGTTCGGGATAGGTCGGCCGTTCGGGCCGTGGTGGTCGCGGTGTCATCGGCGGTCCGGCCCTGCATTCGCCGCGGCTAACGATCGCGAAGCCATTGCTGCGGGCCTGGCATGCATTGCCGAACGTCTGGATTCGGCCGCCGCGTTCACCGCAGACCGGCGCATATTCCATCGTGCACATTTGCGGCTGCTGCGGACGAGGGCGGGGCGGTGGGCTGGAATAGCCCGGGCCGCTGTCTACCGTACAGGCGGACAGAACCGGCAGAATGAGCAGCACTGCCAGTCTCGTTGACGATCTCGGAACAATAGCCATGTTTTTGCCTCCCCCTCAGCCGGGCAAATCCTAGCGGAAGAGGTGCAGGGGAGAAAGCGTAAAGCTTGAGCTTCGAGTTGTTCTTCGCGGATCAGTCGAACAGGCTGGAAACCGATTCTTCCTGGCTGGTGCGATTGATTGCTTCGCCAATCAGCGGGCCGGTGCTGAGCACGCGGATATTATGCGCCGACTGGATCGCCGTCGTCGGCTGGATCGAGTCGGTGATAACGAGTTCGCGCAACCGGGAAGACGTGATGCGGGTGACAGCGCCGCCGGACAGGACGCCGTGGGTGATGTAGGCTGTTACGCTCGACGCACCCTTCGACAGCAGAGCGTCCGCGGCATTACAGAGCGTGCCGCCGGAATCGACAATATCGTCGATCAGCAGGCAGTCCTTGCCTTCGACGTCGCCGATGATGTTCATCACTTCGGATTCACCGGGGCGATCGCGGCGCTTGTCCACGATCGACAGGAGACAGTCCAGCCGTTTGGCAAGCGAGCGGGCGCGTACGACGCCGCCGACGTCAGGTGACACGACCATGACGTTGGAGATGTCGTAGTTCGCCTTGATGTCGCGCGTCAGGATCGGCACGGCATAGAGGTTGTCGGTGGGGATATCGAAGAAACCCTGGATCTGGCCGGCATGCAGGTCGAGCGTCAGGACGCGGTCGGCGCCTGCTTCGGTGATCAGGTTGGCAACCAGCTTGGCGGAGATCGGCGTGCGCCCGGAAGCGCGGCGATCCTGGCGGGCGTAGCCGAAATAGGGGATGACTGCCGTGATACGGCGAGCCGACGACCGGCGCATGGCGTCGATCATGATGAGCAATTCCATCAGGTGATCATTCGTGGGAAACGATGTCGACTGGACAAGGAAGACGTCCTCGCCGCGTACGTTTTCCTGAATTTCCACGAAGATTTCCTGGTCGGCAAATCTTCGGACCGTTGCTCTGCCCAAGGGCACGTTGAGATAGTTGCAGATCGTTTCGGCGAGGTGCCGGTTCGAATTGCCTGCGAAAACCTTCATCTTGGTCCGCCTGTTGCCTGCTGATAGCCGCGCTTTTTAGCCAGCTTGTTCCCGAATGCAAGGGCAAAGGCGACTCGCGCCTTTATATTTCCAAAAAGCTTGTGGCTTAACCGCCACGAGCATCGCGCCACGACGAAAACTCGGTGATCGTCTTCGAGGCGATTTGTTGCATGACGGAGGCCGGCACCGCTGCCCAGGGGTCTTGGGCGTCCGAAGGAATGCTCTCCTGGCCCTGGATGCGATGCAGCCTTGAGCCGCTGCTGTCCAGCACATCCCAGACGTAGACGATCGTCACCTTGCCGCTGTCGGAGAAGGCGTTGAGATAGCCCTTGAGGATGAAGGCGCTGCTGTTGTCGTTCGAGCTCTTGATCGACAATCCGTGCGACCGTGCTTCGGCGCCGAGTTGCCGTGACAGTGGGGTGACTGCCTGAACCGGAGCGCCGATGATCGGCAGGAAGCGCACGGTCGAGCCGCCGGTGGGCGGCAGCATGGCTGTGCGGGCGGGCTCGGCCGGTGTCTCTTTGGCTTCCGCTGCGGCAATGTCCTGATCCTCGGCCTCGGCGTTCGAGACCGGTTCGGACGTGGCTTCGGCGATCGGTTGGCTTTCGATGGCGGCTGTTGCCGCCCGCGGCTGCTCCGTCTGGCCGTCCAGCGCATAGGCCTGCGCCTGCATGGTGGTCGGTGGTGCGCCGGTCCCGCGTGCCGGTTCCTGCGTGACGTAGGCGGGATGATAGCCACCCTGCTTAGGCTCGGCCGCAAAGGCCTGGCTGCGCTGCGGTGGCTTGCCGGCCATGCGTTCCACGTCGTTCTGGGTGACCGGCGAGGAGCGGATGGTGCTTGAGGTGTCGCCGATATCGACCAGCGGCGTCAGGGCATCCGTGGTGTTGCAGGCTGAAAGCAGGGCAAGGCTGGCGATGAGCGTGGGTGCTGTCGCAAGTCGCGTCATCCCTCGTTTCGTCCTTCCATCGTGCGCATGTCGCAATGCGGTATAAGCCCCGGCCAACTTTATGACGGTCGGGGCGGGGATATGTCAATTGTCGATTCTTGCAGGTCGCTGTTGCAGGCCGCTGGTCAGGCGCTGATGAATTCCAGCGAATGGCGCGACAGCGACCGCGGTGCGCCGTCTGTGGTCAGGTATGTCTGGCCGAGGGTCATCGCCGTGCCGGTGTCGGAATCCATGATGATCATGTGGACGAACAGCGACATGCCGGGCTCGATCGGCTGCGGATTGCCGACGTGGAACATCTGGTGCTCCATCCATGATGGCGAGAAGCGGGCACCGAGGGAATAGCCGCAGGCATTCAGCCGGTGGCGGGCAAGGCCGCGCTCGTCCATGATCTTGGCGTGGATGTCGAAGACGTCGCCGAAGGTCTGGCCCGGGATCATCACCGTCTCGATTGCCTGGATGGTCTCGAGGCAGGCGTTGTAGAGCTCGCGGTGGCGATAGTTGGGCTCGCCGATGACGATCGTGCGCATCATCGCGGCGTGATAGTGTGCATAGGTGCCGGCCCATTCGAGCGTCAGCTGGTCGTTGGCGTCGAGCTTGCGGCGGCCGGCCTTGTAGCGGCAGAGCAGGGCGTCTTGCGCAGAACCGATGATGAATTCGTTGGCGGGATAATCGCCGCCACCCGAAAACACGGCGCCCTGCATGGCGGCAAGGATATCGGCCTCGTCGGCGCCCGCCTTGGTCAGCGAAATCGCCGCGTCCAGTGCATCGTCGGCCAGCGCTGCGGCGCGCTCGACATAAGCCATCTCGGCGGGGCTTTTGACCAGGCGCAGGCGGCTGACCAGATAGGAGGCATCGGTGATCTGGGCGAAGGTCATCAGCTGCGCATCGAGCAAACGAGCCACACGGCCGGTCATGCCATGGGTGTCGTATTCGACGCCAATGCGGGCGCCGAGGAGGTCCATCTCGACCAGAAGGTTCTTCAGATCCACCGTCGGGTCGGCGTTGACGCGATCGACCCAGATGTGAATGTTTTCGAGGATCGAGGTCTGCCTCGCCTGGCGAAGGTCGGCCGATCGGGTGATCAGCGCCATGGTGCCGTCAGCCTTGACGACGAGCGTCTGGAAGAAACAGTAGCCGAAGGTGTCATAGCCGGTCAGCCAGTACATGCTCTCCTGTGCGAACAGCAGCACGGCGTCGAGCTTCTCCTCCTGCATCTGTCGGGTGAGGCGGGCGAGGCGATCGGCGAATTCCGAGGTTTCGAAGTGCAGGCCCATATCGCTCAAATCTCCATGATGGCAATTGCCGAAATCTGTCGGCCGTAGTCCGGTTCTTGTCTGTGCGTGGTCCGCCGATAGGAGAAGAAACGCTCGCTGTCGGGGTAGGTGCAAAGTCCGAGGCTTTCGGCGCGTACGCCGGCGGCGCGCAACCGGTCGAGCGTCAGCGCCGGCAGGTCGAACATCATGTGGCCGGGCTTGGTCGACGCGGTGAAGTAGCCGATGTAATCCGGGTTCTGAGCGACAAAGCGCTCGACGAATTCCGGGCCGACTTCGTAGCTCTCGCGGCTGATCGACGGGCCAAGGCAGGCGACGATCTTTTCGCGCGTGGCGCCGATTTTCACCATGGCGTCGAGGGTGTTTTCCAGGACGCCGGTGAGGGCACCCTTCCAGCCGGCATGGGCAGCGCCGATGACGCGGTTTTCGGCATCGGCAAACAGGATCGGGCCGCAATCGGCAGCCAGAACGCCCAGCGCAACGCCGGGTGTCGCCGTCACAAGCGCGTCAGCCGCCGGGCGTGTGCCGTTGTAAGCGGCGTCAACGGCCACGACGTCAGGCGAATGGACCTGATGCACGGTGGCAAGCCGCTCGACGGGCAGTGCGAACCAGCCGGCAACGCGCCGACGATTTTCCTCGACCTTGTCACGCGCGTCGTTCGAGCCGAGGCCGACATTGAGGCCGCGATAGATGCCGTCGGAAACTCCACCCTGGCGGGTGAAATAGCCGTGCTGGATCGCATCGCCGGTCGCTTCGTTGAGCAGCGCGCTTTGGATCGGTTCCGGGGAGGGCGCAGGGGTCATCAGTCATTCCGCAGTTGTTTTCAGGCTTCGCTGGCCGATTGCCAAGCGACGCATCGTCGATTGCGGGGATGTTGACCCTGCCGCGCGCGCCCTGTCAATCCACCGGACGGAACGGCATGAGATCGATGGCGGGGTGGGAAATGGCCATCACCTTGAACAGTTCCCCCATCTTTCCCTCGCCTTCGCCGGCAAGGCGATCGACCGCCGTCTGGATGATCTGCTGGGTGTGCGGCTCCCGGTCGCGGCCGAGCGCGGCGGCGCGTTCGAGGATGCCGAGGCCGACGAGAAAGTCGCCCTGATGCAGCAGGCCGTTGACGTGCAGCCCCGCCGACACCGCCGTTTCGGCAAGCGCCTGGAAATCGACGTGGCTGGTGAGATCGGCTTCGCCGGGATGCGCCAAAGGCGGGTCGAACTCGTGCATCCTGACAGCCTGCAGCGTATCGCCGAAGCCGGTGACGAGGTGGCCGTAGTCGAGTGCCAGCGCCGTTCCCCCGCACGCCTTGAGGCGGTCGGCTATGGCAATCAGCACGGATTCACGGGCAGGGGAAATCTCGAACAGAGTGCCGACCGGCGTATTTGCCGATTGCTGCGGCAGGAGATCGGGATCGATGCCGGCGACGCCGGTGCCGAAGGCCAGTTCGTCATCGACGTCGAGGCCAACCATGCGCTCCTTGAAGCCGGTGGCGGTCTTCACGAACTGGCGGATCGGGATGGCGTCGAACAGTTCGTTGGCAACCACGAGCGTGATGCCCTGCGGCACGTCGTCGAAATCCTGATGCCACTCGATCCTGCCCCGATGGGCTTCGAGTGTTTCCTGCTGGATGTCGCGCAGCCGTTCGCTGGTTTCGACAAGATGGACGGTCATGCTTTCGAACAGCGGGGGCGCCAGACGCTCGATGACGCGCAGCATGTCCGACATCATCGTGCCGCGCCCAGGGCCGATCTCGACCAGCCGGACGCCGGCCGGCGTGCCGTGGCGCTGCCATGCGTGAACGACGAAGACGCCGATCATCTCGCCGAACAGCTGGCTGACCTCCGGCGCGGTGACGAAATCGCCGAGGCGGCCGAAGGGTTCGCGGGTCTTGTAGTAGCCGTATTCCGGGTCGGCCAGGCACAGCGAGAAGTAATCGGTGACGCTGATCGGACCGTTCGCCTGAATGATCGCCTTGATCTTCTCACCGAGTGCGGTGGTCATGTTCTCCTCCTCCAATGGCCGCGATCAGGACTGCAGGGCAGCCTGACGGCGGGCACGGATGATGGCCCAGAGACCGAGCAGGATCATCGGCGACGACAGGACCATGCCCATCGTCAGCCAGCTGGTCCCGAGAAGATAGCCGAGCTGTGCGTCGGGTTCACGGAAGAATTCGACGAAGATGCGCGACAGCGCGTAGCCGCAGACGAACACGCCGGTGACGAAGCCAGGCGTCTTCAGGGCGCGCATGCCATAGATGAGGGCGGCCAGCACCAGCACGAGAACGATGCCTTCGAGGCCGGCTTCATAGAGTTGGCTCGGATGGCGAGAGAACGGGCCGCCGGTGGGAAACACAACCGCCCACGGCACATCGGCCAGTCGACCCCAGAGCTCGCCGTTGATGAAGTTGGCGATGCGGCCGAAGAACAGCCCGATCGGAACCACGGCGGAGACGATGTCGAACAGGTTCCAAAGCGGGATCTTGTTGCGTTTGGCGAAGATGATCATGGCGATCGTGGTGCCGGTCAGGCCGCCATGGAAGGACATGCCGCCGTTCCAGATCTGGATGGCGCGGATCGGGCTCTCGATGATCGCCGGCATGTCGTAGAAGAGGATGTAGCCGATGCGGCCGCCGAGAACGACACCGAGCGCCACCCAGACGACAAAGTCGTCGAGCTGCGTCCTGGTGATCGGCGAGACATTGCCGGGCCATAACTTGTCGTTACCGGCCAGCACGCGGGCGTAATACCAGCCGAGCATGATGCCGGCGACATAGGCCAGGCCGTACCAGTGAATGGCCACCGGCCCGATGGCAAAGGCGATCGGGTCGATATTGGGGAAAGGCATGATGGCCATGAGGTCGGCAGCTGTCGGCAAGGTGGTCCCATCCGTTGATGTGGGCGGAAGATGGCCCTGCCATACCAGACGGTCAAGTTGATTGTTAGTGATGCGAGATAGGTGCGACGGCTTATCCAGTGCAAAGCGCTTGCATCCTTAACAGCGAAGCCCTACCTCATTCTTCAGGGCCGGCAGAGGCCGCAAGCCATTCTTTCAAAGGGAGTAAACCGCCATGACGACAGGAGCAAACCGCATCATGGACGAGTTCGCCAAGCTGATGACCGATGCCGCGGGCGCCGCCCAGGGCGTGCGCAAGGAAGTCGAAACGATGTTCAGTGCGCAGGCCGAGCGTTGGCTGAACAGCATGGACATCGTCAAGCGCGAGGAATTCGAGGTCGTTCGCGAAATGGCGATCAAGGCACGCGATGAGAATGATGCACTTCTGGCGCGCATTGCGGCGCTGGAGGCAAAGCTTGAAGCCAAGGCAGAGCTCAAGGCCGGCGCCAAGGGCAAGTAATCCCATTCCGGGACAGACTGCGGTGTGGCCTTTAAGAGACACACCGCGGCTACGGCCAAAAAACCGGGTGGGGTTATCCACCTGTGGACACTGCCAAAAAAGCCAATGGGCAGAGTCGTTTAAACCCTCCTTCTGAATCTGATTGCCAACACCTTTCCACAGTGGCGTTCCCGAAATCGGTCCTCAGGGGGCTGGCACACCACCGGGTGCGTTATACACTGATTTTAAATGATGATTCGAGCAGTTGGTAAGCTCCAGGCAGGTTCACTGCGTAAGTCTGGTAGCGGTTCAACGATCATCTGGGTTGGTGGTTTCCGGGTAGCTGTGTGTGTTCGCTTGTGTCTCGTTGGACGAAGTCGTTACGCATTCACTCCGGTCAAGAAGGTGCTGCATGAGCCTCATGGAATTGGAAGTCGAGCGTCAGTCGAACCCGGTCGATATGATCGAGTACGTCGCCGCCAACAACGACTGGGCTTTCGAGCGGTCGGGCGATGACGAAATCGCAATGACGGTCGAGGGCAAGTGGACGGATTATCACGTCTCCTTTTCCTGGATGGAAGAATTCGAGGCGCTGCATCTTGGCTGCGCCTTCGACATCAAGGTGCCGGAACTCAGAATGAACGAGGTCACCAAGCTTTTGGCCGCGATCAACGGTCAGGTGCTGATGGGCCACTTCGACGTGTGGCGCCAGGAGGATGTGATCATCTTCCGGCAGTCGCTGCTTCTGGCCGGTGGCGCCGAGCCGACCAACCGGCAGGTCGAGGTGCTGCTCGCCAGCGCGCTCGATACCTGCGAGGCCTATTATCAGGCATTCCAGTTCGTCATCTGGTCCGGCATGGAAGCCAACCGCGCCATGGAAGTGGTTCTGTTCGAAACCGTGGGTGAGGCCTGATATGTCGTCCGGTCTCTCGTCCTCGGGTCCGATCGTTCTCGTCGGCGCCGGCAACATGGGGGGCGCGATGCTCTCCGGCT
The DNA here is from genome assembly GCA_900472625.1 of Hyphomicrobiales bacterium. GTDB lineage: Bacteria > Pseudomonadota > Alphaproteobacteria > Rhizobiales > Rhizobiaceae > Rhizobium. Next base: position 30,551 of record UCIT01000067.1, on the reverse strand, counting down.
GGCTGAAGAACGGGGTTCCCGGTGCGTCTGTCGTGGTTGTCGATCCTGGCCCTTCGGCGCAGATGATGGCGACCATCAGTGAGGCGGGCGCGAGACATGTGACCGCTGTGCCTGCCGATCTCAAGGCCGGCGTCCTGTTTCTGGCGGTGAAGCCACAGGTGATGGAGACGGTTCTGCCGCTGGTGACGAGCGCCGTCGGCGACGAGACCGTCGTCGTTTCGGTCGCGGCCGGCAAGACGCTTGGTTTTCTCGAAGCGCATCTCGGCGAAGCGGCTATGGTTCGCGCCATGCCGAACACGCCTGCCATGGTCGGCCGTGGCATTACCGGCGCCTTTGCCAATGCCCGCGTTTCGGACGTCCAGCGCGACGTCGTCCATTCGCTGTTGCAGGTCTCCGGTCCTGTCGAGTGGGTACCGGAAGAATCCGATATCGATGCCGTGACTGCCCTTTCCGGCAGTGGTCCTGCGTATGTGTTCTATCTCGTGGAGTGCATGGCAGAAGCAGGCCGGAAACTTGGCTTGCGGGCGGACCTCGCCATGCGTCTTGCACGGGAAACTGTCGCGGGGGCTGGTGAACTGTTGCACCAGTCCCCCGACGACGCCTCGCGGCTACGTCAAAACGTGACGTCGCCGGGCGGTACGACAGCAGCGGCGCTTTCGGTGCTGATGGCTGAAGATGCCATGCAGCCGCTGTTCGACGCGGCACTCGCCGCGGCACGCAAGCGGGCGCAGGAGCTTGCAGGTTAAAAGGCTGATATTTCATGACTGATGAGATTACCTATAGCGATTTTGAGCGCGTCGACATTCGTGTCGGTACCATCGTCGAAGCCAGCCTGTTTCCCGAAGCACGCAAGCCGGCCTACAAGCTGTTGATCGATTTCGGTGATGAGATCGGCGTCAAGAAGTCCTCGGCGCAAATCACCGTGCACTACACGCTCGATGAGCTCGTGGGACGCCAGGTGCTTGCCGTCGTCAACTTTCCGCCGCGCCAGATCGGGCCGGTGCGTTCCGAAGTGCTGACGCTGGGCTTCGAGGATGAAGCCGGCGCGATCGTGCTGGCGGCACCCGAGCGGGCCGTGCCAAACGGCAAGAAAATCATGTGATCAGTGGATGTCGCGGGACAGTGGGTCCGTGACGCTGAAGTCATGGAAGACGGCTTCGAAGCCGCCGCGCTGCGGTGAGCAGAAGACAGGGCCGACGCTGATCTCGGTCAAGGCCGGGTCGAACCAGGCGAGGCGGGCCATGCGCCAGTCTGCCATCCGGTCCGTGCGGTACTGGATGAACAGCGCATCGCCATTGCGCGTCACGCGCACCGACATCAACTCGAAATCATGATTGATGCGGAATGCCGACCAGTCGGAGTTGCCATTGGTGACGACGACGCTGAAATGCCTGGCGCCGTCGGTATATTCGATCCCGCATTTCATCCAATGGGTCGCGTCGGCGCGTAGCATGATGCCGGCCTGATCGTAGAGCGCTTCGTAGCGTGCGGAAAAGGTCGCCTCGGCGGTAAAATCTCCGCTGCGGGCGACGTGCAGGAAATGGCCGTCGTCGCGGTGAAAGCCGTAATAGGTGCCTTGCCAGAAATCGGTCTTCTCGGCGGAGCGCAGATGCAGCGCGCCATCCCTTATTTCGGCTGATGGCGGTGGGTTGAGCCACACCATATCTGTGATGTCGATGCTCACGCCACTCTCACGCCGGAATGCGGATGACCGCGCGCAAGCCACCCAGCGGGCTGTCGCCGAGCGTGACGTTGCCGCCGTGGCTGCGGGCGATGTCGCGGGCGATGGCGAGGCCGAGCCCGGTGCCTGACGCGTCGAGGTTTCGCGCTTCGTCGAGTCGGAAGAACGGTTTGAACACGTCTTCGCGGTTCTTTTCGGGTATGCCGGGTCCGTCGTCGTCGAAGGTGACGGTGAGCCATTTGGCGTTGTGCTTGGCGTCGATGGTGAGCGTATTCGCGTAGCGTCGTGCATTGGAGGCGAGGTTGGTGACCAACCGGGTGAAGGCGTTCGGCCTGACCGAGATGTCGTCGTCGCCCTCGATCGTGTAAGTCACCGTCTTGCCATGCAAGGTGAAGTCCGGTTCGATCTTGGCCAAAAGCTCGCTGAGCTTCAACTCGCCGACGTCCTCCTCGACCTCGCTGCGGGCGAAGGCCATGTAGGCCTCGAGCATCGACTGCATGTCGTTGACGTCGTCGCTCATGCCCTGCAGGTCCGGATTGTCGCCGGCCAGTGCCAGTTGCAGCTTGAAGCGCGTCAGGATGGTGCGCAGGTCGTGGCTGACGCCCGTCAGCATTGCCGTTCGTTGCTCCATCTGCCGCTCGATGCGTTCGCGCATGAGGATGAAGGCAAGGCCGGCACGGCGGACTTCGTCGGCACCGCGCGGATGGAAGTTTTCCGCCTTCTGGCCCTTGCCGAAGCTTTCGGCGGCGGCGGCCAGTTTCTGGATCGGACGGATCTGGCCTCTCAGGAAGAGAATGGAGATGGTGATCAGCACCAGCGACGCACCGACCATCCAGACGATAAAGATGTGGGTGTTGGAGGCGTAGGCTTGGCTGCGCTTGGTCAGCACCCGCAGGATCTTGTTGTCGAGCTTCACCCTGACCTCGACAAGATCGGAATCGCCGACGGTGTCGATCCAGAACGGGCGCTTGATCTGCTCGCGGATCTCGTCGCTCAGGATGCCGTCGAGGATCGAGAAGAACGGCTTGATGCGCGGTGGCGGCAGTTCTCCGTCCGGTTCGATGGAAATCTGCAGGCCAAGCTGGTCGCGGGCGATCCGCGTTACTCCGCTATAATCGGTGTCCTGGGGGTAGGTGTCGATCATCTGGATCACCGCGGCGATGTCGCGGGTGACGGCCATCGACAGGCGCTGCGTCACCATCTGCCAGTGACGTTCCATCACCAAGGCGGCAACGACCGATTGAAGCAGCACCATCGGCAAGATGATGATGATCAGCGATCGGACATAGAGACCCTTCGGAAGCTGGCGGCGCAGCAAACGGGTAAACCACCGCCATCCATAGGCCGGCGAGCGGTCCTCGCGCCGCAGAGAGTCGAATGTCACCATCTAAGTTGCCGGTCTCGCTTCTGGAACCTCAATCGATGCTCAGACGATATCCTATACCACGAACCGTCTGGAGCCAGACCGGATTTGACGGATCGTCCTCGATTTTGCGGCGCAGGCGGTTGATCTGCACGTCGATCGTGCGTTCGCCGACCTCGACGTCGTTGCCGATCAGCTCATGACGGGGGATCGTGTCGCCGGCGCGCTTGGCGAACAGCAACATGATTTCCTGCTCGCGATCGGTGAGGCGGACGATTTCGGCCGCCTTCTTCAGTTCGCGGCGGGTCAGCGAGAAAGTGTAGGGACCGAACATCACCTGTTCGATCTTCGGTGCGTCCGTCGAAGCATTGCGGCGCAGGATGTTGTTGATCCTGAGAACCAGTTCGCGCGGGTCGAAGGGTTTTGGCAGATAGTCGTCGGCACCGGCCTCGAGACCGGCGATGCGGCTGTCGGATTCGGCGAGCGCCGTCAGCATGATGATCGGCACGTTCTTGATGATGCGCAGATCCTTGGTGACGTCGATACCGGACTCGCCGGGCATCATCACGTCCATGATGATGAGATCGAAATCCAGGCCCGCCAGCTTCCGGCGCGCTTCGGCACCGTCGGCGGCGACGGTCACGCGGAAACCGTTCTCGCTCAGATAACGGTTGAGCAGCGCGCGAATACGCGTGTCGTCATCCACAACGAGCAAGTGTGCCGCATCGTCCGAAATCACTATCTTCGCTGCCATTCAGTCCGCTTTCGAGTTTTGTCTGTTCTGCATGCCACTCAGGAAGGCCTTTACACCCTCCCGCACCTCGGGAGATGCTCCGTCGAATGCTCTCTCAATACGGCGCGATTGCGGCTCCGCCAGAGCGAGCGCCAGTTCCCTCCCTGTCGTCGTGGGATAGAGCTTGCGCTGGCGTCGGTCTTCAGGCCCCGCGATCTGTTGAATATACCCCGAATCGATCAGCTGTTTGAGCACTCTTGCGAGACTCTGCTTGGTTATCTTCAACGTATCCAGGAGATCGGCAACGGTCATGCCGGGATTTCGGTTAACGAAATGTACCACCCGGTGATGAGCACGGCCAAAACCGCTTTCAGAAAGGATTGCGTCGGGGTCGGACACGAAGTCCCGATACGAGAAGAACAGCAGCTCGATGATGTCGAAGTCGATGGTCTTGGTGTTTTCCAGCGGCTTGGTCAGCGGCTCCGGTTTCACCGATTTCGGACTGCTTTGTCGTGCCAATTTAGCATATCCTCTCTCATTCCCAATGCATAGCGATGACGCAAACTCAGCGGCCTTAACCGCTGGTATGTCCATCACGACGTTGGAGATCTGCGATGCCGAAAGGCCGGTGTTTTCCCCTGAGAACAACCAGCTGCCGCAGAACTCCCCCGGGGCTCCACGCAACTCCCCCGCCGGGGGATTAAGACGCATATTTGCGCCAACAATCAACCGGTTTGGCGCGGGGAGCGCACGCATTTCACAGCGACTTTGCCGTCTTTCGACTGCCTTGGCGAGAAATCCGGTTCGACGGGCTGGTTGTGCTGTGATTGTACCGGCATGCCGACCTGTTCAAACTCCCTCGCGCCAAGCGCGTTTTCCACTGGTGGATGCCCATGCATGGTTGTTCAGCAGGCGATATTGTAGGCGAGGGGATGCGCGCGTTGCTTGGTTGGGTGGTCTATCTGGCCCTTGTGGCAACACCGCCGACGATGGTTGCCAGGATACCGCCGCCGACGAGGCCGCCGATACCGTCCGCGATCAGCCCGGTGATGGGCGTTTCGACGCCGAACATTGTCAGCAGCATTCCACCCCCGATACCGCCGAGCGCGCCAGCCACTGTGCGCGTCATCGCGTTGACCCCGACCTGCCGCAGCATGCCGCTGGCGATGTTGCCGCCGAGGGCGCCTGATATCATCTGGATCATCAGTGGTAACAAAGCTTCCATTTCGTTCCTCCTCGGCGCTTCCTCAAACGCATGACCACTCCCGCTGGCCCTACCGCAATTACGCAGGACATAAGCGAGCAGCTTAATATAAGAAGGTTATAATATAGATGCGGGAAGCGGAACTGGTGACAACGACGGGTGATAATTCAACGTTTCCGGGCTGGCAGACATGCGAAGGGCGGCCGTGAGGCCGCCCCATCCAACTACTTCATCATGGATCAGTTGTAGACGTAGACGATACGGCGACTGCCCGGATCGACCAGCACGGGGCGGTCGTTGATGCGGGCATAGCGGTACTGGTAGTCAGGAATTTCCTGGAAGGTGACCGTGCCCGGAACCTGTGCGCCGACGACGACATCGCCGTTGATATCGACGGTCTGGCCGGGATTGGTCTCAATATAGGTGGTCACCGTGTCAGGGGGCGTGATTGCCTCGACCGACCCGACGGGACCCAACAGCTCGTCACCCGGTGCCGGGTCTGCCGGGCCGGTAGCGGCGGTTGTCTCATAGGTCACGACGGGAATGTCGAGGTCGGACTGATGCTGGTCGACGATCACCTGGTTGCCGTCCTGGTCCATCTGCAGATACTGGGCATAGACCCAGCCGCGCATGCCATTGACGTCAACACGGCACCACTGGCTGCCGGCCACGCAGCCGTCCAGAATGGTTTCGGATCCGCGCGTTGCAACGCCAACGGCAGGATACTGATCGCCGGGTCCGGCGTGAACGGTCATGTCGTTGATGGCCGTTGCGGCCATTTCCGCGCGGGCAAGTCCTGCTGTCGCCAGAACCATCGCACTCGCCAGGAAAAGATTTCGCTTCATGGTCATCATGTGTCTCCTCTTTTGGATAGGCTGGTAACGCTTCTGTTAAGAGGAGGTTCCCGGCAGGCCGTTCACAGCAGGTTACACAGGCAGACGACGCGTGACGCAGTGTTCGAAAAAATGCGGGCTGCGTGCCGTTGCTTTTCTCTTTATACAATCGCGCGACAGAGACGAAGCGAGGCACCCATGAGCATGCTCCAGGCCGGAATCATCCCGGTGACAGCGTTCCAGCAGAATTGCACCATCCTTTTCGATCCCGAGACCAAAGAGGGCGTCGTCGTCGATCCGGGCGGGGATGTGCCGAACATCCTGCAGGCGATCGAGCAGAACGGTCTGCAGATCAAGGCCATCTGGCTGACCCACGGTCATCTCGACCATGCCGGCGGCGCCAAGGAACTCAAGGAAGCGCTCGGCATCGATATCGTCGGTCCCCACGAGGACGACCTGCCGTTGCTACAACGGATCGAAACGCAGGCCCAGAAATACGGTCTTCCCGGCATGCAGAACGTGCTGCCGGACCGATGGCTGAAGGACGGCGAGACCGTGTCGTTCGGCGAGCATCTGTTCGAGGTCTATCACACGCCGGGCCATGCGCCGGGGCACGTCATCTATTTCAACCGCGCGCAGAAGTTCGCCCATGTCGGTGACGTGCTGTTCAGCGGCTCGATCGGCCGCACCGACCTGCCTGGAGGCGACCATCAGCAGCTTCTCGATTCCATTCGCGACAAGGTCTTGCCGCTGGGGGACGACGTCGGCTTCATCTGCGGGCATGGTCCCGGTAGCCGGATCGGCGAGGAGCGGCGCAGCAATCCGTATCTGCAAGGCATCTGAGCCGCCAACTGGACAACACGCACAAAGCAAAAGCGCCGCTGAAAAGCGGCGCTTCGTGCATTCGGCACTTATAGACTAATCAGTTGGCGACGCAGAAATGGCTGCGGCCGTCATTGCCGATAAAGGTGCCGCTGCGTGAATCGAACGAGCGGTAGCGATAAGAGCAATAACGCTCCCACTGCGGGGTCCAAGGCTCTACGCCCACACGAACCGGTACCGGACGGTAGTAGCGCGGCGGGGCCGGGCTGTAATAGCGGGGCGGTGCGCGATAGATCGGCGCGTCGTCATATTCGTAGGGCGGGTCAATGTAGCGCGGCTCGTCATAACGCGGTGCATTGGCGATGGCCGAGCCGACGATCAGACCGGTTGCCAGACCAACGGCACCGCCAACCAGCGCGTCGTCGCCGCCGTGATGACGGTGATAACGCCAGTCGTCCGCCGAGGCTATGCCGATCGACGAGAGCGTCATGGCAGCGGCCGCTGCGGTCAGGAAGAGGGTCTTTGCAAGACTGTTCATGTGTTCTGTCCTGTTTGAATTCTTAACCGGTTTTGCACCTTGATGATGGCAAGTTAACGGCTTCGATCTGAATACAGGCTGAACAACAAAACCCGGCATTCCTGCCGGGCTTCAACTCGAATTCTCGGATTTGGCGGCGTATCAGCCGTCAATCTGCAGGTTGACAGCCTTCGGGCCCTTGCCGCGGCGATCCGGCTCCGTGTCGAAGCTTACCTTCTGGTTTTCCGTCAATCCGGCCAGACCAGAAGCCTGAACGGCAGAAATGTGAACGAAGATGTCGGCCCCGCCCTTATCAGGCTTGATGAAGCCAAATCCCTTGTCGGTGTTGAAGAATTTTACTGTACCAGTCTCGGCCATGCTCAGGTCCTTTTAACTCTGCCCGCCATCCACACAGGCAGCATCGTGTCACTGTCTCCTCACAGAGACGCTCCCAGGCAATTATTGAATTGTGAGATAAAGGTCCCCTCTGGCTCGCTCAGTTCACCGCGGAACTTCTGCCCGCTTCTTGGAACCGATCGACCGGAGTATTAGCGTCTCCGGCGCGCAAATTCTTAAGGACTTTCCCATGCTCGCAAACTGCCCGAACGCCACGAGATTGCTGCGATTGCGCAATTTTGGCAAGCAAAAGTTTTCCGGCGAAAGCCCGGGAGCGCAGGGGTTTGGCGTGCGAATTTTAGCCGTGGTGAAAAAAAACCCTCTTCAGCGGGTGTTGAATAACGTTTTGTATCGATGGCAATATATTTTAGGAGCAGATTTTGCCAAAAATGCAACGTGGGCGCGATCCTGCGATCGTTAAACTTTTTTTCACATTTTCCGTTTCAACCCAGATTTGGGCTGCTAGCCAGCCTGTTCAGACCACGTCGGCGCGCTATTTCGGGGACGATTTCAACCAGAAGCATAGCTGCGAACATCAGCGCGCAGCCTGCGTAGCCCAGCGGTGGCATGGTTTCGCCGAGTAGCAGGGCGCCGAGCGAGGCACCGAAGAGCGCTTCCGAAGACAGGAAGATGGCGGCTTGCGATGGCGTCGTGTAGCGCTGGCCGATGATCTGCAGTGAGAAGGCCAGGCCTGAGGCGACGATCCCGACATAGAGGATTTCCGGCAAGGCCAACCAGACTGCCTCCCAGCTGATCGGTTCGACGATAACGGCAACGCCAAGAGCGCCGATTGCGGTGACTGCGAATTGTGTCGCCGCGAGCGTCAGCGGCCGGCCGGTTTCAGAAACGGTGATACCGGCAAGCGTGATCTGGCCCGCCCAGAAGACAGCGCAAACGACGGTCAGAAGATCGCCGCTTGACAGGGCTGACAATTGGCCTCCTGACAGCAGGTAGATGCCGGTGACGGCCATTATGGCGCCGGGCCAGACGATCCAGTGGGGTGCTCGGCGCAGGAAAGCGACGGCGATGAGCGGGACGACGACGACGTAAAGCCCGGTGATGAAACTGGAATTGGTAACGGTGGTGGTCTGCAAGCCGATCTGCTGGGTGACTGCCCCGCCGAACAGGCAGAGGCCAATCAGAAGATAGAGCTTGCCATGCCGCGGCGATGTCTTCGCCTTTGCCTTGCGGGATTCGAGCAGCACGAACGGGAGCACGACGATTGTGGCGATCGCGAACCTGAGGCCGATGAACCAGAACGGACCGATCGATTTCATCGCCGTCGACTGAGCGACAAAACCACCACCCCATATCGCTGCCGCGAGCAATAGAACAAGGTTCGCCTGGATGCGCGTCATGTTGGCCTTAGAGTGGATGTCGGCGCGAGCGGGGAATGGCTCGATGCGGGGGAGGAAAGAACGGTCGAATTCGCAGCGACCGTTAGCAGCTGCTTTCGGAGACAGCAAGAGCGGCTAGGGTTGGGCTCAGCCGTTGCTATCAGGCGATCGCGAGACGCGGATAAGCGCGCCGTCGTCTTCATCGGTGACGATCAGCAACGCCCCATCCGGAGCAACGACTACATCGCGCATGCGGCCGTAGTCGCCGTCGAACATCCGTTCTTCGGCAACGAAAGCGCCGGTATCGTCGCGCTGCATGCGCGACAGCAGCTTGAACTTCAGCGCGGCCACCAGGAAGTCGCCGTTCCATTCGGGAAACATCTTGCCGCGGTAGATGGCGACCGCGCCCGGGGCGATCGACGGATCCCAGTAATAGAGCGGTTGCTCCAAGCCTTCCTTCGCGGTGCCTTCGCCGATCTCGGCGCCGGAATAATCGCGGCCGTAGGTAATGACCGGCCAGCCGTAGTTCTTGCCGGGCTCGATGCCGTTGATCTCGTCGCCGCCGCGGGCGCCGTGTTCGACGGTGTAGAGCCTGCCATCGGCGGCGTCGAAGGTGATGCCCTGAGGGTTGCGGTGGCCTTTCGACCAGATTTCGGGCAGCGCCTTAACGCCGTCCTTGAAGGGATTGTCGGTGGGGGTGCTACCGTCGGCGTTGATGTGGACGATGGCGCCGGCGTCATCCTTCCAGTCCTGCGAGCGGTCGCGATCGCCACGGTCGCCGATGCTGATGAAGAGAGAGCCGTCCTTGGCGATGGCGATGCGCGAGCCGTACTGGATGCCGCCACCGGTGAACTGGCGCATCTTGAAGATCGACTTGACGTTATCAAGCGCGGTTCCGTCGGCGGAGAGGGTGGCGCTGAAGGCCTCGGTGCCGGAGCCGCCGTCGCCTGGCGTTGCGGCCGTCAGATAGAGGGTCCGCGAGGTGGAGAAATCGGGTGCCAGTTCGATATCCATCAGGCCGCCCTGGCTTCTGGCGCTGACCTTTGGAACGTTGGCGATCGGTGCGGAGAGCTTGCCGTCGCGGATGATGCGCAGGCGGCCGGGGCGTTCGGTAACGATATAGCCGCCATCCGGCAGGACGGCGACGGCCCAAGGATGTTCAAGGCCGGAGGCAATGGTCTCGACCTGCACCGCGACCTTCTTGGTCTGGACCGTGTCGGCCGCCAGTGCCGGCACCGTGAGGGCGAGTGTTACCGTTGTCAGCAGTATGCCAAGCCTAAGCGCCAAAACCGAGTTCATCATCCATCCCGCTGTTGCATCCCGACATTGCGTGGAGAAGTGGAGTGGCATGGCTGATGCTTCAACCCTCAAGGGGTGAGGGATAACGGCTTTGTGTTGGCGGGTTGAATGGCACCTGTGGCCTTGTCGTCAACAAGCTCGGCCTCGACGACGTAGCGCAGCGGCCCGCGCTCGGTGGCGCCGAACGGCCAGCAGGTGGCGAGCACGAGGTGATGGCCCTGAGCGGCCGGGTCGATGCCGCTGTTGTCCCATGAGACGACGCGGCCTTCGCCGGCCTTGAAGGTGAGGAGGGTGCCGTCGCGGCGGGTCACCTCGATCGCGTCTCCCGGCTTGACGTCCTTCAACCAGCGGAAATGCGTGTCGCGGTGGGCGGCGATGACGGATGTGCCCTCATCGCCGGGCTGCGGCGTGTTGGTGAGCCAGGCCGGGCCGAAGGCCAGCGCTTCGCCCGAGGCACCGGCGAGAACGATCGCCTGCTTGCCGAGGCGCGGCGCGCTGACCTTGGCCTCGGTGGTGAAGTCCGCCCAGGGCCATGGCTTGGCGTCCTCGCCCCTCAGTTCGGCGGCGAAGGCGCGGCCGAGCAGGAACTGCGACAACTGCGCCTTCGCCTTGATGTAGATGCCATCTCCGATCAGGATGGCGCCGTAGAGGGCAAGCAAGGCGATGCTGACGGCAATTGCCTTTTCCACTGCGGACAGGCGTGGCAGACGCGATGCCTCCTGCCTGGTCTTTGGCACGTCGAAGGCTGTGGCAGCGGCCGTTGCCATCGCAAGTTCCAGGTAGGTCGGAAGCGGGCCGAAATCGTCGGCCTGCTGGTATCGTCCGCCGTGGGCGCTCCTAGCTGCCATGGCGCGACGCTCCCCTGGCGTTGCGACGCCTCCAGCCCACCAGCCCGGTGGCTGCGGCGAGCGCGAGCACCAGCATCGTCACGCCGCGGGCGATCTGCTCATCTGCGCGGGTCGCGGTCTGCGGCAGCTGGATAGAGGCGGAGCGTTGGGCGATCAAGTTGGCGGCCTTTGGCGTGGGTGCTGCGGCCATGCGGGTGGCGGCCAGCACTGCAAACTGCTGCTGCGGCGCGGCCATGGCGTGATCCGGTGTCGCACCTGCGGGCATCTGCGGGGCAGCGGCTGTTTCGCCGAATACCTTCTCGAAATCCCAACCGTCGGGCAGGTTGAGCGGCAGCTTCGTCTGGTCCAGCGGCTTGTCGGATGGGCGCGACGGGGTGACGTCGATGGCGACGAGGCTGGTCATGCGGGAGACGAGGTGATGGGCGAGCGCCACGGTCTCGACGTCCTTGTCGAGCGCCGTTGGGTCCTGCCGTTCGTAGGCGCGGGCTTCGAGGTCGTCGATCTTGCGGCGAGCCCAGAGCTTGGAGATACCCTGGCCAGTCGCGGCGTTGGCGATGTCCATCTCGACGCGCCATGGCTGGGCGCCCGTCCTGCCGGTGATCTGCAGCTTGCCGGATGGCTTTTCGTCAGGCAGCTCCGCCGTCAGCACGACTGGCTCGCCGGTGTAGAGGTCTGGCATCGGGTTCGGCGTGATATCCTCGGCCTTGGCGCCGTCGAACGTGGCCGAAATATCCGTCATCGCGGGATTCTGAAGTTTGGCGAAAAGCTCTTCCATGCGCGCGGCGATCTGATCGGTGGAGCCGATTTGAGTGAAGGTGCCGCGGCCCATCTCGGCGGCCTTGGTCATGAAGTAGGAGTTCGGCGCCGAGCCAATACCGACGGTGAAGACGCGGGCGTCGCCGCGGTTCTGGGTGATCTCGGTGAACAGTTGCTGCTCGTTGCCGATCGCGCCGTCGGTGAGGAAGACCACCTGGCGGAGAGCGCCTGATGCAACCGCGCCCTGATTGCGCAGGGCGGCCTGCAACGCGGGAAGCATCTCGGTGCCGCCGTCAGCCGTCAGGCCCCTGACATAGGCGATGGCCTTCTCGCGGTTGTCTGGCGAGGCGGCGACGAGGCCGTTGAAATAGTCGGTCATCGTGTCATCGAAACGGATGACGTTGAAGCGGTCGTCGGGGTTGAGGCGGGAGATGGCAAGCGCCAGGCTCTGTTTGGCCTGTTCGATCGAGGGGCCAGACATCGAGCCGGAATTGTCGATGACGAAGACGACCTCGCGCTTGGCCGGGGCGGCGGATGTGTCGGGCGTTGCCGGCGGGGTGACGAAGGCGAGCAGGTAGGTCTTGCCGCCAAGCACTTCCCGGAAGAGCCCTGCGCTCGGGGTCTTGCCGGGCGCGGCGTGCCAGGTGAGCTCAAAATCCTTGTCGGCGGGAACGGTCTCGCCTTTCAGCGCGATCGTCCTGTTCTGGTCGCCGTCCTCCTTGATATCGACATCGTGGAAGGAGGATCTGACGTCGCCGAGCGGGAAACCTGCCTTCAGGTTCACCGTCATCGCGACCGGATTGATCCTGGCGTTCTCGCGCGGATCGAGCACGGGCGCTTCGATCTTGTCGCGGTTTTCGACCGGATCGGAAGGGACGGCGAAGCCGGCGCCGTTGTTGAACTCGACGGTCTGGACGATCGGGGCGGGATTGTAGCGTGGGGCGACGACCATCGGGAAGCGCAGCGAGAATTCGCCGCCGGACTGGTGCACCGACTGCTGGTACTCGATCTGCACGACGATGGTTTCGCCGGGGCCGATATTGGCGACCTGGTTGGTGAAGATGTTGGGGCGCTGCTGCTCCAGAAGGGCTGCCTTCTTGCCTTCGGCCTTGGCCTGCTCGTATATCTCGCGTGCCTCCTGGCGGGGCTTGATCTGGCCTTCGATGAAGCGATCGCCGATCTGCATCTTCAAGACGTCGACGGCGGAATTTTCCGGCAGCGGGAAGACGTAGGTGCCTTCAACCCAGCCCTTGCTTGGGTTCTGGAAGCGCTGGGTGACCTTGACGCGGGCGATCGGGCCGGAGACGTCCATCTCGACGTCGGTCTTCAGACGCGGCGCCTCGACGAAGAAGCCGGGCTCCTTGGCGGGAAAGAGCAGGGAGCCGCTGTTGACGTCGTTGGGCCTGACGAGGCCGGCGAGCTGCTGCGGCTTTTGCGCGGGCTCTTCGGCCGCATAGGCTGCGGTGACCAGCCCCGACGTGACGAGAATGGAGGCGGCAAACGCCACGAATGCAATCAGCAGGGATATGGAGAAACGACCAGCGCGCAGGCGCCTGACAACGACTTCATCATCCAGAAACATGGCATGCCCTCACTCACCAATTTCGGAGATGAGAGAATGCGGCTCCGATCTCGGCGGGCTCGCGACGGAATTGCGGCATGCCACGGCATTTGTTGCGGCCAATTCGTGGCAAAGGTCGAATCTGGCGAAGTTTTTGATTTTAGCGGGTTAATCGGGGTCGTTGGAGAGCGTGGCTGCCGGGGTGCGGGCGGTCTCGTTACGGCATTGGGTTCTGCGTGCCCGAATCGGTATGACGCCGGGCCCAATTGATCACGAAGAATCATTGGCCCCATCACGCCTTTGCGCTTGAAAAGCCTGTTTACATTGGACATAGACCTTAGCGCAGAATTCCGGTCCCGGCTTTCTGCTAAAATCAACCGTATAGGACCGATATCATGGCCTTTCTTGCCGATGCTCTTTCCCGTGTGAAGCCTTCCGCCACCATCGCCGTTTCCCAGAAAGCGCGCGAGTTGAAAGCAAAAGGCCGTGACGTGATCGGTCTCGGCGCCGGCGAGCCGGACTTCGATACGCCAGATAACATCAAGCAGGCCGCCATCGACGCGATCAACCGCGGCGAAACCAAGTACACGCCTGTGTCCGGTATCCCTGAACTGCGCAAGGCGATCGCTGCGAAGTTCAAGCGCGAGAACGGCCTCGACTACGACTGGCAGCAGACGATCGTCGGTACCGGCGGAAAGCAGATTCTTTTCAACGCCTTCATGGCGACAATGAACCCGGGTGACGAAGTCATCATCCCGGCGCCGTACTGGGTGTCCTATCCTGAAATGGTTTCGATTTGCGGCGGCACGCCTGTTGCCGTCGAGACCAAGCAGGAAAACAATTTCAAGCTGACGGCCGCCGAACTTGAAGGCGCCATCACGCCGAAGACGAAGTGGTTCCTGTTCAACTCGCCGTCCAACCCGACGGGTGCCGCCTACAGCCACGACGAGCTGAAGGCGCTGACCGACGTGTTGCTGAAGCATCCGCATGTCTGGGTGCTGACCGACGACATGTACGAGCACCTGACCTTCGGCGACTTCAAGTTCGCGACCCCTGTTGAAGTCGAGCCTAAGCTCTACGACCGCACGCTGACGATGAACGGCGTGTCCAAGGCCTATGCCATGACCGGCTGGCGTATCGGCTATGCGGCCGGCCCGCTTGCACTGATCAAGGCCATGGACATGATCCAGGGCCAGCAGACATCGGGTGCATCGTCGATCGCACAGTGGGCCGCCGTCGAGGCGCTCAACGGTCCGCAGGATTTTGTCGCCAAGAACAAGGCGATCTTCGAAGGCCGTCGTGATCTCGTCGTATCGATGCTGAACCAGGCGACCGGCATCGTATGCCCGAAGCCGGAAGGCGCGTTCTACGTCTATCCGTCATGCGCCGGCCTGATCGGCAAGACGGCGCCGACGGGCAAGGTCATCGAGACAGACGAAGACTTCGTCTCGGAACTGCTAGAATCGGAAGGCGTTGCCGTTGTGCACGGTTCGGCCTTCGGCCTCGGCCCGAACTTCCGCATTTCCTACGCGACCTCGGAAGAACTGCTCGAAGAAGCCTGCAAGCGCATCCAGCGCTTCTGCGGGGCCTGCAAGTAAGACTTTCACAACCCATCATCAAACCCGCCGGTGACGGCGGGTTTTTTATTAGGGGTACGTTTCAAGGTCCGCCATTTAAAAAGCGCTAATTACTGTCACCTATGCCTTCTCTTGCTTTTTCAGAATTTCATTTTCCCGGTATCATGACCATCCAACTCGACCTCGCCACGGTGCTGCTGCTGCACCAATGCTCCTTTCTTGTCGGCGCCTTGTGCTTTCTCTATGCGCGCTGGCAATCCAGGCGTGGCGAAGGGCTTGGAATCCTGGCGACGGCTTTTCTGTCGCTTGCGCTCTCATCGACCATGGCGGGATTGGGTGATCGTGAGATCCTGCCGCACGAGATCTGGACGCTCGGGACATTCGGGTTCGGCCTCGTTGGCTATGCCTTTTTCTGGATCGGCATGCGCAGGCTGAGCAGTGGTCGGCAGCGCCTCGCCGACTGGCTGGCTCTGGCTGTGCCGGTCGTGTTGGTGGTGGCCGCGGCGGTGACGAAGTTCTATCTCGATGACGCGGTTCGCGGCGGTATCTCCAATTCCATGTCGTTTCTGTCGCTCGCGGCATCCGCCGCCGGTGTGGCTGCCGATCGCAGGCCGGAGCGGTTGCCGGTGCGCCTGTTGCTCTCGGTGGTGATCGCGATCGGTTCGCTGCTCGCGCTGCTGGTGGTTTTTGCCATGGTTGCGCCGACATTGACGCCGCTATCGCCGCGCTGGGCATTCTTCCTGAGGATCATCTGCCATTTCGCTATCGCCCTGTTCGTCATCATTCTCGTCAAGGAGAGGGCCGAGGCGGAGTTGCGGCATGCGGCCGATACCGACATCCTCACCGGCGTCGGCAACCGCCGCTGGTTCACTTCGCGCATGCCGCGGGTGATGAAGCCTGATGACGCGCTGTTGCTGATGGATCTCGATCTGTTCAAGCAGGTCAACGACCGCTTCGGCCACGACACCGGCGATCAGGTGCTCGTCAGCTTCGCGGAAACCATCCAGAGCAACTTGGCTACCGGTGGCAGCTTTGCTCGCCTGGGCGGCGAGGAGTTCGCGGCGTATCTGCCGAAGACCAGTGCCGCAGAAGCAATGGCCGCCGCCGAACGGCTGGTCGATAGTGTGCGAGAGTTGGTGGTGGATAGTAACGGCCAGCGTGTGCCGCTGACGGTCAGCATCGGCGTCGCGACCAGTAAGGACACCGCGCATTCGTGGAGCGACCTGTTGAAGATGGCCGATGCGGCGCTTTACATCGCGAAGGATACCGGCCGAAATCGCGCCGTGCTTTTCGGCACGCCAGACAAGGCAGCTGCCTGATGTGTTAGGGGGCGACGCGTGGTGCGCGCCGCTCGCAGTCTGATTCAAGGCATCGCTTTAAGTCGATGATTTTGGAGTCCTATCGCCGTCTGAGCCGTAGACTGTCATCATAATCCCAGCCCCGCCAGCATCAGGAATGTCGCGAAGAGGATGAAGTGGGTCATGCCCTCGATGGCGTTGGTCTCGCCGTCGTTGAGGTTGATCGCCGCGGCAATCAGGGTGATCGCCACCATGACAGTCTGCACCGGCGTCATCGCCATGATGAACGGCTGGCCGGTATAGAGGGCGATCCCTTCCATGACCGGAACGGTCAGGATGACAGTGGACAGCGACGCCCCCATGGCGATGTTGACGGTTGCCTGCATGCGGTTCTTCAGGGCGGCGCGCAGCGCGGTTAGGATTTCTGGCGCAGCGGAGATGGTGGCGACGACGAGGGCCGCCAGCCCGATCGGCGCACCGGTGCCCTTCAGGCCGTCGTTCATGAAGGCGGACATGAATTCGGCGAGCGCCCCGATGATGACGACACCGACGATGATGGTGGCGATCGACTCGATGGTCGATCCTTCGGCGTCATGCTCCTCCGATCCTTCGGCTTTGCGTTCGTCGCGATAGCTGTAGCTGAAGAAATAGCTGTGCTGGCCGACCTGCATGCGCAGGAACAGGCCATAGAGCGCGATCATCGCGACGATGGTGAACATCGAGTAGTAGTGCCATTTGTCATCGGGTACGAACTCCGGGACGATCATCGATATGCCGATCGCCGTCAGGATCATCACACCGTAAGTCTTGCCGGAGTTGTCGTTATAGGGCTGTTCGCCGTGCTTCAGGCCGCCGAGCAGGGCGGCGAGGCCGAGGATGCCGTTGATATCAAGCATCAGCGCCGAATAGATCGTGTCGCGCACCAAGGTCGGCGAACTTTCACCCGCCATCATGATGGCGAGGATAATGACCTCGACGGCGACGGCCGACAGGGTCAGGATCATCGTGCCATAGGGATCGCCGACCTTGATCGCGAGGATTTCGGCATGGTGCGCGACGCGCATGGAGGCGAGGATGATGGTTCCAATCAGCGCTGCCGCAGCGATCAGCGCCGCCGTCTGGCCCATCTCCAGGATGGCATGTTCCGACGCGAAGGCGATGACGCCGACCATCAGCGCGATCAGCAGGTAGCGTTCGGTTTTCAGGCGTGAGGCAATGCCCAATGTGCGGCTCCGATTCTGATTCATGCTTTAACTCTAAGGCGATGATTTTACATATCAAGTCGGCACGGTTCTGGCGGTGGTTTGCAGTCTTGCTGATTTAATGGAATACTGCCGGTATTGGCGAGCCGGAAGCATATCGCGGCGCCTCTCGTCTTCCTGCCCAGCGGCCCCGCGGCGAAACCGGATATGATCCGGTCGGCCTTCGGATGTGACGCAAGAAGAAGACACGAAGAGGAGTGAAATGCATGGTCAAGGTGGTCTACGAAGTCGTCCCGCATGACGGGGGCTGGGCCTACCGGCTGGGAGCCGTCTATTCCGAGGCGTTCCCGACGCATTCAGACGCGCTAGCGGCAGCCCGCATCGTCGCGGCCGAGCAGCAGGTGGGCGGCGATTCCGCTGAAATCAGCTGGCAGGACGACAAGGGCAAGTGGCACGAGGAGTATGCCGAGGGCGGCGACCGACCTGAGACCGAAGTGGTCGACGGCAACTGGAAGACCCACCCGTCTGCCACCGCCCCACGCGTCTGACCGACAACGCTTCAAGACAGGCGGCTGTCATTTCAGACGGCTGCGCGCATTTCCCCTGATATAGTCCTGCAGACCTGCGACCAGCGCATCGAACGTCACCCGATAGCGTGGCGCGGTTCTGATGCTCTCGTGCATGACAACCCAGGTTCCGAGCGGAATGCGAAACAGCTCCGGGAGAAGGTGAACCAGATCCGGATCGGACACCGCGAGGCCCGTCTGGCAGATGCCGATTCCCAGCCCTTGCCTGACGGCCGCCAGCTGCGCCAGGGTGCTGTCGGCCTTGAACCCGAACTCAATGCCCTCGACCATCGGGAAGCGCTTCAGCATCGCCCTGACGTAGCCCGTCTGCCGGTCGAAGCCGATCAGCCGGTGTCCGGCAAGGTCGGCCAGCGCTTGCGGCGTGCCACGACGCTCGAGATAGCGGCGATGGGCATGAAAGCCGAGCGGTATGTCGCCGATGCGCTGCACGATCAGGGCATCTTGCGGCGGCTCGCTCATGCGCACGGCGATATCCGCCTCACGGTTCAGCAGGTCCTCGATGGCATCGGATGCGGAGAGTTCGATGTCGAGCTCCGGATGCGCTTCCATCAAGGGCGCCAGAATGGCGGGGAGGACCTCGACGCCGATCACCTCGCTGGCGCTGATGCGCACGGTGCCGGCAACGCGCTGGCGGTGGCCGGAGGCGGTGCGCAGCAGGGCGGCGGAGGTGGAGGCGAGCGTCTCGGCATAGGGGCGCAATTCAAGCGCGGCTTCCGTCGGCAACAGGCCGCTTTGCGAGCGGATGAAGAGCTGCGAGCCGATGGTCTGCTCCAGCGCGTCGATGTGACGCCCGACGGTCGGTTGCGTCAGGCCAAGCTCACGAGCGGCGGCCGATAGCGAGCCATGATCTATCACGGCGAGAAAGGTGCGGTAGAAGTCCCAGCTTGGTTCCATGATCATTCAATTATGTATAGTGTGCATACAGGTTTCGTCAATTTTGTTTATCGCGGGTGAGGTGCATCATCTCCCTGTCAGACGAAGGAGATGATCATGACCAAGCAGATCGCACTTGTTCTCGGTGCCACCGGCGGCATAGGCGGCACCGTTGCCCATACGCTCGCAGCCCGTGGTTGGCATATCCGGGCACTGGTGCGCGACACCAAGAAGGTCCGGGCCGCTGCTGGCGACGATTTCGAATGGATCAAGGGAGACGCGATGAACGCGGCCGACGTCAAGGCCGCCGCCGAAGGTGCCGCGCTTGTCGTCCATGCCGTCAATCCGCCCGGTTATCGCGATTGGGAGAAGCTGGTCCTGCCAATGCTCGACAACACGATTACCGCGGCCAGGCGGGCGGGTGCGTCGATCCTGCTACCGGGCACTATCTATAATTTCGGCCCCGATGCCTTTCCGCTCCTGCGCGAGGATAGTCCTCAGTATCCGCAAACGAAGAAGGGTAGAATTCGCGTCGAGATGGAAAGGCGGCTGCAGGCCGCGTCGCGTGACGGCACTGGCGTCATCATCGTTCGGGCCGGGGATTTCTTCGGGCCGGGTGCTGCGAGCAGCTGGTTTTCGCAGGCGATGGTGACGCCGGGAAAACCCGTCGCCGTCGTCACCAACCCATCACGCGAGGGCGTTGGCCACCAATGGGCCTATCTGCCCGACGTGGCGGAGACGATGGTGCGGTTGGTCGAACGCCGTGAACGGCTGCCCACCTTCGCCGTCTATCACATGGACGGTTTCTGGGATGCCGACGGCGGCCAGATGGCCGAGGCGATCCGGCGGGTCGTCGGGGGGCCGATCAAGTTGCGGCGCTTCCCCTGGTTCGTCGTGCCGCTGGCCGCGCCTTTCGTGGCGTTCATGCGCGAGTTGAAGGAGATGCGCTATCTCTGGCGCGAACCGATCCGCATGAGCAACGATCGTCTGGTCGCAGAACTCGGCAGCGAGCCGAGGACGCCGATCGACGAGGCGGTGCGTGCATCCCTTTCGTCGCTGGGTTGCCTGCCGGCGGTGACACCGCGCGGCGCGAGCCCCGCGCTGCGGCCAGGGGTGTCGCTCTAGGCGAGTTCCGCCAAGGCGATGCGGGCCACCGTCAGCGGGGTTTGCGCTTCCGATATGGCGCCGTCCCCCAGAAACCAGGCGGCGGAGAGGCCGCAATAGGCGACGATCCAGCGGAGCAGGCGTTGGGGCTCGAGGTTCGCGCGCATGGATACGACACGCAATTGTCGCCGCAAACGGTGCGGATCGGTAACGGTCGACAGCTCGGGATTGGCGAAGGTGTTGGCGTAGTCGAAACAGCGTTCGCCAAACAGCCCCTTCGGATCGATCGCCAGCCAGCCGTGTTCCTGGAAGTCGAGGATGTTGCCGTGGTGGATGTCGCCATGCAGGGCGACCGGTTCGCACGGCTCGGAAAGGAGGGCGGTGGCGATGCGGTGGCACTCGGCGAGCGTGCCGCCATGCGTGCGGGCGGCCGGGGCCAGATCACGGAACCATCGGGCGAGGGGAACGAGCGATGGCTTTGGTCGATGACGCGGCGTGTGCAGTTTGGCGACGGTGTCGCAGATGATGCGGCTTGCTTCGTCATCGGCTCCCGATGTGGCCATGGCCAACAGCGAGCGCGTGCCCTCGGCTCTCGCCAGAACGATGGCCTCGGCGTCGTGGCAGAAGACTTTCGCCGCGCCGTTCCCGTCCCACCATTGCATCAGGGCGGCGCCCGAGCGCTCGGCGTCGTCGCGGGCGAGCTTGAGCATGGCGGGCTTGCCTTGCCAGCGTACGGGAAGAAGATTGCTGGAGCGCGTGGTGAACGGCGCGCCGTCGGCAATGAGGTGCCAACGGTCGAGATGGGGCTTGAACATGGCCGGATGCTACCGCCTTGCCGTCCGAAAGCAAATGATGCTGGATGGCGTTGCCCGCGAGCGCGGCAACGTCCCACAAAAAGAAATCCCGCCGTTAGGCGGGATTTCGAAGCGTCCGGGGGCTTAGGCGACCTTTTCGAGGGCCGGGTAGTCAATGTAGCCCTTGGGGCCGCCGCCATAGAGGGTGGCCTGGTCGATTGCGTTGAGCGGGGCGTTTGCCTGGAGACGCTCGACGAGATCCGGGTTTGCGATGAAGGGCTTGCCGAAGGCGATCAGGTCGGCCTTGCCGCTTTCCACGGTGTCGATCGCCAGCTGGCGATCGTAGCCGTTGTTGACCATCCAGCTTGCCTTGCCGCCAGCCTTTTCATAGGCGGCGCGTAGGCCGGCATAGTCGAAAGGCTTGTCGCCCTGCTGGAAATTGCGGTCGCCGCCGGTCGCACCCTCGATGACGTGGATGAAGGCGAGATCGTATTTCGCCAGGCCTTCGACGACGTAGTCGAATAGCGGCTGCGGGGCCGGATCGGACGCGTCGTTGGCTGGTGTCACCGGGGAAATGCGGATGCCGGTGCGGCGCGCACCGATTTCCTTGGTGATCACATCGACCACCTCGAACAGGAAGCGGGCGCGGTTTTCGATCGAGCCGCCATACTGGTCGGTGCGGTCGTTGATGTCGGCACGCAGGAACTGGTCGATCAGATAGCCGTTGGCGGCGTGGATCTCGACGCCATCGAAGCCGGCGTCAACAGCGGCGCGGGCGGCCTTGCGATAATCCTCGACGATGCCTGCGATCTCGGCCGTTTCAAGCGCGCGCGGTTCGGAGGTCTCGGCGAAGCTGCCGGTACCGTCGGCGTTGACGAGGTAGGTCTTCGACTTGGCGGTCTTGTTGCTCGAGGAGACCGGCTTGCCGCCATTCGGCTGCAGCGTCGTGTGCGAGATACGGCCGACATGCCACATCTGCACGACAATCTTGCCGCCGTGGGCGTGGACCGCGTCGGTCACGCGCTTCCAGCCGTCGAGGGCTTCCTTGCTGTAGAGGCCGGGAACGTCGGCATAGCCCTGGCCCTGGTGGGTGATGGCGGTGGCCTCGGTGACGATCAGGCCGGCGGTGGCACGCTGGGTGTAATATTCGACGTTGAGATCGTTCGGCACGGCGCCCGGCGAGCGGTTGCGGGTGAGCGGGGCCATGACGATGCGGTTCTTGACAGCGATATCACCGACCTGGGTTGGTTCGAAGAGCTTGCTCATGTGAAGTCCTTTCGGAGGTGGTTTGGGGGCAGGAAGATCATTCAGCCGGGGCAGGCATGGCTGCCTTGCCCTTGGCGGAGAGGTAGGTAAGTGCAGTGACGACGAGGCCGATCAGGGCCATCACAGCCGCAACGAGCGGGACGCGCGTCATGTCGAAGCCGAGTGCGATGGCCATGCCGCCGGCCCAAGCGCCGAGCGCGTTGCCGGTGTTGAAGGCGCCGATATTGATCGTCGAGACCAGATTGGGCGCATCCTTGCCGAAGTGCACGACGCCGACCTGCAGGGCAGGGACGGCGGCGAAGGTGGCCACAGCCCAGACGGAGAGGGTAATTTCGGCGGCGATAAAATAGGGGCTGGCAAAGCTGAAGGCGACGGACGTTATGGCGATCAGTGCGAAAACACCGGCGAGTGTCGCGCCGAGCTTCCAGTCGGCCAGCTTGCCGCCCAGGAGATTGCCGACGGTGAGGCCGAGGCCGATCAGGAACAATGTCCAGGTCACGCCCTGCGGCGACAGGCCGGTAACATCACGCAGCAGCGGGGCGATATAGGTGAAGAGGGCGAACATCGAGGCGGAGAAGAAGACCGTGGTCGACAGCGCCAGCCACAGGTGGCCATTCTTCAGGGCGGCGATCTCGCGGAAGATGTTTCCCTGTTCCTCCTGACGGTCCCTCGGCAGGACCGCGATCAGGCCGGCGATGGTGACGATACCGATGACGGTGACGACGGCAAAGGTCGAGCGCCAACCGAAGGCCTGGCCAATGGCGGTGCCGAGCGGCACGCCGAGAACGTTGGCAAGCGTCAGCCCGGTAAACATCAGGGCGACGGCACGGGCGCGGCGATCGGGCGCCACCAGGTTCGCGGCGACAACGGAACCGATGCCGAAGAAGGCACCGTGGCAGAGCGCGGTGACGACCCGGGCGATCATCAATACCCAGTAGCCTGGTGCCAGAGCGCATAGCAGATTGCCGGCGATGAAGAAGGCCATGAGCGCGATCAACGCCGTTCTGCGTTTGAGATGCGCGGTCGACACCGCCATGACGGGAGCGCCAATCGCGACGGCGAGCGCGTATCCAGTGACCAGCCAGCCCGCTTGCGGGATGCTGACGGCCAAATCGGCCGCGACTTCAGGCAGCAGGCCCATGATGACGAATTCCGTCGTGCCGATCGCAAATGCGCTGAGGGCAAGGACGAGGAGAGCGAGGGGCATGATTAAAGGTCCTGTGCCAGCTGCTTCAGGAATGCAGCGATGGTTTCTTCGTTGCGTTTGTAGAAGATCCACTGGCCGACGCGGCGGGTGGTGACGAGATTGGCGCGGCTCAGCGTTCCAAGATGCGCCGAAACGGTGGACTGCGACAGGCCGCAGCGTTCGAACTGGCTGGCGCAGACGCCCATCTCGAGCGGATGCTCCTGCGAGGCAAAATGCGCCTCCGGGTTTTTCAGCCAGTTGAGGATTTCCATCCGCTTGGGATGGGAGAGCGCTTTCAGGATTTCGTCGTTGTCCATCGTCGTTCGCCGAACTGTAAATCGTTTCTGGACGATATATGGATTGATGGTTTTCGATATTCAAGGCATGCGCAAACGCGCATTACTCTTTTTCTCTGGTTAAATTTTAAGCAAAAAAAGAGGGCCTCCGATAAATCGGGGCCCTTTAAGGTGTGAAGGTCATTCAACCTCCAGAGGGGAACAGCTAATGCGGCGGCACTGGGAGAGAACCGCCATGTGCATCAACTGAGAGCGATATGATGCTTTCGGAGGCAGAATTCAATGCCCTTTTGCGCATGCCTGCTATGCGTTGCAGCATTTTCTGTTGCGTTGCGGAAAAATAAGGCAAAAAAAGAGGGCCACCGGAAAACCAGGGCCCTTTATAGGTATGAAGGTCTAAACCTCCAGAGGGGAACAGCTAATGCGGTGGAACTGGGAGGAAAAGCCACCGTGTGCATCAGCTGAGCTTGATATGGTGTTTTAATGTGCAGGCGGCAATCAATTTTTGTGCATGACTGGCATGCAATAAGCGCACGGCTTACCGATTTCTCTGCAAAAACAGCTAGAAGCTCCAGTTTCTGGCCTTGCTGACGATGAAATCTCGGAAAGCCTTAAGCTTGGCAGCGTTCTTCATTTCGTCGGGATAGCAGAAATAGGTGTCGAATGACGGCACATCGGCGTTGATCGGCAGCTGAATCAGTCCCGGGTCACGGCCGACGATATAGTCGGGCAAGCAGGCGATTCCCATACCGAGCAGGCAGGCGCGCTTGATCGATGTCTGGCTGTTGATCTGCAGGTGCGGCATGCGCTTGTTGTCGGAGGAGCGGCCGGCGATTTCAAGCCAGTTCACATCGAGCAGATAGTTTGGCGCCGGTTCGCCGAAGGTGATGATCCGGTGATTGTCGAGATCCTCGACCGCCTGCGGCTCTCCATGTCGATTGATGTAGGAGGGGGCGGCGTAGACGTGCATGTGCACGGTGAACAGCTTGCGCTGGATAAGGTCCGACTGCTGCGGCTGGCGCAGGCGAATGGCGCAATCGGCGTAGCGCATGTTGACGTCCACTTCCTCGTTGTCGAGGATCAGCTGGATCTGGACGTCGGGATAGAGCTGCATGAACTCCTGGATCTTATCGGTCAGCCAGCCCTGGCCGAGACCGACCGTGGTGGTGACGCGGAGCTTGCCCTGCGGCGTCTCCGTCGTCTCCGTCAGCTGCATCTTGACGGTTTCGAGTTTCAGCAGCACGTCGTGAGCCGTGCGGTAGAGCAACTCGCCCTGCTCGGTGAGAATCAGGCCGCGGGCGTGGCGGTGGAACAGCTTGGTTCCGACATCCTGCTCGAGCGCGCTGACCTGACGGCTGATGGCCGACTGCGAGAGATGCAGTTTATCGGCTGCATGGGTGAACGAACCGGCTTCGGCAGCTGCGTGGAAAATGCGCAGCTTGTCCCAGTCCAACGGCATTCCACTACCCCTCATGCCGATCTTACTCCGCAGCTACGGCGACGGGCAGCTGGCCCGTGAGATATCGTTCGGCTTCGAGCGCTGCCATGCAACCCAGGCCTGCGGCGGTGATCGCCTGGCGGAAAGTATCGTCGGTGACGTCGCCGGCGGCGTAAACGCCCTGGACGCTGGTTGCGGTCGAATCGGGCGCCGTCCAGAGGTATCCGTTGTCCTTGAGCTTCAGCTTGCCCTTGAACAGTTCGGTCGCCGGTGCATGGCCGATCGCCACGAAGACGCCGTCGATGGTGTGGTCGGCAACGACGCCGGTTCTGACGTCGCGCAGACGCACGCCCGAAACCGATGGCGGCATCGGCGGCTTGGCCGGGGCACCGGTGATCTCGGCAATCTCAGTGTTCCAGAGAATCTTGACGTTATCCTTGGCGAAGATGCGTTCCTGCAGGATCTTTTCCGAGCGGAAGCTGTCGCGGCGGTGCACGACGGTGACCGTCTTGGCGATGTTCGACAGATAGAGCGCTTCCTCAACGGCCGAGTTGCCGCCGCCGACCACGATCACGTCCTTGTTGCGATAGAAGAAACCGTCGCAGGTGGCGCAGGCGGAGACGCCGAAGCCCTGGAATGTCTGTTCGCTCTCGATGCCGAGCCACTTGGCCTTGGCGCCGGTGGCGATGATCAGCGTATCGGCGGTCCAGACCTGGCCGCTGTCGGTGCGGGCGACGAAGGGGCGCTGGTTCATCTCGACTTCGGTGACGATGTCGTTGACGATCTCGGCGCCGACATGCTTGGCCTGCTGCAGCATCTGCTCCATCAGCCACGGGCCCTGGATCGGATCGGCGAAGCCCGGATAATTCTCGACGTCAGTGGTGATCATCAGCTGGCCGCCCTGTTCCATCCCGGCGATCAGGACGGGCTTCAGCATCGCGCGCGCCGCATAGACGGCAGCGGTATAGCCGGCGGGGCCGGATCCGATGATGAGCACCTTGGTGTGGCGGGCGGACATGAGACTTCCTTTCAACTGGCTGGATGCGGTGGCTAAAAGGCCAATGCGGCCATCTCGCGATCCATCCATCATTTATGAACGACCAATGCTTTTATTCAAGGGCAGCCTTGCGTTACCAACAAGGCATTCACTGTGGGTGTGCAAGAATCGGTCATCACAGGGAAACATTCTTGCGTATTGTTGCGCTTTATATAGAAGCTGGAATCGGGATTTTAAAGAAAGGCACTCTCTTGGTTCGCGCTGAACTGGACGCCATCGACATAAAGATTTTGCGTGAGCTGCAGGCGGACGGCCGCATGACCAATGTGGAACTCGCCGACCGCGTCGGGATATCGGCGCCGCCTTGTCTTCGCCGCGTGCGCAAGCTCGAGGAATCCGGGATCATCGAAGGCTATCACGCAATGCTGAACAGCCCGAAGCTCGGCTTCGATCTGGTTGCCTTCTGCATGGTCGGCCTCAAGCATCAGTCGGAAGCGAACCTTAAGGCCTTTGCCGCCGCCACCACGGAATGGCCGCTGGTGCGCCAGGCCTGGATGGTCTCCGGTGACAGCGATTTCCTGCTGCATTGCGTGGCGCAGAACCTGACACGGTTTCAAGACTTCGTGATCGAGGTGCTGACGGCCAATGAGCACGTCGATACGGTGCGGACCATGCTGACGATCCGGCAGGTCAAGAAGCTCGGCCTGGTCGAGGTCTGAGTTCCGAAGGGAACGGCGACTGGTTACACGCCAGGGCCCGCATGCGTCAGCCAAGACTGTCGTAGACGGCCTTGAGCTTGGCTGCTTCACCCTCGATCCTGAAATTCTCCATCACATGCGGCCGTGCGTTGCCGGCACAACGCGCCAGCGTGGCTTCATCGTCCATCAGCGTAGCCACGGCATTGGTCATGGCGTCGAGATCGTCGCGACCGATCAGCATGCCGGTTCCGGTATCGCCCTTGGTGACGATTTCTGGAAAGGCGCCGACATCGGTGGCCACCACGGGGACACCCGATGCCATGGCCTCCAGCGGGGTCAGGCCAAAGCCTTCCCAGCGCTGCGGCGCGACGAACAGGTCGAGGGCGCGGTACCAGTCGTTGATATTGGTGTGTTCGCCGACGAAGAGGATGCGGTCTGAGAGGCCGGCGGCTGCAACCTTTGCCTTCAGGCCGTTCTCGAAGTCGACATGCTGCGCCGTCGCTCGACCGGCGATGATTGCTGTCCAGTCCTGGTGATCGGGCAGCAGCCGCAGCATCGTATCCACAAAGAGATCGGTGCCCTTCTGATTGCGGACGCGGCCGAAGCAGCCGGCGATCTTTTTGCTCGGGTCGAGACCGCATGCGCGCTTGGCCTGCGCCTTGTCCGATGGCGGCGAGAAGCGGGCGGTATCGATGCCGTGGAGGATGACGGTGCTCGGGCGCTCGAGATAGTTGGCGGTCTTGCCTGACGTGGCGATCACCGCGTCCATCTTCGAGACCAGGAATTTCGTCCAGCCGCTATGCCTGCGCTGCGAGGCGGAAGTAAAGACGATCTTCAGCTTCATGCGCAGCAGATCGCGCATGACGAGGGCGGGGAGCATCTCAATATTGCGGCGGGCGTGCCAGACGCGGAAGCGTCGGGTCATCGGCGCGCGCCAGAGACGGAGGAGATCGTGGAAGCGGATGTGCGGAATATCCGACGGCAATCCGGGGCCGAGCGCCGCGATCTTCTGACCGAGGGCGCGCTGCACCGGAATAAGCTGGATGATCGTCGAGGTGACGCCGGAAAGCCGTTTCTTGAAATTCGGCGCTATGATTTCGACGTCAGCAATATCGACGATGTCGGAGCGGCCGCGATCTGCCAAGGGATCAGCCCCAGGTGATCGCCAGCACTTCGTATGCCTTGGCACCGCCGGGCGCGTTGACCTCGATGGAATCGCCGACTTCCTTGCCGATCAGGGCACGGGCGATGGGCGAAGAGATCGAGATGCGGCCGGCCTTCACGTCGGCTTCCTGATCGCCGACAATCTGGTAGGTCTTTTCTTCCTCGGTGTCCTCGTCGACGAGCTTCACCTTGGCTCCGAACTTGATCTTGCTGCCGGACATCTTGGAAAGGTCGATGACCTCGGCGCGCGCGACCAGGTCCTCGACCTCGCCGATGCGGCCTTCATTGTGGCTCTGTGCTTCCTTGGCGGCATGGTACTCGGCATTTTCCGACAGGTCGCCATGGGCGCGCGCTTCGGCAATTGCCTCGATGATGCGCGGGCGCTCTTCCTGCTGACGCCAGCGCAGTTCTTCCTGCAACTTGACGAACCCACCCTGTGTCATCGGTACCTTATCAACCATTTTTCCGTCCTTCGGTCTTTGTGTCAGCTTAGGTAGGCAGTGACACAAAAGAAAACAGGTCCCGAAGGGGAGCTTCGGAACCGTGCAACAAACTTATTCGCTCGTTTATAGCAGATTGCATCCGCCGATTTCCAGAGAATTCGATGACATGGCTTGCAACCTTCGCCGGCTTTTCGCGCAAAACTTGAAAAACATCAAAGATTGTTGGCCTTTCTTGACTGTTAGCGATAGAACATATAGTGAACATAAGGATGAAAAAGTCACTTGAAGAGCGATTGGCCATCCTTTCGGACGCGGCCAAATATGACGCCTCCTGCGCCTCCAGCGGCACGACCAAGCGCGACTCGTCGAAATCGGGTGGGCTGGGCTCGACAGAGGGAGCCGGCATCTGTCACGCCTATGCGCCGGACGGACGTTGCATCTCGCTCCTGAAAATCCTGCTGACCAACTTCTGCATCTACGACTGTGCCTACTGCATCAACCGCTCATCCAGCAATGTCGAGCGGGCGCGGTTCACGCCGGAGGAGGTGGTCTGGCTGACGCTGGAGTTCTACCGGCGCAACTATATCGAAGGGCTGTTCCTGTCGTCAGGCATCATCCGCTCCTCCGACCACACGATGGAGGAGATGGTGCGGATCGTGCGGGAGCTCAGGACCACGCATAATTTCCGCGGCTACATCCATCTGAAGTCGATTCCCGAGGCGTCGCCGCATCTGATCGAGGAGGCGGGACTTTATGCCGATCGTCTGTCGCTCAACATCGAGCTGCCCACCGATCGCGGCATCGCGCAGCTGGCGCCGGAGAAGAAGCCGGCCAGCATTCGCCGCTCGATGGGCGATCTGAGGTTGAAGATCGAGGCGGCCGCCGAGCCGACGCTGCAGACGAAGCGGCGCAAGCGGTTTGTGCCCGGCGGGCAAAGCACGCAGATGATCGTCGGCGCCGATGGGGCGAACGATGCGACGATCCTCGGCACCAGTGCCCAGCTCTATGGGAGCTATGGCCTCAAGCGGGTCTATTACTCGGCCTTCAGCCCCATTCCGGATTCGTCGAAGAACCTGCCGCTTATCAAGCCGCCCCTGATGCGCGAGCATCGGCTCTACCAAGCCGATTGGCTGTACCGCTTTTACGGCTTCGGGGTGGACGAGATCACCTCGACGCAGACCGGCGGCATGCTCGACCTCAATCTCGATCCGAAGCTTGCCTGGGCGCTCGGCAACCGCAATGATTTCCCGGTCGATATCAACAAGGCACCGCGCGAAACCTTGCTGCGCGTGCCGGGGTTGGGGACGAAGACGGTGAAATCGATCCTGTCGGCCCGCCGTTTCCGTAAGCTGAGGATCGAGGACCTGACACGGCTCGGCGTTTCGATCAAGAAGGTGCAGGCGTTCATTTCCGCCGAGGGCTGGTCTCCGCGCCGGCTGATCGACCGGCAGGATCTCCGGGCGCTGTTCGAGCCCAAGCCCGAACAGCTGTCGTTGCTGTGATGATCCGGGTCCTGCTGGATGGCCGGGGGGCGCTTGGCGAGTGGCGCGATGCCGCCCGGTCGCTGGCCGGCTCGGGCGTTGCACCCGAAGACATCGACTGGCGGGAAAAGGGTGGCGACGCGGATCTGTTCGGCGAGGCCGAAGCATCCCCGCCGCTGCCATCGGCTGCATCAGGCAAGCCTCTCACCGTTCCGCCCGCTTTTATAGCGTTGGCGGAAGCGGTGATCTGTCATTCCGATTCGATGCGCTTTCAGTTGCTCTACCGATTGCTCTGGCGCCTGCAGGCCGATCGGATGCTGCTCGATGTCGCCTCCGACGAGGATGTGGCGCGGGCGCGTATGATGGAAAAGAGCGTGCGGCGCGATGCCCACAAGATGACGGCCTTTGTCCGCTTCAAGGAAGTCGGGTCGGGGATTTCGCTGAACGGGCGGCGGAAATTCCTCGCCTGGTTCGAACCCGACCATCATATCGTGGCGCGCAAGGCGCCGTTCTTCCAGAAGCGGTTCAACGACATGGACTGGGTGATCGCGACGCCCAAGGGATCGGCTGCCTGGGACGGGGAGACACTGAAGCTCAGCAACGAGGCATGCGAAAAACCAGACCTGACCGATCCGGCCGACCAGCTGTGGCGGACCTATTACGCCAACATCTTCAATCCAGCGCGCTTGAAGGTGAAGGCGATGCAGGCGGAGATGCCGAAGAAATACTGGAAGAACCTGCCGGAAGCCGATCTCATTCCCGGGATGATCGCCGCTGCCGAAAGCAAGGTGCTGGAT
>UCIT01000131.1 GCA_900472625.1 Hyphomicrobiales bacterium | reverse complement strand
CCTTCGTCTACGACAAGCTGACGCCGTTCGCCTTCGGCCGCCTGGTTGCGCTCTATGAGCACCGCGTCTTCGTCGAGGGCGTGCTGTTCCGCATCAACTCGTTCGACCAGTGGGGTGTCGAGCTCGGCAAGGAACTGGCGACGGGCCTGTTGCCTGTCATCGAAGGCAGGGAAAGCGCTGCCGGCCACGATTCGTCGACGCAGGGTTTGGTGGCCGAACTGGCGAAGCTCGCGAAATAATCTCCGAAGCCGGAGCATATCCGGAAATCTACGACGCTCCCGCGGTCATCGCTGCGGGAGCGTTTTCTATTCGGCCGGTGTCAGCGACCGATACGGGATCAGCCCTTGACGCCCTTGCCGAGCGACGTGGTGCTGGCTGCCTGCTTGACCTGCGACCCCTGCTGCGAGGCCGGCGCTGCTGCGGATTTGTCCTTCTTCGGCTTGCGCGCTTCGCGACTACCGCGGATTTGACCCTTTGCCATGTTTGGCTCCCTGGTTAGGCCACATCAGACGATGATGGCTATCCACCAGAGGAGCGCAGCCAGCGAAAAAAGCAAGCTTATTCTCGCGCGAGGCCGGCGGTCATCACCGCGCGAACCGCTTGGCGCCGGCAACGCAGCCGACAATGGCGACCGTGACCACGAGCATGATCGGGCTGATCTCCTCATGCAGCAGCGTGGCGGCCAGCACCAGGCCGAAGAACGGCTGAAGCAATTGCAGCTGACCGACGCCGGCAATGCCGCCCTGCGCCAGGCCGCGATACCAGAAGAAGAAGCCGATCAGCATGCTGAACAGCGAGACATAGACGAGGCCAGCCCAGGCAGGCGCCGTAATCGCCGCGAAGGATGCGGGCAGAACGATGAGCGCCAGAACGATCATGACCGGCAGCGACAGCACCAGCGCCCAGGATATCACCTGCCAGCCGCCCAGCTTTCGCGACAGCTTGGCGCCTTCGGCATAGCCGAGACCGCAGACTATGATGGCAGCCAGCATCAGCAGATCGCCCAGCGGCGCGGCGGTGATGCCTTGTGAGATGGCGAAGCCTGCGACCAGCGCACTGCCGAGGCAGGAGAACAGCCAGAACGCCGGATGCGGCCGCTCGCCGCCGCGCAGCACGCCGAAGATCGCAGTCGATAACGGCAACAGGCCGATGAAGACGATGGAATGCGCCGAGGTGATGTGGATGAGCGCCAGCGCCGTCAGCAGCGGGAAACCGATGACGACGCCGAAAGCGACTATGGCGAGCGATGCGAGGTCGGCGCGCGCGGGCCGCTTCTCGCGAAACAACAGCAGCAGCGCCAGTGCGATCAGGCCAGCGATGGCGGCGCGGGCGACTGTCAGGAACACGGGATCGAAGCCCATCACCGCCATGCGGGTGGCCGGCAGCGAGCCGCTGAAGATCAGGACACCGATAAAGCCATTCATCCATCCAGCCGACGCGCGGTCCATGCTGCACTCCATTCGTTCAATCGTGCTGCCTTATCCGCCGGATGGCCATGGCGAGGCCAGCGACAGTCTGGTACAGTTCTTCAAAACTGTTATGGCCAATGGGGCAGTACGGATGAACGACCAGATCCCCGCAAGCACAACCCGCGTGGCCGCCGTGATGGCTGCGATCCGGCAACGCNNCGCAGCCTGACGCCGGGAGCGAAACTGCCATCGGTGCGGGCGCTGGCGGCGACGATGAAGCTCTCGACGTCGACCGTGGTCGAGGCCTACGAGCGCCTGGTGGCTGAGGGTGCCATTCTCTCCCGCCCCGGCTCCGGCTTCTATGTCGCCAACCAGGCCGCGCCCTTCGCGCTTTCGGAAGTCGGGCCGCGGCTCGACCGGGAGATCGATCCGTTCTGGGTATCGCGGCAGTCGCTTGAGGCCGGCGATAT
>UCIT01000063.1 GCA_900472625.1 Hyphomicrobiales bacterium | reverse complement strand
GCGATCAGCGCCGCAAGCTGGTGTCGCTGACCGAAACCGGCCGCGCCCTGATCGAGCGATCGAAGCGGGAGATCTGGCCGACCATCGAACGCGCCGTGCGCGATCTCTGCGGCGATCTCACGGCCCCCCTGCTCGATCACTTGGCCGCCATGGAAGATGGCCTGGCCGCTGCTCCCTTGGCGCAACGGCCCACGAAAAAACCGGAGGAAACCCCATGACCCACATCCTCGACCGCCCCGCCTGGAACGCGCTGCACACCGCCCATGCCGATCTCGCCGAGGGCGACGCGCTGGCAAAGCGCTACCCCGCCTCCATCATCCCCTTCGGCGCCCCGCGCGACGACGCGCCGGAAAGCCTCGCGGCCCTTGCGGCACTGGTGTCGCCGGGCGAGGTGATGGCGCTGGTCGAGGCCGGCCCGATCACCGTGCCATCAGGCCTCGACATTCTCGTCGACAGCACCCTCGTCCAGATGATCGCCGAGCGTGCCTATCCCCGCATCGACGATCCGAGGATCGAGCCGCTGACGCCTGACGATGCCGAAGAGATGCTGGCACTGGCACTTCTGACGAAACCCGGCCCCTTCACGCTCGGCGCCCAGCGCCTCGGNNGCCGGGCTTTGGCGAATTGAGCGGGCTTTGCACCCACCCGGATTTCCAGAAGCGCGGCCTCGGCACCCTGCTCTTCCGCCACGTCGCCGGAGAGATTTCCGCTCGGGGCGATGAGGTCTACCTGCACGCCTATGCCAGCAACACGTCGGCGATCGCACTCTACGAACATCTCGGCTTCCGTCTGCGCAGCCGGATGAACGTGAAGATCGTGCAGCCACGGGTGTGAGACGAGCGTCTGTCAAAGGGTGAGCAGCATGGTTCACCCCCTCCGTGCTGCCGCCACCCCAACAATCACCTCGCGATCCGCGGAGAAAGCCACGTCGCGCTGTGCCTCGATGGCGGCAAGCCGCGCCGCCAGCGCTGTCGAGATCGACTGATAGGCGATGCTGCCGAGCGCCAGCCGCAGCGCCGGATGGGCCGCGTCCGCAGCCGCGATCATCGCCGCTACCGTGCGCACTGCGTCACCCTTGATGTCGAAGCTGCCATCCGCGATCGCCCGTCTCACCGCGCCGGCCGGCGTCGCGTCGTAGACGGCCATCGGTTCACCATGGACAAGACCGGCGCCGAAATTCGTTGCCGTCGGCCCCGGTTCGGCGATGATGAAATCGATACCGAACGGCGCGACCTCCTTGGCCACCGCCTCGACGAAGCCTTCGATTCCCCATTTCGTTGCGTGATACAGGCTGAAATTCGGATAGGCGATCTGCCCGCCCTCCGACGACACCTGCATGATCCGCCCGCCGCCCTGCCGGCGAAGATGTGGCAGCACCGCGCGGATAAGCTGGATCGATCCCGTGAGATTGGTGGCGATCTGCCGCTCGATCTGATCATCGCTCACCTCCTCGGCGGCACCGAACAGCCCGTAGCCGGCATTGCTGACAGCCACGTCGATCCGCTCGAACCGGTCGAACGCCTGCGCCACCGCCGAGCGGATACCAGATGTATCCAGCAGGTCCAGCGTCAGCACCAGAAGCCTGTCGCCATGCCGCGTCTGCAGTTCGCCGAGCGCATCCGCGCGCCGCACGGTGGCGACGACGCGATCGCCGCGCGCCAGAAGCTGCGCCGCCATTTCCATGCCGAGGCCCGAGGATGCGCCGGTGATGAACCATGTCTTGCTCATGAGTGTCTCCTTTTCGAATTCACTCTATGTGGCGCAGTCTGTTTGGTGATATAAGGCTGACAATACCGCATGACCTCGTGCAGAAAAGTCACCAATGCCGCGCCCGACCCTCAGCGATCTCGAAGCCTTCCGCGCCGTTGCCAGCCATCGCAGCTTTCGCAAGGCTGCGGACGCCATGGGCATCTCCCGCTCGGCGCTCAGCCACACGCTGATCGCGCTGGAGAAGAATCTCGGCATTCGCCTACTCAACCGCACCACCCGCAGCGTCGCCCCGACGGAGGCGGGACAGCGGCTGCTGGATCGGCTGGGGCCTGTGCTGCGCGATCTCGACCGCGCGCTCGACGGCATTGCCGAAGACAGCGGCCAGCCGAGTGGCATCCTCCGGATCAACGCCAACCGCGGCGCCAGCCAATGGCTGCTACGCCACGTCGTGCCGGCATTTCTCGCGCAATACCCCGCCGTCGCGCTCGACCTCGTCTCGGAGGGCCGCCTGGTTGATATCGTCGAACAGGGTTTCGATGCAGGTGTCCGCCTGGCCGAGGCCGTCCCGCAGGACATGATCGCCATCCCATTCGGCGGCAGCCTGCGCTTCATCGCCGTGGCCGCGCCGTCCTATGTCGCGGCACACGGCCGCCCGTCAACGCCCGATGATCTGAGCACGCACACCTGCATCCGCCAGCGCCTGCCGAGCGGCAAGCGCTATCGCTGGGAATTCAGCCGCAGCGGCGAGGAACTGTCGATCGACGTTCCCGGCACGCTGACGCTGGATGACAACCTACTGATGGTGGCGAGCGCGGCCTCAGGCCTCGGCATCGCGTTCGTGCCCGAGCCCTTCGCCATCGAAAGCATCGCGCGCGGAAAGCTAATCAGACTGCTTGACGACTGGTGCCCCGCCATTCCCGGCCATGTCCTCTACTACCCCGGCTCCCGCCACGTTCCATCCGCCCTGCGGGCGTTTATCGACGCGCTGAAGGACGCGGAGCGACAGCAGCGGCGGGCAACGGCCGGTTGAGGGACACCGGATTGCGGCAAGGATTGCTGCGCAAGTAACAACGCGAATCGGACGGTAGGTGCGACATTGACACCCTCGCGAGGCCGGCAGCCTCGGCCTGCCNNCTGCCGGGCATTTCCCCTTCAAGGAGCCGTCAAGGCGGGGGAATCGACTCGCGTTGAGGCCTTCGCCGAACGTTCAGGCTGGAACGAGCGCGCAATCCCAGGCGATCTCCCCCCTCAAGGGGAGATGTCCGGCAAGACAGAGAGGGCATGCCCAACGCCTCCCTGAAAAAAGCTTACCCCTTACGCCGCCTTCGTCTCACGCTTGCGCGCCAGATGCGCCACCACGTTCTCGATCATCCGCATGCCGGCATCGCCGCCGAGCGTCATGATCGATTCCGGATGGAACTGTACGGCGGCGATCGGCTCCTTGGCGTGCTCGATGCCCATGATCGTGCCGTCTTCGCTTTCCGCCGTGATGATGAACTCGCGCGGCAGCGTCGAGGGGTCGGCGAAGATCGAGTGGTAGCGGCCGACGGTGACCTCCTTGCCGAGGCCGGAAAACACCAGGCCGGGCTCCAGCACGCGGATGCGCGACGGCTTGCCGTGCATCGGCAGCGCCAGATGACGCAGCTCGCCGCCATAGGCCTCCGCGATCGCCTGCAGGCCGAGGCAGACGCCGAAGATCGGCAGGTTGCGCGCCCTGGCCTTCTTGATCGTCGCCTTGCAGTCGAAATCCTTCGGATTGCCGGGACCGGGCGACAGGACGACGAGATCGGGATCGAGCCGGTCGAAAATCTCTTCCGGCACCGGCGAGCGCACGGTCGAGACCTCGGCGCCGGTCTGGCGGAAGTAATTGGCGAGCGTATGCACGAAGCTGTCTTCGTGATCGACCAGCAGGATCTTGACGCCCTTGCCGACGGCGGCGACGTCGCGGCTGACCTTGCCGGTGTTGCCGGCCTTGGCATCGCGGATGGCGGAGAGCATGGCGGAGGCCTTCAGTTCGGTTTCGGCTTCTTCCTCGTCGGGGATCGAGTCGTTGAGCAAGGTTGCCCCCGCCCGGACTTCGGCGATCCCGTCCTTGATGCGCACGGTGCGCAGCGTCAGGCCGGTGTTCATGTCGCCGTTGAAGCCGACCATGCCGATCGCCCCGCCATACCAGGCGCGCGGGCTCTTCTCGTGGCCCTCGATGAAGCGCATCGCCCAAAGCTTCGGCGCACCGGTGACGGTGACCGCCCAGGCGTGGCTGAGGAAGCCGTCGAACGCGTCCATATCATCCCGCAAGCGGCCTTCGATATGATCGACCGTGTGGATCAGGCGCGAATACATCTCGATCTGCCGGCGACCGATGACCTTGACCGAGCCCGGCTCGCAGACGCGGCTCTTGTCGTTGCGGTCGACGTCCGAGCACATCGTAAGCTCGGATTCATCCTTCTTCGAATTGAGCAGCTTCAGGATCTGCTCGCTGTCTGCGATCGGATCGTCGCCGCGCTTGATCGTGCCCGAGATCGGGCAGGTCTCGATGCGGCGGCCGGACACGCGCACGAACATTTCAGGCGACGCGCCGACCAGATATTCCTGGTTGCCGAGATTGATGAAGAACGAATAGGGCGACGGATTGATCGCCTTCAGCCGCTTGGAAATGTCCGACGGCTTGCTGTCGCAGCGCTCCATGAACTTCTGCCCGGGCACGACCTCGAACAGGTCGCCCTTGCGGAAGCTCTCCTTGGCCTTGGTGACCAGCTCGGCATATTCGCCGGGACGGTGATCGCTCTTCGGCGGGATCGTATCGGTGCGCTGGAACGGCTCGGCCGGAATATCGCCCGCCTTGCCCTCGGTGGTCACGCCGCCCTTTTCGAAATCGTAGCGGTCGATCCAGGCCTTGGCCGAGTAGTTGTCGACGACGAGGATCTCGTCAGGCAGGTAAAGCACCATGTCGCGCTGGTCGGCCGGCCGAACGAGCTTCAGGTTGATGGCATCGAACTGGAAGGCGAGATCGTAGCCGAAGGCGCCATAGAGCCCGAGGCTGGCATCGGCCTGCGAATAGAACAGGTCGGTGACGGCGCGCAGCACCGTAAACACCGTCGGGATCTTCGAGCGCTCTTCCTCGGTAAACGCCCGATCCGGCGCCTTGACCGTAAGGTCCAGCCGCCGTGCCGTGGAAGCGCCGAGCTCCAGTTCCGAGATCGTCTTCAACCGCTCGGTGACGAAGCCGAGAATGACCTCGCCGCGCTCGTTATATGCGTCGATCCAGACGTTGCGACCGTTGCAGGAAATGCCGAGCGGCGGATCGACAACGGCCGTATCCCAGCGGGTATAGCGGCCGGGATATTCATAGTTCGACGAGAACACGGCGCCGCGGCGCTCGTCGAGCTTGTCGATATACGAGGAGACCGCGTCGCCATAGGGGATCGCCCGGCGCTGCCGCGTGACCGTGATGCCACCCTTGGTCTCGTACATCTCCGCGCCGTCATCCCTGAGGATCGTAACCATTATTTCACTCCGTTATCGGGCCCGGATGACAGACGGCCTTGAAAACAAAAAAAGCCGCCTGGTTTTCTCCGGGCGGCTCGTCGTCGTCTTTGGACACGATTGGTCGAGGCCGCCTTTAGCGAGCCCACCACCAGATTGCGATGTTCAAGGACATGTTCATGGGCGGAATTGTTAGCGTGAGATGCGGGTGAGCGCAAGAGGCCAAAACGGGAATGAGAAAGGCCGGCACAGGGGCCGGCCTTTCGGGTTGTTTGGGTTAGAAGCGCTGGGTCAGCGAGATCTTGAAGGTGCGGCCCGGCTCGGAGAAATACTCTACAGGCTGAGCCGAGTTGCCAGCAGCAGGCACCGTCGTCATGTTTGTATCTCTTAGGTTGACTGCATTGTAGTAGGTCTTGTCGAACAGGTTGTAGATACCGCCCTGTATTCTTAAGCCCTTGGTCTGCTCTGGTTCCCACCACGCGGTCAGATCCATCACACCATATCCCGGCGCATCAAAAGTGGCGGCATTGCCATCGTTTCTCATACCCGCCGAGGTGATGAGCGAAAGGTCCGTACCCCAGGTCTCACGGTCGTAAGCAACGCCGACGACAGCCTTGAACGGCGCAACAGACCGCAGATACTCATGCGTATCTGCGTCTTCACCGTATGCGTAGGCAAGTGCGCCGTGCAAACTAAAGCCATTGGCGAATGCCTTCTGCGCCTTCACCTCGACGCCAGAGATGTTCACACGATCACGATTGAAGTATTTTGTGAGGCCATTCGGATAGGCGGTACTAACCTCACGGGTTGTGTCGATGAAGTTCTTGTACCTGTTATGGAACAGGGTCACACGACCACCAAGATCCGAGTCTCCCAAGTTAGCACCAATTTCAAATCCATTAGCTGTCTCAGGCTTCAGGTCGGGATTGCCCTCAGACGCGTAACCCATGGCCGGGTTTCCATAATTCAGGTAGAGCTCGTTGACCGTAGGCGCACGAAACGCCATCGACCATTGGGCAAACAACTGAATATCCGGCGTCAGGTCATAGGTCGCAAGGAGCTTCGGAGAGAATCGCGATCCATTGCTGCCGTCCGGGACGCCAATCGTGGCATAGCTTGGGTTTCTCTGATATTCGACGGAATCCTTGGGGTCGAAATTGTACCAGTCGAACCGAACACCGGGGGTGAGTGCGAAATTGCTATCACCAAACGAGATCTTGTCGTCGAGATAGATGCCGACACGTTGACCGTCAACATCAGGCATATCTGCCTGGTTGGCATGGAGCGAAGGGCAAGAACCGGCTAGGCCCGCAGGGGTCGCCGTCCCAAGAATGCACGCATCAAGCCCAGAGAGGTAAGCTGACGATTTCATGAAAGAGACATTGCCGCCCAACGTCACTTCGTGATGCAAATTCCCAGTATCAAAGCGCGAGGTCATCGATCCGGTTAGGCCGATATCCTGCTCTTCGAGTTGGTTGTCACGGAGCCATGGGCCGCCTACCGAGCCGACGCGAACGCCGTCGGAGCCAGCATTGCGCTGTAGCTTCTGCCAGTAGATGGTGGCGTTTGCGGCATCAATCAAACCATCACTGCTCAACGGGTCGTAGTTATAATCAAGCGAGACGCGCTCACGCTTATTATCCTCGTTGCCCCAGTAGTTTCCGACCTGGTAAGGGCGGGATGAACCGGTAGTGGCACCCTGCGCAGTCTTTAGATCCGCGGTGTAATCCCTGTCAAAACGCTCGGCGGTGAAACCGACGGTGTGCCCACCTTCAAAATCATGCTTAAGCTTGAACAGCAGATTGCTCTGATCGTAATCGGCAGGATTGGCCTCGGTACGGGTTGCACCAATGGTATCCACGTTACCGTTGCTTCTCCATTCGTGCCCTTTCTTGTAGGCACCCTGGAACATGATCGACGTGTTTTCGATCTTCTTCGCCACGGCAACCGTTCCACCGAAGCTCCGGTCCTGACCGTCATAGGTGGTCTTGACAACACCGCCCCAGTCGCGCCCTTCAGGGATCAGGTCTTCAGGCTCGAGCGTGCGTAATACAACAGCGCCACCAAGCGCTCCCGAGCCTGCACGGCTTGAATCTGCGCCGCGCAGAATGTCCACAGCAGAGAGCGAGTTAAAATCGAACGCGTCACCGCCGCCGTCTGCGTTGGTGGTTGCAGTCGGCCCGCCTGTGCGACCAAGATTGGATAGGTAAGGAATAGGAATATTGTCGATCAGCGTCGTGACGCGTGGGCCGCCCAGACCACGGATGAATACGCCGCCCGATGTCTTGACATAATCAACACCTGGCTCAGACCTTCCGAAATCACGATAGTTCGCGATATCTTTTTTCTGAAGTTCCTCTCGAGTTGTTTCCGTCGCAAGCGGTGTATCCGCAACCGTTCCGACCGGCGCAGTGGTGGTCCGACGATTACCCTTCACCACAATCTTCTGCAGCGTCGTGCCGTTTTCGTCGGTCGCGGCCGCAGCTGGCGCCGCCGTCGTCGCGCTCTGCGCCATCACCGGAACCACAGGCAAAGCAATAAACGCCGCGCTCACCAGAAGCGCCGAACGCCAATGTCGGATAACCATAATCAACCCCTCAAATGATGAATTTACCGGGCTGGCTGGTCTGCACGCATTCGCGCTTCGAGTTGCTGGCTGGGCCTGTCGGCGAAAAAATCTCGCCTTCTTCTTGCCGCATAAAAAACATGAGTATTTCTGTCAATATACAAACTCGAAATATCATGACTTAGGCAATCATGTTTTAATCATAACGGCCAACGTTGCGAAATTGCAACGAAATCCGCGCTCATACGTTGTGTTTCCGCTGGGACGAACGACGGATGGATGCGTGAAGAAGATTGTCGAAATCGCCGCGGCACTTGTGTGCCTCATCGTCCTCACCGGCGCGCAATTGCCCGAAACCGGGCCGAAGCCGGAGATCAAGCCCGCCGGGCAGCCGGCCGAAGACCCCTCTGCGCAACAGACGGACGATCCCGCAAAGATCGATGTCGCCCCGAAGCCGCAGCCCAAACCCGGAGCCGAAACAGCCAAGCCCGGCGCACCGGCAGCACCCGCCGACGCCGGCAAGCAGGACGCCCAGGACAAGCCGGACACCGCAAGCCAAGAACCTCCGCAGCGCGAGAAGCAGGGGCCGAATCTTCCCGACAGCGCCGTTCCCGGCAAGCAGACCCTCGAAGCCCAGCACCTGACGATCGAGCCGGAAAGCGATTCCGATCATTCCGAATGCGTCAAGGAGCTTCAGAGCCTCGGCGTTGTCTTCACCGATCTCGGCCGCATCGACGACGGCAACGGCTGCGGCATCGATAAGCCGATCAAGGTCACCGAAGCGCTGCCCGGCATCAGGCTGAAGCCGGATGGAGTCTTCCGTTGCCCGGTGGCGCTCGCCTTGGCACGCTGGATGAAGGGGACGGTCATTCCCGCCGCCGCGGTCGCCGCCGCCGATCAGGGCAGGATCACCACCATCAACCAGGCCTCATCCTATATCTGCCGCCTGCGCAACAGCGCCGAAACCGGCAAGATCTCCGAGCACGCGCGCGGCAACGCCGTCGATATCGCCAGCTTCAGTTTCGAGAAGGGCGAGGATATCGCGGTGAAGCCGAGACGCGAGGATTCGACTTTGATCGGCGCCTTCCAGCGCACCGTCAGCGCCGCCGGCTGCCTCTACTTCACCACCGTACTCGATCCGGAAAGCGACGCCGCGCACGAAACCCACTTCCATCTCGATGTGCTCGAGCGAAAGGGCGGCTATCGCTATTGTCATTGATTATCAGTGACTTGCAGCCGCCTCCGGAATCAGCCTGAGAAGGCGTTGATTCAGTTTGCGAGCGCGGCCACCACCGGATCAGCCGTCGCACCGGGCTGCGGTTCCTGCTTCATGAAGGCCGCAAACGACCGATCGAGATCGCCGATCTCGCCATCGGTGATGAATACGATAACGCTGCCGCTCAGGCCCTTGTGCCATTCCGCCAGATGCACCGGCTTGTGGATCAGGTGCTGCACCCCGTGAATGACCACGGGCGTCGGGTGGCCCTCGATATCGAGAACGCCCTTGATCCGGAGCAGCCGATCCCCATGCCGATTGACGAGCATCGACAGCCACATCGAAAACCGCGGCCATGACAGAGGATGCGCCGCCCTGACTGTGATCGAGCGAATGGCCCCGTGCAAATTGACGTCGGGCAATGGCCCGTGTGCGTGGTCGTGATAGCGCTCGGCCGAAATCCACCGCCTGATATCGCCAGAGCGCGCGCCGATATCGTGGATGTCTTCCGTCAGTACCAGCCCGCTGACCGATTGCCCGGGACTGCAGATCTCGATCCGCGCCGTCGGGTTCGTGGCAGACAGCAGCGCCCGGAGATCGCGCATGGCTTCCGCCTCCGCAAGATCGCCCTTGGTTATCACGATCCGGTCGGCGACGGCGACCTGCCTTGCGCTTTCCGCGTAGGTCTCCAGATTGTGGCGTCCGTTCGGCACATCGACGACGGCGATGATGTTGCCCATGGTGAAATGGTATTTCAGCATCAGGTCCGCCGTCAGCGTCGCGACGATCGGCGCCGGGTCGGCGAGGCCTGTCGTCTCGATCACCAGCCGCCGGAAGGGCGCGATCTGGCCCGCCTGCCGCTTTTCGAACAGCGACAGGATCGCCTGCTTGAGATCGCCGCGGATCGTGCAGCAGATACAGCCGCTCTGCAAAAGCACCGTGTCATCGTCGATCGTCTCCACCAGCAGGTGGTCGATCCCGACGCTGCCGAACTCGTTGATGATCACAGCCACATCGGACAGATCGGGCTCCTGAAGCAGGCCGTTCAGCAGCGTCGTCTTGCCGGCCCCGAGAAAGCCGGTGAGAACGTTGACAACGATCGGGCCATCGGCGCTGGACTTCACCGCCCCGCCTCCAATGTCGAGATCAGGCCGGTATCGAGCGGATCGATCGCAACGCCGGCCAGACCTTCCGCCAGCGGCCACAACTGGCCCATATGGCCGACCACCACGCTCTTGCCGGTGCGGCCATGCAGCATGTAGCGGTCGTTCCACACCTTCAGCCGCAGCCCGTAGAGCTTAAGCACCCCGTTGACGACATCGGCCTGCCGGTATCGCTCGGCAGCCGGCGTGCCGAACGCGACGGTCTCGCCGCCGCTGCTCCAGTGATCGCCGGCGCCAAGGGCGCCGCACAGCCCGCACACGGCCCGCCCCCCTACGACTGCGGCCGCGCCGTGCCGCTGCGCGGATAGCGCGTCGCGAAGTCGGCGGCGATCTCTTCCATCGT
Source organism: Hyphomicrobiales bacterium (assembly GCA_900472625.1). Classification (GTDB taxonomy): domain Bacteria; phylum Pseudomonadota; class Alphaproteobacteria; order Rhizobiales; family Rhizobiaceae; genus Rhizobium. The sequence continues at coordinate 30,782 of UCIT01000063.1, read as the reverse complement.
CACGAACTTCACGCCTTCGAACTGGCGAATATGGTTGAATATCCGCTCGTGCATCTTCAAGACATGCGGCTTGCCGGAAACGTCGGGATGGATCGTCAGCGGATAGACCGCGTAGTCGTAGTTTTCGTAGACCCATTCGAACTGGTCGATCCACATCTGCTCGATGTCGCGCGGATTGACGAAGCCGTGGCTGTTCGGCGCCGCCTTGATGAACATCATCGGCGGCAGGTCGTCGAGATACCAGGAGGCCGGGATTTCGATCAGGTCGGTTTCCGGCCCCTGCACATAGGGCTTCATCCAGTGCGACGGATGCTTTGAATAGTCGATCTTGGTCCACTCGTCGCCGACGGTCACGTAGTAGGGATGGTGGTCGTTGTGCATCAGCGAGTGGTCGTAGAGCACGCCCTTCTTCTTCAAGAGCTCGTTGGTCTTCGAGCCGAACTCCCACCACGGCGCCACGTATCCGCGCGGCGGCTTGCCGGAAAGCTGGGTGATCAGGTCGACGCATTTGTCGAAGATCGCCTCTTCCTGCGCCGGCGTCATGGCGATCGGGTTCTCGTGGCTGTAGCCGTGCATGCCGATCTCGTGGCCGGCATCGGCCACCTGCTTCATCTCGTCCCAGAAGGTTTCGATCGAATGGCCAGGGATGAACCAGGTCGTCTTGATGCCCCACTTCTCGAACATCCGCAGCAGGCGGACGCTGCCGACCTTGCCGGCGAAGACGCCGCGGGAGATGTCGCAGGGGCTGTCTTCTCCGCCGTAGGAACCAAGCCAGCCGGCCACCGCGTCGACGTCGATCCCGTAAGAAACCAGTATTTCCTTCGCCATTCTCTCTTCCTTCCATCAAGATGATATCGCGGTAGACAAAATGCCGGCATGGCCAAGTGCGGCGCATGCCAAGCAGTTGGAATCCTTGATATCAAACTGAACGAGAATCGCGTGCACCGCAAACGGTTTCGTCGCGGTGCAGCAGGCTCAGAACAGGCCTTCGATATAGCCCTGGTCGTTGAGATGAATGCGCTCGGCGGCAGGCGTTTTCGGCAGGCCGGGCATGGTCATGATCTCGCCTGTTATAACGACGATGAAGCCGGCGCCCGCCGACAGGCGGACTTCGCGCACCGAAACGATATGCCCCTCCGGCGCGCCGCGCAGGCTGGGATCGGTGGAGAAGGAATATTGCGTCTTGGCGATGCACACCGGCAGATGCCCGTAGCCCTGCTCTTCCCAGACGGCCAGCTGGTCGCGCACCGCCTTGGTCGCCGTTACCTCGCCCGCATGGTAGATCTTGGTGGCCACCGCCTCGATCTTCTCCATCAGCGAGAGATGATCGGGATAGATCGGCGTGAACTTCGCCGCACCCGATTGCGCCAGCTCCACAACCTTCCACGACAGCTCCTCGATGCCGGCCGAGCCTTCCGCCCAATGGCGGCATAAGATCGCCTCGGCGCCGAGATGCGCGACATAGTCCTTCACCGCCTGCACCTCGCCATCCGTATCGGACACGAAGTGGTTGATGGCGACGACGACGGGAACGCCGAACTTGCGGACATTGGCGACATGGCGGCCGAGATTGGCGCAGCCGCGCGTCAGCGCCTCGACGTCTTCGATGCCGAGATCGTCCTTCTTCACCCCGCCATTCATCTTCAGCGCCCTGACGGTCGCGACGATGACGGCGGCATCCGGCTTCAGCCCGGCCTTACGGCACTTGATGTCGAAGAATTTCTCCGCCCCGAGATCGGCCCCGAAGCCGGCCTCGGTGACGACGTAATCGGCAAGCTTCAGCGCCGTCTTGGTGGCGATCACCGAATTGCAGCCATGCGCGATGTTGGCGAATGGCCCGCCATGCACGAAGGCCGGATTGTTTTCCAGCGTCTGCACCAGGTTCGGCTGCATCGCGTCCTTCAAGAGCACCGCCATGGCGCCGTCGGCCTTGAGATCACGGGCAAACACCGGCGTCTTGTCGAAGCGGTAGGCGACGATGATGTTGCCGAGCCGCTGTTCTAGATCCTCGAGATCGGAAGCGAGGCAGAGGATCGCCATCACTTCCGAGGCAACGGTGATGTCGAAACCGCCCTCGCGCGGAAAGCCGTTGGAGACGCCGCCGAGCGAAGCGACAATGTCGCGCAGCGCCCGGTCGTTCATGTCGATCACCCGCCGCCAGGTGACGCGGCGCACGTCGATATCCAGCGCATTGCCCCAGTAGATATGATTGTCGATCATCGCCGCCAGCAGGTTGTGCGCCGAGGTGATCGCGTGGAAATCGCCGGTGAAGTGCAGGTTGATATCTTCCATCGGCACCACCTGTGCATAGCCGCCGCCGGCCGCACCACCTTTGACGCCGAAGCACGGCCCCAGCGACGGTTCGCGCACGCAGATGACGGCATTCTTGCCGATCCGGTTCAGCCCGTCGCCAAGCCCGACCGTGGTGGTGGTCTTGCCCTCGCCGGCCGGTGTTGGATTGATGGCGGTCACAAGGATCAGCTTGCCGTCGGGGCGCTTCGATTGGGCGGCGGTGAATTCGGCGCTGATCTTCGCCTTGTCGTGACCGTAGGGCGCCAGCTGCGAGGCCGGAATACCAAGCCGGTCGCCGATGTCGTAAATTGGTTTCTTGGTCGCAGCACGCGCGATTTCGATGTCGGTTTTGTATTCAGCCATGCCGCTCTCAGCCTCTTTTGTCCGCCCGACGTCACATTTATTTCAACGCAGTTGCGAAATATACTGAAAGTTTCACCCATGCGGCGGTTGCGCACAGACCGACGCTCCCTCTATCACCAGATCCACTGAAATAGCATTTGCGGGGATTATCCATGAAATCACTCGAGCTCATCGTCGAGCGCATCATTCTTTCCAGCCGATGGATTCTCGTCGCCTTCTATCTCGGCCTGGCCATGTCGCTGGCCGTCTACGCCGTCTCGTTCGGCTATAAGTTCTACAAGGTCGCCATCAACGTCTTCACCTTCGACGAAGGCGAGATGATCCTTGCCATGCTCGGCCTGATCGACGCCGCGCTGGTGGCAAGCCTGATCGTCATGGTGATGATCTCCGGATACGAGAATTTCGTCAGCCGCTTCGACGAGACCGAGGCCGACGTCTCCTTCATCGGCAAGCTCGATGCCGGCAGCCTGAAGATCAAGGTCGCCTCGTCCATCGTGGCGATTTCCTCGATCCACCTGCTGCAGGTCTTCCTGAACGTCAATCAGTTCACGGATGGCAAGATCATGTGGCTGACCGCCATGCACCTCGCCTTTGTCGTCTCCGCTGTCATGCTGGGCTATCTCGAACAGCTGATGAAGAAGACCAAAGACGCGTCGAAAATCTAGTATAGGCTGATTCGTTGGCGGCAGGCCGTAAGCGCAGCTTCAATGGCCAAAGTAAGGAAAGGTCGAGCCTGCATTGCGTTTTTGTGTATGCTACGTCCATCAGATTGAGGCACCGCAGATCAATGGTTGTCTCCGAAAAAGCGGAAGAACAACCGAGAGATGAAACATTGTGGTTAAATTATAACACCTTAATTTAATCACAGTGCAGCGCAGCATCACGGCTAGCAAATATATCAGGAGCCATATCTTATACACCAGATTGTAAGCAGGGATTTGGCAATGTCTTACTTAACTACCTCTGAAAGGCAGGCGGTCCTCACTGCTGAAATAGCTACTGTCAAGACCAGCACTGCTTTCGCGCTGGTTCTTGTAAGAATAGCCGAGGCATTCGGTTTCAAATATGCAACGCTTATGGATGCTCCGACGTCCGAGAGTTTCTTGCTGAAGTCCTTGATAATTGAAAGCAACCTGCCGACGGCCTACGTCAGCCGCTTTGACCGTGCTCGTTTCATGCAGCTACCTTTATGCGCCATGGGACTAGCAGGCTCCCACGCATCACGGCACTGGACGCTGAGCGAAAGGACAGGTTTGTTTCCAGAGGAGTTTTACGATCTGATGCACGCTTTCGGCATCAACGTCGGGGTGTCCTTTCCTGCCTACACAGCCGACGGTCAAAGGCTGCTTTTCTGGTTCGCCGGCACGCGTGCGCCACTTGGGCAGGCGGAAGTGAACGAATTGACCATGGTGATGCTGCATGCCCTGGACGCTTATGCCTTCGTCAAATCGGCCAGAACCAACGAGCATCCGCCGCTCTCGGCCCGCGAGCGTGAAGTTGTTCGGTGGACGTCTCAGGGAAAGACGTCGATCGAGATCGGCCAAATCCTGTCGCTCTCCGACCACACCGTCAACGCGTACATGACCAGCGCCATCAAGAAGCTGGATTGCGTCAACCGCACCCAACTCGTCGCCAAGGCGATCCGCTACAAGCTGATCAGCTGATATCTGCGCGGCACCCCCGCCGATGCTTATCGGTCGAGAACCGAACGCATCTCAACCAGATTCGACCGCACCCTCAGAATATAAAAACCCATTGTCGCCAGATGGCTCGGCATGATCCAGCCGTCTTCGCGCCCGTTGGAAATGATCGCCGGCTGGATGCCGAGCGCCGCCTGGAACTGCGCGTTGGTGGCGCTGTAAAGCGCGCCGAGATTGCGCTCCGCCACCACGCGTGAAAAGTCAGATTGCGCAGCCGCCAGGATGGCGTAGTAGCCGTAGAGCTGCCCGTAGGCGAACCAGAAGCGATCGTCGGCGCGTGTATCGAACCAGCCGCGCGCATGGTTGGCCGAGCGTTCGGCCAGCATGTCGGACGTGCTGCCAAGATCGTTGGCGATGCGATCGACGAACTGGATCAGGTTGTCAGCGCGACCGTCGAACACCGCGTTGCAGTTGGCAAGATCGGTATTGAACTTGCGCAGGCTGTCGATCGCCGCGCGATAGTAGCTCGGCGTCGGCGTCTTCGGGCCGAACGGGTTGAGGCCGAAATACCAGCTGTATTCGTCGAACTGCAGGTTGCCGCGGGCGTTCTGCAGGTCGTTGTTGATCCCCGATGTGCCGCGCACGCGACCCAGCGAATCCACCAGCTCCACGGCGGTGCGGCGCACCGCCTGGTTCACGCCGCGCTGGAACGAGGCCTTGTTGTCGAGAAAAGGCGTGTGATCCCAGTCGATCCCGAAGAAGCCGACGCGATAGAGCAGCATCGACGAGATCCAGGCATTCTGGTTGACGTTGAAGTCCGTCAGATCGGCGGCCACGTCGACGATCGCCGACCGCTGACAGGTCTTGGTCGCCGGCGCCGTTGCGCCCTCGGCAACCGGAAGCTCCTGACCGGCGGGCACCTTGCGTTCGGCCAGCCGATACTGATCGACGAAGGACGGGTTGAAGCCGGTCCACGACTGAGTCTGCACGAAGAAATAGCCGTAGAGCAGCACCAGCAGCACAACGAAGCCGAGAACCGGAAGCCGCACCATCCACGTCCGCCGCGCATACCATCCGCGCGCCGCCAGGAACGGCCAGAACGCCCAGGCGACGAAAAGCCGTGCCCAACGACCGATCGTCACCCCGATCGATCTGAAAAACCCGGAAATCCCGTCAAGCATCGTAGCTCCTATGCGGCAAGAGGCGCGTCAATCGTCTGCCCTGAGATATGTCCTCGCCTGCCAAACGGCAACATCATGCTGATATTATTGTTTCTTCGCCCGACCCTAGAGCCGCGGCATCCGGAACCGCAGCCGCGACGCGATCCGCGTCGTGTCGATCAGCGGCGCATGGGGCGTATCGCTGGGCTCGTGCGCGAAGGCCGCGAAACGCTTGCCGAACTGGGCGTCGGCGGTGCGCTTGCGATGCTCGATTTCCTGCGGCAGCAGCATGTCGCGCTCGAACAAGACGATGGCATCGGCGATCTCGGGAAACAGTTCTGACGAAATCTGCACCTTAGAGCCCGGAATATCCGTGTCCACCTGCGCCTGATAGATCAGCAGCCGCTCCTCGGTGTCGATCATCAGCTTGCGCATCAGCGTATTGCAGTGGCCGATCTGCGTGTTCAGCATGTCAACCAGCGTCTGGAACATGCCGATGAAGCGCTCGCGGCGTTGGCTCTCGTCGCGCATCTCGTGCTCCTTGGTGGAGACGCCGTCGGCCTGCGCCTTCAGCGCCTGCCGATCCTGCTCCATCCGCTCCCACTCGAACTTGCTGCCGTAGACGCCGATCCGCCCCTGCGTGGTCAGCGCCCGGGCGTTGAGTTCCTTGATGCGAATACGGGCGATGTCGATCTCGTCCACCAGCCTGCGGCGACGCTCGACGATATCCACCAGTGCGGCCTCCGCTGTCTTGTGCTCGGCGGCAATGAAGCGCCGGTAGTTCGCGATCGTCCCGGCGAGCAGGTTGGACTTGTCCATAAGGTCACGCAGCCGCGCAACCACCGGCGCTGCCCGCACCCGGGCGCTGTGCCGACGCCACATGCGCTGCCTCGAGAAGCGACCGATGAACCGTTCGGTGGCCGTCAGGCCGCGAAAACTGTCGAGATCGGCCGAGACCCTGACCGTCATCGCATCGAGCGTTGCGACCGCCTCGGCCAGCAGATCGGCAAAGCGGCCGGCATCGGCAACGACAAGCATGAACCGATGGTTCTCGGCCACGAACCGCTCGTCGTCGATCGTCTCGCCGCTCCGCGAAAACAGCGCGATGAACTGCGTGCATTCGGCAATGCCGGCAGGCAGCGCATCCGCGTATTCGCGGGCGGCGTGATGGGTCGTGTCAAACGGGACGGGCTTGCGCACCTGAGGTCCTCGGGGAATCGAATGCGAGCAAACTAGCCCGTCGCCGCAGCAAAGAAAACAGGCTAGACAGCCTCGGCGATCCACGCGCCGTTCATCGCATCGTCCCAGTGGCGCCGGCAGAGCGACACGTATTTCTCGTTGCCGCCAACCTCGATCTGCGCCCCTTCCCGCGCGACGTTGCCGTCGGCGTCGAGCCGCACCACCATCGTCGCCTTGCGGCCGCAGTGGCAGATGGTGCGCACTTCGCGCATCTCGTCGGAAATCGCCATCAGCTCCTGCGAGGCCGGAAACAACTTGCCCTGGAAATCCGTACGCAGGCCATAGACCATGACAGGAATGTTCAGCCGGTCGACGACGCGCGCCAGCTGCCAGATATGATCGCGCGTCATGAAATGCGCCTCGTCGACGAACACGCATGCGACAGGCTCGCCGCTGCCGGAGAGCTCGGTGATCAGCGCAAGCAGATCGGCATCCTGCTCGAAGGCGATGGCATTGGCCTGCAGCCCGATGCGCGAGCCGATGACGCCCTTGCCGGCGCGCTCGTCGAAGGCAGCGATCAGCAGCACGGCGCGCATGCCGCGCTCCTCGTAATTATACGCGGCCTGCAGCAGCATCGTCGATTTGCCGGCATTCATCGTCGAGTAGTTGAAATAGAGTTTTGCCATGGCTTTCTCCCGATTTCCGTTTCTTGGGAGCTCGAAACCGCGAAGAAAACCCCTGTCATTCGTTAATCACAGGAAATTCCCGGAAAAGCCCTTAAAAACTGACGAAATTCAAGCGATTCGTAAAATGCAATGCGTCGCAATCGGATACGGCAATGCGGCGCAAACGCACTGAGGTCGCTTGTAAAACTCCGCTATTGATGATTGGCTTGGGAACGTAAGACTGGGAGTCTATAAATGAAAACGACAAGCGCATTCAAACTGATCACTGCTACAGCAGTTGCCGCACTCTCTGTCGCAACGGCTGCATTTTCCGCAGATCCCGCCAGCTGCTCCACCGTCCATTTGTCGGATGTGGGCTGGACGGACATTACCGCCACCACGGCAACCGCTTCCGTGATCCTCAAGGGTCTCGGCTACACCCCCGACGTCAAGGTTCTCTCCGTACCGGTCACCTACCAGTCGCTGAAGAACAAGGACATCGACATCTTCCTTGGCAACTGGATGCCGACGCAGGAAAAGGACGTTCGTCCGTTCATCGACGACAAGTCGGTCGAATCCTTCGGCCCCAACCTGACCGGCGCGAAATACACATTGGCGACCAACGCCAAGGGCGCTGAACTGGGCATCAAGGACTTCAAGGATATTGCCGCTCACAAGGAAGACCTTGACGGCAAGATCTACGGCATCGAGCCGGGCAATGACGGCAACCGCCTCGTCATGGACCTGATCGAGAAGGACACCTTCGGCATGAAGGGCATGGAGGTCGTCGAATCCTCCGAGCAGGGCATGCTGGCGCAGGTCGCACGCGCCGAAAAGGCCGGCAAGGCCGTCGTCTTCCTCGGCTGGGCACCGCATCCGATGAACGAGAACTTCAAGCTCACCTACCTCACCGGTGGTGACGACGTTTTCGGTCCCGACTTCGGTGGCGCCAAGGTCTTCACCAACGTTCGTGCCGGCTATACGACCGAATGCCCGAATGTCGGTGTCCTCCTGAAGAACATGGTTTTCTCGCTTCCAATGGAAAACCAGATCATGGGCAAGATCCTCAACGACGGCGACGAGCCTGAGAAGGCGGCGACGGAATGGCTGAAGGCCAACCCGACGGCAATCGACCCGTGGCTGGCAGGCGTGAAGACGCTTGACGGCAGCGGCGACGGCCTGCCGGCCGTCAAGAAAAGCCTCGGCCTCTGATATCGAAGGACGGGGTGGCTTTGACCACCCCGTTTTCGCTATCCTCGCCTCTGTTCTTGCTCTTTCTGGATAGGCACGCCCTTGAACTGGATCACCGACTTTAAAATCCCCATCGGTCCCTGGGCGAAAGCCTTCGTGGATTGGCTGACGACAAACGCCGACTGGTTCTTCAACCAGCTCGCCTTCATCCTGTCGCATGTCATTGACGGGATTCTCTTCATCCTGCAGAAGCCGCATCCGCTGATCGTCGTCCTCGGCATCACCGCGATCGCCTACTGGCTGCGCCGCTCGGTCGTCGTTGCCGTGTTTACCTGTCTTGGGCTGCTGTTCATCATGAACCAGGGCTACTGGAAGGAAACCACCTCCACCCTGGCGCTTGTGCTGGCCTCCACTTTCGTCAGCATGCTGGTCGGCATTCCACTCGGCATCGCCGCCGCCCGCCGCCCTTGGGTCAACTCGATGCTGCGCCCCGTGCTCGACTTGATGCAGACCATTCCGACATTCGTCTATCTGATTCCAGCCCTTATCCTTTTCGGCCTCGGCATGGTGCCCGGATTGATCGCCACCGTCATCTTCGCCATCCCCGCCCCCATCCGCCTCACCCGCCTCGGCATCATCTCGACACCGCCCTCGCTGGTCGAAGCCGCCGAATCCTTCGGCGCCACGCCGCTGCAGGTACTACGCAAGGTGGAACTGCCCTTTGCGCTGCCGCAGATCATGGCCGGCCTGACGCAGACCATCATGCTGTCGCTGTCCATGGTCGTCATCGCAGCACTCGTCGGCGCCGACGGCCTCGGCGTTCCCGTGGTGCGGGCACTGAACACCGTCAACGTCGCCAAGGGCTTCGAAGCCGGCCTCTGTATCGTCATCCTGGCAATCATCCTCGACCGAATGTTCCGCGTGGCGGGTGAAGGAGACGGCGCATGACCGCGGTTCGCTTCGACAATGTCAGCATCGTCTTCGGCGACAAGCCCGAAAACGCCCTCACCTTGGCCGACCAGGGCAAGAACCGCGACGAGATCGGCGCCGAGACCGGCCTCGTGCTTGGTGTCGCCGATGCCTCGCTGGATATCCAGGAAGGCGAAATCCTCGTCCTCATGGGCCTCTCCGGCTCCGGCAAGTCCACCCTGCTGCGCGCCGTCAACGGGCTTGCGCCCGTCGTGCGCGGCGAGGTCACGGTCTCGACCGCGTCGGGACCGGTCAATCCGTACAAGACCAGCGCCAAGGGCCTGCGCGATTTGCGCATGCACACGGTCTCGATGGTGTTCCAGCAGTTCGCGCTTCTCCCGTGGCGCACCGTGGCCGACAATGTCGGCTTCGGCCTCGAACTGGCCGGTGTGCCGGACGCCGAGCGCAAGCAGCGTGTCGGAGAACAGCTGGAGCTGGTCAACCTGACCAAGTGGGCCGACCGCAAGGTCAACGAGCTCTCCGGCGGCATGCAGCAGCGCGTCGGCCTCGCCCGTGCCTTTGCCACCGGCGCCCCGATCCTTCTGATGGACGAGCCGTTCTCAGCGCTTGATCCATTGATCCGCACAAGGCTGCAGGATGAGTTGCTGGAGTTCCAGCGCCGCCTGAAGAAGACCATCCTCTTCGTCAGCCACGATCTCGACGAAGCCTTCCGCATCGGCAACCGCATCGCCATTATGGAAGGCGGGCGCATCATCCAGTGCGGTACGCCGCAGGACATCGTCAAGAATCCGGCTGACCAGTATGTTGCGGATTTCGTCCAGCACATGAACCCGATCAGCATGCTGACCGCCAGGGACGTGATGCAGGCCGGCCTCGGCGACGCCGCCGTCGGCGCCAGCGTCAGCGGCACCGCCAAGGCCGAGACCCCGCTGATCGACATCCTCGACGCGCTGTCCCGCCAGCCGGGCAGCATCGGCGTGGTTGAGAATGGCGCCATCATCGGCACCATTTCTGCCCAGGATGTGGTCGCCGGGCTGACGCAGCACCGCAAGAAAGAACAGGCTTGATCCCGCCGTCCGCTTGAGCCAGAAAAGTGGACATGAAAGATCAAGCTTCCGTCATCAGGGAAACGGATGGAGAGGCGCGCAGGCTGGCGCGCACCCTCCTCCGCTCCGCCCGCTACGCTGCCATCGCCGTCATCGAGCCCGAGACCGGCTTCCCCTTCGCCAGCCGCGTTCTCCTCGGCACCGATATCGACGGTGTTCCGGTCATCTTGGTCTCCGGCCTATCGGCGCACACGCGTGCGCTCAACGCCGATCCGCGCGCCTCGCTGCTGACAGGCGAACCCCGCAAGGGTGACCCGCTGGCCTATGCCCGGCTGACGACCCAGTGCCTGGCCGAATCAGTCGAGCGCGACAGTGCGGTCCATACCCGCATCCGAACCCGTTTCCTGAGCCGCCATGCCAAGGCTAAGCTTTATATCGACTTTCCTGATTTCCGGTTTTTCAGACTGATTCCGCAGAGCGCCAGCCTCAACGGAGGCTTCGGACGCGCCTATATCCTTGATGGCAGCGACCTGATGATTCTGTCCGCGGCCAACGAGGCGGTGGCGGAATCCGCCGACGCGGTAGTGCGAGATCTACTAGCCTTGGACCCGGATCTTGCAAGGAAAACAGCGATTGCGCATAAAGGCCGCGCCGGCCTCGACTGGGCTATATCTGGAGTCGATTGCGCCGGTTTTGATGTGATTTCGGGTGATTTCCTGCTGCGGCACGAGTTTGATGTGACCGCGCAGACACGTCAGGATATTTATTCACATATATCTAACATGAAATACTCAATACCTGAAATTTAGCTATATACAATCTTGAGCCCGAGTTGATAGATTCTGTCGTCTGTCAGATTGTGGCCGACACACGTATTGAAATCAGTTTCACATCAGGAAGATGATTATGGACACAATTGATTTGACCGCCAATGCAAACGTGGCCGCGGCATTGCTATCCGCGATGGCCAATCCGAAACGCCTCCTCATTCTCTGCAATCTGGTCAAGGGCGAAATCCCCGTCGGCGCTCTCGCCACCGAAGTTGGACTCAGCCAGTCGGCTCTCTCCCAGCATCTCTCGAAGCTCCGTGCACAGAAGCTCGTAAAGACCCGTCGCGATGCGCAGACGATCTATTACTCGAGCACCTCGGATCAGGTTATCCGCATTCTCGAAACCCTCACACAGATCTATTCCGAGCCAGTGCGCACGCGCTCTGCAGCCTGACCTTTCAAGGCGCTGACGCCGGCGCCCGGTTTTAAGCCAATCCGGCAAGCCGGAACGGCAACTTCATTTCAGCACCTTTATATATTTACAGATCGGCAAATATAATTTGCCGATCTTTTTTGCGTCGCCAGCCGGATGAGCGGATCACAAGGCCGACACACCAGGAAATCACGACCTGAATCGCGTTACAGGTCTCGGATAGACAATCTCTGCGGCAAGAAGGACGTGTTCTTTCCATCCGGAGATCGTTTCATGTCCACGCGACTTATAGCACTTGCCTTTCTGCTTGCCGGCTTCGTTGTTTGCCCGGCTTTTGCAGCGCCGGCATTTCGCCAGGTGACCGTTGCCGCAACCGGTGACCTTCCCCCATTTGAAGTGAGCCTTTGGTACCCCACCGGCTCGACGGCCGCGCCGACCATTCTCGGCGAGACACCGGCATTCTTCGGCCTTCCCGTCATTCGCGATGCGGCTCCCGCACCTGGCCCGCATCCACTGGTGCTTCTCTCCCACGGCTATGGCGGCAGTTGGCGCAATCTTGCCTGGCTTGCGGGTACGCTCGCGGCGAAGGGCTATGTCGTCGCAGCTCCCGATCATCCGGGCACAACCACGTTCGACATGCAGCCGCCCGACACGGTAGCGCTCTGGCGGCGGCCGGGGGACATCAGCCGGGCGCTCGACGTGCTTCTCGCGCAGCCTGCGCTCACCGGCGGCATCGCGCCTGGCCGGATAGCCGCCATAGGCCATTCGCTCGGTGGGTGGACCGTAATGGAACTTGCCGGCGCGCGTTTCGACGCTGACGTTGTGACGAAGAACTGCCTCCCGGTGTTTGGCGCCATCTATTGCAAGACATTCGCCGCAATGGGCGTCGGTCGGGATGCGGCCGCCGTCGCTGCCCTAGAAGCGGATCTCAGCGACAGCAGGATCAAGGCGATCATCACGCTCGATCTCGGTCCGGGCCGGGGCCTGACACCCGAAAGCCTTGCCGCAATTGCGGTCCCCGTGCTTGTGCTTGGCGCCAGCCAGGATGTTGAACAGGACACGGCCGAGAAGGCCAGCATCGCCGCCACAAATAAGGATTCCGTCTATCTCGCCGAGCATCTTCCCCAGCAGATGACGCAGTTCTCGCTTGTTCCCGGCACGCTACACTTCAGCTTCATGCAGCTCTGCAAGCCAGGCGCGGCCGCCCTGATCGAGGAAGAGGCACCGGGCGAGAGCATCGTTTGCAGGGACGTGGTCGGCGCCGATCGTGATGCGATTCATCGCCGGGTGGGCGACACGATCCTGTCCTTCCTGACCGGGGCGATCTGACTGATTGATAGCCAAGTCAGGTGGAGGGAGAACCGGGATTTTTCCGTGCGAGATAATCATCTCGTGCCTATCCATGACGAAATCCATCAAAACAGCGGATCGATTTTCTATTTTCTTGCCTAATCACCGCGAAATTCCTAGAAATCTTGCCGTGCACCCTTCGAGCCAAACATGGCCGGATGTGCATTGACCGCGCCGCGATCGATCGTCTTGGCACAGCCCGTCCGGGGCTTTTAGACGAGCCGGTTTCCATGGCGCGGCGTTCACGCGGGTTGGAAGACCCATCCAAGGAGATCGAACATGAATCTGAAGACATTGTCGGGTGCGACGCTCGTCGCCTCGCTGGCCTTTGCGCCGCTCGCCCATGCAGACATCACCATCGGCCTGATCGCGCCGCTGACCGGCCCGGTTGCCGCTTACGGCGACCAGGTCAAGAACGGCGCCCAGACCGCCGTTGACGAGATCAACAAGAACGGCGGCATCCTTGGGGAGAAGGTCGTGCTGAAATACGCAGACGACGCCGGCGAGCCCAAGCAGGGCGTTTCCGCCGCCAACCAGTTGGTCGGCGACGGCATCCGCTTCGTGGTCGGCCCGGTCACCTCGGGCGTCGCCATCCCGGCGTCCGACGTCTTCGCCGAAAACGGCGTGCTGATGGTCACCCCGACCGCCACCGCCCCCGACCTGACCAAGCGTGGCCTTGCCAACGTTCTGCGCACCTGCGGCCGTGACGACCAGCAGGCCGAAGTCGCCGCCAACTATGTTCTGAAGAACTTCAAGGACAAGCGCGTCGCCATCATCAACGACAAGGGCGCCTACGGTAAGGGCCTTGCGGACTCGTTCAAGGCAACGCTGAACGCCGGCGGTATCAAGGAAGTGCTCGACGACGCTCTCAGCCCCGGCGACAAGGATTTCAGCGCGCTGACAACCCGCCTGAAGGCCGAGAAGGTCGACGTCGTCTACTTCGGCGGCTATCATCCGGAAGGCGGCCTGCTGGCCCGCCAGTTGCATGACCTCCAGGTCAACGCCGTCATCATCGGCGGCGACGGCCTGTCGAACAGCGAGTTCTGGAACATCGGCACGGATGCCGCCGCCGGCACCATCTTCACCAACGCCGTCGACGCCACCAAGAGCCCCGATTCCAAGGCCGCCGCCGAAGCGCTGAAGGCCAAGGGCATCCCGGCCGAAGCCTTCACGCTCAACGCCTATGCGGCGGTCGAAGTGATCAAGGCCGGCATCGAGAAGGCTGGCAGCGCCGAGGATTCCGAGGCGGTCGCGGCCGCGCTGAAGGCCAGCGAACCTGTGGCAACCGCCATCGGCAAGCTCACCTACGGCGAAACCGGCGACCTCTCCTCGCAGAGCTTCGCGCTCTACAAGTGGGAAGCCGGCAAGATCGTCGCCGCCGAGTAAGGCACGCACGATACGCATGCGAACGGGCGCCAATGGCGCCCGTTTTCATTTCCGGGTGGTCGTTCAGTCGGCCGTATCAGGCCTTGAAGAAAGCCAGCAGATCGGCGTTGATGATGTCGGCATGCGTGGTTGCCATGCCGTGCGGCAGACCGTCATAGGTTTTCAGCGTGCCGTGCTTCAGCAGCTTGGCGGAGAGCGGCGCGGAATCGGCGATCGGCACGATCTGGTCGTCCGTGCCGTGCATGACGAGAACCGGCACCTCGATGTTCTTCAGGTCCTCGGTGAAGTCGGTCTCGGAGAACGCCTTGATGCAATCATAATGCGCCTTGGTGCCGCCCTGCATACCCTGACGCCACCAGTTGTCGATGATGCCCTGCGAAACCTTGGCGCCCGGCCGGTTGAAGCCGTAGAACGGACCTTCCGGGATATCACGATAGAACTGCGCCTTGTTGGCGGCGAGCGCCGAGCGGAAACCGTCGAACACTTCAAGCGGCAGGCCGCCCGGGTTCTTCTCGGATTTGACCATGACGGGCGGCACGGCGCCGATCAACACGGCCTTGGCGATCCGGCCGCGGCTGCCATACTTGCCGACATAGCGGGCAACTTCGCCGCCGCCGGTCGAATGGCCGACGTGGATGGCATTCTTCAGATCGAGATGCTCTGCAAGCTCGGCCATATCGGCGGCATAGGTGTCCATCTCGTTGCCGGTGTCCGTCTGGCTGGAACGGCCGTGGCCACGGCGGTCATGCGCGATCACGCGGTAACCCTTGTCGAGGAAGAACAGCATCTGTGCATCCCAATCGTCGGCGCTGAGCGGCCAGCCGTGATGGAAGACGATCGGCTGACCCGTGCCCCAATCCTTGTAGAAGATCTGCGTGCCGTCCTTGGTCGTGATGAAGCTGCTGGTCATGGCGTTTCTATCCTTCCGGGTTGCATGATTGGTTTTCTGCGTGGATGCCTTGTCATTGTTCGCGGCCTGCGCCGAATTGGCAAGAGAGGCGGCGGCGGCTGTCGCAGCTAGGCCGAGCCCGGCGACCATAACATGCCGTCTTGAAGCATTTTTGATGTCATCAGTCATGTTCATCTCCATTTGCATCCGCGATAAACAATATCGCGATATCAATATTCATAGCACATCGAATTTCGCTGTCCACGAAAAAGATTATCGCGATACACTTTTTGTGCTATGGTCCGTTTCATAGACAGACGGAGCCCGGAATGAGCGACCACCAACCTTTGTCCCCCGAGCTACCCGCGCAGGCAAACCTGCCGCTGGATGACCAGCTTTGCTTTTCGCTCTATGCAGCGAGCTTGGCGATCAACCGCACCTACAAGCCGATGCTGGACGAAATGGGGATCACCTATCCGCAGTATCTGGTGCTCAACGTGCTCGGCGAAAACGATGGCGCCACCATCGGCGCCATCGCCGATCGCCTGTCGCTGGAATCAAGCACCATCACCCCGCCGGTCAAGCGGATGGAAGCAGCGGGCCTCGTCGAGCGCCGCCGCTCGACGCTCGACGAACGGCAGGTCAACGTCTCGCTGACACCTGACGGTCGCGACATGCTGGCACGCAGCAAATGCCTTGGCGATACCCTGCTGTCCCGCTCGGGCATGAACCTTGCCGAGCTGCAGGGATTGAACCATCAGATCCACGCCCTTCTCGCCGCCCTCGGCCAAGGCGGGTAAGCTCGAAGCTGGATAGCGGAAGACACGGTTGGCTCAACGCCTTCCCATGCGGCGCCCGTCTCTCTAGAGTGACCGGCAAGACACGAGCACACATCAGGGTACCCGCATATGACCAGACTTGAAGACCTCATCGACCAGGGCACCGGCCGTGTGCCGGCCGACATCGTGCTCAAGGGCGGCCGCTTCTTCGATCTCGTCACCGGCGAGCTGGTGCAATCCGATATCGCCATCTCGGGCGACCGCATCGTCGGCACCTGCGGCGACTACACCGGCAAGACCGAGATCGACATCTCGGGCAAGATCGTCGTCCCCGGCTTCATCGACACGCATCTCCACATCGAAAGCTCGCTGGTCACCCCGCACGAATTCGACCGCTGCGTGCTCCCCTACGGCGTCACCACAGTGATCTGCGACCCGCACGAGATCGCCAACGTGCTCGCCGCCGAAGGCATCCAGTACTTCCTCGATTCGTCCGTCGAGACGATCATGGACATCCGTGTCCAGCTCTCCTCCTGCGTTCCCGCCACCCATCTGGAAACCTCCGGCGCCGATCTGCCGATCGAAAAGCTTCTGCCTTTCCGCGACCACCCGAAGGTGATCGGCCTCGCCGAGTTCATGAACTTTCCGGGCGTGATCCATAAGGATCCGATCTGCATGGCCAAGCTCGAGGCCTTCCAGGGCGCCCATATCGACGGCCACGCGCCCCTGCTGCGCGGCAATGATCTTAACGGCTACCTGTCGGCCGGCATCCGCACCGAGCACGAATGCACCACGGCGGAAGAGGCGCTGGAAAAGATCCGCAAGGGCATGCACATCCTCGTGCGCGAAGGCTCCGTCTCCAAGGATCTGATGGCGCTCATGCCCATCATCACCGAGCGCCTGTCGCCCTACCTGGCGCTCTGCACCGACGACCGCAACCCGCTTGATATCGCCGAGCAGGGTCATCTCGACTACATGATCCGCACCGCGATCGGGAACGGCGTCGAGCCGCTCGCCGTCTATCGCGCCGCCTCGATCTCCGCCGCCCGCGCTTTCGGTCTCCGCGACCGCGGCCTCGTCGCCCCCGGCTGGCGCGCCGACCTCGTGGTCATCGACAGCCTGGAGAACTGCAAGGCCGAGGCGGTGTTTGCCGCCGGCCGCAGGGTCACGCCGGAGCTCTTCGCCACCCGCAAGCATGTCGCCCCCGTCGGCCTCGACAGCGTCAAGGCCCGCCCTGTGAACGCCGCCCATTTCGGCGTGCCGGTTGCTGACGGCGAAACGCCCGTCATCGGCGTCATGCCTGGCAAGATCATCACCGAGCACCGCCGCTACCGCCTGCCTGTCAAGGGCAACCAGAGCGCCGTCGACCTCGACAACGACATCATCAAGGTTGCCGTCATCGAGCGCCATGGCAAGAACGGCAACCGCGCGAACGGCTTCGTCCAGGGTTTCGGGCTGAAGAAGGGCGCGATCGCCTCCACCGTCGGCCATGACAGCCACAACATCTGCGTCGTCGGCGTCTCCGAGGACGACATGGCGCTCGCCGCCAACCGGCTCGGCGAGATCAAGGGCGGCTTCGTCGTCGTCGAGGACGGCAAGGTGACGGGCGAGATCCCGCTTCCTCTCGCCGGCCTGATGAGCCTCGAGCCCTACGAGGTGGTCCGCGACACGCTGCACGAGTTGAGAAAAGCTGCCTATGCCCTTGGAACGACTCTAGAAGAACCCTTCCTGCAAGTCGCCTTCCTGCCACTGCCTGTCATTCCGCATCTGAAGATTTCGGATATGGGCATGGTGGATGTGGATCAGTTCAGGTTGATTGGCTGAGGCCCATCTTGGCAAACGGCGACGGAGCGCCTAGCTTGAAGGCAAACGGGAGCCTGCGATGACGAAACTTGAGCAGATCGAGAAAGACGTGCGCGCGTTGGACCCTCGAGACCTCGAGGCATTTTCGACGTGGTTCGAAACGTTCCAGGCGGAGCGGTGGGATCGGCAGATTGAAGACGACGTTACTACAGGCAAGCTCGACAGCCTGGCTGATAAGGCGCTCACCGCATCACGTTCAGCGAACCCGCGCGATTTCTAGAAGGCGGCTTTCGTCCTACTGCGCATCACGTCTCCGGCATCTCATCTCCTTTGATCGGCGGCACGTCACGCACTTTCTTCAAAAGATCGGCTAACCCGTCACCGGTCGCCGCGCCGGCGCGACGTTCCAGAAATGCCTCGGCAGTTTCAACGGCACCCACCTTCTGCGCGACGGCCGAGGCGATCCACTGGTTGAGCGAAACGCCGTCTGCCTTGGCCAGCCGCGCGGCCGCTTCCTTTATGGATGCGGGGAGTTTCAGGGGATAAGTATTCGTGCTCACGTGCCGACCTCCCGGAGCAATTGTGCGGGCCGCATAATACGAAGAGCAAATCGGTCTTTCACAGTGTCGAAGTCCTTCAGATTGTGCGTCACCAAGGCATCGGCACTCGCGTTTACCGCAGCTTCCAAAACCAATTCGTCCTTCGGATCGCTCAACTGCGGGCGCCACCGAAAGTAAACGTCTACGGCCTCAGCGAGGGCGGCAAATTCTGCCAGCACGGCATCAACCTCGGAGACCGAAAACCCGTGGGCCGAGATTTGCTCCGGACGCTTCAGCACTGATTCATATTCGAGAAACAGCGCGGTTGTCACCAACGGCGCCACGACTCGTTGTGCCACCATTTGCAAAATCACAAATGACGCTCCGTTTCGACTTCGAAGCGCTGCTGCCAGGACATTGGTATCGAGTACAACACGCTTCATGGCCGTATAATAATACATCCCATGGGATGTTTCAAACGGCCCGCTTCACGCCCTCAAACCACCCCGCAAAACCCGTCCAGCGCCCCGAGCACCACCTTGCCGTTGGCAACGATCGCGCGTGCCCCCGGCATCGCCAGTCCCTCGCCGATCACCATCCCCGATGGCGGTACGAATTCCGCCGGCTCCCGCGTCAGGTTGAACACGAAGAGCAGCGTCTCCATCCCCTTCTTGCGAGTGAACACCAGGAGATCCTGGTTGCTGTCGAGGAAGGTCATATCGCCGTCGGTGAGCGCCGGATACGCCTTCCGGAAGGCCAGCGTATCGCGATAGTGGTTGAGCACCGACTGCGCGTCTCCGTCCTGCACATCCACCGACAGCGCCGCCTGCTCGTAGGGCACCGGCAGCCAGGATTTCTCCGCCGTGGTAAACCCGGCATGCGCCTTTGCCGCCTCCCATGGCATCGGCGTGCGGCATCCGTCACGGCCCTTGAAGGCCGGCCAGAAGCGAATGCCGTAGGGGTCGCGCAGGTCGTCGAAAGTAAGCTCCGCTTCCGGCAGGCCCAGCTCCTCGCCCTGGTAGAGGCAGATCGAGCCGCGCAGCGCCGCCAGCACAGAGATCGCCAGCTTGGCAATCACAGGCCGTTCCTCGACCGATTTGGCAAACCGGCTGAGATGCCGGTTGACGTCGTGGTTGGAGAAGGCCCAGCACACCCAGCCATCGGTGACCGACTTCTGGAAGGCATCGACGCAATCTCGGATATGGGTGGCGGTGAACTCCGGCCCAAGGAGGTCGAAGGTGTAGCACATGTGCAGCTTGTCGCCGCCGGTCGTATAGGCCGCCACCGTCTTCAGCGATCGCGCCCCATCACCCACCTCGCCCACCGTCGTACGGCCCTCGTAGCCATCGAGCAGCGCCCGGAACCGCTGCAGGAAGCCGATATTCTCCGGCTGCGTCTTGTCGTAGAGATGGTTCTGCATGCCGTAGGGATTGGTATCTGGCGCATCCAGCCCGCCGTCGCTGACATCGGGCTCGTGCGGAGGATTGTCACGCAGCAGCTTGTCGCAGAAATAATAGTTCACCGTATCCAGCCGGAAGCCGTCGACGCCGCGGTCGAGCCAGAACTTCACCGTCTTCAGCAGCGCGTCCTGAACCTCGACATTGTGGAAATTCAGATCCGGCTGCGAGGTCAGGAAGTTGTGCTGGTAATATTGCCGGCGCACGCCGTCCCATTCCCAGCCAGGCCCGCCGAAGATCGACAGCCAGTTGTTCGGCGCCGTGCCATCAGGCTTCGGATCGGCCCAGACATACCAGTCGGCCTTGTCGTTGCTGCGGCTCGACCGGCTCTCGACGAACCACGGATGCACATCGGCCGTATGCGAGATCACCTGATCGATGATCACCTTCAACCCGAGCGCATGCGCCGCCACCATCATCTCGTCGAAATCGGCGATCGTCCCGAAGATCGGATCGACGTCGCAGTAATCCGACACGTCGTAGCCCATGTCGGCCATCGGCGACTTGAAGAACGGCGACAGCCAGATCGCATCGACGCCGAGGCTGGCGATATAGGGCAGACGTCGGGTGATCCCCTTCAGGTCGCCGAGCCCGTCGCCATTCGTATCCTGAAACGATCGCGGATAGACCTGATAGACAACCGCACCCCGCCACCAGTCCGCATTCCCGCCCGCCTGCAATACCATCCGCCATCGTCCTCGCGCGATTTGTCTCGAAAGCCGAGACTAAAGCGCCGGAACCAAAACACAACCGCGCGGAGATGTTTTTGCCGGCGAATACCGCACACGATGCCGTCAGTCCGTCGGCGCCGGACAACCGTGCTTCGCCATCTTTCGTTCGATCTTGTCCCGCTTGTTCAGCACCTTGCGCATATGGTGGCTGTCGCCCGCCTGATGCCATTTGCCGAGCAATGTCTGGCAGGACTTCGGTTTAGCATCACCGCCGCGCTTGCCGGCCAGAGCGGGTCCGCCCGTCACGAGCAGCCATGACAGGAAGACGACGGCAAACATCAAACCCAATCTCACCACGTCCCTCCCGCTGCACTGCAACGCCGCATCAACGAGCGCCAGAATACGCCGCTTTCGGATCGCGACAAACCGATGGACGGCCCGGCACTTGTCAGCAACGCGCTCTACGCGTATCAGCGAAAAGCGGGATTTCAGGGAGGCCAGCGGTGAGTGGACGTTTTCTGTCGATCGGGGAGTGCATGGTGGAACTGTCGCAAGCGGGCGCCGGCCTGCTGCGCAAGGGTTTTGCCGGCGACACGCTGAACACCGCCTGGTACGCCCGCGCCTGCCTCCCGGCCAAGTGGAGCGTCGATTATTTCACCGCCGTCGGCGACGACGCGATGTCCGACGAGATGCTGGCCTTCTTCGAGGAAGCGGGCATCGGCACCGGCCTCATCCGCCGCATCAAGGGCAAGGCGCCGGGCCTCTACATGATCAGCCTGAAGAACGGCGAGCGCTCCTTCAGCTACTGGCGCGAAAGCGCCGCCGCCCGCCAGCTCGCCGCCGATCCCGACATCCTGCGCCAGGCGATCGAGAGCGCCGACGTGATCTATTTCTCCGGGATCACGCTTGCCATCCTCTCACACAACGATGCCGACACGCTGCTTTCCGAAGCACGCCGCGCCAAGGCATCGGGCAAACTCGTCGCCTTCGATCCCAACATCCGCCCGCGCCTGTGGTCCGGCTATGACGAGATGCACGCGACGATCAGCGAGGGCGCCCGCGCCGCCTCGCTGGTGCTGCCGAGCTTCGAGGACGAGGCGCTGCATTTCGGTGACGCCTCGATCGACGCCACCATCCAGCGCTACCGGGCGCTCGGCGTCCGCGACATCGTCGTCAAGAACGGCGCCGACGGCATAACGCTCAACTTCGGCGGCACCGAAACCTTCGTCGCATCCGAAAAGGTCGAGACGGTGGTCGACACGACAAGCGCCGGCGACAGCTTCAACGGCGCCTTCCTGGCCCATTATCTCGAAAGACCAGACGCCCCCGCCGCCGCCCGCTTCGCCGCCAAGGTGGCTGCACGCGTGGTCAGCGAGCATGGCGCGCTGGTGGCCAAGGGGAAGCTTGGGGTTTGAGGAGAACACTGGAGTTCAGATGATGGCGACGATCTTGCTGAATATCGTCACGATCTTGAGCGCTGCTTCGGTTGTCTGAACGAGTTTCTGGATGTTGTCGATGATGTCTTCGAGATCCTTCTTGGCGCCCTTCAAAGCTTGGGTTAGCGGTTTGTATTGCCCAGAGGATTTCATGAGTTCGTCTGCGACTAATCTGTCCAACTCGTCGTCGTAGACATAGTACAGATCGAGAAACCTGTTGGCATCAGAAACTGTTTGCGCCTGAGAATAGCCGAGGTTGGCAGCGACCTTACCTGCTCTTATTCGATCGTAAGCATCTTGATTTGTCGTCATGATTTGTCTCCGTTAGCAGCAAGAATCTCGGCAAGCCCCTGGAATTGTTGTGCGGCCGCTAAGAACTCTGCAAGTGTCGCTGGGTTCTGCTCGCCTTCGGCCAATTTCTTGTGGGCCGCCGCCATTTTATCGAGAACAGCCATGTAGCCAGGTTTTCCACCGCCCTGCGCCGGCACCAGAATTGCCAGAGATCTGGCCAAGGTTTGCTGTTCGGAAACGAACAGGCGATAGGCATCGTAGCGCTCTTTCGCGCTTCCATTCTGCCGAATCGCCGTAAGCACTCGGCGCTTCATCATCAGCCAGTCATCATATCGATCGCCAACGGCAATCCCTACACTGGCGAAATCGGCGGCAAGCAGTGCATTGCCTTGAACGAGCACCGGATGCGCCCGCCTCATGGCAGTTTGTATCCGCTGCCATGCCGCCATGGTGATGCCTTGCTTGGCAATGATGACCGAAGCGTTGGCAACCTGCGCGAAAGCTGGACGCGCGAGCACATTTGGCGCCGCTTTAGTGGCCGTGTTCTTCAGGTTATCGACGGCTGCGCCGATATCGGGACCGCCAACCCCAGCAGCCGCCATCGAAAGTGCATTACCGTATGCGACCAGCGCCTCGGCGTAGGCGACCCGTGTCTCCCAGCCAGAAGCAATGCGCGATTTCTCCCGGTAGGGCGGAGGGAAGTCATATCTTAGCCCTCCCCTTGCAAACCGTCCGGCCTGATCTTCTATCCGGATAGTATTGGTCAGATTTTCGTTGATCTCACCCGCCTCCCGCGCAGCCTCCGCCACCGCCGCGGTTGCCACCCCGAACTTCTGAATATCCCCGGCATCGACGCTCCCGCAGCCGGCAAGCGCCGCCGCCGCCAGCAATGCCAGCACCCGCAACTGTTTCGACATGAAATGATCCCCTTCGTCTCGAAAAGGGCTATCATCTTTCTGATTGCAAACAACAAATCGCTGCAATCCAGAATTGCGTAACAGCACGTACCCGGCTGCACCGCCGCACTGTAATATTTCCATCATCGACAGCAGCGACAATGAACACGCGGGAATCGATCCTCCGGCGCCCGCCCGGAGCTTGGCGCCGTCGTCTCGGCGCGGATGGAAGTCGGGGTCATGCTGCAGCGAATGTCGAACATTGCGGACGGCGAAACCGTCCTGCCACTGGACAAGCCGGAGCGGCTGGTCATCGTCACCGATGCCTGGCACCCGCAGGTCAACGGCGTCGTCCGCTCGATCGAGAACACCAATCGCGAGCTGACGAAGATCGGCGTCGAGGTGGCAATGGTGACACCGCAGGCGTTCCGCAACGTCCCCTGCCCGACCTATCCCGAGATCCGCCTCTCCATCGCCCGCTACCGCAGCGTCGCCCGCGAGATCGAGAAGCACCGGCCGTCCTACGTCCACATCGCCACCGAGGGCCCGCTCGGTCTGACGGCGCGGCGCTGGTGCCTGAAGAACCGCATGCCGTTCTCCACCAGCTACCACACCCGCTTCCCCGAATATGTCGCCGCCCGGTTGCCGATCCCGAAGAGCTGGCTCTATGCCTTCGTGCGCTGGTTCCACAATTCCGGCGCCGGCTGCATGGTGGCGACACCCTCTCTCGCCCGCGAACTCTCCGAAAAGGGTATCCGCAACCTGATGCCCTGGACCCGCGGCATCGATGCCGGCCAGTTCCACCCGGCAGCGCTGGAAGAGCGCCCCTTCGATCTGCCCCGCCCGGTCTTCATGACCGTCGGCCGCGTGGCGCTGGAAAAGAACCTTCCCGCATTCCTCGATCTCGAACTGCCGGGCTCCAAGGTGGTGGTCGGCGACGGTCCGGCCCGCGCCGAGCTCGAGCGCCGCTATCCCGACGTCCACTTCACCGGCCTCAAGGTCGGCCCGGAACTGGCGGCGATCTACGCGCAGGCCGACGTCTTCGTCTTCCCGTCGCTGACCGACACCTTCGGCAACACCATTCTTGAGGCACTCGCCTCCGGCGTCCCCGTCGCCGCCTACCCGGTCACCGGCCCGCTCGACATCATCGGCGATGACAGCGATGTCGGCGCGTTGAACGACGACCTGCACGCCGCCTGCATCGCGGCACTCTCGGCCTCGCGGGAAAAGGCCCGCGAGCTCGCGGTCCAATACTCCTGGGAAGCGGCCACCCTGCAATTCATCACCAACATCCGCGCCGCCAACGGCGTCATCACGCCGAAATGGAAAAAGGCCTGGCAATATGCCGCCAAGTCCCTGCCGCGCAACAAGCGGCTCGGCGATGGCGATGCGGCGTCTGTGGTGTAGCGTTCTGTGGCTTAGCGGTAGAGTGAAAGCGAATGCGGCAACGGCGATGGCCGCCTCGCGGGTGCTAAAGACGGCGCCGACGTTTCTTCAGCGACGGCAACCACACTTTCCCTCATCCTCGCCCTTGTGGCGGGGATCCAGCCACGGCGCGTCCGCGCCGTGAATGACTGACTTCCTAGATGTGGCAACGAGTTTAGTGCGCTCAGTGACTTGAGCGCACTGGATACCTGTGACATCGCCCGGACGAAGTCTGGCCACAGGCATGAGGTGGGGAGATAAGGCGCAAGGGAACATAACGCCGGCGCTGGCGAACAGCAGTGGAAGCTTCCGCCCACCAACCCCTCGCCAAGCCCAACCTCACCCCGCCACACCAACCGTCCGTCCCCGCTCTCCCGGGAGTGCCGGAAATGCCAGCGCGATCGCCGCCGCCCCGAGCCCGACCAGCGACGAACCGATGAACAGCCACGAATAATTCGCGAACGTGTCGAACAGCAAGCCGCCGACCAGCGGGCCGAAGGCCATGCCGAGGCTGGAGAGCATGGCGACAGCGCCGAACACCGTGCCGATGATCTTCTGCCCGAAATACTCGCGCGCCAGCACCGCGTAGAGCGGCATCACGCCGCCATAGGCACTGCCGAAGATAAGCGCCAGCGCGTAGAACTCGCCCAGCCGGCTGACGAACAGATAGGCCATCAGCGCCACCGCCTGGATCAACAGCCCGCCGACGATGACGGGCTTGACGCCGATCCGGTCGGCCAGCGTCCCGTAGATCAGCCGGCCGCCAAGTCCCGCCAGCCCCTCGACGCTGTAGATGCTGACCGCCGCCATCGGCGCCACGCCGCAGATCGTCGCGTAGCTGACCATGTGGAAGATCGGCCCGGAATGCGCCGCGCAGCAGGCGAAGAAGGTGAGCCCCAGCACGATGAACTGCGGCGAGCGGAACACCTGTGAGAGCGGCGGCGTGCCCGTCTCGACCGCAGTCGTCTCGCTTGGAGTGGCGCCGGCCGATGGCTCGGCAACCGCCGTTCCCGGCGTCTCCGGCCCACGCCGCACCAGCAACGCCGCCGGCAGCAAGAGCACCCAGGCGCCGATGCCGATGATCAGCATCGCCGTCCGCCAGTCATAGGCGGTGATGAGCCAGCGGGCGAAGGGCGAGATGGTCATCGGCGCCACCCCCATGCCGGCCGAGACCAGCGACACGGCAAAGCCGCGGTTCTTGTCGAACCATGCCGTGGTCGCGGCTGTCATCGGCGCGAAGAAGGTGCTGGCGGCAATCCCGACGAGGATGCCGTAAGTCAGCTGGAAATGCAGCAGCGAGCCCGCTTGACTTGAGAGCACCAGCGCCAGCCCGAGCAACGCCGCTCCGATCATGACGACGACCCGTGGCCCGAAGCGATCGCTGGCGGCGCCCCAGAAAAAACCGCCGATGCCCATGACGATGAAGTTCAGCGTCATCGCGCTGGCGATGCCGACATGCGACCAGCCGGTGTCGAGCGCGATCGGCTCCTGGAAGATCGCCAGCGAAAACATCGCACCGAGCGCCACGCAGGTCATCAGCGCGCCGGCGGCGACGATCACCCAGCGATAGGCCGAAGGTCGTCTCGAAACGTCGATATGCTCCATGATCATGCACCTCCCCTGTCCGAATGACGGGTGGAGCGGCACCAATCGTCCGCCCCCGTCGTCTCAAGGACGAACGGCGATCGCTATCGCCGACAACGCGCAAGTACAGGGCAAAAAATTCCTCGAAATCCGCGCGGCAGCAAGGCCTTCCGAGGCCAAAAGGCCGTATTACCCAAAAATAGTCATATATATTAAAACAGGATTATTCGACAAACAAAAGCCTTCATGAGATTGTCATGAAATAGAATCAGGGCGCGAGATGGCGGACGAACGTTACTTATATGATTCGAAGTCGCACAAGGCGGTCATGTACCAGGCCGGCGAACATCTGTTTGCGCTATCGGGAAGTAAAGCCGAGCACTGGATCTCGGGAGATTACATCTTTTCCACGGAAACGCAGGCGATAAGCTTCTGGATCCTTGGAAACGACGTCTACGGACACATCGGAAATGGCGAACTGACGCGCGAGCCGGTTTATTACTTCGCCAGTTGATCGTGCCGCCTGACAGCACGGATCGCGTCTGGTGGAAGGCGCCGCCCTCGGGCGGCATCGGTTCCTACTTGCTCTGCACGGGCTTGCGGCGTCCACCGCTCCGCGATTCGTACGGATTTTCCTTCTCGCGATACATGATCCGGATCGGCACGCTCGGCATGTTGAAATCCGCGCGCAGGGCGTTGATCAGGTAACGCGTATAGGATTCCGGCAGCGCGTCGGCGCGCGTGCACGAGATCATGAAGGCCGGCGGGCGGGCCTTGACCTGCGTCATGTACTTGAGCTTCAGGCGACGGCCGGACACCGCGGGTGGCGGATGCTGCGTCGTCACCGCGTCGAGCCAACGGTTGAGCTTGGCGGTCGAGACGCGCTTGTTCCACACCATGTCGGTGTCGATGATCGACTGCATCAGCTTGTCGAGGCCGCGTCCGGTCTGGCCGGAGATCGGCACGGCACGGATGCCGCGCGCCTGCGGCAAAAGCCGTTCGGTCTTTTCGCGCAGATCGGCCAGAACCGCCTGCTGATCCTCGATCAGGTCCCACTTGTTGAAGGCGAGCACGGCGGCGCGGCCTTCGCGGATGACCAGATCGGCGAGCTGCAGATCCTGCTTTTCGAAGGGAATGGTCGCATCGAAGACGATGACCACGGTCTCGGCGAAGCGGATCGAGCGCAGCGAATCGGCAACCGAAAGCTTCTCCAGCTTTTCGGTGACGCGCGCCTTGCGGCGCATGCCTGCCGTGTCGAACATCTTGATGGTGCGGCCGCGCCAGTCCCATTCGACCGAGATGCTGTCGCGGGTGATGCCCGCTTCCGGTCCCGTCAGCAGCCGGTCCTCGCCGAGGAAGCGGTTGATAAGCGTCGACTTGCCGGCATTCGGGCGGCCGATGATCGCAACGCGCAGCGGCTTGGTGTCGTCGTATTCCGGCTCGTAATCCTCGTCCTCTTCCATCTCGGACGGAAGATCGACATTGGTGACGGCAACGTCTTCGTTGTCCTTGGCGTAGGCGCGCTCCTCGCCGATCGCGGCGACGATCGCGTCGCGCAGGTCGAGCATGCCCTGCCCGTGTTCGGCCGAGATCGGCACCGGCTCGCCGAGGCCGATCGTATAGGCGTCGTAGAAGCCGCCGTCGGAGCCCTTGGCTTCCGACTTGTTGGCGACCAGCACCACCGGCTTGCCGCGACGGCGCAGCATTTCGCCGAGTTCCTTGTCGACGGGCGTCAGGCCGTACTTGGCATCGACCACGAACAGCGAGATGTCGGCCTCGTCGATCGCCGCTTCCGTCTGGGCGCGCATGCGGCCCTGCAGGCTTTCGGCGTCGGCCTTTTCGAGACCGGCTGTGTCGATGATGGTGAAATGCAGACCCATGAGCCGCGCATCGCCCGGGCGGCGGTCGCGGGTGACGCCCGGCGTGTCATCGACAAGCGCCAGCTTCTTCCCAACCAGGCGGTTGAAAAGGGTCGACTTGCCGACATTCGGGCGACCAACGATCGCGACCGTGAAGCTCATTGAAATTCCTTAAACTCAGCCCTGTGCGGCGGGCGCCTTGCCGGATGCGGTAATGATATCAAGCATCATGTGGGCGCGATTGGCAACGTTGCGCGGGGTCTGCGCATCGTCGGCGATCGCCTGGTACCACTGGCGGGCCTGAGCCATGTTGCCGGCCTTGTAGGCGGCAAGGCCGAGCGCTTCGCGAGCGGAATGGCGGAATGCGTTGGTCGGAACGGCCATTTCCTCGACCTGGGCGGATACCTGCTCGTAGGTGCCGCCTTCGATCAGCAGCCATCCGGCGCGCATCTTGGCGGCGTCGCGCACGGCGGCCGGCGCCTTGGCATCCTTGCCGATCACGTCGAAAGCGGCAACGGCGCCTGTCGTATCACCCTTCTGGGCGAGAACGGAGGCGGCGCGCAGGCGTGCGAGGATCGGATAGTCACCGTGACCGGCCTTCTCCAGCTTGTCGAGCGCAGCCAGCGCCTCGTCGCTCTTGTTCTCGTCGGCGAGCTTCATCGCGGCAATGAACTGGTCGCCGGCGCCTGAAGACTGGTTGTTGTCCCAGTATTCATAGACCTTGTAGCCGACGGTGCCGAGCACGATCAGGACGGCGAGCGCAACAAGGTACAGGCCGAACCGGCCCCAAGCGCCCTTCATCTGGTCGGACCGCAGTTCCTCATTGACTTCACGAATGAAGCTGTCGTCGTTGAATGCCATTCTCGTCTCCGGCGCGGATATGCATCGTCATGCGGGTTGCACGCACATTGTGGGGGCCTTCTACCCGATTTTGCATCCGTTGTAAGGGGGATGTGAAAGAATCATCCCATGACGATCGGCGAAACCCCGATCACCAGTGCGTGCAGCTTCCAGATGATCAGCCCCCACAGCACGATGCCGATGACGATGGAATAGAGATCGTATTTGGCCGAAACGAACACCGGCAGCGTGATCTCGCCCTTGCGCAGCCGCTGCTTCATTGAGATCCTGAGCAACACCGCCCAGGCGAGGAACGACCCGAACAGCACCACCGCCTCCGGCTCGCCATTGGCCAACAGATGCGCCAGCGCCCAGATCTTGATGGCGACCAGCAGCGGAAACTTCAGCTTTGCCCGGATGTGGCCGGCGGGCAGAAAACCCGCCACAAGACAGATCATCGCGATCAGCATCAGCGTCAGCGCCAGATGCGCGGTCCAGATCGGTGGTTGGTAGAGATAGCCGTACATGCCGCGCGCCTCGTTGAAGGCGTAGGCCAGAAACAGCAGCGTCACGACGCTAAGGATGCCATGCACCGCACCCCAGACCGGCTTTCCAACCTTGTCGATCATCTGCTGGCGAAAGCCGGGGGCGATCACGCGGATCAGATGCAGGCCGATGAAGAGGATGAGACTTAAGATCAGCAAACGCATGGCTAAATTCCTGATTTGACTATTGGACAGGCTTATCGCTGCCGACGGAAAAATGCCAGCGAGACCGCAGCTTCGCCTTAATTCAGGACCAGAAAAGCCCGAAACAAATTGTCGCGGTGTCCATGTCTCGTTCCTTTCTCTCGCTTTCCCTGGTTTTTTCCCTGCTGATCCCGGCGGTTGCGACGCATGCGGCAGACGAGCCGAGCGGCAAGCCGAAACAGCTGGTGATGATCTCCTTTGACGGCGCCCACGACAACGCGCTGTGGCAGAAGAGCCGCGAGATGGCGGCGAGAAACGGCGCGCATTTCACCTATTTCCTCTCCTGCACCTTCCTGATGAACAAGGCTGCCAAGAAGGCCTATCAGGCGCCGCACCAGAAGCCCGGCCGCTCCAACATCGGCTTTGCCCAGAGCGACGAGGAGATCCGCGAGCGCCTCGGCAACATCTGGCACGCCCATCTCGAGGGCCACGACATCTCCAGCCACGCCTGCGGCCATTTCGACGGCCGGCAGTGGAGCGAGGCCGACTGGTCGGCCGAATACGCCACCTTCCATCAGACGCTGAAGAGCGCCTGGAAGGGCGTCGATCTTGAGGAGCCGAACGGCTGGCAGGATCTCGTCGATCACGGCATCCACGGTTTTCGCGCGCCCTATCTCTCCGCCACCGAGGGCGCCGACATGATCTCGGCCGAGAAGAAGGCCGGCTTCACCTACGACGCCAGCCTCGTCACCAAGGGCCCGGCCATGCCGGTCGAGGAAGGCGGTATCATCCGTTTCGGCCTGCCGCTGATCCCCGAGGGCCCACGCGACCGTCCGATCATCGGCATGGACTACAACCTCTTCGTCCGCCACTCCAAGGGCGAGGAAGACAAGGTCGACAGCAAAGAGTTCGAAGACCGCGCCTACGCCGCCTTCAGCCGCGCCTTCGAGCATCAATATTCGGGCGACCGCATCCCGCTCCAGCTCGGCTTCCACTTCGTCGAAATGAACGGCGGCGCCTACTGGCGCGCGCTGGACCGGCTGGTCAGCGACGTCTGTCATCGCCAGGACGTGGCCTGCGTCAGCTACTCCGAGGCCATCCCGCTGATCCGGGCGCGCGGGAAGCTGCAGACGACACCCGCGTCGGGCTTGTAGGGCGGCTGTTCGGGATCGGCACCGGCACGTCGGGCATCCTTGCCGTGTGGCACCCCCCTCTGCCC
>UCIT01000074.1 GCA_900472625.1 Hyphomicrobiales bacterium | reverse complement strand
CCGGCATGGAGGAAATCATGTCTCGATATCTCGACACCCCACCTTCGGTCAGCCCGCCTTCCCCAGATCTGCCAACTCACATCCGTACCAATCCCCGTCTGAAAGGCGTGCTGTGGACCGTCACGATTTGTGGTGCCATCGTGATCATCTTTGCCGTGGTCGTCAGTCATGTCGTTTGAAAGCTCTCCCAAGCGGACTCATTCGGGCAAACCTGTCCGCGTAGACGGAGCATCAAGATACGAGGTGGTCTTGGAACTCAGTGGCTGGTCCGTGATCGACACACTGAGCGGTCTGCCGGCCGCATCTAACGGACGAGACTTTGTCGGCCTACGCAAGTCCGATGCAAAGGACATCGCAGATGAACTCAATCGTTGCGAATCCGAAGGTGCAGACAGCCCACTTCTTTGATTGAGACAATGCTACCTGCTTGCGGAACAAAGGAG
This sequence comes from Hyphomicrobiales bacterium, assembly GCA_900472625.1. Lineage (GTDB taxonomy): Bacteria > Pseudomonadota > Alphaproteobacteria > Rhizobiales > Rhizobiaceae > Rhizobium. The sequence continues at coordinate 763 of UCIT01000074.1, read as the reverse complement.
CTCTGACGGGGTTCCGTTCGTAGCTTCCTCTATGATCGTGTCGATGTTCGCTTTGCGAAGCCTTCACGGATCGAAAGTTTCAGTCATGAACAAATGTTTGTCGCGAGCCGTGTTGATCGCCGTCGCATGCGCGTCCGCTGGCGCTGCCCACGCGGATGAGGCCGCGTTCTTGAAATCCTTGTCGGGAAGTTGGAGCGGAGCGGGAACGGTGAAGGTGCGCGTCAACTCGCCGACGTTGAACATCAAGTGCCGGTTTACATCCGACACGACGCCACTGTCGCTTTCGCTTGATGGCAAGTGCACCAGCCTTGCGGTCTTTTCGCGGGCCATCAGTGCGGACCTGAAGGCCACAGGAAACAAATACGCCGGATCATATATCGGCGCGGGAACTGGACCCGCGGGACTTGGCGGTCAGCGCTCTGGCGATGTCATTAATCTCGGGATCACCTGGGCCAAAGAGGTCAATGGTGATCGACGAGCGCAGATGACCATCGAAAAGGTTGGCGCGCAGGGCATGCGTCTCACCACCATCGATACCGATCCCAAGACCGGCAAGTCGGTCGTGACCTCTCGTATCGATCTGCGTCGAATTTGATGCGGCATAAGCTCTACCGTACGCCCCAAAAAGACATGACTTCATTTAACATGAGGAACTCTCCATGTATCAGTCTGATGACGAACAGCTTCGAACTCGTGCTTATGCCATATGGGAACGCGAGGGGTGCCCCGATGGTAAGCATCAGGAGCATTGGGATCTGGCCGT
>UCIT01000003.1 GCA_900472625.1 Hyphomicrobiales bacterium | reverse complement strand
CCCTCCCCACAAGGGGGAGGGGCTTTTTTATTGTCTCTCTGTGCCCTCTAAGCCCCTCCCCCTTGTGGGGAGGGGTTGGGGAGGGGTATTTCAGGTCAATACACAAAACCGAAAACGGAGCAGCCCGTGCCGCACTGGCTTCAACTGATGGCGGATTCGCTCGTGCCCCTTCTCTGGGCCGGGCTGGTCTTCACCATTCCGCTGACATTGCTGTCCTTCACCTTCGGACTGATCCTCGGGCTCGCGACCGCCATCGCCCGCCTGTTCGGTTCTGCGCCGCTGGTGGCCGTCGCCCGCTTCTATGTCTGGGTCATCCGCGGCACGCCATTGCTTGTTCAGCTCTTCGTCATCTTCTATGGCCTGCCCAGCATCGGTATCCTGCTCGACGCCTTCCCCGCCGCCCTCATCGGCTTCACCCTCAACATCGGCGCCTACAGCTCCGAAATCATCCGCGCCGTCATCTCCTCCGTACCCAAGGGCCAGTGGGAAGCCGCCTATTCGATCGGCATGAGCTGGCGCCAGGCGATGAGCCGCACCATCCTGCCGCAGGCCGGCCGCGTTGCCGTGCCGCCACTGTCGAACACCTTCATTTCGCTGGTCAAGGACACCTCGCTCGCCGCCGCCATCACCGTGCCGGAGCTGTTCCAGGCGGCGCAACGCATCGTCGCCACCACCTACGAGCCGCTGATCCTCTATATCGAGGCGGCGCTGATCTATCTGGTGCTGAGCACCGTGCTATCTACGCTGCAGGTCCGGCTGGAGCGTCGCTTCGCCCGCTACGGCGGCATGCTGGAGGCAAACGCATGATCGAACTGTCGAACATCGAAAAGCGCTTCGGCGACGCCGTCATCCTCAAAGACATCAGCATTCGTATCCCCGAGGGTAATGTCACAGCCCTGGTCGGTCCTTCCGGCGGCGGCAAGAGCACGCTGCTGCGCTGCATCAACCTGCTGGAGATCCCCACTGCAGGTACCATCCGCCTCGGCGAGGAGACACTGACCTTCAAGCCCGGCCAGAAGACCAGCTGGCCGGCAATCCAGAAGATTCGCCGCCAGACCGGCATGGTGTTCCAGAATTTCCAGCTCTTCCCGCACCAGACGGCGATCGAAAACGTCATGGAGAGCCTGGTGACCGTGCTGAAGTGGCCGAAGCAAAGAGCCCGCGACCGCGCCATGGAACTGCTGACCAAAGTCGGCATGGCCCACAAGGCCGATGCCTGGCCTTCGACGCTCTCGGGCGGCCAGCAGCAGCGCGTAGCGATCGCCCGCGCGCTTGCCCCCTCGCCGCGCGTGCTGCTCTGCGACGAGCCGACCTCGGCGCTCGATCCGGAACTGTCGGCCGAAGTGGTCGACGTGCTCGGTCGCCTCGCCAGCGAGGGCACAACCATGGTGATGGCGACCCACGACCTCAGGCTCGCCTCGAAGATTGCCAACGACGTCGTCTTCCTTGAAGCCGGCAGCGTCGTAGAAACCGGCAGCGCCCGTAACATCTTCACCGCGCCGGAACGCGAGCGCACCAAGCGCTTCATCTCGACGATCAATGCGGCGCATAGCTACGATATTTGAGAAAATCGGCGGATGCCCAGCTTGCATAGACATGAAAAAGGCGGCCCGAGAGCCGCCTTTTTCAGTTCATTTATTATTGATCATCCCGCATAGGTCACCAGCAGGTCCTTGGCGTCGATCTGGTCGCCGGCCTTGACGAGAACTTCGGCGATGGTCCCGTCCTTCTCTGCATGGATCGCCGTTTCCATCTTCATTGCCTCGATCGACACCAGCACATCGCCGGCGCTGACCGTCTGGCCGGCCGAAACGAAGGCGCGGGAGATGACACCCGGCATCGGCGCGCCGACATGGGCGGCATTGCCGGGCTCAGCCTTGCGGCGGGCGGCGGCACCGGTGGCGCCGTGGGCGCGATCCGGCACCTTGATGCGGCGCGGCTGGCCGTTGAGTTCGAAAAATACCGTCACCATGCCCTGGCTGTCGGTGCCGCTCATCGCCTGGTTGACGATGACGAGCGTCTTGCCCTTCTCGATATCTGCAAACAGTTCTTCACCGTCGGCCAGACCGTAGAAGTAGGCAGGCGTCGGCAGAACCGAGACCGGGCCGTAGGTATCGGAGGCCAGCGCGAAGTCGGTAAACACCTTCGGGTACATCAGATAGGAAGCGAATTCGAAGTCGCTGACATTGCGCTCCAGCTTGGTCTCGATCGTCTTGCGCTCCGCATCGAGATCGGCGTCCTCGAGCAGCGAGCCCGGGCGCACAGTATAGGGAGCGTCACCCTTCAGCGCCTTCTTCTGCAGCGCTTCCGGCCAGCCAGACGGCGGCTGACCGAGGTCGCCCTTCAGCATCGACACGACGGATTCCGGGAAGGAAACATCCTTGGCCGGATTGACGACATCGGCGACCGTCAGATCCTGGGAGACCATCATCAGCGCCATGTCGCCGACGACCTTGGAGGACGGCGTCACCTTGACGATATCGCCGAACATCTGGTTGGCGTCGGCATAGGCCTGCGCCACTTTGTGCCAGCGGGTCTCGAGCCCCAGCGAACGCGCCTGCTCCTTGAGATTGGTGAACTGCCCGCCCGGCATTTCGTGCAGATAGACTTCCGAAGCGGGACCCTTGAGATCGCTTTCGAAAGCCGCGTACTGGTGGCGCACCGCTTCCCAGTAGAAGGAGATACGGCGGATCCATTCCGGATCGAGGCCCGGATCTCGCTCGGAACCGCGCAGCGCCTCGACGATCGAACCCAGGCAGGGTTGCGAGGTATTGCCCGACAGCGCATCCATCGCTGCATCGACGGCATCGACGCCGGCATCCACGGCCGCCAGCACCGTCGCGGCAGCAATGCCCGACGTATCATGGGTGTGGAAGTGGATCGGCAGGCTCGTGGCTTCGCGCAGCGCCTTAAACAGCACGGTGGCGGCCGCCGGCTTCAACAGGCCAGCCATGTCTTTCAGCGCGATGATGTGAGCGCCAGCCTTTTCCAGCTGCACGGCGAGGTCGGTGTAGTATTTCAGGTCGTACTTCGGACGCGCCGAGTTCAGGATATCGCCCGTGTAGCAGATCGCCGCTTCGCAGAGCTTGTTCTCCTCGGCCACGGCATCCATCGACACGCGCATGTTCTCGACCCAGTTCAGGCAGTCGAACACGCGGAAGAGATCGATGCCGCCGGCCGCTGCCTGGCGGACGAAGTATTTGACGACGTTGTCAGGATAGTTCTTGTAGCCGACGCCGTTGGCGCCGCGCAGCAGCATCTGCAGCAGCAGGTTCGGCGCCGCCTCGCGCACCATCGACAGCCGCTCCCACGGATCTTCCGTCAAGAAGCGCATCGACACGTCGAAGGTCGCTCCGCCCCAGCACTCGAGCGACAACAGGTTCGGCAGCGCATGCGCATAGGTGCCTGCGATGCGGGCAATGTCGTGCGTGCGCATGCGGGTGGCGAGCAGCGACTGGTGGCCGTCGCGCATCGTCGTGTCTGTCATCAGCACGCGCTTTTCGTTGCGCATCCATTCGCCGAACTTCTTCGGCCCCAGCGTGTCGAGAAGCTGCTTGGTGCCGTCCTTGACGGTGGCGCCGTTGGTGTAGGGCACGACGGGCTCGGCGGCATCTGCCGTCGGCTTTGGCCGGTCCTTGGCTTCCGGATGGCCGTTGACCGTCACGTCGGCCAGATAGGTCAAAAGCTTCGTCGCGCGGTCCTGGCGCTTGACCTGCTGGAACAGCTCCGGCGTCGTATCGATGAAGCGGGTCGTGTAGGTGTTGTCCTTGAACTTCGGATGCGTGATGATCGCTTCCAGGAAGGTCAGGTTTGTGGCGACGCCGCGGATACGGAATTCGCGCAGCGCGCGGTCCATGCGGGAAATCGCCTCCGAAGGGTTCGGCGCCCAGGCCGTGACCTTCACCAGCAGCGGATCGTAATAGCGGGTGATGATCGCGCCCGAATAGGACGTGCCGCCATCCAGGCGGATGCCGAAGCCGGAGGCCGAACGATAGGCGGTAATGCGGCCGTAATCCGGAATGAAGTTGTGCTCCGGATCCTCGGTAGTGATACGGCACTGAAGCGCATGGCCGTTGAGCTTGATGTCTTCCTGCTTGGGAACACCCGATTCCGGCGTGCCGATTGCGAAGCCGTCGAGGATATGGATCTGCGCCTTGACGATATCGATGCCGGTGACGACTTCAGTCACCGTGTGCTCGACCTGGATACGCGGATTGACTTCGATGAAGTAGAACTTCCCGGTGTCCATATCCATCAGATATTCGACCGTGCCGGCGCCGACATAGTTCGTCGCCTTGGCGATGCTGGTCGAATAGCCCGCCAGTTCCTGGCGCTGCGCTTCGGAGAGATACGGCGCCGGCGCCCGCTCGACGACCTTCTGGTTGCGGCGCTGGACCGAGCAGTCGCGCTCGAACAGATGCACGACATTGCCATGCGTATCGCCGAGAACCTGGCTTTCGACGTGACGGGCGCGCTCAACGAGTTTTTCGAGATAGACCTCGTCCTTGCCGAAGGCTGCCATCGCCTCACGCTTGGCCTCGGTCACTTCGCGGGCCAAATCCTTGGGATCGCGGATGGCACGCATGCCGCGGCCACCGCCGCCCCACGAGGCCTTGAGCATGACGGGATAGCCGATTTCCTCGGCCATGCGTGCGACTTCAGCCATATCATCCGGCAGCGGATCGGTGGCCGGAACGACAGGCACGCCGATCTCGATCGCCAGGTTTCTGGCCGCAACCTTGTTGCCGAGGCGGCGCATGGTGTCGGCGCGCGGGCCGATGAAGATGATGCCGGCCTTGTCGCAGGCATCGACGAATTCAGGGCTTTCCGACAGCAGGCCGTAGCCCGGATGGATCGCGTCGGCGCCGGACAGCTTGGCGACGCGAATGACTTCCTCGATCGACAGATAGCTCTCGATCGGGCCGAGATCGCGGGCAAGATGCGGGCCGCGGCCCACTTGGTAGCTCTCGTCCGCCTTGAAGCGGTGCAGCGCCAGCTTGTCCTCTTCCGCCCATATCGCCACCGTTTTTATGCCAAGCTCGTTGGCCGCGCGGAACACGCGGATGGCAATTTCGGACCGGTTGGCAACAAGGATCTTGGAAATGGGCAATGCAGTCTCCTCACGCATAGAAACGGGCAATGCTGCACCCGCGAAAGGAGTCTTAACGCGCTGTCACGGAAAGTTCAATTTCCCGGACAGCGCCAAATCGAATTTCTCTAAACTAGCTGATCAGGCCGTGACGGAAGGCCACGGCAACAGCATGCTGACGATTTCTGGCCTTCAGCTTGTCCTGCAGACCGTTCATGTACCAATCGACGGTATGATTGGAAATCTGCAGCTGCTTGCCGATCTCGACGGAGGTCATGCCTTCAGCCAAGTATTGCAGGATTTCCATCTCACGGCGCGTCAGCCGGGTATCGGTGCCAGACAGATCCTCGACAACCGCCGTCTCATCGCCCCGCAACTCAACAAGCCGCCAGAAGGCCTTTCGCGCTATCGCATCGAACAGTGAAATCTCGACCGGCGCCAGTTCGATCTGCTTGCCGCCCATGCCCATCATACCAAGAATGCCGCCGCGACCGTGGATCGGAAATGTATAGCCATCACGCAGTCCATACCCTGCAGCGGCGGCCATCATCTGCTCCATGCGCCGCGAATGCGGGTCTTTGCGTAGAGCGAGAAGACTATCTCGCCACCTGAATGGCCTCTGAGCATGTGCAAGATATCGCATCGAGGGATCATTGAGCATGTATTTCTTGGCAACGTATACCTGCGACCAACCCTCAGGCCAATGACTGACAAGCACGGATCCGGCCAACTCTTCGTTATGTTTTGGATAGCGAAGAAGCCCATAATATTCAAAGCCATATGACGTGAAGATATGATTCAGCTCATCGACCACGGCTTCAGCCGTGCGGCATTCTTCGAGAACGACAAGCAATTGAATTAAAGAATGAATATTCACTAAAATGCCCCCATCCCGTACTAGGCTTTTTAAGTGAAGCCGCCGCACCGGAATCTCGATAGCGAACGGTTATCGATGCAATTAACATAAAGTTCTGAGTATGACTTATCGTGTGCCAACCTGACACCAGAGCGCAAGTGATAATTGTGGGGCGTTTTTATTTCACTAAAAAATTTCACGACATCTGGCCTTCGTATGCTTCCAGACCGAGCTGCGCCAGGGCACGGCAACCCGACAATGAATGCCTCGTTAATCGCCGGTTCAGATAGATTTTTGTAGCATCGCAACATCCGCTATTTCGCAGATGCACAAAGAGGTAATCGCCGTGTCGCTATTCAAGGTCTATGCAAGAGCTTTGCGCTACTTGGGCGCATACAAGTTCCGCGTATCCCTGGTCGTTATCGCGAACATCGTGCTCGCCGCGATCACAATCGCCGAGCCGATCCTTTTCGGCCGTATCATCGATGCCATTTCAGGCAAAGGCGAGGTCAAGCCCATCCTCTTCATGTGGGCGGCCTTCGCGGTATTCAACACCATAGCATTTGTTCTGGTCGCCCGCGAGGCTGACCGGCTGGCGCATGGTCGCCGCGCGACGCTTTTGACGGAAGCTTTCGGCCGCATCATCTCGATGCCGCTCTCCTGGCACCACCAGCGCGGCACATCGAACGCGCTGCATACGCTGCTGCGTGCTTGTGAGACGCTGTTCGGCCTGTGGCTCGAATTCATGCGCAATCACCTGGCGACCGTCGTTGCCATCGTCATCCTGATCCCGACCGCGATGTCCATGGACATGCGCCTGTCCGGTGTGCTCGTTGTGCTCGGCGCCGCTTACTGGCTGATCGGTCGCCTCGTCATGAGCCGCACCAAGGATGGCCAGGCTTCGGTCGAAAACCACTACCACACCGTGTTCTCGCATGTCAGCGACTCGATCAGCAACGTTTCGGTTCTGCATAGCTACAACCGCATCGAAGCCGAAACCAAGGCGCTGCGCTCGTTCACCGATCGCCTCCTGCAGGCTCAGTATCCTGTGCTCGACTGGTGGGCTCTGGCCGGCGCGATGAACCGCATGGCATCGACCATCGCCATGATGATCATCCTGGTCATCGGTACCGTCATGGTCCAGGCCGGCGAACTGCGCATCGGTGACGTCATCGCCTTCATCGGTTTTGCCAATCTGCTGATCTCGCGCCTCGACCAGATGCGCCAGTTCGCGACGCAGATCTTCGAAGCCCGCTCGAAGCTCGAGGACTTCTATTCGCTCGAAGACTCGGTGCGTGAACGCGAAGAGCCTGCCGGCAATGCCGACATCGCCGACGTCAAGGGTGAAGTGGAGTTCCGCAACGTCTCGTTCCGCTTCGGCAACAGCACGCAGGGTCTGCAAAACGTATCCTTTACCGCCAAGGCTGGCCAGACGGTTGCGATCGTCGGCCCGACCGGCTCGGGCAAGACCACGATGATCAACCTGCTGCAGCGCGTCTATGACCCCGACAGCGGCCAGATTCTCGTCGACGGCCACGATACGACAAAGGTCACCCGCAAGTCGCTGCGCCGCTATATCGCGACCGTGTTCCAGGACGCCGGTCTGCTTAACCGCTCGATCAGCGACAACATTCGCCTCGGCCGGGAGAACGCCACCGATGAAGACATGCGTCGTGCGGCCGAAGCTGCTGCCGCGGCCGACTTCATCGAGACCCGCGAAGACCAGTACGACACCCATGTCGGCGAGCGCGGCAACAGGCTTTCGGGTGGTGAACGCCAACGTGTGGCGATCGCCCGCGCTATCCTCAAGGATGCGCCGATCTTGGTGCTTGATGAAGCGACGAGCGCGCTCGACGTCGAGACCGAAAACCGCGTGAAGGCTGCGATCGACAACCTTCGTCAGAACCGCACCACCTTCATCATCGCCCACCGTCTGTCGACGGTTCGCGAGGCGGACAAGGTTCTCTTTCTCGACAATGGTCGCGTCGTCGAAGAAGGCAGCTTCGACGAGCTCAGCCAGAGCAACGGCCGCTTCGCCGCACTGCTCCGCGCTAGCGGAATCCTGACGGACGAGGAAGTCCGCAAGGCACACACGACCGAAGCCGCCTGACACTGGCGCAGCCGAAAATCGATCGAAGCCGGATGGTCCCGCCATCCGGCTTTTTTCGTTGGGGCCTCACACGTCTAATGCCGTCGCGTTAGACTAAAGTCATAATCCCAAAGCCGCTCTCCGTAACGGATCACTTTTCTGTCACAGTCCTCACAGGCGAACCGCGACCAGGGGTATGCTTTGAGGAGAGCATGGTCGCGCGACGCGTACACATCATTCTGTGGAGGACAGAACATGGCAAATGTCGCAACCGTCGCCGGCGCGAAGGCCGGGCCGATGACATCCGAGGAGAAGAAGGTCATCTTCGCCTCCTCGCTCGGCACCGTATTCGAGTGGTACGATTTCTATCTCTACGGGTCGCTCGCCACCTATATCGGCGCCACCTATTTCACCCAGTATCCCGAGGCCACCCGCAACATCTTCACGCTGCTCGCCTTCGCCGCAGGCTTCCTGGTGCGTCCGTTCGGGGCGCTGGTCTTCGGCCGCCTCGGCGATCTCGTCGGTCGCAAGTACACCTTCCTGGTCACCATCCTGATCATGGGTCTCTCAACCTTCCTCGTCGGCATCCTGCCGGGTGCGGCCACCATCGGCATCGCCGCCCCGATCATCCTGATCGGCCTGCGCCTTCTGCAGGGTCTGGCGCTTGGCGGTGAATACGGCGGTGCCGCCACCTATGTGGCCGAGCACGCGCCCAACGGACGGCGCGGCTACTTCACCTCCTGGATCCAGACCACGGCAACGCTCGGCCTCTTCCTGTCGCTGATCGTTATTGTCGGCGTGCAGTTCATCATGGGCAAGGAAGCCTTCGCCGCCTGGGGCTGGCGCATTCCGTTCCTGGTCTCCGTCGTTCTGCTCGGCGTTTCCGTCTGGATCCGCCTCAAGATGAACGAATCGCCGGCGTTCCAGAAGATGAAGGCGGAAGGCAAGGGCTCGAAGGCGCCGCTGACCGAAGCCTTCGGCCAGTGGAGAAACGCCAAGATCGCCATCATCGCCCTGCTCGGCGCCACCATGGGCCAGGCGGTCGTCTGGTATGGCGGCCAGTTCTATGCGCTGTTCTTCCTGCAGAACGTGCTGAAGGTCGATCTGCAATCGGCCAACATCATGGTTGCCGTCGGCCTCATCCTCGGCACGCCGTTCTTCGTCATCTTCGGTGGCCTGTCCGACAAGATCGGTCGCAAGCCGATCATCATGGCTGGCCTGCTGATCGCCGCCGTCACCTACAATCCGCTGTTCAAGGCCATGACCTGGACCGCCAACCCGGCGCTCGCAGAAGCCCAGGCATCTGTCCGCGCGACTGTCACCGCCGATCCGGCCGACTGCAAATTCCAGTTCAACCCGACCGGCACGTCCAAGTTCACCAGTTCCTGCGACGTGGCGACAGCCTTCCTGACCAAGAACTCGGTGCCCTACGATGTCGTCCCCGGCCCTGCCGGCCAGCCGGCAACCGTCAAGATCGGTGATGAAACCATCACCAGCTTCGACGCCATCGCCGCTGGCGACAAGGCCAAGGGTCTCACGGCCGCTTTTGAAAAGAGCGCCAACATCGCACTTCACGACGGCGGCTACCCGCTGAACCGCGGCGCCATCAAGGTTCCTGACGCCAAGCTCGACGCCTTCGTCGCCGCCAACCCGGAACTGTCGCTCAATGCCGAGACAATCCGCGCGGGCACCAAGGAGACGGTTCCGGCAGCACAGTTGGTCTCGACCAAGCTGCTGACGGCGGATGAAGCCAACGGCGTTACCGATATGGCGGTCTACAATATCGCCGGCGGTGGCACCTTCGCCATGACCGCGGATCCGGCCCGGGTCAACTGGATCGGCACCATTGCCATTCTGTTCGTGCTGGTTCTCTACGTGACGATGGTCTACGGCCCGATCGCCGCCTTGCTTGTCGAACTGTTCCCGACCCGCATCCGCTACACCGGCATGTCGCTGCCCTATCACATCGGCAACGGCTGGTTCGGCGGCTTGCTGCCGGCAACGGCCTTCGCGATGAGTGCTGCCACAGGCGATATCTACTTCGGCCTCTGGTACCCGATCATCTTCGCAGCCATCACGCTGGTCATCGGTCTGATCTTCCTGCCGGAGACCAAGGATCGCGACATCCACGCCATGGATTGATCGAGCAAGGATCACAAATATCGACCCGGCGCTCGCAAGGCGCCGGGTTTTTCACGTGCGAAAACGCTTCATAGCAGCCGGCTCAACCGCGGCGTCGGCCAGCCGCCATCGCGGCCGATCGAAAACAGCAGGCCGAAGCGCGCGAAGAGGATGGATGTCGCGAACGCCACCCAGGCGCCAAGCGCCAAGCCGGCCGTCACATCGCTCGGATAGTGCACGCCGACGATGATCCGCGTCGCGCCGAGCCAGAGGCCGATGCCGATGAAGCCGAGGCGAAAGCGCGGAAACAGCAGCGCCAGCGCTACGAACAGCGCGCCGATATTGGCCGAATGACCGGACGGAAAACTCTGGTGCAGAAAGTCCATGTTGAACGGCGCGAAGCTGAAGATTCCCTCCTGATCATAGATCAGCGGCCGCGCCCGGCCGATCGCGAACTTCAGCGTATTGGCCACGATGGCGGTGAACAGCACCGACAGGGCGACATAGGCCGTCATCTGCCCGAAATAGACCATGCGAAACCGTCCCCGCACCTTCCAGAGACGGCGGCGGCCAAGATAGCCGGTGGCAAAGATCGTCGACAGGCCGGCAAGGATGAAGGCAAGCCTGCCGATATCGGTAATGTCGCCAGCGATGGTGATCAGCGGCTGCGCCAGTTCCCTGGCGGCGATGCCGAGCGGCCTGTCGAAGACGAAGAAGGCGATGGCGATGGCGTTGATCGCGGAAAATGCGAAACCCTTCCAGGGAACCCGCCGGTGGATCGTGCGCCGCGCCGCATAGCGCTTTTTCAGATAACCCCAGAAACCAGGGGCCCGATCGACAGCCTCGCTCATTCCACTCCCGCTCTTTTCTCAATGCAGGAGGGAGATAGGGGCGACATCGGCCACCTTCAATGCAAAGGCCCTCCGCATCAGGTGATGCGAAGGGCCAGAACAGTGTTTCACGTGAAATATCAGGCAGAAAGCGCCTTGAACTCGGCCAGGATCGCTTCGCCCATCTCGACCGTACCAACCTTCTTGGCACCATCGGCCATGATGTCGGCGGTGCGAATGCCTTGGTCGAGGACGTTGGCGATCGCCTTTTCGAGATTGTCGGCGTCCTTGACCATGTTGAACGAGTAACGCAGGCACATGGCGAAGGAGGCGATCATCGCGATCGGGTTAGCAATGCCCTGGCCGGCGATATCGGGTGCCGAGCCGTGTACAGGCTCGTAGAGCGCCTTGCGCTTGCCGGTCTTGCCGTCAGGCGCGCCGAGCGAGGCCGACGGCAGCATGCCGAGCGAGCCGGTCAGCATGGCGGCAACGTCGGAGAGCATGTCGCCGAACAGGTTGTCCGTGACGATGACGTCGAACTGCTTCGGCGCGCGCACCAGCTGCATGCCGCCGGCGTCGGCCAGCATGTGCTCAAGCTTGACGTCCGAATACTTGTCCTTGTGCGTGGCGGTGACCACCTGGTTCCACAGCACGCCCGACTTCATGACATTGCGCTTTTCCATCGAGCACACACGATTACCGCGGGTACGGGCCATTTCGAAGGCGACGGCGGAGATCCGCTCGATTTCGTAGGTGTCGTAGACCTGCGTGTCGATGGCACGCTTCTGGCCGTTGCCGAGATCGGTGATCGTCTTCGGCTCGCCGAAATAGACGCCGCCGGTCAGCTCGCGGATGATCAGAATATCGAGACCTTCGACCAGCTCGGGCTTCAGCGATGAGGCATTGGCCAGCGCCGGATAGCAGATGGCCGGGCGCAGATTGGCGAAGAGCTCCAGATCCTTGCGCAGGCGCAGCAGGCCGGCTTCCGGGCGCACTTCATAGGCAACGTCGTCCCACTTCGGTCCGCCGACGGCACCGAACAGGACCGCATCGGCGGCCAGCGCCTTCTGCATGTCGGCCTCGGAGATCGCCGCGCCATGCGCATCATAGGCGCTGCCGCCGACCAGGCCTTCATCGGTCGTGAAGCCCGCGGACATCTCCTCGTTCATGAAGGCAATGATCTTGCGGACCTCGCCCATGGCCTCGGGACCGATGCCGTCGCCCGGCAGCAGAAAAAGATTGCGCGTCGTCATGAAACCCTCCGGGAAAAACAAGTTGCGGCTTATTAGACCCCGTCAGCAGGCATTTCAAGCGAGCAACAGGCGGATTCGGTACGGTTGGCGACCACAGTGACTCGATCCACCTATGTTGACCGCCAGATCCGGCTAGGCAACAAGGAAACATCGTATCCCTCTCCTGAAATGTCTTGGAAGCCGCCAAATGCCCGCCACGCCCCTTCACCTAGACACGCCGCTCTTCCGCACCCAGGAAAGCTACAGCGCCTGCAACAGGCCGCTCTGGCTGAAACTCGACGCGCTGCAGCCATCGGGCAGCTTCAAGCTGCGCGGTGTCGGTCGGTTGTGCCAGCATGAGGTGGAAAACGGCGCCAGGGAAATCTTCTGCGCCTCCGGCGGCAATGCCGGCATCGCCGCCGCCTATGCCGGCCGTGCACTCGGTATCCCCGTTACCATCGTAGTTCCGGAGACCACCGCCGAAGACGTGCGGCAGTCGATTGCCGCCACCGGGGCAACAGTCCTCGTCCACGGCGCGGTCTTCGACGAGGCCAATACCCATGCCGTCGAGCTCGCCAAGTCTAGCAAGGCCGCCTACGTGCACCCCTTCGATCACCCGCTGCTCTGGGAAGGTCACGGCACGCTGATCGACGAGGTTGTCGCCAAGGGTGCCGAATTCGACTGCGTCATCGCCAGCGTTGGCGGTGGCGGGCTAATGGCCGGGATCGTCGCAGGGCTGAAGCGCAACGGCCTGAACGACGTGCCCGTCATTGCCGTAGAAACCGAAGGCGCCGCCTCGTTCCACGCCAGCCTCAAGGCCGGCGAGCGCATCACCCTGCCCGCCATCACCTCGATCGCCAATTCGCTGGGCGCCCGCCAGGTGGCCCAGCATGTCTTCGATTTGCCGACACAGCATCCGATCGAAAGCGTCACGGTAACGGACGCACAAGCCGTCGCCGCCTGCCTGAAATTCGCCGATGCCTACCGCATCCTGGTCGAACCCGCCTGCGGCGCAGCCCTTGCCGTAGCCGACACCCATCCCGATCTCCTCGGCCGCTTCAACAACCCGCTGATCGAAGTCTGCGGCGGCATCGGCGTATCGCTGGAGAAGCTGAAGCTGTGGAGAGAGCGGTTTATCTAAACGCGCCAAAGAAAAAGCCGGGCCAGAACCCGGCTTTCAAGCATTTGGACGATAAGGATGCGCTTAAGCGGCCCAGGGATGCGAAGCCGCGTTGGCCTTTTCGAAGCTATCGATCTCCTTGCCCTTTTCCATCGTCAGGCCGATGTCATCGAGACCATTCAGCATGCAGTGACGCTTGAACGCGTCGAGATCGAACTTGATCATGCCGCCATCGGGACCGGTGATCTCGAGGTTTTCCAGGTCGATCGTCAGGATGGCGTTGGAGCCGCGACCGGCGTCGTCCAGCAGCTTTTCCAGATTTTCCGGGCTGACCATGATCGGCAGGATGCCGTTCTTGAAGCAGTTGTTGTAGAAAATATCGGCGAAGCTGGTGGAGATGACGCAGCGGATGCCGAAGTCGAGAAGCGCCCACGGTGCATGCTCGCGCGAGGAGCCGCAGCCGAAATTGTCGCCTGCGACGAGAATCTTGGCATTCTGGTAGGCAGGCTTGTTGAGGACGAAATCCTCGTTCGGCGTGCCGTCTTCATTATAGCGGGCTTCGGCAAAAAGGCCCTTGCCGAGACCGGTGCGCTTGATCGTCTTCAGGTAATCCTTCGGAATGATCATGTCGGTGTCGATATTGACGACCGGCAGGGGAGCGGCAACGCCCGTCAGCTTCGTGAATTTTTCCATGGCCTGGCCTCCAAGTTCGGCAGAGAAAGTATGTTGATCAGCGTTTAGTCCAGTTTCCCGCCAAAATGAAGGGGAATCTGCAGCAAAGCCGCTTGCCACGCGTGCCCCTAAGCCACCGGTCCCGCTGCGGCTTACGCTCTTGCAGGCTCGTTCATCGCCCAGAGCACGCCGAACGGGTCGCGTAGCTGACCGTAGCGATCGCCCCAGAACATCCGCTCGACCGGCATGACCACCTCGACGCCTGCGGCCACCGCCCGCTCCCACCAGATATGGATATCATCGACCACCAGCTGCAGCGAAAAGCCCTGATGAGTCTTGAAGGGATGTCCGTGCTCGGGATAGGCATCGCTCAGCATCAGCGAACTGCCGTTGATGTAGAGATGCACATGCATCGTGCGGCCCTGTTCATCGGGCGGAACGACGAAAGCCTGTTCGGCGCCGAACGCCCGCGTGTAGAATTCGGCAGCCTTCAGGGCGCCATCGACGGTGACATAAGGCAAAAGCCCATTCTTCACCGGCGGCATGGTCATCGGGTTGTTCTGAGTTTCGGTCTCCATCAGGTCCTCCATTCGCTTGATTGAGAAAGCAGGCAGAAGCCTTGCTGCATCAAAGGCGCGGGAGAACCGGTCGAGCCGACAGCCTCGGGAAAATTAATGCAGGAACAGGCAGCGCACGACGATCAGAGATCGATGATCGTGCCGCGCCCGTCGTTCCAGATCCGCATGGTCTCGCCGGAGCGCGTCTTGGACTTCGCCCGGGCGCAGACCGGCGCAGTCTTCATCTTCAGCGAAAGCGCTCGGCCAACCATCAGCACTGTGAGAATGGCGCCGACTGCGAGCGTCACCGAGAAGGTGAAGAGCGCCAGTGCTGCAAATGCGGTGATGCCTGCGAGCAAGAGGAAGACGGAACGGATATTCTGCATGGGTTTGAAACCTTTCTAGGAAAGGAATGTGGTCCTTCGTCTTTCTCTCTGCAAGGTAAGCATGGCTTTTTGTTGTCTTGCCACCCGTCACAAAGCTTGGCACACAGTCGTGATGAGCCAAAGTCCTCTCACCCGTTCGATGAACCTGCGCCGCTCGGTGCTGAGCGTTCCCGCGATCAACCAGCGCGCACTCGACAAGACCCATCTTATCGACTGCGACGCTGTCATCTTCGACCTCGAGGATTCGGTGGCGCCGGAGAAGAAGGCCGAAGCCCGCGAAAACCTGAATGCTTTTTTTGCCGCCAGACCGCTCATCGGCAAGGAACGCATCATCCGCATCAACGGCCTTTCCAGCAACTGGGGCCGCGCCGACATGGAGCTGGTCACGGCACTGGAGCCGGATGCCGTGCTGCTGCCCAAGGTCGACGAACCGCAGGATGTCATGTCGGTGAGTGACCTGTTCGCCGACGCGGATGCGCCCGATAGCCTGCGCATCTGGGCGATGATCGAAACACCGCGCGGCATCCTCAACGCCGCCGCCATCGCCGAAGCCGGACGCACGGCAGGCTCGAGGCTCGATTGCTTCGTCGTCGGTCTCAACGACCTGCGCAAGGAAACCGGCGTGCTGCCGCAGCCCGGCCGCGCCTATCTCGTGCCCTGGCTGATGCAGGTGATCCTTGCCGTGCGCGCCTATGGTCTCGATGCGATCGACAGCGTCTTCAACGATTTCAAGGATACTGATGGCTTCGAGGCCGAATGCGCGCAGGCCCGCGCCATGGGCTTTGACGGCAAGATGCTGATCCACCCCGGCCAGATCGACGCTTCCAACAGGCATTTCGGCCCGGATGCCGCAGCCATTGCCGAGGCTGAGATGGTGATATCAGCCTTCTCCGACCCCGCCACCGACGGGCTCAACGTCATCAATGTCGGCGGCCGGATGATCGAGCGGCTGCACCTTGTTCAGGCGCAAAGTCTGGTTCATAAAGCCCGTCTGATTGCACAACGCAACAACATGAATTGCCAAGAGACGAACTGAAAGACGATCCGATGAAGCTCTATCGCCTTCTGACCGGCCAGGACGACGCCGCCTTCTGCCACCGCGTCACCGACGCCCTCAACAAGGGCTGGTCGCTGAACGGTTCGCCGGCCATGACCTTCAATTCGCAGACCGGTCAGGTGATGTGCGCCCAGGCGATCGTGAAGCACGTCGAGGGCAAGGATTATCACCCCGACATGAAGCTCTCCGAGCAATAAGAGCTGAAACGTTTACCGCTCGGCGGCTTCCTCGGCGCTGGCCTCGATCCGCTCCATGTCGTCGTCGCTGAGACCGAAATGGTGGCCGATTTCGTGGATCAGCACATGGGTGATGATGTCACCCAGCGTCTCGTCGTTCTCCGCCCAGTAATCGAGGATCGGCCGGCGATAGAGGCGGATACGGTTCGGCAACTCGCCCGTTTCCATGGTGAAACGCTCGGATATCCCACGGCCTTCGAACAGGCCAAGCAGGTCGAACGGCGTTTCCAGCGCCATGTCCTCGAACACGTCGTCGTCGGGAAAATCTTCGATTTCGATCGTCAGGTTCGTGGTCAGCGCACGGAATTCTTCCGGCAGATGGCTGTAGGCTTCCATTGCCAGGGACTCGAACGTGCTGATGGTCGGAGCGTGACGATCCTGCCAATTATCGCTCTGGTCTATGCGAGCCATAAAAATTCCCTTCCATTGCGGCCCATATAGAACCTTTGCGCCGGATTTTCGAGAGCGGAATCAAAGGCAGGAATAAATTCACAGGAATTGCCTGTTGACTCCTGAGGCGACCTCGGGAATCTATAGGAACATAACAGGAACATTAGACATGTGGAGTGAACGTCATGGCACAGTCCGCCGTGGCGCGCGAGCGGCTTTTTGCGCTCCGCGAAACCATTGCAAAGCTTGAAGGAAAACCCGCGCCCACCTTGGCGGCGGCGGCAAGCGAAGCTTTGGCTGAAGCCGGTTTGGAAGCTGAAAAGACCGAGAACGCCCTTCGTTTGCCGCTCGGCATAGCGGCGATCGACGATGCCATGGAGGGCGGCGTGCCGCTTGACGGACTGACCGAAATCCGCACGAAACTGCTGCGCAATGCCGGCACAAGCAGCGGCTTCGTGCTGGCACTTTCAGCCATGCTGCAGCGGCAGGACGAGGAGAGCGGACAACCGCCGCTGCCGGTGCTTTGGATCGCCGACACGGTCGCCTCGATGGAAGCCGGGCGCCCCTATGCCGTCGGCCTGCGGGACTTCGGCCTGAAGCCAAGGCTGTTCCTGCACGCTACCCCGCGCAAGCTGGAGGATGCCCTATGGCTGGCGGAAACGGCTGTCGAAAGCGGCGTCTTTCCAGCCACCATCCTCGAGGTGCGCGGCAACCCGAAACCGTTCGGCCTCACCGAGAGCCGGCGTCTCAATCTGCGGGCCAAAGCCTCCGGCCGGCCGCTTTTCCTGTTGCGGCAATCGGGAGAGGAAGAAGCGAGCAGCGCCATCTTCCGCTTCCTTGCCGAACCCGCGCCGGCTCAGGCGCGGCCTTTGCCTGACGGTTCGATGCTAGGCGGCAGCATCGGCAACCCTGTCTTTCGCCTCACCCTGGAGAAGAGCCGCAATCCGGCTCCGCTCTCCCTTCTACTGGAGTGGAATCCCCATGACCGCCGGTTTCTCCCTGTCCGCCCATCAGCCGACACTCGCTTTCCAGACCAGCGCGCAGCGCATTCTGGCACTGAGCTTCCCGCATCTATCGACCGACCGAATCGCACGGAAGAAGTGGGGGCTCTCCTGGCGTTTGCACGCTCGTCCTGAAGCGCCCCCGATCGTCTGTTCCGGCCGTCATGCCAATGCCATGCGGCTGACGGCGCTCGACGAGGCAGCGGAAGCGATCAAGCTGCGCAGGAACATGGGTGTCGCCGAGGCCCGCGCCATCTATCCGACGATCGAGGTGATCGAGGAGGACCCCGCGGCCGACCAGCGCTTTCTCGAAGGCATCGCCGACTGGTGCGACCGCTACACGCCGCTGGTGGCGCTCGACGGCAGGGATGGACTGTTCCTAGATATCACCGGCTGCGCGCATCTGTTCGGTGGCGAAAAGGCGCTGCTCAAGGATATTCTTAAACGGCTCCAGCAAATGGGCCTCGACGTTCACGGCGCCATCACCTCGTCTCCCGGCCTTTCCTGGGCGGTAAGCCGCTTCGGCCAGGGCGGCGTCATCGAGGCGGATGCCGCCGAACGCATCGCCGCCCCGCTTCCCGTCGCGGCGCTGCGCCTCGCAGAAGACACCATCGCCGCCCTCACAAAGATGGGCCTGAAATATGTCGGCGACCTGATCGAGACACCGCGTGCACCGCTCACACGCCGTTTCGGCGCCAATGTGCTGCTTCGGCTGGACCAGATCCTTGGCACCGACGAGGAACCGATCTCGCCGCGCCTGCCCATCGCCAGCCTCTCGGCCGAGCGCCGTCTGATCGAACCCGTCGGTGCAGAAGAGGATATTCTCGAGCTCACCGGCCAGATCGCCACCGCCCTCAAGCCGTCGCTCGAAGCCCGTGGCGCCGGTGGCCGCATCTTCGAACTGGTGCTCTTTCGCGTCGATGGCCGGGTGTTTCGCATTTCCGCCGGTACGGCACGGCCGCTGCGGGAACCGAAGCGCATCGCCGCCCTCTTCGCAGAGCGTCTGCAGGCCGTGCACGATGATTTCGACGCCGGCTACGGATTCGAGATCCTGCGACTGAACGTCCTGCGTCACGAGGCTTTCGATACCACGCAAGGCGATTTCGAAGGACACCAGCAGAAGGACGCCTCGCTCGCCGTCTTCGTCGATCGTGTCTCCGCGAGGCTGGGTGCCGATTGCCTTCAGACCTTTCAACTGCGTGAAAGCCATGTGCCGGAAAGGGCGGTTCTGAGCGTTCCTGCCATCGATGTTCTATCGTCGGCAACGATCGATCAGCGTACACCTCCCCCTTCGCGCAGTGAGCGGCCGGTGCGGCTCCTTGAGCACCCGGAGCCGATGGATGCATTTGCCATCGAGGTTCCGGATGGCGCGCCTGCCAATTTCCACTGGCGGCGTATGCGCCACCGCGTGATCAGGAGCGAGGGACCGGAGCGGCTTGCCATGGAATGGTGGGTCGACGGATCGGATGCTGCCGCGCGCGATTATTTCCGCGTCGAGGACGATCAAGGCCATCGATTCTGGATCTATCGTGAAGGCCTGTACGGTCGCGACGAGCAACAGAACTGGTACATGCATGGAATGCTCGCATGACCCAGGCCTTCTTCGAAATCGGCGCCAAGACGAATTTTTCCTTCCTGGAGGGTGCGTCCAAGCCTGAGGAGATGGTGCTGCAGGCCACCGCCATGAGGCTCGGAGGCCTCGGTATTGCCGACCGTAACTCGGTGGCGGGCGTCGTCCGGGCGCATGCGCAGGCCAAGGCGATCCGAAAGACATTCGAGAGAAAGCAACAAGGCTTGCTGGAAAAGGACGAAAGGCCGGAAAACGTCCTCGATCCGATCCGCTTTCAGCCGGGTGCCCGGCTGGTGTTCTCGGACGGCACCCCCGATATTCTCGCCTACCCGCAGGACAGGCAGGGCTGGGCCAATCTCTGCCGGCTATTGAGCGCCGGCAATCTGCGCACGATCAAGGGCGACTGCACTTTGATGGAGGCGGATCTCCTGGAGTGGGGCGATCGGATGATGCTGGCGCTTGTTCCGCCACCGGCGTTGAGCGATGAGCCGCTGTCGCATCCGGCGTTCGAGGCATGTCTCGGGCGCCTGCGAAGCCGCTTTCGAAGTGCGCTTCATATGACGCTGACACCTGCCTATGACGGTCGCGACAAGCGGGTGTTCTCGGTGCTCTCCATGCTTGCCGCCCGCAGCCGCATTCCGCTCATCGCCACCAATCAGCCGCTTTACCACGACACCGCCCGCCGCCCTTTGTCCGATATCGTCACGTCGATCCGTGAACACGTGCCGATCCCTGAGGCCGGCTTCCTGCTGGCGCCGAATGCCGAACGTTATCTGAAGGACAGCAGGGAGATGGCGCGCCTGTTCAGGGATTATCCGGATGCCGTCGCCAACACGCATAAATTCTTCGCCAGCTTGTCATTCGATCTCGACGAACTGCAGCACAATTACCCGGATGAAAACGACGAGGGCGAAACCCCTTACGAAACGCTGGAGCGCCTGACCTGGGCGGGTGCGACGAGGCGGTTCTCAGAGGGGCTGACGGAAAAGATCAGGGGCCAGATCAATTATGAACTCACCCTCGTCAGGGAGAAACAATACGCACCCTATTTTCTGACGGTGCACCGGATCATCATGCATGCCCGATACAAGCTTGGCATTCTCTGCCAAGGGCGGGGCTCGGCCGCCAATTCGGTCATCTGCTATTGCCTCGAGGTGACCGAGGTTAATCCCGAGAAGAGCACGCTGCTCTTCGACCGTTTCATGTCGACGGACCGTGACGAGCCGCCTGATATCGATGTCGATTTCGAGCATGACCGGCGCGAAGAGGTCATCCAGCATATCTACAGCAGATACGGCAAGGAGCATGCCGGGCTGACGGCGGCCGTTACCAGCTACCGCACCCGCTCCGCCGGGCGGGAGGTCTCGAAGGCTTTCGGCCTGTCCGAGGATATCCAGTCGGCGATCGGCAGTCTGGTCTGGGGCTGGTCGGAGGACACGTTGTCCGAACGGGAAGCCAAAGCTGCCGGCCTCGACATGAAGGATCCCGTCACCAACAACGTCCTGAAATATGCCTCCGAACTTTTGAGTTTTCCCCGCCACCTTACCCAGCATGTCGGTGGCTTCGTCATCACCCGCGATCGGCTGGACGAGGTCGTGCCGATCATGAACACGGCCATGCCGGACCGCTACATGATCGAGTGGGACAAAGACGATCTCGACAATCTGAAGATCTTGAAGGTCGACGTCCTTGCGCTTGGCATGCTGACCTGTCTGCGCAAGGCCTTCGATCTGCTCCTACTGCATTACGACGTGAAAAAGACATTGGCCGATCTCGGCAACGCTACGCACGAGGACGAAAAGCCGGTTTACGACATGATGTGCCGGGCCGACACGCTCGGCGTCTTCCAGATCGAAAGTCGGGCGCAGATGAGCATGCTGCCGCGCCTGCGGCCAAGAGTATTTTACGATCTCGTCATTGAGGTGGCCATCGTCCGACCCGGCCCAATTCAGGGGGACATGGTTCACCCATACTTGAAGCGGCGTGAGCAAGAAAAGAGGAATATTCCGATCGAATATCCAAGCAAGGAGTTGGAAGGCGTTCTTGAACGAACGCTGGGCGTCCCACTGTTTCAGGAACAGGCGATGCAGATCGCCATCACCGCGGCGGGCTTCAAGGCGGCGGAAGCTGATCAGTTGCGGCGTGCGATGGCGACCTTCAAGCGCACCGGCACCATAGGCGGCTTCGAAAAACGGTTCATCGAGGGCATGATGGCCAAAAAGATCTATTCTAGGGAATTCGCCCAGCAGTGTTTCAACCAGATCAAGGGCTTCGGCGAATACGGTTTTCCCGAAAGCCATGCCGCCTCCTTCGCGCTGCTGGTCTATGCTTCGTGCTGGATGAAGGCCTACTACCCCGATGTCTTCTGCGCGGCGATGCTGAATTCACAGCCGATGGGGTTTTATGCGCCGGCGCAACTGGTCCGCGACGCAAGAGAACATGGCGTTGAGATCCGCGAGGTCGATATCAACCGATCGGATTGGGATTGTCTGCTGGAGGAGGGACGGTTCGACAGCCGTCGGATCGATTTCCGCCATCGCGAGATGAGCGATGTCATCAAGGCCAGCCGTGCGGTCCGCCTCGGCTTCCGACAGGTCAAGGGGCTTTCGGAAAAGGATGTGAAAGACAGGCTTATGGCGAACCGGGGTGATGGCTACAGCTCTATCCGCGATCTCTGGCTGCGTTCTGGCCTCGACAAGTCTGATATCGAGCGCCTTGCGGATGCGGATGCCTTCGGCAGCATCGGGCTATCTCGACGGGAGGCGCTCTGGGCGGTGCGGGCACTCGATGTCAAGCGGGCAGCGGAGCGTTTGCCTCTGTTCGATCAGGTGGCCCATCTCGACCTGCAGGTCGAGCCGCAGGCGAAACTTCCCGAAATGCTGCCGGGCGAGCAGGTGATCGAAGACTACCGCTATCTTTCATTGTCGCTGAAAGCTCACCCGCTTTCCTTCCTGCGCGACGAGCTTCGCAAGATCGGCATCACCCGCAACGTCGATCTCCTGCGCGTGCCCACTGGCCGGTGGGTGAGTATCTCGGGCCTCGTGCTGGTGCGTCAGCGCCCCGGTTCGGCGAAAGGCGTCGTCTTCATGACGCTGGAGGACGAGACAGGCGTTGCCAACGCCATCGTCTGGCCAAAGACCTTCGAGAAGTACCGCGCCATTGTCATGGGTGCGCGCCTCGTCAAGATTCGCGGCAAGCTGCAAAGCCAGCGCGGCGTCATCCACACGGTGGTCGATCATATCGAGGACATGACGCCGGCGCTCGGACTTCTCAAAAAGGAAGCGCGGCGGTTCGGCGTTTGCGACCGGTCCGACGAGGCTCTGAGGCCGACCGCCGATGCACGACAGCGCAAGCTTGCCGACCGTGTGGAAAAGGCGGTGATGGAAAAACGTATCCTGTCTCAAGACAATCGAGAACAAAACGCAGCAACCGTGGAGGTCATGCCGAAGGGGCGCAATTTTCACTGATCTTTCAATATCGAAAAGCGTTCGCGCTGCTTTTCCGAAGACGGCATCCAGCGCGCTTAGCGGAGAGACAAGCCTAAAGTCGAATGATCCGGCAGGCGCGCCATGTGAATTTTTCTTGACAACCAGCGTCTTCTTTAGCACAAAAGCCGATAGTGATTGTCATGTTTGGACTGAGAACGTGCTTGTCTGCAGCTGCAACTATATAACGGATACCGAAATCCGGGAGGTTATCAACAACCTTCTCGATGAGGACTGTTGGCAGCTCATCGTGCCGGCGAAAGTCTATCACGCCATGGAAAAACGGGGCCGCTGCTGCGGTTGTTTCCCGAACGTCGTTGATATCATTATTCAGACAACTGAAGAATATCACGCCCGTCACCACTCGACGGAAGCCGAAATGTTTGATTTCATGTCCCGCCTCAGGAACTTCCATGAGGAAAACAGGAGAGCGGACATTGAAAGGCGACAAAAAGGTCATCGAGCGGCTTAACGAGGCCCTCTTTTTGGAGCTCGGTGCTGTCAATCAGTATTGGGTTCACTACCGACTTCTCGAAGATTGGGGTTACACCAAGCTCGCCAAGAAGGAGCGAGCGGAATCGATCGAAGAAATGCAGCATGCCGACAAGCTGGTTGCTCGCATCATCTTCCTCGAGGGTCACCCCAATTTGCAGACTCTCGCGCCACTGCGCATCGGCCAGAACGTCAAGGAAGTTCTGGAAGCAGATCTTGCCGGCGAATATGACGCCCGCACGTCCTACAAGAAATCCCGTGATATCTGTCACGAGGCCGGCGACTATGTTTCCATGAAACTATTCGAACAGTTGCTGGCCGACGAAGAAGGACACATCGACTTCCTGGAAACGCAGATCGAGCTGCTCGGCAAGATTGGCGAAGCCAAGTACGGCCAGCTAAATGCCGACTCGGCCAACGAAGCCGAATAACAAAGACCCGGATCCGGCCGCGCAAAGCGGCCGGCCACCCCATCAGGCAGCCGGCAACCCGGCAAGATGGGTGAACTCACGCACCACCTCTTCATAGACCGCCCGCTTGAACGGCACGATCAGGCCCGGCAGGCTGTCCATCGCCTTCCACTCCCACGCATCGAACTCGGCCGAGTGTCCGCCCGGCGGCGGGTTGATGGCGATCTCGCTCTCGTCGCCATCGAAGCGGAAGGCAAACCAGCGCTGCGTCTGCCCTCTGAACTTCCCCTTCAGGCCGATGCCGATCAGCTGCGGCGGCAGATCATAATTGATCCAGTTCCTGGCTTCGGCAAGCAGCGTCACGGTCCGCATGCCTGTCTCTTCGTAGAGCTCGCGATAGGCCGCCTCAAGCGGATCCTCGCCCGCATCGATCCCGCCCTGCGGCATCTGCCACAGCTGCGGCGAGCCATCATACTCGGAATTCTCCGCCGGGATGCGACGTCCCGCCCAGACCAGTCCTTTCGCGTTGAGGATCATCACCCCGACGCAGGGCCGGTAGGGCAAGTCTTCGGCTTTTACGGTCTGTTTGCTCATCACATGCCTCTGCTAGGGCTTCTTCGGGTCATTGGTCAGCGCGGAAACGCCGACGATCTCGATACCGCGCATCGCCGCCTCCTCGGTCCATTTCGAGATGGCATCGATGCTCTCGTCGAAGGCGGATGCGACGCCGATCGCCTGGCCGTTGCGCTTGGCGACACGTTCGAGTTCGTCGAGCTTGTTGGTGATGGCGTTGAAATCGAGCTGGCTGTCCAGCTGCACATCCGCGAAAGCATAAGGAACCTCGGTCCCCTTGGCCACAGCCGCGGTTTTCGACTGCGCCGATGTGCCGTCATCGAGAAACAGCAGGCCGCGCTTGCCGATATCGCGCATGACGGGTTCCATCGCATTCGGATCGGACAGGAAACGGCCGCCCTGGTAATTCATGATCCCGGTGTAATTGGTGATCTCGGCCATCGAGCGGTGCAGGCTTTCGATGTTCTTGGCCACGCTTTTGGAGGTCAGCAGTGTATCCGGCCCCGGATCGTTCGCCGGGTAATCAAATGGCTCGAACGGCACCTGAATCAGAATTTCGTGGCCGGATCGGCGCGCATCCTGCATCCAGCGCTGCAGGCTGTTGCCGCTGGCGGCAAAGGCCAGCGTCACTTCCTCCGGCAGCTGCTGGATCGCCCGCTTCGTGCCCGTCTGGCTGAGACCCAACCCGCTGACGACGATGGCGACCCGGGTACCATGCGCGCCGGACCATGGCCGCGCATACTGGTCCATCGGACGGCGTCCATCCGGGCCGACGATCGGCAAGCGGCCGAGCGGCGTCTCCTCCAGCAGCGCGTCGTTCGGCAGCGCCGCCATGCGCGGATCCTGCCCCACCTGCATGGCGTCAACCAGCACGGGTCCGTTGCCGTCCCTTGTTTTCGGGCTGTATTTCGTCACCACCGAGCCGTCGCCCGTCGTCATCCGCTCGACATTGGCACCCGATTGCGGATCGCTTCGCGGCATCCCGCCAGGAGGCTCGGCTACAGGCGTAGCTGGCTTTTGAACAGTATCGGTGGGAACAGCCGAAGCCTGCTGCTCGGGCGGCTTCGTCGGTTTAAGGCCATCGCCGAGAAATGCGGTGTAGAGCGAAAATCCGCCGATCAGCACCAAGCATAGCCCTGCGACCACCCGGCCCATGCGCAGAACGCCCGGTCGTTTGCCGCCGGGTTTGCGATTCTGCCCCAGGGGCGCATGCAGGTCGGTGTTCATTGCTTGGCTGCTTCCATCGTCAGGACAGCAAAAAGGCGTCAGGCCGGATCGCAATCCGGCCTGACGCCTCGTTCATTCATCACTTGGCGCTGACGGCCTTGTCAGGGTTCGGCGGGAAGGACGGGTCCGTCTTCTTGCCGCGAAGCAGGTCGAGCGCGTAGTTCAGCTGCACATCGTCCTTGGGATCCGGCGGCACGTAGGCAACCGAGCCAGACCCTTCGTCCGTCTCGCTCTGGCCCTTGATGTGGCCGCGAAGCGCGGATTCGCCCTCGGTCACCATCTTGCCCTTGAGATCGTCGGGCAGGGGCTCTTCGACCTTGATGTCAGGCGTGATGCCCGTACCCTGGATCGAGCGGCCAGACGGCGTGTAGTAGAGTGCCGTCGTCAGACGCAGTGCGCCGTTTTCGCCTAGCGGGATGATGGTCTGGACCGATCCCTTGCCGAACGAGCGCGTGCCGAGAACGGTGGCCCGACGCAGATCCTGCAGGGCGCCGGCAACGATTTCCGACGCGGAGGCCGAACCGCCGTTGATCAGCACGACGACAGGCTTGCCATCGGTCAGATCGCCCGGACCGGCATTGAAGCGACGGGTTTCGTCGGCGTTGCGGCCGCGGGTGGAAACCACCTCGCCACGCTGCAGCAATGCATCGGAGACCTGGATTGCCTGGTCGAGCAGACCGCCCGGGTTTAGGCGCAGATCGAGAACGTAACCCTTCAGCTTGTCGGCCGGAACGGTCGACTTGATCTTCTCGATTGCCTTTTCCATGTCAGGATAGGTCTTCTCGGTGAAGGAGATGATGCGGAGATAGCCGACATCATCCTCGACGCGCGACTTGACGGCCTGAACGGCAACAACATCGCGCACGACGGTCAGTTCGATCGGCTTGTCGGCACCCTTGCGGATCAGCGTCAGCTTGATCGGCGTGTTGATCGCGCCGCGCATCTTTTCGACCGCGTCTTCGAGCTTCAGGCCGCGAACCGACTGTCCATCGATCTCGGAGATATAGTCGCCCGCAAGCACGCCGGCCTTGGCGGCAGGCGTATCGTCGATCGGCGTAATGACTTTAACGAGTTCGTCTTCCATCGTGACTTCGATGCCGAGACCGCCGAATTCACCCTTCGTCTGGGTCTGCATGTCGGCCGCGTCCTTGGCATTCATGTAGCTCGAATGCGGGTCGAGGGACGACAGCATGCCGTTGATGGCATTCTCGATCAGCTTGTCTTCGGCCGGCGGCGTTACGTATTGCGCACGAACGCGTTCGAAGACATCACCGAAAACGGACAGCTCCTTGTAAGTGGACGCTCCCGCCGCTTCCGCAGGCACGCCCGCGGAATAAATGACGCTCATAGCAGTCGCACCCATCAATGCGCCCACCAGAACAAGAGAAGCCCTACGAATCATTGCGTGCCTTTCCGGTGCCTTTTGCGGTCCACCAAGGTCGGGAATCGACCGGCTTACCGTCTTTTCGAAATTCAATGTAAAGCGTTGGACGGTTCGTTTCCAGCGCCAATGCTGTCGCACTCGCCACTCTTTTTGCGCCCATCACGGCAAGTGGCTCGCCAGCGAAAACGAACTTTCCCTGCCGCGCGTTCATCGTCTCCATTCCGGAGAGAACGATGTGGTATCCTTCACCGGCATCGAGGATGATCATCTGGCCGTAACTGCGGAACGCGCCGGCATAGACGATCAGTCCGTCCGCGGGCGCCGTGACCACCGTTTCGGCATTGGTCGCAAGGGTCATTCCCATGGCCTCGTGCCCGGTTCCATCGGCATCGCCGAACTGGCGAAGGATATCTCCGGCCACCGGCAACTCCAGTTTCGCCTTCAAATCTCCGAACGGATATGCGGGCGCAATGCGGTTTTTATCGGGCACCCCGCTGTCCGCCAAAGCCTTGGCCTGGGCCCGCTGCTCGTCGGTCAGAAGCCGGCGATTTTCCTCTGCGAGACGAGCTGCGGCTGCCGCCTGGCGAACGGAGGAGATCTCCGTTTCCATGGATGCAACAAGCCCTTCGAGGCTTGTCGCCTTACCGGCGAGCTCCTCGGAGCGCTTCTTCTCGGCATTGAGCTCAGCCGTGTTGCTGCGGCTCAATTTGTCGTTTTCGGCAAGCAGCATATCCATGCGCCGCTCCTCTTCGACACTGCTCGTCATCGTGCCGGTCAGGCTGGCCTTCTCGGCAGCGCTTGCCGCCTGCAAGGATGCCAGGTTGCCGAGATCGGCGGCAAGCTTGTCGGTCTCCTTGCGAATACCCGGCACCACCGCGCCGAGCAGGATGGCGCTGCGCACCGAGCCAAGCGCGTCATCCGGGCTCACCAGCAGCGCAGGCGGCGGATTGCGCCCCATCCGTTGCAAGGCGGCCAGCACCTCGGCAAGCACACCACGCCGCTCGTGCAGCGAACGGCGGACGGCGTCTTCCTTCACGCCCAGATCGGCCAGCTTCTTCTCGCTCTCCAGTATCTGCTTTTCCAGTGTCTTCCGCCGCGCAGCTGAATCGATCAATGCCTGCCGCACGCTGCTGGTGCTCTTATCAAGCGCATCGATGCTCTGCTGCAATTCCGCGACCTTGCCCGACGACAGGTTGATGGTCTTCGACAGATCGTCAAGCTCGGCTCGGGTCTGGTCCCGTTTTTTCTCCAGCTCCACCGCCGGATCGGGCGCAGGCTGTTCACTCGCCGCAACGGCAGGCGCCGTCTCGGCCGGCGCGGCGCCGCCGGTCGGTTCCTGTGCGAGCGCCGGCACCCGGTCGGAAAAGGCGAACAACAAGGCGCAAGCGCCGACGACCGTCGCCGACAGGATCGCGTAATTTCGCTTGGACGAATGGGTCGGCATGCAGTTCGGTCAATCCTCTTGAACCGCGCGGAGATTAAGCTGATTTGACCGTCTTTGCCAGAAAGATTGGAGCCAGACGGCGGAAGGCGCAAGACACACCTGCGTGAATGCCCGTGAAGGCTCAGACGCGGTGATAGGGATGTCCGGAAAGGATGGTAACGGCGCGATAGAGCTGCTCCGCGATCAGCGTGCGCACCAGTTGGTGCGGCCAGGTCATCTTGCCAAGGCAGAGCGTTGCGTCGGCACGATCGTAAAGCGCCGGATCCAGCCCATCGGCGCCGCCGATCGCAATCGTCAGGTCGCGCTTTCCCTGATCACGGTAATTACTGAGCAGGGCCGCAAAGGCCTCGCTGTCGAGCGCCTTGCCGCGTTCATCCAGCAGGATCAGAACGCTGCCGTCGGCCAGCGACTTCTGCAACATCGCCGCTTCGTCGCGTTTGCGCGTCTCGGCATTGGAGGCGCGACTTTCGGCCACTTCGGCAACACGAGAGAATTCCAGGCCGATGGCAGGGCCAGCCTTGGC
Source organism: Hyphomicrobiales bacterium (assembly GCA_900472625.1). GTDB lineage: Bacteria > Pseudomonadota > Alphaproteobacteria > Rhizobiales > Rhizobiaceae > Rhizobium. Next base: position 132,646 of record UCIT01000003.1, on the reverse strand, counting down.
GAACCGATCGAAATAACGCGCCGCAAGATCCTTCTCCGGGCCGGATTTGAGCCGCCCCACGGCAAAAAGACCTATTCGCATCGTCCGCTCCTGCTGTGAGGCATATTGTGGCACAATCGTACCGTAGGCCGGGTTTTTAAGCCTCCGGCCCAGTCATTTGCCTCTATCAGGCGTGGGACGTCGCGTCCACAGACCTGCTAGTGCAGCGTCTCGTCCATATCGGGAGCCGCCCACATCTTCTCGATGTTGTAGAACTCGCGGATTTCGGGACGGAACACATGCACGATGATGTCGCCGGTATCGATCAGGATCCAGTCGCCTGCCTCCTGGCCCTCGACGCGTGCGGAGCCGAAGCCCTCGTCCTTCAAGTCGGTGAGCAGGTGATCGGCGATCGCCATGACATGCCTGCTCGAACGGCCCGAGACGACAACCATGAAGTCTCCGAGCGCCGATTTTCCGGCAATGTCGATAGAAACGATATCTTCAGCTTTGGAGTCCTCGAGGCTGACGAGGACGGCGTGCAGGGCGCGGGCAGCGGCATCGACGCCACGTTCCGGGCTCTTCGGGACAACGACTTTCGTGTTTCCCTTGGCGTGTACTGTTGTCAGTGCTTTCCCTTTCTCGGAATGACAAAGCATGCACATCACTGATTTGGCGAACCAAATCATGGTTAAGCCAAATCAGTATTAAGATAGGCACCGAACCATTAATCTTTCAAGACGCCCGCGATCACAAAGAATAAACGCCGGATTTGCGGGGGCCGATGCGTGGTTCCACCTGCTGTGCATTCATCCGGCTGTGTACAGTCGCCGCCAGCCTGCGTAAAGTCACCAGACGCCCCGGGTGCAAAGATTGCATATGAAAAACGCCTCACAGAACACGCTCACGCCGATACTTCGGATCAATTTCCCGCACGAGGATCGCCTTGGCCGCGGCAAGATGGAACTGCTGGAGCACATCATGCAAACGGGGTCGATCTCGGCTGCCGGGCGCGCGATGGACATGTCCTACCGTCGCGCCTGGCTGCTCGTCAGCGAAATGAACCGGATGTTCAAGCATCCCGTCGTCGAATCGCAGCGTGGCGGGCAGAAGGGCGGCGGCGCGGTTCTGACGGCATTCGGAGAAGAGCTGCTCAACCGCTTTCGGCACATGGAACAGACGATCCGCGCCATGCTCGCCGCCGATCTCGACTGGCTCGAGGCCAACCGGCAGCCCTGACATCGCGATGAGGTCGATCAGGGTTCCAGCGCCACCGTCTTGATGATGGCGAAGATCGGCATGCCGCTCTGCAGCGCCATCCGCTCCGCCGACAGACTGGTGATCCGCGACTGGATACGGTCCCCACCGCAATTGACCGTGACATCGACCGTCGCATCGTCGGTGCGGTTCACCTGCTCGATGACGCCCTCGATCACATTCAAGGCGCTCAAACCTTCCGGTCGCTTCGTCGCCAGCATCACGTCACGGGACGGAACACGGATGCGCACCGGCTTGCCGAGGACAAGTCCCGCGTCCGGTACATAAAGCCGCGTGCCGGCAAGCGAGATGGTCGCGAGACGATGGCCGATATCGACCGCCTCGATCCGCCCCTGCAACAGAGCGCCGGCCTCGCGCCGATCGAGCGATGCCACGGGAAGGCTCAGCACCTCGGTCGCCGATCCGACGGCCTGCACCCTGCCGTCCTGCATCACCACGACCTGGTCGGCCAGACGCGCCACTTCCGACACCGAGTGGCTGACATAGACGATCGGAATATCCATCTCGTCGCGCAACCGCTCCAGAAAGGGCATGACCTCTGCCTTACGGGCTTCGTCGAGCGCTGCGAGCGGTTCGTCCATCAACAGCAGGCGCGGCGACGACAGCAGCGCACGGCCGATCGCCACGCGCTGTTTTTCGCCGCCGGACAGGTGCTGCGGACCGCGGCCCAGCAATCCTTCGATGTCGAGCAGGTCGACGATCCGCTCCAGACTTTCGCCGCGGCCGCCTTTGGGCGCGAACCACCGACCATAGGCCAGGTTTTGGCGAACGCTCAGATGCGGGAAGAGCCGGGCTTCCTGAAACACGTAGCCGAACCGCCGCCGATGCCGGGCAACGAAGATCCGCTTCGCCGTGTCCGTCAGCACTTCGCCGTCGAGACTGATCCGCGCCTCGTCCGGTCGGGTCAGCCCGGCGATCATCCGGATCATCGATGTCTTACCCGAGCCGGAGCGGCCGAAAAGCGCCGTGATGCCGCGCTCGGATGTGAAGCCGGCATCCAGGAAAAAGCCTGCGAACCTGTGCTTTGCGTTCACGACAAGCGTCATTGCGGATCGATCCTCTTGCCGATGATCCGCGACAGAAACTCGGAAGCCAGTAGCGCCGCCATGGAGATCGCCACGGCCACCAGTGTCAGTCGCAGTGCCCCGGCATCGCCGCCGGGCACCTGCGTGAACGAGTAGATGGCCGCCGACAGCGTCTGGGTTTCGCCCGGTATGTTCGACACGAAGGTGATCGTTGCGCCGAACTCGCCCATTGCCTTTGCAAAGGCCAAAATCATGCCGGCGATGATGCCGGGCAGGGTCAGGGGTAGCGTCACGGTCACGAACACCCAGAACGGATTGGCCCCCAGCGTGCCGGCCGCCTCTTCGAGCTTGCGGTCGATCGCCTCGATCGACAGGCGGATGCTGCGAACCATCAGCGGGAAGGCCATGACGGCGCAGGCAAGCGCCGCCCCTGTCCAGCGAAACGAGAAGACGATGCCGAAATGCTGGTCGAGAAAGGCGCCGATCAACCCGCGCCGGCCGAACAGGACGAGAAGGATGAAGCCGGTGACGACGGGCGGCAGGATCAGCGGCATGTGAATGATGCCGTTGAGGATCGACTTCCCCCAGAAGCGACCGCGCGCCAGCAGCAGAGCGGCACCGATCCCGAACGGAAGGCTGACCAGCATTGCCACGACCGACACCCGCAGGCTGAGCAGAATTGCCGTCCACTCGTCGCTGCTCAGACCCAGTGATTCCAAATCCAGACGTCTCCAGAAAACATCGAAGGCCCACGAGGCGGGCCTTCAGGCTAGGTGGTTGCGTTTGAATCCGCAATCATTTCAGGCTTGGATTACGTCAGGCCAGCATCATTTCAGAATAGTGAAACCCTGTTCGGTGAAGAAATGCGCCGCCTTGTCGGACTTCAGGAAGTCCAGGTAGGCTGCCGTATCGGCGTTCTTGCTCTCCGACAGGATCGCGATCGGATAGGTGATCGGCGGATGCGAATCGGCAGGGAAGGTGCCGGCGATCGCAACGCCCGGATCAGCCGTCACGTCGGTCTTGTAGACGATGCCGAAAGGCGCTTCGCCGCGCGAGACCAGCGCGAGCGCTGCACGAACGCTTTCAGCGCCGGCAACCTTGCCTTCGACCGACGGCCAGACGCCAAGCTTTTCGAGCGCGGCCTTGCCGTACTTGCCGGCGGGAACGGACTTGACTTCGCCCATCGCCAGCTTGCCATCGCCGAGCAGGCCGGAAAGATCGAAGCCCTGCTTGATGTCGACCGGCTTGGCCTTGCCCTTGGCGGCGACCAGCACGATGCTGTTGCCCAGCAGGTTGACGCGGGTATCCGCCTTGATCAGGTTCTTCTTGGCCAGGTAGTCCATCCAGTCCAGATCGGCCGAGATGAAGACGTCAGCCGGAGCGCCGCCCTCGATCTGCTTTGCCAGCGCCGAACTTGCGGCGTAAGAAACAACCGTTTCCTTGCCACTCTCCTTGGACCAGGCGGCATTGGCGGCATCGAGCGCGTTCTTCATACTTGCGGCGGCAAACACCGTGACCTTTTCTGCGGCGACCGCAGAACCGGCGGTAGCGCCCAGCCAGATGGCCGAGACAGCGACGGCTGCAAATTTGAACCAGTGACGACGATCGTGCATGAATTTCTTCCCCAAATGCTCCGAGATATCCCGACAGATATAACGGAACCGGTGTGTTGGCCAGCGCTATATTCCGCGAACTACAGCGCATCCAAACTGTCTTTTGGGAGCGTTTCAGTCACGCGCAACATGCATGGTTGGTGGCCGCCGGGATCGGCATCGAGCAAGTAGCTCCGCACGAAAGGCTCGCGTAAACATGACGAAAGGCAAGTTAAAGCCCTACACGGCGCGGATTTGCGGAGAAAATAAGCATCGGCGATGCTGCGACATTAAAACACATGTCAAAAACGCATTGCTGCAATGCACCAATTTCTCTTTCGTTTCTCGCTGATCCGAGTACAACAAACTTACCGAACGACGATCTCCTCCTCCCAAAGTCGTTCGGTAACGGATCGGCAACACTCCTCCTCCCAGTTGTCGGTCAAGTTTTAAGCCCGACGGATCCTCCCCCGTCGGGCTTTTCATTTTCAGGCTTGATCAAATCGGTGCTCAGGCACCATTTTTTGCGCGGATCGCCGTCGAGCTCAGACGCGATCGCGGGCCGTGGATGAATGTCCAGGCCGGCGCCGATTTTTTCCAGAGCGCCCGCGAATCCTCTTCGTCGACGCGTGCGAAATCGAAGGTCTTCGCCATCTTCGACGACAGAAACGACAGCGTCGCGCCAGGGCGGTCGATGACCGCGATCGGAAACGTCCGGGCGATGTCCTGCCACTTCTGCCAGCGATGAAATGTCTTCAGGCTGTCGGCGCCCATGATCCAGATGAAGTGGACGTGCGGATTGCAGGCTTTGACCCGCGCCAGCGTGTGGGCGGTATAGCTGGTGCCGAAATCCTTCTCGAACGCCGTCACCTTGATGGCCGGATGCTTGGCGAGCTTCTCGCTCAATTGGATCCGCTCGGACAATGGCAGCAACTGGCTGCGATCCTTCAACGGATTGCCGGGTGTCACCATCCACCACAGCTGATTCAGACCAAGCTGCTTGATGGCGATTTCGGCGACCAGCGCGTGGCCCTGATGCGGCGGATTGAACGAGCCGCCGAAAAGACCGACCACCATGCCCCGCTCTGCATGCGGCATGCGAAGATGGTGTCGGTCTATTTCGTCGTTGATCACGCTAGGTCCGGATTTGTCCGGTGCCGTGCACGCGGTATTTGAACGAGGTCAGTTGCTCGACCCCGACGGGGCCGCGCGCATGCATCTTGCCGGTGGCAATGCCGATCTCAGCCCCCATGCCGAATTCGCCGCCATCGGCGAATTGCGTCGAGGCGTTGTGCAGCAGGATGGCGGAATCAATTTCCGTGAAGAAGCGTTCGACGACCGAAACATCCTCGGCGATTACCGCTTCCGTGTGGTTCGACGAATAGGTTTGAATGTGCTCGATCGCCCCCGATATGCCATCGACCACGGCCACCGAGACGATGGCATCGAGATACTCCGTCGACCAGTCATCGTCGGTCGCGGGTTTCGTCCCCGGTGCCGCGTTGACGACAACCGACGATCCGCGAACCTCGCAACCGGCGTCCGAGAGAACCTCGAGCAGCGGAACGAGATGCGTGTCCTTGACGGCGCTATCGACAAGAATGGTTTCGACGGCACCGCAGATGCCGGTCCGGCGCATCTTGGCGTTGACGAGGATGTTCTTCGCCATGTCGAGATCGGCGGAGGCATCGACGTAGATATGGCAAAGCCCTTCCAGATGCGCGAACACCGGCACCCGGGCCTCGTTCTGCACCCGCGACACGAGGCTCTTGCCGCCGCGCGGAATGATGACGTCGATCGAGCCCTCAAGCCCGCGCAACATGGCGCCGACGGCGGCGCGATCGGTCGTCGGCACCAGCTGGATCGCATGTTCCGGAAGCCCGGCCGCCTTGAGGCCCTGAACAAGGCATTCATGGATCGCCTTGGACGAACGGCGCGAATCCGAGCCGCAACGCAGAATGACTGAATTGCCAGCCTTCACGCACAGCGCACCCGCATCCGCCGTCACATTCGGACGGCTCTCGAAAATCACCCCGATAACGCCGAGCGGTGTACGCACGCGCTCGATCTCAAGGCCGTTCGGACGGTCCCAGCTGCTGATCACCTCGCCAACCGGATCCTTCAGCGCCGCGATCGCACGAATGCCCTCGGCCATCTCGTCGACGCGCTTGTCGGTCAGCGTCAGCCGATCGACGAAAGAGGCCAGCATATCACCGCCGGACGCATCCTTCAGGTCCTTGGCGTTTTCGCTGAGGATGTGCGCTTTGTTCGCGATGATCGCGTCGGCCATGGCGGCAAGCGCGGCATTCTTGGATGCGGTCGAGGCAAAGCCCAACGGTCGCGCCGCAGCCTTGGCCTTGCGGCCGATGTCATTCATCAGCGCGTCAATGTCAGGGCTCTGCACGACGGTATCAAGCATGGGCTTTGTCCTTCTTCTGCCTTTCCGATTTCGAACCGATCTGCGAGGTCATCACCATGTCGTCGCGATGGATCATCGCGGCGCGACCGGCATAGCCGAGAATGGCCTCGATCTCGCTGGATTTGCGTCCGGTGATCTGCCGCGCTTCCTCGGCGTCGTAGCCGGCGAGGCCACGCGCGATCTCGCGTCCACCGGGAGCGATAATTGCCACCGTATCGCCGCGGCTGAACAGCCCCGTGACCTTGCGAACGCCTGCGGGCAGCAGGCTCTTGCCAGCCCCAAGCGCCACAACGGCGCCATCATCCACATGAAGCTCGCCAGCCGGCTGCAGCTGCCCGGCAATCCAGGTCTTACGCGCCGTTACCGGCGTACCCGAAGGCGCAAACCAGGAAGACCGCGCGCCGTTCTCGATCGCCGATAGCGGGCTGTCCGGCTTGCCAGAGGCAATGATCATTGCGCACCCCGACGTCGTGGCGATCTTGCCCGCATCGATCTTGGTGCGCATGCCGCCACGCGACAGTTCGGATGCAGCACCGCCGGCCATCGCTTCGATCTCGGGCGTGATCTCGGCGATCGTTTCGAGAAACTTCGCATCGGGATCGAGATGCGGCGGTGCCGTGTAAAGCCCGTCGATGTCGGAGAGCAGGATCAGCAGATCGGCGCCGGCCATCGTCGCCACCCGCGCCGCCAGCCGGTCATTGTCGCCATAGCGGATTTCGCTTGTCGCGACCGTATCGTTCTCGTTGATGATCGGCACCGCGCCGATCTTCAAGAGCTGATTGATCGTCGCCCGGGCATTGAGATAGCGGCGGCGTTCTTCGGTGTCGCCCAGCGTCAGCAGGATCTGGCCGGCAACGATCTTGTCTTTCGACAGGCTCTCCGACCAGTCACGCGCCAGCGCGATCTGGCCGACCGCCGCCGCCGCCTGGCTCTCTTCGAGCTTCAGCGCCCCGGCAGGCAAATCGAGCACCGAGCGACCAAGCGCGATGGCGCCCGACGATACCACCAGCACATCCACGCCCTTCGCCTTCAGCCTGGCGATATCGGCGCACATGGCATCCAGCCAGCTCTTCTTCAGCCCGGCCTTGCGGTCGACCAGAAGAGCGGATCCGATCTTGATGACGATCCTGCGATAGCTGCCGAGCGACTTCAGGCTAGTCATTGGCCTCGCCCTCATCATCGATCATGTCGCGATGACGCAGCTTCAGGGTTTTTGCCGGCTTTTCGGTCACGTTGGCATTGGCGTTCGCCTCGACGATGATGTCGCGCAGCGCGCGCAGCACCTCGGTCATGCCCATGCCCGTTGCCGCGGAGATCTGGAACGGCGTGCTGCCGCAGGCCTTGGCCAGTTCCTTGGTCTTCTTCGTCAGCGTCGCCTTGTCGAGAATATCGATCTGCGACAGCGCCACGATCTCCGGCTTGTCGCCGATCTCGTCGCTATAGGCTCTGAGCTCGTGCTTGACCGTCTTGTAGGCCTTGCCGACATTCTCTTCCTGCGCGGAAACAAGATGCAGCAGCACGCGGGTGCGCTCGACATGGCCGAGGAAGCGGTCGCCGATACCGACGCCTTCATGCGCGCCTTCGATCAGGCCCGGAATGTCGGCCAGAATGAATTCGCGCTCATCGATCGTCGCCACGCCGAGGTTGGGGTGCAGCGTCGTGAATGGATAATTGGCGATCTTCGGACGGGCGCGGGTAACCGCCGCCAGGAATGTCGACTTGCCGGCATTCGGCAGGCCGACCAGACCGGCATCGGCGATCAGCTTCAGGCGCAGCCAGATGGTCTTTTCTTCGCCCTCGAGGCCTGGATTTGCCCAATCCGGTGCCTGATTGACCGATGTCTTGAAGTGGGCGTTGCCGAAGCCGCCATTGCCGCCGCGGGCGATGCAATAACGCTGGCCCTCTTCGGTCAGGTCGCAGATCAGCGTTTCCTGGTCTTCCTCGAAGACCTGGGTTCCGACTGGCACCTTCAACGTCACATGCTCGCCATTGGCGCCGGTGCGGTTGCGGCCCATGCCGTGGGTGCCGATCGTCGCCTTGAAGTGCTGCTGGAAGCGGAAATCGATCAGCGTGTTGAGGCCGTTGACGGTCTCCACCCACACGTCGCCGCCGCGTCCGCCGTCACCGCCATCCGGGCCGCCGAACTCGATGAACTTCTCGCGCCGGAAGGACACGGCTCCGCCGCCGCCATCACCGGACTTGATATAGACCTTTGCTTCGTCGAGAAATTTCATTTTACTTCCATCATTCGGTGTCAGTTGGACTCCCGTCGTGGCCAGATCGATATAGGCCGTTCATCCGGAGGTCAAAGATTATCGTTAGGTTTGCGAGCTATAACATACAGTACGGCTTCGGTCTCGACGGCATCTACGATCTCGAACGAATCGCCGAAAGCCTGCGTGGTGCCGACGTGATCGCGCTGCAGGAAGTCACCCGTGGCTTCGCGACGAACCGGTTTGCCGACATGGTGGCCGACCTCGCCGCGCTGTTCCCCGACTATTTCTGGGTCTATGGCCCGGCCTGCGACGTACATATGCCAGCTGTCGACGGCACGCCCGCACCCCGCAATATGCGTCTGCAATTCGGCAACATGGTCCTGTCGCGCTGGCCCATTCTGTCCACCCGCATGCTGCTTCTGCCACGCAGCCGCACGCTCACCAAGCTGAACCTGCAGCGCGGCGCCACCGAGGCGCTGATCGATATGCCAGGCGGCGCCCTGCGCGTCTATTCCGTCCATCTCGACCACGTCTCCAACGACGAGCGCATCCGCCAGCTCGACCACCTGAACGACCGCATCAACGCGTTTACCCGCGAAGGTGGATCGGTGACCGGCGCCTTCGAGTTCGGCATCGAGGAACTGCCGCTGCCCGAGGACTATATAGTCATGGGCGATTTTAACATGCTGCCGGAATCGCGGGAATACTGCGCCTTCGCCGGCAACAGAGACGGCTACTACGGCCGCATCGCCCGCATCGGCACGCCCGTCGACGCGCTTGCGGCGCTCGGAACCTATGCGCCTGAAAGCTATAGCTGGATGGATCCCGCCGATCACGGCAAACGCATGCATCTCGATTACATCTTCGTCAGTTCAGGCCTTCAAAGCCGGCTAAGATCCGCCATCGTCGATACGACGGCGGCAGGCTCCGATCATTTTCCGGTCTGGGCCGAGATCGATATCTAGGTGAAACGCCCCGGTCCTCCCGGGGCATTCCTGTTTGTCTATTCGGCTCTTGCCTGTTGCAAGGCGCCGGGCTGCAGCATCGTCTCGACATGCGTGACCATGGTGTTGCGCGCGAAACTGAAGATCTCGCTGCATCCGGTCATGCGGAAACCGAGCTTTTCCTGCAGCCGCAGCGACGCCGGATTGTCGGCGAACACCCCGGAATGCACCGTCGTATCAGGCATCCGCCGCGCGAACCGCTCCAGCGCTGCCGAAACAGCCTCGCTCATGTAGCCCCGCCGCCAGTAGTAGCGGTTCAGCCAGTAGCCGAGATGCCAGCGACCGTGCCTGAGCTCGATCGACACAACGCCGATATGCGCATCGTCGCCATCGGTGATCGCCATCTGCCAGTCCGGCAGGCGGCCCGCGGTGACCGGCACCAGCCAGTCGAGCGCATCCTGCCGGTCGTAGGGTGCGGGCACCCGAGCCAGCATTCGCGTCACCGCGAAATCGGAAAGCGATTCCGCGATCGCATCGGCATCGCTCAGCCGGTGCGGACGCAGCGTCAGCCGCGCCGTTGTGATGACGGGCTGCGCGCCGGCGGTGGCGACCTGAGGTCTTGGCCTTTCGAGGCTGATCGCGCTCATAACACGCTCCCCCAGCTTCTCAACGACATCCAGGTCTTGCGGTCGAGCCTGTACCATTCGACCGGGACGTTGCTGCCGAGCGCCAGCGATGCGGCAAGGCCAGATCCCTGGAACTGGAAGCCGCACTTCTGGATCACCCGCCGCGAGGCGATGTTCATCACCCGGCAACGGGCGTCGATCTGGTCGACATCCTCGCGGGTGCGGAACACCATGTCGACCAGCGCATGGCAGGCCTCGGTCATGAAACCTTGGTTCCAGTAAAGTTCGCCCAGCCAGTAGCCGATCTCGACGGTGTGACCGTCCAGATGCGGCTCGACCCCGCAGCAACCGATAAAGGCGCCGTTTTCGGCTTTGGTAATCGCATAGACGCACTTGCCAATCTCGCCATTTTTCGTGCGTCGCACGAAGTCGGCGGCATCATTGGCCGTATACGGGTGCGGCATGCGCGACACCATCGTGGCGACTTTGGCGTTGTTGGCGAGATGGGCAAGGGCGTCGATGTCTTCTTCGTGCGGCGCGCGCATGACGAGCCTTTCCGACAGTAAGACAGGGCAATCGGTCCTTAGCCGTTCCGGCCGCAGCCTCTCTTGGGGAGACCCTTGGTCTCTCCGTAACAATTCGCCTTGCATGGTTCAGTCCTTCTTGAGGGTAAAGAAAAAGGGGAGATGGGTGGTGCCCCATCTCCCCTTTTGTCTTGACTGAACCTGATACGCTCAGCCGGGTCGATGAGACACCGGCTGCTATAAAGCGCTACCGGCTTATTCCGCTGCTTCCGCTTTCGGCATCACGGATACGTACACGCGGCCATTGGCCTTCGTACGGTAGGTCACATTGCCGGCGGTGAGAGCAAAGATCGTGTGATCCTTGCCGAGGCCGACGTTGGAACCCGGATGCCACTGCGTACCGCGCTGACGCACGATGATGTTGCCAGAAATGACGGCTTCGCCGCCGAACTTCTTCACGCCAAGGCGCTTGGACTGCGAGTCACGACCGTTGCGCGACGAACCACCAGCTTTTTTATGTGCCATTGGATTTCTCCTTTAAACCTTAAGTCCCGTGATCTTACTTGGCAGCCACGATGTCCGTGATACGGACAACAGTGTGGTGCTGGCGATGGCCGCGCGTACGCTTCGAGTTCTGACGACGGCGCTTCTTGAAGGCGATGACCTTCTTGCCGCGGTTGTGCTCGACCACTTCGGCCTTGACGGACGCGCCCGTAACGAAGGGAGCACCAATCGCAGCGTCGGCGCCTTCGCCGATAACGAGGACTTCGGTGAATTCGATCGATTCGCCAGCGGTGACTTCAAGCTTCTCGATGGTCAGCACGTCGTTTGCTGCCACACGGTACTGCTTACCGCCGGTCTTGATGACTGCGAACATTTTTTATCCTTTCATGTTCGTTCCGGCTCAACCCGCATCAAACAGGTGGCCGTCTTTTTATCAGTCGATGTTAAGCAGGGATTTCAGGACGTTTCGCCCAGGAACTCTGACTGCCGGTGATGCCCTACGCAGGCGCGGGGCAGGCAAGGCACGGACTTATCCACACCTATTGGCTTGCGCAGATACGCGAGGCCCCAAAAACTGTCAAGGCAAAAGGATGAAAGCGTTTGAAATTTCGGCTTGCCAGCGTCTGATTCTCTCGCTATGAGACAGCCCGCGTCCAACGGCGCCAACCAGACCGCGGAGAGGTGGCAGAGTGGTTGAATGTACCGCACTCGAAATGCGGCGTGCCTGCAAGGGCACCGTGGGTTCAAATCCCACCCTCTCCGCCATTCATCGTAGATAACCAGATGTTCCCGTCTCGCCAATGCGGTCTAGCTTGATTTCGGTGACGATTTCTAGATCCGCTGCAACAACTCCGTCTTCTTCGTCGCAAACTCGTCGTCCGTGAGAATGCCCTTCGAATGCAAGTCGGCAAGCCGTTCGATTTTGCCGAAGATATCGTCTGAATCGGAGCCTGCCGGAACAGTTCGCGCGTTCGTGCTCAACGGCGTCACTGACGAAACAGCATCGCCGTCAGCTGTAATCTGCGGCGGTCCCTGGTCGTCCGGTATTATCGACGCCATTTCGACAGCCGAGACGATTTCCAGGTCAGACACCCGGACAAGGCCGTGTTGCGAAGTGAACGTCAGCGACTGGTCGCCACTCTGCTGCTGGGAGAAACCGCCGATCTGGTGGTCTCTCGTGTCATAGATTGTGATCTGCCCATTCACATCGATGGCCAGGCGGCGGCTATCGGGAAAGAAGGCGTAGCGGAGATTATTTTGCGCTCCGGTCGATGAGGGTTGGCCGAGATGCTGCGGCCATGTGCTGCCATGCGAACTTGACTGGTAGAAAAAGCTGGTCCCATCGCCTTGGCTCTGAGCGTGATAGGGCCGATCCATCTTCGGGGTGGAGAGTTCGCCGGAGCGGATATGGCCGGCGATATCGGAGCACAGCATATCGACGCGATGCTTCAAGCCATTGTTGAACATGTCGCCCACCATCACCATGCCACCGCTAGACCATTGTCCCATTCCGCCTAGTTCGGGGTGGTTGAACTGCGCCTGGTTGCCGAACCCGGCGAGCAGAGCCATCGCCATATGCTCCACGACCCCCGTGCTGACCCCATGCCGCTGGGACAGGTTTTCGATGATGCCTTGCTCTTGCGGATCGTTCATCACGAACTTCTCTCCATTGCCTGAACCCTATCTATGGCATCTGCTGCAGGCCGGGTATAGGCGCAGCCCGCGCGGGCACAGGCAGGCACTCCAGCAGGGCGGTTGGTGCCCCCAAAACCCCATTGACGCTACTTCAGCAGGCGCGCAACCCATGCAGAGACTTCGTCGCCGCTGCTCATGTCGGCCTGCACCAAGCCATCGATCATGAAGGTTGGTGACACGTGGATGCCGTTCTGGCGGGCGTATTTGCAGTGCCATTTAATCTCACGGTCGAGATCGGGTATGGCGAAGGCCTCCTTGAGGCTCACGCCGCTATAGGCTTCCAGGCGTGTGATGATGTCGTTGGGCGTGGCATCGAGGTTCGGTCCGCCCGCATGATGCGCAAACTCGAACTCTTCCCGATGCGCGGCAACTGCAGCCATCACGGCCTTGGCCGTGTCTTTGCCGCCTTCGAGCGTCGATGCGGCGAGAATAGAGCGGACGATGACGCCGGAATAGAGGTGCCAGGGCTGCGATTGCAGGCGGATCTTGATGGTAATCCTGTTTCCTCCGGCCTGCGCCAGCAGATCCTCGAGCTTGTTGAAGGCCTTGACCGAGTAGGGGCAGGTCGGCTCCAGAAACACCTCTAATATGCGCGGGCCCGTTCCCCACGCCAGTGCATCGGCCTGCCAGGATGTGTTTGTCATGCGAAGTCCTCTTCTTGAGTTTCGCATCATCCTTAATGTGGTTTGTGGAGAAGGCCAGCCTCAATACCTCGGCTGCAACGCTCTGCCTGCGCGGATTAGCGCTTCAGCGCGCGACCGCTGCGGCTTTGGGAAATCGCCCGCGCCTGGGAGCGCTGCACCAGCGCCTGCTGGACTTCGTTCTGGAAGATCATCACCTGCTGGCGGACCTCGTCCTCGCAAAGACCCAGCGAGGTCAGTTCAGCCGCAAGACGGCGGCATTCGGTCTTCCAGTATTGAACCGCATCGGCACCGTGGAGACGCTCGAGTTCGGCAGCGCTGCGATCGATATCGCCGGCGCGCGAGGCCACTGGAAAAAGCACGATTTCACTGGTGGTCATGGCCTTCAAACTCTTGCTCGCTTTTACCGACATCGATTCGTTCCGTTGTGTTCGACATCATTCCTACCGAAGCATAGTTAACGCTTTCCCCCACGCATCCGGGGCCGACCGGCATCTGGTTCAGGCAACCTTGGCGAGAAGGGGCTTTTGATAGGAAGCGAACAAGGCTAAACATTTCACATCCGCGTGGGGCGGACAGGGGGATGAGCTTGCTGCGAAAGATAATCGCAAGACCCGTGGCGACGGCTATCGTCCTGTTCGCACGCGCCATTACCGCCGTGCGCGCGATCTGGCCCGGTGAGGGAGTCCCGCCCGATACCTGCATCTATTTTGCCAATCACTCCAGCCACGGAGACTTCATCCTGGTCTGGGCCGTGCTGCCGCCACGGCTACGGGCGACGACACGACCCGTCGCCGGGGCTGAGTACTGGCTGAAATCATCCGTCACCCGCTTCATCGGTCGCGATGTCTTCGACGCCGTGCTGATAGAACGCGAGCGCGACAAGCGAACCAGCGACCCGATCGAGGTCATGGCAACCGCGCTGGATGCGGGGTCCTCGCTCATCCTGTTTCCCGAGGGTACGCGCAACCAGACGGATGCCCCTTTGCTGCCGTTCAAAAGCGGCCTGTTTCACCTTGCTTCGGCGCGGCCGAACATCCGCCTTGTCCCGGTCTGGATCAACAATCTCAACCGCGTCATGCCCAAGGGCGAGATCGTACCGATCCCGCTGATCTGCACGGTGACCTTCGGGGAACCGCTGCAAATCCAGAGCGGTGAAGACAAACAGGTGTTTCTCGATCGGGCGCGCACGGCTCTTATCAACCTTTCTCCCAAACAGGCGGGCGGCAACGAATGAATGCGGCAAGTTCCGATCTCTGGACCCTTGTGCTCGGCATCCTGGCGATTCTCGTCGTTGCGTCGGTCATCGGCTATGTCCTCCAGCAGCGCCTGTCGCCCGACGGCTCGAACGCCTCGATCGAAAACCTGAACGCCCGCATCAAGGCCTGGTGGGTCATGGCGATCCTGATCGGCATCGCCTTTCTAGCCGGGCGCATCGGCGTGCTTGTGCTGTTCGGCTTCTGCTCGTTTGCGGCGCTGCGCGAATTCATCACGCTCACCCACACCAAACGCGCCGATCACTGGGCGCTCGCGGCAGCGTTCTTCGTCGTCCTGCCGCTCCAGTATTTCCTGCTTTGGGCCGAGCAATACGGCATCTTCTCGATCTTCATTCCGGTCTACGCGTTTCTACTGATGCCGATCATCTCGGTGCTCCGCGGCGATACCGAGCGATTTCTCGACCGCATTGCCGAAGTGCAATGGGCGCTGATGATCTGCGTTTTCTGCGCCTCGCACGTCCCCGCGCTGCTGACGCTCAACATACCGGGCTACGAGGGACGCGATGTCCTGCTGATCGCCTTCCTCGTCATCATCGTTCAACTGAGCGACGTGCTGCAATATGTCTGGGGCAAGCTCTTCGGCCGCACCAAGATCGCTCCGAAACTGTCGCCGTCGAAGACGGTCGAGGGCTTTGCGGGCGGTATCGCCAGTGCCACGCTGATCGGCGCCGGCCTGTGGTGGATCACGCCATTCACGCCGTTTCAGGCAGGACTACTTGCCTTCGTCATCACGCTGATGGGCTTCTTCGGCGGCCTCGTCATGTCGGCAATCAAGCGCGACCGCGGCGTGAAGGATTGGGGCAACCTGATCGAAGGCCATGGCGGGCTGATCGACAGGCTCGATTCGGTCGTCTTTTCCGCGCCGATCTTTTTCCACATCGTGCGCTATTGGTGGTCGGCCACATGACGACACGGTTGCAGCGGGTGGCGAGCAGCGGCATTACCCATGTGGCCTTCGCCTTCATTGCCATGGGCGGCTGGGCGATATTCGCCAATCGGGCCTATCCGCTCCCGCGCGCCGTACTCGCGGGCGTCGTCCAGGGTCTCCTCTCTGCCTGCCTGACGCTGTTCCTCAAGACGACGATCGACCGTTTGTCCGGCCGGTTCTCCGGCGCGCTTGCCTTGTGGGCACCGCCATTGATCGCCTGCCTGGGTTCGAGCGCCATCCTGGCCACGATTCATGCTTTAAGTGGCACACCGGAAATCCTGAAAACGATCGCGCTGCCGCTCGCCGTCTCCACCAGCTATGCGGCAATCTACAATTATTCTCTATATCGGAGGGGAAAACGGGCATGACCGAAACCGGCGACAGAAGACCATTGGCAAGCCGCGACACGCATTGGGCCCGGTCGATCGCCCAGTGGCTGGCATCGAGATCGGTGACCCCCAATCACATATCGCAGACCAGCACGGTTGCGGCCGCATTGGCCGGCGGCGCCTTCCTCTGGTCGGGCCAGGAAACAGGATGGGGACGCGCGCTGCTGCTGATTTGCGCTGCGGCCTTTTGCCAGTTGCGGCTGCTGTGCAACCTCTTCGATGGAATGGTGGCGGTGGAAGGCGGCAAGGGTGCGGCCGACGGACCGTTCTGGAACGAGTTTCCGGACCGGATCGCCGATATTCTGATTCTGGTCGGGGCAGGGGTGAGCATCGGCTGGCCCGGTCTCGGCTGGGCCGCCGCTTCCTTCGCCGTATTGACCGCTTATGTTCGCGAGCTCGGCCGCGCCACCGGGCAACCCAGCGATTTCTCCGGGCCGATGGCCAAGCAACACAGAATGGCCACGATCACGGCCGCTGCGCTCTTGTCGATGTTTGAACCGCTGTGGAACGGCCACAACGAACTCTTGCTTGCAGCTCTTTCACTGATCGCGATCGGCGCCGCTTTCACCGCCCTTCGCCGTGGCCGCACGCTGGTTCGGCGACTAGGCAACAATATCTAGTCGCCCGGCGAATATCACAGGCGTACCGGATTCCCCGAAAGTGCGCTTGTAGAAAGATAGGGCAGCAACAATAACACCCGCGTCGCTTCTTGTTTTCCCCGAAGCGACCTCGGACTAGCCTCGCTTCGGCGAGGCATTTTTCCGCCTGCGGCGCAGGTCATCCGCCAAGCACTAGCGATAAGCTCTCTCCGAAAAAATGCCCATGCCGCTGCGGACCAGCAGCTGGTGGACGAGACGCCGCCGCATCGGGTTTTCGAGACGCGTGGCCTTCGAACCGAGAAACTCGGTTTCCACATGCTCGAAAGCAGAGAGGTCGGCGGAAGCCGCAATGGCGGCGCAATAGTCGGCATGAAAAGCGCGGCGGCAGACATAGGTCTTGTATTTGGTGATGCAGAAAACCGCGAACTCCCCCCTCTGCTCGCGCAGAAAATCACCAACCCCAACCGTGACCTCGGGCCAGGTCGGGTTGAACGTATCATCAAAAGCAATAATACCGTGATCGGCCAGCGTCTCGGCCGCGAGAGCGCTGTCGGAGGCGACGTGGTGCAGCATATGGCCGCCATCGATGCTGAAAAAACGGATAGGACCGGCCTTGGCCGCAAGCGCGTGCGGATCGAGAAGCGTGCTGTCGCCTTTTATGACCAGATCCTCGCGAACGGGCAGGCCTAGCCGGCGCCCGTTCTCGACGAAACGCGCATACTGCTCGCTCCCGCCGGTGTGCTCGTCGACATCGAACAGGTCTATCGCGACGATGCGCTCCTCATCACCACAGATTCGCCGGAAGAGAAAATAGGATCGACCGTAGTAGACACCGATCTCCGCGACAGACCCGCCCAATCCAGAGGCGGCCTGATGCTCCAGGATCGCAAGAAAAACCAGCGCATCCGGAGGATCTATATAACCGTCGATCGCTTGAAGATCATGAAATATGAACTTCCGAATAACGGTATCCGCGCGAAGCGATTTCGAGATCTCTGCTGATGACATATGGATTTTTCAATTCCATTTTCTTTAACATATCAAAGCATAGACCATTCATGAAAGCTAAAATAAGGCAGTATTATCGCGAAAATAATTCGAGGACACCGGAGATGGCGTGTATTTATGCTCCCATTCCAGAAATTCTACATTCTCTGTAGTGAACAAATTCCAGATTAACGAACCGATCTAGCACCCGCTCCGCCGTTCTTAGATTGTATTCACGATAAGATGCAATCAATGACAGCAGGCACCCATTTCGTTCTTTTTATCGCCATGTCGTTGGCCTAACTCTATTGCTATCGATTCCAACTACAGAAGGTGGTGCATGGCAGGTGAAACAGTTCTGGTCGTCGGTGGTGCCGGATATATCGGCTCTCACACGTGTCTCGATCTCGCCAACAAGGGTTTCAAGCCCGTCGTTTTCGACAATTTCTCGAATGGCCACCGCGAGTTCGTGAGATGGGGGCCGGCCGAGGAAGGTGACATCAGGGATCGCGCAAAGCTCGACGATGTCCTGGCCAAGCACAAACCGGCAGCCATCCTGCATTTTGCGGCACTGATCGAAGTCGGCGAATCGGTGAAGGACCCGGTCGCATTCTATGAAAACAACGTCATCGGGACGCTGACCCTTCTGGCAGCTGCCCAGTCAGCCGGCATCAAGAACTTCGTCTTCTCCTCCACCTGCGCGACCTATGGTCTGCCGCAGAGCGTGCCGCTCGACGAAACCCATCGGCAGGTGCCGATCAATCCATACGGCCAGACCAAGTACATCGTCGAGCAGGCCCTGTCCGACTACGACAAGTACACCGGCTTCCGCTCGGTGGTGCTGCGCTACTTCAACGCCGCCGGCGCCGACTTCGAAGGCCGGATCGGCGAATGGCATCAGCCGGAAACGCACGCCATACCATTGGCGATCGACGCCGCACTCGGCCGCCGCGAAGGCTTCAAGGTGTTCGGCAGCGACTATGAAACGCGTGACGGCACCTGCGTGCGCGATTACATCCACGTTCTCGATCTCGCCGACGCCCATGTGCGCGCCGTCGAATATCTGTTGCGGGGCGGGGAATCGGTCGCGCTCAACCTCGGCACGGGAACAGGCACCACCGTCAAGGAACTTCTCTCGACTATCGAGGACGTCTCCGCCAAGCCTTTCCCGGTCGAGTATGTCGGCAGGCGCGAGGGCGATTCGCACACGCTCGTGGCCAACAACGACAAGGCACGCGAGGTCTTGGGCTGGGTACCGCAGCATGATCTCTCCCAGATCATCCGCTCGGCCTGGAACTGGCACTCCAAGTCCAACCATCACTGAACGGCCGAATCAATGGTGGGCAAACCGAACATTCTCCTAATCACCGCCGACCAGTGGCGCGGTGATTGTCTGTCGGCACTCGGCCATTCGTGCGTGAAAACGCCGAATGTCGATGCGCTGGCAAGCGAGGGCACCTTGTTTGCCCGCCATTATGCCGGTGCCGCGCCGTGTTCGCCTGCGCGCGCAACGCTTTACACCGGCCTCTACCAGATGAACCACCGGGTCTGCCGCAATGGTTCTCCGCTGGATGCCCGCATCGATAATCTGGCGCTGGCGGCACGGCGCGCCGACTACGAGCCCACCCTGTTCGGCTACACCGACACCGCACCCGATCCACGCGGCCTCGATGCCAACGATCCGCACCTGACCACCTACGAAGGCCTGCTACCGGGCTTCACCGCAAGGCAGTTGCTGCCGGAGCACGAGAAGCAATGGCTGTCATGGCTTCGCGCACGCGGGCATGCGGAGGCGACGAGCCGGGATATCCATATTCCCGTCGGCGCCAAGCCCGGCGATATTTCCAATGCGCCGACAAGCTATTCCAGCGACGAAACGCAAACGGCGTTCCTGACAGGCGAATTCCTCCGCTGGCTGGACGAACAGGAGGCACCGTGGTTCGCGCATCTGTCCTTCCTGCGCCCGCACCCGCCATTCTCGGCACCAGCACCTTATAATGACATGTTTGCATCGACTGACGGTCCCGCATTCGCGCGGGCGGAGAGTGCAGAAGCCGAAGCACGCGCGCATCCCTATCTGGCCTACACTCTGCCGCGAAACGAGAAAGCCAGCTTCATCCACGGCGCCACTGGTGCGGTCGCCAATTGGAACACCCACGAGATCTCAACGATCCGCGCGATCTACTACGGGATGATCGCGGAAGTCGATGCGCAGTTGGGCCGCATCTGGCAGGCCTTGAAGAATTTCGGAGCCTGGGAAAATACAGTGATCATCTTCACCTCGGATCATGCCGAGATGGCGGGCGATCACTGGGCGCTCGGCAAGGGCGGCTTCTTCGATGGCAGCTACCACATCCCGCTGGTTGTTCGCGATCCGCGGGCGGCAACGTCGGGAAACACCGTCACCCATTTCACCAGCGCGGCCGACATTTTCCCGACGCTTTGCGAGAAGCTGGAGGTAGAGCCCAAAAACAGCCTCGACGGACAGTCATTGCTGCCCTTTACAGAAGGCGCGCCGTTGGGCTGGTGGCGGGACGCCGCATTCTGGGAATTCGATTTCCGCGACATCTCAGGTCAGGAAGCCGAGCGTCACTTCGGCCTGCGCTCGAACGAGTGCAATCTCGCCGTCATCAGGGACGCGCAGTTCAAATACGTGCATTTCTCGGGATTGCCGCCGCTGCTGTTCGATCTCGTCAACGACCCGATGGAACTGAAAAACATCGCATCCGACCCCGCACACGCACCGACGCGGCTCGCCTATGCGGAAAAGCTTCTGTCGCTGCGGGCCCGCCATCTCGATCAGACGCTGGCCTATACCGAGCTGACGGCCAACGGGCCGGTTCGCCACCGGCCCTGAGCGCAATGCTCCTCAGCCGAGGCGGCCGAGATAATCCAGCTTGCCCACCGGCGCACCCTGATTGCGCAGGATTCCGTGCGCCGTCGCGATGTGAAAATAAAAGTTCGGCAGGGCGAAACCGGTGAGATAATCCTCGCCGCGGAAAATCACCTTGTTGCCGCCGGGCGAAATCACCACTTCCCGCCCCTCGCTGCCATCGAGCGCATCAGGCGTGATCGTAGTAAGATAGGCTTCCGTCTTTGCCAGACGCGCCCGCAGATCGGCGATCGTCGTTTCGTTATCCTCGAACTTCGGGGCGTCCGTGCCGGTCAACCGTGCAAGCGCCAGCTTGGCGCTGTCGGTTGCTCTCTGGTACTGGCCGGAGAGAGGCAGCATATCCGGAGCGAGGCGTGCGCCAACCAGATCTACTGGATCGATCCCCTTTTCGGCGACGAATTTCTCGGCTTTGTCGAGATAGACGCCGAGATTTGTCAGCCCACGCTGAAACGCGGGCACTGTCAGACGATACATCGAAACAGGCATTATTCTCTCCATGTCAGGCGACGATCGGCCGCCATTTCTGCTGCATCATATAATCAGCATCAATCACATTTTCATCGGCCCGATCCGAGATGAACGACATTATCGAGAGCCAGCTGGTGATTGAAAATATTCTTAAAAAAAGAGTGGCGTATTCCGCCATCTTTTCTATTCTGCGCGCTTCACATTGCCCGCCCCGGGCGCACGGGACCTTACATGCAATTCGTATTCGACGGCCACAATGACGTTCTCCTCCGGCTTTGGACACATGAGCGGGAGGGTGGCGATCCAGTCGCCGAATTTGCCAACGGCATCGACACCGGCCACATCGACGCCCCACGCGCCAAGACCGGCGGCCTCGTCGGCGGACTGTGCGCCATATACATTCCATCCGGCGATCTGGTCTTCGCCGATCCTGACAAGGATGGCCATTACGTCACGCCGCTGGCAGCGCCGCTCGATCCCCTTCCGTCGCTCAAGATCGCCAATGAGATGGCCGCAATCGCGCTTCGGCTTGATCGTGCCGGTGCCTGGCGTCTCTGCCGGTCGGTCAAGGATATCCGCAAGGCCATTGAAGACGGCGTCTTCGCGGCCGTCATGCATATGGAGGGCTGCGAGGCGATCGGCGCGGATTTGGCCGAACTCGAAGTGTTTTACGCGGCAGGTCTGCGCTCGTTGGGTCCGGTCTGGAGCCGGCACAACATCTTCGGCCATGGCGTACCTTTCGCGTTCCCGATGTCGCCGGACACCGGCCTTGGCCTTACCGATGCCGGTTTTGAACTGGTGCGCGAGTGCAACCGGCTCGGCATCATGCTCGATCTCGCCCACATCACCGAGAAGGGCTTCTGGGATGTGGCCAAGACCACCGATCAGCCGCTCGTCGCCAGCCACTCCAACGTCCATGCGCTGACGCCGGTGGCGCGCAACCTAACGGACAGGCAGCTCGACGCGATCAAGGAGAGCCACGGCCTCGTTGGCCTCAACTACGCAACCGCCATGTTGCGCGACGACGCCCGCTCCGATGGCGACACGCCGCTCAGCGACATGATCCGCCACATCGACTACCTCGTGGAGCGCGTCGGCATCGACTGCGTTGCGCTCGGCTCGGACTTTGACGGCGCCACCATTCCCGACGCGATCGGCGACGCCGCCGGCAACCAGAAGCTGATTGATGCACTTCGGCGCGCTGGATATGCTGGCCAGGATCTCGAGAAGTTGGCCAGCGAAAACTGGCTCAGAATTCTGTCGTCGGCATGGGGAGAAAAGGCGGCCTGAGACTGTTGAAACGCTTCTATCAAATTCAAAAAATGAACAGGGGACTATGATTATGATGATGAACACATTCAACCGCAGCATTCGTGCGCTGTCCGCCGGCGCCGCGCTTTCCATCCTGATGATGGCAGCACCGGCCGCTTTCGCCGAAACGCCCAAGGACACGCTCGTCGAAGGTTTCGCAATCGACGACATCATCACCATGGACCCGGGCGAAGCTTTCGAGCTTTCCACCGCCGAGGTCACCAGCAACACCTACAGCCTTCTCGTGCGTCTCGACATGGCCGACACCTCGAAGGTCAAGGGCGATCTCGCCGACAGCTGGACGGTCTCCGACGACGGCCTGACCTATACCTTCAAGCTGAAATCCGGCATGAAGTTCGCCTCCGGCAACCCGATTACCGCTGAAGACGTCGCATGGTCCTTCGAACGCGCAGTCAAGCTCGACAAGAGCCCTGCCTTCATCATCACGCAGTTCGGCATCACGGGTGACAATGTCACCGAAAAGGCCAAGGCGACCGACGAGAGCACCTTCACCTTTACCGTCGACAAGCCCTACGCACCGAGCTTCGTACTGAACTGCCTGACGGCGACCGTTGCCTCCGTCGTCGACAAGAAGCTGGTTCTCGACCACGTCAAGCCGGTCACCCCATCTGCCGACTACAAGTACGACAATGACTTCGGCAACGAATGGCTGAAGACCGGCTATGCCGGCTCCGGCGCCTTCAAGCTGCGCGAATGGCGCGCCAACGAAGTGGTCGTGCTCGAGCGCAACGACAACTACTACGGCGACAAGGCAAAGCTCGCCCGCGTCATCTACCGCTTCATGAAGGAAAGCTCGGCGCAGCGCCTGGCGCTTGAGGCCGGCGATATCGACATCGCCCGCAACCTCGAGCCCGGCGATCTCGACGCCGTCGCCAAGAACGCCGACCTCGCCAGCGAAAGCGCGCCGAAGGGCACCGTCTACTTCATCAGCCTCAATTCCAAGAACGAGAACCTGAAGAAGCCGGAAGTCCAGGAAGCCTTCAAGTACCTGGTCGACTACGACGCGATCGGCGCGACGCTGATCAAGGGCATCGGTGAAATCCACCAGACCTTCCTGCCGAAGGGCCAGCTGGGCGCGCTCGACGAGAACCCCTACAAGCTTGATGTTGCAAAGGCCAAGGAACTGCTGGCGAAGGCCGGCCTCAAGGATGGCTTTTCGGTGACGATCGACGTCCGTAACACACAGCCGGTCACCGGCATTGCCGAATCCATCCAGCAGTCGGTCGCGCAGGCCGGCATCAAGATGGACATCATCCCCGGCGACGGCAAGCAGACGCTGACCAAGTTCCGCGCCCGTACGCACGACATCTACATCGGCCAGTGGGGTTCCGACTACTTCGACCCGAACTCCAACGCCGATACCTTTACCAGCAACCCCGACAACTCGGATGCCGGCACTGTGAAGACCCTGGCATGGCGCAACACCTTCGAAGCGCCGGAACTGGACAAGGAAGCCAAGGCTGCCCTGCTGGAGCGCGACAACGCGAAGCGCGCGGCCATGTATCAGGACATCCAGAAAAAATATCTGGCCAACAGCCCGTTCGTCTTCATCTTCCAGCAGACCGAGGTGGCCGGCTACCGCAAGGGCCTGACCAACTTCAAGCTGGGCCCGAGCTTCGATACCAACTATGTCGGCACGATCGGCAAGGAATGATCCGGCAGGACTGGTAGATTGAGCATCGTCGAACCAACGATGGAAGCACGGCCGAAACCCGGCCGTGCTCTTCCTATTGCCAAGGCGGTCGGCCGCTTCTTCATTGCGGCCGTCACCACCTATCTCGGCCTCCTGGCCGTCACCTTCTTCATCGGTCGCGTCGTGCCGATCGATCCGGTCCTCGCCATTCTTGGTGACCGCGCCCCAGCCCATGTGGTCGAGCGTGTGCGTCGCGAGATGGGCTTCGACCTGCCGCTCTACGAGCAGTTCTACATCTACATCAAGGGCATTCTTGCCGGCGATTTCGGCACCTCGGTGCTGACCACCAACCCTGTGATGGTCGACATCAAGCGCGTCTTCCCGGCGACGATCGAACTGGCGACGCTCGGCACCATCATCGGCTCGGTGATCGGCGTTCCGCTCGGCGTGCTCGCGGCCGTCAAGCGCGGCAGCTTCATCGACCAGATCGTCCGCGTCATCGGCCTCGTCGGCTATTCCGTGCCGATCTTCTGGCTGTCGCTGATTTCGCTTGTCATCTTCTACGCTAAGCTGCGCTGGGTCGCCTTCCCCGGCCGCATCGACATCGTCTTCGAGTACACTTTCACGCCAATAACCGGCTTCTACCTGCTCGATAGCGCCATGCAGGGCCAATGGGACGTCTTCTACGACGTCTTCCGCCATATCATCCTGCCCGCGTCGCTGCTGGGCTACTTCTCGCTCGCCTATATCAGCCGCATGACCCGCAGCTTCATGCTGAACGAGTTGAGCCAGGAATATGTCGTCGCCGCCCGCGCCAAGGGACTGTCGGAAACCCGCGTCATCTGGGGCCACGCATTGCGCAATGCCGCCGTGCCGCTGGTGACGGTCATCGCGCTGTCCTATGCTGGCCTGCTCGAAGGCTCAGTGTTGACCGAAACCGTCTTCTCCTGGCCCGGTATCGGCCTCTATATCACCAACTCTCTGCAGAATGCGGATATGAACGCCGTGCTTGGTGGCACGATCGTCATCGGTACTGTCTTCATCGGCATCAATCTCTTGTCTGATCTTCTTTATCGGACCCTCGATCCTAGGACCCGAAGCCGATGAGCATGCAGGCAAACACGACAGCCCCGATCAGCCGCCGCGAGTGGCTGCTTTCAGATCGGCCGCAATCGCGCACCCAGGCTCGCCTCGGTCGCGCTTATGTCACCTGGCGGCAGTTCAGTGCCAACCGTCTTGCGGTGGTCGGCCTCGTCATCATTATCGCCCTGCTGCTGATGGCAGCCTTCGCCGGTGTTCTCGCGACCCACTCGCCCGTCATCGGCGATCTTCGCAACGCGCGTCTGCTGCCACCCGGCAGCGAAGGCTATATCCTCGGCACCGACGACCAGGGTCGCGACATCTTTTCGCGCCTGATTTACGGCTCGCGGCTGACGCTGATGGTCGTGGTGCTGGTCGCGATCATCTCCGCCCCGATCGGCCTTCTCGTCGGAACCGTCTCCGGCTATGCCGGCGGATGGGTCGATGCCGTGCTGATGCGCATTACCGATATCTTCCTCGCCTTCCCGAAGCTGGTGCTGGCGCTGGCATTCGTCGCGGCGCTCGGCCCCGGTATCCAGAACGCCATCATCGCCATCGCCATTACCTCCTGGCCGCCCTACGCTCGTATCGCCCGCGCCGAAACGCTGACGGTCCGCCGCTCCGACTATATCTCGGCTGTTCGGCTGATGGGCGCCTCGCCATTGCGCATCGTCGTCCGCCACGTCATGCCGCTCTGCATTTCGTCGCTGATCGTGCGTGTAACGCTCGATATGGCAGGTATCATTCTGACCGCCGCCGGTCTCGGCTTCCTGGGCCTCGGCGCCCAGCCGCCGTTGCCGGAATGGGGAGCGATGATCGCCTCGGGCCGCCGCTTCATCCTTGACCAGTGGTGGGTTGCCGCCATGCCCGGCATCGCCATCCTCGTTGTCAGCCTCGGCTTCAACCTGCTTGGCGACGGCCTGCGCGACGCGCTTGACCCGAAGGAGAGCGGCCAGTGACCGATCTTCTCACCGTCAAGAACCTCAAGGTCAGCTATCCAACCCGCACCGGCGTTATCGAAGCCGTCCGTGGCGTCTCCTTCACGCTCGGCAAGGAGCGTCTCGGCATCGTCGGCGAATCCGGCTCAGGAAAGTCCCAGACCGGCCGCGCCATCATGGGGCTCACCCCCGGCCATGGCATCGTCACCGCCGATACGCTCAATTTCAACGGCATGGATCTGCTCTCGGCATCCCCGAAGCAGCGCCGGCTGCTGCGTGGCAAGCGCATCGCCATGGTGCTGCAAGATCCGAAATATTCGCTCGATCCCGTCATGACGATCGGCAAGCAGATCTGCGAAACCCTGCGCACCCACGAAAAGATCGGCAAGGGCGAGGCACGCGATCGCGCCATCGCCATGCTGGAGGCCGTGCAGATCCGCGAACCACAGCGCGTCTTCGATCTCTATCCGCACGAGGTCTCGGGCGGTATGGGGCAGCGCGCCATGATCGCGATGATGCTGATCGCCGACCCCGAGCTGCTGATCGCCGACGAACCGACCTCGGCGCTCGATGTGACTGTGCAGCTCGACGTTCTGCGCATCATGGACCGCCTTGTTGCCGATCGCGGCATGGGATTGATCTTCGTTTCGCACGACCTGCGGCTTGTCTCCTCTTTCTGCGATCGTGTCATCGTCATGTATGCCGGCAAGATCGTCGAGGAGCTGAAGGCTTCGGAACTCAAGAATGCCCAGCATCCTTACACACAAGGACTTTTGAACTGCATGCCGTTGATCGGTGAAAACAGGCATCCATTGCCGGTGCTGGACCGCAAGCCGGAGTGGGCCGCATGAGCGCTGCACTGTCGGTCAACAACATCTCCGTCATCTACGATCATTTCCATGCGCTGAAGGACGTCAGCGTCGAGATCGGCGAAGGCCAGTCCTTCGGTCTCGTCGGTGAATCCGGCTCAGGAAAATCAACGCTGCTGCGCGCCGTGGCCGGTCTGGCGCCGGTAAAAAGCGGCACGATCAGCATTCATGGCGAGGCGCTCGTTGGCTCGAAGCGCAGCAAGGCTTTCTACCGCAAGGTCCAGATGGTCTTCCAGGATCCCTATGGCTCCCTGCATCCGCGCCAGACCATCGATCGCCTGCTGCTCGAGCCGCTGGCCATCCACTGCATTGCCGACAGCGAAACGCGGATCGCCCGCGCGCTGGATGAAGTCGGCCTCGGAAACGGTTTCCGCTTCCGCTATCCGCACCAGCTTTCCGGCGGCCAGCGGCAGCGTGTCGCCATCGCCCGCGCGCTGATCGTCGAGCCCTCGATCCTCCTGCTCGACGAGCCGACGTCGGCGCTCGATGCCTCGGTTCAGGCCGAGGTGCTGAACCTGCTGGAACAGGTGCGGCGCGACCGCAAGCTGACGTTTGTCATGGTCAGCCACGACCTCGGCGTCATTACCCACATGTGCGAAAACCTTGCGGTGATGAGAAGCGGGGCCGTTGTCGAACGACTGACTGCGGCGGAGTTGGCCAAGTCGGAAGTTCACGAAGACTACACGAAAAGTTTGATGATCGCCAGCAAGGGCTTCGTCAAAGCCTGAAGCCCAGTTTTTTCAAGCAATTGAAATGTTTGACGATTGGCCGCGATTAACGCTAACAGCTTCTTAAACACGACCAATCGACTAGACTATTGACAGCTGCCTTGCTTCTGTCATGATCCCGTTAACGTTTGTTAGTTTTCGTGATCATGGAGATGAGGCATGTTCTTTCTCGGCGGCATGACCATGGGTTACTTCGCTCCCCCGGCAAAGGCCAAGCGGGGCGCGACGGCATTGTTCAAGGCGGCCAAGCGCAACCGCAAGGCCAAGGCAAAGCCGACTGCCTCCTTCCCGACGCTCCCCTTCAAGGAAACGGCGGTCGAGCGCTCGCTGATCTGGGCTTGGCGCACCATCTGTTAGCGCGCCCGACTTCACTTGACGTGATAACGGAACGAATTTTCTCAGTAGCCGTTATCCGACAGAATTCTATCTCTACCAAGCTGGTAGACAATATAAGAAACTGGCTCGGAATAAGAGCTATAAAACAGGCGGAGGCAAACATGGCAGACTTGGGTATCTCACATACTCATGCGGACCACTACGGTTCCGTACGATCGAAGAAGCCGGCGACGGCCAAGAGCCGCCTCCATTTCGCGATCAATGTTACGCTCATCGGCGCAGCATTCGCGTTTGTCGCCGCCGTCGTGTGCGGCGTCATCGGCTAAGCCGCTCAAACCATTACGGAACAAACCGGGCAAGTCATCGTTATCTGGTCAGCAACGACTAAGGAGATGGCATAATGCTCTACTACGCACTCGTATTTCTTGTTGTAGCTCTCATTGCCGGCGTACTCGGCTTTGGCGGCATCGCGGGAGCTTCAGCGTCGATCGCCCAGGTCCTGTTCTTTATCTTCCTGGTGCTCTTTGTTGTTTCGCTTGTCGCACGTTTGTTGCGCCGCGTATAAACCCAGAAAAATCAAACGGATCCGGCGCCCTTTGGACGCCGGATTTTTCGTGTGTGCGCCACTTGCCGAAACCTCTTGACTTGAATTGTCGCAATAGTGTCCAACTTTCCCGATTGGCTTAGCGGGGAGGCACGGCGCAATCTCTTATCTTCCAGCCCAGTCATTCGACCGTTCACGCCTAAATCGATTCGCATTGCCGTTCGATCGCAGCTGCCATTGTTTCTATAGCACCTGTAAAAGACCGGTATTGTTCATGTGGCAGTCATATATGGCAGTGCACAAGGCAGCGTAATTCCCATAACTTTGTTTGGATCCAGAACCGAACCCATGTCTATTTCCCCCACGTCTCCGAGCCCGTCCCGCGACACCGAAACCAAGCAGATCGATCACAACGACTCGATCCGCTCGACCTATATGTCGATCGAAGACATCAAGGCGATGGGCGCATCTGCAGCGACTTCAGGCGTGAATTCGCTGGTTGCCTTTGCGCCGTTCGACTTCTTCGCAAGGCACAAGGAGAACGAGAAGGAAATCCTGCGGGTTTACCGAACCACCGCAGCGGATGTGGAGGCCGGCGAGACGATCACGCCGGCGGCGGAATGGCTTCTGGACAACCATTACATCGTTGAGGAAGCGATCCAGGAGGTCCGCCGCGACTTCCCGAAACGTTTCTACCGCGAACTGCCGACGATCGACATGAACGGCACGCGCATTCCGCGCACACTGGCGCTGGCATGGCTTTATGTCGCCCACACCCACAGCACCATCTCCCAGGAAAGCCTGACGGCGCTCGTCGACGGCTTCCAGGAGCATGAGACGCTGCGGATCGGCGAACTCTGGGCGCTGCCTTCGCTCGTGCGTTACGTCCTCGTCGAAAACCTGCGCCGCATTTCGATCCGTGTCGAGCGCAGCCGACGCATGCGCCGCCGCGCCAACGAGGCCGCCGACGAACTTGTCCGCCTGACCGATCCGGTCAAGGCTGGCGAGTATCTGAAAACGCTCGAACCGCTTGCAGAAGACAACACCTTCTCCACGCAGTTTCTCTACCGCATGCGCGACGGCTCGCAGACGTCGAGCGTGGCAATCTCGTGGCTTGACGAGCGTCTGGAAGCACTCGGCCGCGATACCGAAGCGACGACGATGGCCGAGCACAGCCGTCTGTCCTCCGGCAACGTGACGATGGGCAACATCATCCGCAGCCTGCGCGAGATCGACGACGCCGAATGGTCCGTCTGGGTCGAGCAGGTCAGCCACGTCGACAAGCTGCTCTGGGACAACTCCGACTACGGCCTCCTCGATTCTGGATCGCGCAACAAGTATCGCAAGCAGATCGAAAAGCTTGCCAAGCGCTCCACCATGACCGAAATGGAAGTGGCGCAGCTGGCGCTCGACATGACGGAAGAAGCGAAAGCTTCAGGAAAAGACGAGCCGCATGAGCCAAATGTCGGCGGCTTCCTGGCCGGCGCCCAGCGCCCCAAGCTCGAAGCGAGGGCGAATTACAGCCCGACCTTGGTCCAGCATTTCGTTCGCACCGTCCGCAGTTTCAACTGGCTGTCGATCGCCGTCCCGGTGCTGCTGCTGACCATCCTTGCCATGGTCGTCGTCGGCCATTTCATGGCAAGCGCAGGCATGGGTCCGGCCGAGATCATCCTCCTGCTGATCATGTTCTCTCTTCCAGCATCGGAAGGCGCCACGGGTCTCTTCAATACCGTGCTGTCATTCTTCGTGACGCCGGCACGTCTTGTCGGTTACGAGTTCAAGGAAGGCATTCCCGAGGACGCCCGCACCCTGCTGGTCGTTCCCTGCCTGATTTCGAACCGCGA
This sequence comes from Hyphomicrobiales bacterium, assembly GCA_900472625.1. Classification (GTDB taxonomy): domain Bacteria; phylum Pseudomonadota; class Alphaproteobacteria; order Rhizobiales; family Rhizobiaceae; genus Rhizobium. The sequence goes on along the minus strand of UCIT01000003.1, from coordinate 102,358 downwards.
TAGCGTCGACGAACTCGTCCGCAACATCGAGGTTCACTATCTCGCCAATCCGCGCGGCGAAATCTATTTCGCGCTGCTCAGCGACTGGCCGGACAGTCAGGTCGAGGAAACGCCTGCCGACCTCGAAGTACTCGACTACGCGCGCCGCGAAGTCGCCAATCTTTCCGCCCGCTACGCCTATGACGGCAAGACCCGTTTCTATCTCCTGCACCGCCGCCGCCTCTACAATCCGTCGGAAGGTGCGTGGATGGGTTGGGAGCGCAAGCGCGGCAAGCTGCATGAACTGAACATGCTGCTGCGCGGCGACCGCGACACCACCTATCTGCCGGGCGCCAACATCGTCCCCGAAAACGTCCAGTACGTGATGACGCTCGATGCCGATACGCGCCTGATGCGCGACACGGTCACCAAGCTGGTCGGTAAGCTCTATCATCCCACCAACCGTCCGGTCATCAACCCGGAAACCGGCCGCGTCGAGAGCGGTTACGGTGTGCTGCAGCCGCGCGTGACGCCGTCGCTGACCACAGGCAAGGACGCGTCCGTCTTTCAGCGCGTCTTCTCCATCAATCGCGGTCTCGACCCCTACGTCTTCACCGTTTCCGACGTCTACCAGGACCTCGCGGGCGAGGGTACCTTCACCGGTAAGGGCCTCTATCACGTCGACGCCTTCGAGACCTCGCTGAAGGGCCGCATCGAGGAGAACTCGGTTCTCAGCCACGATCTTCTCGAAGGCTCGATGGCGCGTTGCGCGCTCGTCACAGACCTTGAGCTGGTGGAAGACTTCCCGACCCGTTACGAGGTCGAAACCTCGCGCCAGCATCGCTGGGCCCGTGGCGACTGGCAGCTGCTGCCCTACATGTTCAGCACCACGCGCGGCGTTACCGCGCTCGGCCGCTGGAAGATGTTCGACAACCTGCGCCGCTCGCTGACACCGATCGCATGGTTCTTCGCATCCGTGCTGGGCTGGTATTTCATGGATCCGCTCGGCGCTTTGATCTGGCAGATCGTGCTGATCTTCTGCCTGTTCGTTGCCCCGACGCTGTCTCTGATCAACGGCATCATTCCGCGAACCAGCGATATCGTCGCCCGCGCCCATCTCTACACCGTCTGGTCCGACATCCGCGCCGCCAACGCCCAGGTTGCGCTGCGCATCGTCTTCATCGCCGACGGCGCCTGCATGATGGCCGACGCCATCGGCCGCTCGCTCTACCGCCTCTTTTTCAGCCACAAGCTGATGCTGCAGTGGAAGACCGCCGCAAGCGTCCAGGCTGGCAAGCAGGGCACCATCTGGTCCTATTACAAGGCCATGTGGCATGCGCCGGTTCTGGCCCTTCTCGGCCTCGCCTTTGCGGTTCTCTCCGGCGACAAGGCCTTCCTGGTAGGCATTCCCTTCGCGACGCTTTGGGTGCTCTCGCCGCTGGTCGCCTACTACGTCAGCCAGTCCGCCGAAACCGAAGACCGTCTCGAAGTGGCGGAATCCGTTTCCAACGAACTGCGCAAGATCGCCCGCCGCACCTGGCGTTATTTCGAGACGTTCACCACGGCCGAGCAGAACTTCCTGCCGCCTGACAACGTCCAGGAAACACCGCACGTCATCGTCGCCACCCGCACGTCTCCGACCAACATCGGCGTCTATCTTCTGTCAGTGGTTTCCGGCCGTCAGTTCGGCTGGTTCTCCTTCGAGGAAACCATCGAGCGTCTGGAGCAGACGATCGCGACCGTCGACAAGATGGAAAAGTTCCGTGGTCACCTGTTCAACTGGTACCACACCGACACGCTCGAGACCCTTGGACCGCGCTACGTGTCCGCTGTCGACAGCGGCAATCTCGCCGGCCATCTGATCGCGATCTCGTCCGCCTGCCGAAACTGGGCCGAAGCGCCGTCCGCGCATATGCAGGGCAGCCTTGATGGTGTTGGCGACACCGCCAGCATTCTCGAGGAAGTGCTGGCTCAGTTGCCGGACGACCGCAAGACGGTTCGCCCGCTGCGCCGCCGCCTAGAAGAACGCATTATAGGCTTCCAAAATGCGCTCGCAGCCGTCAAGCGCGAGCACGAATTCGCATCGATCCGCATCATCAACCTGTCGGTTCTTGCCCGCGACATACAGAAGCTGGCCGCCAATCTCGACCACGAGGTTAAGTCGGCGCTCAGCACTGAAGTTACGCAGTGGGCGGAAGCGCTGGTCAAGGTCTGCGAAGCACATATCTCCGACAGCACTTTCGATCTCGCCAACATCGATGCCCTGCGCCCGCGCCTCACGGCGTTGCGCGACAAGGCCCGCGATCTTGCCTTCTCGATGGACTTCGGCTTCCTGTTCCGTCCGGAGCGTCGCCTTCTGTCGATCGGCTACCGCGTCGAAAGCGGCGAGCTCGATCAGGCCTGTTACGACCTTCTGGCCTCTGAATGCCGCCTCACCAGCCTCTTCGGCATTGCCAAGGGCGATCTGCCCACCGAGCACTGGTATCGCCTCGGCCGCCAGGTTGTCCCCGTCGGCTCGCGCGGAGCGCTGGTCTCCTGGTCCGGCTCGATGTTCGAATATCTGATGCCGCCTCTGGTCATGCAGGAGCGTGGCGGTGGTATCCTCAACCAGACCAACAATCTGGTCGTGGTCGAGCAGATGAACTACGCCCGCAAGCTGGGTATTCCGTGGGGCATTTCGGAAGCGGCCTTCAATGCCCGCGACCATAACCTCAACTACCAGTACACCAACTTCGGCGTCCCAACGCTTGGCCTGAAGCGCGGCCTCGGCCACAACGCCGTCATCGCGCCTTACGCCTCGATCCTCGCCAGCCAGTACAACCCACCGGCAGCCGTCGAAAACCTTGAGCGCCTGCGCAAACTGGGCGCGCTCGGCAAGTACGGCTTCCATGATGCCGTCGACTTCACGCCGACGCGCGTTCCCGAGGGCAAGACCTGCGCGATCGTCTACAACTACTATGCTCACCACCATGGCATGTCGATCGCAGCCGTCGCCAACGTTGCCTTCAACGGCCACCTGCGCGAGCTATTCCACTCTGATCCCGTCATCGAGGCGGCGGAACTGATGCTGCAGGAAAAGGCGCCACGCGACATCCCCGTGATGAGCGGCAAGCACGAATCCGACACCCCCGCCAGCATCCAGGACGACCTGCTGCGGCCGGAAATCCGCAAGATCTTCGATCCTGCCGCCCGCGACCGCGAACTGGTATTCCTCTCCAACGGTCACTACTCGCTGATGCTGACCGCCACCGGCGCCGGTTATTCGCGCTGGAACGGCCAGTCCGTCTCGCGCTGGAAAGCCGACCCGACCGAAGACCGCTGGGGCACCTTCATCTTCCTGCGCGACACCACCTCCAACGAATGGTGGTCGGCAACCGCGGAGCCGAAGAGCATCGAAGGCGAGCAGGTCAAGGTTCTCTTCGCCGATGAAAAAGCCGAGTTCACCAAGACCGTCGGCGAGCTGACCAGCGAGGTCGAATGCATCGTCGCCACCGAGCACGATGCCGAAGGCCGCCGCCTGACGCTGCTCAACACCGGCAGCGAAGACCGCTTCATTGAAGTGACGTCCTATCTCGAGCCGGTTCTTGCCACCGACGATACCGACAACGCCCACCCTGCCTTTGCCCGCATGTTCGTCAAGACGGAAATCGGCAAGCGCGGCGACGTCATTCGTGTCGAGCGCAACAAGCGCGACGGCAACGAACCGAACATTTCCGTTGCCCACCTAATCGTCGACAACGCCGGCGCGACCCGCCACACCGAGTTCGAAACCGATCGCCGCAAGTTCCTCGGCCGTGGCCGCACGCTGGCCAATGCCGCGGCATTCGACCAGGGCGCCACGCTCTCCGGTACTGATGGCTTCACGCTCGATCCCGTGTTGTCACTGCGCCGCACCGTGCGGGTGCCTGCAGGCAAGAAAGTCAGCGTCATCTTCTGGACGATCGCCGCACCCACCCGCAACGAGATCGACCAGGCCGTCGACCGCTACCGCCACGCCGACGCCTTCAACCACGAGCTCGTGCAGGCATGGACTCGCACGCAGGTGCAGATGCGCCATGTCGGCGTCACCTCGCAGCAGGCGTCCGCCTTCCAGCATCTCGGTCGCCACCTCGTCTATCCAGACATGTATCTGCGTGCGGATGCAGCGGCGGTACAGGCCGGCATGCAGTCGCAGTCCTCGCTTTGGCCGTTGGCGATTTCGGGCGATTTCCCGATCTTCACCCTGCGCATCAACGACGACATGGATCTCGATATCGCCAAGGAAGCCTTGCTGGCGCAGGAATATCTGCGCTCGCGCGGCGTCACCGCCGATCTCGTCATCATGAACGAGCGGGCCTCCTCCTATGCGCAGGACATGCAGCACGCCGTCGACCAGATGGCCGAGAACGTCCGGCGCCTCGGCCAGGCCGATGGGCTGCGCCAGCACATCTTCACCGTCCGCAAGGATCTGATGGAGGAATCCACCTATCACGCGCTGATCTCCGCTTCGCGTGTCACCTTCCATGCCAAGAACGGCAAGATCATCGATCAGATCAACCGCGCCGTGGCGCTGTTCGCACCGTCCAAGGAGGAGCAGCAGGAACTCGAGCAGGCCAACACGACCAAGTCCCGCACCAAGCGGACCGCGACGATAGCCAAGGCTTCGGTTCCAACGCTTGTTATCGAAGAGCACGGCGACCTGAACTTCTGGAACGGCATCGGTGGCTTCTCCGGCGATGGGCGCGAATACATCGTGCGCGTCCCCGGCGGCCATGCCACGCCGCAGCCGTGGATCAACGTGATTTCGAACGAGAAGTTCGGCTTCCACGTCTCCGCCGAAGGCGCTGGTTTCACCTGGAGCACCAACTCGCGTGATTACCAGCTGACGCCTTGGTCGAACGATGCCGTCGTCAATCGCTCCGGCGAGGCAATCTACGTCGTCGATCGTGACAGCGGCGCCGTCATGACGCCGTTTGCGGCCCTCTCGAACCGATCTGACATCCAGTTCGAGGCGCGCCATGGTCTTGGCTATTCGGTCTTCTCCAGCGTCCAGAACGAGGTCTCTCTCGAACTGACCCAGACGGTCGATCGCGAGAGGCCGGTGAAGCTGCAGCGCATGCGGCTGCGCAACAATGGCAGCGGCGTGCGCAAGCTTCGGCTCTACGGCTATGTCGAATGGGTACTCGGCAACAACCCGCAGAAGACGGCGCCTTTCATCATCTCGGAGCATGACGCCGACACCGGCGCCCTGTTTGCCAGCAACAACTACAGCATCGACTATTCCGGCCGCGTCGCCTTCTTCGCTGCCAGCGAAACGCTCTCGGGCTATACCGCGAGCCGCCGCGAGTTTATCGGCAAGGCTGGAACGATCCTGACACCGGCAGCGGTGAACGCAGCATCGAACCTCTCGAGCAACGTGGAGCTTGATGGCGACCCGGCAGCGGCGCTGTCGATCGATATCGAGCTTGCCGCCGGCGAAGAGCGCGACATCGTCCTCTTCCTCGGCGATACGGCCACGAAGGAAGAAGCACGGGCGCTGATCGCCGGTATCCGCAAGACCGAGTTCGACGATGCGGTTCAGGCAAACCGCAGCTTCTGGCACGACTTCACCGGCAAGCTGCAGATCTCCACACCCGATCAGGGCATGAACAATCTGATCAACACCTGGCTCCCTTACCAGAGCCTCGGCTGCCGGATCATGGCCCGCACCGCCTTCTATCAGGCAAGCGGCGCCTTCGGCTTCCGTGACCAGTTGCAGGATACGCTGGCCTTCGTGCTGCACGAGCCTTCCATCGCCCGCAAGCAAATCGTCAATGCCGCATCGCGGCAGTTCCGCGAAGGCGACGTTCAGCATTGGTGGCTTCCGGGAACCGGTGCCGGCGTCCGCACGCTGATCTCGGACGACGTCGTTTGGCTTGCCTATGCCGTGCATCACTACTGCACGGTGACGGGAGACAAGACCGTCCTTGACGAGGAACTGGCCTTCATCGAAGGTCCCGCCCTTCTTCAGGGCCAGCACGACTCCTTCTACCGACCTGAGACATCAGAGGACAAGGTCAGCATCTACGAGCATGCGGCAATCGCGCTGGATCTCGCCATCGCTCGCAAGGGCGAAAACGGCCTGCCGCTCTTCCTCGGCGGCGACTGGAACGATGGCATGAACCGCGTCGGCATCGGCGGCAAGGGCACCAGCGTTTGGCTCGGCTGGTTCCTGGCCGGCGCGCTGCGCTCATTCGCTGCCTTCGCCGAAGAACGTGGTGATAAGGCCCGCGTAGAACGCTGGGGCAAGCACCTGACCGAACTCAAGGCCGCGCTTGAAACCGCAGCCTGGGACGGCGCCCACTACCGTCGCGGCACATTCGATGACGGCAGCCTGCTCGGCTCTACGGAAAGCCTCGAGTGCCAGATCGATTCGATCGCGCAATCGTGGAGCGTCCTGTCGGGCGAAGGTGATCCGGCCCATGCCGCAAAGGCAATGGACTCGGTTCTGGAAAAGCTTGTCGACCGTGATGCACGAATCATCCGGCTGTTCACGCCGCCATTCGCCAACTCGGCGAAGGACCCGGGCTACATCAAGGCCTATCCGCCGGGCGTCCGCGAAAATGGCGGCCAGTATACCCATGCCGCCACTTGGGTGGTCATGGCGCTGGCAGAGCTCAATCGCGGCGACGACGCACTGCGCTGCTTCGAGTTGCTGAACCCGATCACCCATGCCAAAGACCCGGCTTCGGCTGAGCATTACCGCGTCGAACCCTACGTCATCGCTGCCGACGTCTATGGCGACGGCGCACTGACCGGCCGGGGTGGCTGGACGTGGTACACGGGATCGGCGGGCTGGCTCTATCGCGCAGCCGTGGAAGGCATTCTCGGCATCCGCCTGAAGAATGGCCGCATCCATGTGAGCCCGGCTCTGCCGAGTTCATGGGAAGGCTTCTCCGCGGAAATGGAGCATGCCGGGACCAAATACCTCATTTCGGTCTCAAAATCGTCCCATCCGAGAGGGTACGATCTGACGGTCAACGGACGTCAAGTCACCGATCCCGAAGAGGGATATCCGGTCGGATAACAGCACCTTTCAGGCAAACCATCCGGCGATTCGTTGCGGCCAAAGGGGAAACCTTTTGGCCGCAACTGCGTTTGCAAAATGGAAGCATGGAGAGGTCAATGGTAACGACGCCCGAGAATACGTTCGGTGCAGGACGCAGGATCGCGACCGCGGCACCATCGAAACGCGATACGAGGCTGGACGTTCTGCGTGGATTGGCGCTGATCACCATCTTTATCAATCACGTTCCCGGTCAGATTTTCGAGCATCTGACCACGAAGAACTACGGCTTCTCCGATGCTGCCGAAGCCTTTGTGCTGATCTCCGGCATTGCCGTCGGCATTGCCTATGGCTCGCGCTTCAAGATCGGCGCCTGGTTCGAGACCGCCAAGAAATCGACGAAACGCGCCTTTACCCTCTATCTCGCCCATATGATCACCACGTTCATGACGCTGGCGCTGTTCGTCATGGGCGCATGGCTTTTCCATCGACCGGGACTTCTGTGCGAGATCAACATCCTCGCCGTCCTCACCAATCCTCAGGCCGGCATTCCCTCGCTGATGCTGCTTGGCCACCAGATCGGCTATAACAACATCCTGCCGATGTATGGCGCGCTGATGCTGATGGTGCCGGTCATCCTGCTGCTTGAAGCCAAAAGCCCGCTTCTTGCCCTTGCGGTCTCGGGATCCGTCTGGCTGCTGTCCGGCATTTATGAGATCGCGCCGCACAACATGTTGCTCGACGGCTACTGGTTCCTCAACCCGCTGTCCTGGCAGTTCCTGTTCACGATCGGCATCGTCGGCATGATGCATGTACGCCGTGGCGGCAAGCTGCCGCAACATCCACTGCTGATGCTGCTCACTGCGAGCTACGTCATCCTCTCCTTCGTTTGGGTGGTCGGCCAGCTCTGGGGCATCGGCAACGCGCTGGCGTCGCTCGGTCTGCCGCCTGTTATCACCGGCTTCGACAAGACCTTCCTGTCGCTTCCTCGTCTGCTGCATGTGCTGGCGCTCGCCTATCTGGTTCTCAATATCGGTGCCATCTCCAGCGCCCTGCGTCGCCCGGAAGACAATCCCCTTGTCATCTTCGGTCGCCACTCCCTGAACATCTTCGTTGCCGGCACGATCCTGGCGATGATCGGTCAGGTGCTGCTCTACATCAACAACGGCGACAAGGTTGTCGGCCCGATCTTTGTTGCCCTGGGCATCGCCATCCAGTTTGCCTATGCCTATCACCTTGAGCGCAAGCGCAAGCTCGGCCGTGTCGCGGCAGGTCTTCAGCGCCCACAGAATGGCGCGATGCAGCCGGTCTCCGTTCGTGCCGATCGCAGCCGCGGCATGGACCGCAAATAGCCACCAGACGACGGCTTCGCTGCTTATTTCCGGTGGCGAAGCCGTTAGCAAAAACCTTGACTCCTGCCCAAAACCTTTTATGAGCAGCGGTGGAAAAGGAAAATCCATGGTTCGTCAAGAACACGCCATTGCTGCATGCAATGACCGGGCACCAGTTGCCGGGATGGATTTCCTCGTTCCGGTTTCTTCCAAAACCAAGGCCAAAACGACGACGAAAACCGTCTGACGTCTCTGGCCTGCCGCTCTCTCCCCGGCTCGGCTGGGGACAGGAAGCCGCGATCATCACGCGCCTTCCCCCCTCACCGATAAGAGGAGAGATGAGAAAGAGAGCTTGAGAAATGGGTTTTAAAGTTGCAGTTGCGGGAGCGACCGGAAATGTTGGCCGGGAAATGCTCAATATCCTCTCCGAACGGGGTTTCCCCGCCGATGAAGTCGTAGCGCTGGCATCGGCGCGCTCGCAGGGCCTTGAGGTTTCCTACGGCGACAAGACGCTGAAGGTCGTGAACCTTGAGAATTACGATTTCTCGGACACCGATATCTGCCTGATGTCGGCCGGCGGCGACGTCTCCAAGAAGTGGTCTCCTAAGATCGGCGCGCAGGGCTGCGTCGTCATCGATAACTCGTCTGCCTGGCGCTACGATCAGGACGTTCCGTTGATCGTTCCTGAAGTGAACCCGGATGCGATCACCCAGTTCACCAAGCGCAACATCATTGCCAACCCGAATTGCTCGACGGCACAGCTCGTCGTCGCCCTGAAGCCGCTGCATGATTTTGCCAAGATCAAGCGTGTTGTCGTGTCGACCTACCAGTCCGTATCGGGCGCCGGCAAGGAAGGCATGGACGAGCTCTTCACGCAGACCCGAGCGGTCTTCGTCGCCGATCAGGTAGAGAACAAGAAGTTCACCAAGCGCATCGCCTTCAACGTCATTCCGCATATCGATAGCTTCATGGAAGACGGCTACACGAAGGAAGAATGGAAGGTTCTGGCCGAAACCAAGAAGATGCTCGATCCGAAGATCAAGGTCACCTGCACGGCCGTTCGCGTTCCGGTCTTCATCGGCCATTCGGAATCGGTCAACATCGAGTTCGAGAATGAGATCACCGCCGAACAGGCCCGCGACATCCTGCGCGAGGCGCCCGGTTGCCAGGTTATCGACAAGCACGAGAACGGTGGCTACATCACGCCTTACGAATCCGCAGGCGAGGACGCGACCTTCATCTCCCGCATTCGCGAAGATGCGACGGTCGAAAACGGCCTGAACATCTGGGTGGTTTCCGACAACCTGCGTAAGGGTGCAGCACTGAACGCGATCCAGATCGCCGAACTGCTCATCAATCGCGGACTTGTGAAGCCTCGCAAGCAGGCAGCTTGAGTATTTTATTAACCATGTCTTGTTAAGCCGATTACTTAAGTTAAGGCTTATCCAAACAGCGGGGCGTCGAAAGCCGCCCCGTCCTAAAGACGGGTAGTCGTGACAACGTTGCCGATGACAGGCCTCCGGCCGGTTCGAGGCTAGGCTGATCGGGATCGGGGTATTCGATGCGCATGACAAGACTTTTGCTGGCGGCAGCGGCGGCTTTCGCACTGTTTCAGGCAGTTCCGGCCACGGCCGAGGCAGCACCACAATGCAGCAACACCAGCGCCGGCTTTGGCGATTGGGTGGTTGCCTTCAAGCAGGAAGCGGCAGCCAATGGTGTCAGCCGTTCGGTCCTCGACCGTGCTTTCGCCAATGTTGTCTACAACAAACCGACCATTTCGGCCGATCGCGGCCAGAAGAGCTTCAAGCTTTCCTTCGATGCCTTCATGCAGAAGCGTGGCGGCCAGGCGATCATCTCGCGCGGCAAGGGCATGAAGCGCGCCAACGCAGCCCTCTTCGCCTCCATTGAACGCAAGTATGGCGTTCCCGCAGGTCCGCTGATAGCCATCTGGGGCATGGAGACCGGCTTCGGCAACTACATGGGCACCCAGCACACCATGTCGGCGGTTTCGACGCTCGCATTCGACTGCCGCCGCTCGGCCTACTTCACGGACCAGCTTTATGCTGCACTTCAGCTGGTTGGCGAAGGCTTTCTCAACCCGCAGGCGCGTGGCGCTGCGCATGGTGAAATCGGCCAGACGCAGTTTCTGCCCCGCAACGTCGTGCTTTACGGCGCCGACGGGGATGGCGACGGCAGGGTCGACATGGTCGGCTCGCGCGCCGACGCTCTCGCATCGACCGCAAACTTCTTGAGGGGCCATGGATGGCGCCCGGGCGCCGGCTACCAGCCAGGTGAATCCAACTTCGCGGCCATCTCGGGATGGAATGCGGCTACCGTCTACCAGCAGGCGATCGCTTATATCGGTCAGCAGATCGACGGCAACTGAGCTGCACGACAGACATTAAAAAAGCGCCGTGAGAACCATCGGCGCTTTTTTCGTGGCAAAAAATGTACTGGCTCAGATTTCCGGACGGATGAAATCTCGGGTTTCGGCATCCATGACCCAAAGCTCGCCGGTCGATATATCGAACCAGGCGCCATGGAGATGGATTTCGCCGGCTTCCTCGAGCGCCTTTATCTCAGGAAACGTCCTCAGATTGTCGATGGAATTGCGGATCGACACGCGCTCCAGCGCCGTCTGCCGTTCGCCCGGCGTCATGATGTCGTTGCTCTGGATCTGTTCGGCCGCCGGCTTCAACAGCGACATCCAGCGGCCGATGAAGTCACCAGGCGACAACGGCTCAACGTCAGGATCGAGCGCGGCGCGGATGCCGCCGCAGCGGCCATGCCCCATCACCACGATGTCGGACACCTTCAGCGCCTGAACCGCGAACTCGAGTGCTGCCGATGTCGCGTGGAAATGCCCGTCGGGCTCATAGGGCGGCACCATGTTGGCGACATTGCGCACGACGAACAGTTCGCCCGGTCCGGCATCGAAGATGAGCTCGGGCGCGGCGCGCGAGTCCGAACAGGCAACCACCAGCGTGCTGGGGTTCTGGCCGTTCTCGGCCAACGTCCTGTATCGTTCGCGCGCGTCTGCATAACGCCCGTTCATGAAGTTGCGATAGCCGTCGATGAGTGTATCTGGAAAACGCTGCATGACATTCGATTACAGCGTGCGCGATCCAAGATCAATATCGCACTGCGGAATGCGGCAAAACGACAAATCTATGTCTTGCGCCGCTGTGCCGGATGCATCAGGTGCCGCATCTGGACCATGGCCATGGGCGTCGAGAGGCTGGAGGCATCGCTTGCCAGCGTGAGCTCGTCGCTGCCGCGTTTGACGGCGCGGGCTAGCACCTCGTAGACGCTGGCGGTTGCCAGCTGCAGCGCCTTCTCGTCTTCCATCCCTGACTGCAATCTGGAGAGAAACAATGCGGCAAGCAGATCGCCCAGCCCGTTGGGCGGATTGTCGATAACGCGGTGTTCGGCCAGCAGCGCATGGCGCCCGGAGAGATAGAGATTGCCAGTACCGCCCGCCATCATCGGCACCGCCGACGTGACAAGCATCCGCGCAGGTCCAAGCGCAAGAGCCGCCTCCATGATCTCCGTGTTGCTTTCCAGCGGCGCGCCCGAGAGCCACGCCAGTTCGTAGCGGTTCGGTGTTGCCAGCGACGCGAGCGGGATCAGATGGTCGCGGATCGCTTCGGCGGTTGCCTCAGGCACGTAGAGACCGCCCAGATCGCCCATGACGGGATCGCAGACATAAAACAGATCCGGATTTCGCTCGCGCAGCGAACCGATCAGTCGGGCGACGGACCGAGCTTGCGCAGCATTGCCAAAATATCCCGTAAGCACCGCCTTGACCTCGCCGATCCATGGCGCGCGGATCAGATCGTCGATCGCCGCATCGAAGTCGGCTTCAGTAAAGGTCAATCGCGTTGCTCGCCCATGCCCCGGATGCCAGGGAAGGACGATCGTTGGCAGCGCCCAGACCTGGTGGCCAAGCGTTTCCAAGGCAAAGACAGCCGCACGGTTGCCGACGGAGCCACGCACGACATGGCTTGATATAACGATGACCGCGCCCGGTGCATTCTGCGACATGATGTTCTGATCCAAATTCCGAGGCTTTGTTGATCGTCTTTTTGCTGTCGGGCTGTCAACAACCCTTCATCCCAGCGTGATCAAACAGCATACGAATGCAACATCCAGACAACCGGAATGGCATTTCGGCCGAAAACGATCGCCAGCGATGCCAAAACGCACGAAAACTGTCGAAGGCGGTCGTCTTTTAGCGATTTCTTCGCCAAGTCTTCTGCTAACCTGCTGAAAATGACGCAATTGGGAGAACGTCGGAAATGGCCGCTCGAAACAATCCGAAACGGGAAAAGCAGATCGAAAGCGCAAGCAAGATCGCGGCTGCGACCGGCGAAAAATATATTGCGCCCGAGATCCTTTTCGGGCGGGCGAGCGGCGATGACCTCGATTCCTACACACCCGAAATGCTGGCATTGTCCGCCGTCCATTGCGCGACTGAACTCGCTGCGTGGAGCGGCAATGCACCGCGAGTAACCGTCGATACCCTGGAGAACGTCGAGCCGAATGGCGTGGCGGTGTCCATCCTTTCCGTCACCGACCACAACATGCCTTTTCTCTATGAATCGGTGATGGGCGAGGTGACCAGCAGCTACCGCGATCTCTACATGGCGGTGCATCCCATTCTGGTCATGGGCGATGGCAAACAGCCGGAACTCTACAGCGCGGACAATCCAAGCGAGCCCACCAGCCGCGTCAGCCACATCCAGCTTCATATCGCGCCGCTGACGGCCGCGCAGTCGGCCGATCTCGTCGAGCGCATCAAGGTTGTGCTCGAGCAGGTTCGCCTGTCAGTCTCCGACTGGAAGCCGATGCTCGACAAGCTCGGCACCGCCATCACCGAACTGTCGTCGCAAAGCGTTGGGCGCCGAAAGGCCGATCGCGATGAGGCCGTCGCCTTCCTCACATGGCTGCGCGACGCGAATTTCACGCTTCTCGGGATGCGCGAATATGTCTACTCCGGCAAGGGGGCAGGCGCCAAGGTCGAGCGCGACAAAGGCACAGGTCTCGGCATTCTCTCGAACCCGGAAGTATTGGTGCTGCGCACCGGCCGCGACGCCGTCACCACCACGCCCGAAATCCTAGCGTTTCTCGATGGCCCCGATTTCCTCATCGTCACCAAGGCCAACGTCAAGTCGGTTGTCCATCGCCGCGCATACATGGACTATGTCGGCATCAAGCGCTTCGACGCGGACGGTAACGTCACCGGCGAACTGCGAATCGTCGGCCTGTTCACGTCGACCGCCTACACCTCGCTGGCAACCGAGATCCCGCTGCTGCGCTCGAAGATCGAGAAGGTGAAGGAACATTTCGGCTTCGATCCGATGAGCCATTCCGGGCGCATGCTCGATAACACGCTGGAATCCTATCCGCGCGACGATCTCTTCCAGATCGATACCACCTTGCTTGCAAGCTTTGCCGAGCAGATCAACGATCTGACCGACCGCCCGCGAGTCAGGGTTCTTCCCCGCATCGACCATTTCGACCGCTTCGTCTCAGTGATTGTCTATGTCCCGCGCGAAGAATACGATTCCATCGTTCGCGAGAAGATCGGCACGTATCTGAAGACCGTCTATGACGGTCGCGTTTCAGCCTATTACCCGGCTTTTCCGGAAGGCGGCGTCGCCCGTGTGCATTTTATCATCGGCCGCTCCGGTGGCAAGACGCCACGTATACCACAAGCTAGGCTCGAGGAGGCGATCCGCGTCATTACCGCCCGGTGGAACGATCGGTTCGAGATGCTGGCCGGTCCCAAGGCGCCGCGCATCCGTGTCAGCAACGCCTATCAGGACCTGTTCGCGCCGGAGGAAGCTTTCGGCGATCTCCCCGATATCAAGGCCTGCGCCAACGGCGAGCAGATCCGCATCGAATTCTACACGCGCGTCAAGGATGATGCGCCACTGCTGTGCCTGAAGATCTTCCACGCATCCGGCCAGCTTGCCCTGTCGCGCCGCGTACCGCTGCTGGAAAACCTCGGCTTCAGCGTCATCAGCGAGGGCACATTCGATATCGATGTGACGTTGCCTGACGGCAGTGAGCGGCTCGTGGTGCTGCACGACATGGAGTTGCAAGCCCAGGGCAGCACGGAGATCGATATCCAGCGCCACGGGGCTGCGCTTGAGGAAGCCTTCCTCTCTGCCTTTTCAGGTCTCATCGACAACGACAATTTCAACCGGCTCATCGTCTCGGCCGGCTTGTCCGCGCGTGAAACAAGCGTGCTGCGCGCCTACGCCCGTTATCTGCGCCAGGCCGGCATCGCCTATTCACAGGACTATATCGCCACCACGCTCGACAAGTATCCGGCAATCTCGTCGCTGGTGTTCAGACTGTTTCACGATGGCCTAGATCCAAAGATCGCTGAGAAGACCCGGGTCAAGAAATCGATCGATCTTCATGCCAGGATCGAAACCGCACTTGCCGACGTCCCGAGCCTTGACGACGACCGCATCCTGCGTCGCTATGTCAATGTCGTCGATGCCACGCTGCGGACCAATTATTTCCAGCGCAATCCGGATGGCTCGCAGAAGGCGATGCTTGCCTTCAAGCTCGACCCGCATCTGATCGACGGGCTGCCTGAACCGCGCCCGTTCCGCGAAATGTTTGTCTACGGCGTCGAGGTCGAAGGAGTGCACCTGCGCTTCGGCAAGGTGGCGCGTGGCGGGCTTCGCTGGTCGGATCGCGCGGAAGACTACCGCACCGAGGTACTGGGGCTGGTGAAGGCGCAGCAGGTCAAGAACGCCGTCATCGTGCCCGTCGGCGCCAAGGGCGGTTTCTATCCGAAGAAACTGCCTGTCGGCGGCAACCGAGACGAAATCTTCAATGCCGGCCGCGAGGCCTACAAGACCTACATCCGCACGCTGCTGTCGATCACCGACAATATCGCGGGCGCCGACATCATCCCGCCTGCAGACACCGTTCGTCTTGACGGCGACGATCCTTACTTCGTCGTCGCCGCAGACAAGGGCACAGCCACCTTCTCCGATACGGCGAATGCCCTTGCCCAGGAAGCCGGCTTCTGGCTCGACGACGCCTTCGCATCGGGCGGCTCGGCCGGATACGACCACAAGAAAATGGGCATCACCGCTCGCGGTGCCTGGGAGACGGTCAAGCGCCACTTCCGAGAGATGGACATCGACATCCAGACGACGCCGTTTACGGTCGCCGGCGTCGGCGACATGTCCGGCGATGTCTTCGGCAACGGCATGCTGCTGTCACCGAAGATCCGGCTTCTGGCCGCCTTCGACCACCGCGACATCTTCATCGATCCGGATCCCGACATGGCAAAGACGCTTGCCGAGAGGCAGCGGCTGTTCAATCTGCCGCGTTCGAGCTGGCAGGATTTCGATAAGGGCCTGCTGTCCAAGGGCGGCATGATCATCTCGCGATCCGCCAAATCCGTCACATTGACGACAGCGGCTGCCGCCGCGATCGGTATAGACAAGACAGTCGCAACGCCTTTCGAAGTGATCACGGCAATCCTGAAAAGCCCGGTCGATCTCCTCTGGTTCGGGGGCATTGGCACCTACGTGAAGGCGGCGTCGGAGACCGACGCCGATGTTGGCGACCGCGCCAACGACCCGATCCGCATCAGTGCCAACGATGTGCGCGCAAAGGTGATCGGGGAGGGGGCCAACCTCGGCGTCACCCAACGCGGCCGCATCGCCTATGGCTTGAATGGCGGACGCTGCAATTCCGACGCTATCGACAACTCCGCCGGCGTCAACACATCGGACGTTGAGGTTAACATCAAGATCGCACTCGCGGCTGCCATGCATGACGGCCGCCTGACCCGGCCGAAGCGCGACCAGCTGCTTTCCTCGATGACGGACGAGGTCTCGACGCTGGTCCTGCGCAACAACTACCTGCAGTCGCTGGCGATTTCGCTGACCGAACGCAAGGGCACCGGCAACGGCCTTGAGCTCACGCGTTTCATGGGTGTACTGGAGACGGCAAAGCAGCTTAACCGCAAGGTCGAGACGCTGCCTGACGACACGACGATGGCCGAGCGTTATGCAGCAAACCGGCCGCTGACCCGGCCGGAAATTGGCGTCCTGCTTTCCTATGCCAAGATCGTGCTGTTTGACGCACTGGCGGCAAGCGACCTGCCGGACCATCCGTATTTCACAACGACGCTTGCACAGTACTTCCCGGCCAAGATGCGCAAGTCGAATGCGGCCGATATCACCAGCCACCGGCTGAAACGCGAGATCGTGGCAACCGTACTCGCCAACGAAGCCATCAACCGTGGCGGTCCGGCTTTTGCGGTCAGCATGATGGACGCAACGGCTGCATCTGCGCCGGAAGTGGTTCGAGCGGCCGTGATTGCGCGTGATAGTTTCGATCTCGCACGCCTCTGGGCCGAAACCGATGCGCTGGACGGCAGGATTTCCGGCCAGATGCAGAACCGGCTCTACGAAGAGATCAGCCATATCTTCACGGTTCTGACGCGGTTGCTGCTGAAGATGCAGATGGCCAAGGCGGGTATTGCCGAAACCATCGATCGTCTGAGAGCAGCGTTCAAGAAGCTTCAGCCGATCTTCGCCGGCCAGACCGTACCCGAGCTTGAAGCACGCAAGGCCGAATACCAGAATGCCGGTGTGCCGGAAGCGCTTGCCGGCGAGATCGCCCGTCTACTCGGATTTGCGCTTGTGCCTGAGATCGTGCAGATCGCCGAGCGCACGGGCGAGCCTCTGGTCCGAGCGGCTGAAAGCTATTTTGCCGTCAGTCAGACATTCCGTGTCGGCCGGCTGCTCGCCGCCGGCGGCCGTATCATCACCTCGGATCACTACGAGAATCTGGCGCTGGCACGCAGCCTCGACCAGATCGCTGGCGCGCGGCGCGATATCGTCATTTCCGCGCTCGCCAACCACGGCAAGGAAAAGCTGCCGGTGCAGGCCTGGCATGCCAGCGACCGCATCCGGATCAACCGCATTGCCGAGGAACTCGCAGGTCTCAGCGATGGTGGCGATCCAAATCTCGCCAGGATTACCGTCGCAGCCGGCTTGCTGACCGATCTTGCCAGAGATGGGGCGAGGTGAGACAGTCCGCTCCGAAATCAGGAGCAGGGCTGTGAATCGCATTGACTGGACCGGAACGCAGCCCGCACGCGCGTCACGCAAGGGCATCTGGGGCTGGATGTTCTTCGACTGGGCGGCACAGCCATTCTTCACGGTTGTGACCACCTTCATTTTCGGCCCCTACTTCGTGGCACGACTGACAGCAGACCCGGTCTCGGCGCAGACGCTCTGGAGCAACATGGCGACGATCTCCTCGGTGATCATCGCCATTCTTTCCCCCATCCTGGGGTCGATTGCCGACCAATCGGGTGCACGAAAGCCGTGGATCGGCTTTTTCGCCGTCATCAAGATCGCGAGCCTTTGCGCCTTGTGGTTCGCGGCACCGGGTTCGCCTGTCATCTATCCGGTCATCTTTATGATCCTGGCGTCGATCGCCGCCGAATTCTCTATCGTCTTCAATGATTCGATGATGCCGCGCCTGGTCGGCCGCGACGAGGTCGGCAAGCTCTCCAACACCGCGTGGGGGCTCGGGTACCTCGGTGGCATGATCGTGCTGATTGCCGTCGTCGCTCTGCTTGCCGGGAGCCCCGAGACTGGAAAGACTATTATCGGCCTCGACCCGCTGTTCAGCCTCGATCCGCATACCGGCGAAGACGCCCGCGTTACAGGCCCGATCTCCGCCATATGGTATCTGATCTTCATCGTGCCGATGTTTCTCTTCACACCCGATGCAAAGCGCGGCCTGCCGTTCGCCGCAGCGGTTCGCTCAGGGCTTGCCGAGGTCAGGCATACGCTTGGGGAGTTAAAGGATCGCCGCCCGCTGCTGCGCTTCCTGATCGCCCGCATGGTCTATCAGGACGGGGTCAACGGCCTGTTGATCCTCGGCGGTGCTTTCGCGGCCGGCATGTTCGGCTGGGCCACGATCGAGATCGGCATCTACGGTATCATTCTCAACGTCGTCGCCATCTTCGGCTGCATCATCGCCGGCCGTGTCGATGCACGCATCGGATCGAAGGTCACCATCCTCATCAGCCTGACGCTGCTGCTGCTGGCGACCGCCGGGATCGTATCGACCGGGCCGGGATACACGCTCATGGGTCTGTTACCTCTGTCGACCGTGGATTCAGGCGGCCTTTTCGGCACCGCTGCGGAAAAGGCCTATATCGGCTACGGCCTGCTGATCGGGCTTGCCTTCGGACCCGTTCAGGCCTCGTCCCGATCCTATCTGGCGCGGAGCGTCAGTCCCGACGAGGCAGGCCGCTATTTCGGCATCTACGCATTATCAGGCCGCGCCACGAGTTTCATGGCGACCATGCTGTTCTCGCTGATGACTTACGCGACAGGCTCTGCACGGCTTGGCATGGCCACGCTCGTGCTGTTTCTGGCAGGCGGGCTTATCCTGCTGATCCGGACGCCCTATCCGGCGGACAGGGCGTAACCGGGATTTGCTTCATCGTCAGTGACGGAAGTGCCGCATGCCGGTGAAGACCATGGCGATGCCGTGCTCATTGGCGGCATCGATGACTTCCTGGTCGCGCATCGAACCGCCCGGCTGGATCACCGAGGTGGCGCCAGCCGCAATCATCGACAGCAGGCCATCGGCAAACGGCAGGAAGGCTTCCGAAGCAACGGATGAACCATGTGTCATCGGAACGGCGAGACCAAGCGCCTTCGCCGCTTCCTCGGCCTTCAGACCGGCGATACGTGCGGAATCGACGCGGCTCATCTGGCCGGCGCCGATGCCTGCCGTCTGCCCGTCTTTGGCATAAACGACCGCATTCGACTTGACGTGCTTGGCAACCTTGAAAGCAAACTTCATGTCTTCGAGTTCCTGGGCGGTCGGCGCACGCTTGGTGACGACCTTCAGTTCCAGATCCTCGACCATGCCGTTGTCGCGGCTCTGCACCAGCAAACCGCCGGACACGGTCTTGGCCGTCAGACCGGCAGACCGCGGATCTGGCAGGCCGCCGGCCGCGAGCAGACGCAGATTGGCCTTGCGGGCGACGATCGCCTTGGCTTCATCCGTCACGCCGGGCGCGATAATGACTTCGGTGAACAGCTTGATGATCTCTTCCGCCGTCTCGGCGTCGAGGATCTGGTTGAGCGCGATGATGCCGCCGAATGCCGAGGTGCTGTCGCAAGCCAGTGCCCGCCTGTAGGCCTCGACGAGACTGGAACCGGTCGCGACGCCGCAGGGGTTGGCGTGCTTGATGATGGCGCAGGCCGGCGACTTTTCCGGCAGGAATTCGGCCACCAGTTCATAGGCTGCGTCGGTATCGTTGATATTGTTATAGGAAAGCTGCTTGCCTTGCAGAAGGGCTGCCGTCGAAACGCCGGGGCGCTGTTCGCCCGTCACGTAGAATGCGGCCTTCTGGTGCGGGTTTTCGCCGTAGCGCATCTCTTCCTTGAGAACGCCACCGATAACGCGGTGGCGCGGCGTATCGATCGACAGCGCTTCTGCGAACCAGTTGGAGATCATCGCATCATAGGCTGCGGTACGTGCGTAGGCCTTGGCCGCAAGGCGCTGACGGAACGCGTAGCTGGTCTGGCCGGCGTCGGACGACAGCTGCTCCAGCAGCTCAGGATAATCCGCGGGATCGGTGAGGATCGCGACATAGGCATGGTTCTTGGCAGATGCGCGGATCATCGCCGGACCGCCGATGTCGATGTTCTCGACCGTCGTCGGATAGTCACCGCCGGCAGCGCGCACGTCTTCAAATGGATAGAGATTGATGACCGCAAGATCGATACCGTCGATCCCATGGGCTTTCATCGCTTCCTGGTGCTCGGCATCGTCACGGATCGCTAGAAGACCGCCATGCACCTTCGGATGCAGCGTCTTCACCCGGCCATCCATGATCTCGGGAAAGCCGGTGACGTCGGAAACGTCGGTGACAGCGAGGCCCGCGGCAGCGATCGCCTTGTGCGTGCCGCCCGTCGACAGCAGCCGCACACCTCTTTCAGCGAGCGCACGCGCCAGCTCGACGATACCTGCCTTGTCGGACACCGACAGCAGCGCAGTCTTGACGGCAACCTTGTCGGGAGCGGGAATTTTCTTGGAAACGACGGCCATGGGGCTTCTCCGTTCGATGTTCGGGAAACACCCGGCAAGGGGTGCACGGAATATGGCGCCGCGTTAGCACAGCTTTGCGCCCGCGCAAACAGCCCCTAGCTTCTGCGGGACAAAAACCAGCGGATTTCCGGCTTTTCTGGGTAGGAGAAGGTTATTTCCATCTGGTCGGACGTGCAGATGCCGGAGGCGTCCGCGAAGAACACATCCTCTGAAATCTGCACAGTGTTGCCGGGCGATGAAAACAGCCAGCTTTCGCCATCGGGCGCTGTCATCAGCACCGACTCTCGGTCCATCTGCTTGAGGTTGATGGAAGGATGGGCGTGGAAGCGCGCGGTCGCCCGTAACACGCCTTCGCCTCGCCGATCCTCCGAAACCACAAGCCGATCCAGCCCGGTCATTATCGACCCCGTGGCATTCAACGTCAGCTCGCGCTCATGCAGCGCCCCGAAAGCCTTGAGATAGCCATCGTGGCTGGCCTTGACGACATCGCGACCATCATCCGCCGCTGCGCGTTCGACCTGCACCGTCTTCACCGGATCGGTGATGACATGCGATACGAAGTCAGACGCTGCGAAGCGGCTGGACGACGTGTCGTTCAGCGTCACGGTCGTATGGGCCGCCGTGGTCCGGGCAATCTGCACATACCGGTTTCCCGCAAATTTCGGTGATCCGGAATTGACGATGAAACGATGCTTACCCGACGACATTTCGAATGACAGACATCCCGCATGAACTGTACGCGACAAACCACCGGAGGGTGGCAGTCCGGTATCGGCAATAACCACGGTGCGACCAGCCGCAAGCCTCTGATACCGCGAATGCGGCATCGCCTTGAAGGGTTCGCCAGCCGTCTCGTCGTAGCGCAGCAGCGACACAAGCTCGTTTGCAGAAGTCGACGTCGCGCCGTTGAACAGCGCCAGATCGCCATCCTGATGCCGGAAGAACCGCAACGCCGGATACATGCGATCGACGCCGGAAATCAGTTTCTGCGGCAGATCGTGACCGAGATTGATATAGGTCTGCCGTAGCGGCAGCAGATCGAGCAGCAGTTCGAGGCCGACGCGCGGGTTGCGCGAGATATGCCCCCCGTCCGGCAGAATCTGGCTATCGAACTCGTTGTCGAGCGCCTCCGACGATTTGCGGATCACGCCGGCACGCGCCGGCATTGCGATCGATGCCATGGCAAGAGCCAGTCGAACGCGAAACCTCACTTCGCCGGGCGGTGCATAATTGGCCATCCGGCGCAGGAAACGCACCTGAAAGGCAAGCGAACGAATGAAGCGGCGATAGAAACCACGATCCGCATTCTGCAGCACCACAGGCGAATGCGACAGCCACGCAATCACACGCGTCGCCGTGACATCGATTTCCCAGGCAATGCCTTCGAGGCGGCTACCGTGGATCGAAAGCCAGCTGTTGACGATGGCGCGGGCGACATTCGAATGAAGATCGTTCTTCTTCGAGCGCATATGGCGCAACCAGCCGAAGCCGTGGAGCCGCATTGCGAACGACCGGGATGGCAGGCTGAAAGTGAAGGGCGATTTGCCGTTCGTCTCGAGCATCCGACCGGCCAGTGGAAAACGGCCGTTGATGATCTCTTCCGCCACATGCGAATCGACCGGCCGGAGATCCGTCGGCGCCACGATCAATCGTTCCGGGACATAGACTGTATGCCGGAACAGCCGTAGGCGCACGTGTGCGACGCGGCAACGTGCCCGCCGCCAAGCCTCCCTGAGGTAAAGACCTGAAAACCGTCCGGACCGCATTTCTATTGTCTATTGACCCATCTGCTGAGGATTGGATGCACAAGTCCGAAAACGGCACCGGCCGTCGATGATTCTGCGCGATTGCTTAACTATGCCAGTTGCTTGCCGATCAGGCAACACGGCGCAGCACGGCGGCGTAGAAACCGTCAAGCCCGGGCGCAAATCCGTCGGGAAGCACCAGCATGTCAGGTGTCGTGCGGAACTCGCCGAGCGGACTGATCGCCTGCTCAAGCCCCGGCCAGCGTGCGGAATCGATTGCCACGCGTTCAAAGCCGCGCGTGTCGGACAGAACCTGCTCTACAACGGCTTCGCCCTCGCTCGGATCGAGCGAGCAGTTCGAGAACACGATCATCCCGCCCGGCTTCAACAGCCTCAGCGCGTAGCGCAGCAAGCGCTCCTGCAAGGCGGCGAGCTTTGCGATGTCCTCCGGACCCTTCGTCCACAACACATCGGGATGCCGGCGCGTGGTGCCCGTCGACGAGCAAGGCGCATCGAGCAGGATTGCGTCGAAAAGTTCCTCGGGCGCATATTTCGTCAGATCTTCCGCGACAGTCTCCGCTTTCAGACCCAACCGATCGAGATTGGAACGCAATCGCTTGATGCGGTTTTCCGACTGCTCCACGGCGATGACGTTGCCGCCTGCCAGAATAAGCTGGGCGGTCTTTCCGCCGGGCGCAGCGCAGAGGTCAGCGACGCGCTTGCCGGAAAGATCGCCGAACAGCTGCGCCGGAATGCTGGCAGCCGCGTCCTGCACCCACCATGCGCCGTCCTCGAACCCCTCGAGCGCTGGAATGCCACCCTCGAATGCAGCGAGCCGGATACCGCCGGTCGGCAGAACGATGCCGTTGAGCTTCGCCGCCCAACCCTGGACATCGGATTTGACGCTGAGGTCGATGGCGGCCGGCAGAAGCTGCGAATTCGAGATTGCCTGTGCGGCGTCGCGCCCATAGGCCTTGTCGAGTCGTTGGAGAAACCACGCCGGCATCGCCGGGATGCTCTCGATCTGCTGCAGTATCTCTGCCTTTTCTCGGCCGAGACGACGCAGGACCGCATTGACCACCTTTGCGAACCGCCGGCTCCTCGGATCCTGGTTCGCCTGTTCGACCGCAATATCGACCGCGGCATGATCGGGAACATCGAGATAGAGAATTTGCGCAACAGCGATCGACAGCACATGCTGCAGAGATCGCGCGCCCTCCGGCAGCGGAGAATCCAGCAAAGAACTGATGGCCGCTTCGATGCGCGGCAGGTGTCGGAGCGTGGTATTCAGGATGGCGCGCACCAGCCCGCGGTCGTCATCCTGCAGAGCCTTGTAGGCGGGATTGCCGTGCTCGTGGTCGAGCGCGCCATCGAGCGGCAATTTGCGGTCGATGACTGCCGCGAGAATCTTTGCCGCCGCCGCGCGCGCTTGCAATCCGGGTTTGACCGGGCCGGACGACGCCGACGAGGCGGTTGATTTCTGCTTATGAAATGGCTTTTTCTTGCCGTCTGAACTCAAGACCAGGGACCTTTTGGTGGTTGCGAGCCACCGCGGCTGAAGCCGGCATCCGGAACAGAGCGCGATTTGCGCACCGCATTAGCAGCACGAGCCGGCGGCGTCGAGGCATTCGTCATGCCGCGCGCCATTTCCTGCAACGCCGCAATGCGATTATCCGTGTTCGGATGCGTCGAAAACAGATTGTCCATTCCGGCGCCGGTCAGCGGATTGATGATGAACATGTGCGCGGTCGCGGGGTTTCGTTCCGCGTCGTAGTTCGGAATGTTGGACGCACCGCGAGCGATCTTTCCAAGCGCGGACGCCAGCCAGAGCGGATTGCCGCATATTTCGGCGCCGCGCCGGTCTGCCGAATATTCGCGGGTCCGGCTGATCGCCATCTGCACCAGCATCGCCGCCATTGGCGCGACGATCATCGCCAGCAGAACGCCGACAAAACCTAGCGGATTGTTGTTGTTCTCACGGTTTCCGCCAAAGAAGAACGCAAAATTGCCGAGCATCGAAATCGCACCGGCAAGCGTCGCCGTGATGGTCATCGTCAGCGTGTCGCGATTCTGAACGTGCGCGAGTTCGTGTGCCATCACCCCCGCAACCTCCTCCGGTGAAAGCGCGCTCAACAGCCCTGTCGATGCAGCGACCGCAGCATTTTCCGGATTGCGACCGGTTGCAAAGGCGTTGGGCTGCGGGCTGTCATAGAGGTAGACCTTCGGCATCGGCAGGCCGGCATTGCGCGAGAGATCGCGAATGATGGCAAAGAACTCCGGTGCATTGCGCTCGTCCACCGCCTGCGCACGATAGGCGGACAGCACCATGCGGTCGGAATTCCAATAGGAAAAGAGATTCATGCCCGCGGCCACCACAAAGGCAATCATCATGCCGCTGCGACCACCGATCATGAAACCGACGACCATGAACAGCGCGGTCATGAAGGCGAGCAACATGGCAGTACGAACAAGGTTCATCATCATCTCCATTCAAGGCGAGAGCGTAGTTTCTCATCGAAGGGTTTCAATCCCGGCGCCAGCGCCTTATAATTTGGTTATTCATCGATCATTTTCAATGTTTGTAGACAGGCGCGCGTGATGCAGGAAGCGGACAACGACAATATGGAAGCACCGGCGACCGAAGCCGGCGAGCCGCCACGCAAGATGCTGTCACCAGCCGCCAAGCGCGCCCTTGCCGAAGCGGAAGAACGGCGCCGCAGTGAGCAACAGACGGACATGCCCACAGAGATCGGCGGTAGAGGCGGCGCTGACCCGGCCCGTTTCGGCGACTGGGAAATCAACGGTAGAGCCATCGACTTCTAAGTAAATATTCCTATTGACTTTGCCTCGTGATCGGAATTTATTCCTTTTATGATGACGCGCTCTTTTATCTTATGTCTTATTTTCGCGTCGGTTGTTCAGCCGACCGTGGCGCGCGACCAGATTCCCGGTCCCGTCTCGGCCGAAATCCTGCGCGTGATCGATGGTGACACTTTATTGGTGGAGGCCAGACCTTGGCCACAACAAACCATGGAAGTCTATGTTCGCATTCGCGGGATCGACGCGCCGGAAATGCATTCCAAATGCGCGGCGGTGAGACAAGCGGGCGTTGATGCGCGCCAAATGCTTGAACAACTGACGGCAGGCTCTCCGCAGGTGCAATTGACCCAGATATCCGGCGACAAATATTTCGGCCGCATACTGGCGGACGTGACGCTCATCGACGGAACGAATCCGGCTCAATTCATGTTGGGTAAGGGGATCGCAGTTGCCTATGATGGCGGCCGCAAGCCGAAGACATTCTGTCCCGAGGAAAACTGAGCCGCCCCGATCTCCCGAAGCGGCTCATAAGCACTACGCCGTTGCCTTGTTCTGTCTGTTGGCGATCAGATCGTCGACGACGGCGGGATCCGCGAGTGTCGATGTATCGCCCAGCGACCCGTAGTCGTCTTCGGCAATCTTGCGCAGAATGCGCCGCATGATCTTGCCGGAGCGGGTTTTCGGCAGGCCTGGCGAAAACTGAATCTTGTCTGGGGCGGCGATCGGGCCAATTTCGTTACGCACATGCTTGACCAGCTGCTGCCGCAATTCGTCCGACCCCTCGTTGCCCGCCATCAGTGTGACGTAGCAATAGATGCCCTGTCCCTTGATCGCATGCGGGTAGCCGACGACAGCGGCCTCCGACACCAGGCTGTGCGATACCAGCGCCGACTCCACCTCCGCTGTTCCAAGGCGATGGCCGGATACGTTGAGCACGTCGTCGACACGACCGGTGATCCAGTAATATCCGTCCTCGTCGCGCCGACATCCGTCGCCCGTGAAATACTTCCCCTTGTAGGTGGAGAAATACGTCTGAATGAAGCGCTCATGATCGCCGTAGACCGTGCGCATCTGCCCAGGCCAGCTGTCGGTGATGCACAGGTTGCCGTCGGCGGCGCCTTCCAGAACATTGCCCTCATTGTCCACCAGTTGCGGCTTCACGCCGAAGAACGGCTTCGTCGCAGACCCCGGCTTCAGGTCGGTGGCACCCGGTAGTGGCGTGATCATGTGTCCCCCGGTCTCCGTCTGCCACCAGGTGTCGATGACAGGGCAGTGCTTGTTGCCGACGACGTTGTAGTACCACTCCCAGGCCTCCGGATTGATCGGCTCGCCGACCGTTCCGAGCAAACGAAGGCTGGAGCGCGAAGAACGGGTCACGAAGTGGTCACCGGCTCCCATGAGCGAGCGGATCGCCGTCGGCGCCGTGTAGAAGATGTTGACTTTGTGCTTGTCGATTACCTCCCAGAACCGTCCCTGGTCCGGGAAATTCGGCACACCTTCGAACATCAGCGTCGTCGCGCAGTTCGCCAGTGGCCCGTAAACGATATAGGAGTGACCGGTGACCCAGCCGACATCGGCCGTACACCAGTAGATATCGCCCGGATGATAGTCGAACACATACTCGTGTGTCATCGCGGCATAGACGAGATAGCCGCCCGTCGTGTGCAGCACGCCCTTCGGCTTTCCTGTCGAGCCCGAGGTGTAGAGGATAAAGAGCGGATCCTCAGCTTTCATCTTGGCCGGCGGGCAGTCCGGCTTCACCGTTGCCACTTCCTGATGATACCAGAGATCGCGCCCGGGCGCCCAGCCGGTCTTCCCGCCGGTGCGACGCACCACCAGAACCTTGTCGACAATGACATGCTGGCGCGCGGCAATGTGGATTGCCGTATCGGCGTTATCTTTCAGCGGAACCGGCTTGCCGCCACGCACGCCCTCGTCGCAGGTGATGATGAAGGTTGATTCGCAATCGACGATGCGGCCAGCCAGCGCCTCCGGCGAGAAGCCGCCGAAGACGATCGAATGCACCGCACCGATACGCGCGCAAGCCAGCATCGCGTAGGCCGCTTCCGGTATCATCGGCATGTAGATTGTGACTCGGTCACCCTTCTTGACACCATGCTTTTTCAACACGTTCGCCATGCGGCAGACGTGCTCGTAGAGCTCGTTATAGGTAATCTTCTTGTCGATGTAGGGGTTGTCGCCCTCGAAGATGATGGCGACCTGATTGCCGTTTGTTTTCAGGTGCCTGTCGATACAGTTGTAGGAAACGTTCGTCTGGCCGTCTTCATACCACTTGATCTTGACCTGGCCGGTGAAGGAGGTGTTCTTGACCTTGGTATAAGGCTTGAACCAGTCGATCCGCTTGCCGTGCTTTCCCCAGAATTTATCCGGGTTCTCGACGCTTTCCTCGTACCATTTCTCGTACTTGGCTTTGTCGATAAGGGCATGGCTTTGAACCGGTTTTTGCACCGGGTAGATCTTCTCCGACATCGATTTCCTCCTCATGCGGACACCCGACAGCGACGACGCGTTTCAGGTGGTTTCAAGCATTCATAACAGGTCACATTGACCCGGCAATTAGACAAAGGTCATTTCATTCGCGATCAATTGCAATTATGCGTCACTCCGGTTATATAGCGGCATAATTTCCCGGACATAGTGGTGACAACCCACGGACCGCGACACCGGCGCGGACGACAGAAGGACTATACCTATGGCTCAACAACTGCTTATGCCGAAGGCGACCGCCATTTGGCTCGTCGACAACACAGCTCTGTCTTTCGACCAGATCGCTCAGTTTTGCAGACTGCACCCACTTGAGGTGAAGGCGATCGCCGACGGCGAAGCTGCGCAAGGCATCAAGGGTCTGGACCCGATCTCGACCGGACAGCTGTCGCGTGACGAAATCGAGCGTGCCGAGAAGAACCCCGAGCATAAATTGAAGCTTTCCGAGCCAAAGGTCCGCGTTCCGGAATCGAAGCGCCGCGGCCCGCGCTACACCCCGGTGTCCAAGCGTCAGGATCGGCCGAACGCCATTCTCTGGCTCGTTCGCAATCATCCGGAACTGAAGGACGCGCAGATCTCGCGCCTCGTCGGCACGACGAAATCGACCATCGAGCAGATCCGCGAACGCACCCACTGGAACGCCGCCAACCTGACGCCGATGGACCCGGTCACGCTCGGCCTTTGCAGCCAGATCGATCTCGACATGGAAGTCGAAAAGGCCTCCAAGGGTCGTCCGCTTCCAACCGCAGCCGAGCTTGGCGCCACCCTGCAATCCGCGCAGGAAACAGAGCGCCTGACCCCGAGCTACGAGCGCGAGGAAGAAAAGGAAATCGACGCCGATGCCGTCTTCGCCAAGCTGAAGTCGCTGAAGTCTTCCACGCCCGAGGAAGATGAAGACGATCGCTACTAAGACATCGATCGACCAAATCCAAACCCCGCTTCGGCGGGGTTTTTTATTGTCCCGCGAAGCGCGATGGACCCGCTCGATAAATGTTTGCTGAGATGTTTCTCGTGAAACATTCTCTGCAGGCAACGGGCGTCAGCGTGTCCCGAAAATTGCAGAACCGACCCGAACGCTGGTCGCGCCAAAAGCGACCGCGACCTGATAGTCGCCGGACATGCCCATCGACAGCTTCTCAACGCCGCTCGCTTTCGCAAGCTTTGCCAGAAGCGCGAAATGCGGTCCGGGATTTTCATCAGCCGGCGGGATGCACATCAATCCATCGATGCTCAGCCGCAATTCATCGCGGCACAGGGATACGAAGGACGGGGTATCATCCGGCGCTATTCCAGCCTTCTGCGGCTCAAGCCCGGTATTGACCTGGACGTAGAGGCGAAGGGACTTCCTCTGCAGCTTCATTTCCGCGGCAAGGGCCCGTGCGATCTTTTCGCGATCGACCGTTTCGATCACGTCGAACAGCGCGACGGCTTCCGCGGCCTTGTTGGACTGCAACGGGCCTATCAAATGCAGCTCGATGCCCGACGTTTCCGCTTTAAGGCCCGGCCACTTGCCTTGGCTCTCCTGAACGCGATTTTCGCCGAAGATCCGTTGTCCCGCATCAATCGCCGGCCGGATTTGATCGGCATCAAATGTCTTCGACACGGCGACCAGTTGCACCGAACCCTCGGCTCGCCCCGCTTCACGCTCTGCCGTAGCGATCCGTGCACGCACGTCATCCAGTCGCTCTTGAAGTTCCATATGCCGCGCCTCGGGAGATTATCAAAAACTATGAAAATGCACTAAACGCCCGGTCTGTGCTTGCCAAGGCCCAACAGCCCGAAATTATCGAACAGTCGGATCGATTGGGCGCCAATAACGGCGGCAAAACTTGACGCTAAGGTGGTTTCATGGTGAAGGTCACCCCCAACTTCCCTTGATTTTCCGGAATTACGAATACGATGGCTACCGAACGTTATAACCCGCGCGACGCCGAGCCTCGCTGGCAGCAGAAATGGAACGAAGCAAAGGTCTTCGAGACCGATAACGACGATCCGCGCGAGAAATATTACGTGCTGGAGATGTTCCCGTATCCGTCGGGCCGCATCCACATGGGTCATGTACGCAACTATGCCATGGGCGACGTCGTGGCTCGCTACAAGCGGGCACGGGGCTACAATGTCCTCCACCCGATGGGCTGGGACGCATTCGGCATGCCAGCGGAAAACGCCGCCATGGAGCGAAACGTTCACCCCGCTGCATGGACCTACCAGAACATAGCCTCGATGAAGTCGCAGCTTAAGGCCATGGGCTTGTCGCTCGACTGGAGCCGTGAATTCGCCACCAGCGATGTCGAATATTACCAGCATCAACAGCACATGTTCGTCGATTTTCTGGAAAAGGGCCTCGTTTACCGCAAGCAGTCGAAGGTCAACTGGGATCCGGTCGACAACACCGTTCTGGCGAACGAGCAGGTCATCGACGGCCGCGGCTGGCGCTCCGGCGCACTGGTCGAACAACGTGAGCTGACGCAGTGGTTCTTCAAGATCACTGATTTCAGCCAAGATCTGCTCGACGCGCTCGACGGGCTGGATCAGTGGCCGGAGAAGGTTCGTCTGATGCAGAAGAACTGGATCGGCCGTTCAGAAGGCATGACGATCCGCTGGGAAATTGTTGGCGGCACAGCACCGTCAAGCGAGACGGAAGTTACGGTCTACACCACGCGCCCCGACACGCTGTTTGGCGCTTCCTTCCTGGCGATCTCAGCCGATCATCCGCTCGCAAAGGATGTCGCGGCCAAGAATCCGGCTATCGAATCATTCTGTGAAGAGATTCGTCGTGCCGGCACGTCGCTGGCTGCGCTGGAAACCGCCGAGAAAAAGGGTATCGACACTGGCGTCCGCGTGCGGCATCCCCTGGATCCATCCTGGGAACTCCCCGTCTATATCGCCAATTTCGTGCTGATGGACTACGGCACGGGTGCCATCTTCGGCTGCCCCGCCGGCGACCAGCGCGACCTCGATTTCGCCCGCAAGTATGATCTGCCAGTCGTGGCCGTCGTCATGCCACGGGACGGCGACGCCGCGACCTTCACTGTCGGCGATGTCGCCTACGACGGTGACGGCGTGATGATCAACTCGCGCTTCCTCGATGGCAAGACGACGGAAGAGGCATTCGGCATCGTCGCCGACCGCCTGTCGTCCGCGTCGCTCGGCAACACGCCGCAGGGCGAACGCAAGGTCAACTTCCGCCTGCGCGACTGGGGTATCTCGCGCCAGCGCTATTGGGGTTGCCCTATCCCTGTCATCCATTGCCAGGATTGCGGCGTCGTTCCTGTCCCCAAGAAGGATCTACCGGTGAAGCTGCCGGAGGATGTCACTTTCGATCAGCCCGGCAACCCGCTCGATCGGCACCCGACCTGGCGCCATGTGGCCTGCCCGAACTGCGGTAAGGACGCTCGTCGGGAAACCGACACGATGGACACCTTCGTCGATTCCAGCTGGTATTTCACGCGCTTCACCGCGCCGTGGGAGAACAAGCCGACGGACGTAGCCGCCGCAAACCGCTGGCTCCCTGTCGATCAGTATATCGGTGGCATCGAACACGCGATCTTGCACCTGCTCTATTCGCGCTTCTTCACCCGCGCTATGCGCGAGACCGGCCATGTCAATGTCAAGGAGCCTTTCAAGGGACTGTTCACCCAGGGCATGGTGGTTCATGAGACCTACAGCCGCGGCGCAGGCATGACCCGCGAGTGGGTGGCGCCGGCTGACATCCGCATTGAGGAACTGGATGGGAAGCGCAAGGCTTTCCTGCTGTCGAACAGCGAAGAGATCGCCATCGGCTCCATCGAGAAGATGTCGAAGTCGAAGAAGAACGTCGTCGATCCGGATGATATCATCGCGTCCTACGGGGCCGACACGGCGCGTTTCTTCGTTCTGTCGGATTCTCCGCCCGAACGTGACGTCATCTGGTCGGAGGCAGGTGTCGAGGGAGCACACCGCTTCACCCAACGCCTCTGGCGTCTGATCTCCGAGGCAGCCGAGTACCTCACGCAAGTTGCGCCGAATCCGGCTAAAGATGGAGAAGCTCTGGCCGTTTCGCAGATCGCCCACAAGACCCTCAAGGCGGTTCAGAATGATTACGACAAGCTCTGGTTCAACAAGGCTGTCGCCCGTATATATGAGCTCGTGAACGCGCTTGCGGGACCTTTGACAACAGTTGCATCGGGCAAGGCAGACAGCGCCTATTGCGCAGCAGTGCGCAATGCCGCCGAGATCCTTGTGCAGCTCGTGGCACCGATGACGCCGCATCTCGCCGAGGAGTGCTGGTCGGTGCTCGGCAACAAGGGCATGCTCGCCCAGGCACCGTGGCCGATCTACGAAGACAGTCTGGTGGTCGAGAACGACGTCGTTCTTCCAGTCCAGATCAACGGCAAGAAGCGCGCTGAATTGACAATTTCGCGCGACGCAGATCAAACTGCCGTCAGCGAAGCCGCCCTTGCTCTGGAAGACGTCAAGCGCGTGCTGGATGGCCAGACGCCGAAAAAGATTATCGTGGTTGCGCAAAGGATTGTGAACATTGTCGTTTAATATCGCTCCTAGCCTCACACGCACCGCCGGCATTGCCGCGGCGCTGGCAACCACCATTTTCGTTGCGTCGTGCCAGGTCCGTCCGCTTTATTCGGAAGCCTCGGGTGTTGCAGGCAAGCTGGCCTCGATCGAGTTCTCCGAGGCTGGCAACCGGATCGGGCAGGAAGTCAGAAACCGTCTGATATTCCTCTCCTCGCGCGGTGCTGGAGAGCCTGACAAGGCCGACTACAAGGTCGAGCTGAACGCTCGATCGAGCGTAATCGATACCCTCCTCGTGGCCTCGTCCGACGAGTCGCGTGCTGGTCGGGCGACCGTCAGCGTCGATTTCACATTGAAGTCGAACAAGGACGGCCATGTCATCCGTGCGGGCAATCAATCGGCCACGGCGCTCGTTGATTTTCCGGCACAGGAGTTCGCCAAGCAGCGCGCAATTCGCGACGCGGAAAATCGCGCTGCCCGGCAGGCCGCCGAATTTGTCGCCGCCGATATCGCAGCAGCCCTCGGCCGCTAAGGAGCGGATGCGTGGCGGAAATCAAATCGCACGAGTTTGAAACGTTCCTGGAGAAATCCGCCCGCCACTACCAGATCTTCGTTGTCTATGGCCCCGACAGAGGATCTGTCTCCGAACGCGCCGGCCTGATTGCGGCCAAGACGGGCGTGGATCTGACTGATCCCTTCAGTCTGATCAAGCTGGATATCGCCGACCTGCAGAAGGATCAGGGCCGCCTGCTCGACGAGGCCGGCGCCATTGGCTTGTTTGGCGGTGACAAGCTTATCTGGATACGTGGCGCTGCCAATGAGAAGTATCTGGTCGAAGCCTTGCAGCTTCTCTCTCAGAAGCCGTTGGAGCAGACCTTTCTGATTGTCGAGGCGGGCGATCTGAAGAAGGGGTCTCTGCTGAGAAAGGCCAGCGAAGCGGCCCGCAGCATCGTGACCATTCCGTGCTATGCCGACGACGTGCGCGCGCTCAATGGCCTGATAGACGCCGAACTCGCCACAGCAGGCCTGCGCATAACGCCTGCTGCGCGGCAGGCATTGGTGGAGCTCATCGGTGGCGACCGGATAGCGTCTCGCAACGAACTGAAGAAACTGGCGCTTTATTGCCTGAAGCTTGATCTGATCGAGGAACACCACGTCACTGAGATCATTGGAGATGCCAGCGCTGTTTCGGTCGATGATGCAGTCGATGCCATCCTCAGCGGCAACAGTGGAAACTTTCTGCATGCCATGCAGAAGATCACCGCGTCAAAGACGTCTATATTTCTGGTGATTCAGGCTTGCCTGAAGCAGTTCCAACTGATGGACGCGATGCGGGCCGAGATGGAAGAGAAGCGCGTTCCCGCTGGCCAGGTCATGCAGACGATAGGTCGCCATCTGCATTTCAAGCGCAAACCTGTCATCGAACAGGCGCTGCGTGCGTGGTCCGCTGACGCGTTATTCCGTGAAACCAACCGTCTGCAGGCTGCAATCCTGCAAACGCGCAGGCGGTCCTCTATGGAGGACACGATCGCGCTGCAGACGCTGTTATCGACCACCCTTCAGTCGGCCCGGCGCTAGCGTCTCATCAGTTAACGTCGCTCGAGAAGCCGGCAAATTTCCTCCAGCTGATCCAAGGACTTGTAGGAAATGCGGATTTGGCCGCCATTGGCCTTGTGATTGATCATCACGTCCAGTCCGAGCGCATCAGACAATGTGCGCTCAAGCGCCAACGTATCGGAATCCTTCTGGTCGCGCAAAGGCGTGGAAGATGGGGGCTCGGATTGAGCCTTGATGTCATTCTGCGCCAGCCGCTCGGCATCGCGCACCGACATACCCTTGGAGACGATCGTACGGGCAAGCACCGTCGGATCCGACGTCGAGACCAGCGCGCGCGCATGCCCGGCAGACAGACTGCCGGCGGCCAGCAGGTCGCGGACCGGCTCAGGCAGCTTCAAAAGCCGGAGGGAGTTGGCGACGTGACTTCGGCTCTTGCCGATGATCTCGCCGAGATCATTCTGCGTATAGCCGTAATCGGCGATCAATTGCTCGTAGCCGAGGGCTTCTTCAAGTGCGTTCAGATCCGACCGCTGCACGTTCTCGACGATAGCAATCTCGAGCGCAGTCTTGTCATCGACATCACGAACGATAACGGGAATTTCGATAAGACCCGCGAGTTGCGCCGCGCGCCAGCGTCTTTCGCCGGCTATGATTTCATATTGGCTTGCAGCAAGCGTCCGAACGACAACCGGCTGTACGATACCGTGTTGGCGGATCGAGCTCGCCAGATCATGAAGCTCGCCCTCGTCAAAGAACCGGCGCGGGTTGCGAGGATTACGGCTAATGAATTCGATCGGAATCAAACGATCGGCGCTCACCGAACGGTCGCTCGCATCCACGGGCACCGGCTGATCCATTTCACCGATTAGCGCTGCCAGACCGCGGCCAAGTCGTCTTTTCGATACGTCATCATTCATAGCTTTACTCACAACAAACCGAGAAACAGTCTCAAGCAGCCAGACGCTGGCGCTCGCGCTGGATCACTTCCGATGCCAGCTGCAGATAGGCTTGGCTCCCAGCGCATTTCAAATCGTAGAGAATGGCTGGTTTGCCATAGGAGGGGGCTTCTGAAACCCTGACGTTACGAGGAATCAACGTATGATAGACCTTCTCGCCAAGATGCGTTCGTACATCGTTAACCACCTGCTGCGCCAGGTTGTTTCTGGAATCGAACATCGTCAGAACGATGCCCTGGATATCCAGCTGCGGGTTAACGCTGCGCCGAACTTGATCGACCGTCTCTAGCAACTGGCTCAATCCTTCAAGTGCGAAGAACTCACACTGCAGCGGAACCAGCACGGAATGCGCGGCGGCCATTGCATTCATGGTCAGAAGGTTAAAGGAAGGCGGGCAATCGACCAGGATATACGAAAACTGGAACGCTTCCGCCTGAGCAAGCGCCTTCTTCAACTTGAAGACACGATCACTCTGTTGCGCGATTTCCATCTCGATGCCCAGCAAATCCATCGTTGAGGGAACGATGAACAGGTTGGGGACAGCTGTTTCCTGAACCACATCCAGAACGCCATGATCGCCAATAAGCAGATCGTAAGAAGAGAGCTTCCGATTCTTGCGATCAATACCAAGACCGGTACTGGCATTGCCCTGCGGATCGAGATCGACAATCAACACTCGTTCACCGATCGCAGCGAGCGCCGTTGCGAGATTGATGGCTGTCGTCGTCTTGCCAACGCCACCCTTCTGGTTTGCAATGGTAATAATCCGATTCCGCTCAGCAACCATTGTCTTGATGCCCGATCCGTTAAACCAAACGCTGGAGGTTAGACACTTCGAGCACGACTGAATCCCGCTCGACAGCACTATTGTGTTCTACCAGATCGAATCTCCACCGACCATGAGCTTTAGCGATCTCGGCACGATAATCCCGGCCTTTGTGAAAATACGCACGCAGTTTTTCATTTCGCTCGGCGAATGGCGCCATGTAGCCGCAAAGCATATCCAACTCAGCGAGCGCGCGGGCGGAAATGAAGTCACAGTCCGGGACCTCAGGGGCTGCGGCCTCGATCCGGATAGGATGAACCGATCCTCGTCCACCTGTTTCGCGCAAAGCAGTCCGCAGGAATGCGGCCTTCTTATTGTTGCTCTCGACCAGATGAACCCAACCCGCGCCTACCTCTGCAAGAAAAATTGCAGTGATCACGCCTGGAAAGCCGCCCCCACTGCCGAGATCCACCCAGCTTCCTGGCATCGACTGAATCTGGAATATTTGGGCGCTATCCGAAACATGGCGACGCCATGCATCCTCAAGTGTCGATGGCGCCGACAGATTGATAGCTTTGCTCCACTTCTGGAACAGGGACACAAAGTGCTCAAG
This sequence comes from Hyphomicrobiales bacterium, assembly GCA_900472625.1. Taxonomy (GTDB): domain Bacteria; phylum Pseudomonadota; class Alphaproteobacteria; order Rhizobiales; family Rhizobiaceae; genus Rhizobium. Next base: position 66,427 of record UCIT01000003.1, on the reverse strand, counting down.
GCGCTCCTGTGTTTCACGTGAAACACGACGGCCGTTCAAATCCATGGGACAAGCTTTCAAGGAGAAAGAAATCGGTGCAGTTAAGCGGCGGCAGCGCGCCGAAGGTGAACCAGGAGCAATGAAATGGCCGCAGGAGTCATACCGTCGATCCGGGAGGCCTGGGCCACATCATAGGGCTTAACCTTCCCGAGCTTCTGCTTGAGCTCGTTGGAAAGGCCAGCCAAACTACCAAAATCAAAATCCGCGGGGATCAGCCGATTCTCATCGCGCTTGATATGGGCCACATCAGCCCCTTGGCGTTGCATATACACCGCATAGCTCGCCTCAATCTCCAAAGCCTCTCCAACCTTGTCGCCGATGTTCGAAAGCTCTGGCCAGATCGTCATCAGGTCGCCAAGACTAAAATCGGGATATGATAACAAATCATAAGCTGTTCGGCGCTGGCCATCCAAATTAAGCTTCAGACCGGATCGACGGGCCTCGTTTGGTGTCACCGACAATGACGACAAAAGCGCGCGCCCGGCATCCAGGCTGAACATGTAAGAAACAAACTTCTGCTGGCGCGCCGATGAAGTCAGGCCAAGCTGTGAAGCCATCGGCGTCAGACGCACATCGGCATTATCTGCGCGTAGCGACAACCGATACTCAGCACGTGATGTGAACATGCGATAAGGCTCTGCGACGCCGCGCGAGGTGAGGTCGTCGATCATCACGCCGATATAGGAGTCAGTGCGGCTGAAACGCACAGCTTCACTTCCCGATGCCAGCCGCGCGGCGTTCAGACCAGCCACAAGACCTTGAGCCGCGGCCTCCTCGTAACCCGTCGTGCCATTGATCTGGCCGGCCAGAAAGAGACCTGATAGCTTCTTTGTCTCCAAAGAGGGCTTCAGCTCACGGGGATCCACATGATCATACTCGATTGCATAGCCTGGCTGAAGAATTTCAACATGTTCCAGCCCCGGAATGGTTCTGATGAACTGCTCCTGGACATTGGCTGGCAGGGACGTCGAAATGCCGTTTGGATAGACGGTATCGTCGTCCAATCCCTCCGGCTCCAAGAACACCTGATGGCCATCCCTCTCGCCGAACTTGACGAGTTTATCCTCTATAGAAGGACAGTAGCGCGGACCCACACCCTCGATTTGCCCGGAATACATCGCGGATTGATTGAGATTCTCGACAATGATGCGGTGTGTCGCCTCGGTCGTCCGGGTCACACCGCATTCGATCTGAGAGTTGGTAATCCTGTCAGTCATAAACGAGAAAGGAACCGCTTCATCATCGGCACCCTGGCGACCGACGCCAGCCCAATCAATAGTCTTGCCATTTAGGCGGGCAGGGGTCCCCGTCTTCAGACGCCCGAGCTGGAGGCCAAGGCCGAGCAGAGTACCTGATAGGCCGACCGAAGGATCTTCGCCGACACGGCCAGCGGGGATCTTCTTGTTGCCAATATGAATAAGCCCACGCAGGAAAGTTCCTGTCGTCAAAACCACCGAACCGCAGGATAGAATCCGGCTATCTTTCATGACGACAGCTGCAACCCGACCATTGTCGACCGAAAGATCGAACGCGTCGCCTTCGATGACTGTCAGGTTTTGGATTGCCGAGATTTCGGCAAGCATCGCCAAACGATACAGCTTTCGGTCTGCCTGTGTACGCGGGCCGCGAACAGCGGGACCCTTTTTACGGTTCAGCATACGGAATTGAATACCGCCGGCGTCCGCCACCCGGCCCATCAAACCATCTAGCGCGTCGATCTCGCGCACAAGATGTCCTTTTCCCAGCCCACCAATGGCCGGATTACAGGACATCACGCCAATGGTATCACGTCGGTGCGTCACCAATGCCGTCTTCGCGCCCATGCGCGCCGCCGCGGATGCGGCTTCACATCCAGCGTGTCCACCGCCGATAACGATGACATCGAACCGAGAACTATTCATTTCAAAGCTCCTGAGATCGTCTGGTGATGATGGAACGTAGGCACGGAGTCAAGGCGTTTCACGTGAAACGTCGCTGTGGACAGATCACGATGTTTCACGTGAATCATTTGCCGATGCAGAACTCGCCGAAGATCACATCCAGTAGATTTTCGACATCCACCTTGCCGGTTATTCGGCCAAGGGCATCGCCTGCGATACGCAGGTCTTCGGCTCTCAGATCAAGGTCTCGGCCGCGCCCACCAAGAGCGGTACCAAGAGCCTCCAAACATTTCACAAGCGAATCTTTGTGGCGCGCCCGGCTGGGGATGGCCATCGACTGCGGATGAACCTTGCTTTGAAGTCTGTTGCCGATCAACTCCCTGAGGCTATCCAGCTGCTGCGCATCTGACACCGAGACAATCAGCTCGAATCGCTCGTCACTGCGCAACGGAAGATCGGCCTTCGTCCCGACCAGCAATGCTTCCGCGGGTAGAAGCCTATCGGATGCGGCAACAGATGTGTCCTCCACATACAGGACAAGATCAGCATTATCGATCGCAACGCGTGCACGACGGATGCCTTCTCGCTCGACGACTTCTTCTGTGTCCCGCAATCCCGCAGTGTCGTGCAACCGCACCAGATACCCGCCGATGTCGAGATCAACTGTCAGCAGATCGCGCGTTGTCCCAGCCACATCCGTTACGATGGCGACATCTCGTCGGACGAGCGCGTTCATCAAGCTCGACTTCCCAGCGTTTGGCAGCCCAGCAATAACAACGTTGAAGCCATCGCGAATAATCTCGCCGGCGGATGCCTGGGTGAGGTGGCCTTCGATTTCGGCCCTTAGCTGCGCGATATCGACCCAAATTTGTTCAGAGACCGAGCCAGGCACATCGTCCTCATCCGCAAAGTCAAGTTCCGCCTCGATCAACGCTCTGCCATAGGTCAGCCGCGCCGCCCAGCCTTGGTAGATGGCGGAAAGACCTCCAGAGGAATGCTCGACGGCGAGGCGACGTTGCATCTCTGTTTCTGAACCGATTAGATCCGCAAGACCTTCGATTTCGATCAGGTCAAGCTTGCCATTCTCAAAAGCGCGCCGCGTAAACTCGCCGGCCGTCGCCTGTCGCAGGGTCTTGTAAGTCGCGAGCTCGCGATAAACCGCTTCAACAACCGCTTTACCACCATGCAAATGGAGCTCAAGAACATCTTCTCCGGTAAAAGAGTTGGGGCCAGGGAACAATAGGACTAGGCCCCGGTCGAGGATTTCCGCGTTACGGGTCCGAATCGTTTTGAAACTGGCGTGACGTGCGGGAACTTCGCCTTCCACCATTTTTGAGAGAACAACGTTGACGTCGGGGCCGCTCAACCGAATGACGGCAACACCCGAGGGCAGGGCCCCGCTCGACAATGCATATATCGTCTCTCTCACGTCAGTCATTACAATGCTCTCGTCTGGTACGATACCGAATCAATCAGCCGTCTATCTCGCTGCGCGGGCACCGATCTCCGGGATCGTATAAAGTTCACATCCAAGAACGACAAAGCCGGCCACATCGCTGGGCCGGCTTTGTCAGATGAATCCGGCTAATAATTACGTGTTCATCGACTCGAAGAAATCGGAGTTGCTCTTGGTCTGCTTCAGCTTGTCGATAAGGAATTCGATCGCGTCGGTCGTGCCCATCGGCGCGAGAATGCGACGCAGTACGAAGATTTTCTGCAGATCCTGGCGTGGAACGAGCAGGTCTTCCTTGCGGGTACCGGATTTGAGGATATCCATCGATGGGAAGATGCGCTTGTCAGCCACCTTGCGATCAAGCACGATTTCCGAGTTGCCGGTACCCTTGAACTCTTCGAAGATCACCTCGTCCATGCGGCTGCCTGTATCGATCAGTGCCGTGGCGATGATGGTCAGCGATCCGCCTTCCTCGATGTTACGCGCCGCACCAAAAAAGCGCTTCGGCCGCTGCAGCGCATTGGCGTCCACACCACCGGTGAGGACCTTACCGGATGACGGCACGACAGTGTTATAGGCACGGCCGAGGCGGGTGATCGAGTCGAGAAGGATCACGACATCGCGACCATGCTCAACCAAGCGCTTGGCCTTTTCGATCACCATTTCGGCGACCTGAACGTGTCGGGTGGCCGGCTCGTCGAAGGTCGAGGAAACAACCTCGCCCTTCACCGAGCGCTGCATATCCGTGACTTCTTCGGGACGCTCGTCGATCAGGAGCACGATCAGATAGCATTCCGGATGGTTTGCAGTGATCGAGTGGGCAATGTTCTGCAGCAGAACGGTCTTACCCGTGCGCGGCGGCGCCACGATCAAACCGCGCTGGCCCTTGCCGAGCGGCGCGACGAGATCGATGACGCGCGACGACAGGTCCTTGTTGGTCGGAATTTCGAGTTCCATCTTGAACCGCTCGTTCGGATAGAGCGGCGTCAGATTGTCGAAGTGGACCTTGTGACGGATTTTTTCAGGATCGTCGAAGTTGATGGTATTGACCTTGAGCAGCGCAAAATAGCGCTCGCCTTCCTTCGGGCCACGGATCGGGCCCTCGACGGTATCGCCGGTCTTCAGTGAGAAACGGCGGATCTGCGAAGGAGAAATGTAGATATCGTCTGGTCCCGGAAGATAGTTTGCGCTTGCCGAGCGCAGGAAGCCGAAACCATCCTGCAGCACTTCGACGACGCCATCGCCGATAATTTCCACGTCTTGGCTGGCAAGAACTTTGAGGATCGCAAACATCAATTCCTGTTTGCGCATCGTGCTGGCGTTTTCGACCTCGAGCGATTCGGCGAATGCCAGCAGATCCGTCGGGGATTTGCTCTTAAGTTCCTGAAGCTTCATTTCAGACATGAAGTGACCATTACTCTATATTTTGAAGGGGAAAGGCGATGTTGGGATAGTAACCGGTCCTGCGAGGAATCCGCAGACGATCAAACTTTACATACATGCCATAAGGATGAAGTGGTTGGAAAATAGCGAGTAAGACAGGCCGCCGCAAGGGGCATGCTTAAAATGAAAGAAATTTAACCGGTCGGCGCACGCGTCAAAACGGCTTTACGACCACGAGAATGACGATCACGATCATCAAGACCGTTGGCGCCTCGTTCATGAATCGCCAATAGCGCGCCGAGCGTCGGTTCTCGTCGCGTTCGAAAGCTTTGGCCGCACGGCTGAAAAAGACATGCACCAGCGTGAGCAGTACCACGAGCCCGATCTTCGCATGCAACCAGCCACCCTGAAAGCCGTAGACAGACCAGGACAGATACAGACCGAATGTCCAGGTCAGCATCATCGCCGGATTCATGATCACTTTTAGCAGGCGCCGTTCCATGACCTTGAACGTTTCCGACTGCACCGAACCCGGCTCGGCGTCCGTGTGATAGATGAACAGCCGCGGCATGTAGAACAACCCGGCCATCCAGGAAATCACGGCGATGATGTGAAACGCCTTGATCCAAAGGTACAGCGTATCCGGGTTCCAGACGAACAGGCCAACTGCAAGAAGTACGAAAAAGGCAATGGCGACGAAGGCACGCCGGCGGGCGTACGCGCCAGGCTTCTCGTCAATCTGGCGTTCCATGATCAGGCCCTTCCACCGCGGACGCGCTCGACAAGCAACCGGACGTTTTCGGGGGCTGCCTGCGGCGTGATCCCGTGTCCCAGGTTGAAGATCAAAGGGCCGTTGCCGAGATGCTGGAGAATATCGTCGATACCCTCCTCGAGCGCCACGCCGCCGGCGACCATCCGCATCGGATCGAGGTTACCCTGAACAGGGCCGTCCTTCTGCAGTTCCACGGCAAAATCGAGCGGCACTGACCAGTCGAGCCCGATCGCATCAGCACCGGTCTTCTGCCGGTAATCCTTCAGTTGATAACCGGCGCCCTTCGCGAACGCGATGACTTTCGCATTCGGCCGCCGCTGTTTCACCGACCGGATGATCCGCGCCATCGGCTTTACCGCGAACGCTTCAAATTCCCGCGCTCCAAGCACGCCGGCCCAGGAATCAAAAATCTGCACCGCATCCGCGCCTGCATCGATCTGCGCGACGAGATAGTCGGCAGAGAGCTCCGCCAACAACATCAGCAATGTTTCAAATGCCTTTGGATGCCGATAGGCGAACAGGCGTGCAGGGGCTTGGTCAGGCGTGCCATGTCCAGCGATCATATAGGTCGCAACGGTCCAGGGAGCGCCGCAGAAGCCGAGCAGGGTCGTCTCTGGGGGCAGGGCACCTCGCAAGCGCCTGACGGTCTCCAGCACAGGCTCCAGGTGCTGGAGAAGACGGCTGCCGTCGAGACGTGCGATCCCGTCCACATCGATCGGATCCATTTCCGGTCCATGCCCTTCCGTGAAACGAACATTGCGCTTCAGTGCGTCAGGGATGACGAGGATGTCAGAAAACAGGATCGCTGCATCAAAAGCAAAACGACGGATCGGCTGCAGCGTGACCTCGACTGCATGATCCGGGGTGTAACAGAGATCGAGGAAACTTCCTGCCTTGGCTCTGACTTCCCGATATTCCGGAAGATATCTGCCGGCCTGTCGCATCAGCCAGATAGGAGGAGGGCTCAACGTCTGCCCCTCCAAAACCTGCATTACCTTCCGGCGCGTTTCGCTCAAGCGCTTCTTCCCTATAATAATACAAAGATATTTCTAAGGTTTCTATTTCTTAGAGTCGGTGACTATCAAGGATTAAAATCCATCCACGCCCGATACCATTTGTCACTGCCATGCATATTCGCCGGGAACAAAAATCGCCAAGTTTTCAGAAGTTGAGGGATAAACTGAATTTATCAAGGGATTCCAATTTGATGTGGCGACCGTGAAATTGATTGAAGCTGTGGAAAAGCTGTTGATCGTCGAAAACAAAATCGGCGCTGTCCACAGAACCAACAGCCCCTGTCAGAACAGCTCCCGAAAATTGGAATTGTGGAAAACTGGGCATGTTTTCCCTTGCCTTACCCCGCTCGGGTCCCGTAGCTCTCCGTCATCCAGTGTTTTCAACAGGCAGCGGAAAATAGCGTGGAGAACCGAACGAACTTCTTCCATCTGCATCTGATTTCTGACTCGACCGGTGAAACACTGATCTCGGCAGGGCGTGCGGCGTCAGCCCAGTTCAAGTCAGCCCAGCCGATCGAACACGTCTATCCGCTGATCCGGAATCGCAAGCAGCTGCTCACCGTACTGCAGGCGATCGATGGCGAGCCCGGCATTGTTCTCTACACCATCGTCGATCGCGAACTTGCGACCCTGATCGATGAGCGTTGCCTGGAGATGGGTGTCGCCTCCGTCAATGTGCTGGAACCCGTTCTCAATGCATTCCAGATCTATCTCGGTGCGCCATCGCGCCGGCGGGTCGGGGCACAGCATGTGATGAACGCGGGATATTTCGCCCGCATTGAGGCGCTCAACTTCACCATGGATCACGACGACGGCCAGATGCCCGACGATTATGACGACGCCGACGTCGTCATAATCGGCATTAGCCGCACGTCGAAGACGCCAACCAGCATCTATCTCGCCAATAGGGGAATCAAGACTGCGAACATACCCGTTGTCTATGGCGTCCCGCTTCCCGACAGTCTTTTTGAAGCGACGAAGCCGCTTGTGGTTTGTCTCATTGCCACGACCGACCGGATCTCGCAGGTGCGTGAAAATCGCGTTCTCGGATCGACACCTGGCTTCGACCGCGGGGACTACACCGATCGTGCTGCGATATCCGAGGAACTCAAATACGCGCGCTCGCTGTGCGCCCGTCACAACTGGCCGCTGATTGACGTCACTCGCCGATCCATCGAGGAGACGGCTGCCGCCATCGTTGCTCTTCGTCCGAAGCTGCGTTAAGCGCTGCAGCAACAAACCGCGCCGAGGCCGTCATGACACCCAAACTCATTCTCGCATCCTCTAGCCCGTTCCGCCGTATGTTGATGGAGAACGCCGGAATCACGTTTGAGGCGCATCCGGCCGAGATCGATGAACGCGCGATCGAAGCGCCTCTCGAGCAGGACGGTGCGACACCCGATGCGATTGCGATGGTCCTGGCAAAGGCCAAGGCAAGGGACGTCAGTGGTCGATTTGCCGGTGCCCTGGTGATAGGCTCGGATCAGACGATGTCGTTGGGCGATCGTGCATTTCACAAGCCGAAGAGCATGGGCGAAGCGGCAGACCATCTAATCGCCTTGTCGGCGAAGACGCATAGGCTGAACAGTGCGATCGCGATCGCCTACAACGGCGACATCATCTGGGAGCACCTGTCGCGCGCCGAACTCACGATGCGCGAACTCACCACGGACTTTGTTGCGCGGCATCTGAAACGGGTTGGCGATCGGGCGCTGAGCAGCGTCGGGGCCTATCAGCTCGAAGGGGAGGGATTGCAACTGTTCTCGAAAATCGATGGGGACTACTTCACCATATTGGGGTTGCCAATGCTGCCGCTTCTAGAAAAGCTTCGGGAATTGGAGGCGATCGATGGATGATTCACGTGAAACATTGTCGCCGCAGGCTTTCGTCAGCGGCTTCCCGGTCAGACATTCCCGGTCGCCGCTCATCCATGGATATTGGCTGAAATCGCTCTCGTTGCCCGGAAGCTACCTGACGCAGGAAGTGGCGCCAGCCGATTTCGCCGCGTTCATCCAGTCGCTGAAATCCGGCGCGTCAGGCTTCGTTGGTGGTAATGTCACCATCCCGCACAAGGAAATCGCCTTCAAGCTGGCCGATGAACCGGACGAACGCTCAGAGGAACTCGGAGCGTCCAACACGCTCTGGATGGAAGACGGACGACTGAAAGCCACCAACACGGATGGTCAGGGTTTCACGGCCAATCTCGATGAACGTCATCCGGGCTGGGATAAATTCGATTCAGCCGTCATTCTCGGCGCAGGCGGCGCAAGCCGCGCCGTCGTCCAGGCGGTGCGTGATCGGGGTTTCCAAGAGATCCACCTCGTCAATCGAACGGTCAGTCGCGCGGTCGAACTGGCGGATCGCTTCGGAAAGACGGTGTACCCGCATCCGATGGAAGCTCTCGCCGAAGTCACCAAAGGCGCCGGGCTGTTCGTCAACACGACGTCGCTCGGGATGGAGGGAGAAGAGGCTCCGTCCATCGATTTTTCGGGCCTTCGGCGGGACGCCGTCGTCACCGACATTGTTTACGTGCCGCTGAAGACGCCAATCCTCGCGCAGGCGGAAAGACAGGGTTTTGCGATCGTCGATGGGCTCGGTATGTTATTGCATCAGGCGGCTCCCGGTTTCGAAAAGTGGTTCGGTCGGCGGCCGCTCGTCGACGATACCCTGAGGGCATTGATCATCGCCGACATGGAAAAGCATTGATGCTGAAGATCGGACTGACCGGATCGATCGGTATGGGGAAATCGACAACGGCAAAATTGTTTGCCGAAGCCGGCCTGCCGGTGAACGACGCCGATGCGGTGGTACACGATCTTTATAACGGTGAGGCGGCACCTCTGGTCGACGCGGCGTTTCCAGGCTCGATGAAAGATGGCACCGTCGATCGCCGCGAGCTCGCGCGGCAACTCGGCTTGCAGCCGGATGATTTCACAAAGCTGGAACGGATTGTTCATCCGCTGGTCCGAAAGCAGGAAGCCGCTTTCATCGCGAGGGAAGGACAACGAGGATCATCCATGATCGTCCTCGACATTCCGCTGCTGTTCGAAACCGGCGCAGAAGCGAGAGTGGATGTCACAGTCGTCGTCAGCTGCGATCCACAGATTCAGCGTCAGCGGGTTCTTGCGCGACCGGGCATGACGGAAGAGAAATTCAACATGATTATGTCCCGCCAGACTCCGGATGAAAAGAAACGGCTTAAGGCCGATTACGTGATCGATACCGGACATGGCATCGATCTGGCGAGAGCGCGGGTCGCGGATATCATCGCCGACTTGAAGCAGCGGATGGCAAGCGGAGACCTCCAGAATGCGTGAGATCATTTTCGATACGGAAACCACGGGCCTCGACAACCGCACCGATCGCATCATCGAAATCGGCGGCATCGAGCTGTTCAACCACTTTCCGACGGGCCGCACCCTTCACATTTATATCAGCCCTGGCGATCAGAAGGTCCATCCCGACGCGCTTGCGGTGCATGGCATCACAGACGAATTCCTGAAGGACAAGCAGCCTTTTGCATCCGTCGCCCAGGAGATTCTTGATTTCTTCGGGGACGGAAAGTGGATCGCCCACAACGCCACCTTCGACATGGGCTTCATCAATGCGGAGTTGGCGAGAATAAGTCTGCCGCCGATCTCGCCCGAGCACGTGCTCGATACACTGTCCATGGCGCGGCGAAAGCATCCGATGGGGCCTAACTCGCTAGACGCACTTTGCCGTCGCTACGGAATCGACAACTCCCACCGTGCAAAGCACGGCGCCTTGCTCGACTCCGAATTGCTGGCGGAAGTCTATATCGAGATGATCGGCGGCCGGCAGACGGCACTCGGTCTCGGTATGGCTCAAAGCAATGGCGCATCGGAACGCGATGATAGCGATGATGATGTCGTGCTGGTAACGCTGGAAAGGCAAAGGCCCATGGCGCCGCGTCTCAGCGAATTGGAAGCGCAGCAGCACGATGCGCTGATAGCCAAGCTCGGCCAAAAAGGCATCTGGGCAAAATACGATCACCCAAAATGAAAATGCCCGGGCGAACCCGGGCATCTCGAAAGGCGTCTGATTAAAAAATCAGTTTGTCTGAACCTTCGCGCGGGTCTGCTCTTCGGCGACGCGCTGGGCGAACATCTGCGAAAAATCGATCGGATCGATCATCAGTGGCGGGAAGCCACCGTTGCGCGTGACGTCTGCGATGATCTGGCGCGCAAACGGGAAGAGCATCCGCGGGCACTCGATGAAGAGAACCGGAAGCATGTGCTCCTGCGGGAAACCGGCGATCCGGAATACGCCGCCATAGACCAGCTCCGTATGGAAAACCGTCTTGTCGCCTTCCTTGGCTTCGGCGTTTAGGGTGAGAACAACGTCGAAGTCCGTGTCGGAAAGCGGGTTGGCGTTGACGTTGACGTTGATGTTGATGGCAGGTGCCTTGTCGCGAGCCTGCAGCGAACGTGGTGCACCCGGGTTCTCGAAGGAGAGGTCCTTAGTGTACTGCGCTAGGATGGTAAGGTTCGGGCTCGTCGCACCGTTATTGCTGTTTTCGCTGTCCATTGGCTTTTCCTCGAGGGCATTGGATTGTGTCGCGTCTATCATTTCGATGATGTCGTTACAACCCTGAGCCAGCCGGCGAGGGCGCCTCCGCTAGTCTCACTTGCCGAGGCTCTTTCCCGACCATGGAGACTTGTTCTCAGGGTCGCGCTGATAATCCTCCTCGTCGAGATCGACCACCGTCGACTTGGTATCGCCAAACGGAGATTGCTTCGGCCCTCTGGCGCCGGCCGCACCAACGACCACGAACCGGCGGCTGACGTAGTTCCAGGCAAGGTCGCGAACCGCGGGGATGAAAATCAGAAGCGCAACAATGTCGCTGATGAAGCCGGGGATGATGAGCAGGATTGCGGCAATCACGAACATTGCCGGACGAAGCAGCTCGCGCCCCGGAAGCGCTCCGGTCCGTCCCTCCGTCGACATCTTCCGGAGGATACCCAAACCCTGTCGACGCAGCAGCATCATCCCGGCGACAAAGCTCAACATGACAAGCGCAAGGGTTGCCCAAAGGCCGATTGTTTTGCCCACGAGCACAAAACCGGCGATCTCGGCCAGCGGCAGGAGCAGGAGAAAACCAGGCAACATCGTCAGGCGCATATGTCTTTCCGGCGTTCACCGGCCTCCACGGAAATCGATCCGATCAGCGGACCTATTTGAATCATCTGTATATGCAGCCTATATGGGTATACAAATCATGGATGTTAACAGCGATTGCGGCGGGATATGGGTTCAAACGACTTCATCACTTTGTTTTTTCTCGTGGCGGCAGTGCTGATATTTCTGCAGCTGCGCAACGTTCTTGGTCGGCGCACGGGAAATGAGAAGCCCCCCCGCGATCTTTATACGCCGCGCGATGCGGTAGGACCCGATACGCCGGATGCCGGCAAGGTCGTCACGCTTCCTCGCCGCGATACCCCCGTCGAGGAAGAAGACCGCTTTGCAGCGATCGATGCTTTCGCGCCAGCGGGAACGCCGCTGAATGATTCTCTGCGCGAGATGATCAAGGCCGATCCCTCCTTCAGCCCGAAGGAATTCGTGAATGGCGCACGCATGGCCTACGAGATGATCGTCATGGCCTTTGCCGATGGCGACCGAAAGGCGCTCAAGAATCTCCTGTCGAAGGAGGTCTACGAAGGTTTCGAAGCAGCGATTGCTGATCGCGAAGCCAAGGGTGAAAAGGTCAAGTCCACGTTCGTCGGCATCGACAAGGCCGAGATCAAAAATGTCGAGGTCAAGGGCAGCGAGGCGCAGATCACCATGCGCATCGTCAGTCAGATGATCTCCGCCACCTATGACAAGGCCGACGTCTTGATCGACGGTGACGCCGAGGCGGTTGCGGAAGTCAGTGATCTCTGGACATTCGCCCGCGACACGCGCTCGCGCGACCCCAACTGGAAACTCGTGGCCACCGAATCGGAACATGAGTGACGATACGCAGGGCTTTGCCCTTGAATCGGTAGATTTCGACCAACTGGAAGGCTGGAGGGACGACGATCCCTCCAGCCTTTTTGAAGTCATGGATGCATGCCGGCGGCACATCGACGACGCCAAGCCGTACAGGACAGGATCGATGGGCCTGACCTCGGGCGATCTTCTGGACCTGTTGACGGCAGCACGCGACGCAAACCCCACATCGCCGGCGGCAGCGCGGGCCTTCTTCCAGGAAAACTGTCGGCCGTTTCGCATCCACCGCAACGATGGACATAGAGGCTTCGTCACGGCGTTCTACGAGCCCGAGATAGCGGTGGCTGCGGAGCCGGACCACGAGTACCGCTTTCCATTCTACCGTCGCCCCTACGATCTGGTGGACCTCGACGATCACAATCGCCCGGCTGAGATGGACGACAGCTACGCGTTCGGCCGACTGCTGGATGGCAATATCGGCTACTACCCCGATCGCCGGCAGATCGACCAGGGTGCGCTTGCCGGGCAGGGGCTGGAGATTGCCTGGGCGAAATCCCTGGTGGACGTCTTCTTCGTGCATGTTCAGGGCGCTGCGCGACTGCGGTATCGCGACGGGCGGAGGGGACGGATCACTTATTCTGCAAAGGCGGGCCACCCGTTCTCGGCCATCGGCAAACTGCTGATCGAGCGGGGTGAGATCGACCGCGCCAGTATTTCGATGCAGTCCATCCGGCAATGGCTCGCGATGCATCCTGATCAGGTCGTAGACGTTCTCTGCCACAACAGGTCCTATATCTTCTTTCGTGGCGTTGCGCTTGATGATGAGGCTACGGGGCCGATCGCCGCCGCCAAGGTGCCGCTGATTGCCGGTCGTTCGCTTGCCGTCGATCGAATGATCCATACGTTCGGCTTCCCGTTCTTCATTAGCTCGAACAACCTCGTGCATCTCGACCAGGGAAGACCGTTCCAGCGGCTGATGCTTGCGCTGGACACCGGATCGGCGATCGTCGGCCCGGCCCGGGGCGATATTTTTACGGGCTCCGGCGATGCGGCCGGCGAGCTTGCCGGCACGGTGCGTCACGATGCCGATTTCGTCATTCTGATACCGAACAAAGCGGCTGCGAGGTTTGGCTGATGGCGAAGGATCGCAAGCTCAGCACTGATGAACGGATACTCTGGGGGAAGGTCGCCCGCAGTGCGCGGCCAATGCCGGGGATGACGGGCGCCGCAAGTGAACTCGATGCATTCCTGTCCGAGGCGGAAGCCGAAGTGGTCGCAGCCGAAAAGCGCAGTGCGGCCACGACGAAATCCGGCAAGACGTCTCCTGCTCAGCAAGACGCAACGACACCAGCGAAGCCATCCGCCGGCGTACACCACCCGCTGGAGCGTCCGGTCAAGCGGAAGATCGCCAAGGGCCGGCTGGCGCTGGAAGCGCGCATCGACCTCCATGGCCTGTATCAGAGCGAAGCGCACGTGTTGCTGCTCGATTTCCTGATCCGGGCCCATGAGCGCGGCATGCGCCATGTCCTCGTCATCACCGGCAAGGGGAGCTCATATGGTAGCGAAGGTGCGTTGAAGCGCGCGGTTCCGATGTGGTTCTCGCAATCCGAGTTCCGCTATCTGATCTCGTCCTACGAGCCCGCCGCACAACATCACGGCGGCGACGGCGCGCTATACATTCGCCTGTCGCGCCGTGCCGGTGATCGATCATGACGCCGTTCGCAGAAGCGATCCGCAAGCTCCGTCAGCGCAAGGGTGTGTCGCAAAAGGAGATGGCTGCCGCCCTTAGCGTCTCGCCGGCCTACCTGTCGGCGCTTGAACACGGAAAGCGCGGGCTGCCGACTTTCGATCTGCTTCAGCGCATTGCTGGCTATTTCAACATCATCTGGGATGAAGCCGACGATCTGTTCCTTGTCGCCCGCTTTTCCGACCCGCGCGTGGTCATCGATACATCGGGCTTATCGGCGGAATATACGGCATTTGCCAACCGGTTGGCGGGCTCTATCCGGCATCTGGATGAGGCCAGCTTGGCAAAACTGTCGGAGGTTCTGGAAAATGCTGAAAATGCGGACGGAAAACGGTCATAATCCCCTGTTTTATGCGCTCTTTGGGGCCGCCGGCATTGGGAACTTCAACCGAAAACCCTATATTCGGAATGACTAAGGCCGGTGATTCGCAGCGTTTCACAACGGCATCGACAACAGGGAATTCTCGACAATATGACCGATACACCCGCGACGGAAAACGGCGTTAGCACCGAGTATGGCGCAGACTCGATCAAGGTCCTGAAGGGCCTCGACGCCGTGCGCAAGCGCCCCGGCATGTATATCGGCGATACCGACGACGGCTCCGGCCTTCACCACATGGTCTACGAAGTCGTCGATAACGCCATCGACGAAGCGCTGGCTGGCCATGCAGATATCGTGACTGTGACGCTGAACGCCGATGGATCCGTGACTGTGACCGACAACGGCCGCGGCATTCCGACGGATATTCACACGGGCGAGGGCATCTCGGCCGCCGAAGTCATCATGACCCAGCTGCATGCGGGCGGCAAGTTCGACCAGAATTCCTACAAGGTCTCGGGCGGTCTCCACGGCGTCGGCGTGTCGGTCGTCAACGCGCTGTCCATCTGGCTGAAGCTCAAGATCCGTCGCCAGGGCAAAGTTCACGAGATGAGCTTTACCCACGGCGTTGCCGACGCACCATTGAAGTCGACAGGCGATTCCGAAGGTCTGACCGGCACTGAAGTGAGCTTCATGCCGAGCAGCGAAACATTCACGATGATCGAATTCGATTTCGGAACGCTGGAGCATCGCCTGCGCGAGCTCGCATTCCTGAATTCCGGCGTTCGCATCCTGCTCACCGACAAGCGCCATTCCGACGTCCGCCAGGAGGAGTTGCTGTACGATGGCGGTCTCGAAGCATTTGTGGCCTATCTCGATCGCGCCAAGAAGCCGCTGGTCGACAAGCCCGTTGCCATTCGCAGCGAGAAGGACGGCATCACCGTCGAAGTCGCGATGTGGTGGAACGACAGCTACCACGAGAACGTGCTCTGCTTTACCAACAACATTCCGCAGCGCGACGGCGGCACTCATATGGCCGGCTTCCGTGCCGCGTTGACGCGCCAGATCACCTCCTATGCGGATACTTCGGGCATCACCAAGAAGGAAAAGGTCTCGCTGACCGGCGATGACTGCCGCGAAGGCCTGACAGCCGTTCTCTCCGTCAAGGTGCCGGATCCGAAGTTCTCGTCGCAGACCAAGGACAAGCTTGTCTCATCGGAAGTCCGCCCCGTCGTGGAAAACCTCGTCAGCGAGGCGCTCAGCACTTGGCTTGAAGAACATCCGGCCGATGCCAAGATCCTGGTCGGAAAGGTCGTAGAAGCCGCAGCCGCCCGTGAAGCCGCCCGCAAGGCGCGCGAACTGACGCGCCGCAAGGGCGCGCTCGACATCGCTTCGCTGCCCGGCAAGCTTGCCGACTGCTCGGAGCGTGATCCGGCCAAGTCCGAAGTCTTCCTTGTCGAGGGCGATTCCGCTGGCGGTTCCGCCAAGCAGGGCCGTTCGCGTGAAAACCAGGCGATCCTGCCGCTGCGCGGCAAGATCCTCAACGTCGAGCGCGCGCGCTTCGACAAGATGCTGTCGAGCCAGGAAATCGGAACCCTGATTACCGCGCTCGGCGCTGGCATCGGCAAGGACGAATTCAACGCCGACAAGCTGCGCTACCACAAGATCATTATCATGACGGACGCCGACGTCGACGGCGCCCACATTAGAACGTTGCTGCTGACCTTCTTCTTCCGTCAGATGCCTGAGCTCATCGAGCGCGGCCACATCTATATCGCCCAGCCGCCGCTCTATAAGGTCACGCGCGGTAAATCGATCCAGTATCTGAAGGACGAGAAGGCGCTTGAGGAATATCTGATCGGTCAAGGTCTGGACGATGCGGCGCTGACGCTTGGCAGCGGCGAAGTCCGCGTCGGGCAGGATCTGCGCGAAGTGATCGTCGATGCGCTGCGCCTGCGCGCACTCCTCGACAATTTGCATTCCCGTTACCACAGGGCTGCTGTCGAGCAGGCGGCGATTGCCGGCGCACTCAATGCCGAAGCCATCAGCGACCGTGCGCGTGCCGAAGAACTGGTCGCGGAGGTTGCGCGTCGTCTGGACGTGATCGCCGAGGAAACCGAGCGGGGCTGGGAAGGCGGCCTGACCAGCGAAGGCGGTCTGCGCCTCGAGCGCATGGTCCGTGGCGTCAAGGAGGCTGTCATCCTCGATATGGCATTGATCGGTTCCCAGGACGCCCGGATGATCGACCAGATGTCGTCGCGCCTCAAGGAAATCTATCAGACCCCGCCGACGCTCAAGCGTCGCGAAGGTCAGCTGGAACTTTCTGGTGCCAGAGCACTCCTCGAGGCTGTTTTTGCAAGCGGCCGCAAGGGGTTGACCATGCAGCGCTACAAGGGTCTCGGCGAAATGAACGCCGAGCAGCTTTGGGAAACCACGCTCGATCCGAACGTCCGTTCGCTGCTTCAGGTTCGGGTGCCTGACGCTACGGATGCCGATGGCCTGTTCGCCCGCTTGATGGGTGACGAAGTCGAGCCCCGCCGCGAATTCATCCAGGAAAATGCGCTCAGCGTCGCCAACCTCGACATCTGACCGTTAAAATTTCACAGAATTAGCCCCGCGTTTCGTCGAGACGCGGGGCTTTTTCATGCGCGCTTAGCCGGCAATGAACTTTCCGTTGAACGCGACTTCGTCGAGTTGCTTGCGCTGACTTGGAAACTCCCGCTCCTGGTTGCGCTCCGAAAGCACGCTTTTGTCTGCGAGGCGCCCGACCGCAATCCCCGCTTCGACCCGGTAGCCCTCCGGAATGGAAAACGTTTCGCGGATCTCGCCATGCTTGATGCCGCCCATGCCATGCGCATAGAAGCCGGAGAGCTTCGCCTGGAGGGCCAGATACGCCCAGGCAGCGCCGGCATCGAAGGAATGCGTGTAGCTCTTGCGTCCCTCCGAGAAGTCGCCGCTGAAATCCTTCGATACGACGAAGATCAGTGCCGAAGCGTGTTTCGCCCATTCCTGATTTGATTCGACAAGCAGCGAAACAAACACATCCCAGTCATCGGCGCCATTGAGCGTGTAGATGAAGCGCCAGGGCTGTTGATTGGCGGACGACGGTGCCCAATGCGCGGCATCGAGGATGCCAAGCAGGTCGGACTCGGGAATGACTTCGCCGGTGAAGGCGCGCGGCGACCAGCGATCGAGAAAGATCGGTTCGATCGGATATTGAGATTCGCGGTTGTTGCTCTTTGTCATGGTTTTTCCGGTGCGGTGAATGGAGTGGAGTGTCTCAAAAGAATTCCAACAGTTCCGAAATTCTATTGAGGTGCGGACGGTGCACAGTCTGTTTCAATAAATATGGCCTCCCGCGCGCGCGAAAGCAGGGTAATGACGCTCTAGTATAGCAACATAGGGAGAGCGCGTTGCTCGTAAACGGCAAATGGACGGAAGATTGGCAGCCTGTGCAGGCCAAGGACGAAAAAGGCGGTTTCGTGCGCCAGACGTCGAGCTTTCGCAACTGGGTCACGCCGGATGGCAGTGCCGGACCAACGGGACGCGCCGGCTTCAGGGCTGAGGCCGATCGCTACCATCTCTATGTCGCCTATATCTGCCCCTGGGCCTCGCGGGCCCTGATTGGCAGGAAGCTGAAAGGTTTGGAATCCGCCATCTCGGTCTCTATCGTCGAGCCCGCGCTGACCAAGCAGGGCTGGCGCTTCGGCGATTATCCGGGCGCAACGGAAGACCATCTGCAGGGTGCCACCTACATGCACCAGATTTATACGGGCGCGGATCCGACTTTCACCGGTCGCGCGACGGTGCCCGTGTTGTGGGACAAGCAGCAACAGACCATCGTCAACAATGAGTCATCCGACATCCTGCGGATGATGAACGCAGGCTTCGGTGATCTCGCCTCTAACGCGATCGATCTCTATCCCGAGGAGCTGTGCTCGAGGATCGATGCCTTCAACGAGCACATCTACCCGCGTCTCAACAACGGCGTCTATCGCACAGGATTCGCAACCACGCAGCTCGCCTATGACGAAGCCTTCGCCGGCGTCTTCAATTGCCTCGACTGGATCGAGCCGCAATTGGAAGGGCGGTCTTTCCTGTTCGCGGACCATCCGACGGAAAGCGATATCCGTCTGTTCGTCACGCTTGTTCGCTTCGATGTCGCTTACCACGGCATCTTCAAATGCAATCTGCGCCGCCTGTCCGACTATCGAAACCTGCGCGCTTTCTGCCGTCGGATGCTGGGTTGGCCGGGCATCGCCGAGACGGTCAACATCGATCACATCAAGCGTGGCTACTACTCGATCGAAAGCCTGAATCCGACCAGGATCGTTCCGGCGGGACCGGAGCTTTCCGAGATTTTCTAAGCAGGCGTACCGCCGCAGCCAAAAGCCGTAATGACACCGGTGAATAATTCGTTCATAGGTGATCGAAACATTGCTTATGCTGAGGAGGAGATTCCATGAAACTCATGCGCATTGGAGAGATCGGCAAGGAGAAGCCGGCCATCCTGGATGCCGATGGCAAGATCCGTGATCTGTCGGCCCATGTCTCTGATATTGCTGGCGATGCGATTTCGCCTGCTGGCCTCGCGAAGATCGGGGCACTGGATCTCAAGGCGCTACCGGAAATCCCGCCGGGCCGCATTGGCGCCTGCGTTGCAGGCACCGGAAAGTTCATCTGCATCGGCCTCAACTTCTCCGACCACGCGGCTGAGACGGGTGCGGCTGTTCCCCCCGAGCCCGTAATATTCATGAAGGCGACCTCCGCGATCGTCGGCCCGGATGACAATGTTGTCATTCCGCGCGGCTCCGAAAAGACCGACTGGGAAGTCGAGCTCGGTGTCGTCATCGGCAAGACCGCCAAATATGTCAGTGAAGCCGATGCACTGGATTATGTGGCCGGCTACTGCGTGTCCCACGATGTCTCCGAGCGCGCCTTCCAGACGGAGCGCGCCGGACAGTGGACAAAGGGGAAGTCCTGCGACACCTTCGGCCCGATCGGCCCTTGGCTCGTCACCAAGGATGAGATCGCCGATCCGCAAAGCCTTGGCATGTGGCTGAAGGTCAATGGCGAGACGATGCAGAATGGTTCGTCGAAGACCATGGTCTACGGTGTTGCCTTCGTTGTTTCCTACCTCAGCCAGTTCATGTCGTTGCATCCAGGCGACGTGATCTCGACCGGCACGCCGCCGGGTGTCGGCATGGGCATGAAGCCGCAACGGTTCCTCAAGGCCGGCGACGTCGTCGAACTCGGCATCGAAGGTCTTGGCACGCAGAAACAGACATTTGTGGCCGATCGCTGAAGTAAGTTCGGCGACTCTTAAACATTCGGGCGCAGCATCATGCCGGGGATAAGATCTCCGGCATTTCTCTTTTGCGGTGCGGATCGCTTATGTTGCTGTGCAACAAAAACCTGTTACTGTGCGTTGAGATGCCAGCACGTCGTTGGAGCGAATTCGGTGCCTTTCAAGCGGCATCATCGTCCAGGTGAAAGAAAGGTGACGCATCTCATGTTTTACCAGCTTTACGAACTGAACCATGCCGCTATGGCCCCCTACCGCGCCATGGCCGACGTCATGCGGCTTGCTTACGCGAACCCGTTCAACCCGTTGTCGCAGACGCCATGGGGCCGGACGATGGCGGCAAGTCTTGAGATGTTCGAGCGCACGACGCGCCGCTACGGCAAACCATCATTCGATCTGCCGCATACCGTCATCGGTGAGACCAAGGTCGCCATCAGGGAAGAGGTTGTCTGGGCACGTCCGTTCTGCGATCTGCTGCACTTCTCCCGCAATCTGCCGAGCGGCCACGCACCAGACCCGCGCATTCTGATCGTCGCGCCGATGTCCGGCCACTACGCGACGCTGCTGCGCGGCACTGTAGAAGCGCTGCTGCCGAGCGCCGACGTCTACATCACCGACTGGATCGATGCCCGCATGGTGCCGATGACCGACGGCACCTTCGATTTCAACGATTACGTCGATTACATCATCGAAATGCTGCACTTCCTGGGGCCGGATACACATGTGGTTGCGGTCTGTCAGCCCTCCGTGCCGGTTCTGGCGGCCGCCGCGGTGATGGAGGAGGCCAATGATCCCTTGGCGCCCGCGTCGATGACGCTGATGGGCGGACCAATCGATACCCGCATCAATCCGACCGCCGTCAATCAGTTGGCCAAGGACAAGCCGCTCGAGTGGTTTGCCGACAACGTCATCATGAACGTTCCCTGGCCGCAGCCGGGCTTCATGCGTCCTGTTTATCCCGGTTTCCTGCAGCTCTCCGGCTTCATGTCGATGAACCTTGACCGTCATCTCGTGGCGCACAAGGAATTCTTCATGCACCTAGTCAAGAACGACGGCGAGCCGGCCGAAAAGCATCGCGATTTCTATGATGAATATCTCGCCGTGATGGACCTTACCGCGGAATTCTATCTGCAGACGGTCGATCAGGTGTTTATCAAGCACGCGCTGCCGAAGGGTGAGCTTGAGCATCGCGGCAAGCTGGTTGATCCCGCCGCGATCCGCAATGTTGCGCTGCTGACGGTCGAAGGCGAGAACGATGACATCTCGGGTGTCGGTCAGACAAAGGCCGCGCAGACGATCTGCGTCAATATCCCCGAGAACATGCGAATGCATTATCTGCAGCCCGATGTCGGCCACTATGGCGTGTTCAACGGCTCGCGTTTTCGACGCGAGATCGCGCCGCGCATCCTCAACTTCGTCCGCGAGCACGGACGCGCCGGCAAGCCGGTCGTCAAGCGCGTCATCAAGGGCGGCAAATCCATCTGATTAGATCATTCTGAATTAGTGATTGCATTTCAAGGCCTTGTTAGATTTGAGCGATGGCCGTCTTGAAGCGCCTTATTTCGGTAACCACATCGATTTCCAGCGTTCGGCATTCCGCCGGACGCGGAAATGCGAGGATACCGCACGATGAATACGTCAGCATTGCTTCGGCCGGATTGGACTCCGGCTACCATTGCCTTGATGGTCCTCGGCTTCGTGGTTTTCTGGCCTCTGGGTCTCGCCATGCTCGCCTACATCATCTTCGGCGAGCGACTGCAGGGATTCAAGCGCGATGCCAACAGCGCCGCCGATGGATTGTTTGCCGGCTGCAGACGGTCGAATGGCCGCTACCGCCCTCAGTTCACCACGGGCAACGTTGCCTTTGACGACTGGCGCAAGGCCGAACTTGACCGGCTGGACGAAGAACGCCGCAGGCTGAACGAGATGCGCGAGGAGTTTGAAACCTATGCTCGCGAACTCCGCCGCGCCAAGGACCAAGAAGAGTTCGACCGCTTCATGCGCGATCGCAAGAACGCCAAGCGTGACGACAATGGCCCGGTTGCTGAGTACCAGGCGCCATAAGCTATTCAGCACTGAAAACTCCAACCGGCATCCTGCGATGCCGGTTTTTCTTTGACCGAAACGGTACCGAATCATATAGAAAAGCTCGATGTTCCCGCTCTTGTCCAAGCCACGCCGCAGCGTCCGAAAACCGGCTCCGCCCGAGACCCGGACGCTTGATGTTGCCGGACGTCTGATGCCGCTGACGATCAAGCAGCACGAACGGGCCACGCGCATCACGCTCCGCATAGAACCGGGCGGCCGCGCCTTGAAGATGACCATTCCGAGCGGGCTGGCGCAGCGCGAGGTCAACGATTTCCTCGATCGGCACCAAGGCTGGCTTCTCACCAAGCTCGCCAAGTTTTCGACGGACACCGGCTTGCAAGACGGCGGCACCATCCTCTTTCGCGGCGTCTCCCACCGTATCCAGCACACGGGAAGCCTGCGCGGCTTGACCGAAGCCATCATTGTCGATGGCAGGCCGGTGCTGAAGGTAAGCGGCATGCCGGAGCACATCGGTCGACGCATCGCCACCTTTCTGAAGAAGGAAGCCCGTGCCGAGCTTGAGCGGTTGGCAAGATTTCATGCCAGGTCTATCAAGGCGCCGATCAATTCGATTTCGATGAAGGACACGCGCAGCCGTTGGGGCTCGTGTTCGGCGGAAGGCAATCTGAGCTTTTCGTGGCGCATCGTCATGGCGCCGCCTGCAGTGGTCGATTATCTTGCCGCCCATGAGGTGGCTCACCTCAAGGAAATGAATCACGGACCCCACTTCTGGGCGCTGTGCAAGAAGCTTTGCCCCGATATGGAGACGTCGAAAGCCTGGTTGAAGCAGCATGGCAGCCTGCTCCACGCCATCGATTTCGACTGAGACATAACCGCTCAAAATACAGCCGCGGTCGCAAATTGGCTCGACTCACGGCCTTTTTCGTGTCACTTCGCTGCCATGAAACCGGATATCAAAATCTGCGGTCTGAAGACGGCCGAGGCGATTGATCGCGCGCTGATGCGCGGCGCGACCCATATCGGATTCATCTTCTTCGAAAAAAGCCCGCGTTACGTCGAGCCCGACGTTGCCGGCCAGTTGGCCGAAGCAATCCGTGGCCGCGCCAAGATCGTCGCCGTCGTCGTCAATCCGAGCAACGACGATCTCGACGAGATCGTGGCGTTGTTGAAGCCGGATATCCTGCAGCTTCATGGTGATGAGAGCCCCGAGCGCGTTCTGACCATAAAGGCCGTCTACGGTCTTCCCGTCATGAAGGCGTTCTCGATCCGCACCGCCGATGATCTGAAGCGCGTCGAGGCCTATATCGGCATCGCCGACCGTTTCTTGTTCGATGCGAAGCCTCCGAAGGGATCTGAGCTGCCGGGCGGCAATGGGGTGTCCTTTGATTGGAGCCTGTTGAGCTGGCTTGACGGCACGGTGGATTACATGCTTTCCGGTGGCCTCAACAAAGGCAATATCGCGGAAGCGCTTGCCATCACCAAGGCGCCTGGGATCGATGCATCCTCGGGCGTGGAAAGCGCACCCGGCGTGAAGAACGTCGCAATGATCGATGAGTTTTTCGATGCGGTCGAGCAGGCGTGCCAGCCTGAAATGGCCTCAGGGAGTTGAAATTGAACGAGACGCCAAAACCGAATTCCTTCCGTTCCGGCCCCGATGAGGATGGCCGCTTCGGCATCTATGGCGGCCGCTTCGTCGCCGAAACGCTGATGCCCCTGATCTTGGAATTGCAGGCGGAGTGGGACAAGGCGAAGACCGATCCGGAATTCCAGGCGGAACTGAAGGATCTCGGCACTCACTATATCGGCCGTCCGAGCCCGATCTATTTCGCAGAGCGCCTGACGGCGGAGCTTGGCGGCGCCAAGATCTACTTCAAGCGCGAAGAACTGAACCACACCGGTTCGCACAAGATCAACAACTGCATCGGCCAGATCCTGCTCGCCAAGCGGATGGGCAAGACCCGCATCATCGCTGAGACCGGTGCCGGCCAGCACGGCGTTGCCTCAGCGACCGTCGCCGCCCGCTTCGGCCTTCCCTGTGTCGTCTACATGGGCGCGACAGACGTCGAGCGCCAGGCGCCGAACGTGTTCCGCATGAAGCTCCTCGGTGCCGAAGTGAAGCCGGTCACGGCTGGCCATGGCACGCTCAAGGACGCGATGAACGAAGCGCTGCGCGACTGGGTCACCAATGTCGACGACACCTATTACCTGATCGGCACCGCTGCCGGCCCGCATCCCTATCCCGAGATGGTTCGCGATTTCCAGGCCGTTATCGGCGCGGAAGCCAAGGAACAGATGCTGGAGGCCGAAGGCCGCCTGCCGGATCTCGTCGTTGCCGCCGTCGGTGGCGGATCGAACGCGATCGGCATCTTCCACTCGTTCCTCGATGACGCCAGCGTCAAGATCGTCGGCGTCGAAGCCGGCGGCAAGGGGCTGCAGGGCGATGAACACTGTGCGTCGATCACGGCAGGTTCGCCGGGCGTTCTGCACGGCAACCGCACCTATCTGCTGCAGGACGGCGATGGTCAGATCAAGGAAGGCCACTCGATCTCTGCTGGCCTCGATTATCCCGGCATCGGCCCAGAGCACTCCTATCTGAACGATATCGGCCGCGTCGAATACGTGCCGATCATGGACCATGAGGCGTTAGAAGCGTTCCAGACGCTGACCCGCCTCGAAGGCATCATCCCGGCGCTCGAGCCGTCACATGCGCTGGCCGAAGTCATCAAGCGCGCCCCGAAGATGGGCAAGGACGAGATTATCCTGATGAACCTCTCTGGTCGCGGCGACAAGGACATCTTCACGGTGGCCAAGATTCTGGGAATGGATGTTTAAGTCATGACCGCACGTATGGACAAACGCTTTGCCGATCTGAAGACTGAAGGCCGCCCGGCGCTGGTCACCTATTTCATGGGCGGCGATCCCGACTACGACACCTCGCTCGGCATCATGAAGGCATTGCCGGAATCGGGCTCCGACATCATCGAGCTGGGCATGCCCTTCTCGGACCCGATGGCCGATGGCCCGTCGATCCAGCTGGCCGGCCAGCGCGCCCTGAAGGCGGGTCAGACGCTGAAGAAGACGTTGCAGCTTGCCGCCGATTTCCGCAAGACTGACGACGCGACGCCGATCGTGATGATGGGTTACTACAACCCGATCTACATTTACGGCGTCGAAAAGTTTCTCGACGATGCGCTGGCGTCTGGCATCGATGGCTTGATCGTCGTCGATCTTCCGCCCGAAATGGATGACGAACTCTGCATCCCGGCGATCCGCAAGGGCATAAATTTCATCCGTCTGGCAACGCCGACCACGGATGAAAAGCGTCTGCCGACGGTTTTGAAGAACACCTCCGGTTTCGTCTATTACGTCTCGATGAACGGCATCACCGGTTCGGCCATGCCGGACCCTTCACTGGTCTCCGGCGCTGTCCAGCGCATCAAGCAGCACACCGATCTGCCGGTCTGCGTTGGTTTCGGCATCAAGACGGCGGAGCACGCCAAGGTCATCGGCGGCTCAGCCGATGGCGTCGTGGTGGGTACCGCTATTGTCAACCAGGTCGCCCTCAGCCTGACCAAGGACGGCAAGGCGACAGCCGATACCGTACAGGCGGTCGCAACGCTCGTTCGCGGGCTGTCATCGGGAACACGTTCGGCGCGCCTTGTTGCTGCCGAATAGTTTCCCCACATTGGCAAGAGTTAATCAGGAGTTTTCGACTTGAACTGGATCACCAACTACGTTCGCCCCCGCATCAATTCCATGCTGGGCCGTCGCGAAGTGCCGGAGAACCTCTGGATCAAGTGCCCGGAAACGGGTGAAATGGTCTTTCACAAGGATCTCGAAGACAACAAGTGGGTCATCCCGGCTTCCGGCTATCACATGAAGATGCCGGCCAAGGCCCGTCTGACCGATCTGTTCGATGACGGCGCCTACGAGGCCTTCGTCCAGCCCAAGGTTGCCCAGGATCCGCTGAAGTTTCGCGATTCCAAGAAGTACACCGATCGCCTGCGCGACAGCCGCATCAAGACCGACCAGGAAGACACCATCGTTGCCGGTCTCGGCAAGGTACGTGGCCTGAAGCTCGTCGCCGTCGTGCATGAATTCAACTTCATGGGCGGTTCGCTCGGCATTGCCGCCGGCGAAGCCATCGTCAAGGCTTTCGAGCGTGCCATCGCCGAAAAATGCCCGCTGGTCATGTTCCCGGCCTCGGGTGGCGCCCGCATGCAGGAAGGCATCCTGTCGTTGATGCAGCTGCCGCGCACGACGGTTGCCGTGGATATGCTGAAGGAAGCCGGCCAGCCCTACATCGTGGTTCTCACCAACCCGACCACCGGCGGCGTCACGGCGTCCTACGCCATGCTCGGCGATATCCACATGGCCGAGCCGGGCGCGGAAATTTGCTTCGCCGGCAAGCGCGTCATCGAGCAGACGATCCGCGAAAAGCTGCCTGAGGGCTTCCAGACGTCGGAATACCTGCTGGAGCACGGCATGGTCGACATGGTGATCAAGCGTCACGACATTCCGGACACGCTGGCGCGCGTCCTGAAGATCTTGACCAAGAAGCCGGCGACCGTCTCCGCGGAAAGCACCGGCGCGCTTGCGATCGCCGCAAGCGCCTGATCTCAACAATCACAGGCGGGTTGAGCGATGATACCCAGAGGTCAAACCGCAGTGAGCGAAGCAGCGCAGGAGATCGACAAGCTCATGGGATTGCATCCCAAGGGCTTCGATCTCTCGCTCGATCGCATTACCCGTCTTCTCGCCATTCTCGGCGATCCTCAAAAGAAGCTGCCGCCTGTCATTCATGTGGCCGGCACCAACGGCAAGGGCTCGGTCACGGCCTTTTGCCGCGCGCTTCTGGAGGCCGGCGGCTACAGCGCCCATGTCCACACCTCGCCTCATCTCGTCAATTGGCATGAGCGTTACCGCATCGGTGTCGAAGGCGGGCGCGGTCAGTTGGTCGATGACGCCGTCTTCGCGGACGCCCTGCGCCGCGTTGCCGACGCCAATGCCGGCCAGAAGATCACCGTCTTCGAGATCCTGACGGCCGTTACCTTCATCCTGTTTTCAGAGCATCCCGCCGATGCCGCGATCATCGAGGTCGGCCTCGGCGGCCGCTTTGACGCAACGAACGTCATCGACGATCCGGCCGTATCCGTGATCATGCCGATCTCGCTCGATCACCAGCCCTATCTCGGCGATCGCGTCGAGCTGATCGCCGCCGAAAAGGCCGGCATCATGAAGCGCAAGCACCCCGTGGTTATCGGCAAGCAGGAATATGATGCGGCCCTAGACGTTCTGATGTCGACAGCCGAACGACTGGGCTGCCCGACCGCTGTCTTCGGCCAGGATTACATGGCGCATGAGGAATACGGCCGTCTGGTCTATCAGGACGAGTTCGGCCTCGCCGACCTGCCGTTGCCCCGGCTCCCGGGACGGCACCAGTATGCCAACGCCGCTGCCGCCATCCGCGCCGTCAAGGCTGCGGGCTTTGTCGTGACGGAAGCGATGATGGAAAAGGCGATGGCCACGGTCGAATGGCCAGGCCGCCTGCAGAAGCTGAGCGATGGTCGCCTGATGGCGAGCGCCCCTGGTGGCGCGGAAATCTGGGTGGACGGCGGCCACAATCCCGGCGCCGGCGAAGTCATCGCTGAGGCTATGGCCAATTTCGAGGAACGTCAGCCTCGTCCGCTGTTCCTGATCATCGGAATGATCAACACCAAGGACCCGGTCGGCTATTTCCAGGCTTTCAAGGGTTTGGCGGAGAAGGTCTATTGCGTACCGATCCGCGGCAGCGATGCGATGATCGATCCGGTCATTCTCGCCAACGCCGCCTATGATGCCGGCCTGATCGCCGAGCCGATGTCAACGGTGGCTGAGACTCTCGAGGCGATCAAGGAGACCGCCTTCGAACAGGAGCACCCGCCGCGCATCCTGATCGGTGGATCGCTTTATCTGGTCGGGGACGTTCTCGCCGACAACGGCACCCCCCCAAAATGAAAAAAGCCCGGTCGAAGCCGGGCTTTTTTCATTGATGCGATCGCTTGATCAGGCAGCGTTCGAAATCCAGCTCGAAAGAGCGGTCTTCGGTGCGGCGCCAACCTTGATGTCGGCGACCTCGCCGGCCTTGAACATGGCAAGCGTCGGAATGGAACGCACGCCGAACTGGGCGGCAAGTTCCGGATTCTCATCGATGTTGAGCTTCGCAACCTTGACCTTGCCGGCGAACTCGACGGCGAGTTCTTCGAGGCTAGGCGCGATCATCTTGCACGGGCCGCACCATTCAGCCCAGAAATCGACGACGACGGGTTCTGCGGAGTCCAGAACTTCAGCCTGGAAATTATTGATATCGACTTTCACGGTAGCCATAAGGCCGCTCCTTTAAAGGATTTCCTGTTGAAGCACATGTGAGGGTGCGGTGGCGGGATTTCAATGACCGGTATTTCACTTTGTCTTGAGCTGTGCAAGCGCCAATGCCATCGCCTCCGGCGTCAGCCTATGAACGGCGCCGTTCTCGGTATAGACGAGCATGCAGTCGATACGCTTGTCGGGATAGAGCGGCGCCAGGATCGTCCGGTAGATGGCGAGCTGGGCCCGATGCGCGAAGGGTATGCCGTCCAGCGTTTCCGGTGGAACCCGGTTGGTCTTGTAATCGAGGATCACCACGCGGTCATCAAGCAAAGCCAGCCGATCGACCCGGCCGGATACAGCATAATCCCGACCCTCAAGACTGAGCGTTCCCATGATCGAAACCTCGGCCTGCGCATGGGTTACGAGAACCGATTGCAGTTCAGGTGCACTCAATAGTTTCAGAACCGAATCGACCAGTCTTTCGCGTTCGGCATCGGGCCAGAAGCGCGCTGCCCGCTCGGCATAGCGCCGTGCCGCGTCGGCCTGCTCGCTGGCGGGCATATCAGGCAGAACCTGCAGCATCCGGTGCAGCAACCGACCTTTCTGCAGCGCTCGATCGGATTTCGGCTTGTCGCTGAACAGCGGCGAGGTGACCAGCAGATTGTCTGCGTCCTCGTCGATGATCGTTCCGGCGCCGGAAGGGCTCAGCGGGCGCGGCAGCTGCTGTTGCGGCGGTAGCGGCTTACCGAGATCGACAGGCAGCGGCTCGCGCTTCGCCGCCTGTTCGACAGCATCGGCCCGCTCGAATCGGCGTTCGATGGTTGGAACCCGCCATTTGAAACCCTGCCATTCGCCATCCGGTCCCGCAAATGTTGCGGTCGACACATGCGGATGGCTCTCGCTCATCGCTGCCGAAATCATCGCATGCCAGGTGTCGGTGTTGAGCCGCACGCCGCGATATCCGCAGACAACCAGCCGGTCCGCTGCCCGTGTCATCGCTACATAGAGCAGGCGCCGATACTCCTCCTCCGCCAGCACCTGGATGCGGGTCGCGTCG
The DNA here is from genome assembly GCA_900472625.1 of Hyphomicrobiales bacterium. GTDB lineage: Bacteria > Pseudomonadota > Alphaproteobacteria > Rhizobiales > Rhizobiaceae > Rhizobium. Next base: position 37,110 of record UCIT01000003.1, on the reverse strand, counting down.
GCTTGCGTCAGCGAATTGCTGAGATCGCCGAGCGGCACCCACACCGGCATTGGCGGTCGGTCGCTGCGCTGCTCCAGCAGCCGCAGCTTCGGCATATGCGAATGCGTGAAGGCCTTCGAGCCGCCATCGACAAGAAACACGATCGGCGCCTCCAGGCCTTTGGAGGCGTGAACCGTCATGATCCGCACCTCGTTGCGGCCCTTGTCCTGCTCGCGCTTGACGACGGGCGCTTCGAGTTCGAGCGTGGAGATGAAGGATTGCAGCCCCGGCAGCGTTGCCGTCTCGTGGTCGAGCGTGAAGGTCAGGAATTCGTCGAGAATGTCGCTGACCTCGGTGCCAAGCCGCGCCAGGAACTGCCGCCGCCCACCATGGACGCCGAGCACGCGGGCATAGAAATCATGCACCGAGAGATCCTGGGACTCCTTGAGAAACAGCTGCAAGAGCCGCACAGCGGCGCCGAGCCGTTCGTTTCCGTCATTTGCGAACGCCTGCATGTGCCGCCAGACACTTTGGCCATCCCCGCGAAGCGCGGCGACCGCAAAGATATCCTCTTCGCTGAGATCGAAGAGAGGGCTTTTCATCAATGCCGCCAGCGACAGATCGTCTTCCGGCAGCAGCAGGAAGCGCCCCAGCGCAACAAGGTCCTGCACCGCGATATGACTTGTCAGCTTCAGGCGGTCGGCGCCGGCCACCGGAATGTTGCCGCGCCGCTTCAGCGCCCGCGTCAGGGCGTTGACGAAGGCGTCGCGCTTGCGCACCAGCACAAGGATATCGCCGGCTTCGATCAGCCGTTCCTTGCCTTTCTCGATAATCGTTTCTTTGCCGACCAGCGTATCGATAGTGTGTGCCATCCGCCGCGCCAGAATAGCGGCTGGCGCACTCTCCGGCGTCGCATCGAAGGGCGCCGTCCAGTCTTCCTCCTTGATCGCCACCTCGGGCGCGATCATCTCCCATAGATCGACGGCGCCGGGGTGGCCGATGCGGTTCGATCGATGCACCACCGGCTCGCCACCGGCGCTCAACCCCCGGGCATTATCGGGCGACGTGAAGATGTGATCGACGGCCGCGAGAACGTCGGAGGTCGATCGGAACGACAGCGGCAACCGCACGGAGGAAAAGGCCAGGCCGCTCTGCGACACCCGTTGCCGCGTTCGCCGGCTTTCCTCCGAGAAGCGTTCGGGCCGGGCGCCCTGGAAGGAATAGATCGACTGCTTCTCGTCACCCACCGCAAACAGCGTGCGCACCACACTGCGGGCGCTGTCGCCCGAGAAGAAGTCTTCCGCCAGCGATTGGATCACGCTCCACTGGATCGGGCTGGTATCCTGCGCCTCGTCGACGAGGATGTGGTCGATCCCCTGGTCGAGCTTGTAATGGATCCACGGACCGACATCGCTCATGGTCAGAAGATCGGCCGTCCGGGTGATCAGATCCTCGAAGTCGAGTTGGCTCCGCTGCTTCTTCAGGTCGTCATAGTCGCGGTTCAGCCGGTCGGCGAGGATCAGCGCCGCTCGCGTCGCGTCGAACATCCGGATGATCTTCAACCGGTCCCGGCAGGATACGACGTGCGCCCGCGCCTCGGCGATCGCGTCAGCCAGTTCCGCTGCCGCACTCAACATCGCCTTCACGAAAAACTGCGAATCCGCCTTCGGCTCGCCCTTGCCGGTCAGGAAAATCTTTTCGAGCAGCGGTATGCGCTGTATCGGGTCGCGCTCGGTCACGACAGCTTTCAGCGCCGCCGCAACATCCTGCGCCTTGGCGCCGCCCTTCTGCTCGGCAAGATCGATATAGAGGGTCAAGGTGCTGCCGGCGAGGCCGGGTAGCGGCCAGTACTGCGCGGCAATGCCGATCTCGGTATCGTCGTCGGAGATCCCCAACTGGGCCCGCAGAACGCGGTCGATGCCGCCATTCTGATCGGCGGCCAGCGTGAACGCTTTGATTGCGTTGCGATTGGCGACGATTTCCTGCAGCAGCGTTTCCAGCCCGGATTCATCGCCTAGATTGAGCACGTAGGAAAACGCCGCCGCCAGAGCCGGATCTTCCTCCGGCGTCGTCGCCGTCAGCAGCGAGCGCCGCGCATCTGACAGCAGCGTCGCCGCCGCGCGGTCATCGAGCACCGAGAAGTGCCCGGCGACATTCGCCTCGAGCGGAAACTGGTGCAGCAGCGATTCGCAGAAGGCATGGATGGTCTGGATTTTCAGTCCGCCCGGCGTTTCCAGCGCCTTGGCAAAGAGCCGCCGTGCCTCCGCCAACTTGATTGAATCCGGCTCAGAACCTTCGATCTGGGTAATGCGCTTGCCGAGTTCCTCGTCGGAAAGCACGGCCCATTCCGCCAGCCGGTCGAACACACGGTTGGACATTTCCGAGGCCGCTGCCTTGGTATAGGTCAGGCACAGGATGGCGGAGGGGCGTGCGCCGGCCAGCAGAAGCCGGATCACCCGCTGCGTCAGCACATGCGTCTTGCCCGAACCGGCATTGGCCGAGACCCAGGCAGATCGTTGCGGATCCGAAGCGATCGATTGCTGTACCGTCGTCCAGTTGGTCCAGACGAGCGGATCGTCGCCCTCGGGCAGCGCGGTTTCGTTACTCATCGTTGGTGGCCTCGTCGCTTTCTGCAGTGGACCACTCCGAGACGCGGGCCAGATGATCGTAGTCGCCGCCGAACTCGAACTGCTGGGCCGGAATGAGCCGCGAGGTAAAGCCCTTCTCGCCCGATTGCAGCAGTGCCACGAACTTTACCAGCTGGTCGATGGAGTCGGAGGCAAGATCGATCGCCGATTTCGCCTTGTCGCTGCGCGACGAGAATTCGTTGTTGACGGTATCGACCTGAAAACGGCTCCCCGGCCGCAGCCTGACATAGAGCAGGTCTTGCGGCACGCGTTTTCCAGCATCCTGAAAGCCACCGGCCTTCAGCACTTCGGCCTCCAGTGCAAGCTGCGGATCGAGCAGCGCGCGAGCCTGAGCCGGCGAGGGGTTGTAGCCGGTCTTGTAGTCGATCAGGTCAGCCGCGTGCGGGCCGGTGATGTCGATCCGGTCGGCAACTCCGCTGAGCCGGATATCGACCTGCTCGAGCTGCATCGCACCGCGCACTTCCGTCAATGTTTGCTGAATACCCGGTCGTCGCTTCGCTTCCCAGTCGAGGAATGCCCGCGCCACTTCCCGGAAGCGCGGCCGCCACACGGCATCGATATGCGGCGGCAGTTGTTCCATGTCGAACAGCTCGGTGACGATCCGCTCCATCGCGGCCGCAGCATCCGGTGAACCGGCAATGTTGCCCTCGCGGATGAACCGATCGATGATGGTGTGATAGAGCGTGCCGCGCTCGGCCGCCCCGGGATCGCGATTGAACGGGTCGACGGCGTCGAGCCTCAGCACGCGGCGGGCATAGATCGCGTAGGGATCACGCCGCAGCCGGCCGACCTCGCTGAAGGAATAGGATTTCGGCTGCACTTCGCGCGGCGGCGTTGGGCTCGGCCGCTGCGCCGGCGCCTGTCGTGGGCCCTCGTCGAGCAGCCCCGCCCAATGGATGAACTGCTCTCCGCGGTCGGTCAGGGCTGCCTCGAACCGCTTGCCGCCAAATGCCATCAACCGCTGCAGCCAGCGGGACGCAACGGTCGGCGTCGATCCCTTGCGGAGCGCGCGCGTATAGACCAGATGCCGCGTGCCGTTCGCCATCTCGAAATCGTGCGCCAGCTGCCCGATCCGCCGCTCCGGCGGCTCCAGCCCGATCTCTGTCTTCATCGATCGGGATATGAACGGGTTGTTGGCCGTCTGCCCCGGCCACGATCCTTCGTTCAGGCCGCCGAGGATCAGTGTATCGACGCTCTGCAGGCGCGCTTCCAGCGTCCCGAAGATGAACAGGCGGGGATGACTGAGCGCGCGCGGTTTCACCGCCTGGCCGGCAGACAGGGCGGCCATGATGTCGATCCACTGCGCGCCATCGGCCTCGATCTGCCCGTCCGTCTCGATCACCTCGCCAAGCATCGTCGCCAGCGTATCGCCGGCCTCGCCGGACCACAGCCCCGCCAGATCGTCCTTCTCGTCACGCGCAACGGCCTCGATGGCGCGCCCGGTACGTTCGGCCCAGTGCGAGAGCGTGAAGCGCGTCGTCAATCCGGGCTTTCCGGGATGATGGCGCACAAGTGCTGATGCCAACGGCTCAGTCGCCTCTCCCACGCGCCGCGCCAGGTCACGCGCCAGATCGACGGCGTGCACAGGCAATACCTTTCGCCACTGTGGTGCGTGGCGATCCAGCGCCTGCTCGGACAGCTGATGTTCGAGCAGCGGCCCGAGTGCGCTGATATCCACCTCCGCCACGCCGCCGCGCAGCGCCAGCAATTCAAGCGCCGCCACCGCGTCGGTCAGCACGCTGCGCTCCAGCCCGAAACGGGCCAGCGGATGTTTCAGCAGGCTGACGATCGCAACCGGATCGCCCGGCCGCAGCGCGGATTCGAGTAGCAGTTGCAGCAGCGTTCCCTGCGGTGTGGCCGAAAGCGGCGTACCGGCCGAATCGTCGGCCACGATGCCGAATCGCGAAAGCTCAGCCATGACGCGGCGCGCAAGGTTTCGGTCAGGCGTGATCAGCGCCGCCCGGCTCTCGCCATCGAGCCCCGGCCGTTCCAGCGCCAGACGCAGCGCGATCGCGATCGCCGTCGCTTCCTCGCGCTCGTTGCCGGCCTCGATCAGCGAGACGTCGGCGAATGCGGAGGCGATGTCATCGTCGGAGAGCGCGGTCTTCCAGCTGCCCCAGTCGCTGGTCGCCTCGGCGGGCGACAGTGCATGCGACAGGATGGCGGCGCGCCGGGCCAGCGTTTCCGGCGCTTCGGCGAGCGTCGCCACGTCGTCGCGCGTCAGCCCAAGACGTTTCAGGAGCAGCGCAAGCCCGTATTGCGAATGGCTGCGGGCCGCCGCATCCGCCATGTCGGGCGCCACCATCCGCCAATGCGTGTCTGGCATGCCGATATCCAGCCCCGGCAGGACGATCACGCCCTCGACGCGGGCGGCCACGGCGGCGATCAGATCGGCGGTAGCCGGAACCGAACCGGTCGAGCCGGCGATGATGATCGGCCCGCTGGCCTGCATCGTCACGATGCGATTGGCTTCCGCCCGCAGGATGGCATTGCGATTGCGCGCCGCCGAGGACTTTCCAAGCTCGTTCAAGCGCTCCGGCCAGAAGGCGCTGGCGATCTGCAGGAATTCCGCCGTCAGCTGCCACCAGAGTGCGTGGTCTCTTGCGGAAAGGTTTCCGAGTTCGCTCCAGTCCCGGTCTTCGGTCTCGATCGAATCGATCAACTCGGCAAGGTTCCGCGCCAGCCAGATGGCATCCGCCGGGCTGGCGGGCGCGACGAGTGGCGAGTCGGAATGAATGCTGCGCACGATCTCGGGCAGCTTGTTGCGCCAGGCAAGAATCAGCCGCGCCAGTTCCAGCAGGCGGGCGGTGTTGGAAAGCGGCTGTGCGAGGTCCATCGTCGCCGGCAACGCCTCGTCGAAATAGCCGCTGTCGTCATCGGTTTCGCCGAGCGGCCGGATGACGGGAAGAATGGCGGAGCGGCCGCCGAGCAAATCGACGAATGCCGAGCGCAGCACGCGCACCGCGCGCCGCGTCGGCAGATAGATGGTGACCTTGGACAGCGACAGCGGATCGCTGGGGTCGTGGCGAAACAATGATGTCAGCCGGCCGTCGCACAGGGTCTCTGCCAGGGTGGCAAGAAACGGTAGTCCTGCTGGAATGGTCAGAACCCTGGGCTGGTGCCGCTCGCTCATCGCCTAGGCCAATGCCCGGTATCGCCGGATCGTCGCTTCGGCATCGTCAATCGCTTCGGGCGTGCCGACCGTCAGCCAATGGCCCTCGAGCATCATGCCGTAAAGCCGGCCACGCGCGATCGCCTTGTTGAAGTAGATGTTCACGTTGAAGGCGTCGTCAGGCGCGTCGTCGAGAAACGATGTCTGCATCGCGATCGCGCCGGCGTAGACCACCGGATCCGGTTCGTCGGCGCGGAAGCGGCTTAGCCGCTGCTCCGCATCGCGGTTGAAATCGTTCTTGCCGTTGTGGCCGGTTGTGTCCTCGAGTTTGACGCACAGCATCGCCATGTCCATTCGCTCAGCGTCAAAGAATCCAGCTAAGCGCACAAGATTACTCGGTTGTCCCGCACGTTCCCCGATCCAGAAAAGATCGGCATTGGTCACGAAGACAGGGCCGCGATCAAGCAGTTTCAGGCCTTTGGCCAGCCCGCCGCCATTGTTCATCAGCCCTTCGCGCTCGTCTGAGATGATGATCTCTAGTCTCTTGTAGGACTGAAGGTGATCGAGCATCTGGTCGGCATGGTGATGCACGTTGACCACGGCGCGTTCGACGCCGGCCTCCGCGAGCGAATCCAGTGCATAGTCGATCATCGGCTTGCCGTCGATTTTCACCAGCGGCTTCGGGATCGTGTCGGTAATCGGGCGCATACGGGTACCGAGACCGGCAGCCAGCACCATGGCTTGTTTGATGGTCATCTCTTCCGAAATCTATGATTCGCTGCTGACTATTCCAGTCCTTACGTACCAGTCGTGCAAGGGGGCAAGCGTTTCGTGCCGAAGCGCCACATCGAGATAGGCGAGCGTCCGCGGCATGTGCTTCATGTAACCGGGCTTTCCGTCGCGCTGCATCAGCCGCACCCACAGCCCGGCCAGCTTGCAATTGCGCTGCGCCGACATGATCGCCCAGCTTTTCAGGAAACCATCCTCGTCGAAACCGCCCTGCGCGTGCCGCAGCGAAAGGTATTGCTGCATCAGCCGATCGAAGAGTGCGGGCTCGATGGTTACCCGCGCATCTTGGGCGATCGAGGCGAGATCATAGGCCGTCGGGCCGATCATCGCATCTTGGAAGTCGATCAGACCGACCCGCCGGATCCCGCTCTCCTGCTCTCGCCAGATGATATTCGGTGAATGGAAGTCGCGCAGCAGCAGGTTCTTCTCGGCCGCGCCGAGTTGATCGATCAAGTCATCCCAGATCGCCAGATACTCTTCCCGCTCGGCATCGCTCGGCCCCGCGCCGTCACGCTTCCAGGGCAGGTGCCAGTCGAGGACAAGGCGCACTTCCATCTTCATCGCCGTACGGTCGAACTCGGGAATATGGTGCACATGCGCATCCGTTACCTGGATATCTTGCGGCATCTTTTTTGCATGCAGGGCGGCAAGGCACGCGACGCTTTCCAGATAGCGCTCGGCGATTGGCGTGCCCTGGTCATCGAGAACACCGTCGCTGCCGAGATCCTCGATCAGCAGGATGCCGTTGTCGTAATCGACGCGGTAGATCTCTGGCGCGGCAAAGCCGTCGTGGCGCAGTGTCTCTGCGATGGCGACGAACGGATAGGCGTTTTCGGCAATATGCGCGACCTTGGGGTAGGGCTTGCCGTTAAGCACGGGCGGCCCTTCGGGCAGCGGTGGCCAGTCCATCAGGATGCGGCGAACACCGTCGTCGGCGTAGGCGGCCTCGTAGGCGCGTAGCGACGCATCGCCGGTGAGGAAACGACGCTTTGCCGAGGGATAGCCGGCATCTCGAAGAAAATCGCGAATGGCAAGCACGCGCCGTATGCGGGCATCCTGCTTGTCGGGCGCCTGTATTGTCACCCGGCGCCCTGCACCTTCATGCGTCAGTGTCAGCACGATGCGATCGTCAGGCAGTTCGCTCGCGGCCATCTCTGGCCATTCGACAAGGCAGATGCCGTTCTGCAACGCCTCGTCGAAGCCCAGCTCGGTGAGCTCGGCCGAATCGCCAAGCCGGTAGAGATCGAAATGCGATACGGGAATGCGTAGCTCGTAGGATTGCACCAGCGTGAAGGTCGGGCTCGGTACCTCAAGCTCGGCGTCATCGGCCAGCGCGCGGATCAACGCTCGCGACAGCGACGATTTCCCAGCACCGAGATCGCCCGACAACGCCAGGCAATCGCCTGGCTTCAAGGCCAACGCCAGATCTTCCCCGAGGCGATCGGTTGCGTCGTCGTCGTCGAGGTGGAGCGAGATGACAGGTTTGATAGTCGTCATTCTGCGGCGGCGTAGGAGGGCAGGTTGGCGGAAGGGATGCGGCAGATCACCGTGGTTCCCTTGCCCGGCTGGCTATCGATGACGACCTTGCCGTTGTGCAGGTTGACGAAGCTGTCGACGATCGACAGGCCAAGGCCGGCACCACCGCGTTTGCCGCTCTTGGCGCCGGTGGCGAAGCGATCGAAAACGTTGGCGATCATCTCCTGCGAGATGCCGGGGCCATGGTCGCTGACGGTGAACACGAAATCCGTGCCCTCACGCTGGCAGGTCAGTGTTATCGCGGCACCCTCGGGCGAGAAATTCGCGGCATTCGACAGCAGCTTCACCAGGATCTGCTTGAGCCGCTGTGGATCTGCGATGATCGAGCCGAGCCGGGCCGGCGCGGTGATCTCGAGCGTCACGCCGCTTTCCTGAAGCCGGTCGGCAATCTGGATCGACACGTCGTCGAGCAGGTCGCCGAGATCGATCTCCGAATAGTTCAGCCGCATGATGCCGGCGTCGACGGTGGCAAGATCGAGAATGTCGTTCACCAGCGTCAGCAGCACCGACGAGGATGTCGAGATGTGGTCAATATACTCCGCCTGCCGGTCGTTGAGTTCGCCGAGGCCGGGTGTGCGCAGCAGATCGGTAAAGCCGATGATATTGGTCAGCGGCGAGCGCAGTTCGTAGGAAACGTGCTGGACGAAATCGTTCTTCAGTTCGTCGGCCTTGCGCAACGCCTCGTTCTTCTCGGTGAGCGCCCGTTCGGCACGAACGCTGTCCGTCATGTTGACGAAGGTCAGCATCGTCTGTGCATTCGGCAGCGGGATGATCGCGTAATCGAGCACGAGGCCGGAGAACAGTTCCAGCGTTCCTTGGCTGGACCGGCGTTCGTCGTCGAAGCTGGTGATCAACTCGGCAAAGGTCTTCCAGCCGTCCGGCTTGTCGTAGGATGGCAGGCAGGCGTCACCCAGCGCGCGGATATGCGTGCCCGGCTTAGCCTCGGCTTCGGTGATGCCCCAGAGCGCCCGGAAGGCTGGGTTCGACAGCTGGATGCGCCCGTCGGGGCCGAACACCGCCACACCCTCGGACAAATGGTCGATGGTCTCGCCCTGCACCTTCACCAGCGTGTTGTAGCGGGTTTCCAGATCGACCTGCTCGGTCAGGTTCTCGAACACCCAGGTGGCGCCGCCCTGCGGATGCGCAGTCGCGAAAACGCGCAGCGTCTGGCCGTTTGGAAGGTGCCACATGTCGGTTTGGGTATCGAGCGCCCGATAGACTGAAAGCGCCGTTTCCTTCCAGCTCTTCCAGTTCAGCTGCTCCGGTAGCTTCTTGGCGGCGCGCAGCCGCTCGAGCAGTTCGGAATTGTCAGGCTTGCTTTCGAGGAAGGCGATGTCGAGTTGCCAGAGGGAAACGAAGGCCTGGTTGTAGAATTGCAGGCGGCGGTCGCCGTCGAAGATCGCGACGGGCGTTCCCAGATGGTCCAGCGTCTCCGCATGGCTCTTCAGCGTCCGCTCCAGTTCAGCCCGGACCGTCTCGATTCCCGAGACGTCGACAGCAATACCGGCGGACCCGCTTGGTACCTTGACGTCGACAACGTCGAGGAAGGTACGGTTGCCATGGATGACGGTGGAAATCTTGTCGTGGAAAGGTGATTCCGGTGTCGCGACCGAGCGAATACGCTCGCGCGCGATTGTGGTCAGGATTTCGCGACCCTCGGCAATGGCCTGATCGGGCGATGCCGCATCAACCGCTTCGCCATAAGCATGGTTCACCCATGTCAAGCGTCCGTCGGTATCGCGCTGCCAGGCTGGAAGATCGATGGAATCCAGCAGGCCTTGGAAGGCCGAGATCGACACCATCAGGCGATCGCGCTCGATCTTGATCTCCGCCAGCTCGGCGCGAAGGTTGTTGAGGGCGACGAAGCGGACGAAAGCGCGGCCGCCGGAAACCCGGCCCTGTGCTTCCAGAACCTCTTCGCGGTGCGTTTCGACAACGATGTCGAAGCTCTTTGCCGACTGGCGCAGCCCGTCGATTGCACGGTCGAGTTCGGACGCGGAGCGCGGCTTCAGCCACAGCCCGAAGGCGAGAAATTCGTTATCCTGCGGTGCGCCGGTCTCGGCGGGCAGCTGGCCCAGCAGTTCGGGGCGTTCATCGCCGTTCCAGATCACGATGCGGCGGTTCTTGTCGGCAATCAGTGCCTGGTATTGGGAAATCTGCTGTTGTGCGTCCGAAAGCGCCGAGCGCATCTCACGGCTTTCGCTCTCGATGTTGCCACGCTGGCGAACGACCCAAAGAGTGGACAGCAGAGCCGCGGAGACCACGCCGATCACCACCGAAAGGCCAACAACCTGCGTAGACGTGAAAAGATGCGCCGAAGTAGCAGCTTCGGCTTCCACCTGCGCGAACACTGGGCGGGCGACAGACGCGATCGCGGTGCCCGCTGCGAACATCGTCGCCACGCGAGCCAACACGCCTCTTCTTTTCGCCGAAGCCTTGGGGGCATCGACAGGTCTTTCATTGGCCGAACTATCAGGTCGGGAAGCAGCGTAAGCGCGATTCCCCGCCTGTTTGATCAGGCCGTGCATCATTTCCGACATGCGCGGTATGTCTCCGTCCATTGTGCCGCATTACGACAAGACATCCCATTTTCGTAGCAAACGGACGCGTCCGTCTCCACGAATCGAGTGCTAAAACAATACTTCGGATAGGAATCGTCGGGAAGGTGTGTGCCAAAAAATAAGGGCGCAGCATTTGTCAATGCTGCGCCCGTCTAGATGTTGTGGATATCAATCGTTCGATTAGTATCTGTAGTGGTCAGCCTTGAAAGGACCCTGCGGCGTGACGCCGATATAGGATGCCTGTTCTTCCGAAAGCTGCGTCAGCTTGACGCCAAGCTTGGCGAGATGCAGGCGCGCGACCTTCTCGTCGAGGTGCTTCGGCAGGATGTAGACCTGGTTCTGGTACTGCGCGGGCTTGGTGAAAAGCTCGATCTGCGCCAGCGTCTGGTTGGTGAACGAGGCCGACATCACGAAGGACGGATGGCCCGTTGCGTTGCCGAGGTTGAGCAGGCGGCCTTCCGAGAGAAGGATGATGCGGTTGCCCTTCGGGAACTCGATCAGATCGACCTGCGGCTTGATGTTGGTCCACTTCAGGTTCCGAAGCGCAGCAACTTCGATTTCATTGTCGAAGTGGCCGATGTTGCCGACGATCGCCATGTCCTTCATCGCACGCATATGGTCGATGCGGATGACGTCCTTGTTGCCTGTCGTGGTGATGAAGATGTCGGCCGAAGACACGACGTCTTCGAGCGTGACGACTTCAAAGCCGTCCATGGCTGCCTGCAGGGCGCAGATCGGGTCGACTTCAGTGACCTTGACGCGCGCGCCGGCGCCGAGCAGCGAGGCGGCCGAACCCTTGCCGACGTCGCCGTAACCGCAGACGACGGCGACCTTGCCGGCCATCATCACGTCGGTGCCTCGGCGGATACCGTCAACCAGCGATTCCTTGCAGCCATACTTGTTGTCGAACTTCGACTTGGTGACGGAGTCGTTGACGTTGATCGCCGGGAAGGGCAGCAGGCCCTTCTGGCTGAGCTGGTACAGGCGGTTGACACCAGTCGTGGTTTCTTCGGTCACGCCCTTGATCGCGTCGCGCTGCTTGGTGAACCAGCCCGGCGAAGCGGCAAGGCGCTTCTTGATCTGTGCGAAGAGAATTTCCTCTTCTTCCGAATGCGGGTTCGACAGCACGTCTTCGCCGGCTTCGGCGCGGGCGCCGAGCAGGATGTACATCGTAGCGTCGCCGCCGTCGTCGAGGATCATGTTGGAGAGGCCGCCGTCGGCCCACTGGAAGATCTTGTCGGTGTAGACCCAGTAGTCATGCAGCGACTCGCCCTTGATGGCGAAGACAGGAACGCCGGAGGCGGCGATCGCGGCAGCGGCATGGTCCTGCGTCGAGAAGATGTTGCACGATGCCCAACGGACTTCGGCGCCGAGTTCGACCAGCGTCTCGATCAGAACGGCCGTCTGGATCGTCATGTGCAGCGAGCCGGTGATGCGCGCGCCCTTGAGCGGCTTGGTCGTGCCGAATTCTTCGCGGCAGGCCATCAGGCCCGGCATTTCGGTTTCGGCGATCGTGATTTCCTTGCGACCGTAGTCTGCGAGGCCGATATCGGCGACGACGTAATCTTTTTCAGTGCTCATTGGATTCTCCATGCTGAAAGCGTCTCAGAGGGCGAAGGCGCGAACCGGGGTCGCGCGACGAAAATCTCCGCGCAGGCGCGGTCATGCCAGCCGTTTAGCAGGCTTCTATGACGAAGGCAATAATGATATAAAGAAGTCTTTATATGTTTATATGGCCCAATCGGGCCTTACATCTCTTCGCCGAACTTGTTCTGGATCAGCTGATCCAGAGCGTCGAGCGCCTGTTCGGCCTGGTTGCCGCTGGCGGAGATCAGCACGCTGGAGCCCGGGCTCGCTGCGAGCATCATCAGGCCCATGATCGATGTGCCCCCGACCGTCATTCCGTCCTTGGACACGGTGATTGCCGCGTCGAAAGTCTCGACCGTCTGTACGAACTTGGCCGAAGCGCGGGCATGCAGGCCACGCTTGTTGATGATCAGAATTTCGCGGGAAAACGGAGATGTCATCAGGGGGAGGGCTCGTTATTTGCCGCTGAGGACGCGGCTGGCGACATTGATGTACTTGCGACCGGCTTCCGACGCCTCGACAAGCGCCTTTTCCATGTTGTTTTCGCCGCGTACGCCCGCAAGCTTGATCAGCATCGGCAGGTTCATGCCGGCGATCACCTCGGTATGGCCGCTGCTCATCACCGATATCGCCAGGTTGGAAGGAGTGCCGCCGAACATGTCGGTCAGGATGACCACGCCATGCCCGTCATCCGCATTCGCAACGGCTGCGAGAATATCCTGGCGCCGCTGATCCATGTCGTCTTCGGGGCCGATACAGACCGTTTCGATGAATTTCTGAGGACCGACAACATGTTCGACCGCATGACGAAACTCTTCAGCCAGCTTGCCGTGCGTGACAAGCACAAGTCCGATCATGATACTACTGCTCCTCATGGCGTATGCAACGGTAGGGCCAATATCGCAATGCAACAACTGCGTCCACCGTGGGGGCACATCTTGGCCATGAAAAGCCGAAGTGCAAGACAAAAATGCACGCATCCGTGCCGTACCTGCCAGTTTCGTGGGCATTAACGCCCGATATCGGCTGCTTTTGCCATCAGTACCGCAAGTGGAAACGGCACGTTAGCCAGCAACCGAATTGCCGGAAGCTCAATGCCCGGAGTGACGGTGAACATTTCGTCGTCCGGCGGAAGCCGGAGCAATCCGGTGGTCTGAGCGGGGATGATGGCATAGTGCATCATAGATGGACCAACACTGGGCACCTTGACGATGCCTGTACCGCGTAGCTCGATGAGCCCACCGATCGACGGTGGACACGTTGACATCACCTCTGTGCCATGTACTGAAATCATCACCTGATCGTCTGCCACCAGCGCCGCGTCGATCCCGGTCCGCTGCGCTTCGGTGATGCAGGCAAAGGCGAGCATCGATTTCCCCCAGCCGGACGGCCCGACAAACAGCAGTCCGGTCTTCCCGACCACGATGGCTGTCGCGTGGACGTTGACCGGTTCCATCGTCATGAGGCCGGGTCGGCGGGCAGGGCGAGCGTGAAGCGGGCGCCGACAACCTCTTCGGTTTCGGCGTCGATGATGTTTTCGGCTCTGAGCGACCCACCGTGCGCTTCGGCAATTTGCCGGCTGATAGACAGGCCGAGACCTGAATTCTGTCCGAAGCCCTCGGCTTCCGGCCGGTCGGTATAGAAGCGCTCGAAAATACGGTCGATGTTTTCGGCCTGAATGCCTGGACCATTGTCCTCGATATAGACGATGCACCGCGACCGGGTGCGAACCAGCCGAACGGTAATCCTGCCATCCTTGTCGGACACGAAGGAGCGGGCGTTTTCAATGAGGTTGGTGACGATCTGCCCGATGCGCAAATCGTGGCCATTGACAAGGAAGCGCGTCTTGACGCCGGGCTTGCGCTCGATTGCGAACTCGATCTGCACTTCCTTTTTGCGGCTACGGATCTGCCGCGAAATGTCCACCAGATCGCGCAGCAGGATTTCCAGATCCACGGAGCCTGCATCGACGCGGGCAAGCTCGGCGTCCAGTCGCGACGCATCGGAAATGTCGCTGATCAATCGGTCGAGGCGGCGAACGTCATGCTGGATGACATCCATCAGCCGCTTTTTGGAATCGTCGGACTTGGCAAGCGGCAACGTCTCGACAGCGCTGCGCAGCGACGTCAGTGGATTTTTCAGCTCGTGGCTGACATCCGCGGCAAAGCTCTCGATCGCATCGATCCGGTCGTAAAGGGCCGTCGTCATGTCGCGGAGCGCGATCGAAAGATTGCCGATCTCGTCCTGCCGCACCGAGAAATCGGGAATTTCCTCGCGCTCCTTCGAGCCGCGACGCACCCGGATGGCGGCCGCAGACAGGCGGCGCAGCGGATTGGCAATCGTCGAGGACAGCACCAGCGACAGCAGCACGTTGACCAGCGTCGCGACGCCGAACACGCGCATGATGCCGAGCCGCTCGGCATGAACGATGTTGTCGATATCGCCCGCCTGCGTCGATAGCAGCAGCACGCCCAGAACAGCGCGAAAACGCTGGATCGGAACGGCGACGGAAACGATGAGCTCACCTTTTTCGGTGGTGCGCACCACTGCGCCGCGCACCCCGGTCAGCGCATTCATCACTTCGGGATAGATAGAGCCGTCGCCACCGGGCGCTTCCTTGTAGAGCGGCAGGTTGCCCGGCTGCAGGACCTTGTTGAAGATCGTCGTGAACCACTCGCTCCAGGTCTGCTTCTCGTCGGCCACCGGCGGCAAATCGAAGCGCAGAACCTGTCCGCGTGAATAGAGGTGACGCGAATCGAGCAGCAGGTTCGCGTCGGCGTCGAAGATACGAGCGCGGGTGCGGGTCGGCGAGATCAGCCGGCGCAGCACGGGCGCGACCTTCTCCGGATCGATCGGGAATTCCAGATCCTCGTCGTTCGGAACCGGCGTGATACTCTGGCCGGCTTGCAGCTCCAGCAGTTTCTCCGGATCGATAGTGATCGAGTTGGTGTCCACCGACGCCGATGCCGAGACGGCGCCTGCGATGATTTCGCCTTGCGTCAGAAGGCTTTCGACACGGGCGTCGATCAATCCTTCGCGAAACTGGTTGAGATAGAGAATGCCGCCGACGAGAACGACCAACGCCACGAGGTTGAAGAACAGGATGCGGCGCGTCAGGCTCGAAAAGACGGCGTTGCCGAAGATGCGGCGAATGATCGTGAACGGGTGAGACCAACGTCGCCCCCTGACGCGGCGGCCCACGCCCTCCACGTCATCAAGATCCCTTTCCTGCACCAACTGTGCCAACGACAGCCCTTTCGGAGAGCGGACCGCGTCAGCGGCCTCGGCCCTCTCTCATTCTCATCCGCCGCGCCGCGTGGGCGTCAGGCTGCTTCGCGGAAGCGGTATCCCACTCCGTAGAGCGTTTCAATCATATCAAAGTCGTTATCGACCATCTTGAATTTCTTGCGCAGCCGCTTGATGTGGCTATCGATGGTGCGATCGTCGACATAGACCTGCTCATCATAGGCTGCATCCATCAGCGCGTCGCGGCTTTTCACCACGCCGGGGCGCTGCGCAAGCGAATGCAGGATGAGGAATTCGGTAACCGTCAGCGTCACCGGCTCACCCTTCCATGTGCAGGTGTGGCGTTCCTGATCCATCACAAGCTGACCACGCTCGAGCGAGCGCGCCAGTTGCGCGGCGCCCGGCTTCGGAGCACTGCCGCTGGCGGCAGCCGCGGCCGCTTCGCGACCGGCCGCACGGCGAAGTACGGCACGCACACGCTCGACCAGCAGGCGCTGCGAGAACGGCTTGGTGATGAAATCGTCGGCGCCCATCTTCAAGCCGAACAGCTCGTCGATTTCCTCGTCTTTCGAGGTGAGGAAAATGACCGGCATGTCGGATTTCTGTCGCAGCCGGCGCAGCAGTTCCATCCCGTCCATGCGTGGCATCTTGATATCGAAGATCGCGAGATGCGGGGGGCGGGCGAGAAGACCGTCGAGGGCCGAAGCGCCGTCCGTATAGGTCTCGACCTTGTATCCTTCGGCCTCGAGCGCGATCGACACGGAGGTCAGGATGTTACGGTCGTCATCAACGAGCGCGATTGTCGGCATTGTATTCGTCTCCGTCATCTAATGCGCGTCTCCAGGATTTTTTAAAGGTCCCCAGGCGGCCACATGAACCGGATGCGCTTATGGGGATAAAGGTGGAACAAATTGTGGCAAAGATAAAGGGCGCCGCCGTTGCAAAATATTCATAACAACCGAAAGTGGTGTGACGAGCTGACCAGTAACTTGGAATTTCAAACGATTTAAAATAAGCGCCTTAAATTTAAATCGATTAAATAATTGATATCGTTATATATTATCGATTTATGCCACTTGCGTTTTAAAAAACCTCTCCGTACGGTCGCGTTCAGTTCTTAACGGCGTGAGCCCCGAAGGAAGGGAAAGACCATGGAGCAGTTCGGCATCCACAACCCAGCGATACAGCTTGCGACGGCAGGTTTCGGAAATGCACGCAGCGTCCGTTACAACTTCACCGCCGCGTCTCTCTATGAAGAGTCGATTCGCAGGGGCGAGGCCGAACTCACCGCACATGGCGCCCTTCGCGCCCTCACGGGCCAGCACACCGGACGTTCGCCCAAGGATAAATTCGTCGTCCGCGATGCCAATACCGATGGCGAGATCTGGTGGGACAACAACAAGCCGATGTCGCCCGAGCATTTCGCGCTGCTGAAGGCCGATATGCTCGCGCATGCAGCCGGCAAGGAACTCTTCGTTCAGGACCTGATCGGCGGCGCCGATGAGACCAACGCCCTGCCGACCCGCGTCGTCACCGAGCTTGCCTGGCATTCTCTGTTCATCCGCAATCTGCTGATACGTCCGGAGCGTTCGACGCTCGAAAGCTTCGCCCCGAAGCTGACCATCATCGATCTCCCCACCTTCAAGGCCGATCCGGAGCGCTACGGCTGCCGCACCGAAACCGTCATCGCCTGCGATCTCACGAACGGCGAAATCCTGATTGCAGGCACCTTTTACGCGGGTGAGATGAAGAAGTCGGTCTTCACGGCGCTGAACTACCTGCTGCCGGCAAAGGGCGTGATGCCGATGCATTGCTCGGCTAATGTCGGCCCGAATGGCGATGCCGCGGTGTTCTTCGGCCTGTCGGGCACCGGCAAGACGACGCTGTCTGCCGATCCCGCCCGCACGCTGATCGGCGACGACGAGCACGGCTGGGGCGAGGACGGCATCTTCAATTTCGAAGGCGGCTGCTACGCCAAGACAATCCGGCTTTCGCTGGAAGCTGAGCCGGAAATCTATGCCACGACGCAGCGCTTCGGCACGGTCCTCGAAAACGTCGTTCTCGACGAAAACCGCGTTCCCGATTTCAACGATGGCTCGCTCACGGAAAACACCCGCTGCGCCTATCCGCTAGATTTCATCCCGAACGCCTCGAAATCAGGTCTGGCCGGCCACCCGAAGACGATCATCATGCTGACTGCCGACGCATTCGGTGTCATGCCGCCGATCGCCAAGCTGACGCCGGATCAGGCGATGTATCACTTCCTCTCCGGCTACACCGCCAAGGTCGCCGGTACGGAGCGTGGCGTCACCGAGCCGGAAGCCACCTTCTCGACCTGCTTCGGCGCTCCCTTCATGCCGCGGCATCCGTCGGAATACGGCAATCTGCTGAAGGAGTTGATCGGTCGCCACGGCGTGGAGTGCTGGCTGGTCAACACCGGCTGGACCGGCGGCGCCTATGGTACCGGCAAGCGCATGCCGATCAAGGCGACGCGCACGCTTCTGGCCGCAGCACTGTCGGGTGAACTCAACAAGGCCGATTTCCGCGCCGATTCGAACTTCGGTTTTGCCGTACCGGTGGCCGTTGCGGACGTCGAGACCGCTATCCTCGACCCGCGCTCGACCTGGGCCGATGCCGATGCTTACGACGCGCAGGCAACCAAGCTGGTGACGATGTTCATCGACAATTTTGCCAAGTTCGAAGAGCACGTCGACGGCGGAGTGCGCGATGCGGCCCCGGGTTTTCGGGTCGCCGCTGAGTAAATTAGCGACAACTGATTGATGATTCACGTGAAACCCGGCCCCTATGGCCGGGTTTTGCATGTTTTCAAGCAGCCGGTGATGTGAGATAGAAATTCCATGGCCAGCGACCCGCTCTACATCAATGACAGGATCACCATCGCAGGATGGGAACTGACGGAACAGTTCGTTCTGGCGGGCGGTCCCGGCGGGCAGAACGTCAACAAGGTCTCAACCGCGGTCCAGCTGTTCTACAACATCCAGACCTCGCCGGCGCTGAACGAGCGCGTCAAGATCAACGCCATGAAGCTCGCCGGCCGTCGCATGTCGAAGGAAGGCGTGCTGATGATCGAGGCAAGCCGCTTTCGCAGCCAGGAGCGCAACCGCGAGGACGCGCGCGAGCGTCTGAAGGAACTGATCCTCGAAGCCGCCAAGCCGCCACCTCCACCGCGCAGGAAAACCAAGCCGACCAAGGGCTCGGTCGAACGTCGGCTGAAGGCCAAATCCGGCCGCGCCGACGTCAAGAAAATGCGCGGCCGCCCGAGCGGCGACTAGGAGCGGAGAGTGACATGCTAGAGCTCCCGAACGGCGTCCGTCACAGCCCGGACTATCTGAGCCGCCCGCGCCAGGAGGCTTTGGTCGAAAGCATCCGTGCCGTCGTCGCCGAAGCGCCGCTCTACACGCCCGTCATGCCCGGTAACGGCAAGCCCATGTCGGTCCGCATGACCAATTGCGGCGCGCTCGGCTGGGTCACCGACAAGGAGCGCGGCTACCGTTACCAGCCGACGCACCCGGTGACGGGAAAGCCATGGCCGGACATTCCCGGGGAATTGCTCGATCTCTGGAACGACGTATCCGGTCACAACAAGCCGCCCGAAGCCTGCCTCGTCAATTTCTATTCGGATGATGCCAAGATGGGCCTGCACCAGGACAAGGACGAGCAGGATCTGTCGGCCCCCGTCGTGTCGATCTCGCTCGGCAATGCCTGCCTGTTCCGCGTCGGCGGCCTGGCGCGCACCGACAAGACCATGTCGTTCAAGCTATCCAGTGGCGATGTAGTCATTCTGGGCGGGCAGGGGCGCCTGTGCTTTCATGGCGTCGATCGCATCTATCCCGCCACGTCGACGCTGCTGAAGAACGGTGGCCGTATCAACCTGACGCTTCGCCGGATAACGGCTTAAAGTTTACGCAGCGCCACCTGTTCGGTCAGGTGATTCTGGTCCTTGCGCAGAATCAGGTCGGCGCGCGGCCGCGTCGGCAGGATATTCTCGCGAAGGTTCTTCAAGTTGATGTTCTGCCAAAGCCCTTCGGCGATCGACAGCGCTTCCTCTTCGCTGATCGAGGCGTAGCGGTGGAAGAATGAGTTCGGATCGCGAAACGCCGTCTCGCGCAGGCCCATGAAGCGGGTCACGTACCAGTCATGAATCCGGCTTTCATCCGCGTCGATATAGATCGAGAAGTCGAAGAAGTCGGACACCATCGGCACGATCTTGCCACCGGCCGGCAGGTCGCGCGATTGTAGAACGTTGATGCCCTCGAAGATCAGGATATCGGGCCGGTCGATGATCTTGTGCTCGTTCGGCAGCACGTCATAGACCAGATGCGAGTAGGACGGCGCCTTCACGTCAGGCTGCCCCGCCTTGATCGCCGCCAGGAAGCGCAGGATCGCGCCGGTATCGTAGCTCTCGGGAAAGCCCTTGCGTTGCATCAGGTTTTCACGCTGCAGCACCGCGTTCGGATAGAGGAAGCCGTCCGTCGTCACAAGGTCGACCTTCGGGCTCGACGGCCAGCGGCGCAGCAGTTCCTTCAGGATACGTGCCGTCGTCGATTTGCCGACGGCGACCGAGCCGGCGATGCCGATCACGAACGGCGTCTTCGCCACGTTGGAAAGGCTGAGGAAGCGGTTGCGCTGCTTGAACAGCAGCTGCGACGATTCCACATGCGCCGACAGCAGCCGCGACAGCGACAGGTAAATGCGCCGGACTTCGTCGAGGTCGATCGGGTCGCCCATCGAGCGCAGCCGCTTGACCTCGTCGGACGTCAGGGTCATCGGCGTATCCGCCCGGAAATGCGCCCATTCCTCGGATGAGAAGAAGTGATAGGGCGAATAGGCATTCGCCTGAAAATGATCGAGCGTCTCGGGCGCTCCCGTTATCTGTCTTGCGATACCCATCAGCTTTGCCGGCTGGCCTTTTCTTTGAGGCCGGATTGAGCGGTACGGCGCTCAAGCTCCGCCATGACATCTTGCAACGGAATGCCCGCGACCTTCAATACGACCAAGAGATGATAAAGAAGGTCGGCGGCTTCGTAGGTGAGGTTGTCGCGGTCGTCTGTCACCGCGGCCATGACGGCTTCGATCGCCTCTTCGCCCATCTTCTTCGCGGCCTTGCTCTGGCCTGCCGCGACGAGCTTTGCCGTCCAGGACTCGTCCGGCGAGGCTTTCGATCGCGCGTCTACGATCTTTTCCAGGTCATCAAGTGTGAATTCGCTCATGATTTCGCTTTCAGGCTCAGTCGAGACGCATGTCGATGCCGCAGGAAGACATATAGCGCTTCGCTTCGCCGACGGAATAGGTGCCGAAGTGGAAGATGGACGCCGCCAGAACTGCCGTAGCGTGGCCCTGCTTGATGCCGGCCACCAGATGGTCGAGATCGCCCACGCCACCGGATGCGATCACAGGCACCCGCACGGCGTCGGCGATCGCCCGCGTCAGCTCCAGATCGTAGCCGACTTTGGTGCCGTCACGGTCCATCGAGGTCACCAGCAGCTCGCCGGCGCCGCGCTCCACCATCCGGCTGGCGAACTCGACCGCATCGATGCCGGTCGCCTTGCGGCCGCCGTGGGTGTAAATCTCCCAGGCGCTCATGTTGTCGCCACCAACCGCCTGCGTCAGCCGGCGCTTGGCGTCGATCGACACGACGATGCACTGGTCACCGAACTTGTCGGCCGCCTCGGCCACGAAATCCGGATTGCTGACCGCGGCCGAATTGATCGAAACCTTGTCGGCACCGCACAAAAGCAGCTTGCGGATGTCGGCGATGGTGCGAACGCCGCCACCGACGGTAACGGGCATGAAGCACTGCTCCGCGGTGCGCGACACGACATCGAAGATCGTTTCGCGATTGTCCGAAGAAGCGGTGATGTCGAGGAAGCAAAGCTCGTCGGCGCCGGCTGCATCATAGGCCTTGGCGGCTTCTACGGGATCGCCGGCATCGACGAGGTTCAGGAAGTTGACGCCTTTGACGACACGGCCGTCCTTGACGTCGAGGCATGGAATGACACGGGCCTTCAGGGTCATTGTACTGTCTCCTTCGCCCGTGCCGCCTTGATCAGCGTCAGCGCTTCCGCCGGGTCGATGCGCCCATCATAGAGCGCCCGGCCGGAAATCGCACCTTCCAGCTTGCGCGCATCCGGCTGCAGCATCCGCTTGACGTCGTCGATTGAGGCCAGGCCGCCGGACGCAATGACAGGGATCGAAACGGCGCCGGCAAGCGCCAGCGTCGAGTCCCAGTTGATGCCGGCGAGGATCCCGTCGCGGTCGATATCGGTGTAGATGATCGCCGCGACGCCGGCGCCCTCGAACTTCTTTGCCAACTCGACAATGCCGAGTTCGGACGCTTCCGCCCAGCCCTCGACCGCCACCTTGCCGCCCTTGGCGTCGATGCCGACGGCGACGTGACCGGGAAACCTCTTGCAGGCTTCGATGACCAGATCAGGATCGCGCACCGCGACGGTCCCGAGGATGACACGCGTCAGCCCCCGGCTCAGCCAGCTTTCGATATGATCCAGTGTGCGAATGCCGCCACCCAGCTGAACCGGGTTCTTCGTCGACTTCAGAATGGCGTCGACGGCCGCGCCATTGACGCTCTCACCGGCAAAGGCGCCGTTGAGATCGACCACGTGCAGCCACTCGAAACCCTGGTCCTCGAAGGCTTTCGCCTGCGCACCGGGGTCGGGATTGTAGACGGTGGCCTGCTCCATGTCGCCGAGCTTGAGGCGCACGCACTGGCCGTCTTTGAGGTCGATGGCGGGAAATAGAATCATTCGGTCAGTCCTTGGATGGCGCGAGCTCAGGGCTTCCAGCGCAGGAAATTGGCGATCAGGGCGAGACCGAGCTTCTGGCTCTTCTCCGGATGAAACTGCGCGCCGGCCATGTTGTCGCGGCCGACAAAAGCGGTCAGCGGTCCGCCATAGTCGGTCGTCGCGATCACATCGGCGGGATTCGTCGCGGCCAGATGGTAGGAATGCACGAAATAGGCGTGCAGACCGTCTGGCCCGGTCGGAATGCCGTCGAACAGCGGATGCGGGCTGTGGATATCGAGCGTGTTCCAGCCGATCTGCGGGATCTTCAGATTGGCATCGTCGGGCGTCATTTCAACGACGTCGCCGGGAATCCAGCCAAAACCTTCGGTGGTGGTCTTTTCCAGACCGCGCGACGACATCAGCTGCATGCCGACGCAGATGCCGAGGAACGGCCGCGCCTTGCGCTCGACCGCCTCGATCAGCACCTCGGTCATCCCCGGAACGGCATCGAGCCCGCGCCGGCAGTCCGCATAGGCGCCGACGCCGGGTAGCACGATGCGATCGGCGGCGGCCACGTCGTCAGCCTTGTCGGTGAGGTCGATCACCGCATCAATGCCGGTCTCGCGCGCCGCCCGCTCGAATGCCTTCGTCGCCGAACGCAGATTGCCGGACCCGTAGTCGATTATTGCGACGCGCATCAGCGTCCTCCATCAAAGCCGAACAGACCGAGCGACGTGGCATTGCCGCGATCGCCGCGGGACGTGCTGTCCCAGTGCGGCGAAGGCGTTCTGCCGTTGTCATCCGTGTCGGTTCGTATCGTCGAAAAATAGATGTCTTCGGCGACCTCAAGCGAGTCCGCCGAGATCAGCGCATCCTCGTCCCAGCCCTTGGAGACCAGGTTGCGCACGCGAAAATTCTGTCCCTCCAGCGCCACCAGGAGGCTGGTGCCGAAGGTAACGGCGCCGCCCACCAGCCAGAGCCCCGGTCGCTCCATCAGCGCGCCGCCGATGCTCTGCAACAGAAAAGCCGCGATAGAATGCAGCCACAGCCGATGGCTGGCCAGCCAGATCCATGGAAAGGCAAAGCCGAGCACGGTAAATCCGTCGCGGATGAAACGCGTCTTCTCGTGGGCTTTATCGGCTCCATCGGGTGACGTCAGAACCAAATAGCTTGAACTCATATCGTCAGGCTCCCTGAAGGGGCTCAGACGAGCGTGCCCTTCGTCGAGGGTACACGGCCCGCCTGCCTCGGATCGATCTCGGTCGCCGTGCGCAACGCGCGGGCAACGGCCTTGAAGCAAGTCTCGGCGATATGATGGTTGTTGGCGCCGTAATGGTTCAGGATATGCAAGGTGATGCCGGCGTTCTGGGCAAGCGCCTGGAAGAACTCGCGCACCAGCTCGGTATCGAACGTGCCGATCTTCGGCGCGCTGAACGACACGTTCCAGACGAGGAAGGGACGGCCGGAGAGATCGACGGCAGCCTTGGTCATCGTCTCGTCCATGGCAAGATCGATCGAGGCATAACGTGTGATACCGCGGCGGTCGCCCAAGGCATTGGCGATGGCCTGGCCGATGGCGATGCCCGTATCTTCGACGGCATGGTGATCGTCGACATGCAGGTCGCCCTTGGTCTCGATCTCCATGTCGATCAGCGAATGCCGGGACAGCTGGTCGAGCATATGGTCGAAGAAGCCGACGCCGGTCGAAATCGTCGACTTGCCGGTGCCGTCGAGATTGACGGACACGGAAACCGAAGTTTCGTTGGTCTTGCGGGATACGGATCCCGTACGGCTTGCTGCGGTCTCGGCCATATGGCGCTCCCTCCGGAAATACGCGGGTTCCTTATCAGGCGTGCCGGGAAATATCCAGAAGCGCGGCCGTAGAAATCGAAGCCATTTGCAATCGGCATTCGCCAACTTACATAGGGCTCAACAGGGCCGATGAACGGCCCGAGGTATCAGCCCGCCTGACGGGCCAGGATGTATTCGATGACAACGATTATTACAGTTCGAAAGGGCGGCAAGGTCATCATGGCGGGCGACGGTCAGGTCAGCCTCGGCCAGACCGTCATGAAGGGCAATGCCCGCAAGGTGCGCCGCATCGGCAAAAGCGGCGACGTCATCGCCGGTTTCGCCGGCGCCACCGCGGATGCCTTCACGCTTCTGGAGCGGCTTGAAAAGAAGCTCGAGCAGTATCCCGGCCAGCTGATGCGCGCCGCTGTAGAGCTCGCCAAGGATTGGCGCACCGACAAGTATCTGCGCAATCTCGAAGCCATGATGCTCGTTGCCGACAAGTCGGTGACGCTGGCAATCACCGGCAACGGCGACGTGCTGGAACCCGAACATGGCGCCATCGCCATCGGCTCCGGCGGCAACTACGCATTCGCGGCCGCTCGCGCGCTGATGGACAGCGACAAGTCGGCCGAGGACATCGCCCGCCGGGCGCTCGATATCGCCGCCGACATCTGCGTCTACACCAACCACAATCTCGTGGTCGAAACGCTGGATGCCGAATAACGTCAAGCTTTGAACATGGGTCCCGTGGGCCGGGCCGCGAACGGCCGGCCGAAACGGGAAAGCCAAGAGGATATCATGACCAATTTTTCTCCTAGAGAAATCGTCTCCGAGCTGGACCGCCACATCATCGGCCAGCATGACGCCAAGCGCGCCGTCGCCATCGCGCTACGCAACCGCTGGCGCCGCCAGCAGCTCGATGAGAGCCTGCGCGACGAAGTGATGCCGAAGAACATCCTGATGATCGGCCCGACCGGCGTCGGCAAGACGGAAATCTCCCGTCGTCTGGCCAAGCTCGCCGGCGCCCCCTTCATCAAGGTGGAAGCCACCAAGTTCACCGAGGTCGGCTATGTCGGCCGCGACGTCGAGCAGATCATCCGCGATCTCGTCGAGGTTGGCATCGGCCTCGCCCGCGAAAAGAAGCGCTCCGAAGTCGAGGCCAAGGCTCACATGAGCGCCGAGGAACGCGTGCTGGACGCGCTGGTCGGCTCCACCGCATCGCCCGCCACCCGCGACAGCTTCCGCAAGAAGCTGCGGTCAGGCGAACTTGACGACAAGGAGATCGATATCGAAGTGGCCGATACCAGCACCGGCATGGGCGGCTTCGACGTCCCCGGCATGCAGGGCGGCATCGGCATGATCAACCTGTCGGAAATGTTCGGCAAGGCCATGGGCGGCCGCACCAAGAAAGTGCGCACCACGGTCAAGGCCTCCTACACCGACCTGATCCGCGACGAATCCGACAAGCTGATCGACAACGAGGTCATCCAGCGCGAGGCCGTGCGCGCCGTTGAAAACGACGGCATCGTCTTCCTCGACGAGATCGACAAGATCGCCGCCCGCGATGGCGGCATGGGTGCCGGTGTCTCGCGCGAAGGCGTGCAGCGCGATCTGCTGCCGCTGGTCGAAGGCACGACGGTCTCGACCAAGTACGGCCCGGTCAAGACCGACCACGTGCTCTTCATCGCCTCGGGCGCCTTCCACGTCTCCAAGCCGTCGGATCTGCTGCCGGAACTTCAGGGTCGTCTGCCGATCCGCGTCGAGCTACGCCCGCTGACCAAGGAAGACTTCCGCCGCATCCTGACGGAAACCGAGGCCAGCCTGATCCGCCAGTACATCGCGCTGATGCAGACCGAGGGCCTGAACCTCGAATTCACCGATGACGCTCTCGACGCGCTTGCCGATGTCGCGGTGCATCTCAACGCCTCGGTTGAAAACATCGGCGCCCGCCGCCTGCAGACCGTGATGGAGCGCGTGCTGGACGAAATCTCGTTCAATGCGCCGGATCGTGGCGGTACGGCGGTGACCATTGATGCGGAATACGTCCGCAAGCATGTCGGCGATCTCGCCCAGAATACCGACCTCTCGCGCTTCATTCTGTGACGCTGAAGCACCGGCATTCGTCATTACTGGCATGATGCCGTAACTTTGACTGACGTAACTCTCGACAACGGGCCTTTTACTTTTTAGTGAAAGGCCCGTTTTGTTGTTGGCGGCAGCATTATTCGGCCAAGATTGTGGTCCAGTCACCCGCCGATCGACTATGCTGGGACGGTGTGCTTTATGTGCCGACCAATGCCAGAATGATGGGAAAGCTGATCGTGCGACGCCTTCTGACGAGCCTTGTAATTGCCGCCACGGTCTTGACCGCAGCGCCCGCTTTTTCCATGCAGCTCGTGCCGCCAGGCAATCGCAACATCGAGCAGCCGAACGTTCCCGGCGCATCGGTCCGTCGCACCAAGGGCACCAAGACGACCTTCGATCGCAAATACGACAAGGTCTACGAATTGCTCTCCACCGATCACGAGCTGATGGGCAAGATCAAGAAGGTCTCGGCCGCCTACAGTGTTGATCCGATCCATGTTATCGGCGCCATCGTCGGCGAGCACACCTATAATGTCGACGCCTACGACCGCCTGCAGTCCTATTACGTCAAGGCCGCATCCTATGCCGGCCAGAGCTTCCGCTTCGCCTATGACGGCGAGGACGTCGATGACTTCATCAAGCGTCCGCAGTTTGCCGAATGCAACGGCAAGAATGATTCCTACACGCTGTGGAGCTGCCGCGAGGATGTCTGGGAAAGCGATTTCCGCGGCAAGACGGTCGGCGGCAAGAGCTTCCCGAACAACCGCTTCAGCGCCGTCTTCTTCCAACCCTTTTATGCCGGCCAGACCTTCGGCCTCGGCCAGATCAACCCGCTGACGGCGCTGATGCTGTCCGACCTCGTCACCAGGGTCTCCGGCTACGACAAGCTGAACGAAAAGGACGCCGGCAGCGTCTACAAGGCGATCATGCAGCCCGATATCTCGCTCGCCTTCGTCGCCGCCGCCGTTCGCCGCTCGATCGACGACTACAAGCAGATCGCCGGCATGGACATCTCCAAGAACCCCGGCCTGACGGCAACGCTTTACAATCTCGGCAATTCCCGCCAGCGCGCCGCGGCGCTCGCCGCCAAGAACCGCGCCTCGGGCGAAACGGTCTGGCCGGAAGAGAACTATTACGGATGGTTGATCAACGACAAGCTGGACGACCTGCAGCGCCTGCGCTAACTCTGGTCTAGCCGGGGAGGGCATCTTCCGCGAAAGGCCAGTATCACATGGACATGCGTCCGGACCCGTTCGTTCCGCCAGCGCCGATTCCGCGCAATTCGCCGCCGAGCCGGCTCGAGATCATCCGCACCATCCTGCGCAACCCGCTGGAGCTCTGGGGCGAGCCGTCCTATACGCTGCCCTGGATCAAGACGAAGTTCTTCCGCGAACGCACGCTGATCGTCAACGATCCCGGCCTGATCAAGCACGTGCTGGTCGACAATGCCGCCAACTACCGCATGTCTGACATACGCCAGCTGATCCTGCGCCCGATCCTGCGCGATGGACTGCTGACCGCCGAAGGCGAAGTCTGGAAGCGTTCGCGCAAGGCCGTCGCCCCCGTCTTCACCCCGCGCCACGCCAACGGCTTCGCCGGCCAGATGCTGAGGCAGTCAGAGGGATACGTCCGCAAGTACGAGACGTCTGGCGCCGATGGCCAGACTTTCGAGATCGCCAGCGACATGGCCGAACTCACCTTCGCCATCCTCGCCGATACGCTGTTCTCAGGCGAAATCGTCACCTCGTCGGACAGCTTCGCCGACGACGTCAACGCGCTGCTGCATCGCATGGGTCGCGTTGACCCGATGGATCTGCTGCGCGCGCCTTCCTGGGTGCCGCGCGTCACCCGGATTGGTGGCCAGAAGGTGCTGGAGAAATTCCGCACCATCGTTCGCGAAACCATGGATGCGCGGCTCGCCCGCATGCAGGCCGATCGCGCCAACACGCCGGAAGATTTTCTCACCCTGCTGCTCGATCAGGCGGCGAGCGGCGGGCTCACCAATGCCGAAATCGAGGACAACATCCTCACCTTCATCGGCGCCGGTCACGAAACCACCGCCCGGGCGCTGGCCTGGACGCTCTATTGTCTTGCCAACACGCCGCATATCCGCGACGCCATGGAGGAGGAAATCGACCGTGTGCTGGCGACCGGCGCCGAGCCGGTGAAGTGGCTTGAGCTGATGCCCTATACCCGCGCCGCCTTCGAGGAGGCGCTCCGCCTCTATCCGCCGGCACCATCCATCAATCGCGCCGCGATAGCGGATGATCGCTGGACCAATGCCAAGGGCGAAACCATCACCATCGAAGCCGGCGTCACCGTGCTGATCATGCCGTGGACGCTGCATCGCCACGAACTCTATTGGGAAAAGCCCCGCGCCTACATGCCCGAACGCTTCCTGCCCGAAAATCGCGGCAAGATTGGCCGCTTCCAGTTTCTCCCCTTCGGCGCCGGCCCGCGCGTCTGCATCGGCGCCACTTTCGCGCTGCAGGAGGCGGTGATCGCGCTTGCCGTGATGATGCGTCGTTTCCGCTTCGATATGACCGAGGACACCAACCCCTGGCCGGTACAAAAATTGACGACCCAGCCGCAGAACGGCCTGCCGATGCGTGTCACGCCACGTGCAGTGCCGAAGGCATAACGCTTTCGAACTGTTGCACAATTGACTATCGGTGAAAGCCGGTCAAAGTGGCGGCATATGGAAAGCCGTCACTGCCCGAGGAGACAATCTATGAGCCGCATCGAAAAAAACGGTCTAGCGATCGAAGCCGTCCTTCATGACTTCTTGGTCGCAGAAGCGCTTCCAGGCCTGGGGATCGATGCGAACAAATTCTTCGCTGATTTTTCCGCCATCGTCCACGATCTCGCGCCGAAGAACCGCGCCTTGCTGGCCAAGCGCGATGCGTTGCAGCTGCGGATCGACGAATGGTATCGCCAGCATGGCGCGCCGAGCGACATGGACGCCTATCAGGCTTTCCTGCGCGAGATCGGCTATCTCCTGCCCGAAGGATCCGATTTCCACGTTTCCACGAGTAACGTCGATCCCGAGATCGCCTCGATCGCCGGACCGCAGCTTGTCGTCCCCGTCATGAACGCCCGTTACGCGCTGAACGCCGCAAACGCCCGCTGGGGCTCGCTCTACGACGCGCTTTACGGCACCGATGCGATTCCCGAGACGGATGGGGCAGAAAAGGGCGGGGGCTACAACCCGAAGCGCGGCGAGAAGGTCATCGCCTGGGTCCGCGATTTCCTTGACCAGGCCGTACCACTCGTCGATTGGAGCTGGAAGGATATTGCCGACCTTTCGGTGAAGGATGGCGCGCTTGCGCTGGTTTCCACCGATGGCGAACATGTCGCACTGAAGGACGCCGGTCATTTCGCCGGCTACCGAGGCGATGCCTCTGCGCCGACCAATCTGCTGCTGAAAAACAATGGCATCCATATCGACATCGTCTTCGATGCCACCACGGCCATCGGCAAGACTGATCCGGCGCATATCTCGGACGTCTGGCTCGAATCCGCGATCACCACGATCATGGACTGCGAGGATTCCATCGCCGCCGTCGACGCCGAAGACAAGACCGAGATCTACCGCAACTGGCTCGGCCTGATGAGGGGCGATCTGCAGGAAGACGTCACAAAGGGCGACAAGAGCTTCATCCGCAAGCTCAATCCTGATCTTGAGTACACCGGCCCGGATGGCGGATCCTTCGAGGTCCATCGCCGTTCACTGATGCTGATCCGCAATGTCGGTCACCTCATGACGAATCCGGCTATCCTTGATCGCGATGGCAACGAGGTGCCCGAGGGCATCATGGATGCGATGATCGCAGCCGCGATTGCACTTTACGACATTGGGCCGAACGGCCGCCGCAAGAATTCGCGCACCGGCTCGATGTATGTCGTCAAGCCGAAGATGCACGGCCCCGAGGAAGTCGCCTTCGCCGCCGAGATATTCTCGCGCGTCGAGGATGCGTTAGGCATGGCGCGCAACACCATCAAGATGGGTATCATGGACGAGGAGCGCCGCACGACGGTTAACCTCAAGGAATGCATCCGCGCCGCCCGTGAGCGCGTCGTCTTCATCAACACCGGTTTCCTCGATCGCACCGGCGACGAGATGCACACCTCGATGGAGGCCGGCCCGATGATCCGCAAGGGCGACATGAAGCAGGCCGCCTGGATCGCGGCTTACGAGAACTGGAACGTCGATATCGGCCTCGAATGCGGCTTGTCCGGCCACGCGCAGATCGGCAAGGGCATGTGGGCCATGCCGGATCTGATGGCGGCGATGCTGGAGCAGAAGATCGCCCATCCCAAGGCCGGTGCCAACACCGCCTGGGTCCCGTCGCCAACGGCCGCCACGCTGCATGCCACCCACTATCACAAGGTCAACGTCGCCAATGTCCAGCGCGGCCTGAAGGACCGCCCGCGCGCCAAGCTCAGCGATATCCTCTCGGTCCCGGTCGCCGTCCGTCCCAACTGGACGCCCGAGGAAATCCAGCGCGAGCTTGACAACAACGCGCAAGGGATCCTCGGCTATGTCGTTCGCTGGGTCGATCAGGGCGTCGGCTGCTCCAAGGTGCCCGACATCAACAATGTCGGCCTGATGGAAGACCGCGCCACCCTGCGTATCTCGGCGCAGCACATGGCCAACTGGCTGCATCACAAGGTGGTCACCGAGGGCCAAATTGTCGAGACGATGGAGCGCATGGCCGCCGTGGTCGATCAGCAGAACGCCGGTGATGCGCTCTATCATCCGATGGCGACCGATTTCGAAGGCTCGATCGCCTTCCAGGCCGCCCTCGAGCTGGTGCTGAAGGGCAGGGCACAGCCGAACGGCTATACCGAGCCGGTACTGCACCGCCGGCGCCTGGAATTGAAGGCGGCGCACTGGGCCTGATTAGGAGTGCAGATACAAAAAGGCCGCCGGAGCGAACACTCCGGCGGCCTTTTTTATACCGAATTTCAGGTCCAGCTTACTGGATAACGATGACCTTGGACGTCGTCTTGCCCGGGCGGACGCGGCTGTAGAGGTCGATGACGTCCTGGTTGATCAGACGAATGCAGCCTGAAGAGGCGGCAGTGCCGATCGAGGCCCATTCCGGCGTGCCGTGCAGGCGGAACAGCGTGTCCTTGCCCTCTTCGTTGAAGAGGTACATGGCGCGCGCGCCGAGCGGGTTGCTCAGGCCAGGGCCCATGCCGTCTTCGACGTACTTGGCGATCTCGGGGCGGCGAACGGCCATTTCCTTCGGGGGATGCCAGTTCGGCCATTCCTGCTTCCAAGCGACGTAGGCGGTGCCGGCCCATGCGAAGCCCTGCTTGCCGACGCCGATGCCGTAGCGCATCGCCTTGCCGCCGGGCATGATGTAGTAGAGGAAGCGCTCGCGGGTGTTGACGATGATCGTGCCCGGGCGTTCCGTGGTTTCGTAGGAGACAACCTGACGATGGAACTGCGGCTTGACCTTCTGGATCGGGATCGCCGGCAGCGAGTATCCTGCATCCGTCGTCACGCCATAGGCGTCGTCGAAGATCTGCGCGGTCTGGACAGTCGGTCCCGGCGCTGCGGTCTTGTCTTCGACGGAGGCGCTTTCGGACGTCGTGGAGCAACCGGCCAGGGCGAGCGTCGCCATCAGGCCGAATACAGGAAGTGCATTACGGATGCGCATGGATGTCTCTTAAGAATGGGGGCAAGGAGAATCGGTGTTTCAACCATCTTTGAGTATGGTTTATTTTCGATTAACTTCGCCTTTGCAAGCTGTTGCAGTGCGGCGGAGTGAATACGCAACGGCAAACTAGAACCGCATGGTTTTTTTGCAACAACGCGCGCCCCGGACCCCAGGTTATCCATGACGATTTTGAGTATTTACAATAACAATCCGTTAATAGATGGCCGGCAATCGGACAGGGCAATGATGGTGCGCCGCGGCACCCAGATTCTTCTGCACGAAATGCGACACGCGGTGCTGCCGGAATTGCCGCTCGCCAGTGGCCGGCGTGCCGATCTGATCACCATCACGGAGAAGGGCGAGATCTGGATCGTTGAGATCAAAACGTCGATCGAGGACTTCAAAGTCGATCGCAAGTGGCCGGAATACCGCCAGCACTGTGATCGCCTGTTCTTCGCCACCCACAAGGACGTGCCGCTCGACATCTTTCCTGAGGATTGCGGCCTGTTCCTGTCCGACGGCTACGGCGCCCACATGATCCGCGAGGCGCCCGAACACCGGCTGGCGCCCGCGACCCGCAAATCCGTGACGCTGAATTTCTCCCGCGCCGCCGCCCATCGCCTGATGATGGCCGAATGGGCCACCGGCAAGACCTTCGGAGTCGACGACGCGTAGTCCGGCTTACTTCGGCGCCCGCTTGGCAAGAATCCGCTGCAGCGTGCGGCGATGCATGTTCAGCCGCCGCGCCGTTTCCGAAACATTGCGCTCGCAGATTTCGTAGACACGCTGGATATGCTCCCAGCGCACGCGATCGGCCGACATCGGGTTCTCGGGCAGTTCCGCCTTCTCGCCGGCCCGCTGGGTCAGCGCCGCATAGACGTCGTCGGCATCGGCGGGCTTGGCCAGGTAATCGACGGCGCCAAGCTTCACGGCCGTCACCGCCGTGGCGATGTTGCCGTAGCCGGTCAGCACGATGATGCGCGTGTCGTCGCGCTTCTGGCGGATCGCCTCGATCACATCCAGCCCGGTGCCGTCACCAAGCCGCAAATCGACCACGGCATATTTCGGCGCATTGATCTTCGACTTGGCCACGCCTTCGGCAACCGATTCCGCGGTTTCCACCTGAAAGCCGCGGGTCTCCATGGCACGCGCCAACCGGCGCAGGAACGGGCCGTCGTCATCGACGATCAGCAGGCTGGCATCCGGACCGATATGGTCGTCGCTGGCGGGAGGCGTTTCGTTTATCTGCTCGCTCATCATTTCAATCCTGGCGCTGCCGGCCTTGCTTGGGCCAATTGCATTGCATCCTCATTATGCCGATTGCATCATTTTGTCGAATGCGCATCGATCAGCATGCGCGGCCATTCGACGCGAACCCGGGCACCGGCCGTCTCCGGCCCGCGATTTTCGAAGGAAAGCACGGCCCCTGAACGCTCAAGAAGCGTCTTGGCGATGAACAGTCCGAGCCCCAGGCCGCCGGCCCTGTCCTCTTTCTGCCGCTTGGTCACATAGGGCTCGCCGATCCGCGTCAGGATGTCGGGGGCATATCCCTCGCCGTCATCCTCCACCACGATCAGAACACGGTCCTGGTTGTGCTCGACGGTCACCGTCACTTCCTTGCGGGCATAGTCGACGGCATTCTCGATCACGTTGCCGAGGCCGTACATGATGCCGGCATTGCGCTCGGTCACCGGCTCGCCCTTGCGCGGATCTTTTTCGATGAGGTTCAGCTGGATACCCGCCTCACGATGCGGCGCGACGATCTCCTCCATCATCGACGACAGCGGCAGGCGCCGCAGATGCGCATCGCCCTCGACCGAGAGCGTGGTGAGCCTCCGCAGGATATCGCGGCAGCGCTCGCTCTGGCTGCGCAGCAGCATCACGTCTTCGCGGAACCGGTCGTCCGTCTTCAGTTCGCGCTCCATCTCCTTGGCGACGACGCTGATCGTCGCAAGCGGCGTCCCGAGTTCGTGGGCGGCGGCGGCGGCAAGGCCGTCCAGCTGCGAAAGATGCTTCTCGCGCTGCAGCACCAGTTCGGTGGCGGCAAGCGCATCGGCCAGCTGGCCGGCCTCCTTCGAGACACGATAGGCATAGAAGGCGGCAAAGGTCATGGTCGATGCGATCGAGCACCAGACGCCGAACTGCATCACGCTGTGAACACTGATCTCGGCCCCGCCGAACCATGGCAGCGGAAATGGCGTGAAAGCAAGAATGGTAATGCAGATCATCGCGATGACGATGAGCGGCGTGCTGTAGCGGATCGGTTGCGACGCGAAGGAGATGATCACGGGAACGCAGATCAGCGCGGCAAACGGGTTGGCAAGGCCGCCGGTGATGAACAGGAGGGCGCAGAGCTGCAGGAGGTCGAAGCCCAGCAGCGCGAACGCCGCAACCGGATCGATGCGGTGCGTCGCGGGATAGCGGATCATCAGGTAGAAATTGACCACCGCAAGCGCCGCGATCAACGCGCCGCTTGCCACCAGCGGCAGCGGAAACCGCAGCCAGAAAGCAACGATCAGCACCGTCACCGTCTGCCCGCAGACGGCAAGCCACCGCAGCCGCACCAATGTTTCCAGCCTCAGCCGCCGGCTGCTGTGCCTGTCTTCTTCCGGAATGCTCTCGACGCTATCGACCATCTCTTCTTCCTTGAGCCGCTTTGCGGCTCATGTACCACGCGGTTTTGCCCTTGTCGTCGGCAGCGCCTCGTCCGGTCGCTCCGGCCACGGATGCCGAGGATAGCGGCCGCGCATGTCGGCGCGCACGTCCTTCCACGATCCGGCCCAGAAGCCCGGAAGATCGCGCGTCGTCTGGATCGGCCGATGCGCCGGCGAGGTCAGCTCGAGCAGCAGCGGCAGCCGCCCGCCGGCAATGGCGGGATGTTGCTTCAGCCCGTAGAGCTCCTGCACACGGATCGTCAGCGTCGGCTCCTCTCCATCATACTGGATCGGATGCCGCTGTCCGGTTGGCGCCTCGAAATGCGTCGGCGCCAGCCGCGCGAGGTCGCGCTGCAGCTCGTGCGGCACCAGCGACATCAACCCGTTCGAAAGCCCCGATGCCGAAATATCGGAAAGCCCGCGCGCCTCCGTCTGGTAGGGAATGAACCAGTCGTCCATGCGCTGAAGCAGCGCCGCATCGTCGACGTCGGGCCACGGCGCGCCGATGCTTCTATAGAGAAAGCCGATGCGCTCGCGAAGCTGGATCGCCTCCCTGGAAAAAGGCAGTGTTTCCAGTCCAAGCTCGCGCACGCCGTCGGCAAGCGCCCGCGTCACCGCTTCGCCGGATGGCCGCGGCAGGGGCGTCTCGTCGAAGATGATCGCGCCCAGCCGCGTTGCCCGCCGTGCCCGCACCTGCCGGCTCTGTCGATCGAAGAATGTCTGGTCGTCCGTCAGGATGGCGCCGGGAAGCGCGTCCTCGACATCGCCGCGCGTCACCTCCGCGGCCGCGAGAACCCGTGCCTGCGCCGCTCGTCCGGTCAGATCCGCGATCACGAGCATCGGACTGCTCGCCAGCCGCTCCGTCTCGGGGAGTTCGGCCCCGCGCCCGTTCGCCATGACAAAACGCCCGCGTCCGCCGCGCTGCAGCGCGATCCGATCCGGAAACGCATGAATGAGGAGACGCCCAGCGAGACAGGGTTCGCTCGCCCTCACCGTGTCGAGGCCCTTGGCCAGCCGCCCGGCCAGCTGTCTGGCCGCCTCGGCGCGCTCGCCGCGTTCGGACGAAAACCGCCGCATCCGGTCCTCGAGATCGACACTGGTTCCGCCCAATCCCTGCTCGGTCATCAGCACCGCCAGCATCGCCGCGTCGCGCGCATGCCCCGTCTCGCCGGCGCTGATCACCATTGCCGCCAGCCGGGGTGGCAGTGCCATGTCGCGCATCAGCTTGCCGCGCGGTGTCGGCGCGCCCGTGGTGTCGAGCGCCCCCAGCTGGCGCAGCAGCGCCCGTGCCTCGTTCAGCGTGGTCTCCGGCGGTTGGTCCATGAAGCCGAGCGTTCGCGTGTCCTGCACGCCCCAGTGCGCGAGGTCGAGCACCAGACCGGAAAGATCTGTCGAGAGAATCTGTGGCGGCGTGAAGGCCGGCATGGCCGCCGTCTGCCCCTGGTGCCACAGGCGGATGGCGATCCCGGGCTCCGTTCGCCCGGCGCGCCCGGCCCGCTGGTCGGCCGAGGCCCGCGACACCCGCACCGTCTCCAGCCGGGTAATGCCGGTCGATGCCTCGAACACCGGCAACCGCTGCAACCCGCTGTCGATCACGATCCTGACGCCGTCTATGGTAATGGATGTCTCGGCGATCGATGTCGCCAGCACGATCTTGCGCGTGCCCGCCGCCGGCGGCCTGATCGCCGCGTCCTGTTCCCTTTGGGTGAGATTGCCGTAGAGCGGCGCCACCAGCGTCTCGTGGCCGAACCGGTCCTGCAGGCGCGCCGCCGTCCGGGTGATTTCCGCCTGTCCGGGCAGGAATGCCAGGATCGAGCCGCTCTCGGTCCGATGGACCTCGATGATCGCCCGCGTCACCGTGTCCTCGATCCGTTCGCCGGCCGGCCGATCCTGGTAGCGGATATCGATCGGGAATCCGCGTCCCAAGCTCTCTATGACAGGCGGCTGGTCGAGCAGCGCAACCACGCCGGCCACATCGAGCGTTGCCGACATCACCAGAATCCTGAGATCCTCGCGCAGCGCCGATTGCACGTCGAGCGCCAGCGCCAGCCCGAAATCCGCATCCAGCGAGCGCTCGTGAAATTCGTCGAAGATCACGGCGGCGACCCCGGACAGTTCGGGATCGTCGAGGATCATTCGCGCGAACACGCCTTCCGTCACCACCTCGATCCGTGTGCGCGCAGAAATCCTGGTGTCGAGCCGCATCCGGTAACCGACCGTCTCGCCGACGACTTCCCCGAGCAGGGATGCCATCCGCCCGGCCGCAGCCCGCGCTGCCAGCCGTCGTGGTTCTAGCAGAATGATCCTGCCGTCGCCGCGCCAGTCCTCGTCCAGCAGGTAGAGCGGCACCAGCGTCGTCTTGCCGGCGCCGGGAGGGGCCGAAAGCACGGCGCGCCGCCCGCTCTTTAATGCCGCGCCGATCTCAGGCAGGACATGGGATACCGGAAGCTCCGGCAGAACACGCTTGTCGGTCACGCCCGCTCGTTTCCTCTTCTATATAGATGACAGCCATGTGTGGCCGCTTCGTCAGCGGAGAAATGAGCCATCACGAGCCGCCGCACAAGCAGTCCGAGGCATCGAGCAGACAGAAACAGGGTCAAAGCGCACATTTTCACGGCCTCGAACGGCGAAATCCGTGCGTTTCCGCGCAAACTCTGCCGCGGGTCTTCGCTGTGCCATTGTTCCACAG
>UCIT01000117.1 GCA_900472625.1 Hyphomicrobiales bacterium | reverse complement strand
CGATGTGTTTGCGCGCTGCTAGGGTCGTGATCGCACTCTCGCGAATGTTGACGACAGCCTTGATCTTGACCGGGTTTGCACCCTCCCCGTCATGGGCGCTCGAGTAGTATGGATTGTCGACGTAGACGGCTTGCAGCTTCGCCTTTGCCTGCCAGCCTTCGATCTTCCTTTTTTTCTTCGCCGCTTTCTTGTCCGCCATGTTCGTTCCCTCGTGTATCGAGCCCCGCAGCCCGTCAATTCGCCTTGGTCATGTCGGCATGAATGCCGAGATGTTCTTCAGTCTTTTGGAAATAGATCCGCTGGAGCCGTTCATTTGGTTTGAACTCTGGAATGAGATCAGCACGGCCGCCGCAGGCGTCGAACTCAGCGAAAGGGAACGGAACCCAGCTCACCGGATCCTTTTCGCTGTGCCAGTCGGGATATCCGAAGGCGTATTGCTTTCCGCACTCCGCACAGTTGTTCATGCCGAACGTTACCGTCCTATTGAGAGCGCCGCACCATGGGCAGCAAGCGCCGTCCGAGAAGCATGAGACAGGTCCCGGCAACCTGCGGAGGGCTTTGCTGAACTCTTCCATGTCGCTCATCTTGCTGCCTCCATCCGCTCGACCTGCACCACGCGGCCGCCGCCCATGAAAAGCTTCTCGGCCTTTTCCCTGCGCGCCTGCTGAATGCTTGGCGTCGCGTCGAACTTCTCGCCGCGGATCTCCCGGCCGTTCATGAAGGCCACCATGTGCTTCAAGCACTCCTCGGCTGCCTCGCCCTTACTGCCGAACACCTTCGGCCGGTCACCGGTGTCCATGATCGGCGACGGCTCGCTGTCACGGCAGAGACGGACCATTGCCCAGAAGCCAAGGCCACCGGGGACCCGACGAGGAAATGCGTTGTAGCGGTTCATGCTTCACCTCGCTGCGCTTCGATCTTGCGGATGGCGTAGAGGCAGGTCGTGTGGTCGCGGCCGCCAAACAACCGGCCGATCGCCGGGAAGCTCAAGCCGAATCGCTCATGCACCTCCCACATCAGCAGGTGGCGAACCTCAATGTTTTTCTTCCGACGCCCGCCGCCGATGATTGCCTGGTAGGATGCGCCAAGTTCCCGGCAACGATCCTTCAGGTGGACCCGCGCCGGGTTCATTGCTATTTCGACGAGGCGGCTACGATGCTGCTCTATGTGGGCGTCGAAGAATGTCGGCTCATGCATCCAAGCAGGCCCAACTTCACGGCGCCGGACAGGTGTCACGGTGGGTGTCGCTGGTACTTCCACGACAGGAAGAGAGGCGATCAACCGGAGAGGCTTCGGATTGAAGCACCGTGCGTGGACGGCGACGGCGGCCGCTCTCATTTCCGCGGCACTGTTGAATTGTCTCGCTGCGACGATCATCGTTTTGCACTCCGGACTATACTGGTTTGGGAAAGCTTGGATTCCGGTTCGTCGCGTTTTGCCTTGAGGGTATCGAGGCGCGCCTGCGTCTCTTGATCCACCCGGCTGTGTGTTCGGCTGGAGATCACAGGAGCGCCGGCCGTCACTGACTTGGCTAGCTGACGAACCCACTCCCGATGGCCCGGTCTGGCGCGCTCGATCG
>UCIT01000061.1 GCA_900472625.1 Hyphomicrobiales bacterium | reverse complement strand
CGGCCTGCAGATCGACCAGCGCCGTATTGAGCTGCCGCATCCGCTCGACATGCAGCGCCTCGGCCAGCACCGGCTTGGTCGGGAAGAACTGGTAGAGCGAGCCGATCGACGACTTCGCTTCCGCGGCGATCTCCGTCATCGTCGCCGCCTCGTAGCCTTTGTCCAGAAATACCCTGGCCGCCGCCTCGGTCAGGATGGCGACGCGCTCGCGGCCACGCTTCTGCTTCGGCGAGCGATTCGTCGGATCGGGGCTTGATTTTTGTGAGGGCATCCTCATATTTCCAATTGCGAGGATATCCTCATGTTTATTTCGGAGCCGTCCATGTCTCTCTACGATCCCAAGACCACCGCCCTGATCTCCATCGATCTGCAGGGCTTTATCATCTCCCGGCCGGTTGCGCCGCATTCCGCGCAAAAGGTCATCGAAAATACCGCCGCGATCGCCGGCGCGCTGAAATCGTCAGGCGGCACCACCATCTTCGTCACCATCGGATTTTCCACGGACTATGCCGATGCTGTCAACCAGCCGACCGACGAGCCGGTCGCCTTCCCACAGGGTGGCCTGTCGGCCGAGGCGCTTCGCGAGCCGCCGGAGATCGCCGCGCTGACCCCCGATGTCCGCATCACCAAGCGCCAGTGGAGCGCCTTCTACGGCACGGATCTCGATCTGCAGCTGCGTCGCCGCGGCATCAGGACCGTCATCCTTACCGGTATCGCCACCAATTTCGGCGTTGAAGCGACGATCCGCGATGCCTATGCGCACAATTACGCGGTCATTGCCGCGGAGGATGCCATGACGACCTTCTCGGCCGAAATGCATTCCTTCGCCTGCGAGCGCATCTTCCCGCGCCTTGCCCGCATCCGCAAAACCGCCGACATCCTCGCCAACGCCTGAGCCTTCCTGACTGCTGCACCGCGATCGTTGAAAACATCGATTCACCAAAGTTGCTTTTCACGGTAGATTCCCGGCAAATCACCTGAGTGAACGTTCTCAGGTGCAATCACTAGGCCCCGGCGACATCGGCGGTCGGCAGCAGTTCAGGACATGTCATGGCATCTCGCATCGCCCAGGCGCTTTCATCCATCGGCAAACTGGCATTGGCAGCCGCGATCGGCGCCAGCATGATCGTCGGCGATGCCGCCGCTCAGCAGAAGCCGAGCCCAAACAGCGCCAAGGCCCTGTTCGGTGGTGTCCAGCTGCCGACGCAGGGCGGCCCACAGCCTTTCGGCTTCTATGCCAAGGGCTGCATGGCCGGCGCCGAGGCGCTGCCGACCGATGGCCCCAACTGGCAAGCGATGCGCCTGTCGCGCAACCGCCGCTGGGGCAATCCGGCGATGCTGTCCACGATCGAGCAGCTGTCACGTGATGCCGCCAAGTATGACGGGTGGCCGGGGCTTTTGATCGGCGATATCGCCCAGCCACGCGGTGGCCCGATGATAACAGGCCATGCCTCGCACCAGATCGGCCTCGACGCCGATATCTGGCTGACGCCGATGCCGCCCTACCGCATGACGGCAGAGCAGCGCGAGGCGCTGCCCTTCACGACGATGCTGCAGAAGAATGCCTTCCTGACGATCAACCCCAACGTCTGGACGCCGGCGCACGCCCGCCTTCTGATGCGCGCCGCCAGCTATCCGCAGGTCGAGCGCATCTTCGTCAATCCGGCGATCAAGAAGAAGATGTGCGACACGTGGACCGGCGATCGCACCAATCTCGGCAAGCTGCGCCCGGAATACGGCCACGATTCGCACTTCCACATCCGCATCAAGTGCCCGCCCGGCGCCGCCAACTGCAAGCCGCAGGCCCCCGTCGTCGCTGGCGACGGCTGCGACCAATCGCTGGCCTGGTGGTTCAGCCCGGCTCCCTGGGCCAAGCCCAAGCCGCCGAAGCCGGATGCCAAGCCGGTCAAGCCGCGCGAGGTCATGGTCTCCGATCTGCCCAAGGCCTGCCAGGCGATTCTCGACGCTCCATCCGTCTCGTCCATCCGTGCCGCGACCTATGGCGGACCGTCGGCGGCCGAGGCCCTTGGCGTTGCCCCGGCCGCGCAACCGGCTGCCGCCGATGACGAATTGCCGGACTTCGGCCCGATGCCGGATGACAAGCCGGCCGCGCAGTGACGCGGATGATCAGCACTCTTTCAAACCCTGATCGCTTCGTATAGAAGCGGTCAAATCGATTGAATTTTGCCTGCGAATTTTCAGGGGGGAGCTTTTTTCATGGCCGGACGCAAATGCCTTGCATTGATTGCGCATGACCAGAAGAAGGACGATATGGCCGAGTTCGCCCGGCGCAATGAGGCAATCCTCGCCGCCAACTGGAAGATCGTTGCCACGGGAACCACCGGCGGCCGCGTTCTGGAAGCCGCCCCCAGCCTCGATGTGACGCGTCTGAAAAGCGGCCCGCTCGGCGGCGACCAGCAGATCGGCGCGCTCATCGCCACCGGCGAGGCCGATGCCCTCATCTTCTTCGTCGATCCCCTGACCCCGATGCCCCACGATGTCGACGTCAAGGCGCTGATGCGCCTCGCCATCGTCTATGATATCCCGATGGCACTCAACGAAGCGACGGCCGACAGGCTGATCGCCAATCTTCACGCATAAGCGGCGCGCACGCCAACAACGGAACCTGCCATGCACCAGCTCGACAAAAGCGACGCCTCCATGCCCTTCCCGATCCTGATCGGCGATATCGGCGGCACCAATGCCCGTTTCGCTGTCATCGAGACCGCGACGTCGGCGCAGGTCGATTATCCCAACGTCCGCACCGCCGATTTCGAGACTATCGATGATGCCATCCGCGCCACCATCCTCGAAAAGGGCGTCAAGCCGCGCTCGGCGATCCTCGCCGTTGCCGGCCCGATTGCCGACGACGAGATCCCGCTGACCAATTGCGACTGGGTCGTGCGCCCGAAAACGATGATTGCGGATCTCGGCTTCGAGGATGTGCTCGTCGTCAACGATTTCGAGGCGCAGGCGCTGGCGATCTCCGATTTGTCTGCCGACCACCGCGAGCGCCTCGGCAATGCGGATGCGCATGAGGACATGGTCGCCTCCCGCGTCGTCCTTGGTCCGGGCACCGGCCTCGGCGTCGGCGGCTTGCTGCACGCCCGCGACATCTGGGTGCCGGTCCCCGGCGAAGGCGGCCACGTCGATCTCGGGCCGCGCACCAAGCGCGACCTCGAAATCTTCCCGCATGTCGAAACCATCGAGGGTCGCGTCTCGGCTGAGCAGATCCTGTCTGGCCGAGGCATCGTCAATCTCTACCGGGCCATCTGCACGGCTGACGGCATGGATCCGAAATACGCCGATCCGGCCGACATCACCGCGCACGCGCTTGCCGAAAGCGACAAGACCGCCGTTGAGACGCTCTCGCTGTTCTCCACCTATCTCGGACGCGTCGCCGGCGACATGGCAATGATCTTCATGGCCCGCGGCGGCGTATTCCTTTCCGGCGGCATCAGCCAGAAGATCC
Source organism: Hyphomicrobiales bacterium (assembly GCA_900472625.1). Classification (GTDB taxonomy): domain Bacteria; phylum Pseudomonadota; class Alphaproteobacteria; order Rhizobiales; family Rhizobiaceae; genus Rhizobium. The sequence goes on along the minus strand of UCIT01000061.1, from coordinate 23,369 downwards.
TCCCTGCGCTGCGCAAGCCCGAGTTCCGCGCCGGCTTCGAGGACAAGGCGCCGCACACCCATCTCCTGAAAACCATCCCGACCTACGTCGTCACTCATCCGCTGGCAGCGCTCGCAGGGCTTTCCTCCTACGCACGCCGGCCGGACAGCTACGGCGTGTCGACGGACGGCAGGCGCTGGGTGCGCTAACCCGCCCGAGTGCCCACCCTAGCCAAACCGGCGCCAACTCTTTATAGAGCCGCTCGAGCGCGAGCCGCATCGGCGGCTTGCATGGTCACGAGACAGGAAGCCTTTATTGCGTTCACCCGATCCCCAGCAGCGCCCCGTTGACAGCGGCACGGTCACCGCCGTTCTGAAGCGCATCGTCGCCGAGAACGGCCGCGAGCACGTATGGGGCTATGTCGTCGCCATCAGCTGCCTCGTCCTCGTGGCGCTATCGACGGCCTTCACCGCCTGGATCATGCGCTCCATCATCGACGAGGCCTTCGCCAATCGCCGCGCCGACGTCGTCTGGATCATCTGTCTGTCGATCTTCATCGCCTTCGTCATCCGCGGCTTCGCCAGCTACGGCCAAGCGGTGGCGCTGTCGAAGATCGGCAACAACATCGTCGCCCGTTACCAGAAACGCCTCTACGTGCATCTGATGTCGCTGTCGGTCGGCTATTTCAACGAAGCCCGCTCCGCCCGCATCGCCGCCCAGGTCAGCCAGAATGTCGGTGGTATCCGCGACGTCCTCAACCTGACGATCACCTCGACCGCCCGCGATCTCCTGACCTTCGTCGCATTGCTCGGCGTCATGGTCTATCAGGATCCGCTGCTCAGCCTCGCCGTGCTGATCCTCGCGCCGCCGCTGCTGATCGCGCTGCGCTACCTCTCCAAGCGCTTGCGCCAGGCGACCAAGGAAGCGATCAACCTCAACAGCCACGTGCTCGGCGCGATGCAGGAAACCATCCAGGGCATCTCCATCGTCAAGGCCTTCACGATGGAGCGGCAGCTCGAGGAGAAGATCAACAAGATCATCGTTGCCGCCGAAGGCCGCGCCAACAAGATCGCGAGATTGTCGGAGCGCAACGCGCCGATGACCGAAAGCTTCGCCGGTTTCGCCGTGGCCAGCGTGCTTGCCTACGCCGCCTATCGCTCGATCTACCAGAACGTCCCCCCGGGCGCCTTCTTTTCCTTCGTGACCGCACTGCTGCTGGCCTATGATCCCGCCCGCCGCCTTGCCAAGCTGCAGGTGCAGATGGAGCGCGCCGCCGTCAACGCGCGGATGATCTACGAATTGCTCGACATGGAGCCGCGCCAGCGCGACCTGCCGGATGCCAAGCCGCTGGTCGTCACCGAGGCCCGCATCGAGCTCAACGACGTCGCCTTCGCTTACGGCAATGACAACGTCCTCAACGGCGTCACCTTCGTTGCCGAAGGCGGCAAGACCACGGCGCTGGTCGGCCCGTCCGGCGCCGGCAAGTCGACGATCATCAATCTGATCCCGCGCTTCTACGATCCGAAGGCCGGCGCCATCCTGATCGACGGCCAGGACATCGCCCACGTCACCAAGCAGTCGCTGCGCGAGCAACTGGCCTATGTCTCGCAGCAGCCCTATTTGTTCGAAGGCTCGATCCGCGACAACATCCGCTACGGCCGCCCGGAAGCGACCGACGCCGATGTCGAGGAAGCGGCCCGTCTCGCCTACGCCCATGAATTCATCATGGCGCAGCCCGAGGGCTACGACACGGCGGTCGGCGAAAACGGCGTGACGCTGTCCGGCGGCCAGCGCCAGCGCCTGTCGATCGCCCGCGCTCTGGTGCGCAACGCGCCGATCCTCCTTCTCGACGAAGCCACCTCCGCGCTCGATACGGAATCGGAAGCAGCCGTCCAGAAGGCGCTCGACGAGGCCATGACCGGCCGCACCGTCGTCGTCATCGCTCACCGCCTCTCCACCGTCGTCCGCGCCGACAAGATCGTCGTCATGCAGCAGGGCAGGGTGGTCGAGGAGGGCAATCACGAGACCCTTGCGAAGCGCATCGACGGCCTCTACGCTCGCCTCAACAATCTCCAGAGGCCGGCGGCCTCCGACACCTACTGATACGGAATGATGGACGTCTGACATGAGCGATGCTGCGATGAAGCTGGTGGTGGTTGGTGCAGCGGGTCGCATGGGGCAGGCGCTGATCCGCATGGTCGCCGAGATCGAGGTCGTCACGCTCCACGCCGCCGTCGCCCGGCCGGGCTCGGCCTTCGTCGGCAAGGATGCCGGCGAGATCGCGGGTCTCGGTCCCAACGGCATCGTCATCGGCGATGACCCGCTGGCCGCATTCCTCAACGCCGACGGCGTGCTCGATTTCACCACGCCTGCCACCACCAACGAATTTGCCGCGCTCGCCGCACAGGCCCGGATCGTCCACATCGTCGGCACCACCGGTTGCTCGACGGACGATGAGGCGAAGATAGCGGCCGCCGCCCGGCACGCCCGCATCGTCAAATCAGGCAACATGGGCCTCGGCGTCAATCTCCTGAGCGTGCTGGTCGAGCAGGCGGCGCGCGCGCTCGATCCCTCCGATTGGGACATCGAGGTTCTCGAAATGCACCACAAGCGCAAGGTCGATGCCCCCTCGGGCACGGCGCTACTGCTCGGCGAAGCGGCTGCCAAGGGCCGCGGCGTCGATCTTGCCACCCATTCCGTTCGCGTCCGCGACGGCCACACCGGCCCGCGCGAGGCTGGCACGATCGGCTTCGCCACGCTGCGCGGCGGCTCGGTCATCGGCGAACATTCGGTCATCTTCGCCGGCGAGGGCGAGCGGGTCTCGATGGCGCATAGCGCCGGCGACCGCTCCATCTTCGCCCGCGGTGCCGTCAAGGCAGCACTCTGGGCACGCGACAAGAAGCCCGGCCTCTATTCCATGCTCGACGTTCTCGGGCTTTCCCAACGCTGATCCCATCAGGAGGAATTTAAAATGAGCGGTACCCTCGTCCTCGTTCGCCACGGCCAGAGCGACTGGAACCTGAAGAACCTTTTCACCGGCTGGAAGAACCCTGAACTGACCGAACTCGGGGTTCAAGAAGCCAACACCGGCGGCAAGGCGCTGGCCGATTACGGCATCAAGTTCGACATCGCCTACACCTCGGACCTGAAGCGCGCCCAGGACACGCTGAAGATCATCCTCGAAAACGTCGGCCAGACCGGCCTCGAGACGATCAAGGATCAGGCGCTGAACGAGCGTGACTACGGCGATCTCTCCGGCCTCAACAAGGACGACGCTCGCGCCAAGTGGGGCGAGGAGCAGGTCCATATCTGGCGCCGCTCCTACGACGTTCCCCCGCCCGGCGGCGAAAGCCTGCGCGACACCGGAGCCCGCGTCTGGCCGTATTACCTGACTGAAATCCTCCCCCGCGTTCTGCGCGGCGAAAAGGTCCTGGTAGCGGCCCACGGCAACTCGCTGCGCTCGCTGGTCATGGTGCTCGACAAGCTGACGAAGGAGCAGATCCTGGGCGTCAACCTCGCCACCGGCGTCCCCATGGTCTACAAGCTCAACGCCGACTCGACGGTGCTCTCCAAGGAAGTGCTCGGCGACATGTCCGGCGCGCACTGAGCGAAGCTTGGTGTTCGAAATACCCATGTGCTACGGTGCCTCGTCTCTGTAGCACATGGAGCAGGCCGTGCCGGATTCCGTTTTCACCTTTCACGTCGATGAAGACTTGAAGGCCGCTTTTCGTGAAGCCGCCAAGGCGCGCGCTGAGAGCGATGAACAATTGCTTCAGGGCTTCATGCGAGACTATGTCGACAGCCAGCAAAACGATGCGGAATACGATGCGTGGCTTCGGCGGGAAGTTCAGATCGGGCTGGATTCCGCCAATGCCGGCAATCTGATATCCAATGACGAGGTGGAAGCCGCATTTGCCGAGCGTCGCGAGGCGACGCGTCGGAAGCTGATGCGCTAGCCTGCCATGGTGGTTTCCTGGACGCGAGAAGCCACAACAGACCGTCAAATAATCTTCGATTTCATTGCGAAATCTGACTATCGGGCAGCCATCGCGATCGATCATCTGTTTTCCAGCGCGGCTGCGCGACTGGAACTCCACCCTTCCATTGGTCGGCCCGGACGGGTCGATGGCACGCGGGAGTTGGTCGTCCACCGGCACTATGTCGTCTTCTATGATCTCACTGGCGAGACGATCCGTATCATCCGTATTCTGCACACCGCGCAGCAATGGCCATCGGCCGACCCCTAACCCCCATCAATTCTCGATCGTGAACTGCACCCGATCCGCCGCAAACCGCGTCACCGCATATTGCACCGGCACGCCCTCCAGATCCGTGTTCATCGCCTTGGTCACCAGCACGATCGCCCCAGGCGTCAGCTCCAGCGCGGCGAGGTCGGCGGCGTCGGCGTGGGTGGCGCTGATCTCGGTGGTGGCGCGCACATAGTCGGGCAGCCCAAGCGCTGCGAAGGCGCGGGTGATCGATTCGGTCTTCTCGTAGGCGTCGGGCATACCGGCAAAGCGGGCGGCGGGGAACCAGGTGGAGGCGCTGGAGACCGGCCGGTTGTCGGCCTTGCGCACCGTCTCCATACGGATAACCGCTGTTCCGGGCGCAAGCTTCAGCCAGCGCGCCACCTCCTCGTCGGCGCGCTCCTCGGCATGGGTCAGCAGCAGCCCGCGCATCTCGCGCGCCTGCTCGCCGATCCCTGACGTGAACCGCGTCCGCTTGCTGATCGGAAAGTTCAGCCGCTCCTTGCGTTCGATCAGCGTGCCGCGCCCCTGCACGGCGCGCACGATGCCTTCCTGCGCCAGCGCCGCGATGGCGCTGCGCACCGTGTGCCTGTTGACGCCGAACTGCGCCGCCAGCACCGTTTCCGGCGGCACCATCCCCGTCTCGTCATAGGCGCCGGCGCTGATCGCCTGGCGAATCCGGTCGGCGATCTGCCGCCACAGCGCCACGCCCGTCTGTCTCTGTACCTGCCCGGCCATTTTGTCCCTCACGCACGTCGCGGTGTCACACGCTTGTCACCTCGGCGATTTAGGTCTAGGTATAGCTTGTATGGTTGTCTATATCAATAGACATTTAAAGGATGTGACGATGACCTTGGCGGAAATGAACGAGGCGAAGGCAGAGATCGACAGCGCCCGCAAGCGCACCGTCGATCTCCTGGCCCGCGCCGAACGGCAGGAACTGGATGCAGCCTGGCAGGCGCTGGATGGCAAACCGGTGGCGCAGCCGGTGCGTGGTCCCGAAACCGGCCTGGTCATGGTCCGCGGCCGCATGGGCGGCGGCGGTGCGCCGTTCAATCTCGGCGAGGTCACCGTCACCCGCGCCACCATCCGCCTCGCATCCGGCACGGTCGGCCACGCTCAGGCGCTCGGCACCGATCGCGAAAAGGCCCGCCTGTCCGCCATCTTCGACGCGCTCTGGCAGGAGCCGGCCACGCAGGCCGTCGTCGAGCAGGCCCTGCTCGCGCCGATCGCCGCCCGCCTGTCCGATGCCGATCGCCGCAAGGCCGACGAGACCGCGGCGACGCGCGTCGATTTCTTCACCATGGTTCGCGGAGACGACTGATGAGCCTCAAGACCGAAGCCCCAAATACAGATGCGCTCTCCGGCGGTTTCGCCGAACCGGTGTTTCACGCCCAGAGCGTCTTCAAGCGGATGATGGATGCCATGGCTCGCCCCGGCACCATCCAGACCGTTGCGCCCGACGCCGAACCGCCGGCCCCGCTCGGCATCGCCGCCGGCGCCATCGCGCTGACGCTGTGCGATCACGACACCCCTGTCTGGCTCTCGTCGGGCCTTGCCAAGTCCGCCGTGCCGCAATGGCTCGGCTTCCACACCGGTGCGCCGGTGACCAATGAGAAGGCCGAAGCCCGCTTCGCCTTCGTCGAAAGCGGCGCCTCGCTCTCCTCCTTCGGCCTCTTCGCGGCCGGCACCCAGGAATACCCAGATCGTTCGACGACGCTTGTCATCGAACTGCCCGACCTCGAAAACGGTCGCCGCCTGGCGCTGATGGGTCCGGGCATCAAGTCCGTCACCGATATCGCCCCGACTGGCCTGCCCGAAAGCTTCCTGCATCTGTGGATCGAGAACCGCGCCCTCTTCCCGCGCGGCGTCGATCTCGTGCTGACCTCGGGCAGCCGTTTCCTCTGCCTTCCCCGCACCACCAAGATCACCGCAACGGAGATGTGACCCCATGTATGTTGCCGTCAAGGGTGGCGAGGCCGCCATATCCAATGCCCACCGCCTGCTCGCCGACCGCCGCCGTGGCGACCGCGCGCTTCCCGCCATCGGCATCGAGCAGATCGTCGCCCAGCTGGCGCTCGCCGTCGACCGCGTCATGGCCGAGGCCTCGCTCTACGACCGCACGCTGGCGGCCCTTGCCGTCCGCCAGTCGCGCGGCGACATGATCGAGGCGATCTTCCTGCTGCGCGCCTATCGCACCACGCTGCCGCGCTTCGGCTATTCGCAGCCGGTTGATACCGCCAAGATGAGGATCGAGCGCCGCGTCTCCGCCACCTACAAGGATCTTCCGGGCGGCCAGCTGCTCGGCCCGACATTCGACTATACCCACCGCCTGCTCGACCCCTCGCTCCTGACCGACGAACCCGTCGAGGAGCCGACGCTGCGCGACGCCGAAACCGGCCGCGTCATCCGCGTCTCGGAAATCCTCGCCCAGGAAGGCCTGATCGAGGGTGATGGTGAGATGCCGGAGGATCACGAGGTCGGCGATCTCACCCGCGAGCCGATGGAATTCCCGATGAGCCGCGATCTGCGACTTCAAGCGCTCGCCCGCGGCGACGAGGGCTTCCTCCTGGCGCTCGGCTATTCCACCCAGCGCGGCTATGGCCGCAACCACCCCTTCACCGGCGAAATCCGCATCGGCGAGGTCGAAGTGGAGTTCGATGTGCCGGAACTCGGCTTCGCCGTCTCGCTCGGCCCCATCCAGGTCACCGAATGCCAGATGGTCAACCAGTTCAAGGGCTCCTCCAAGGCGCCGCCGCAGTTCACCCGCGGCTATGGCCTGGTCTTCGGTCAGAGCGAGCGCAAGGCGATGTCGATGTCGCTGGTCGATCGTGCACTGCGCGCCGAAGAGCTCGGTGAGGACATCACCGCGCCGGCGCAGGACGAGGAATTCGTCATCTCGCACGCCGACAACGTCCAGTCCACGGGCTTCGTCGAGCACCTGAAGCTGCCGCATTACGTCGACTTCCAGGCCGAGCTCGATCTCGTCCGCCGTATGCGCAACGACTTCGAAGCCGCCCGTTCAGGTGGCGACGACGGCATCAAGGAGGCCGCCGAATGACCGATCTCGCCACCTACAACTTCGCCTATCTCGACGAGCAGACCAAGCGGATGATCCGCCGCGCCATACTCAAGGCGATCGCCATCCCCGGCTATCAGGTCCCGTTCGCGTCGCGCGAAATGCCGATGCCCTACGGCTGGGGCACCGGCGGCGTGCAGGTCACCGCCTCGATCATCGGCCCCGACGATGTCCTCAAGGTCATCGATCAGGGCGCCGACGATACCACCAACGCCGTCTCCATCCGCGCCTTCTTCCAGAAGGTCGCCAATGTCGCCGTCACCACCCACACCAGGGACGCGACCATCATCCAGACCCGCCACCGCATCCCCGAGGAAAAGCTCGGCGACAACCAGGTGCTGGTCTACCAGGTGCCGATCCCCGAGCCGCTGCGCTTCCTCGAGCCGCGCGAGACCGAGACCCGCAAGATGCATGCGCTGGAGGAATACGGCCTCATGCATGTGAAGCTCTACGAGGACATCGCCCACAACGGCCGCATCTCCAAGACCTACGCCTATCCGGTCAAGGTCGCCGGCCGCTACGTCATGGATCCGTCGCCGACGCCGAAGTTCGACAATCCGAAGATGCACATGTCTGACGCCTTGCAGCTGTTCGGCGCCGGCCGCGAAAAACGCATCTACGCCGTCCCGCCCTACACCGAAGTCGTCAGCCTCGATTTCGAGGACTATCCCTTCGAGATCCAGCGTTTCGGCAAGCCCTGCGCGCTTTGCGGCGCCGAGGACGTCTATCTCGACGAGGTCATATTGGACGACAAGGGCGGCCGCATGTTCGTCTGCTCCGACACCGACCACTGCGAGGACCGCCGCGAGCTTGGCCATGTCGGCGAGCTTCTGGGGCAGGAGCGGGAGGCTGCGGAATGAGGGCGGAGATAATCGGCCTCAGCGCCAGCATCACCCCCCTCTGCCCTGCCGGGCATCTCCCCCACAGGTGGGGAGATCGGCAAGTGGCGAGGCTTTCGCCAAACGCTGGGGTTGGAACGAGCGGCAACGCCCAGCCAATCTCCCCCCTTGAGGGGGAGATGCCCGGCAGGGCAGAGGGGGGTATCACACCCGCCATCGCCCACCGTGTCGCACCAGCATCCATCCACCGTTCGCTCCTATCGTCGCTCACCCCCTCATCGGAGGCATCGCAATGACCGACACCCCCCTTCTCAAAGTCAACGACGTCTCGAAGTTCTACGGCAACCGCATCGGCTGCAAGAATGTCGCCTTCGAGCTCTGGCCCGGCGAAGTTCTCGCGATCGTCGGCGAATCCGGTTCCGGCAAGACGACGTTGCTCAACTGCATCTCCACCCGCCTGATGCCGACCACGGGAAGCGTCGAGTATCACATGCGCGACGGCCAATATCGCGATCTCTACCGCATGAGCGAGGCCGAGCGCCGCTTCCTGATGCGCACCGACTGGGGCTTCGTCCACCAGAACCCCGCCGACGGCCTGCGCATGACGGTGTCGGCCGGCGCCAATGTCGGCGAGCGGTTGATGGCGATCGGCGACCGCCACTACGGCAATATCCGCTCCACCGCGGTCGATTGGCTGCAACGCGTCGAGATCGACGAGAGCCGAATCGACGACCAGCCGCGCGCCTTCTCCGGCGGCATGCGCCAACGCCTGCAGATCGCCCGCAACCTCGTCACCGGCCCGCGCCTCGTCTTCATGGACGAACCCACGGGCGGCCTCGACGTCTCCGTGCAGGCCCGCCTGCTCGATCTCGTGCGCGGTCTCGTCAACGATCTCGGCCTCGCCGCCATCGTCGTCACCCACGATCTCGCCGTCGCCCGCCTGCTGTCGCACCGGATGATGGTGATGAAGGACGGCCATGTCATCGAGCATGGCCTGACCGACCGGGTGCTCGACGATCCCCGCGAGCCCTACACCCAGCTCCTCGTTTCCTCGATCCTGCAGGTCTGACCGCAAAAGCCTGATCCGTAAGCCGGCTAACGGGTGCGGATCGGCCACAGCGAAACTCAAGGAACCCAAACCATGGCAACGCCACTCGTTGTTTCGGAAGTCGCCAAAAGCTTCACCATGCATCTGCGCGACGGCATCAAGCTTCCCGTCGTCTCCAACGTCTCCTTCTCTGTCGCTGCGGGCGAATGCGTCGTGCTCGGCGGTCCCTCGGGCATCGGCAAGAGCTCGCTCCTGAAGATGATCTACGGCAACTACGCTGTCGACAGCGGCCAGATCCTCGTCAAGCACCAGGATCGCCTCGTCGATCTCGCCACCACCGATCCGCGCACCGTCATCGACGTCCGCCGCCACACGCTGGGTTATGTCAGCCAGTTCCTGCGCACCGTGCCGCGTGTCGCCGCCATCGACGTCGTCGCCGAGCCGCTGGTCGCCCGTGGGACGAAGGCCGAGGCCGCCCGCGAAAAGGCAGCCGAACTGCTCGCCAAGCTCAACCTGCCGGAAGCCCTCTGGCAGCTGCCCCCCGCCACTTTCTCCGGCGGCGAGCAGCAGCGCGTCAACATCGCCCGCGGCTTCATCACCGAGCACACCATCCTGCTGCTCGACGAACCGACGGCCTCGCTGGATGCCAAGAACCGCGCCGTCGTCGTCGAGATGATCGCAGAGAAGAAGAAGGCCGGCGTCGGTCTGCTCGGCATCTTCCACGACGAGGAGGTGCGCGAGGCTGTCGCCGACCGCGTCCTCGACGTGCAGGCCTTCTCGCCACGGAGGCCGATCGCAGCATGAGCCGCATTCTGTCGGAAGCACCGCTCATTCACGAAACCGCACAGGTGGAGACTTCAACGCTCGGGCGTTACACCAAGGTCACCGAGGCGTGCCGTATCCGAGAGTGCGAGATCGGCGATTACTCCTATGTCATGGAGCATGGCCATCTCTGGAACGTCAGGATCGGCAAGTTTTCGAACATTGCCGCCTTTGTGCGGATCAACGCGACCAACCATCCGGTCGAACGCGCCACCCTGCATCACTTCACCTATCGAGCCGGCGATTACTGGCCAGGCGCGGAAGATGACGAACCGGCATTTTTCGCTGCGCGTCGATCCCGTGTTGTGAACATCGGACACGACAGCTGGATCGGCCACGGTGCAACCATCCTGGCGGGCGTCAAGATCGGCAATGGCGCCGTCATCGGCGCCGGCGCGGTCGTCTCCAAGGATGTCGCGCCCTATACGATCGTCGGGGGCGTCCCCGCCAAGCTGATCCGCGAGCGCTTCCCGAAGGAAATCGGCGAGCGCATGGACGCTCTCGCCTGGTGGGATTGGGACCACGACCGCCTGCGCGTCGCCCTACAGGATTTCCGCGCGCTGAGCGCCGAGGATTTCCTTGTCCGCTACGAAGGCTGATGCCCACCTCAGTGGGCTGATCGACAACCATGACGCTACCGCCGCCGGCAAAAATCGGCGGCGCAACTGTCACAATAGTCTCGTCTACATCGGCTAGGAAGGACGACGGTCGCGGCGGTGTTCAGCCCCGCTGTCGGTCATCGTCGCCGCGGATTACCCGATGCAAGTGCCAATTCCTGTAAGAATCGGAAACACATTGTGACTAAGCCTTTACAAAACCTGTCTTTTTCTGACTTGTCTCGCAATTGGACATCATGGATATTAGCCTGATCTCGAGGAAGCGGTCATGATCAGAATGATTGAAGACCCGGCCGAACTGGCTGGCGAAGACATCACTGGCAAATATGTTCTGCGGAAGCTGAACTACCATTGGTTTGCTTATGGCAAGGCTGGCATCGTCACGGCCTGCAAGGGCACGATCCTGCACATCGATCGCGAAGAGACCGTCTACTCCGAACGCTGGGGCCGCCGCGCCTACACAGGCTCGGGCAAGCGCTACCCCGGCGGCATCTGCCCGATCTCGGCCATCGCCTGCGTCTGCGACACGCCTGATGAAGTCAACGCCGTCATCCAGCTCGACGTCGAGGCCCAGGACGAATTCTACCAGCTGATCGCCAAGACCGAAGCCCGCGTCCAGGCGCTCGCCGCCGCCTCCCGCGACGATTTCTATCTGCAGGCGGCCGAGTAGGCCGCGTCACGTTTCTTCGCTGATGTGTCCCTAGGCGGTTGTCCGCGCGAGAAATATCCCGGCAGAGCGGAGATTTATCCCTAGCAACCACAGTTGATCCCGCCATCGCCGCCCGCAAGCGGCTCTCAGCCTTCCTCTTCCGCTGCCTCGTCCAGAATGTTCTGCGCCAGCTCGCTGATCGCCACTTCGGCCTCTTCCAGCGACCAGCCGACCGCCTCCGCCCGCTTGGCCAGCGCCATCATCACCGGCGACAGCTTGCCGCCGGCGGCATCGACGATCTGGTTGGCCGGCACGCTGCGGGATATCTCCGCCATCGCCCCTTCGAGCGCTTCCTGGCAACCGATGTCGCGGTCCTTGTACTGCTCGTTGCTGCGCGGTCTGTTGAGGATCTGCATTCTGTCATTCCGTCGGGTGTTGATCTCTGGCCGACCCAATAGCTTAAATTCTAAGGTTCCGCTAATGCTGAGATAATGCCATTGTCCGCCGCGAACGGTCGGGCATGGAAAAGAGGGCCAGACTCAAGCCCAAGCTCAAGCGACGGCAAGACGGAGACGACACGGTGAAACACGCATTGCACGCTTCGGTGACCCTTTGACGACGGATCGGGAAGCGACGTTCCTGGCATCGCTCGGCTGGTCGGATTTCTTCGCCGACCAGCTCGAGGATGCCGATAGCGACCTTGTGCCGCGCCGTATCGCCGAGGTACACCGCAGCCGCCTCAGCGTCACATCGGTGGACGGCATCGTCAGGCTCGCCATCTCGCATCAGGTCAACACCTCCGACTATGCCGTCGGCGACTGGGTGATGGTCGATCCCGATGGCAACCAGCTTGTGCGCCGGCTGGAACGCCGCACCCTGCTGCAGCGCCGCACCGAGGGACGCCAGACCCACCAGCTCGGTGCCGCCAATGTCGATACGCTGCTGATCGTCACCTCCTGTAACGCCGATTTCAACGTCGCCCGCCTCGAGCGCTACATGGCGCTTGCCAACCAGGCCGACACCCAGCCCGTCATCATCCTCACCAAGGCCGACCTGGCGCCGGATGCTGCGGATTACGAGGCGCAGGCAAAGGCGCTGCAGCGCGATCTTCCCGTCATTGTCCTCAACGCCAAGAGCGACGATGCCGCCCACGCGCTCGCCCCCTGGTGCGGCTTCGGCCAGACCATCGCGCTGATCGGCTCTTCCGGCGTCGGCAAATCGACGCTGGTCAACACGCTCGCCGGGCTGAGCGGCGAGGGCTCGCAGGAAACCGGCGGCATCCGAGAGCGCGACGCCAAGGGCCGCCACACCACCACGGCCCGCTCGCTGCACGCCATGTCAGGCGGCGGCTGGGTCATCGACACGCCGGGCATGCGCACCCTGCAGGTCAGCGACGTCGCCGAAGGCATCGAGACGGTCTTTTCCGAGATCACCGAACTCGCCGAACACTGCCGCTTCCGTGATTGCACCCACGACCACGAACCCGGCTGCGCCGTCCAGGCCGCCGTCAAGTCAGGCACGTTGGCGCCCGAGCGTCTCGCCCGCTGGCGGGTTCTGCTTGACGAAAACAAGAAGAACACGCCGCAGCTGACGGGGCCAAAGGGCAACAAGGTGTTTCAGAAGAAGCGGTGAGGGGAAGGGGGCTGCATCTTCACCCATCCCCACCCAGCAACGCCCCTACCGAACACACCGTCACGAACGCCCGCGCCGCCACGGCAAGCTCTGCATCGCCAGTGACCAGCACATCGGCCTGCAACCGCGTCACAGCGATATACTCGGCCGCGTAAGTGTCCGCCCAGCCGAGCTTGCCGGCGATGTCCCATGCGTGTCGTTGCAGCACCCGGTCGCCGAGCAGCCGGATGCGCAAACCTCTGATGTGGTCCAGCCGCAGATCTGCCTCTCGCTTCTCCATCTCGCCGCGGCGCACGGCGGCGTAGAGATACGACAGAACCTGTGATCGCAGCAGGGTCGGGGCCACCATGGCGTGGTCGTCGGGCACCGCCGCCCGGTCTTGCGCCAAAAGCAGCGCGGTATCGACCGTGATCGCAAATCGTCTCGCCATGTCGTTCTCCGTTCCACGGGCACTGTCCGGTCCAGCGCCACGCACCGTCACGGAACTGTGAACCGTGCTGTCACAAATCAATCCACACCCGCCCGGATTGTGACAGTCGTTACACAAAACTGACATTCACCGTTCACGGAGCGGGCCTAATGCACTTCCTCATATCGCGTAAGGGCTATGAGGAAGAGCATGATGTTCGAGCTGAAGAATGTCACCCGTCAATTCGGCAAGAAGACCGCCGTCGATTCGGTGACGCTCGACATTCCTCAGGGCCAGATGGTCGGCATCATCGGTCGTTCCGGCGCCGGCAAGTCGACGCTGCTGCGCATGATCAACCGTCTGCAGGAGCCGACATCAGGCTCGATCCATTTCAACGGCGCCGAGGTCTCGCGCCTGCGCGGCAAGGCGCTGCGCAACTGGCAGCGCGATTGCGCCATGATCTTCCAGCAGTTCAATCTCGTGCCGCGCCTCGACGTCATGACCAACGTCATCCTCGGCCGTCTCAACCATCGTTCGACGGCGCTCAGCCTGCTCGGCGTCTTCACCCGCGAGGAGCGCATCCAGGCGATCGCCGCCCTTGAGCGCCTCGGCATCGAGCAGACGGCGCTGCAGATGGCAGGCACGCTCTCCGGTGGCCAGCAGCAGCGCGTGGCGATTGCCCGTGCGCTGATGCAGGCGCCGAAGATGCTGCTCGCCGACGAGCCGATCGCCTCGCTCGACCCGCTCAACGCCAAGATCGTCATGGACGCCCTGCGCGACATCAACGAGCGCGAGGGCATCACCGTCATAACCAACCTGCACACGCTCGACACCGCCCGCAGCTATTGCGAGCGCATCGTCGGCATGGCCGGCGGCCGCGTCGTTTTCGACGGCAAGCCGTCCGAACTGACGGCCGATGCCGTCAACGAAATCTACGGCACCGACAAGAACGGCGCCGGCATCGACGAAACGATGACGTCCACCAGCCTCGACAACATCAAGGGCAAGCAGGACGCCGTATCCCGCGTCATGGCCGCTTCTGCCGTCATGCGCTGACAAGTTTCCGGCCGGGGGACAAAGCCGGAAGAACGAAGATCCCCGAAATCTCTGAAGTCAGTCATCTCAAAGTCACTGAAAAACGTCACCAAAGGAGACTACCATGTCTGCGTTCCGCAAGATCCTGATGGCCACGATCGCCATCGCTACCGTCGCCGGCCAGGCCTACGCACAGGACGTAAAGGTCCTTCGCATCGGTCTCGATGGCGGTGAAAACGAAGCCGACCAGGTTCGCCGCACCGAGTGCGTCAAGCCCGGCCTGATCGCCGCCACCGGCGTATCGGAAGTCCAGATCTTCCCGTCGCCGAACTACAACGGCGTCATCCAGGGCCTGCTCGGCGGCACCATCGACATGGCGATGATGGGCGCTTCGTCCTACGCCTCGATCTACCTCAAGGATCCGAACGCCGTTACCCCGGTTCTGACCACCAAGCAGGAAGACGGTTCGAACGGCTACTACTCGATCATGGTTGCCCGCAAGGATTCGGGCATCAAGACGCTCGCCGACGCCAAGGGCAAGAAGCTCGGCTTCGCCGATCCGGACTCCACCTCGGGCTACCTCGTCCCGAACGTGTCGCTGCCGAAGGACATCGGCATGCCGGTCAAGCAGTTCTTCTCCGAGACCGGCTTCGGCGGCGGCCATGAGAACCTCGTTCTCGGCGTTCTCGACAAGAAGTTCGACGTCGGCACCACCTTCGGTTCGGCCACCGGCGATTGGGCCCAGGGCTACACCTCGGGCAACCTGCACATCATGGTCAGCAAGGGCCTGCTCGACATGGACGATATCGTCCAGGTCTGGAAGTCGCCGCTGATCCCGAACGGCCCGCTGATGGTCTCCAACAAGCTGCCTTCCGACATCCAGAAGAAGGTCACTGCCTACTTCGCCGAGCTGCCGAAGACCGACAAGGGTTGCTTCGAAAGCTTCACCGGCGGCGGCTATGTCGATTGGACTGCTGTCGACCAGTCCTTCTACCAGACGATCATCGACGCCCGTAAGTCGGTTATCGGTGGTTGATCCAGACGCCTGAATAGCTTCACGGCGGCATCCTTGCGATGCCGCCGTTCGTTCAACAAGGATGCTCACCATGGCGCACGTGGCCGAACCCGACCACATGGGCGGATTGCAGCAAAGCTCCCGCACGATACTCGATCATTACCAGAGCCAGGTCCGGACGCGGCGTCTCTACACCGTGATCTCGATCGTCGTCTTCCTGATCGTGCTCGGCGCCTCGCTGGATTTCGCCAACAGCGCCAATTCGGGCAAGTTCTTCGAACGCCTCCCCTATCTCTTCGATTTCATGAAGCATTTCGTGCCGGATAGCCCGCTGGAGATCTTTCGGGCCATGTTCGACCTGCCGTCGCCCTATGCCGACGGCTCGATCAAGTATGATTACGTCAGCGATCGCATCTACATCACCGACACCTTCTACATCCCGAATTTCTTCTACCAGCTGGCGATCACGATCAATGTCGCCATCGTCTCGACCATCATCGGCGCGACGGGCGCCTTCCTGCTCTGCTTCTTCGCCTCGACCAATCTGGTCGGGGCCGGCGCTACCCGCTGGTTCGTGCGCCGCGTCATGGAAATCCTACGCGCCTTTCCGGAGATCGTCATCGCCGGCCTGCTCGCCGCCATCCTGTCGATCGGCCCGATATCGGCAATGATCGCCGTGTCGATCCACACCATCGGCGCCCTCGGCAAGCTGTTCTTCGAAGTGGTCGAGAATGCCGACATGAAGCCGGACGAGGGCCTGCGCGCCTCCGGCGCCAGCTGGCTCGAGCGCGTGCGCTTCGCCATCATGCCGCAGGTCATGCCGAATTTCGTCTCCTACACGCTGCTGCGCCTCGAGATCAACGTGCGCGCCTCCACCATCATCGGCGCCGTCGGTGGCGGCGGTATCGGCGAGGTCTTCAGCCTGGCGATCGGCCGCGATCACGCCGCCAAGACCTATGCCATCATCATTCTGCTTCTGATCACCGTCGTTTGCGTCGACCAGTTCTCCGCCTGGCTCCGCCGCCGCATGATCGGCAAGCAATCCTTCGAATTCGGCCGGGGAGCAGCCTGATGTCGTCGCTCACAATCAACGCCGCCGACCGCCAGCGCCTGCTGGAGACCTATCCCGAGGTGTTTCACCGCAGCTTCCTGCAGCGCTGGGGCGTGTTGCTGATCTCGGTTGCGGTGGTGATCTACCTCGCGCTCTGCTTCAATTTCTTCAAGATCATCCCGACCTTCGCCAATGGCAACTGGGACCGCGCCTCGATCTATGTCCAAGACTGGTATTCCTGGCGCGCCCAGCCGCGCCTGCGCTTCGTCGATGGCAAGGTCGTGCCGCAATGGACGAGCCGCGGCCAGTATCCAAAGGACGCCGCCATCGACTGGCTGCGCCCGACGGCGCCCGGCTCCTACACGGTCACTTACGGCAGCGAGAGAGATCGCCTCGAAGTCACGCCTCAGCGTGTTGACGTCTACATGGGCGGCAAGCTCTATCCGGTCGAAATCACAGGCGACCGCGCCATCCTGCCGCCGGGCGCTCCGTCCGTGATGAAGCAGGACGACAGCAAGGTCACCGTCTCCTTCGGCTTCGAGGGCCAGGCTGAAATCCGCTCCTCGCAGGTCTATGTCCAGCGCCGCTTCCTCGGCTGGGCAAATTTCTTCTTCGACACGCAATCGCCCTTCTGGGGCAAGAGCCTCGTCGACGTCGCCGGCCTGATGCTCTCGGGCGATCGCATCGACCCGAACCAGTCCAATGCCGCGCTCGCGCTCGACAACTTCCTCAACAATGCCAGCTGGCAGCATGGCGATATCCTGTCGAAGCTGATGCAGACGCTGGTGATGGCCTTCGTCGGCACGCTGCTCGCCTCGCTCTTCGCCTTCCCGATCGCCTTCATCGCCGCGCGCAACATTACCCGCAACCGCCCGGCCAACTGGGCGACCAAGCGCCTGTTCGATTTCCTGCGCTCGATCGACATGCTGATCTGGGCGCTGTTCTTCACCCGTGCCTTCGGCCCCGGACCGATCCCCGGCATCGCCGCCATTTTCTTCACCGACACCGGCGCGCTCGGCAAGGTCTATGCCGAGGCGCTGGAGAATGTCGATGACAAGCAGCGCGAGGGCGTCAAGTCGGTGGGCGCCGCCCCGGTCGTCGTGCAGCGCTTCGGCGTGGTGCCGCAGGTGCTGCCGATCTTCATCTCCCAGTCGCTGTACTTCTGGGAATCCAACACCCGTTCGGCCACCGTCATCGGCGCTGTCGGCGCCGGTGGCATCGGCCTGAAGCTCTTGGAATCGATGAAGACCAATGCCGACTGGGACAAGGTCGCCTACATGGTGCTGCTTGTCCTCATCGTCGTCTTCATCTTCGACAACATCTCGAATGCGCTGCGCTCGCGGGTGATGGGCAAAAAGACCCATTGATGGTCGTTGATCATCATCATTCTGTCATGGAAATCTTTTAGCCGGAAGCAAGCTTGCGGCAGGCGGTCAAATCACCGAAGACTGCCTGCGCATTCATAACAATTTCCGGGATACTGGCCTTGCGCTACGCACTCTATGTCACGCCGCCGAAGGATGATCCTTTGAATGTTGCGGCCGCCCGCTGGCTCGGCCGCGATGCCTTCACCGGCGAAACTTACCCGGCTCCCGATTATCCCGCGCTGCCGGCTGCAGAACAGTTCGACCTCACCGCCGAACCCCGCCGCTACGCCTTCCACGCCACAATCAAGGCACCATTCCATCTGGCAAGCTCGGTGACCGAGAAGGACCTGATCCAGGCCGTCGAGGATTTTGCCGCGCGAACGCCGTCTTTCGAGATCCCCGAACTGGTTCTCGGCCAGCTCGGCAGGTTCTTCGCGCTGGTGCCGGGCTCCTTGCATCCGCCGCTGCAGCAATTCGCGGCAGGCGTGGTAAAGTCCTTCGAACCGTTCCGCGCCGCCTTGTCGGAGGCCGATATCGCCCGCCGCAATCCGGACAGGCTGAGCGACAGCCAGAAGGCCAATCTGTTGCGCTGGGGCTACCCATATGTGATGGATGACTTCGGTTTCCACATGACGCTGACTGGCCAGGTGCCGGAAGCGCGCGCCGAAGTGATGAAGGCCATCCTGACCGAGCGTTTCGCCGCCTTCACCGGCCGGCCGCTTTTGGTCTCCGGCCTTGCCGTTTTCGTCGAGGAGGCGCGTGGCGCCCCGTTCACAGCCCATTCCTGGTGGCCTCTCGCCGCCGCCAAACCTTGAAAGACCTGACCTGATGACAAAAGAAATCGTCTTCTCCAACGCCCGCATCGTCCTCGAGGATGAAATCGTCGAAGGATCGGTTCTCGTCCGCGACGGCAAGATCGAGGATATCTCGGGCGGCAGCTCCCGCGTCGGCGAGGATTTCGAAGGCGATTATCTGATCCCCGGCCTGGTTGAGCTGCACACCGACCATCTCGAAGGCCATTATTCGCCGCGCCCCGGCCTGCGCTGGAACAAGACGGCGGCGATCCAGGCGCACGACGCCCAGATCGTCACCTCGGGCATCACCACGGTCTTCGACTGCCTGCGCATGGGCGCCGACGAGGACGGCGGCTTCGAGCATGGCGAGATGCGCGACATGGCAGACGCCATCCAGAAGGCCGAGAAGGAAGGGCGGCTGCGCGCCGAGCACCTGATCCACCTGCGCTGCGAGGTCTCCGCCGACAACGTGCTGCAGCACTTCGCCGATTTCGAAAACGACCCCTATGTCCGCCTTGTCTCGCTGATGGACCACGCGCCGGGCCAGCGCCAGTTCCAGACCATGGACCAGTACATCTTCTACTACCAGAAGAAGCGCGGCCTCACCGACGCCCAGTTCGCCGAGTTCGTCGATCGCCGCGTCTCCGAATCCGAGCGCAACTCGACGCCGCATCGCGTGGCCATCGCCAAGGTCTGCGCCGAGCGCGGCATCACGGTCGCCAGCCACGACGACGCCACGCTCGCCCATGTCGACGAGGCGATTGAAAACGGCGTGCGCCTTGCCGAGTTCCCGACAAGCTTCGACGCCGCCAAGGCCTCACATGAAAACGGCATGAGCGTGCTGATGGGCGCGCCCAACATCGTGCGTGGCAAGTCGCACTCCGGCAATATCGCCGCCCGCGATCTGGCCGAGCGCGGCGTGCTCGACGTGCTCTCGTCCGACTACGTGCCGCTCAGCCTGCTCTACGCGCCGTTCCTGATCGCCGACGAGGTCGAAAGCATCTCGCTGCCGAAGGCGATCGCCATGGTCACCGCGACGCCGGCCCGCACCGTCAGCCTCAATGATCGCGGCCGCATCGCCACCGGCCTGCGCGCCGATCTCGTCCGCGTCTTCCGCGACGAGGGCGTTCCCGTCACCCGTTCGGTCTGGCGCGAAGGGCGCCGGGTCGCATGACCGCGCACGAAACGCACCCCTCCCACGAGCCCCACGTCGTTCCCGGCACCGAGCGCGGCATGATGGTCGTTGTCGTCGGCCCCTCCGGCGCCGGCAAGGACACGTTGATGGCGGCGGCGGCAAAGCACTTCCACGGCCGCCCCGACATCCATTTCGTCCGCCGCGTCATCACCCGCGATCACGATGCCGGCGGCGAGGATCATCTCGCCGTCTCGCCTCAGGGCTTCGCCTCGATGGAGCAGGCCGGCAGCTTTTCCGTCTGGTGGGAAGCGCACGGCCTGAAATACGGCATCCCTTCCGAAGTCTCGGTGGCGCTGGCCAGGGGCAACCTCGTCATCGCCAACGGCTCGCGCTCGGCGCTGCATCATTTCAAGGCTGTCTTCCCGCGCCTCAAGGTCATCAACGTCACCGCCCGCGCCGAGGTGCTGGCCGGACGGCTTGAGGCCCGCGGCCGCGAAACCCACGAGGACATCATGGCGCGGCTCGCCCGCGGCCCGCTGACGGTGCGCGGCGATTACGACGTCGTCGATCTCGACAACAGCGACAGCCTCGAAGAGGGCGAACGCCGCATGGTCGAGACGCTGACGGCCTGCCTCGCCGCGATCGGTTAGACCGGGAGAGCGCGATGCGGCCGATCAGGGTTCTGGACTACGACCCGATCTGGCCAGCCCTCTTCCAAGCCATGAAGGCCGAACTGCTTGCGATGGCCGGCGTCGGCATCGTCGCCATCGAGCATATCGGCAGCACCGCCGTTCCCGGCCTCGCCGCCAAGCCGAAGATCGATCTCGATACCGTGCTGGTGGACGAGACCGCAGTCTCAGACCTCGCCGCCTCCCTGCGAGCCTCGGGCTTCCGCGACTACGGCGATCTGCACGGTGAGGGGCGACGCCTACTCACCCGCGAGCACGATGCCCATGGCCTGCGGCTTTATCTCTGCCTGCCCGACAACCCCGCTCACCGCGACCGCCTCCTCTTCCGCGATCACCTCCGCCGCCATCCCGAGCGCGCCGCCGAATACCAGGCGCTGAAACGCCGCCTCGCCATTGCGGCCGAGGGCGATTGGGACCTCTACACCGGTGGCAAGGCGCAATTCATCGCAGAAACCATCCGGCGGGCCGAGTCCGAGACCGGTATGCAATCGCCTGCGCCCGGCGACCCTCGTTGACGGCACAGTGCGAAATTTTCTTACGCCGCGAAAGACTTCTCCGTGATCTCAACCACTTGCCCCAACCCATCGTCCCCCTGCATCCCCGTGGATCCGGACCGGCAATACACTGATGGCGTCATTGGACAGGGAGCCGGGTCGCGAACCGGATCTGACACATCCTGGGCCGCAAGCCCGGCGTCCGGTGATGATCGAAAGAGGTGGATGAGCGGTTGTCAGGACCTGAAATCCCCCGGAAG
This sequence comes from Hyphomicrobiales bacterium, assembly GCA_900472625.1. Lineage (GTDB taxonomy): Bacteria > Pseudomonadota > Alphaproteobacteria > Rhizobiales > Rhizobiaceae > Rhizobium. The sequence continues at coordinate 2,208 of UCIT01000061.1, read as the reverse complement.
GGAAAGGCCGAGAGACGCTCCTGTCGACCTGGAAGCTCCGGAAGCCTCTGAACCGATCGGGCAGGCGTCATCGCCTGACACCATCCATCCCATACCGCCGACGCCTGCCCGTTCCCAGCTTGCACGATACCGTCGCGGAGTTCTCTCCGGCGCGGCGTTTCGTGCTGTCCGCCAACGACGCTGTCCGAAATATGATAGAATTCTGCGCTAGAAGCAGCACGGGCCGGCGCGCGACGATACGGCATATGGAAACGACATGGGCATCAAGAATTACCTGATCGAAGGTGTGTCCGGCACCGGCAAGACGTCGGTGGCGTCGGGATTGCAGAGCCGCGGCTACCACGTCGTCCACGGCGACCGCGAACTCGCCTATCAGGGCGATCCCCGCACCGGAAAGCCGCTGGACGTCGCTGACCATGCACGCGACATCGCCTTCGGCCACCGCCACCACATCTGGGATGTCGACCGGGTGAGGGCGCTGGTCGCCGACCACAGCCGGCCGATCACCTTCTTCTGCGGCGGCTCCCGCAACTTCGACCGGTTCATCGATCTTTTCGACGCCGTCTTCGTCCTCGACGTCGATGCGGAAACGTTGCGGGAAAGGCTGGCAAACCGGCCGGACGACGAATTCGGCGCAAGCCAAGCCGAGCGCGACCTGGTGCTGCATCTGCACGCGACCAGGGTGGACATTCCCAAGGATGCAACCTTTATCGACGCCACCGCACCCTTGGACGTCGTAATCAACGACATTCTCTCAAGATGCGCGACATCCGCCTGACACTGCCCCCAAGTCCCGACAGAACCCCACAATGGACCCTGCAATGACCGATGACCGACACCAGCACAACGCCGCCTGCCACTGCGGCACCGTCCGCTTCCGCGTGCGCCTCGCGGATGCGTTCAACACCATCCGCCGCTGCACCTGCTCCTACTGCCGCATGCGCGGCGCCATCGCCGTCTCGGCCAATCTCGCCGACATCGAATTCATCGAGGGCGAGGACAACCTGACGCTCTACGAATTCAACACCCGCACGGCAAAGCACTATTTTTGCAAGACCTGCGGCATCTACACCCACCACCAGCGCCGCTCGACCCCCACCCAGTTCGGCATCAACGTCGCCTGCCTGGAGGGAGTGAGCCCCTTCGATTTCCCTGAAATCCCGGTGATGGACGGCGTCACCCACCCTTCCGATTCAGGCGGCAAAGCGAGGGTGGCGGGCGTGCTCAGGTTCGAGAAGGCGGAGTAGAGGGCCGAAGTTGATTTGAAACCGCAGGCGTATTACCTTGTTGGCAGTAGGTATTACCGAGGTATTGCTATGTCGAACACGGTGACGTCGAAAGGGCAGGTGACGATTCCAAAAGCGGTGCGCGATCTGCTTGGCATCACCGCCGGCAGCAAAGTCGATTTTCATCGCGCCGAGGATGGAAGTGTTGTGCTGACACGTGCCGACAGCAAGAAGACCGTCAGCCGTTTCCGCAAGCTTCGCGGTCACGCCGGGGAGGGCCTCGATACCGATGCGATCATGGCGCTCACCCGTGGCGAGCCATGACGCTCATCGACACCAACGTCCTTCTCGATCTGGTGACGGATGATCCCGTCTGGGCCGACTGGTCGCTGGCCCAGCTCGAGACGGCCAGCCTCGCCGGACCATTGTTGATCAATGACATCGTCTATGCCGAACTCGCCGTTCGCTATGACCGCATCGAGGATCTCGATGCCTTCGTCGAAGCGGCGGAGCTGACTATCGCGCCCATGCCTCGCGCCGCCCTGTTTCTCGCCGGCAAGGCTTTCACGCAATACCGCCGCGCCGGCGGCATCCGCACCGGCGTCCTCCCGGATTTCCTGATCGGCGCGCAGGCGGCTGTCCAGAGGCTCCCGCTTCTGACGCGCGATGTTGGCCGGTATCGGGTGTATTTTCCGACGGTCGAGCTGATTTCGCCTGAGCGGTGACGGAGGCGCGCGTGGTTCGGCCGCCTCTCGCTCGGCCACCGCCGCTTTAGAGCCTTTTCGGGTTAAATTGAACCATTCTGTTGGCTCAAACGGAGTCGAATGGTCGCCCGGCCGGCGCGTGTCGTAGCCAAATCATACGGCCAAGCCGGCCGGGCGATCAGGCGGCCCGTTTCAGCCAACCCCGGTGGTTCGCTTGCGAACCAGCTAGGGCCGGGCATCTTTCCGCCAGGATCAAAGGCGATCGGCTCGGACGTACC